>CAWJYI010000041.1:0-192350 GCA_963847015.1 uncultured Alphaproteobacteria bacterium | reverse complement strand
TCGGTATTGTGGCCACGCCAATAACAATCCAAGGACACCTGAGATGGCCGCCTCGACGATCCATTCGAGCGCCCCGGCGGCCGATGGCAGTGCGTGAGCCGCGGTTTCGGCGGCAGCGTGGACCGTCGAGCCGATTGAAGGCGGGCCGTATACTTCCAGGCCATGCAGGACGATGCCGCCGCCAACCCAGATCATGGCGGCTGTGCCGACGGCGCTGAGAATTGTCAGGAACACGGGCACCCCGCGAACAAGGGCGCGTCCGAGCGCCCGGCCCATGCCGGCAAGGACCGAGGCGCGGTCGTTGTTGGCAAGGGCCACACCGAAATCGTCGGCTTTCACGATCAGCGCTACGACGCCATACACGGCGACGGTGATCCCGATCCCGACGAGCGCCAGCACAAGGGCCTGCGTCACGAAGTTTCCCGCGGGAAGCGCCGCCAGCGTGATCGCCATGATCTCTGCCGAGAGGATGAAGTCGGTCTTGATGGCGCTTGCGACCTTCTCGTCCTCCACCGTCTTCGCATTCAACGCGACCGTGCCGAGCTGCGCTTCATGCTGATGTGCACGATGCGGCATGACGGCTTCGAGCACTTTTTCTACGCCTTCGTAGCAGAGATAGGCGCCGCCAATCATGAGAAGCGGCGTGATCGTCCAGGGAAGGAAGTAGCTAAGGGCCAGGGCAACGGGCAACAGGATCAGGAGTTTGTTGCGAAGTGATCCCGCCGCGATCCTGCCCACGATCGGCAGTTCGCGCTTGGCAGCAAATCCGATCACGTAACCCGGCGTAACCGCGGCATCGTCGATGACGACGCCCGCCGCCTTTACCCCTGCCTTCGCGGCCTGGCTGGCGACATCGTCGAGGGAAGCTGCCGCCACCTTTGCGATCGCCGCGATATCGTCCAGAAGGGCGATCAGTCCGACGCTCATCGATACTTCTCCTTCATCGTTAGTTCTGCCTTTTCAGAGCATGAGCGGCGATCCGGAGAAGGAGTATTTTGCCGACGCATGGTGGAAGACATCATCACCGCGCTGTCGCGGTTCAAATCGCTGCTCGTGATCGGGAAAGGGAGGCCTCAGGCGTCATCAAATGCAATGCTTCACGCGCCACCGAAACCCGGATCGGCGTCTGCGTGATGACCTCGCCATCGACGGCAACGTATTGCTGCGGGACGGTGTCGATTGTCAGCTCCGGGACCCTTATGACCTCAAGGTCGGAGGGGCCGAAGGGCACGCCAAACGCAATCCGTGCCCACTTTTTTGCCAATGCCCACTTGGACGGCCCCTTGAGAATGCGGATGACGATCTTGCCATCGTAGGGGTTCGCTTCGCGGGCAACCAGGACACCACCCTGATAGCCGCCGCTCGCAATCAGAACGTCGAATGCCTGGAACGAAGTCTGCTGACCATTGACCGTGACGATGCAGCGGAAGGGCGCAAAGCGTATGAACTTGTCGCCGCGACCAGGCCATAGGCACCGCGGCCGAGCCATTTCTTCAGGCTGTGCGGCGTCGCCCGACCGATAATGGCGGGCATTCCGATTGCCGATCCGTTGGCAAAGTAATCGTCATTGATCTTGCCGAGATCGATGTTGGCGACCTTCCCGTTGACCAGCACATCGATGGCGCCCGTCAGGTCAAGCGGGATCCCGAGCGTGCGCGCAAAACTGTTGGCCGTGCCGAGCGGCAACACCCCAAATACGACGCTGGTGTAGGCAAAATGATCGACTACCGAACTGATGGTGCCGTCCCCACCGCCAAGGATGATGAACTTGCGTCCTTTGGCAATTTCCTCCCGTACTATCTCGTGCAGCCTCTCCGCGTTCTGAACGGGATAGGACGCATCGAGGACGATTCCGGCCTCTCGAGCAGCCTCTTGGCTTCGAATAGGCGTGCGCACCATATCGCGAGCGCGTGTTCACCACGAGCACCGCATGACGGCTTCGTTTGATCTCCTGTTCCAACGTAATATTGTCCGGACAACAATCGGCCGCCGATGACGTCCCGCACGGTAGCTTTGCTGGGGTTGATCTACTCTCCATGCTTCCGGCGCAATGATTTTTTGACCCCACGGGCAAGATGTGGGCCGATGCCGAAACACAGCCTGATGCCGATGCGAACGCCGAACTTGATCCAAATCAAACTTTGCGTGCTGCAAAAGAGGCTTTCTTCGAACGAGCCCGGCGCAGAGCGTCCTGAAGCCCGATTTCAGCGTCGGCCTCGCGCGCGGCGATCGCCGATGATCGCGCCGCAAGTATTGTAGGTACTAGGCAGGAAATCGAGGTGAAACTGGCGGGTGATCAAATCCGGATTTCATCGCGGCCTTGCCGCCAAAGTTACATTGTCTCTTTGGCCGTCCCGGAGGCGAAAAGATGAGAACGGCTAAATCGCAGAATGCTGCCGGGCATCTGTGGTCTTGGACCTCGACCTTATTCGTCGCCGTTCTTCTGTTCGGTTTTGCGTTGATCGCACTGGAAGTGACCGAAGGAGAGCCCATCGCGTTCGACCGCTGGTTGATGGTCGCCTTTCGCCATGCGTCCGACTTGTCGCGGCCAATCGGGCCGCCATGGTTGCTTGACGTTGTGCGAGACATCACCGCACTGGGCAGTACCGCGGTACTTGCACTGCTGGTCACCATCGTAACCACGTTTGTTCGTTGACCACAGGCAAACGTCACGCCGGTTTGTTCGTCCTGACGACCATCATCAGCGGCGCTACTCTCAATACCCTCCTCAAGCTTGCCTTTGCGCGAGCACGGCCCAAATCGTCCTCGACTCACTCAGGTTTCTACACTGAGCTTTCCGAGCGGACACGCAGCAAGTGCGGCTGTCTGCTATCTGACGCTCGGCTTGATGCTGGCTCGACGCAAGCTTCCCGTTCAGTTCGCATTCATCTCATAATGACCGCTGTGATCCTGGCGCTGTTGGTCGGTGTCAGCCGCATATATCTCGGAGTTCATTATCCAAGCGATGTGCTGGCGGGATGGTGCTTCGGCGCTGGGTGGGCGCTAATTTGCCAGATGTTCATGTCGTATTTTCAGCGCACCGGAAGGATCGAGCAGCCGAGTGGTTAGTCACCGTAATCTCGACTTATTAGAACACATCCTAGGCAGACGTGCTGTGGCAGACGTGCTGTCTCCCTGTAACTGCACGTTGCGGAGGTGCCCATCGACCATGTGAGAGTGAGGCGCGGACGACGGAATAGTTTGGCGCTTTTTCGACCAGCTCATGCCGAGTGGCGCTGGGAATGTCTGCTTGTCGGTGCATCAAAACGGCCAGATCGCTCGGCCTCAATATGACTTCGTCCCCCCTACTAAACCAGGGCCCTAAGTTGCGAGGCCCTTGTCAGTTTTCCTGCTGGAGCGAACGGAAGAAGTTGATCGCCCAGGCAAGACATCGGTTCTAGCCCCAAAGCCTGCGCGGACACCTATTCTCCTCGCATGTAACACTCCGTATCCCTAATTTTGCGGAGACGGGTCAGCCGCCATCGGGCAGCGGGTTTCCACGTAGATTGTCGACCAAGATGTAAATGCTGATTAAAAAAACCCAAGACGGAAATACCGCAACACTCCAGCTAATGAAAAAGCTCCCGATCAGAAGTATCACCGCAAGTAACAATCCGAGAAAGGCAATCCATCGCGGAGCAATACCAGTTCGGTATCACAACGGTTGACGTCGAAATCATGAACACAGCAGCCATCTTAATCGCGTACACGTTCATGATTATGTATGAAACGGCACGTGCGAAACGAAAAGTGGCCGAACTGATCAGTTCACTAGGCTCGGAAACGGAAGCGACCAAAATAACCGCGCCTACCACGGCGGCGGCGGCGAACAACATTGCCAGAAATGACAGGGCGCTCCCAAAAAACACGCTGGCGAAAAAGCGGTCCTCAAGCTGGCCGAGCCTTGCTCGCAGCACGCCGATAAACCACAGGAAGGCAACACCGGCAAACAGTACCAGTTGAACGCAACTGTGATCGCTTTCGTGTCGGTGGCAAGCCACGCGCCAGGCCTGAGCGGATCTGCCGGAATAGACGTCCGTAGTAGCCACAGGATCAATAACATGAGCAGCGAAAAGGCGATCCCTGCGATGGCCGCGGCCTTCGGGGTCTTTAGGTGAGGATCGGTGAGAGCACTGCGTCTCGGGCATTGTCACCGATCCTTATCTTCGCCATCACAATCAAAGTCGTCCCGTAAAGGTGAGTGCCACGATGGTCGGACCGATAGCAACAGCGTAGCGACGGTTTAAAGTAGACAGATAACCGCCCAGTTCGGGGCCCCAAGTGGTCGAATGAGGCACTGGACCTCTGCGCTCCGGCCGCAGGGGTGTCGCGAAGTTCAATATCGTTCTTCAGCAAACTTTACCCGGCGCAGGCTAGCAGCGTCGTTGTAGTGGCCCTTCATCGACCGCTTTCCCACAGTGACCTTCTCCGGCGACAGGCGTTTGTAAGGTATCGCCTTCAGCACATGCGAAATGCAGTTGAGCCGCGCGCGGCGCTTGTCGTCCGAACGGATGACATACCACGGAGCATGTTTTGAATTCGTGGCTTTGAACATCATGTCACGCGCTTTGGAGTAGTCGTACCAGCGATTGTACGACAGAACGTCCATCGGGCTCAGCTTCCATTGCCGGAGCGGATCGTTGATCCGGGCAGCAAAACGTTTCTCTTGTTCCTCCTTGCCGACTTCGAGCCAGACTTTGACCAGAATGATGCCGGCATCAACAATGTACTGCTCGATCCTCGGGCAAAGCGTAAGAAAGCGCTTGTGCTGTTCAGGGGTGCAGAACCCCATTACATATTCGACGCCGGCGCGGTTGTACCAGCTGCGGTCGAAGATCACGACTTCTCCGGCGGCGGGAAAATACCGCATGTAGCGCTGGAAAAACATTTGGGCCTTTTCTCGGTCCGAAGGAGCGGGCAGAGCCACTACTCGAAAGGTTCTCGGAGACACCCTCTCGGTGATCGCTTTGATTGTGCCACCCTTGCCGGCGGTGTCGCGTCCCTCAAAAAGGATAATCACTTCGAAGATTTTTGGCTTTTATCCCCATTGCTGAAGATGGCAGAGCTCGACCTGGAGCTTACGCAGTTCCTTTTCATTCAGCTTTAGTTTTCATCTTTTTCGAAGCCGACGCGTCCTCTGCCATCACCGTTTCCCCCTGGGTTTTCTCATTCCCGCCCATCAGAACAGGCAGGCAAACTCCTCCGATTGATTCAAATCAAAGCACTACGGTCTCCGCGAGAGGTGGAGACCGGCAGGATCGCGCTTTCAGCCGGGTGCCGGAGGACTCCCAACGGCCAGATTGATTTAGATCAATATCCACTCTCTGGAATTTGGGCGACGTCCAGGAGGGCAACAAACCGGGAGCTTGATATGAGTGAACGTTTGGGAATTCGACGCGGGTCTGTCGTCGAAGCGCTCTTGCTCTTTTTGGATACGCTGCTGCGTTTGGACTTATGGCCTCGCCTGCAATTCTGATGGTGTCAGATGCTAGCGCCCAGACGTCCACCGCGCCCGCCACGCCTTCCACTGAGACGCCGAAGTCAGGTACGGAACGGCGTCAAGAACGTCGCGCGGGCCGCGCAGAACGGCGCCAGGAACGACGCGAGGGGCGTGCAGAACGACGTCAGGTACGCCGCACGGGACGCACAGAACGACGCGAGGAGCGGCGCGGCGGTTCCACCGAAGAGAAAAAGTAGTTCCCCGGTCGAATCCATTGCGGCGGGCCACGCTTCCAAATCTGTCAGGGCGAGATGTCAGGTGCACGCGCAATCTTTGGCCCTAGAGCGGGAATTGTTGCGTATGCGTGAATGGCCCTCGATTGGGGGTTTGCGGGGCTTCGATTACAAAGATCGAGAGCGAAAGTTCATCACTCATATTTCTCGGCCTCGTTCGCTAAGTTTCGCGCGCAGCCATTTGACCGATCCAGGTCCGGGATTTGGGATGTTAGCGAACATTTCATCTGTGGTTTCTCGGAGATCGCCGATCGTTTTCAGTCCGGCGAATTTTACTGCATTTCGAATTTGAGTGGGCAAGCGTACCATCTCGACTAGAGTATCGTCCGGCAGGTCAAATTCGAGGTCAAACATTATTCTCGCCAATTCATTTTGCTTTGACCCTGAGCCCCCGCTCTAGAAGCCGGCGTATTTGGAGCGCGCCAGTAAAAAAGGCAGCGCCCTCGTCACGTACAGCGGACGTACACCATATAGCCATAGCGCTTGGCTGCATCGGGATCGACAAATCGCGTTATCAGCAACCGACTATCAACGGATACGACTTCGCCATCCTTTTCTCCACCAGCGGGTCCGGATAAACCAGTGGAGTTTTACCCGCTTGGACTGCCCTTTAGCCGCAGATCGTGTGGTGCGGCCTCGTCGGCAAGGTGCATCACCACGTCGCCCGACGAGCCCGCCGTAATCACATATGCCAGTTTGCACTGTGCTTTATCCGCGCGTAACGCATTGATTTCTTTGGGTCTCAAAACGAGACTATTTACAGCTAAGTAATTGATCTCTCGTCATAAAATTTACTCTTAATCATCGGGTCCCAGGTTCGAGCCATGGGTGCGCCCACCATCGCAAAGCCGCTGCGGCACAGCGGCTTTTTCAATTTCCGCCAGTAGAAAACCGCGTCCGTGCGGCACGGTGAGACGGGATTTGTCGCACGGCATGCGATTTTTGGCAGCCGTTCGCGGTGTGTTCTGATGCTGAAAACGGAAGCGCGCCGAGGGGGCAGCGGTGAACCGAGCCTCGATCGTTCAATAGTGGATGGTGGCAAATCGGATAGAACCAAGCGTGGGGGCTGACATGCGGTCGTTCAAGTTGATGCAAGCTCCTCGTCGGAACGTGTTTTCCATGGGGCCTCTCGCCGCCTAGCAGATCGTGATTCGCGCAGGTTCAGTCGAGGTGGCCACGCAATCGCAAGCACAACAACTCTACCGGCCGATCACCGTGCTGTTCCGTCCACGCTTGTCCCCAGCTAAGTGGAATGCTCAAGCATCTCCTGTTTGGAATCATCAACGCGAACCGAAGTTGCGCCCTGCTATTCGTAATGCGACAGAGTTAGTGGATCCGCCATGGCGCAGAGGCCCAGAACCATCAGTACTATTTACCAATTGATCTGCGTCATTGCGCCTGCATCGTGATCGCATTGTTTACCAGCAAGCACCCCAAAATAAAGGGTTGATGTTCGTTGGAGGGCGTTCTCGTGCCGATGTGTCAGTCGCCAAAGATCGCGCCAAAGATCGCGGATGTCTTGCTGCGAACGCGGAAAATTCCGGCAAACGACAATCGCGCGCCCGCAAAGGCAAGTATCAAGGCCGGACCGGAAAGCTTTCTCAAGATGACCTGCCAGACACTTCTGATTTTCTGTTGCGCCATCGCGTTCCTGCTGCTTTGACTGGGTCGCACGCATCGTCAAATCTCGTTGCTGCCGGGTCGCCCATGCTGCGTGATCGAAACCGCGGAGGAGCTAAGGTATCTGCCGCACGCCTGCTCTCCCTTTGTGGAGTGCTCGGCACAATTGCGTTGCTCGGGGTAACGGTTGCGAAAGCTCAGGATGCGGAGCCGCGATCCTATTCGAATACGCCGATCGGGCTGAATTTCCTGATCGCAGGTGCCCTTTATTCCCAAGGCAAATTGGCATTCGATCCGGACCTGTCGGTCGCCGACGCCAATTTCCATTCCGGAACCGGAGTGCTGGCCTACGTCCGGTCCTTCGACTTCGCAGGCCAGTCGGCCAAATTCGATGTGATCGTGCCGGTGTCTTCCTTCGATGCGCGGGGCCTTGTCGACGGCGAGCCCCGCGTGCGCGAGATGTCGGGCCTCGGTGATCCCCGATTTCGCGTTTCGGTCAATCTGATCGGGGCGCCGGCGATGTCGGTGAAGGACTTTGCGAATTACCGGCAGGATCTCATCGTTGGCGTCAGCCTTCAGGTTTCCGCACCCGTTGGGCAGTACGACAACAGCAAGCTGCTCAACCTCGGCAACAATCGCTGGTCGTTCAAGCCCGAGCTCGGGATTTCGAAGGCCGTTGGTTCCTGGACATTCGAGCTCGCTCCCAGCGTGACCTTCTTCACCGACAATACCGATTTCTTTGGCGGCAATAATTTTGCGCAGGCGCCATTCTATGCCGTGCAGGGACATATCCTCTACACATTCCAGTCCGGCACGTGGGTCTCGTTGGACGGCGTCTATTTCTCAGGCGGTCACACCAGCCTGAACGGCGTAAAGAGCGACAACGAGCAGCGCAACACGCGGGCCGGCTTCACCGTCGCCTTGCCGATCGACCGTCAAAATTCGCTGAAGCTTTCCGCCAGCACCGGCATAACGACGCGCACCGGCAGTGAATTCACCGCGGTCGGTGTCGCCTGGCAGTACCGTTGGGGCGACGGATATTGAGGATCCTGGGCAGGGCAGGCGGTCTCGCCGTCGCAGGGGCACGGCGGTCTTTGCGCGCCGGGGCCGCCCGTGAGAGTTGGTCGCCGGAGAAAGTTGGACCCACGATGTGCTGCGGGTCAGGACGCTTTCTTCACGATTTGAAAGCCCTTGGCTTGCAATTCCAGGACGATGGCCATCGCCAAATATGCGCATTCCTTCCCGGTGATCCAGTGCGGGCTTCTCCAGTCCGGATCGTCGTCCTTTGGGTAACTGACAAAGGCCGAGCGAATGGCGAACTCAATCGTATCCTTGGGATCGTCGGGCATACCTGACCTTTTTGCTCGTCAAATTACGCGTGAGCGGTAGCCGGTACCGCCGCTTTGGCCTCTGCCAGGGCTGCCTGCAAAGCGGCTTCCTTGGTGTGGTCGAGAGAGGTTTTCATGACCGTGCCGCCTTCGCCCTTAAGTCGCTCGAGCACCTTGTCCGCCGTGACCTTGCGCACGAGCACGAATAACGCCGCAGTCCCCGGCTGAATGGCCGCCGCAGTTTCTTTCATCCATTTGTCGTTGATGCCGAGATCCGTCAAAGCCCCGCTGAGGGCACCCGAGGCGGCGCCCATCGCGGCGCCCACCAGCGGCATCAGGAAAATCAGGCCGATGAGCGCGCCCCAGAAGGTGCCGGAAACCGCGCCCGCAGTGGTGGTATTGATCAGTTGGTTTAACTTGATGCGGCCCTGAGCGTCTTTCGCGGCGACCACCGCGTCGTCCAGCTCGATCAAATACTCCTTTTGCATTGCGAGCAATTTCTGGCGGACTTCCTCGGCCTTGGCCTCGGTTGGAAATGCGATCACAACGAGGTCACTCATACCTGATCCTCCAATAGATTGTTCCAGGCAATGTTCGGCTTGCAGCCGCCGCCGAATGGCAGGGGCGTCTGCAAGCCTTGCTCAGCGCCGCTCGCATGAAGCGGGTCCGGGTCAGTAGGGATATTGCGGGCAGACCTGATTGCCGTAAGCATCCTGATAGCAGCGGTTATTGTATCCGCCGTAGTAGCCATAGGCTCCGGCCGCGGCGCCGACCGCCGCCGCCCCTACCGCGGCGCGGGCTACCGGCCGGCCATATCCATAGCGGCCGTATCCATAGCCGCGTCCCGCAACTGCATATCCACGACCGGCGTATCCACGACCGGCAACGGCGTAACGGCCGCCACGAACCGCTCCACCCCGGGCATGAACGGCGCCTCCGTGAAAGCCTCCACCCCGGTAACCGCCACCACCGCCCCGACGTGCGAACGCATCATCCGGCATGAGGCTGGCGCCGACTAGAACGACTGCTGCGAGTGCAGCGAGGGTATTTCGAAACATGGCCGTCTCTCCTGTCCTGCGTACGGGTCCGACAATGCACGGCCCGCAGCGATCCGCACCCCGGGGCACCCTTCGACGATGAGCGGATCGAGGCTTGACCTAGATCAATGACCAGAGCCTTTGATAACCATAGTGACCGGTGATCCGTGATCGGTGAAATCCCAACGTTGTGAAGTAATCCGCGCAGGCCAGCGCAGGCCCTTGATGAGGCTGTTCCGCTCCGCTCCCATCCGGTCCTCAAGGAGCGGAGCAGCCTTGTCGGGGTGCTTGAACGACGATCTCGCTCCGGCGAAACGATCTCTGACAATTTTTCCGGACGCGTCGCTTTATCGTTCGTCTTCAAGGAAGACAGCAATCATGGCAGAGATCAATAAACTTCCGTTGAGAAGGCGCTCGATAAATTGCGTGCCGGGCGATGCAAAAGCAATCACAGGACACGCTGTTCAACAACAAGATCGACGCGCTCGATGAAGAGATAGAGCGCATGCGAATGCAGAGACGGCGTCTCGAACGGCACCAGCGTAAGCGTGATCCCGATCGTTGAAACGTCTATTCGGTATGCAGGGAAGTTGAACGCATCGCCTCTTTGGATGGGTTTGCTTGATCTCTGACGTTATTTCGGAACCGAATACAAAGTCATGGCTCAAAAGTCTTGGCTCAATTTCGGTTCGAAGCAAGTCAAGTTGGCTCATTGATTTAGATCAACGGCGCAGAGGCGTGAAGTCGATCAGGAACGTAGGCGCACCTTGCCCGCGCTTTCCTTCGGCAAGAAGCGGAAAATCAGACCGGATCGCAGCCGAACGCGGCGGCCCTGAGTATGACCATGGAGGTTATTGTGAGTTATGTCCTGATCGTCGTCGGTTGGCTCGGCGGCGCCGTAAATGGCGCCGCTATCTCGACCCAGGAATTTACGAGTGCAGAGCGCTGCGAGGCAGCCCGGCTTGCGCTGGTTGAGGACGCCAAGGCCCGCGGGCTTGAGGACGCGCTGAGGCCCATCTGCCTGCAAAAGTGAAACACTCCACAAGCTGGAAGACTGGGGAACGGCCGTTCGTTCGGGATCGGCCGCTGCCCGTCGGTCCGCTACAAGCAGATTGTAAAAGGCCGCAGGCAATGGCGGTACACGCAGGCCGTTACAGGCGCCAATTTGCGCCGCCCCCGCTTAGGTCAGCGAACCTCACATACCCGTTGGGACAATGGCCATGAGGGCAATAGTCCGGAGAACGGCACCTGTTGTAGCTTGACTGAGATAATTCAACCCTCAGGCAGGGGGAATCAATGATCAGTCAAGTGGAGCTTAAGTCTCGGGCTGCGCTATGCAGACAACTCGCAGAGCGTGAGCCCGCCAACGGCGTTCTCTGGATGGCGGAGGCGGCAAGCTGGTCGCGTCTGTCCAAGAAGGATTCTCGCGGCGAGGCGAGAATGCCAGTCGGCTCTGAAATATTAGGGAGCAGGCGGGCGCGGCTGGAACGCTTGTTGAGCTGGAAGGCGTGTTGAGATGGCGCGAAATACTTCCTGGCTTCTTTCGGCGTTTGTGAGCGCTCGAAGCGCCGGGCAAGGTGGCTAAAACCGCTAGCTCGCCCGGCACTTCAATGAAGTGCGAGTTCTATTGGCAGTTGTAATTTATGCCGTCCCCGCCCTTGACCAGGGTCCCCGGCCGGCAACCAATGCCGTTGCGCCCCGCATAGTCATCCCAGCCGGCGTAGCTGTAGCCAGGACCACTCCAGGGGCCGCCCCAGTAGTAGGCTCTCACGGCGTACCAAGAGCCATCATTCCTGGCATAACCACCCGTCGCGGCGTACGGTGAGGTAACATAGACCCGCGTCAGCGCCTCGGCCTTTTTGATCGACAGCGATAGGCCGTCTTGCTCAGACCAGCCGGGGGAAAATAACGCCGCAAACGCGACGGTCGATGTTGCAATCGCCACAGTTCTGAAAGTCATTTTCATTCGCTTTCTCCATTACTGGCTAACTTCGCCCCTCAACCGTGCGACTTCGTCGATGGCGAGCATTGCGCTAGATCAAAGGTCTTGGACGGTTGGGCTTGAAGGTCCCGGGCAAGTCTGTTCATGCCGCAACCGGGTCGTGGGGCCGCGGTTACGCTGCCGCGATGCGCGCTTGATCCATGTCAAGTGGGCAGCCAATGGTTTCTGCGCAATACCCGTTCAAATGCAAAGGGAGCTTTCATGAAAGCATTGGCATTCTGCCTCACGCTTGGCGCAGCAATGTTGGCATCCGCCGCCCATGCTCAGGTGTCGATCGACATGTCTCGCGTCACCTGCGCGGAGTATCTCGCGATGCCTGCGGCCCAATCGGCGACGTTTTCCGCCTGGATGAGCGGTTGGTTCAACCAAAAGACCGGCTATGTCTTCGTCGACATCGACGCCTACGCAAGAAACGTTGCGAATGTAAAATCCTGGTGCGCCTCGAATCCGAGCCAAACCGTCATGGCAGGCCTCCAGCGCGCTACAGCTCGGCAATGAACCTGGGGGACCATCATGAAAGGCAGTGTTGTTGCCAAGATTCTCGTGCTCACCTTCGTATTGTCTACGCCCGCAAGGGCGCAGGTGATGATCGATCTTTCGCTGATCACCTGTAAACAGTTTCTGGAGTCAGATCCCGAGAGGCAAGCGCTGATCGGCTCGTGGATGAGTGGCTATTTCAGTGCAACGAAGAACCTGGACATACTCGACTTCCGTTACGTTGAACGAAACCGCAAGGTTGTCGGAAATTATTGCAAGGCACACAAGCCGGACACGGTAATGAGCGCCATGCAGAAAAACTGGCGCTAAGCGTCTGGTCTGCGTTCGGGCGGAGCGGCGCCTCCCGGAAACCTTCGTTGCCTGCAATCATTGCAGGACCTGAGTGAGAATGACGCGGATATTCCTGTTGGTGGCGGTAGCGACCCTTTGCGCATCATGCAAAACCGAGAATTGGCGTGGTCCGATGGAGGTGACTTCCGGCACCGGCACCACGACCGAAATGAGCGCGGAGGAAGACTGCCTGTACCGTGAGGTCGTCCGACTGCTGGAGCCGCAGGGAAGCGCACCCGTAAGCCTCCATAATATAGCGATAACCGCCACTCACTTTTGTAGTGACGTCGCAAGATCACGATTTCAAAGGGTTTCGAGTTCCGCTCTCCCCCAGGATCGCGTGAGAGATGATCGAATCAGGATGGAGCAACGAGCCTTCGCCATTGGTTTGGAGTTGCGTGAGAAACGAACGGCCACGGGAGGTGAATGACCGGAGCCGGCGTTCGTCCACTCTGGTGACGTGCATATTTGGAAGTCTGGCTTGGACGACGCTCCGCTCCTGGCGCCTCGACCCGTTTTTACAAGCCGATTGTTCTTCGATCGAACTGCTGCCATCATTGCGTCAGACAAGCAGGCATTTCATCGATGCAAAATGTCCGGCGCTGCGCTACGAGCGTGATCACGGCCCTGATCGTCGCCTGCCATGTCACCGGCGCTTTTGCGATTCCGCTAACGCCATTCCGTTATGAATTGCAGGCGCAACGGCACTGCCCCGCGGATGTCGTCGTCTGGCTCGATCTTCGCAAGGGAATCTACTATGCGAAGCGGCAGCGGTGGTATGGCCGCGGCTACACCGGAAGTTTCGTGTGCCGGGAGGAAGCTCGCGCTGGCGGATATCGCCGCTCACTTCTTGGGCTGCGGTAACGTGTCCTTCGAAACGGGGGCGAGTTGCAGCACCAGATGTACGAACTCGAGGCTCTCGTTTCGAGTCGGTCCGGAAGCCGAACTTCCTGAACACTTTCAACATTGCGGTATTCTCGGGCAATACCTCGGCGATCAGTTCCTTGAGGCCTGCTTCGCGCGCCAGGACCGCCAGATGGCGCATCAGGATCGTCCCGATACCCTGACCCTGATAGTCATCAACCACGATGAAAGCGATTTCAGCTTGGCCTGGCTGGACAACGATAAATCGTCCACCGCCTGCGATGATCGGATGTCCGTCTTCGTCGATTTGTGCAACGAGCGCGACATGGGATTCGAAATCGATATCGAGAAAGAAGGCTATCTCCCGTTCTGAAAAACCTTTCTTTGGCACGAAGAATTGTCGTTGAATTGATTGCATACTGGAGCGTCCGAACGCCGCGAGCATATCGGCCCGGTCATCGTGACGAATTGCGCGGATTGTGACCGGACGGCCGTCGCGAAGATGCTCTTGGGCCGAATAATCAGCGACTTCAGCCATGATGGATGGCTCCCGGGTCTCCGAACGAAATGGCTCCGTAGAGCCAGAATGACCTTTTGGGTATTCGTGCTTGATCTGGATCAAGCGGGAGTTTGCGTGAGCGCCGATAGGCTCGGAACGTAAGGGCAAGTTCGATCGTGCTGCATCCGGTCCACGCGTGTGGCTGCACGCGTGCAACGAGGTATCCAACGATGGCTCCGAGGATGTTTCGGAAAAACATGTCCGGCGACGAAATCATCCAGCTGGCGGTTCGCCTGGGGCTGCTGGCTTTCCTGGTTTATTGGTCGTTCGTTCTCGTCCGCCCGTTCATTCCGATACTCGTCTGGAGCATGGTCCTGACCGTTGCCTTGTACCCGGTCTTCGACTGGCTATCGGAACATTTTGGCGACCGGCCGAAGCTGGCGGCCGCGACCATCACGGTCATCATTCTCGCGATCATCATCGGACCGGTTACATGGCTTGGCTTCGGCCTGGTTGATGGCCTGCAAGGGTTTGCCAGCCAGCTCGGCGCCGGCACCTTGGCCATTCCGTCGCCCCCCGAAGGCGTCAAGGATTGGCCGATCGTCGGCGGGCAGATTTACGCCCTCTGGGACCATGCTTCGACAAATCTCAGGGCTGCGCTACGCGAACTCGCTCCGCACCTGAAGCCATTGGCAGGTCCGGTACTCGCTTTTGCCGGCAGTGCAGGCTTCGGAATGCTCAAATTCGTTGCGGCGGTCGCGATTTCAGGCTTCCTGTTCCACTATGGCCCGCGGCTCGTTACGGCAATAAAGAGAATTCAGGCGCGACTGGTCACGCAGCGGAGCCAGGATTTCGTCGCGCTGGCCGGGCTGACGATACGCACGGTGGCTCAGGGAGTTATCGGCGTAGCCGTCCTGCAGGCGCTGCTGGCTGGGATCGGATTGAAGCTTGCCGGCGTGCCGCATGCGGGCGTCCTGGCTTTCGCCGTGTTGATCCTTGCAATCCTGCAGATTGGGTCGGCGGTCGTCCTGTTCCCCGTCATCATATGGATTTGGGCAACCAAGGATTTCGCTGTGGCGCTTGCGCTGACGATCTACCTGTTGATCGTGGGGCTCGCCGACAATGTCCTGAAGCCGATGCTCATGGGGCGCGGGTTGAACACGCCCATGCTTGTTATCTTCATCGGTGTCCTGGGCGGCATGCTGGCGCATGGAATTCTCGGCCTGTTTGTCGGGCCCATCATCTTGGCGGTAACATGGGAACTGGTAATGGCATGGATCCGCGAAGAGCGGGCCGAGGTAACCTCGCCTGATGTTGAACAGGGCACACAAAAAATCGCAGCGGAAGCCTAACGACCAGCCATCCACCTACTTTCGCCGCGTTCTGGATCCGGCAACCGAACGCAGCTGCGCATCCGACGGACGTTCCTTCCCTTGACCTATGTCAAAGGTCACGTTGGCCTGAGCGCCATGCTGACGCATGGGCTGCGAGCAGTGCAAGATTTGAGAAAGATTTGAGCATGTCCACCGACAAGCCAGCCGTCTCGGGCGATACGTCGCCCGGCCTCTTTGCATCCGCTCTCGAATATCTGGTGGATACCGGGCAACGCAGCGTCCTGTTCCTCGATGTCATGCGCCAGCGCGGACTGCAATACCGCGAACACATCGCCGAGACCGCACCTCATGTCCTCAACTATGAGGTTGACCTGATCATCGACGGCAGAACGCTTCAGCGACCGGTCAATTACGCGCTCGTGCGCGTTGCGCCACCAAAGGGGGTGGAGATCGACAACAAGCGCCGTCCGTTCGTGGTGATCGACCCTCGTGCGGGTCACGGACCGGGCATCGGTGGATTCAAGGCAGACAGCGAGATCGGCGTCGCGATGAAAGCCGGCCACCCCTGTTACTTCATCGGCTTCCTGCCCGAGCCGGTGCCTGGCCAAACGATCGAGGACGTCGCAAGGGCCGAGGCGGTCTTTATCGAAAAGGTCATGGCGTTGCATCCGGACGCCGACGGCAAGCCGTGCGTGATCGGCAATTGCCAGGCCGGTTGGGCAGTCATGATCCTGGCCTCGCTGCGGCCGGAACTGTTTGGCCCGATCATCGTCGCCGGCGCACCTTTGTCCTACTGGGCCGGTGTCCGCGGCAAGAACCCGATGCGCTATTCGGGTGGTTTGCTCGGAGGAAGCTGGCTGACGGCGGCCACCAGCGATCTCGGCGGCGGCAAATTCGACGGCGCGTGGCTTGTCCAGAATTTCGAGAACATGAACCCCTCGAACACGCTGTGGACCAAACAATACAACGTCTATTCGAACGTCGACAGCGAGGCGGACCGTTATCTCGAATTCGAACGCTGGTGGGGCGGTCATGTCAATCTGAACGCCGAGGAAATCCAGTTCATCGTCGATGAACTGTTCATCGGCAATAACCTTGCGGCCGGACGCATCAAGATGTCTGACGGCTCGGTTGTTGACTTGCGGAAAATCTCTTCGCCGATTGTCGTATTTTGCTCGAAGGGTGACAACATCACGCCGCCGCAGCAGGCGCTAAACTGGATTCTCGATCTTTACAGCGACGTGGACGAGATCCGGGCGTATGGGCAAACCATCGTTTACACCGTTCACGAGACAGTCGGGCACCTCGGCATATTCGTCTCCGGCGGCGTCGCCAAGAAAGAGCACAGCGAGTTCTCGAGCAATATCGATCTGATCGATATACTTCCGCCCGGACTGTACGAGGCGACGTTCGAAGCCAAATCCGCCGACACCACCAATCCCGAGCTTGCGGGCGGAAAATGGATCATGCGCTGCGAACAGCGCACCCTGGACGATATCAGGGCCATGGGCGGCAATACGGCCGAAGACGAACGGCGCTTTGCGACAGCCGCCCGGGTATCCGAGATCAATCTCACCAACTACCGGAACTTCGTGCAGCCGTGGATCCGTGCCGCAGTTACTCCCCAACTGGCGGAGTGGATGAGCAAATGGCACCCACTTCGCGTCTCTTACGAGGCTTTCGGAAACGACAGCGTCGCCATGAAGACCGTGGCCAGCGCGGCTGACAAAATTCGCGAGCACCGGAAGGAGGCGGCAGAGGACAACCCGTTCCTCACCATCCAGGAAACCGTCTCGAAGAACATCGTCGATGTCCTCGACAAGTGGCGCGACACCCAGGAAGCGCTCAGCGAATCGCTCTTTCTCGGCATCTACGGGTCGCCCGTGGTGCAGGCCGCCGTCGGTATCACACCGGATGCGGAAGTGTCGCCAAAACCGCAGATGTCGCCGGAGCACAGCAAGCGTCTGGAGGCGCGCATCGCCGAGTTGAAATCGCAAATCGGCAAGGGCGGTCTCAGGGAATGTGTCATCCGCGGTCTGCTCTATGTCGGGATTTCGCGGGGAATAGTCGACGAACGGAGTTTGGAGGCATTGCGGCGGGCTCGTGCGGATGACAAGGGTTCGCGCCTCACGCTCGCGCAGTTCAAGACGATCGTGCGCGAGCAATTCTTCATGCTGCTGCTCGAGCCCGAGGCGAGCCTCGCAGCCATCCCCAAGCTTTTGCCGCCAAGCGAGGATCAGCGCCGCGCCGGCCTGGCTTCCATTCGTGATGTGCTCTCAGCCAGTGCGGAAATATCCGGCGAGACCGCAAAGCGGCTCGATCACGTGACAAAATTATTCGGCCTCGCCGGCGAACCGCAGGCGAAGGCGTCATAAGCCTTTGGCGAGCTGATCGGAGATTTGCATATGACTATTGCATCGAAGAATGTGGATGGAATTAAACCCGGTACGAAATACGATCGTCTCATCGCCGCGGCGCAAGCGATTCCGGCCGCTGTTACCATCGTTGTGCATCCATGCGACGAAAGCTCACTGCGCGGCGTGGCCGACGCCGCCGAGGCCACCATCATCAAGCCGATACTTGTTGGCCCGGTATCAAAGATCAAGGCGGTCGCGTCCCAGCACAGTATCGATATCAGCGGGTTCGAATTGATCGATGCCCCCCATAGCGAGGCCGCGGCAGCAAAGGCCGTGGAGATGATCCACGCGGCCAAAGGCGAAATATTGATGAAGGGTAGCCTGCACACCGATGAACTGATGCGAAGCGTTACGGCGAAAGCGGGCGGGTTGCGCACGGAGAGACGGATCAGCCACGTGTTCGTGATGGATGTCCCAACCTATAGCGAGACCATATTCGTCACCGACGCTGCGATCAATATTTTCCCGGACCTCGATTGCAAGCGAGACATCATCCAGAATGCGATCGATCTCTATACGCAGATCGGATTGGGTACATCTCCCCGGGTCGCCATCCTGTCGGCGGTCGAGACTGTCACATCCAAGATCCCATCGACCATCGAGGCCGCCGCGCTCTGCAAGATGGCGGACCGCGGACAGATCACCGGTGGGCTGCTCGATGGACCGCTTGCCTTTGACAACGCGGTCGACATGGAAGCGGCAAGAATTAAAGGTATCAAGTCGGAGGTCGCGGGACGAGCCCAAATCCTTGTGGTGCCGGATCTCGAGTCCGGCAACATGCTGGCCAAGAATCTCGCGTATTTCGCCAAGGCGGATGGGGCCGGTATCGTGCTGGGTGCCCGCGTTCCGATCGTGCTGACGTCGCGTGCCGACTCGCCGAGGAGCCGCATGGCATCCTGCGCGGTTGCGACGCTCTATGCCGACGCCCGGCGTCGCCGCGCACAGATAGCCGCCGAGTGACCGCCATGGACACAATCCTCGTCGTCAATGCCGGCTCATCAAGCGTGAAATTCCAGGTATTCGCCGTGGATCGCGACGGCAGATTGCGGCGAGAGGTCAAGGGCCAGGTGGACGGAATTGGCAGCCGCCCCCGGTTGCGCGCCACCGGTGCCGCGGGCGATACATTGGCGGACCGGGCCTATCCGATCGAGAGTATTCCCGACGTCCCGGCCGCCCTGATGCAAGCGGGCGGGTGGCTGCGTGATGAACTTCAGGTGAACCCGCTCGCCGTCGGCCATCGGGTCGTCCATGGCGGTCCCGATTACGATCGTCCCGTGTTGGTCGACCATGGCGTGATCGCGCGCCTGGAACGGCTTACCGCGCTTGCGCCGCTGCACCAGCCCCATAACCTGGCGCCGATCCGCTCGCTGCTCGCCAATCTTCCCGCACTGCCTCAAGTCGCCTGTTTCGATACTGCCTTTCATCGCGGCCACGACGAGGTCGCGGATCACTACGCCATACCCCGCCGGCTGTACGACGAGGGAGTTCGCCGCTACGGATTTCACGGTCTTTCCTATGAGTATATCGCAAAGACCTTGCCTGAAATTGCGCCCGATATTGCAAAGGGGCGGATCATCGTCGCGCATCTCGGCAGCGGTGCGTCCATGTGCGCCATACATGGTGGGCGCAGCGTGGAGAGTACGATGGGCTTCACCGCTCTCGACGGACTTCCGATGGGAACGCGAACCGGCCAGATCGATCCCGGCGTCGTTCTGTATTTGCTGACGGAAAAGGGCATCGCGCCCGCGGCGGTGCAGGAGTTTCTCTACCGCGATTGCGGGCTGAAAGGAATTTCCGGCGTCAGTAACGATATGCGGGAGCTTTTGAACAGCAGTGATCCCCGCGCGGCGTTTGCCATCGACTATTTTGTCTACAGGGCTGCACTCCAGGCCGGAATGCTGGCGGCGGCCTTGCAAGGCCTTGATGCGTTCGTCTTCACCGCGGGTATTGGCGAGAACTCCGTCGCAATCCGGGCGAGGGTTTCCGAACGGCTCGCTTGGCTCGGTGTGACCCTCGATCCGGGGAGTAACGCCAGCCATGCGCTTCAGATATCCGGGCGGGATAGCCGCATTCCTGTCTATGTCGTGCCGACCGACGAAGAGTTGATGATCGCGCAGCACACATTGTCGCTGATCTGGAACCGGCATACGTCCTACCATCCACCTCGTGAGAAGGCGTCATGACGATTCCCGAATTTCCGGAGACAAAGATTGCCCTGAAGGGACGAAAGGGACTGATCGTCGGCATCGCCAACGATCAGTCGATCGCATGGGGATGCGCCAGGGCGTTCCGGGCCTTGGGTGCTGAACTTGCGGTCACCTACCTGAATGATCGGGCAAAAAAACATGTCGAACCGTTGGCGAAAGAACTTGAAGCGTCGATTTTCGTGCCGCTTGATGTGACTGTCGAAGGACAAACGGAGCAGGTATTCGAACGCATCGAGAAGGAGTGGGGCCGACTCGATTTTCTGCTTCACTCAATCGCGTTCGCTCCGAAAGAGGCGTTACACGGCCGCGTGGTGGATGTTCAGCGCGAAGGCTTCCTCAAGACGATGGACGTGTCGTGTTGGTCGTTCATGCGTATGGCGCATCTGGCGGAACCGCTGATGAAGAACGGCGGCACGCTTTTTACCATGACGTATTATGGCAGCCAGATGGTGGTGAAAAATTATAACATCATGGGGGTTGCGAAGGCGGGGCTTGAAGCCGCGGTCCGCTATATCGCCGCCGAACTCGGGCCCAAGGGCATCCGGGTGCACGCGATTTCGCCGGGACCGCTGGCGACGCGTGCCGCGTCGGGTATCCCTGAATTCGACGAATTGATGGACAAGGCGCAGGCTACGGCGCCCACACGGAGCCTCGTGAGTATCGACGATGTCGGTGCGGCGACGGCCTTCCTGGCGCTCGACGGCGCGAAGCTGATCACGGGCGGCGTGATGTATATCGACGGTGGATATCACATCATCGATTGAGGCGCGGGCTCACGACGTAGTCATATTGCCGAGCCGACATTGCGGCGGCTGGGCGATTCATTTCCGGAGGCATCCATATGTTGCGTCAATATCTCGTCGGCGCGGCCGCCAGCGTTTGCAACATTGCGATCCATGCACTGGTGATGGTGACCGTTATAAGGGTGGCGCGGATCGCCGATGAGCTCGCAACGAGATATCGAACGTTTCGATTGATCGCCGTCATGAGTGCGGCCGTGACCGTGCTGATGGCGACCCATCTCGCCGAAGTACTGGTCTGGTCATTGACCTACGTGATATTCGGCGTCGCGCCGGAAGGTTCCGATATCGTCTATTTCGCCTTTGTAAACTACGCGACGCTTGGTTATGGCGACGTGACGCCGGTCGTTCGCTGGCATTTGCTTGGGCCCATGACCGCGATGAACGGCGTATTGTTGTTCGGCTGGTCGACGGCCGTGATTTTTGAGGTGTTGCGGATGACGCTGTTGGTGAGCGACAACGACGAGACGCCCGGGTGGTCGAAGTAACGCGTGTGCGCAACGTGCATGACGGCCGGCGCGATTGATCATGTTCATCGCGAACACCAGCGTCCGCATTTGGCCGCCGTGCTTAACGGGAATATGCGCGCGCTTGATCTGTATCAATCCGGCAGCCGGTATCACCGGTCAGCCTTGTGCTCGCGCTCCGTATTGGCCTCGAGCGGGTGCCGCGAAGTGCGGATGGCTCCGAGATCATATGGAGCTCCTGGTCCAGGGAGATCAAAATGAAACTATCGATCGCATTGTCGGCACGAGGTGTCGCGCCGTGGGCACGCCCATGAACCGTGGCGGTCCAGTGGATCGCGTCGGCCGGCGCTGATTTCTCGAGCGATAGCACCTCGTCGATGCCGTAGGTCGCTCGACGTTGAGTGAGCAGGATCTTGCCGAGACACGACCCCGCCCGAGTTCGACCTCGAACCGGGCAAGACTTCGCGGTGGAGCAACGCATGCCACTGGCGCGATACTTTCTGTACGTTGGCGGAGTATTGCTCACTCTGTTGTTCATTTTTGACGCGTATCTCACCGAGGTGCCGGTCGCGCAGAGGGCTTATCCGAATGTGCCTGTCATCCGGATTCATTCCGATCGGAAGTGGCCGGACCGCGTCGTTTTCGACACCAGCCTTCCGGCTGCTCTCTCCTCCAAGTCCTGCTCCTCCAAGGCAGACCGCGATCGTGGAGGAGCGCGTCCCCAGTTCCCCGACCGTCGCTGACGTCGCTGTAAATGAGAGGGAGCGCGAGGCGTTTGCCTTGTTGCAACCATCCGATCCCAAGCACTTGCAACCATCTGCCCCGGGAAGCGGGCAGTGACGCAGCAACGACAACGCAGGATCGCGAAGAGGCACGTGATACCGCGTTCGATGCTGGCAGCGCGGCAGCCGCACTTCGGCTGGTTTGGCAATACGTTCTGGTGAAGGTAACGGCGTCGGTAACCCGGGGGCGCAAGAACGAGTTCCCTGTATCGCCTCCTGCGACCATTTAACTCAGCGGCGTCGATCCGGGCAGCGCACGTACAAAGCTACAGCTTCAGGGTTCTCGCAAACATGAAGCCGAAAAAAAGCCCCGGACAATGCCGGGGCTTTGAGTTCGCTGGAGATTGCGGAAATCAGTATTTCGCGACGACCGGGCTGGTGCCCCAGCCGAAGCGGTAGTTGATGCGCAAGGTGACCATATCCACGTCCTGGCTGATCCGGTTGTTGAGAAAAGCCGGCATTGATCGGATTAACAACCGAGAACGAATTGTTCGCGTTGCCCATGAACAAATGGTCGTATTCGATACCGGCGGACCAATTCGGTGCGAAGCCGTACTCCCAGCCGACACCCACGGTGCCACCCCAGCGGGTCGCGCTGGCCGCGGCCAGTTCAACGCCGGTAAGCGTGTCCAGGACGCTCAAGCGGTTGTCTGTTACCGCCGCGCCGCCCTTGAAGTAAAACAGCGATGCGTTCCAGGCGTAACCGATCTGGCCGGTGAAGAGGCCGATGCCATCGGTTTTGGTGCGAGTAGAGAACGCAAGGATTGATCGAGGCTGAGGCGCGTGTTGCTGAGATCAGCCCAATCGCCCTGAGCTTCCACACCGAAAACCCACTGGCTGGATTGCCAACGGTAACCGACCTGGCCACCGACGACCCCTCCGGACCGATCACGGCAGCCCTCACCGAAGACTGCTCCGAGCGACGTCAAGGAAATCCACACAGCTGGTGGCTATCGCCCCAGCCGCCATTGCCGCCGATGTAAAAGCCGGTCCAATTGTAAATCGGAGCGACGATCGGCGCCGGCGCGGCCTTGACGGCCATATCAGCGGCGGATGCGGGGGCGGCCATACCGGCCATTGCTACGATACCAACCGTAGCCAGCAGAAAGCTCTTCATTTCTCACTCCGTTCCTGTTGGCTTCTATTTGTCCGTCCGCCAACGGTGTTGCAGGGCGTTGCGTTGATTCCAAACTTGTGGGGAGAACCCTAAGTTCGTTAGGCGAAACGCCGTGTACCAAAATGGCAACACTCAGAAACATTGAAATTCGAAGTTGAGACGGACGCCTCCTAGGCCCCGTCGCCGATCCATTATTGCTTTGTTAACTACCGGACATATGGCGGGCGACGCGCGTGCGCATCGTGAGAGGCAGGGCGCTGGCTTAAGCCTTCGCGGCCGGCGGTCGTAACGTCCTATTCTATTTCCTGGACTGCAGATCGGTATTTCCCGCCGCGTCGCCATTGTGTTGTCCCTGTTCTTCTTCGAGCCATGACAGGATGCTTCCTGATGCGATCGCGCGTCTCGGCAGATGAGGAATGATTGTCCCGGCGGTTACGATCAATCCTTCCTCGAACTTCAGCCGCGCAAAGTTCTTGGCTTCTGTTTCGCTCTCAAATGTTTGGGTCGACCGAGAGCGCCGTCTTCGGACCGCTGTGCCTCTCCATGGGATTTCAAAGGTCACATACCAAGTATGGTTCATCCGATCATTCCAACGGTCCTCTTCCGATCCATTTCTCACCATCGCGGTTTCGCTTGCTCACGGCGTCGCCAGCCGTCGTAGATCGCGTCGTCACATCAGGTCTCGTGTGAAAGACTGCCTTGCGTGCCTCAGCGGTCAGATCTTCATTTCAGGAACCTTGTCTGGAATGAACAGATCCGCCTCCGTCACCGCCATGACCTCGGCAACCGTTACGCCCGGGGCGGTCTCCTGCAGCGTTATTCTTCCGCCGGGAAAGCCGATCACGGCCATATCAGTGACGACCAGATCGACCGGACGAGAAGATGTCAGCGGCAGGCCGCATTTCTGGACGATCTTCGATTTGCCTTTTGCGGCGTGTTGCATGGCCACGATGACGCGCTTTGCGCCGCTTACCAGGTCCATTGCACCACCCATTCCCGGCACCATTTTGCCGGGAATCATCCAGTTCGCAAGGTGTCCTTCGGCGTCGACCTGAAGGCCGCCGAGAATAGTCACGTCCACATGTCCGCCGCGGATCAATCCGAACGACATGGCGCTGTCAAAGACGGATGCGCCGGGCAGGGCACTGATCGGCCGCCCGCCTGCATCTGTGAGCAGGGGGTGGGCCATGCCTTGCTCCGGCATCGGTCCCGTGCCGATCAACCCGTTCTCCGATTGAAAGAATACCTTGAGGTCGGACGGAACGTAGTTGGCGACCAGGGTTGGAATCCCGATACCCAGATTGACGAGGTTGCCCAATCGGAGTTCGCGCGCCACGCGCCGCGCAATGAGCGATTGAGCATCCATGGTTCACCCGTTGGCCACGAGATAATCGACGAGCGGTGCCGGGGTCACAACGTGATCCGGCGCGATGACACCGACTGGAACGATGTTCTCCGCGGTGACGATGACGGTGTCCGCAGCCATCGCCATGACGGGATTGAAATTGCGCGCCGTCAGGGCGTAGGCAAGATTGCCGAGATAGTCGGCCAGGAAAGCGTGGATCAGCGCGAAATCCGAGCGAAGCGCCGTTTCAAGCAGGAAGTTCTTGCCGTCGACGTCGATCTGACGCTTGCCGTCTTCGACCATGGTCCCGACGCCCGTCGGCGTCAGCACGCCCCCCAGGCCACAGCCGCCGGCCCGGATCCGTTCGACCAACGTACCTTGTGGCACAAGGTTGACCGCAACCTTGTTGGCCATCATCTGTTTCTGTACATTCGGATTGAGACCGATATGGCTCGTGGTCAGCGTCGAGACCAGTGATGCGTCGAACAATTTCCCGACGCCTCTGCCTGGGACCGCGGCGTCGTTGCTGATGATGGAAAGCTCGGATTTCCTCTGCCTGACCAGTTCGTCCAGCAGACGTTCCGGCGTCCCGACCCCCATGAAGCCACCCACCATTACGGTTGCACCGTTAGGGATCATGGCGATCGCTTCTTCCACCGAGACCGCTTTCATTGAATGATTCCGATATCGTTTTTCGCTTGCAGGCTGACCATCGAAGGTGCTGCGGACCGAGCATCAGGCTTTTGATCTGCATCAATGGTTTTTCCGACGATCCGCGCGGTATCAGGGAGCTTATCGATCCATGCGGCGTTCCACGCCAATGCCTGACAGCATGTCTTCCCATGGCCAGGGTATCGGTGCGTGACGGCCTTTGACGGTGGCGTCGGCGGAGCCGGCAAGGGCTGAATCCGGAAGCAGGCCACAGGCCATATTGCGCCATGCTGGGTGTGGCTGTTTCTCGCAGGAGGCAGAAAACATCAATTTCGGATCGGGTGCCGCTTTCAGCGACAGCGAGACGAATTCGGACTCGCGGTAGAGCTGCGCATTTAGCCTCGTTCTAGAGGTCCAGATCCGCCAACCGCGCACGGTCCAGCAGCACGATTTGCCGTTGGGTTTGGCCGAGGAAGCCAAGGATACCTTTGCCGTGGAGCTGTGAGAGCGCCCGCGATACTGTTTCGAGCGTCAGGCCGAGATAGTCGGCGATATCGCGACGGCACATCGGAAGGGCCATGACGCCGCCGGCGGCCGTCAGTCGACGGTCCATTTCCAGCAGGAATGCAGCAACCCGCTCAAGGGAAGTCTTGCGTCCCAGCAACAGCATGTGGTCTTCGGCATGCTGAAGATTGCTGGTCGTCATGTTTAGCAGGTCGAGTGCGACCATCGCGTCGCTTTCCGCGACGTGCTCGAGGCTGCACCGTTTCATGAGCCTTACGGTCGTATCGACGATCGCCTCCGCGGTGAAGCGGTGCTCGGTTCCGTTTTCCAGACCAAAAATGTCACCGGCCAAATGAAAGGCGCCGATCTGGCGGCGGCCGTCGGATAGGAGCTTGTGGCTTCGAACCGCGCCTTCGACGACCTGGTAGATGTACTCGGCCGGCTCGGCCTGGCCGTAAATTTCGGTGCCCCTCTCATACTTGAATTCGCTCAGGATAATCCGGGCCCGGGAAAGCTGACCGAGTTCTCCGAGAACTTTCGGCTTGCTGCCGGGATGGGCATTGACGTTGACAAACATGGATCCATCCCTGTTTGAGACAATTTGTTCGCATCCGTGTGGCGCGCACTGCCTCGGCCGATCCCGCCGCGATCACGTTAAACCGGTGCGTGCGCGGCAAGCAATTGTCTCGAGGGTCATTGTCCTAGGGGACAATGGCCGGATGTCGCATATGCATCTTTTTGGAACCAGCGCTTCGCGCCAAACAACCGAATGTGGCACAAACTGTATATTCTCACGCAAAACATCGGATGGTAGTCTTGGCAGAAGCGGCGCTGTTCCTGCTGTGATGATCATGCGTGGCTTGTGCAAAATTGACCAGCGTCGTCGCGCTGCTCACGCCCTTCCATCTGACTGCAAAGAAGGGGCGCGGGCGGTCGATATTGTTGTCCGACCAACCTGACCTGCGGGGACAATTTCTGGTATTATCCCTGCCGCTTGCCTCATCGTAGGGTGCTGTTTTGCCTGGGCTCGTGCATATAGTTGATGACGACGCGTCCTTCCGGACGGCGCTTGAACGCCGGTTGAAGAAGGCAGGCTACGAAGTCGCCATTTATCCATCGGCCCAGGATTTGCTGGATCACATGCCGAGCGAGAGTGAATCTGCCTGCATCCTCCTCGATGTGCGGATACCGGGATTGAGCGGTCCGGAGTTGCAGGATCGCTTGAGTAAACTCGGCTCGATCCTGCCAATCGTGTTTCTCACCGGTTATGCGGATGTCCAGACAACAGTGCGTGCCATCAAGGCGGGCGCGGAGGATTTCCTCACCAAGCCGGTATCCTCAGAGGACCTTCTTGCCGCAGTTGAACGCGCTTTGGCGCACCATCTGGCAGCGCGCAGCCAGAGAGACGAACTCGACACGGTGCGCGCGCATATC
The DNA here is from genome assembly GCA_963847015.1 of uncultured Alphaproteobacteria bacterium. Classification (GTDB taxonomy): domain Bacteria; phylum Pseudomonadota; class Alphaproteobacteria; order Rhizobiales; family Xanthobacteraceae; genus Bradyrhizobium. The sequence continues at coordinate 165,381 of CAWJYI010000041.1, read as the reverse complement.
GCGAGGCTGACGCCGCGCGAACGCGAAGTCTTCGAACTCATCATTCGCGGCAAGACCAACAAACAGGTCGGCAACGTATTGGGCGCGACCGAGCGTACGATCAAGGCCCATCGCCACAGGGTGATGGAGAAGATGCAAGTCCAGTCTCTCGCGGAATTGGTCTCCCTTGCCGAGCGGGCGGGTATCCTGGGAGATCCGTCGGGTAGTCGACAAACGAGTTGAAACTCCGTCAACAGGAATTCCTTTCCCATTGTCCCATAGGACAATAGGAATCAGGTGTCGCGGCGCTTACCAAAGAAAGATGACGCGTTGATAAGCCGAGACGAAAAAAGTTCCCCGATGTCTCGGCTGACATCCGCTCGGCCGGCCCTCATGGCGTGATGGACGGACCAAGGATAGCTATCTTGCCAAATCGGAATCTCGTCTTTGTGGTCGATGATGACCCCGGAACGCGCAAGGGGGTAAAACGGCTGTTGCGTGAACACGGTTATGACAGCGTTCTGTTTCCGTCCGCCGAGGCCTTCCAGAACTATGACGATTTCGACGCGGCCTGTTGTCTGATTCTCGACGTCAACCTGAACAGGGAATCGGGGATTGATCTGAGGCATCGTCTCAAGGCGGCCGGAATTTCGCTGCCGGTCATCTACATCACTGCGAACGACAACCCTGCTGTCCGCATGGCCGCGCTGGCATCCGGATGCATTGCCTATCTGACGAAGCCGTTTGCTGCGAGGTCGCTGCTGGAGCCGGTCGGAAAAGCGTCGGCCGGTCTGGCCTAGATTGCATCCTTGATTGCAGGTCGTCGCATATCGCAAGGCGCGCGTCACTCGTCGATAGCCTGCTCAAACGTCTGCGCGGGAGTCCCGTGGCGTACCGTGGCGAACTGGTTGAGCGGCAGCGAGGTGCTCACCGTCAACACGCTGGAATCCACAACCTCAAGCAGGAGCTTCTCGCCTGTCTCCATTTCCTTGAGCAATTTGGGATCGGCCACGTCGGCCGCGATGCAGGTGTTGGTAAGACACCACATGTAAGGAATCTGGTAAGAGGCCCCCTGATCAATCGTGATCTTGACCCCGGCCTGGAGGTAGAGGCCAACGGGAAGGAACAGTTGCAACCGCGAGGCCTTTTCGCCCTCGCGTTCGATCAGGTCGATCCGGACCGCGGACTGGCCCGTTTCGAACGTGCCCGTGATCGATGTCCGGCACACCATTTTCGTTTCATGCGCCTTGAAACAGGTCTTGCGCCAATCGGAATATTTGATCTCTCTGGCCGCGCGCTGCCCGCGTGGCGCGAATTCTTGACGGGCAGACTTTTCATTTGCAGACTTTTCATTTGCAGACTTTTCATTTGGCGGACCGCCATCCGGCTTCGCGGGCTGTTGAGCGGACGCAGCCGCCATGCTGAGATCCAGCAACAGCAAGATCAGCATTGCTGTCAGCAAGTTTGATTCGCCAAGGGACCGCTGCTTTGCCATCTTTCGCCTCCAGCGCGTTGTTGGCACCAGTTTCATCCGTGCTTGTCGAGGAACGGTCCGACCAGCGGCGCCCACAGCGGAATGCTGTCGGGTGAAGTGATCAGGAAATGACCGTCACTACATACGCGATCGTGGGCAGCGTGACGGGAATAGCCCACACTTCCTCCTGGATCGCCCGATTGGCTGGACCCGTCGTCAGCGACAGGCAGCGGTGGTCGGCGTCAGGACGACGACCATGTAGACAACAAGAATGCGCAGCAGATGTCGAAGCATGGTCTCTGTCCCCGCTTTGCCGCGGTCGCGGCGGGAATCAAGAACGAGAGGCTTTTCCGACCGCAGACCGGGACGTTGATCTGGATCAACGGCGGGCCTGGTCCAAGCCTCATCCGGAATTGGTCCTCATCCGGAATTAGTCAGTGTCACGATCACCGGACCGAGGATGGTCAGGAGCACGCTTTCCGACCGCATAGGGCACAGCGACCCCGAGTACGGGCGTCTGGCTGTCCGCCCGTTCGCAGCATCCTGTGACGGCCGCATCCACCGGCCATATTCGCAACGATCTCGGTGGCCTTCGGGTGCGTGCTGCGACCGTCGGATATGTGACAGTGCAGACGCACGTGACGACACTCGGTATCGCCTGACATTGCTGCATGTTGCCCTGCTGTGTTGCGACCAACGACGACCGAGGCCTGTTCACAAAATTGGCAATCGCCGACCATCATGGATGGCTTTGATTTGGATCAAGACCCTTCCACCGGACGGATACCAATGCTGCTCCCGCTTATTCAGGCGAGCGGGAGGGTGCGATGGCGAAGGAAAAGCAAAGTCAGGACTACCGGATCGACCAGTTTTTCTCCGGGCCCGGCGCGAGAGCTGATCACTGGCGCTTCCTGGTAGACGCCGCGAACGCCTGGTCCGACGGTTCGGGGAATCGCAACCGGTTTGACGCCCTGTTCGCCGAGATCGAGATAACCGAAGAATTTCACGGCTATCCCGGTCCGCGCCTGATGGCTGCCCTGAAGGAAGCCGCCGCCTCGGGCGACGCGCCGGGCACGGCAGCGCTCGCGACCCGCATTCTGCAGTCACTGCAGACGAGATCGTTCCGCCAACATGCGAACGACTGGGATATCCATGACGACAGCGATCGCACTCCCGCCGACCTGCTGCCTCCGTCGCTCGGCCATGCGGAATCGCGTCGACCCTATTTCGAGGTGTTGATCGTCACCGGCGTGCCGGCGACGCATTGGCCAAATCTTTGCGTCGAATGGCGCAGGTTACGCCGTTCGCTGGACACCTTCATCTACGAGCCGGTGTTCGTCGGAAGTTTCGAAGATGCCTTCTGCGCCACCATGATCAATCCTGACATAGCGGCCGTCATCATCAATGAAGGCTTCGCGCAGAAGTCGAAACATGATGCACCGGTATTGCGGACGCTGACGGCATCGATCGAGCCGCTTGGTGCTACCGACTCCGCGCTGCGGCTCGCACACACGCTAAAGCGCGTGCGCCCCGAACTCGACCTCTATCTGATGTCGAACCGGAACGTCGAGCAACTGGCGGGAAATCCCGAGGCCGACGTGCTTCGCCGGATATTCTATTCCGTGGAAGAACTGCTGGAGTTGCATCTGGCCATTCTTGAAGGCGTGCAGGACCGGTTCGAAACCCCGTTCTTCGACAATCTGAAGAAATACGCCCAGCGCCCGATTGGAACATTCCATGCGCTACCGATCGCGCGCGGAAAATCCGTGTTCAGGTCGGACTGGATCCGGGACATGGGAGAATTCTACGGTACGAACCTCTTCCTGGCGGAGAGCAGCGCCACCACCGGTGGGTTGGACAGTTTGCTTGAGCCGACCGGCAACATCAAGAAAGCGCAGGAAAAGGCGGCGAGGGCGTTTGGCGCCGATCATGTGTTCTTCGTCACCAACGGAACCTCGACATCGAACAAGATGGCGGTGCAGGCGCTGGTCGGGCCGGGCGACATCGTGATTGTCGATCGCAACTGCCACAAATCGCATCACTACGGAATGGTGCTGGCGGGCGCCCAGCCGCTCTATGTCGAGGCATTCCCGATGACGGCATACTCGATGTACGGTGCGGTGCCGCTGAAAACCATCAAGCAGGCGCTGCTCAATTTGAGGAGCGAGAACAGGCTCGATCGGGTCAAGATGATCGACCTGACGAACTGCACGTTCGACGGCCATATCTACAACACGCGCCGGGTGATGGAGGAATGTCTCGCCATCAAGCCGGATCTGATCTTCCTGTGGGATGAGGCCTGGTTCGGGTTCGCACGATTTTCACCCTTCCTGCGGCCACGCACCGCGATGGGCGCCGCGAACGACATCGAGGCCTGGATTCACGATCCGAAATCGGTCGAGGCGTTCGAGAAACAGCGTGCCGAACTCGGCGACAATCCGTCCGACGACTTGCTGATGAAGACGCGGCTGCTCCCTGACCCTCGGGCCGTGCGGCTGCGCGTCTACCAAACTCATTCCACGCACAAATCGATGTCGGCGTTGCGCCAGGGATCGATGCTGCTCGTCAAGGACGTCGAATTCCACACCGTGGAGCAACAATTCAAGGAGGCGGTGTTTACCCATGCCTCGACCAGTCCCAACCAGCAACTGATCGCGAGCCTCGATGTCGCGCGCCGCCAGATGGAGCTGGAGGGCTTCGGGCTGGTCGCCAATGCGATGGAGGTCGCCTTCGCCATACGGCAGGCGGTCGCGGCAAATCCGCTGATTTCGAAATATTTCAGCATCCTCGGTGCCGACAAGATGGTGCCGGCCGAGTACCGCGAAACCGGCTTTGTAGACTTCCTCGCGCCGGGCACCAATTGGGTGCTCGCGCGTCGCAGCCTGCAGGAGGACGAGTTCTGCCTCGATCCGACCCGCATGACGCTGGTGTGCGGCACGGCGGGGTTCGACGGAACCCAGTTCAAGGGGATTCTTGCCAACCGCTACGGAATCCAGGTCAACAAGACCTCGCGCAATTCCGTGCTGTTCCAGTCCAACATCAACAACACCCGCAGCGACGTCGCGAATCTCATTCGGGTGCTGGCCGAAATCAGCGGCGAAATCGATCGCAACCTCAGTCAGGGTGGCGCGAACGCTCGCAAGACGTTCGACGCACGGGTCAAGAGCCTGATGACCGACGTGCCAGATTTGCCGAACTTCTCGCGCTTCCACGACGGATTCCGCGGCGACGCCGGCGAGAAAACCAATGAAGGTAATATCCGGAGCGGCTTCTATTCGGCCTACGACGCGGCGGGCTGCGAGTATATCCGCCTTGCGGACCCCGAGATCGATCGACGTCTGAAGAATGGTCCGGAACTGGTCTCAGCCAGTTTCGTCATTCCGTATCCGCCCGGCTTCCCGATCATGGTGCCCGGACAGGTCATCACGCAGGAAACCATCGACTTCATGCGCAAGCTCGATGTCAAGGAAATCCACGGCTACGACGCCACGGAGGGACTGAAGCTCGTGCGTCCGGAGGCATTGGCAAAATTCGGTGATCGCCATTCACGCGCGCACGGGATCAAGGATGCCGCGGAATAAGGGCGTTGGAATAGGGAGGGTGACACCATGATTGATTGGTTCGTACAGACACTTCGCAGCTATCCGGAGATCGCCATCTTCCTGTCTCTGGCGCTTGGGATATTACTTCGGGTCCTTCACTTACAAAGGGCTCGGTCTGGGAGCGGTAACGGCGACCCTGATTGCGGCCGTGATCATCGGACAGCTTGAGATCAAGATCGGCAGTCCTCTCAAGCCGGTGTTCTTCCTGATGTTCCTGTTCGCCATCGGTTATGGCGTCGGACCGCAATTCGTGCGCGGCATCGCGCAGGACGGCATTCCGCAGGCGTTGTTTGCCGTCGTGGTGTGTTTCTTCTGTCTGGGAGCCGCCTATCTGGGAGCGAAGCTGGCGGGTTATAGCGTCGGCTCGGCTGCGGGCCTCTATGCCGGTTCGCAGACCATCTCCGCGTCAATGGGCCTGGCGACCGATGCGATCAATCGCATTGGCCTGTCGCCTGAGGAAACCAAGAAGATATTGGATGCCATGCCGGTGGCCTACGCCGTCACCTACATTTTCGGAACCATCGGATCCGCGATCGTTCTGGCGCTGATAGGCCCGGCGCTCCTCGGTATCGACCTCGAGGCCGCCTGCAAGAGCTATGAGGAAAGGCACGGGGGAAAGAGAGAGGCCGGCGGGCCCGGCACGGCCTGGCATCAGTTCGCGTTGCGCGCCTATCGCATACGGGCGGGGGGACAGATCGTCGGCAAGACGGTGCAGCAGGCTGAGGCCCTGATTCCCGAGCAGCGGGTGTTCATCCAGCGGATTCGGCGTGGCGACACCATCATGGAGGCGACGGCCGATACGGTATTTCGTGAGGGAGATATCGTGTCGGTGGCCGGCCGCCGCGAAGTGTTGGTGGACTTGATCGGCTCGACCGCGGAAGAGGTCAACGACCGCGAACTGCTGGCTGTGCCGATCGAAGGTGTCGACGTCTACGTCACCAGTAAAGAGGTTGACGGAAAGACGCTGGCCGAGCTGGCTCATCAGCCAAACGCGCGCGGCGTGTTCCTGCGAAAGATTGTCCGTGGCGCGACCGCAACCAACATTCCGATCTTGGCGGACACGCAGTTGCAGCGAGGGGATGTCGTTACGCTCGTCGGACGTACCCCGGACATCGCGGCTGGTACCAAGATGTTGGGTCATCCAGACCGAGCGACCGACGTGGCGGACGTGGCTTTCATTGGTGCGGCGATCACGATCGGAGCCTTGCTCGGTGCGATGGTCTACAAGGTCGGCAGCGTGCCGCTTACGCTTTCGACTTCCGGCGGTGTCTTGATTGCGGGCCTTTTCTTCGGCTGGTTGCGTTCCGTTCGTCCGACCTTTGGCCGAATCCCGTCACCCACTGTCTGGTTCATGAACTCCGTCGGCCTGAACGTGTTCATCGCGGTGGTCGGAATCTCGTCCGGGCCAGGTTTCGTAGCCGGCCTGCAGCAACTTGGTTTCAGCCTGTTTCTCTGGGGTGTCGCAGTCACGACGGTGCCGCTGATACTGGCGATGTACGTCGGCAAGTATTTGTTCCATTTCGACGACGCCCTCGTGCTCGGATGTTGCTCTGGTGCGCGCACCACGACTGCCTCGCTCGGCATGATCAATGACCGCGCCAAAAGCCAGATTCCCGGCCTCGGCTACACGGTCACCTACGCCGTGGGTAATACGCTGCTGACGGTCTGGGGAATGGTGCTCGTCATGCTGCTGACCTAGCGCCTCGAAAATCGTCCTCAGCGCGTATCCGAAAGCGCGTGCTCAGGCAGTTCCTCTCTGTGACGATCCAACCGCGGTATCCCGGAAGACAACAGGAGCAAGTCATGGCCGACCTTATGACGCTGAAGAAATTCGAGGCTTTGAGCCCATTCGAGATCAAGAACGAGCTGATCAACCTTGCCAAAGCCACGTCGAAGACGACTCAGTCCGCGTTCCTGGACGCTGGCCGCGGCAATCCGAATTGGGTCGCCACCACGCCGCGCGAAGGTTTCTTCCTGCTCGGCCAGTTTGCCATCACCGAAAGCAAACGGACGATGGAGGAATCTCCTGGGATCGGTGGCATGCCACAGGCCAAAGGCATCGCGGCTCGCCTCGACGCATGGCTCGCGAAGCACACGGATATGCCCGGTGCAGACTTTCTGCCCTCTATGGTGAAGTTCGCGATCAAGACTTTCGGGTTCGATCCCGATGCATTCGTCCACGAGCTCGTCAATTCGATCATTGGCGACCGTTATCCGGTGCCCGATCGCATGCTGGTCCACAACGAGCGCATCGTGCACGAGTATTTAATGTGGGCGATGTGCGGAAAGCCGCACCCTTCCGGCAAGTTCGACCTTTACGCGGTCGAAGGCGGCACCGCCGCGATGTGCTACATCTTCAAATCGCTGAAGGCCAACCGATTGCTGTTTCCCGGCGACTCGATCGCGCTCGGCACGCCGATCTTCACGCCCTACCTCGAGATGACGCACCTCGAGGATTACGATCTGAAGATGGTACCAATCAGAGCGCCGCAAGAGAACCGCTTTCAATATACGGAGGAGGAAATCAAGAAGCTGGAAGACCCGAAAATCAAGGCATTCTTCATCGTCAATCCCGGTAATCCCAGTGGCATGGGGATGAGCAGGGAGACGATCGCCATGATCGTGAAGCTCGTTAAGACCAAGCGCCCCGATCTGATGTTACTGACGGATGACGTCTACGGAACATTCGTCGACGATTTCCGCTCCCTGCTTGGCGAGCTTCCGGAGAACACGATCGGCGTCTATTCCTACTCCAAGTATTTCGGCTGCACCGGATGGAGACTTGGCGTCATCGCCATCCACGAGGACAACATTTTCGACAAGATGATCGCCAAATTGCCGGAGCAGCACGTGAAGGCGCTTGACAAGCGCTACGGCCCAATCACGCTTGAACCGCGAAAATTCAAATTCATCGACCGCATCGTAGCCGACAGTCGCGACATCGGCCTCAACCACACCGCCGGGCTTTCGCTGCCGCAGCAGGTGATGATGACGATGTTCTCGCTCTACGAATTGATGGACGAAAAGAAGGATTACCAGAAGGCCTGCATGAACATCGTGCACCGGCGCGCCAAGGCCATGATCGACAGCATGGCGCTCGAGCTCAGCCCGAACCCGAACTACGACGCCTATTACGGCCTCATCGATTTCGAGTTCTGGGCCCGGAAGAACATCGGCGATGAAGCCGTTGAATACCTCAAAAAGAACGTCCACCCGCTCGATCTTGCCTTTCGGCTGGCCGAGGCACACGGGATCGTGCTGCTGAACGGTGGCGGATTTGAAGCACCTAACTGGTCGATGCGCGTGTCGCTCGCGAATCTGCCTGACGAAGCTTACGAAGACATTGGTCGGGGCGTTCGGACGATCGCCCGCGGCTACAGAGACATGTATGAGGCATCAAAGCTCGTTCCCGCGAAGTGAACGTAGGATGATCGCGGAGCGGGGCGGCCATCCGGCTCACCGGCTTTGCGATGGTTTAGCGCGTCGTAATAGATCGATCGTCACAAATGAGGAGGAGAGTGATGAGGAAGTTTACTGCAAGCGTTGTTCTGGTTGCCTTGCTCGGAGGCGTAGCCGGTTTCAGTACGCCATCGCGGGCTGAAACCGGCCAGGTCGCCGTGGTCTTTACCAAGGGCGGACTGATCGTCGGGATCGGCGGCGGGGAAGGTGTGCTCGTCCTCCGGGGCCACCGCTATCCCTTCACTGTTTCAGGCATGAGTGTCGGTTTCACGATCGGCGCCTCGACCACCAAACTGGTCGGACGAGCCCTCAATCTGAGTGGGCCGGCCTCGATCGAAGGCTCTTACAGCGCGATTGGCGCCGGTGGAGCGGTCGCCGCCGGCGCCGGCGGCGTTCAACTGCAGAACGCCAATGGCGTGATCTTGCAGCTCAGTGGCCCGAAAGTCGGCGCAGAGTTGTCGGCTGCGGTGGGCGGAGTGACGATACGTCTGAAATAGCTGCAATAGCTGCGAGGCGATCAGGTCGCGGGATAACGCGGCCTGCGTCGCTTAATATCGCTCCGGAATAAACTTCATGGTTCGCAACGATGCCTTGTCGTCGTAGCGGTCCTTGGCGGATCGTTTGGGCAGCCGGACCGTATCGCGCGACAGGCGCTTGAACGGTATCGATTTCAAGAGATGCGCGATGCAGTTCAGCCGCGCGCGTCGCTTGTCGTCGGAACGGACGAGTTGCCATGGTGCGTGTTTTGAACTTGTCGTCTTGAGCATCAGGTCGCGGGCGCGCGAATAGGCATACCATCGCCGGTACAATTCGATATCCATCGGGCTTAGCTTCCAATGGCGGAGCGGATCGTCGATTCGAGCCTTGAACCGCCGTTCCTGCTCATCCATGCCGACCTCGAGCCAAAGCTTGATCAGGATGATACCGCCGTCCACGATGTATTGTTCGATCTGCGGGCAGATCGACAGGAAGCGCTCGTGCTCGTCAGCGGTGCAGAAGCCCATCACATATTCGACGCCGGCGCGATTGTACCAGCTGCGGTCGAAGATGACGATTTCTCCGCCGGCGGGAAAATGTTGCATGTAGCGCTGAATGAACATCTGCGTCTTCTCGCGGTCCGATGGCGCGGGCAGGGCAACGACGCGGAATACACGCGGACTGACCTTCTCGGTGATCGCCTTGATCGTGCCGCCCTTGCCGGCGGCGTCTCTGCCTTCGAACAGAATGATGACCCTGAGCTTCTTCTCCTTGACCCATTCCTGGAGGTGGCACAACTGGACCTGGAGCTTGCGCAGCTCCTTCTCATATGCCTTCCGTTTCATTCGGGGAGCGGCTGGTGGGACTTTGGCCATCGCATCAACCTTTTCTAGCGGTGCATTGGAAAGACTAATCGCCCCAGACCAGGACAACACTGATATCGCCGGGTATGCCGCCCGGAAAATCGACGATCTGATATCGAATCCGGTAGCCGCGGGGTTTGAGGTGCTCTGACCAGAGCTGATAGATTTCCAGCGCTATTCCCGTAAGCGTCTTCTCCCAACCCGGCTCCTGCTGATTGATGGCGCGGCCGTTGTCGGTGCAGAGAGAGTGGGGGAAGCGGTAGAGTTGGACCTCCGTTAGTCCATTTCGCACCGCGCGCCGGATCACGGTCGACGCCAGCTGGACCTTTTCCTCTTCGGTCAAGCCCGACGGCTTGCTTAGCTTTTCGATCAATTTGCGCTTTTCAGCTGCGGCCGCGGCCTGCAGCCGGGCATATTGCTCGGCCTTCTCGGCCGCTTGGAGAGCGGTTTGCCTCTGGATTTCCTTTGCCGTCGGCAGCAGATCATCGATCTTCTCGGGCATGACTTATCCCTCCAAATGACTTATCCCTCCAATCTCGTAGCTGGAGCCGACAACCGGTTACCGCCTTTGATCCAAATCAATTGACCGGTTCGCGCTGTTATCACGCGTGTGCAGCAGCGCGTTTTTTCCGTCACTGACGCAAGGGAGACGGTATGAATTTCAAATGCGCAATAGGACGTCGAGATAGGCTATGACCGTTGCCCGATCTGACCGTTTTCCCTTCGGGTGTCCGGTGCCAGGCATCAGGAACGCTTGATTCAAATCAAAGGCGGTGACCTTGCGGCCGACCAGTCTTGATGCTGTATTGCAGGGTGCGTGCAGCAGCAACACCGGGATCCGGCTCCGTTTGGAGGCGGTGTTCCGAGACTGGAGGAATTTGTGAGCGATCAGGTTCATCCGCTAGCTCCCCACCATCTGCCGCCCTTCATCACGCCGCCCGGCGAAACGGACGTCTGGATGGTGGTGATGGGTATCTTTTTGATCCTCACGGTCCTGGCGGTCGGCAACTTCTATCTGCGACTGCACACCCTGCCCGAACGGATGGCGCACAAGTCGCAGAAATTGCAGTTCGAGATCGTCGCGGTCCTGGGACTCCTCGCGCTCTTCACCCACATCCATCTGTTCTGGATCGCCGGCCTGCTGCTCGCGCTGATCGACCTCCCGGACTTCAGCACGCCGTTGCGCAGCATAGCGAGTTCGGTGGAGAAGATCGCAGGCGGCGCGCCAACGGCTGTCGATCAGGAACCGGAAGAAACCGAGGGCGATTCGGCTGCCGCGGAATTGGAAAAGCCGGCGACGCGCACGGCGAAACGAGAGGCGCACGGCCATGCTTGAGCTGATGATCTGTTCCATGCTCACGATATTGCCGGACTATTTGTACCGCCGCCTGGTGCAGGGCAAGCGCTTCGGCAAGGAGATCACCTTCTTTTCGGTCTGGTTCGAACTGAGGTGGGGTATCGTCGCCTGTCTGATGCTCACGATCTCGCTGATCACCCTGATCTTCTACTTCCACCCGTCGAGCAACACGGCAACCCTGTTCTTCAGGACGGTACCGATCGTTCCCGAAACGATTGGACGCGTCGCTGAGGTCAATGTCGGTTACAGCGCCCCCGTCGCCAAGGACGAGGTGTTATTCAGGCTCGACAGTTCCAAGCAGGAAGCAGCGCTGGAAACGGCCCGGCGGAAAATTGCCGAGGTCGACGCCTCGCTGATCGCAGCGCAAGCGGATGTGGCGAAGACGGAAGGCCAACTACAGGAAGCGAAAAGCTCGGTTCAGCAGGCGAAAGACGAGCTCGAGGTGAAGAGCGAACTGCAACGGCGCAATCCGGGGATTGTGCCGCAGCGGGACATCGAAAAGCTTCAAGTCATGGTCGATGGACGGCAGGGCTCGCTCGATGCGGCCAGCGCCGCAAAACAGTCCGCCGTGTTGCGCGTCTCGACCCTTTTGCCGGCCGAAAAGGCCAGCGCGGAAGCTGCGCTGGCGCAGGCGCAGGTCGAGTTTGACAAGACCATCATCCGGGCCGGCGTAGCGGGTCGCGTCGAGCAGTTCTTCCTTCGCGTCGGTGACCTCGTCAATCCGCTGATGCGGCCCGCCGGAATCCTGATACCGGACGGAGCTGGACAGGATGCGCTGCAGGCCGGCTTCGGGCAGATCGAGGCCCAGGTCCTGAAGCCGGGCATGGTGGCGGAAGCCACCTGCGTTTCGAAGCCGTGGACCATCATACCGTTGGTCATCACGAGCGTTCAGGATTATATCGCGGCCGGTCAGTTCCGCGGCGGTGAGCAGCTTCTCGAAGCACAGAGCGCCGCGAGACCGGGCACAATCCTGGTGTTCCTGGAGCCGCTCTACAGCGGTGGGCTTGACGGAGTTACGGCGGGAAGCAGTTGCATCGTCAACGCCTATACCAGCAACCACGAACTGATCTCTTCGGGGAAGCTTAGCACAGCGCAGAGTTTTGGGCTGCATGCCGTCGACGCTGTCGGACTGGTACACGCCCTGCTGTTGCGGATCCAGGCGCTGTTGTTGCCGATCAAGACGCTGGTGTTGAGCGGTCACTAATGTCGCCGCCCGGTGAGGGCCGTATGAGTTCGATCAGGATGCCGCCATGGCTTCGGGTGGTCCTCGTCGCGGGCGCTGTCGTTCTGGTCACGGGGGCGGCCCTGTTCGGCTACCACTGGTATACGCGCCCGACAACGCTGACGATTGCGGTTGGATCGCTGGATGGAGAGGCAGGCCGAATTGTATCGGCCATCGCGAGCCGGTTCACGGCCACCAACGCTCCCGTGCGGCTGAAGATCATCGAGACATCGAGCGCGGCTGAAGCGGCGAATGCGTTTTCGTCCGGTAACGCCGACCTTGCGGTGGTGCGAGGCGACGTGGGTGATCTGGCGCAGGCACAGGCCGTCGCCATCGTCGCCCGAGCGGTGGCACTGCTGATCGCGCCGCCGGGATCCGCGATTACGGAGCTGAAGGAACTGAAACGCACCACCGTGGGGGTCATCGCAGGCGAGACCAACCGGAAACTCACGAACGTGCTGACGGAAGAATACGATCTGGGCCGCCTCGGTGTGAAGTTCAGGGATCTAACGCTTCAGGACGCGCGGCGGGCGCTCGACGCCAAGGAGGTCCGCGCGCTCCTCGTGGTCGTTCCGCTGACCGAGAAGTATCTCGCGCTGGTGCGCGGTCTCTTTCAACAAACCGCCAAGACCGGTCCGATACTGATTCCGATCGATTCCGCCGGTGCCATCGCCGAGAAGGAGCGCGCCTATGAAAGCTTCGACGTGCCGAAAGGCACGTTGCGCGGTTCCCCGCCGCTTCCAAGCGACGACCTGACCACGCTCAGAGTCTCATTCTATTTGGTAGCAAAGAAGGACCTCGACGCCGACACGATCACCGAGCTCACCCAGTCGCTCATGAATGCGCGCAGGGATCTTCTTGGCGAGATGCCGATCCTTGCGCAGGTCGCAGCCGCCGATACCGATTCGGACGCCTATCTTCCGGTCCATGCGGGCGCCGCCGCGTTCTATAACGGCACGCAGCAGACTTTCCTCGATAAATGGGGAAATGCCATCTTCCTCGCCCCGATGATACTCGGCGGACTGATCTCGGTGCTGGCTGCGGCCTGGAAATTTCTTCGTGCCGATGACGTACGTAACGGTGAGCAAGCCCTGGATGCTCTCTATGCGGTTGGACAGCGTATTCGAACAACGCAGAAGGAATCAGATCTGTCCGAGATCGAGCGTGAGATTGACAAGATTCTGCAGAGCCAACGCGCAAGGGCAAAGGCAGGAGATGAAAACGCGCTCGACGCCACAACCATCAATGTGGCCGCGCATCGCCTTCAGAACCTTATCCACGATCGCCGGATCCTGCTTGCGGCGCCGCGCGGCGGAGAGATCCAGGCGTGAAGCGGCTTCGATCGGTCAATTGGATCGAGGTCGGAGTCTTGATCTTGATCAAGACGGCCAAGCCGCTTCGGCTGTTGGTGTTCCCGTTCGGGAGAGACGTCGTGTCAGGGAGTGCGGGCGCGATGGGTAAATATGCAGCGGCGCTTGCGATGCTGGTCCTGTTCACTGTGGGATCGCCGACACCATCGCGAGCGCAGGCGATGGGTGACGTTAGCGTCGTGTTCGCAAAGGCGGGCCTGATTGTTGGCGCCGGTAGAGGACGCGGGGTTTTGACATACCGCGGTCACGACTATTCTTTCAGGGTTTCGGGCCTCAGTCTGGGTATTACGGTCGGCGCCTCCGCGGTGCGACTCACGGGACATGTTTCCGGCTTGCGCGAAGTGAAGGATTTTGCCGGTACCTACGACGCCGTGGGCGGCGGCGGCGCATTGATCGGCGGCGCCAGCGGTGTCCAATTGACGAATGCAAAGGGCGTGACGATCTCGCTGCAGGGGCCCGCGGCAGGCCTGGAATTTGCGGCTAATCGAAGCGGCATCAGAATTTCGATCAAGTAAGCCTACTCATGGCCGGGCGCGGGATGATGAATTCGCCAAAAAATCCAAAAGCGGGAATCGGGCTTTGGTGGTTCCCGCCGTCGCGTTGGTTGGCTGAGTACCAGTCTTCCTGGTTACTCCCTGATATCGTCGCTGGCGTAACCTTGGCGGCCTACGCAATCCCGGTTTCCCTGGCCTACGCGGGATTAGCCGGTCTACCCCCGCAAGTCGGCGTCTACGGCTATCTGCTGGGTGGTCTTGGTTACGCCCTGCTCGGATCTTCGCGTCAGCTTGCCATCGGGCCGACTTCCGCCATTTCACTGATGATTGCCGGGACGGTTGGGGCAATGGCTGACGGGGACGCGCAACGGTACGCTCAGATCGCCAGCCTCGTAGCTTTCACCGTTGCAGCACTTTGTCTGTTCGCCTGGCTGTTGCGATTGAGCGCGCTGGTGAAGCTGATCAGCGACAGTATTCTCGTGGGATTCAAGGCTGGCGCCGGCTTAACCATTGCGATGACCCAGTTGCCAAGTCTTCTCGGTGTGAAAGGTGGCGGGCACAATTTTTTCGACCGGGCATGGACGTTGCTCGAGCAACTCGACCAGACGCGCTTCGTCGTCCTCATCGTCGGTGTTGTCGCAATCGGATTGATTGTCTTGGGTGAACGGCTGTGGCCTGGAAAGCCCGTCGCACTGGCCGTGGTCACGCTGGCGATCATCGCTGCCACAATCCTTGGGCTTCCGGCGCTCGGAGTGCCGACGACAGGAGAAATTCCCGCCGGTCTGCCCGCCCTGGCAGGCCCGGCTCTCCGGCTCCGCGACCTCGAGGGAATCGTTCCGTTGGCCGGCGGTTGCCTGTTGCTGGCCTATATCGAAGGCGTATCGGCGGCTCGCGCCTTCGCCGACAAGCATGGATACGCGCTGGACCCAAGACAGGAGCTTCTGGGCATCGGCGCGGCCAATCTCGCAGCAGCAATAGGGCAGGGCTATCCGGTCGCCGGCGGGCTTTCGCAGTCGGCGGTGAACGACAAGGCTGGTGCGCGCACACCGCTGGCGCTGGTGTTTGCCTCGATCACGCTTGCGCTTTGCCTGCTCTTTCTGACTGGCTTGCTTGAAAATCTTCCAAAGGCGGTGCTGGCGGCCGTGGTGTTGACAGCGGTGTATGGTTTGCTGGACTTCCCGGCACTGCTCCGGATGTGGCGTTTGAGCCGGCTGGACTTCTACGCGGCGACGATCGCGCTCGGGGCCGTCCTTCTCCTTGGAATACTCCAGGGCATCCTGCTTGCTGCGCTAGCCTCAATACTGTTGCTGCTCGCCCGGGTGTCGCGCCCGCACGTCGCCTTTCTCGGCCGTATTCCCGGTACCGACAGCTTTTCCGACCTGGAGCGCCATCCCGAGAATGAGCCGCTTGCCCGGCGTGATGGTTTTTCGTCCCGAAGCATCCCTGATCTATGTCAATGCCGACGCAGTTATGGAAACGGTCTTGACCCGTCTCGGCCAAGCCGACCCGCGTGCGATCCGGCTGGTTGTCTGTGATCTTTCTGCTTCGCCCTATATGGACCTCGCGGGAGCGCAGATGCTGCACAGGCTCCATGGCGAACTTGCCGGGCACGACATCGGCCTGCGTATCGTCGGGGCCCATGGCGCTGTGCGCGAATTGTTGCGGGCCGACGGTGTCGAGGCCAAAGTTGGCAGACTTGATCGAACCATCGACGATTGAGACGGTACTCCGCGCCGATCCCCAGCGGCCTTGAGTGATTTCGGGTTGATCGGAACATTACGCGCATTGCAAGCTGCACAGAAACCAGTTCAGCGATAATGCTGACCTATCACCTCTGCAACACAGGCGGGACGCTTGCCACCTTCGATTTCGATGGTGACCTTGTAGGTGACGCGCAGTGCATTAGGTGGCACGTCCTCCGCGGCTATCACTTCGACGCGGCCACGTAACCGCGAACCGGCGGGAACCGGAGTGAGATAGCGAACTCTGTTGGCGCCGTAGTTCAGCGTGTTTTTCACGACTTTCAGCCCGATGATCTCCCGAATGAGCGTCGGGATCAGCGAGAGCGAGAGCAATCCATGCGCGATCGTGGTCCCGCCGGGCGATTCGCGTGCAGCGCGTTCCGTGTCGACGTGGATCCATTGCTCGTCGCCGGTCGCTTCGGCGAACTTGTTGATGCGATCCTGGGTGATTTCCATCCAGTCGCTGACGCCGACCTCGGTGCCGACAGCGGCCTTGAGGTCGTTAAAGTCGTTGAACACGCGCATCTCGCTGCTCCCTTGGTGAAGCCTCAATGAACAGCGGCCAGGTTCTCAATGCGGCGGGTCGGCAGGCCTTGGCAGCCGGCCACCGGATGCGACCCAATCGTCATAGGATCGGAAAGGCAGTCCGAGCCGTTCGTAGGACACCCGAAGATAGCCGTCGCGACCGACAGCGACCGCGTCGGGTCGTACGGCCCTGACCTCCTGCGCAATTACCCCGACATAGGCCTTCTCGCTGCCGTTGTAGGCGAAGCGGTAGTAACCAAGGCCATTGTCGAGCCGGCCCAGCAGCACGACATCGTGCTTCAACTGGATGTCAGAGCGACGCCCGCCACCGCGACCGCCGCCACCACCGCGGAAGCCACCGCCACCACCGCCGCGGAAGCCACCGCCGCCGCCCCGCCCCGCGAAAGCCCCCGCCGCCCCGGAATGCTGCAGCACGGTGTCCGCCGCCGCCCGCGAACCGCGCCCCGCCGCCATGACGCACGCCTGCAGCAGGCCTGAAATTTCCGGCTCTGGAAGCTGCACGGTTGCCCGCTCTCACACTCCCGGCACCCGCTGCCCGATGCACGGCCTGGCGATTACCAACGCGCGCGTTGCCGCCTGCGCGTCGAGCGGCAATACCGGCGCCGACACCGGCCGGCGCCGGCGGCGATGCCGGCGCCCGCTCGATTGGCGCCACCAAACCTCTGCTGCAGGTTTGCATTGTTGTACCGCGCGCCCTGTCGATGCGCTGGATCGTGCCGCCAGTGTTCGACACGGGCGCCGCGATTGACGTTGATGGCCCCACCGCCGGCCCAGTTGATCCGGCTGCCACCCCAATAGCCGCCGCGGCCCCAGTATCCGCCGGACGCCCACCGTCCGAGCGCGTAGGCTCCGCCGAACGCGAGACCGGTCGCGATCACGCCGGCGGCGATGTAGCCAGGATAGCCCCAGTAATAGGGGTATGCCGGATAGTCGGCGTACGGCCAGTCGCCGTAGACCACTTGCGGTTCATAATAGGGAACGTAGAGGCTGTCTGGCACAGCGGGTTCGATCGAGATGACTTGCCGGTTCTGCTCGTCCTTCATGGTGACGACCTGCTCCTTGGTCGTCACGAGCTTCTTCCTGTCGTAAGCCCTCGCGCGCATCCGCTGCACGGCGGCCATGACATCCTGCTCTTGCGCGAGGAATGCCTCGCCGAGCTTCTGAGTCCAATCAAGACGCTCGCTCAGCATCTGCAGAACCGCGGGCGCCGCCACGAGCGACTTGACGCTTGCGTCCCACTCCTGCTTCTCCGCCGCAGCCATGAGCGCATCTGCCTTGAGGTTCTTGTTCTGGTTCACCCAGCGCTCGGCCCGCACCACTTCGAGCGGATAGGTCGACGCCATCAGGGCGTTCGCAAGCAGCGGATCCGGGTACAACGCGATCGGCGCCACCAGCGCATCGAGCTCGGCCGGTTTCAGAGCCGGCTGATCGGGAACCGGCGAGGCCGCGCTGGCTGGCGGTTGGGCAGGCACGCTGCCTGGCGTCTGGCTGTTCGTATCGCTGCCCTGGCTTCGTGCGGGGGTACTGACTTGCAGCATTATGAACGCACACATCCAGCAGATATTTATAAGAAGCCGCATGTCTCTGGATTCCTGTTTGGTGCACTTTGGTTGCACAAGGGTAGGTATCTCATACGGGGTAGCCGCGACACCGATTGACATGGATCAAAACCCAAACTCCCGCGCCTGAGCGCGCAGGCATGAACGATGGCCGCCCTTGACATAGGTCAATGCCGATGAAGCCGGCGCGTTAATCATGCGGTGCTCAGTCGCAGCGGCTCCGGAGCGATCACGGGGTGCAACGCAACAATCCTGATACTACGGCTCGGAGATGCACCATGAAGGGAAGCACAGCTCTAAGGCAGGAAGTAGATTCGGGCGACGGCTGGAAAGGCTTTCGACCTGGCGATTGGAATACTTCCATCAACGTTCGGGATTTCATCGTCCGTAACGTCACGACTTACAAGGGGAGCGAAGACTTTCTGGCGGGACCATCGGCGCGCACAAAAGCGGTCTGGGCCAAACTGCAGCCGTATTTCGCGGACGAACGGAAGAAAGGCGTCCTTGCGGTCGATGCAGCAGCTCCATCGACGTTGCTGGCGCACAAGCCGGGCTATATCGATCGCGAGAACGAGATCATCGTAGGTCTTCAGACCGATCAGCCGTTCAAGCGGGCGATCTTCCCGTACGGAGGCTTGCGCATGGTCGAGGCGGGCCTGAAGGCCGCTGGGTTCGACGCCGATCCGGCTGTTCACGAGGCTTTCACGAAGTATCGCAAATCGCACAATGACGGCGTGTTCGATGCGTATACGCCGGAAATCATGAGTTGCCGAAGGTCCGGGATCATCACCGGCCTGCCGGATGCTTACGGGCGTGGCCGCATCATCGGCGACTACCGGCGGGTGGCGCTTTACGGCATTGACCGGCTCCTTGAGGTCAAGCAGTGCCGAGCGGGCGCAGATCGACGATATGTGGCCGACCGATGAAATCATTCGGCAGCGCGAGGAACTATCGGAGCAAATGCGCGCGCTCAAGGACCTGGCCTCGATGGCAAAGCTTTACGGCTGCGACATATCGAAGCCGGCGTTGAATGCGCAGGAAGCGTTCCAGTGGACGTATTTCGCCTATCTTGGCGCGATCAAGGAAGCTAACGGCGCGGCGATGTCCATCGGCCGCATATCCACCTTCCTGGACATCTACATCGAACGCGATCTCAAAGGCGGCATCCTGGATGAAGCGCGGGCGCAGGAGCTTTGGGACCAACTGGTGCAGAAGCTCCGCATCGTCCGGTTCCTCCGCACGCCGGATTATGATGCGTTGTTCAGCGGCGATCCCTATTGGGCCACCGAATGCGTCGGTGGATTGGATCTCGACGGACGCGCTTTGGTGACAAAGAGCAGCTATCGGATGCTGCACACGCTTTATAACCTCGGGCCCGCGCCCGAACCGAACATTACGGTTCTCTGGTCGAACCATATGCCCGCGCCCTTCAAGCGCTACTGCGTCAAGGTCAGCAAAGATACGTCTTCGCTGCAGTACGAGAACGACGATCTGATGCGGCCGTTCTGGGGCGATGACTACGCTATCGCCTGCTGCGTCTCGGCGATGCGACTAGGCAAGCAGATGCAGTTCTTCGGCGCCCGCGTCAACCTCGCGAAGGCGCTGCTCTATGCCATCAATGGCGGCCGCGACGAAGTGTCCGGCGATCAGATCGCTCCGCAGACAATGCCGGTCTCCGGCGAATTCCTCGACTACGACGATGTCATGGCCAAGTTCGACATCACCATGGAATGGCTGGCAAAGACCTATGTGCATGCGATGAACTGCATCCACTACATGCACGACAAGTATTTCTACGAACGCCTGGAGATGGCGCTTCACGATCGCGACATTTTGAGAACGATGGCGTTCGGGATCGCCGGCCTTTCGGTGGTGGCAGACAGCTTGAGCGCGATCAAGTACGGAAAGATTCGTGTTATGCGCGACCAGGCTGGATTGGTCGTCGACTATCAAAACGTCGGTAATATAGCGACACCCCAATTCGGCAACAATGATGACCGGGTCGATCAAATAGCATCCAGCCTCGTCACCAGCTTCATGGAAAAGATACGCAAACACCCGACCTACCGAAACGCAACGCACACGCAAAGCGTGCTCACGATCACGTCCAATGTGGTGTACGGCAAGGCCACGGGAAACACCCCCGACGGACGCCGGAAGGGCGAGCCCTTTGGACCCGGCGCCAACCCAATGCACGGACGCGATAGCCATGGCTGGCTCGCCTCCTGCATGTCGGTCGCAAAGCTTCCCTACAAGGATTCGCTGGACGGCATCAGCTACACCGTCTCGATCGCTCCGCAGAAGGCGCATCTGTCCGAAGGCCAACTGGTCGACGAGGCCGTCAAGGCCTTCGACGCCTATTTCGAGCGAGGCGGCTTCCATATGAACCTGAACGTGGTCGAGAAGGAGACGCTCGAAGACGCGATGAAGAATCCGGACAAGTACCCGCAACTCACGATCCGTGTGTCGGGTTATGCCGTCAACTTCGTCCGTCTGACGCCGGAGCAACAAAGGGACGTGATCAGCCGCACCTTCCACGGCCAAATCTAACCGGGTGCCGAGATGTCGACAGTGCAGCCGCTTGAACCCGGAAGTCGTCATGACCTCCGGGTGGGAATTTCGCCCGACGCCCCTGATGAAGATAAGGTCAAGGACGAAGAGGGCTCATTCGGATATTGCCATTCCTATGAGACCTCGTCGCGCTACGACGGGCCGGGCCTGCGCCTGGTTCTCTTCGTCTCCGGGTGCCTGCTGCGCTGTACGTACTGCCACAATCCGGACACCTGGCATCTCAAGGACGGCACTTACGTGTCGGTCGATCACGTGCTCCGCCGGATCGGCGATTTCGCGCCAGCGCTTCTAAGCCTCGGCGGGGGCCTGACGATCTCGGGCGGCGAGCCGATGGTGCAGCTTGCCTTTACCCGGCGAATATTTGCCGGGGCAAAGGAAATGGGCCTGCACACGGCTATCCAGACGTCGGGATTTCTGGGCGATCGCGCGGATGATTCGTATTTGTCAGTGATCGACCACGTTCTGCTCGACATCAAGAGTTCGGATCCTGCCACCTACCGCCGGGTGACGGGCAGGGACCTGGCGCCCACTTTGCGATTTGCAGAGCGCCTTGCTTCGCTGTCCAAGCCGGTCTGGATCCGTTTCACCCTCGTTCCCGGCGCAACCGACGATCCGGCGAATGTCGACGGCATCGCCCGATTTGTCGCGCCCATGAAGAATGTGGAGTGGGTCGAGGTGCAGCCGTTCCATCAGATGGGTGAATTCAAGTGGAAGGCGATGGGCCTCGACTATCAGCACCTCGATACGCCGGTACCGAGCAAGGATTTGGTGAACAGAGTCATCGGACAATTTCAAGCCGCGGGCTGTCGCGCACGCTAGTGACGCGCATTCTATCTGGGGAGATCTGACATGTTGGACCTTGCTCGCGGGATTATCGAAACCCAGCCAATTCTGACTGCCTTTCTGGCTATCGGATTGGGTTATCTTGTTGGTCAGATCAACATCTTCGGTTTCTCGCTTGGCGTCGGTGCGGTGCTTTTTGTCGGCCTCGCCCTCGGCGCGTTCGCACCAAAGGCCCAGATCGTAGGGCCGATCGGACTAACGGGTCTGATCATGTT
Source organism: uncultured Alphaproteobacteria bacterium (assembly GCA_963847015.1). Taxonomy (GTDB): domain Bacteria; phylum Pseudomonadota; class Alphaproteobacteria; order Rhizobiales; family Xanthobacteraceae; genus Bradyrhizobium. The sequence goes on along the minus strand of CAWJYI010000041.1, from coordinate 143,608 downwards.
TCTCTACGGGATCGGCATCCTCTATGGCCGCCAATTCTTCGAGGGGATGGTCGGCGCCGGGCAGAAGTACAATCTTTTGGCGCTGGTGGGCTGCCTGGCAGGTTTGGTAGTCGCACTGCTCTTGGGGCACATCTTTGGCATCAAGGTCGGGCATACGCTGGGCCTCTACGCCGGATCGATGACGAGTACCGCGACCCTCCAGGCCGCCCTCGAAGTGATGAAGAACAAGGATCCGTCGATCGGCTATTCTATCGCATACCCCTTCGGCGTCATCGGACCCATCCTCTGCATCTACTTCATGACGCAGATCGTGAAGCCGAAATTCCCTGCAAAGACCCAGCGTTTCCATATGGGAGAGATTTCGATTGGCGAAAGCTTCGCCGGTCGACGTCTGGGTGACCTGATGACGAACGCGCCAGCCGGCTTGCAGGTGACGATGGTTCGCAAAGGCGGGCACAATATTGTCCCGACCGACGATACGATTCTGGCGGCCGGAGACGCGGTCCTGGTTGTAGCCGAAGACAATGAGGCTATTGCAACCGCCGCGGCCCAGCTTGGAAAACTCTCACCGGGTCGGTTGGCCAGCGACCGTGCAGACCTCGACTACATCCGGGTCTTCGTTGGCAAGGCCAGCGCGGTGGGCATCCCGCTTGCCCGCCTTCCGATGCCCGCCGGCTATCCGACCCATCTGCTGCACGTTCGTCGCTATGATGCCGACCTCGTCCCGGCCCCCGACCTGATGCTGGAATTTGGCGATCGGGTCGGCGTGCTGGCGCCTCCAGATCGGAAAGAGGAGATCCGCCGTCACTTCGGCGACACGGTCAAGGCCACCGCGGAATTCAGCTACGTCTCGCTTGGGCTCGGCATGGTTATGGGCGTTCTTCTCGGCCTCATTCCGATCCCCATTCCCGGTATAGGCATCGTGACGCTCGGCATCGGCGGCGGACCGCTGATCGTCGCTCTGATCCTCGGCAAGCTGCGCCGCACCGGCCCGATGCTCTGGACTATGCCGTTGCCGGCCAACATCGTGCTGCGAAATTTCGGTCTTGCAATGTTTCTTGCAACTGTCGGCGTCAACGCCGGACAGCCTTTCGTCAAGACCGTCGCGGAGTCCGGACTGACGATGCTGTTCATCGGTGTCGCAATTCTATTGACGACCGTGTTTATCGTTTTGCTCGTCGGTCACTATGTGATGAAAATTCCATACGACGATCTCGTCGGCATCGCTTCCGGCGCAACGGGAAATCCGGCCATTCTCGTCTACTCGACGAAGATGGCGCCGACCGAGCGGCCCGATATCGGCTATGCCATGATCTTTCCTTCGATGACGCTGGTGAAGGTTATTGCCGCGCAGATCGTTGGCCTTCTGGCGGTCGGTAATGCCGGTTAGCGATGCACGTTTTTGCCGGGCTGATGCTTCGCGGAAGTTATTCGCGGCTGTTCAACATTGGTTGTGGCATGTGGCAGGAGAGGCAGGATGGATGAACCAGCCCCCGTGTCGAAGCCGCCGATCTTTAATTTAAACGCATACAGCCCGGCGGAGATCAAAGAGGCTGTCGAGAGAATAGGAGTCAAGAAGGCAAGGATACCACCTCTGGCGTCCTTCATGCTGGCGATGGTGGCCGGCGGCAGCATCGGACTCGGCGCGCTCTATTATACGATCGTTGCCAGTGACGCAGCATTGAGCTTTGCCACAACTCGCGTGCTCGGCGGAATGGTGTTTTCGCTCGGGCTGACGCTTGTGCTGGTGGGAGGCGCCGAGCTGTTTACAGGCAACAATTTGATCGTCATGGCGTGGGCAAGTCGACAAGTCTCCACGGGAGAGATGCTGCGCAATTGGCTCATCGTCTATTCCGGCAACCTGGCCGGTGCGCTTGGACTTGTCGTCCTGGTCTTTTTTTCCCATCACCTCGACATGAACGACGGCCGCATTGGGTTGTCGATCTTGAACACGGCTGTCGCGAAGATCCGACCGGATTTTGTGACGCTCTTTGTCAAGGGCGTCCTCTGCAATGTGCTTGTCTGCCTGGCGGTTTGGCTTGCATATGCCGGTCGCACGGTCACGGACAAGATTCTCGCGCTCACATTGCCGGTCTCCGCTTTCATAGCGGCGGGCTTTGAGCACTGCGTGGCTAACATGTATTTTCTGCCGCTGGCGTGGCTGTTGGTCCAGACCGGCCATGTTCCGGCCAATTTCGACACCTCGCCCATTACGATATCAGGGATTATCCATAATCTCGTACCGGTCACCCTTGGCAATATTGTAGGTGGCGCAGGCTTGGTTGGCGCTGTGTATTGGACCATCTATCGGGCCGCGTTTGGCGCCGAGTTGCGCGGCGAGAAGCGATAGTTTACCCGCCGTATTCCAAATCCCGCGCTAGTGCCGTACTTCAGCCTGTTTTCTTCCTTTCCAGGTCGCGCAGTTGAGTGGTTGCCTCTTCTGCACGTTCGTAGATGTGCGGAGCCACCGCGCGCTGCTTCAGCGCCTCACCCAGTTTGGCTCGAAGAAAACTACTCGTCGTGTAGCGGGTAACGCCGGAGTAGAAACGATCGACCAGATCGCGAACCATGGCCGAATATTCATCGATTACGTCGGGAAATATCTCGAAATTGTCGTAATTGACAATGGCGTAGACCTTTCGACCAAGTGGAGCCAACTTGTTTTCGACGATCTCCCGAATCTCTTCCACGTCCTCATGGCTGTGAACACGGTGGCCTTCGAGATTGACGAAGAACCTGTTTTCATCCGGCTGATAGGTGAATCTTCGCTCGATCGGCATTCGCAGCAGTTGGTCGCGCAAACCCATCGGACCGCTCGCGAAAATGCGCTGATCCATAGTGACGGGATTGCGGATGATTGGCCGGAATTCCATCCGGGCGAGGATGTCACGCTCGATGTCGATACCGGGTGCGACTTCGACCAGTTCAAGTCCATCCGGTGTCAATTTGAACACACAGCGCTCCGTCACATAAAGCACGGGTTGCCCGCGATGCACCGAGTAGGGGCCGGAGAACGTGCGATGTTCAACTTCTCCGACAAATTTGACCACAGCGCCGTCCTTGACCACGTGCAGGCGCCCGTTCTCGACCGCCACGCGGAGGCGCCCCGCCGTAAAGGTACCAACGAACACCACTTTCTTGGCATTCTGACTGATATTGATAAAGCCGCCGGCGCCGGCGAGGCGCGGACCAAATTTGCTCACATTCAGATTGCCTTCGCGGTCCGCCTGCGCGAGCCCAAGAAAAGCTGCGTCAAGCCCGCCGCCATCATAGAAGTCGAATTGATAGGGCTGATCAATCACAGTTTGTGCGTTGACCGCCGCTCCAAAATTGAGTCCTCCTGCCGGCACGCCGCCAATGACACCAGGTTCGGCTGTGAGCGTGAGCAAATCAGCAATTTTTTCTTCGTCGGCGACGCTTGCGATACCTTCAGGCATACCAATACCGAGATTGACAACGCTGTTAGCATCAAGTTCGAGCGCCGCACGACGTGCGATGATCTTTCGCTCGCTCATTTCCATCGACGTCACCGAGCCCGCGGGAGCGCGAATTTCACCGCTGAACGCCGGATCATATTGAACTGAAAAGGTCTGCCAGTGATTTTCTGGCTTTGCCAACACTACGCAATCGACGAAAATTCCGGGAATTTTGACTTGCCTCGGGTTGAGGGAACCGCGTTCGGCTATGCGCTCCACCTGTACAATGACTATTCCGTCGGAATTACGTACCGCCATGGCGATGGCCAGCGCTTCCAGAGTGAGCGCCTCCTTTTCCATCGTGATGTTTCCATCAGGGTCGGCCGTCGTGCCGCGGATAATTCCGACATCGATCGGGAGTGCGCGATAAAAAAGAAACTCCTCGCCTTCGATCTCGATCAGGCGGACAAGATCATCTCTGGTGCGTTCGTTTATCTTGCCGCCGCCATGGCGCGGATCGACGAAAGTTCCAAGGCCCACTCGTGTGAGATGCCCCGGGCGCTTGGCGGCGATGTCGCGAAAAAGGTGTGAAATCACGCCCTGAGGAAGATTGTACGCCTCGATCTGATTGGTGATCGCCAGTTGCTGCAGTTTCGGAACCAGTCCCCAATGCCCGCCGATTACGCGGCGCACCAGACCTTCGTGGCCAAGGTGATTGAGTCCCCGCTCGCCGCCGTCACCTTGTCCTGCGGCATAGACCAGCGTGAGATTGCGCGGCTTGTCGGTGCCGGGAACCGCCTGATCCCCCTTCGCGAGATAGAGCGTCTCTATTGCCAAAGCGACTTCTTCGGCGAATCCGATACCGACAAAGCCGCCGGTTGCAATCGTATCCCCGTCTCGTATCAGGCGGGCTGCGTCCTCGGCGCTGACAATCTTCCCGCTATCCAGTGCTTTGACCGGCGCCAGCGTTAGTCGGACTGCATTGGCTGACATGGGTCCTCCACGGGCTTTCGCCCCTTCGATTGCTGACGTCTATTGGTACGCAACAAGTAGCAAACCGTAAGTGAGCGGTGCCGTCCTCGGGGTCCGAACCTCTGTGGTGCTTCTCAGTAGATCCCGGTCAAATAGTAAAATGCGATGACAACGAACACCGCCGCGGTTTTCGTCAGCGTGATCACGAACACGTCCTTGTAAGCCTGCTTGTGGGTGAGACCCGTAACAGCAAGCAGCGTGATGACAGCTCCATTGTGAGGCAATGTATCCATGCCGCCGCTCGCCATGGCCGCGACACGATGAAAGACTTCAAGCGGGATGTTTGCCGCCTTTGCGGCTGCAATGAATTCTTCGGACATCGCGGCAAGGGCGATGCTCATGCCACCGGAAGCCGAGCCGGTGATGCCGGCGAGCACCGTCACGGTGACGGCTTCATTGACAAGCGGATTGGGGATCGCCCTGAGCGCGGCGGAAACCGCCGTAAAGCCCGGCAACAGTGCAATCACCCCACCGAATCCATACTCGGACGCGGTATTGAGCGACGCAAGCAAAGCTCCGGCTACCGCTGCTTTGCTGCCATCCGCGAATTTTGCAACCACCGGACGCCAGGCAAAGACGAACACCGTCGCTATACCAAGGATCAGCGCGCCTTCGACTGCCCATATGGCTGCCACCGGCCCGATCTGCGTAACGATCGGATGGCCGCCGAGTACGACCTCGTGTTTCGCGCCGTAAGCCCGAGGCACCAGATACGTCAATATAAAGTTAGTGACGCCCACCACGATCAGCGGCGCGATGGCGATCCACGGGTTGGGTAATTCCTTCTCCTCGAATGGCTCCGGCTCGTTGAGAAGCTCCGTCCCGTAGCCTTCCCCGCGTTTATGTGCCGCGAGCCGACGGTTTTCGATGTAGGCGAGACCGACGCCGAAAACGAAAACGCTGCCGATGAGCCCCAGCACCGGAGCAGCCCATGTCGTCGTATTGAAGAACGTCGTAGGGATGATGTTCTGAATTTGCGGAGTTCCCGGGAGGGCATCCATCGTGAAGCTGAACGCGCCGAGCGCGATCGTGCAGGGGATGAGGCGCTTTGGAATATCGCCCTGCCGGAACATCTCGGCCGCGAACGGATAGACCGCGAACACGACGACGAATAACGATACGCCGCCATAGGTCAGGATTGCGCAGACGACGATAATGGATAATACAGCGCGCTCTCGGCCGAGCACGCCAATAACGGCGGCGACGATCGACTTGGAAAAACCCGACAGCTCGATGACTTTGCCGAAGACGGCGCCCAGCATGAAAACGGGAAAATAATTCTTCACGAAGCCGACCATCTTTTCCATGAAGACGCTGGAAAATAGTGGTGGAACGAGCGAGGGATCGGTCAGCAACACCGCGCCAAGCGCAGCAACCGGAGCGAACAGGATGACACTGTAGCCGCGGTAGGCCACAAACATCAGAAAGACCAGAGCGCCCAGCACGATCAGGAGACCCATGGCGACACTCCCATTTCCAGTGGTAAGCCAGTTGATCCAGGCATGCTCAAGCGGTTGACGTGAGCATGGTCATGCGTTCGCGCTCAAGCTCGCCGATGACCTTGGCGTGGTGTTGGACTGCCTCGGCCAACAAGTCACGGATCGAGATAACGGTTATAGGGGTATCGTTCTCGACCACCGGCAGGTGACGAATGCCGTGCAGGTGCATCAGTTTCAGACAATCCGCGAACGTCTTCCCAAGATCAATTGTGATAACATCGCGGGTCATGATGTCCGATACCGGAGTAAGTTCTGGAGACTTCCCGGCAAGCACTAGCCGCCGCAGGCAATCACGTTCGGAAAGAACGCCTGCGATCTTCCCATGCTCCGTAACCACGACGTGCCCAATGTTCTTTTCGGCCATGAGACGCATTGCCGTGAGCGCGTTATCCTTGGGGCCGACGGCCCACAGTGACCTCGGCTTTGCGTCGAGGATCTGTTTTAGCGAACGATAAGCCAGAATTTCTTCCGGACGTCTGAGCGGATGATCCATGATGCCTCACTTCCTGGATACGAAATGCCTTGGAGTGAGCTGACGATGCTCTCCTTGGTGGATACGGCACAAACCACAACGTCAGGCCTGGAGCTTTGCTCCCGCCCGCAAGAACGCTGCATTCACTGTGCTGAGCAATTTGTTAGAGGCCGGACGCCGACCTTTATTGATCTATGTCAAGCTGTATGGGGAGCGCACTGCAACAAGATCGTCATTCAGGCGGTCGCAGTAGCTCAAGCTGCGAAACAGGACCGGACGCGTTCGCGGCTAGCTCCAAGCGAACAGCACGGAGAGCCGTTCGTGGGAGGTTCACATGGATAGCCCATCATCCCCAATTGGCTCCCCGGCATATCTTGAGAGCCTGATGCGGGCCGGCCAGCAGTCAATGAAGCAATTTGACGATGCAATCGTCAGCGCGATGGGCGTCGAGAATGTGCCTGCCACGCGTGATGCCTCATCGCCCTTTGCCGTCGCGGCAAACATGCAACGGCAGTACTGGTCTCAGATTGCGGATTTCTGGAGAGGCATCCTGGTCAAGAGACCGGAAACGGGCACTGGGCCGCAGCGCCGCGATAGGCGCTTCCAGGACGAGGCCTGGCAGCACTCGCCTTACTACAATCTTATCAAGCAATCCTACTTGATGACATCAAAGCAATTGGCCGAGCTCGTCGATCAAGCCCAGGTCGACGAGAAATCAAAGCTCCAGCTTCGCTTCTACGCGCGTCAGTTCATTGATGCGATGAGCCCATCGAATTTCCCTGCGACTAACCCGGAAGTCATCCGAACGGCAGTCCGGACGCGTTCCGCGAGTCTGGCGGCTGGGATGCAGAACCTGATTGAAGATCTCCAAAAAGGGCGTATTACCCGGGTCGACGAAACCGCTTTTGAGGTGGGTCGCAATCTGGCGGTAACGCCTGGATCGGTCGTCTTCGAGAACGAGTTGATTCAGCTCATCCAATATACGCCGCAGACGGCCGAAGTTGAAAAAACGCCGCTCCTGATCGTGCCGCCCTGCATTAACAAGTACTATTTGCTCGATCTTGGCGCTGGAAACTCGTTTGTCGAATATGCCGTCGCTCAGGGGCATCAGGTCTTCCTGATTTCCTGGCGTAGCGCCGTTCCCGAGACACAGCATCTGACCTGGGATGATTACCTGAAGCTCGGGCCGCTCACGTGCATCGATGTAGCGCGCGACATTGCCAACGCCGACCAGGTTCATACGTTGGGCTTTTGCGTCGGGGGCACTATTTTGAGTTGCGCGGCGGGAGTTCTTGCCGCACGCGGAGAAAACAAGATCGCGACCATGACCCTCCTTACCGCGATGGTCGATTTCGAAGATACTGGGGAAATTGGTCTTCTGATTGACCAGAATTACGTCGCCCAGCGCGAAGCGACGATCGGAAGTGGCGGTATTCTGCCGGGCAAGGAACTGGCCTTTGCTTTCGGAACCTTACGCGCCAACGATCTGATCTGGCGCTATGTTGTCGACAGTTATCTAAAGGGTGCGACGCCTGACGCTTTCGACCTGCTCTACTGGGATTCCGACAGCGTCAGCTTGCCGGGACCAATGTACTGCTGGTACACGCGCAAAGCCTATGTTGAGAACAGGATCAAGGAGCCTGGCGAGACCGTGCAATGCGGCGAGCGGATCGACCTCTCGAAAGTGAACGTACCGATCTATCTACTCGCCTCTCGCGAGGACCATATCGTGCCGTGGCAGAGCGCGTACCGCTCAAAGGACCTCATGGGAAGAGATCCGCGCTTTGTGCTCGCCGCCAGCGGTCACGTTGCGGGTGTGATTAACCCGCCCGCCCGCAACAAGCGCAGTCATTGGACCAATGACAATCTGAATTGCGACGCGAAGAATTGGCTGGAAAGGGCCGAGGAGAAGCCGGGAAGCTGGTGGCCGGACTGGGATGGCTGGATGAAACGTCATTCCAGCGGCACCGTTCAGGCTCCAAGAGAACTGGGCAACACTGCTTTCCCTGTGATCGAGCCCGCGCCCGGACGGTACGTTAGGCAAAAATCAAACTAGTGCTGCCGAGAACTGGTTATGAGGAGTGCCTGATGCCATTGCTCAATGGCGACATCGACAGCCCCTGACGTTGCAAGCCGCGGATCATCCCGTGGGAACATGAGGGCAGGTGCTAGGCCGCGGCTTGGTACCGCGCTTGTCGGGCGGCACCTTGCAATTGTCGATCCGTTGCTCGTCCATCCATTTTCGGCCGAGGCGCTCCTTGCCGGTTAACGACGACGGCATCTCGGTCACCGTATCTTTCGGTTTGATCTGGTCAGGTTTCCTGTCCTGAGCAGATGCAGATAGCGTAAATCCGACGGTGAGCAGTGAGCAGAGCAATCGTCCGTGCATTGGCCCCATGATGGCCTCCCTCGGTTCCAGGCGCAGCACGCATTGAACGATACCGGCGTTCTGGCGGCCACCCGGAACCTGAAGCATCCCGGTCAGTTTTCCGTCAGCCTCTGCACGCCAGAGGCGCGGCCTCACGCAAGGACCGCCAAGCATTCGCATGGCATCCCCGGAAATTGCCGCTTCCTGTGATATCAAGCCGTCTCGTCGGCGCGAAGCATGCCCGTGAGGCCGGCAGCGCGACGAGCCTGCATCGTACGGCCCAGCATCGAAAGAATTTCCATGAGCGGTGAAATCAAGCCTTATCGTATCTCGGTCGGCGACGATGTGCTCGACGATTTGAAGTCGCGGCTGCGGAAGACCCGTTGGCCGGAAGCCGAACCGGTGGATGACTGGAGCCAGGGTACGCCGCTGAACTGGATCAAGGATATCTGCCGCTACTGGGCCGAAGAGTACGACTGGCGCAGCCGCGAAGCGTTGCTCAATCGCTTTGCGCAATTCACGACCGAGATTGACGGGCTCGACATTCACTTCCTCCACGTCCGTTCGCCGCATCCGGACGCGATGCCGCTGATCATCACGCATGGCTGGCCGGGCTCGGTGGTCGAGTTTCACAAAGTGATCGAGCCCTTGACCAATCCAACGGCCCATGGTGGCAGCGCGGCTGATGCGTTTCATGTCGTCTGCCCATCGTTGCCCGGTTTCGGCTTTTCGGCCAAGCCGACCACGACAGGCTGGGGCGTCGACCGTATTGCATCGGCGTGGGCGTCGTTGATGGATCGCCTCGGATACGCACGCTACGGCGCGCAAGGCGGCGACTGGGGCTCGGCGGTCACCACCGCGCTCGGCGCACAGGACGCGCAACATTGCGCGGGCATCCACATCACGCTCGCCATGGGCGCAAGGCCCAATACAGAAGGCCAACCGACGCCGGAGGAGGCGAGGGCGCTGCAGGGACTCAAATATTACGCGGATTGGGATTCCGGCTATTCGAAGCAGCAATCGACCCGGCCTCAGACTCTCGGCTATGGGCTCACGGACTCGCCGAGCGGGCAGGCCGCGTGGATTCTGGAGAAATTCTGGGCCTGGACCGACTGCGACGGCCACCCCGAGAACATCCTAGGCCGCGACGAGCTGCTCGACAATGTCATGCTCTATTGGGTGAGCGCGACCGCCGCCTCGTCGGCCCGTCTCTATTGGGAGAGCTTCGGGCCCAAGCGCCGGACGGCCCACAAGGTCACGATACCCTGCGGCGTCGCCGTGTTTCCCAAGGAGATCGTCACGCCGGTGCGGAAGTGGATGGAAGCGAGCTACACGAATATCCGGCACTGGAGTGAAATGCCGAAGGGCGGTCATTTCGCAGCCTTCGAGCAACCCGAACTGTACGTCCCGGAGGTGCGGGGCTTTTTCAGGAGCTTGCGTCAGCCCTCGGCATAAAGTCTGCTATCGCGATACCGGTTTCACGACTAGATTCCTCGGTATCAAGGCTCGCCCGAGGGGAAGAAGAAGCCGCACCATCCCAGGGAGTGGATAGCGATGCTTGCTTTGATCGAGGGGCACCCCAACATCGACGTCATCATTTTCTACGTCATCGCGACCGCGGTGCTGACCGTGACGCTCTACCGCCACCATCGAAAGACCGTTGGCGAGCGACCGACACAACGGCGATAACTCCGCCGGCTGGGTCCCGGCGCCTTCGATCGTAAAGTCCGTCGAAAAGTGAATTCGTTTGCCTGATCGGGGCATCCGGCTGCGGCAAATCAACCTTGCTGCGCATGGTCGCCGGATTCGAGGCCGCAACGAACGGTGACAATCTGATGTGGGGCATGCCGATCACGGGGCCCGGCCCGGGCCGCGGCATGGTGTTCCAGGATTACGGACTATTTCCGTGGCTCAACATTCGCGACAATATCGGCTTTGGTCCGAAATCGAGAGGGCGCACCAAAGCCGAAATCCGCGAGACATCGGATCATTTCATCGAGCTCGTCGGCTTGGAGAATTTTTCCGATGTCTATCAGCACCAACTCTCCGGCGGCATGAAGCAGCGCGTTGCCATCGCCCGTGTGCTCGCCAATGATGCCGAGGTGGTGCTGATGGACGAACCCTTCGGGGCGCTCGACACGATGACGCGTGAACGGCTGCAGGATGAGTTGGTCGAGATATGGTCGCGAACCCGCTTGACCGTTATTTTCGTCACCCATTCCATCGAGGAACCGATCTTTCTGGCTGACCGCGTCGTGGTGATGTCCCCGGGCCCCGGTCGGATCGACAACGAGTGCCAGATTGACTTTCCGAGGCCGCGCGATATTGCCGGGACGGAGTTCAACGAGTGGCGGCGCCCGCTGTCCGCGCAACTGCACAGCCATCACAGGCTGCCGTTCTCTTGTCGGCTGGTGTGTGGCGCGGGGTCAGTTGTCCGCCGGTAGGAGAAACTGATCGACGAATTCAAAGATGCCAAGAAAGATGCCAAGCGAGGAGCCCGCGCGCTTCCAACGCGCGCGAGGCGGCCTTAATTCCGATACGACGGATCGGTGCGGTCGAGCTTGCGCAGAAATGCTGGCCAGGCGAGGTCGCCGTTTCGGGCCGGTCTGTCGGTCCGCGGCCGCATCTTGTCGTAGGTTTCTTCCATCACGCTTTGCGGCGGGTAAGTCAGCTTGGTGTTGCAGGACAGCGCCATGACCTGCACCTGGCAGGCGCGCTCCAGGCGGAACAGCACGTTGAAAGCGGCCGGCACCGTGCGGCCGACCACGAGTAGCCCGTGATTGCGCAGGATCATCGCCTCGTGATCGCCGAGATCCCGGACCAGCCGCGCGCGCTCGTCGACATCGTCGGCGATGCCTTCGAAGTCGTGGTAACCAATGTGGAGAAACCGCATCGAGGTCTGCGCCAGCGGAAGCAGCCCGCACTCCATCGCCGAAACGGCCATGCCGGCCGGCGTGTGCGTATGCGCCACGCAGTCGACATCATGCTTGGCCATGTGGATGGCGCTGTGAATGACGAAGCCGGCAACGTTGACGTTGTAATCGGATGCATTGAAGAGGGTGTTGCCCTCGACGTCGACCTTGATCAGGCAAGATGCGTCGATTTCTTCGTAGAGCATCCCGTAAGGGTTGATCAGAAACTGGTCATGCGATCCCGGCACCCGGCACGAGATGTGGTTGGCGATCATCTCGGTCATGCCGTACATCGCGGTCAGGCGATAGCAGGCGGCGAGATCGACGCGTGCCTGCCATTCCTCGGGGCTCACTTGTTCGCGGACCGATTTTACGACTTTGATGGCAGGCGAGCTGACGGGAGGATTCATGGCGTTTCTCCACTAGGGCGATTCTTAGGCCGGGCAGGGGCCGATCATTGGAGGGTAGGATAGCTGCAGAACTCGCTGTGCCGCAAGGCGAGCCATGGAGGTTTCCTGGTGGTTTCATGGCGGTTTATTGCAGGTCTGGCGGGCGAAATCCGAATGCGTCATTGGCGCAAATCGGCCTTCGATGCCAGTATCGGACAAGCCACCACCGGGGACAAGGCGCCCCACCGAGGCGTTTTTGGGAACGACGCGCCTCGACAAGTTGCCGTATCGGAACGTCGATCTCACACAGTGCTACCCTTACGGAAATCCGGTGTTTTCGATCTGAGATGTTAAGTGGATGCCATGACTGAAGGACGCTACCGGCTGATCGGATCGACCGCGTCGCCTTACGCCATCAAACTGCGCGCGCTGTTGCGCTATCGAAGAATTCCGTTCGATTGGGTCATCATGACCAAGGCGCTTCGGAAGGCGACCGAACATTTGCGCCCGAACTTGATTCCGGTGCTGCAATATCCCGACGGCGCCTTTCACGGCGAGACCACGATGCTGGCCTACAATCTGGAACGCCGCCACCGCGAACGTTCCGTGATCCCCGAGGACAAAGCGGTGGCGTTTGTTTGCGATCTGCTGGAAGACCTCGCCGACGAATGGGCGGTGAAACCGCTGTTCCTGTATCGCTGGTGGGATCCGGAGGATCAGGCCTATGTCTCGCGCTGGGCGGGCGAAGAGTGGTCGGTATCGGAGGCGGAGACCGGCAGTGCCGAGGAGATCGAGCATTTCCGCCGGCGGCAGATTTCGCGCATGGTCATCCTCGGTGCAACCGCGGAAAACAAGCCGTTGCTCGAGGAAAGTTATCTGCGAATACTGGCCGCGTTCGAGCCGCATATCGGCATGACCAACTATCTGCTTGGCAGCCGTCCGTCGCTCGCCGACTTCGCTTGGTTCGGGCAGCTCAGCGAAATGGCGACCGATCCGACGCCGATGCGGATCATGCGCGAGAAGGCGCCCTTTACCGATCACTGGGTGCGGCGGCTGGACGACGCGTCCGGCGTCGAGGGCCAATGGCACCCGCGCGAACGGGCGCTTGGCGGCATGGCTGAGACGCTGCTGAACATTGCCGGCGAACTCTATCTGCCGTTCCTGGCCGCCAACGCCGAGGCTTTCGCGAAAGGCGTCGATCGACTGGAGATCGAGGTCTGGGGCCTGCCTTACGCGCTGACGCCGTTCAAATATCAGGTGAAGTGCCTGCAACGACTCCGTGATAAATTCGCAGCGCTGGATGCGGCGGATCGTGCGGCGTTACGGCCGGTGCTGGAGCGCACAGGTTGTTGGCCGCATTTGACCGGTGCCTAGGCGCGCGCAGTCTTTTGGAAAATCCCAGCGCATCGCCATTTGGGCGGCATCCACGGGCGAGGGACAGGGTTCACTTGCGGTACCGGCTTCCGAGCGCAGCCGCGATCGACCCGGGATCTTTGATGCGTTCGGCCAACAGGTCGATGCGATCGCCGCCCCAGAACAATTCGCCGTTGAACACCATGGTCGGCACGCCGAACACGCCGAGTGTTTCGGCCTCATCGATGATGCGGTCATGTTCCGCCCGTGCCGAGCCGTGGACATAGGCTTCGAAATCCTGCGCAGAGCCTCCCACTGAGGCGATCAGGCCTGAAATATCGGATAGTTCGTCGATTTCGAGGTCATGGCTCCAGAAGCGCCGAAACACCGTGTCGTGATAGGGCCGGAACAGGCCGTGGCGCTGCGCGAACAGCATGCCGGCGCTGGAATAGAAGGCATCATAGATACGCCGCGGGCCCTTCATGGTGAGGCCTTGCGCGTTGGCGTAACGCCGCGCATCCATATAGGCGTAACGCACCTTGCGCCAGAAATGCGGCGTTCGCTCCTCCACCGTTCCCATGAACTCGGCGACGCGCAGCGTATAGGGCAGCCATTCCAGTTCGACGCCATGTTTTTCTTCCAGTTCGAACAGGCGTTTATTGGCGACGAATGCGTAAGGGCTCTTGTAATCGGTGTAGACGCGTACGCGCGGCTTTTCCATCGTTGTGCCTCTTTCGGCCGGGCAAATCCACCAAACCGAATAAAGCATGGAAAGATGCGATGGGCCACGTGCGCCGAGCCGCGCGGCGTCCTGGTGAAGATTCGTCATCCAAGACATCGTTGCCAAGATGAACGTGCCAAAATGAATGGGCCCCGGTGCATGAGAGCATCGCGGGGCCCGACATCTTCGTTTTGTGCGAAGGATTTCTGGTAGACACCAGTTCTATCTTGGGATCCAGCGAGCGCGTGGCCTTTGCGCTCCTATCCCGCTCATATGTTACAAATTGTTGGCGGCGCAGTAGGGCTAGCAGCTGCTGTTTACCTAACCGCGTCTAGACCTTGCCGCTGAGCAAGGTCACTGGCTTGAGCCGGTGGCGTCATGCTCCTCTCCAAGAGTGGGCCGACGGACATCTGTCCGCTTCACTGCGTGCCGTCTTGATCACATGATCGGACGCCAATACCCGCGAAACAAGGAACGGCCGCTCCATGATTTCGTAAGGTGCAGCACCTCAAATGCTGCGGCAGATACGGGTGAGTGTCAAGTTACACGATGCAGACATTTCGCCCCAGTTCCCGCGTTGGAACACCATCAGGCCTTTGTCTGGCGATAATCGCGCAAATCCGGATCGTGGGTCATCGCCCAGTAATCGACGAACCGCCACGGCATCGCCGAGAAAACCCGGCCCTTACTGTTACGGTAATAGGTCGTCATTCCCGGATAAGTCCAGATCAGTTGTTCATGCTCGGCATCTACTTCGCGGATGTAGCGGTCGTGTGCATCCTGATTGACATCGATAGCGGCAATACCTTGCTCGATCATCTCGACAAGGCAGGCAGAGATGTAACGGCTCTGGCACTCCGATTGGAAGATCACACTGCCGCCATGAGCCGGGCCAGAGTTCGGGCCAAGCATCACGAAGAAATTCGGAAAGTCCGGCACGGTAAGGCCGAGATAGGCGGTTGGATTATCGTTGGCCCAGGCTGTCCTGAGACTCTTGCCCTCGCGCCCGCTGATATTGAGACGCGCTGCCATTTCGGTGACCTTGAAGCCCGTGGAGATCGCGATGATGTCGGCCGGTCGCAATTTTCCGTCCGCAGCGACGATGCCGTTGCGCGCGAAATGGTCGATCCGGTCGGTGACCAGTTCGACATTCGGCCTGGTGAGGGTCTTGAACCAATTATTGTCGAGCAGGATGCGTTTGCCGTAGGGCGGATAAGTCGGTACGCATTTTTCGATCAGGTCGGGACGATCCTTCAGCTCGGACAAGATAAAGTCGGTCAGTTCCTCGCGATGTCGGTCGTTACCCTTGTTTACGGCGCGATCGGGGTGCGGCCAGTTCGGGTCCTTGCGCAGGAATGGCAGCAAGCCGTCACCGTAACGCCAGAACATGTTGAAACGATACCACTGCACGTAAAACGGCAGATGGGCGAGCAGCCATTGCGCGCCTTCGGTGATCGGGTCGGAATATCCCGCGACCGGCCGCGCCCATTGCGCGGTTCGCTGATAGACCGTGACGGACGCGACGCGGTCGGCGATCGAGGGAACCAGTTGCATCGCGGTTGCGCCGGTGCCGATCACGGCGACATGCTTGCCGTCCAGCTTGATGTCATCGGACCACAAGGCCGAGTGCAGGGTCAGGCCCTTGAAATCCTGCTCGCCCTCGAAATGCGCAGGCGAGGGATCATTGAGCTGACCGATCGCGCTGACGAGCGTGGTCAACTCGAACGTCTCCTCGCCGTCCACCGTCTTTAGCGTGGAGATCCAGCACCGCGCTGGTCTCATCCCAGCGCGATGATTTTAATTCGGTATTGAGGCGGATGTGGCTGCTTATGTCGTGTTCCAGCGCAACCTTCTTGAGATAGTCGAGCAGCTCCTGTCGCTGGGCAAAATAACGCGTCCACTGATTTCGTGCGCCGAACGAGAACGAATATGAGTGGTTCGGCGTGTCCACGCCGCAACCGGGATAACGATTGACATACCAGGTGCCACCGAGCTCCGTCGTTCTTCTCGACGATGGTATAGGGAATGCCGAGCCGGCCAAGTGCGACACCGAGCGCCAGCGCGCAGACACCAGCGCCGACGATCAGGACATGGTGTTGCGCCAGCTTCTCGTCGGCCGGGCGCCTGGTCCAGCGCGCGTCGCGGGGAACAAAGCCCATTTCCTCGCGCATCAGCGGCGCATATTCCGGTGCGACGTTTTCGCCGAGCGTCGAGCGCATCATTTTCAGCATTAGTTCGTTGCCGGGGTCCGCGATCACAGGCTTAGGCTCGCCGTTCGCGAACAGTTTCAGGACCGCGGCACGGATTTCATCCTGGATTTCCGGTGGCACCCCTGCTTGCGGATCGGGGATCAGGCGAACGTCGCGCCGGGGCTTATAGGGCGGCTCCAGCCAGCGTTCGTCGCCGGTCATGTGGACCAGCACCATCAGCAGCACGCGAATGTCGCCCTCGGCAATCGCCGATGACAGATCGAGTTTCTTGCGCGGCATTTCGATGTTCATGCTGGTGTCCTCTTATGCGCCGGGCGATTGCCGAAGGCCGCCATAGGCAGCCCAGGTACTCCCAGCGATAAATCCGGCATCGACCGGCAGGTTGATGCCGGTGACGCCGCTGCTCATGGGCGACAGCAACCACGCGATTGCGTGCGCCACTTCGATGGGCTCGACCAGACGGTTCATTGCAGTTGGATTCTGAAGCAAGTCCTTGTCCAGCGCGCCCGAGGCGATACCGGCCTCCAACGCGACCGTACGCGTGAAGCCCGGCGACACGGCATTGACGCGTATACCAGCGCGGCCCCATTCGGCGGCGAGCGTCTGCGTGATCTGGATGACGCCGGCTTTCGCCGCGGTATAGGCGTGGATCGGGCCGGAGGTCATGCCCGCAACGGAGGCGACATTGACGATGGCGCCATGCCGCCGCCCTGCCATCCGCACGCCGACACTGCGGGCGACGAGAAACGTGCCGCGCAGGTCGATATTGACCTCGCGGTCCCATTGATCCATCCGCACCCGCTCGACCGGATGCATCTTGCCGAATACGCCGGCGGCGTTGACGAGGCCGGTAATGGGACCGTGCGCGGATTCGATATCGGCGATGCCGCTCACGACGGCACTTTCGCTGGCGACGTCGAACGACGCCGGCCACAAGATCGTCTGCGTTCCGGCGAGCGGCTCCGGTGCGATGTCGACGATCACCACACGTTGCCCTTGCCCGGCCAGAAGCGCCGCGGTCGCGGCGCCAATGCCGCGGCTGCCGCCGGTGACCAGAACGATACCCTCAGCGGTCATGATCGTTGCCGTTATCGGATGCATTGAAAAGTCCGCGCGTTACTAATTTTTGGTAGGCGGAGATGACGTGGTCGGGCACGGCGGTAACCGCGCCGCCCGAATAGGAATAGCGTCGGCTGAGATAGCCCCGCGCCCCCATGAACATGTGGACGATGGCCTCGAATTCCTCATCGCTGAAATCCTCGATCGCGCCGGCGTGGCGTGCGCGCCGGAGAATTCGGACATAGGCGGTTGAGATATTGTCGAGATGTTTCTGGTAACCGGCCGGCGCAAAGAATTCGGCCTCGTTGAGGATGCGTAGAAATTCCGGTACCTCACGGATGAAATCGAAGAATGCGCCGAAGCGTTCGATCTCCTGCCGTGCCGCATGTGCAGTGCCGGTGCGCTCGCGGATGAATCGTACCATGTCGACGCCGATCTTCGGCAGCAATTGATCGAGCAGTTCCTGACGGTTCTCGAAATGATTGTAGAACGTGCCTTGGGCGACGCCGGCTTCCTCGGTGATGCGGGCGACGGATGCTTCGGCATAGCCGTATTTCCCGACGATCCTGGTGGCGGCGTCGAATATCTTGCGCTTGGTCCAGGCGTTGCGCTCGACGCGATTGAGCTTTGTGACCTTGCCGGATGCAGCTTGCGATGCTTAAGTCATGCCTGAGATTCCAGTTCGGCGCGCAGCACGCGCTTGAGTATTTTTCCGGACGGATTGCGCGGCAGGCTGCCGCGGATGATCAGTTGCTTCGGCACCTTGAAGCCTGCGAGCCTTGCGCGGCAGTGATCGGTGAGGTCAGGCAAATCCAGCGCGGCGCCGTCCCCCAGCACCACGATCGCGACGGGCTTTTCACCCCAGCGTTCGTCGGGAAGGCCGATGACGGCGACTTCGCGCACCTGCGGTAATTCGTAGATGACGCGTTCGACCTCGGAGGAGGCGATGTTCTCGCCGCCGGAGATGATCATGTCCTTCTTGCGATCGGTCAGATAAAGAAAACCGTCCCCGTCGAGATAGCCGACATCGCCGCTGCGGAACCAGTCGCCGAAAAAGGCGGCTGCAGTCTTTTCGGGATCCCTCCAGTAGCCCTGCGTGACCTTCGGTCCGCGCAGGCAGATCTCGCCATTCACGCCGGGCGGAAGGCGGTTGCCGGTATCGTCGCGGATTTCGATCTCGACATGGGCGATGGCACGGCCGGTCGAGCCGATCTTCTCGATCTCGCGACCCACCTCCATGAACGTGTCGCCGCCGCAGGTTTCCGTCAGCCCATAAGCGTCGATGTAGCGGGCATTCCCAAAAAATTCGGAGAAGGCGCGGATCCGGACCTCGGGCGTTTTCTCGCCGCCGCCGATGGCCCAGCGCAAGCTCGATACATCGTAGCGGTCGCGGGTAGGGCAGGTGAGGATCGCCGTCGTCATGACGGGCGCAAACCAGGCCGCGGTGAGTTTCTCCGTTTCAATAGCGGCCAGCGCCAGCTCGGGTTCGAAATTGCGGTGTATGGACAGCATGCCGCCGTGCCAGAGCACGGATATGCCGGGCAAATCGAGCGCACCGACGTGATAGAGCGGGCCAACCACCAGCAATCGCGTATCCGCATTCAGCCCCAGCGCCAGCGTCTGGTCGGCGGATTTCCAGTAGATGTTCTCATAGGTGAGCATCACGCCCTTGGGCCGGTCGGTCGTGCCCGACGTGTACATCAGCCGCATCAGGTCGCGCGGCTGCCGGGGATGCATCGCTGCCGGCGTGACATCCGGTGCGAGGTGCGCAGCCGCCGATTGCGCGGCTTCATCGAGCAGAACGACCGGCGCGCCGCCGGCTGCGATACCGGCGAGTTCTTCGTCCGCAATCAGGATGCGCGCGCCGGAATTACTGACGATGTAGCCGACTTCGTCGGCCGACAGCCGATAGTTGATCGGCAGAAACACCGCGCCGATATGGCTCGTGGCAAACACGAATTCGAGAAATGCCGCACTGTTCTTCATCAGCACCGCGACAACATCGCCCGGGCCAATGCCGCGCGAACTCAGCCAGCCGCCGACCCGGCGGATACGCTGATCGAACTCGGCATAGGAAATATCCTCGCCCGCGATATTTCAGCGCACAGCGGTCCGGGCTCCGCCGGGCATGAAACGCAATGAAACTCGATAGATTGATCATTATCCGCTCGAACGGCCGGTTTCCGGCGCGTGTTTCTCCATAGATGAATTATGACTCGTAATTCATGTTTGGCTTGACGTCACCCCCTTTGCTCTGAAATCCTCGTGCGTATGGAGACGACACGATCTCCGACGGGATTTGGGCAGGGATTTGGGAACGCAAACCCGACAGGGAGGGAAGAATGAAGAGGACCCGCAAACCGGGCATCAGTCGCCGTTCGACCTTGGCTTTGATGGGCGCCGGTGCCGTGACGTTCGCGACACCATGGGTGGCGCGCGCTCAGGCCAAAACCATCAAGATCGGCATGCCGACGATCCTGTCCGGCCGCGTCGCGCAGCTCGGAACCTCATCGCGCAATGCCGTGATGCTGGAAGTCGAAAAGGTCAACACCGCCGGCGGTTTGGCAGGCCGGCAGATCGAGATGGTGATCCGCGATTCCAAGGGACAGCCGCAGGAAGCTGCCCGCGTCGCGCGTGAACTGGTCAACACCGACGGGTGCGAGCTTTTGATCGATGCCGAGGCCTCGTCAGGCGCATTCGCGGTGCATGAAGTCGCGCGTGATCTCGGCGTGTTCTGTATCCATACCAACTCGGAAACCTCGGCGTTGACGGCCGATCCCAAGCAACACATTCCGAATGCGTTCCGCACCGCGCGCCAGGGTGTGCATGACTCGATCGTCGGCGGCAGCTACGCGGCGGCGATCGCGAAATCCAAGGGCCTGAAGAAATGGGCGACCTGCGCGCCCGATTATGCCTATGGCCGCGACACCACCGGCGAGTTCACGCTCTATCTGAAGCGGTTCGCACCTGATGTCGAGATCATCAGCGAATCCTGGCCAAAGCTGTTCCAGCCCGACTACACCGAGGTCGTGACAAAAATCCTGCAGGCTAAGCCGCAGGCGCTGTATTCCTGCCTGTGGGGCGGCGATCTGACCTCCTACATCGATCAGGCCAACATCTACGCAATGTTCAGCCAGATGGAGGTGTTCGCCGTCAACATGGCCGATTACACCGCGCTGACGGTGGTGAAGAATCTTCCGAAGGGCATTCATTCCGGCAACCGCTACATCAAGACGTTTCCCGCGACGCCGGAGAATGCCGCCTGGGGCGATGCCTACAAGGCGAAATACAATGAGTATCCGACCAACTGGTCTTGGGAGAACGCAACCGCGGTCATGCTGATCGCCGAAGCATCGAAGAAGGCGAATTCCGCCGACGGCAAGAAGATTGCGGAGGCGATGCGCGGCCTGAAGATCAAATCGCCGTTCGGCGCCGACGGCACCGTGACGATGCGGGCGGAGGACCAGACCCTGATCGGTTATGCGATCGGCTGGGGCACGACGATTCCGCAAGAACCGTATGTGCCGCAGGTTCAGGCCGGCGACTGGAAGACCATTCTCGAACTCGAAGCCGAGTGGAAGAAGAGCAAGGGCTACGCCTGATCGATCCGCGAAGCGGAGGCGGCGCGAGCCGCTTCTGGTGATCGTGGAATGGTTTTTTGCGCGCCGGTTGCCGGCGCGCCCTAACGGATATTTCTCTTGGACCTCGACGCGCTCACCGGCTGTCTTGCCAGTTCCGCCTGTCTGGTGACGCAAACCACCAGCGGCTTCATCATCGGCATGTTGCTGTTTCTCGTCGCCGTCGGGCTGACGCTGATTTTCGGCGTGCTCAAGGTAGTGAATTTCAGCCACGGCGCGTTCTATATGTTCGGCGCCTATTTCGCGATGACGGCCTATCAGTTCACCGGCAGCTTTACACTGGCAATGCTGTGCGGCGCCGCCGGAACCGCGCTCCTGGGCCTCGTCTTCGAACGCGTCTTCATGAGCCGGGTCTATGGCGCGGATGTGTTGATGCAGCTCCTGGTCTGCTACGCCTTTGTGCTGATCTTCGACGACGTCGTGCGGATGGTGTGGGGACCCGAATTCAGGTCGATGGGCATGCCGGCGGCGTTCCAGGTGGTGCCGCTGTTCATCGCCGGCGGCGTGGTGCCGCCTTATTATCTTCTCCTGATCGGCGTCGCGCTGGTGATGGCCGTCGTCCTCGGGCTCGGTCTTGCGCGCACCAGGATCGGTAAAGTGATCCGTGCGGCCGCGCATAATCCGGGCATGGTGTCGGCGCTCGGCATCAATACCGGCCTGATCTATGGCGGCGTGTTTGCGCTTGGCGGCATGCTGGCCGGTCTGGCGGGCGCGCTTGCGGCACCCGTGCGCTCGCTGACGCCGGGCATGGGATTTTCGGTATTGATCGAATCCTTCATTGTCACGGTGATTGGCGGCATGGGGTCGATCCTTGGCGCGCTGATCGGTGCGCTCCTGATCGGGATGATCCGCTCGTTCGGATCGCTTGGCTTTCCGCTCTTTACGGAAGGGCTGATGTACCTGTTCATGGTGATCGTGCTGGTCTCCCGGCCCACCGGCCTGTTCGGCAAGGAGGTCGCATGACCGAGTTGCAGGCCGGACGTACGGGTGACGTGAGTATTCCCCGCATCGAAGCCACGTCGCAGCGTTCGCGCTATCTCGATTTGCTGATCGCGCTGGCCGCGTTTGCGATACTCGCGATCCTGCCGGTGTTCTTCAGCAGCAAGGCGCTGCTCGATTTCGTGATCCGCTGCTCCGCTTTCGGGCTGTTCGCAACCTCGCTCAATTTGCTGGTCGGCTACACCGGAATGATCTCGTTCGGTCACGGGATGTTCTTCGGCCTGGGTGCCTATGGCTTTGGCCTGATCATGCAACGAACCGGCGTGCCGGTCCCGGTCGCGTTCATCGCAACGCTCGCCATCACGGCCATCGTGGCGACAATTATCGGGGCGATTTGCGTGCGGCTCAAGGAAATATATTTTGCCTTCGTCACGCTGGCGTTCCAGATGTTGATCCACAGCACGATCCTGTCGTGGGTATCGCTGACCGGCGGCGATCAGGGACTGCGCGGCGGCATTCCGCGCCCAGTCTTCCTCGGCATCGACCTGTCGAACCACGTCCATCTGTATGTCGTGAGCTGCGCGCTGCTGGTAATCGGCCTGCTTCTGATGCGCCAGATCGCACAATCGCCGTTCGGCTATACGTTGCGCATGATCCGCGACAACGCGGCGCGTGCCAGCTTTGTCGGCATCGAGGTCTGGCGCGCCAAGCTGACGATCTTCGTGCTGGCGGCGCTGTTTGCCTCGACCGGCGGCATCGTCATGGCGCTGTTCGTTTCGGGCGCCTATCCGGAATTCGCCTATTGGACGATCTCGGGCGAAGGCATCTTCATCAACATGCTGGGCGGCGTCACGACGTTCCTCGGACCGATGGTCGGCACTGTGTTATTGCTGGTCCTCAACGATACCGTGACGCGCTTGACCGAATATTACGGCATCGTGCTTGGCATCGTGATCCTGTTCTTTGCCATCGGCCTGCGAAAGGGGCTGATGGATTTCGTGGTGGACTGGTACGCGCAGCGCCGCGACGGTCCGCCGGAGCGCAGCTAGCCATGCTGGAGATCCGCGGACTTTCCAAATCGTTCGGCGGCGTCAAGGCGACGGATAATGTCACGCTGGACTTTGCCGACGGTTCGCTGACCGCCGTGATCGGGCCCAACGGGGCGGGCAAGAGCACGTTTTTCAATTTGATTACGGGGGCGCTGAAGCCGGATACCGGTCAGATCCTCCTTGGCGGTGTCGATATGGCGGGGCGCTCGCCGCCCGAGATCGTGCGTCACGGCATCGGCAGGGCGTTTCAGGTGGCCAGTATTTTCCCTTCGCTCACGGTGCATGAGACCATGCTTGCGGCAGTCTGCGCCGATCAGCGCCGCGCCGGCGTGCTGCATCGGAGGTTTCCATTGGCCGAAACGCGCGATCGCGCGGAGCACGCGATGGAATTGCTGGGGTTGACCGCCAAGCGCAGCCGGACCGCTGCGACGCTGTCGCACGGCGACCAGAAATTGCTCGATATTGCGCTCGCGCTGGTGCTCGATCCCAAGGTGCTGCTGCTCGATGAGCCCACCGCCGGCATGGGCACCGAAGAGCGCTGGCGCATGATCGACAAGGTGAGGGAACTCTGGGAGAAGCAGAAGATCACCGTTGTGTTCATCGAGCACGACATGGACATTGTGTTCAAGATCGCGCCCGAGATCGTCGTGCTCTGCTATGGCCGTATCCTTGCGACCGGTACGCCCGACGCTATTCGGCGGAACGAGGCCGTCATCGAGGCCTATCTCGGCACCGAACATCACGCGGAGGCCGCGATATGAGCGCGCAGCCCGTCGTTGAGGTCGAGGACCTCGACGTCTATTACGGCACCAGCCAGATCCTGTTCGGCGTCGGCTTGTCGGTGCGGCAGGGTGAGACCATGGCGTTGCTCGGCCGCAACGGCGCCGGCAAGTCGACGACGATGAAAGCGATCATGGGTCTGGCGCCGGCGCGCCGCGGCAAGGTCACGTTGCAGGGCCGCGTCGTGTCCGGGCTTAAGCCGCATCATATCGCGCGCGCCGGCCTCGGCTTCGTGCCGGAGGACCGCCAGATTTTCCCGGAGCATACGGTCGAAGACAATCTTGAGATCGGCGCAAAGAAGGGCCCCGACGGCCAGGACGAATGGTCGATCCGGCGTGTCTATGACCTTTTCCCGCTGTTGGAGCCGCTGCGCCACCGCATGGCGGGGCGGTTGTCGGGTGGCGAACAGCAGATGCTGGCGATTGCGCGCACGCTGATGGGCAATCCCGCGCTGCTGTTGCTGGACGAACCGAGCGAGGGGCTGGCGCCGATCATCGTGCAGCGGATCGGCGAATTGCTGCGGCAACTCCGCGGCACCGGCGCCACGGTGTTGATTGCCGAGCAGAACATGCATTTTTGCCTTGGCCTTGCGAGCCACGCGACGGTTATCGACAAGGGGCAGATCGTTTACACATCCGGGATCGAAGAGCTGAAAGCCAACCATAACATTCGCCGGCGCTATCTCGCGCTGTAGCTTTTGGCCGATCCGGGAGACGAAATGGCCATTGAACGCAAGCTAACGCCGACCCATGAGTCACCCTACCGAGGATTGCGGGTGCTCGATTTCGGGCAGGGCATCGCCTCACCCTATTGCGCGATGCTGCTTGGGGTTTACGGCGCCGACGTGATCAAGGTTGAACCGCCCGAGGGAGACTGGTCGCGCTATCTCGGAACGACGTATGGCAGCCATACGACGTTGTCGGCGGTCTATAATCGTGGCAAGCGCAGCCTGTGCCTCGATATGAAGCGCAAGGACGGGATCGCGATCGCCCGGCGGTTGGCAAGGAATTGCGACGTCCTGATCGAAGGCTTTCGGCCTGGCGTCGCCGCCCGGCTGGGGATCGGTTACGAAGATCTGGCTCGCGACAATCCCGGCCTGATCTATCTCTCGGTCAGCGCTTTCGGGCAGAGCGGTCCCTACGCCAAGCGGCCCGGATCGGATTCCGTCGCGCAGGCATTTTCCGGCCTGGTGTCGATCAATGTCGGCAATGACAAGACCCCGCATCGGGTCGGCACCACGATCTCCGACGTCGTCACCGGCGTCTACGCCTTCCAGGCGATTGCCACCACGCTGTTTGCGCGCGCGACGGTCGGCACCGGCCGCTGGATCGACGTCAATCTCTGCCAATCGTCGGCCGCGCTGCTTGGCCACAAGGTTGCCGAGCATATTCTGGAGGGCGGCACGCCGCGGGCCCTCAACGTACCGGCGGGCTCCTATCAGAGCAGCGACGGCTGGATGATGGTCACGCTGGTGAACGAGCCGCAGTATAAGCGCCTGTGTACGGCCATCGAGCGCGACGATCTCGCCAGCGATCCGCGCTTTGCCGATTTCGCCGGCCGCGCGGATTGTGCGGATGCACTGATCTCGCAGTTGCGCGAGGTGTTCCTGACGCAATCGACGGAGACATGGCTTTCACGGTTGCATGCGGCTGACATTATTGCCGAGCGAATCCTCAATCCCGGCGAATGGTTGCGTAACGCCCATGTCGAGGCAACCAAGGCGGCGGTTTGTCAGGACACACCCGGCGTCGGCCCGGTCTACACGCCGCGCACACCGGGTATCGCCAGTCTTTCCGAGGACGGGTTGTGCCCGGCACCGGATATCGGACAAGACAGTACAGCGATCCTTATGGAAGCTGGATTTGATCGCAGCAGTATCGATGAACTGATCAAGGACGGGGCCGTGCGTCAGGCCAAATCAAATGGAGGCGACGCGTCATGAGTGCCCAACTCGTTCGTTATTCGGTCTCCGACAAAATAGCGGAGATCATGTTGGACCGCCCGCCGGTCAATGCGTTGAGCATGCAACTAATCGATGCGTTGCTGACGGCACTCGCGAAAGCGCGGGATGACGAGGGTGTCCGCGCCGTCGTCATCGGCAGCGTCCACAAGGTGTTCTGCGCCGGGCTTGATCTCGACATCGTCAGGGGCAAGCCGGGAATTGAAACAAAGAAATTCCTCGAACGGCTGTATTTTGCGCTCAACGACACCCAGTATCGCATGGGCAAGCCGACCATCGCCGCCATCGATGGTGCGGTGCGAGCCGGCGGCATGACGATCGCGATCTCCTGCGACATGATCATCGCCGGCGATGCCTCGACCTTCGGCTATCCCGAAATCGACGTTGGGTTGATTCCGGCGATCCACTTCGTGCAACTGCCGCGGTTGGTTGGAAAGCACCAGGCGTTCGGTCCGCTGTTTCTGGGCGAGCCGTTCGATGCCCCGACCGCGTTTCGCATGGGTCTCCTCAGCGAAATCGTGCCGAAGGGCACCGCGCTCGATCGCGCTCACGAGATCGCGCGACGGCTTGCCGCCAAGTCGCCGATCGTCATGAAGATCGGCCGGGATGCTTTTATGCGGGCGGTCGACGCCGACTTCCGCCGGTCGGTCGAGAATGCGGCCGAGAGTTTTGCCCTTGTCGCGACGACGGAAGATTGTCAGGAAGGCCTTAACGCATTCGTCGAGAAGCGAACGCCCAATTACAGAGGTCGTTGAGCCGGAATCAGGCATAGCTGCGCACGAAAGGGTAAGATGATGGCGGGATTATACTTCGAAGAGTTCGAGATCGGCCGGGAATTTCATCATGAATTTTCCAGGACCGTCACCGAGATGGACAACACGATGTTTAGCCTGTTGACCATGAACCCGCAGCCGCTGCACATCGATGCCCATTTCTCAGAAAACACTGAATTCGGCCAGCGGCTATTCAACAGCCTCTATACGTTGGGCATCATGATCGGCATGAGCGTCTACGATACGACGCTTGGCACGACGATCGGCAATTTGGGCATGACCGATGTCAAATTCCCAAAACCGGTGTTCCACGGCGACACGCTGAAGGCGCACACCAGGATCATCTCCAAGCGCGCCAGCAAGTCACGGCCGACCCAGGGGATCGTCGAGTTCGAGCACACCATGACCAATCAGCGCGGCGAGGTGGTGGCAAGCTGCCGCCGGACTGGCCTGATGCACTGCAAACCGAAGGCATGAGGCGATGCGATCTTTCCTGTTCGTTCCTGGCGACAGCTTGCGCAAATTTGAAAACGCGAAGAAGACCGCGGCTGACGCCCTGATCCTCGACCTCGAGGATTCGATTGCGCCCGACGAAAAGATTGGTGCGCGGCGCACGGTGCGCGAAATGCTCGATGCGCGCAATCCGAGCCAAAAGATCTATATTCGCATCAATGCGCTCGATACCGGAATGACGCTTGGCGACCTCGCCGCCGTGATACCCGGTCGGCCCGACGGGGTCGTTTTGCCGAAATGCGCCGGCGCCGCCGATGTCAATCGCCTGTCGCTGTATCTCGATGCGTTCGAGGCTGCTTCAGATATCGAGCACGGCACGACCCGCATTGTCACCGTCGCGACCGAGACGGCGCGCGCGGTTCTTAAACTGCTGGATTTCGAGAATATGAGCCCGCGGCTGTGGGGCATGATGTGGGGTGCCGAAGACCTTGCCGCCTCGCTCGGCGCATCGCGCAACCGCAGCAACGGCCGCTACCACGGCCCGTTCCTGTTGGCGCGCGATCTCTGCCTGATCAGCGCGGCCGCCGCCGGCGTCGTCGCCATCGATACCATCGCTACCGACATCAACGACCTCGACGTGCTGAGGGAAAAGTCGATCGCGGCGCGTCAGGATGGTTTTCTCGCCAAGGCGGTGATCCATCCTAGGCATGTCGATGTCGTCAACGCCGCCTTCCTGCCGACCGATGAGGAAATCGCCTGGTCCGAACGGATCGTCAAGGCGTTCAACGACAACCCGACCTCCGGCGTCGTGAAGATCGACGGCAAGATGATCGACAAGCCGCATCTGCGCGCAGCCGAGAAGATTCTGGCATTGCGTGGGCGGTAGGTCGGCCAACGGGCTACGAATCCGGGTAGATCAACGCACGGTCAGCGACGAGCACGCCGATTTCACTTTCGGAAAAGCCGGCCTCGCGCAAAAGTTCATCACCATGTTCGCCAAGACGCGGCGGATAATGCCGGATCGATGGTGGTGTCTTGCTCCAGGTCGCGGCGGGACCTGTGACGCGTAGCATGCCTTCGGTCGGGTGTTCGATGGTTTGGAGTAAGCCGACGGCAGCAAGATGGGGATCGTCGATCAGGCTGTCCAGATCGTGCAACGGCGCATGCGGAATGTCGGCTTCCTCAAAGAAGCGCATCCATTCGACCGTTGTCCTTGTCTTCATGATCTGCGAAAACCAGTCATAGACGAAATCGTAGTTCTCGGTTCGCGCCGAAATGCTGTTCAGGCGTGGATCGCGTTCGGCTTCGTTGTCGAGACCGATCCTGCTGAAGAACGCCTTCCACTGCTTGTCGGTGTAGACCAGCGCGCAGACAAAGCCGTCGCTGGTTTGGTAGGGACGGCGATCGGGCGCCAGTAATCTCGAATAGCCGGGAGGCCCGATCGGCGGTTCAAAACTTCTTCCCGCCATGTGATCGCCGAGCACGAACTGCGCCATGGTTTCGAACATCGGGATTTCGATCGCCTGTCCCTCGCCGGTGCGCTCCCGGTGGAAGAGGGCAGCCAGGATGGCATGCGTAGCGTTGAGCCCAACGATCCGATCGGCCATCGTCGCCGGCGAATATCGCGGCTCGCCGGTGATCTTTCCCGTCAATGCCGGCAGCGCCGTCAATCCCTGGATCAGATCGTCATAGGCCGGGCGTCCAGCGTAAGGGCCTCGCTCGCCAAAACCGTGCAGGCTGGCATAGACCAGCCGCGGATTGATCGCCAGCAGATCGTCGGCGCCGAGTTTGAGCCGGGCCATCGCGGCTGGGCGCACATTGTGGACGAAGACGTCGGCCATCGCGGCGAGCCGCAGCAGTGCCTCGCGGCCGCCGGCCTTCTTCAGATCAAGCACGATGGATCGCTTGTTGCGGTTACCCTGAAGGTACATCGCGCCCATCCCGGGATGGCGCATCGGTGCAGCATGGCGCATGACGTCGCCGTCCGGGCTCTCGACCTTGATGACATCGGCGCCGTAGTCGCCGAGGATCATGGTGGCGTAAGGGCCCATCATGACGCTGGTCAGGTCGATGATCCTGACGCCGGCGAGAGGCCCCGCCGGTGCCGAAGTTTTGGCCTCTGTCACGGGGCGTCCGCTCAATGGCTCGCGGCCAGGGCCTCGGTAAAGGCTTTGAACACTTCGGTGCCCGGCTTGCCGCGCTTGTTGATGTCCTTGATCCAATCCTCCGCTACCGATTTGAACGCGGTATCGAACACCTTTTTGTCGTCGGCGCCGAATTTGATCACCTTCATGCCTTGCGATTTGATCTTTTCGGTCGCTGTGGTTTCGCCGTCCTCGAAACGCTTGCAGCCTTCGCGCGTGGTTTGCTCGCCGGCTTCGACCAACGCCTTGCGCACGTTTTCCGGCAGCGACTTGAATTTCGCTTCTCCAATCGAATAGGTGAAGATCGCGGTTCCGAAGTTCAGCCCCTCAGTGCCTGATTTGAGGATCTTGCCGAAATCGTACGACACCGAGCTCTGATAAGAGAAAATTAATCCGTCGAGCGTGCCGCGTGTCAGCGATTCATAGATCTCGGGCGCGGCCATGCGAACGGGAACGCCGCCGATCGAGCGCATCATCAGGTCCATGGCCCCGCCGGTGGTGCGGATCTTGAGGCCTTCCAGGTCCTTGGCAGTCTTGACGTCGCGGCTGGTTGCGAGCTGGATCTGATAGGCTGGTAGCGCAATGGTCACGAGCGGCCGCAATTGGTTGGGTCCGAATTCTTTGGTCTCCAGAATTCCGCCATTGTGCGAGATCTTGTAGAAGGCGAGCGATCCCTGACATTCGGTCTCAAATATCCCTGGCAACTCAGCGACCGCGGTGAGCGGATATTTGTCCGATGAGTAGGATGGAACGATGTAGGAGACGTCGGCAACGCCGGCGACGGTGAGCTGCGCCATGTCCTTGGCCTTGCCCAACTGCTCGGCCGGGTAGTGCTGGAATGTCACTTGTCCGTTGGTCGCTTTGGTCACCAGCTCCATGAACGGCTTTGCCACCAGTTCGTGAATAACGTGACCGGCCGGAAGGCTTTCGGCCAGGCGCAGGCTGATCTTTTCCTGCGCCGCGGCGGGACAGTTCGCGGCCGTAACGAGCGCCGCAGCCAGGAAGAAGCGTCTGTCCAGATCAATTCATGAGATTCTCTCCCGTTATTGTTTGTTGTGTCAGTAACCCATCTTGATCGGCAGCCACAGGATGATCTGGGGCCAGATCACCAGGATCGCAATCGCGATCAGATGGGCGACGAAATGCGGAAACACGCCGTGGAACACTTCGGCCACGGGGCGTCCCGAATAGCGCGCCACGACAAAGCAGTTCAGCCCCACCGGTGGCGTAATCATGCCGACCTCCGCGGTAACGATCTTGATGACGCCGAACCACAGCGGATCATAGCCAAGCGACTTGATCAGCGGCAGCACGATCGGAACCGTCAGCACCAGGATGGCGATCTGATCCATGAAGGAACCGAGCACGATGTACCCGAACAGGATGATCGTCAGGATCACCCAGGGCGGCACTGGCAGGCTGCCTACCCAAGCCACCAGATTTTGCGTTACCTGCGTCAGCGTGAAGAAATAACCGAAGATCGAGGCGCCGAACAAAATCATCGCGATCATGCAGGTGCCGTGCGCCGAACGGAGTAGCGCGCTACGCAGGGTCTGGAAGTTGAGCTTGCCCTTCCATATTGCGAGGCTGAACGCGCCAAACGCGCCCAGCGCCGATGCTTCGGTCGGCGTCGCGACCCCGGTATAGATCACGCCGGTCACCATGCCGAACAACAGCAGCATCGGACCGACCACCCGCAGCATGCGGAATTTTTCGGTGCAGCGACACCCGTGGGGCCGAGGGCGCGCGAGACGGATCCTGCCAGGCGAGAAACCAGACGGTAGCCATGATCGTGATGGTCACGACGATACCCGGGATGACGCCGCCGATCAAAAGTGCGCCGATGTTCACTTCCGCCAGCAGGCCGTAGATGACGAGCGCGACCGAGGGCGGAATCAGCATCGCCAGCGTGCCGGAAATTGCGACCACGCCGGCTGCCATTTTCGGCTCGTATCCCTGCTTCAACATCGCGGGCAGGCTCGTCGCCGACAACGTCGCCGCCGAAGCCGTGCTGGTGCCGCAGATGGCGCCGAAACCGGCGCCGGCCAAAGCGGTCGCCATACCAAGCCCGCCGGGTATGCGGCCGACCCAGGCCGCGGTTGCCTTGAACAGATCGTCGGCGATGCCGCTCACCAGAACAAACTCGGCCATCAGCAGGAACATCGGGATGGTGATCAGTTCGTAAGAGGTCACCGCCGAAAGCGGTGCGGTCTGCAGGATGCCGGTCAGCATCGGCATGCCGCCGACCAGGTAGAGTCCGAGAACGCCCGAGCCTGCCATGGCAAAGCCGACCGGAGTGCCGATCGCAAGCAGCACGAACAGTACCACCATCGCCAGAGTGAGAATCATTCGAAAGTCTCTCCGACAGCGTGAGACGCAGGCAGTGCGATCACAGCGCGCCCGGTAGCGAGCGAAAGAACATGCCCGATGAGGTGTAGGGCGAGGCGGATCGTGATGAGCCCGGCGCCGAACGGCACAAGGCCGATCGAGGGCCACATCGGCCACGGGATCGCGCCCGCCATCACATCGGCGGACTGAAAGCTGTCGACGGTGCGAAGGAAGCCGAGATAGGCAATTAGTGAAAACACCGTGATGCCGACGATGCAGGTGACGATCTCGGAGAGCCGTATCATTGACGGGGTGAATTTCTGCTGGAGGATATCGACGCTGACATGCGCGCGGCTGGCAAAGGCTTCCGAAAGAACCAGGAAGAACACGCCCGCCATCAGATAGATCGAGATCAGGTCATATGCCCACGAGAACGGCTGGTTGAACGCGTAGCGCATGATGACGTCGCCGAAGACGATGATCATGATCGCGAACATGAACACTGCGGCCACGGTCGATGCGATTTTCTCGATCGTTCCGAGCGCCATGAAAATTCTGTCGAGCAAATTTCACCTCCCCGGGGTGCTTATCCTGCAGCCTTCGGCAATCCTCGTCTATCCGCGTCTATTTGGCCGGAATGGCCGCCACGGCCGCGTCGAACTCCCTTAGCGCGTCGCTGCCGCGCTTGCCGCGCGCGTTCAGTCCTTCCGACCATGTCTTGGCTACGCCCTTCATCAAATCCCTGAATTTCGCGTTGACCTCCGGCGACAGGGTTTCAAAACGAATGCCTTTGGCTTCAAGCGACTTCTTGGTCTCGTCGTCCGATTTCTGCATCTGCTGGCACGCGGATGGAATGATTTCTTCGGCGACATCGGTCATCGCCTTCTGGATCTCCGGCGACAGCTTCTTCCAGGCGCTGTCGCTGATCGAATAGGAGACGATGAAGCTGCCGAAGCCGAGACCGTCGGTGGAATATTTGACGAGCTTGTCAGCGCCGTAGGCGACGACGCTCTCCAGCGGAAACAGCAGGCCGTCCATGGTGCCACGCGATAGTGATTTATAAGCGTCGGGCGCCGCCATGCGAACCGGGACCGAGCCGATCGCTCGAAGGGTGAGGTCCTGCGCGCCGCCGGTAGAGCGCAATTTCAGGCCAGTGACATCGGCGACATCCTTCACCGGCTGCTTGATGGTGAAGATACGGTATTGTGGCAGGCTTACCGCCAGCAGAAGGCGAATATTATTGGCGGTATAATCCTGCTCCGCGATCACGCCGTTTCGCGCCAGCTTCCAGTAGGCGAGAGTGCCTTGGCATGAATGCTCGAAGGCACCCGGGAGCATCGCGACTTCCGAAACCGGCATCTTGTCCGAAGTATAGCCCGGCGCGACGTAGCCGATGTCAGCGACGCCGGTTTGCGTCAGCTTCAGCATGTCCGCGGCTTTGCCGAGCTGCTGCGCCGGGTAATGCTCGAACGTGACCGCGCCGTTCGTGCGTTTTTGGACTTCTTCCATCCACGGCTCAAGGACGAGCTTGACGAGGTAATGGCCCTTCGGAAACGAGTTCGGCCACGCGCAGCTTAATCGGCTCCGCAGCCTGTGCCAGTATTGTCGATGCAATAAGCAAACCGTAAGCGACGAGCGCCCGCCGAACCACGATCATATCGCCTCCCTCACGGACAGGTTATTGTTTTAAGTAGCTGCGCATAAACGAAATTAATCGTCAAGGTTGGCGCTCCGGCTGAGCGTGTCAGGCGCCACAACCGGGAAGCGTAGGCTGACAGAGTAGGGCTGACAGAGCCGGCGCCTGCGGTCGCTCGCGAATTGACTTTGCGGCTTGATCGGCTGCAAATGCCGTCAACAAACAACCCTAGGGAAAGCACCATGGTTGACGCGCTGATCATCGATGCATGCAGGACGCCGCGAGGTATTGGCAAAGCCGGCAAGGGCGCACTCGCAGGGATTCATCCGCAGCAACTCGGCGCGACGGTGTTGCGCGCGCTGGCCGACCGCACGGGGATCAATACCGCTGACGTCGATGACATCATCTGGGGCACCAGTTCCCAGCGCGGCCCGCAAAGCGGCGATCTCGGCCGGATGTCGGCGCTCGATGCCGGCTACGACGTGCGTGCCAGCGGTGTCACGCTGGACCGGTTCTGCGGTTCCGGCATCACCAGCGTCAACATGGCGGCCAACGCCATCATGTCCGGTTCCGAGGATCTCGTGATTGCCGGCGGTACCGAGATGATGTCGATGGAAGGCCGCCGCGGCGAGGGGCCGTTCATGATGGACAACGGCAACCTTCGTTTGCGTGCCAAGCACCCTCAGTCGCATCAGGGCGTTTGCGCGGATGCGGTCGCGACACTCGAAGGCATCACGCGGCGGGACGTCGATGAACTCGGTGTCGAAAGCCAGAAGCGAGCGGCGGCCGCCATCAAGGGCGGGCATTTCAACAAGAGTCTCGTTGCGGTTCATCGCGAAGACGGCAGCCTCGCGCTCGATCGCGAGGAATATCCGCGTCCGCAGACCACACTCGAAGGTCTTGCCGGATTGAAGCCTGCTTTCACGGCGGTGGCGGATTATCCGCTCGACGACAAGGGCACGACCTATCGCAATCTCATCCTGGAAAAATATCCCGATCTCGACATCGACTTCATGCACCATGCCGGCAATTCTTCCGGCGTCGTCGACGGTTCGGCGGCGATCCTGCTGGCGTCGCCGGGTTACGCCAAGGCGCACGGCCTGAAGCCGCGTGCGCGCGTCGTCGCCATGGCCAATATGGGGAACTCGCCGACCCTGATGCTGAATGCGCCGGTACCGGCGGCGCGCAAGGTATTGGCCAAGGCAGGCCTCACGCTCGATGATATCGATCTGTTCGAGATCAACGAGGCCTTCGCGGTCGTTGCCGAGAAATTCATTCGCGACCTCAAGCTCGACCGCGAGAAAGTCAACGTCAATGGCGGCTCGATCGCGCTCGGCCATCCCATCGGTGCGACCGGCTCGATCCTGATCGGCACCATGCTCGACGAACTGGAGCGACGCGATCTCAAGCGCGGCCTGGTGACGATGTGCGCGGCTGGCGGCATGGCGCCCGCCATCATTATCGAGCGAGTGTAAGAGCAGCCTTATCCGGCCGGAAACTGTAGCTCGAACGCGACGCCCTTGTCCGATGGTACCAGCCGGATCGACCCGCCATGGCTGGTCATGACGGCCTGGACGATCGCAAGTCCCATTCCCGTGCCGCCGGTGTCGCGGCGGGTGGTGAAGAAGGCATCAAATATCTTTTCCCGATTCGGCTCGGAGATCGGATCGCCGTCGTTACGGAAGATCATCTTGACGGTAGCCACTCCGTCGATCGCTTCCAGCCGCACATTTTTGCGTTGTGACGGATGGCGTTGTCGGTCAGGTGCGACAACACGATCAGTGCTTTCTCGCCGGACATGCCGATCGAGCGGTCGAGGCAACCGCCTGCGTCGATCGCGCGGGTCGGAAAGCGGCTCTTCAACCCACCGACTACCTGACTTAATTCGGTATGCTCGTTTTGCGGCGCGGTTTCGGCGCGCGCCAGTTCACGCAAGCGTTGGGTCATGACTTCGAGGCGTTCGGTGTCGCCCAGAATGTTCGAGACGAAATTCTTCTGCTCCATCCGTGTCAGATTGTCGGATTTGCTCTGCAGCAAATCCAGCAGGAGCTCGGCGGCGCCCTTGATCGAGGTCAATGGAGATTTCAGTTCGTGGGTCAGGTGGGCCGAGAAGGTTGCGATGTAATCCGACCGTCGCCACAATTGCTGGGCCATATCGAGGAAGCTGTGCGAAAGCTGGGCAAACTCGCGCGTGCCGTAGTGGGAGAGGGGCTGAAACGTATCGCGATCGCCGCGACTGATGCGCGCCGGCGTCGACCTGCTGCTGATAGCGTTCGACGGTGCGCAGTTCTACCGTGTTTTTGCCTGCGCCAGAGATGCGGCTGCCGAAGGCAAACTCGATCCGGCAATGCTGCGCGACAGCGAAATGCGGTTAAAGCGCGCATTCCCGGTGGATTGATCGGCGGAAATACGCATATTTCCGCCACCCGAAATACCCGCTGCGACATATGCGATCGAGACCTGTTCGGCCGCCTTCGACGGCCTTGACCGCTGCCCCCCGGCCATGTTCGGTGACGCATCAAAATTCGGCGCGTGCGCCGAACATAACAAGATATGGGCGGCCGGGTGCCAGGTTCAGGGGAAACGCAACGTCGTGACGGCGCCGAAGTGCTGCGGGTTGAAAACCTGACGGTACGCTACGGCGCACTGGTTGCGCTCCGTGACGTCAGTTGGTCGGTACGTTCTGGCGAAATCCTCGGGATTATCGGACCGAACGGCGCCGGCAAGAGCAGTTGCTTCGCTGCGGTCACCAATGCCGTCGGCCATTCCGGCCAGACCTTTCTCGGTCATGACGACGTTTCGATGACGAAGACTTACGATCTTGCGAGCCGCGGCCTGCGACGGACGTTCCAGCAGAATTCGTTCTTCGGCGAGCTGACGGTGTTGCAGAATTCGGTCGCCGCGATCGTCCGGGAATACTCCGCCAGTCTCACCACATCGCTGTTTCTTCCCTGGCGCGAGATCGCGACGCGGCGTCAGGCGGAATTGATCGCCCGCGAACTTCTGGAATTCTTCGGTATCGCTGCGCAGTATCACGACAAGCTGCCCGGCGATATTCCCTATGGCGTGCAGCGGCTGTTGTCGGTTGCATTGGCCTACGGCACCGGGTCCAGGGTGCTGTTGCTGGACGAACCCGCCGCAGGTCTTGGCGGCAGCGATATGCAAAAACTGGCCGACGTGTTGGTGAACTTGCGCAAGCGCAACCTCGCGCTCGTCGTCATCGAGCACCACATGGACCTGATCATGTCGATTGCCGACCGCATCGTCATGATCGACCAGGGCGTCATGCTGGCGACCGGGACGCCGGCGGAAATCCAGCGCGACCCGAGGGTGCGCGAAGCCTATCTGGGGCGCGACGAATGACCGGTGTGCTCCAATGCGAAGATCTCACCGTGCGCTATGCCGGCAATGTGGCGCTATCCGGCGTCGGCATCAGCGTGCCCTCAGGCAAAATGGTCGGGCTGGTCGGAGCCAACGGCGCCGGCAAGTCGACGCTGGTCAACGCCCTTGCCGGCTGGTCACGCGGTCGTGCCGCCGTGACAGGCAGGGTCATGCTCGAAGGGCAGGGCATCGAAAGCCTGGCGGCGCACGAACGGGTGGCGCGCGGCCTTACACTGGTGCCGGAAGGCAAGAACATCTTTGTCGAGTTGACGGTCGATGAAAATCTGGGCCTCGTGCGCCCGCCTGCGGATACCACAGGGCGCCATATCTTCCGTATTGCCGACGTGTTCGATTTCTTCCCGCGCCTCGGCGAGCGGCGGCATCACAAGGGTGCGGCGCTCTCGGGCGGGGAGCGGCAGATGCTGGCCGTAGGCCGGGCACTGCTCGCCGGCCCCCGTGTGCTGATGCTGGATGAGCCTTCCGCCGGTCTCGCACCGCGGCTGATCTCCGATCTGTTGTCGCGGATTCGGCTGCTGGTCGATCGCGGGTTGCCTGTGCTGCTGGTCGAGCAGAATGTCAAAGCCGCGCTGAAGGTGGTCGATCACCTGTATCTGCTGGAGCGCGGACGGATCGTGGGTGAAGGTCCGGCCGATGTCATGGCCGCAGATCATCGTATTGTCGAAGCGTATCTTGGGACGATTGCTGCCGGGGAGCGCGCATGAATATCGCCCAACAGATCGTCAACGGCCTGGTGCTGGGTTCGGGCTACGCTTGTATCGCGCTCGGCTGGACCATCCTGCTCGGTGTCGCGCGGCTGGTGAATTTCGCGCACGGTCAATTGTACATGATGGGCGCGTTCGTGACCTGGTATGCGATGACCAAATTGGGCATGCCGTATCCGCTGGCGATTGTTGCCGCGATCGTTGTGCTCGCTGTCCTGGGCGCGCTGATGCAGAGCGCGATGATGGGGCTGGTCATGACGCAAAACCTGACCAGCCTGATGATCGTGACGCTCGGGCTCGGTTACGTCCTGCAAGGCGGCAGCGCACTGGTCTTCGGCGGCAATCCGCAGACGCTGCCGGGTACGTTGTCTCGCGCCAAAGTCGACCTGGGATCGCTATGGTTCACCTGGCAGGATGTATTGGTCCTCGTCGCAACGCTCTTGCTTTACGGCATGGTATGGCTGTTCACACAGCGAACACGGTTCGGATCGGTCATTCGCGCAGTGGCGGAAGATCCCAAACTGGCTGAACTATTCGGTATCAACGCCAAGGTCGTCTATCTCCTCGTGTTCGTGTTCGAATGCGGGGCCGTTGCGCTGGGTGCGGCCTTGGTGGCCCCGCGCTCGCCAATACTCACCAGCATGGGCTTCAACGAAGTCATCATGACCTTCGTGGTCGTGGTGCTCGGCGGCATCGGCTCGATCGGCGGCGCGTTGGTGGCGGGGCTTGGCCTCGGCTTGTTCATCGCATTCTTCGGCGCATTCATCGCTCAGGCCTATACGACGGCGGCAGCGTTTGCGCTGCTATTGATGCTGCTCGTGGTTCGGCCGGCGGGATTGGCAACCAAATGACCGCGATCGAGTCACATTCGCCGCGTTCGATGCCGCTGCTGCGAACAGCTGCCATCGTTGTGCTGGCCGCTGTCGGTTTCTTCCTGCCGCAGCTATTGGGCGGGACGTCGGTGGCCTATTCGACGCTGACCACGATCGCGATTTTCGCCGTCATGTGCTATGGCGTCGATGTCGTGCTGTCCTATCTCGGCGAAGTCAGCCTGGGACACACCCTGTTCTGGGCCGTTGGCGGTTACGCCGCGGCCAATCTCTCGGTGAAGTATGGCCTGAATGGCTGGAGCACGGCGGCGGCGACGATTGGGCTCTGCGTCGTCGCAGCGGCGTTCCTGGGCGCGGTGACGCTGCGAACACGGGAGTTCGTGTTCTCGCTGGTGACCTATGCGGCAGCGGTCGTGGCCTACGAGATTGCCTTCAACTGGGACGCCATCGGCGGCTCCGACGGCATCGTCGGCATATCTGCATTGAAACTGCCTTTCGGCTTTGCCAACTACATAGGCGCGACGCAGGAAGACCTCTGGCCGATCGCGTTCGTGCTGTTGTTGCTTACGCTGGCCTTCATCGCGCGCTTCCGCCGCTCCCGGCTCGGGACCGCGGCGCTGATGGTTCAAATGAACCCGCCGCTCGCCGCGAGCCTCGGCATCGATCCGCGCAAGGTGAGGCTGGCCGTATTCGTGATATCGGCTCCGATCACGGGGCTTGCCGGCTGGCTCTATGCCTATCAGCGCGCCTATGTCGGCCCGGATATGTTCGAGACATACTTTCTCGTCATGATGTTGACGGCTGTGGTGCTGATTGGCCGGCGCATCCTGATCGGGCCGCTGATCGGTACGGGAATTCTGATCGTGCAGCAGAACCTGCTTTCGCTCGGCGGGGACTGGAACAAGATCATTCTCGGCTCGGTGCTTGCGCTGGTTCTGATCTTCTGGCCGACCGGGCTGATCGGGCTTTTTCGTCGTTTCGGCAAGATGAGGGCTTGAGCCTGGTGCCTGGGAATTTCGTATTTTAAGAACAGAAAGGGAGGACGTAATTCATGAGAAAATCGATCCAACTGGCTATTGCCTTGCTGCTGGCCATGAGTGCGCCGGTCATGGCGCAGGATATCAAGGTCGGGACCATCTTCCCGCTGAGCGGTGGCGCGGGGCCTGACGGTCAATCCGTGACCAATGCCGTCAAGCTTGCGGTCCAGGAGATCAACGATAAGGGTGGCTTGCTCGGACGCAAGATCACACTGGTTTCAAAGGACGACGAGAGCACGCCGGCCGTCGGCGTCAGCCGGGCCAATGAGATGATTGCGGAAAAAGCCGATGTTGTCATCGAGGGCTGGAACTCACCGGTGACGCTTGCCATGCAACCGATTCTGGCGCGCGCCGGCATTCTCGACATCACCGCGGTGTCGAAATCCGACCTGATCCTGAACGGCGAGACCAACCCGCTCGCCATCCGCATCAATAGCTCGAACGGCTTCGACGCCGGCGTGATCGCGAAATACGTCGTTGAGACGCTGAAAGCAAAGAAGGTCGCGTTCCTGACCCAGAACGACGTCTACGGCAACGGCTTCCAGGCCGCGGTTGAGGCCGAGTTCAAGAAGCTGAATTTTTCCGGCGAAGTCATGATGACCGAAAAATTCGCTTTCAAGGACACGGACTTTCGGGTTCAGCTCACCAACCTGAAGACGGCTAACCCGGATGCGATCATTGTCACCAATTCGTCGAATTCTTCCGGCCTCCCGGCGATGGTCGAGCAATATCGTCAGGCCGACTTGAAGTCCGCCTTTGTCGGTGCGGTCGGCATCATGCTGCCGACCGTGTTTAAGGTGGCTGGAGATGCCAACAACGGAATTGTCTCCGCGGATATCTATTTCTGGAATTTGCCGCCTTTCAACGGCATCCCGGAGAGCAACTCCTTCGTCGCCGCCTTCAAGAAGGCCTATGGTGTCGAGCCGGACAAGAGCGCGGCGCTTGGCGCGGCGGCGCTACAGGTCTGGGCGCGTGCGGTCGAGGCGACGAAATCGCTCGATCGCAAGACGGTCGCGGAAGCCATCCGCGGCAAAACGATCAAGGGCACGCTGTTCGGTGACGCCCAATTCCTGCCGAACGGCCAGCTGCAGCCGCGGTACGTCGTTTTCAAGGTCGTCGACGGAAAAACGGCGAAGCTCGAAGCGCTGCAATAGCCCGCATTTCGCCTCCGGTTTGCGGGACGAAAACGCGCCAAGAGCGAACTCGGAACCTCGGTTATGATTCAATCATGACCGAGGCTTTTGCGTCGGCGCCGGCGGGACGGAGATCCTGTACGCCGGCGTCGAAAACGCACTATGCAGGGTGGTGCCATGCAGTTCGGGATCTTCGATCAAAACGACCACGGGCCATATTTGCTCGGGGAACAATACGAAAACCGGCTGCAACTGATCGAGTTCTACGATCGCATCGGATTCCGCACCTATCACATGAGCGAGCATCATTCGACGCCGCTCAATCTGGCGCCGTCGCCGAGCGTATTCCTTGCCGCGGTCGCGCAGCGGACCAGACGCCTGCGGCTCGGCGCGCTGGTTTATGTGCTGCCGGCGCATCATCCGCTGCGGCTCGCCGAAGAAATCTGCATGCTGGACCATCTGAGCCAGGGCCGGATCGAGGTCGGAATTGGCCGCGGCGCGTCTCCGCACGAACTGCACTATTTCGGCGTCGATCCGGATCAGGCGCAGGCGATGTATGTCGAAGCCTACACCGTCATGATGCAGGCGCTGACGCGGACCGAAGTGAGTTTTAGCGGCAAGCATTATCAATTCGAAAACGTGCCGATTGAAATGAAGCCGGCGCAGCTTCCGCATCCGCCGCTTTGGTACGCGGTCCCTCTAGCGGAGGGGGCGGTGTGGCCGGCGCAAAACGGCATCAATATCGTCTGCGGCGGGCCGCTGCAGCGCGTGCGCGAGATCACGGATCGCTATCGGGCCGAATGGGCGGCCGCGGGCAATTCCCCGGATCGATTGCCCCTGCTCGGGATCAACCGCTTCGTCGTTGCGGCCGATACCGATCGGGAAGCGATGGAGCTTGGGCGCCGCGCCTGGCCATTGTTCCATGCGAGTTTCATGAAGCTTTGGAAAAAGCACGGCACGCAGCCACGCTTTGCGCGGTTGCCGGAAGATTTCGATACGATCGTTCAAAATGGCGGTGCCATTGCGGGATCGCCCGGTACGATCCGCGAGCAGGTGCGAAAGATGACGGAGGAGGCCGGAGCAAATTACTTCATCAGCCAGTTTTCTTTCGGCGATCTGACGCAGCAGGAAGTGCTTCATTCCGCCGATATCTTTGGGCGCGAAATGCTGCCGGCGGCACGGGAACGTGTGGCGCAAATGGTCCAGGGCATCGGGGCATGATCATCCGCATCATCGCGTCGAGCCGCTCCATTGAGATCGACGATCCCAGGAATTTCCAGGCATTTTCGGTACGCATTGAAGGTCCGATGGCTTCCGCGCTGCAGGCGGAATTGCTCGGCGGCATTGCCGTGAGCAGCGACGGCGAACATGCCTGGGTCTCCGAGAAGGCGTTACGCGAATGGCCTACGCTCAAATCCGAGGCGTGGTGGCAGGACGGTCTTTCGAACATGATCGCCGCCGTGCAAAAGCTCGGCTGGATCGACCAGACCAATCACTCGATCCGCGCCCACATCGAATATGTGCTGTAGCGGTACATGTGAACGAACTAACGAAATCAGCACGCAGGGTTTTCGATATCCTGGAGTTGTTTCGCGAGCGGCAATGCCCGCTGCGCCTGAAGGATATCGTCGATTCCCTGGGCATGCCGACTTCAAGCGCAGCAGCATTGTTGAAAACCATGGCGCAAATGAATTATCTCTCGTTCGAGAGCACATCACGCGCTTATCTGCCGACGCTACGGCTGTCACAGCTGGGCAGCTGGGTGACGGCTGCGAACTACGAGGGTGGACCGATCCAGGAAGCGTTCCGCCGGATCGGCCGCAAGGTTGGCGAGACGATTTTGCTGGGCACGGTTACCGACATTTATGTCGAGATCGTTGACATCCTTCGCGCCAAGCAGCCGCTGCAATATTACACGACCGTTGGCACCCGGGTGCTGCTGGTGCATTCCGGTGTTGGCTGGCCGCTGCTGAGCGGCCTTGCGGATGCGGAGATCGCTCGGATCTACCGGAGGACGGTGCGGATGAAGAAAATAGAGCGCGGCGTGTCGTCGCTCAATCGGCTGAATGCCGGTATCCAGCAGGTGCGCCGCGACGGCTATTGCCTGTCGCGCGGTATGGTGACTCGCGGTGTTGGCGTGGTCGGCATGATGGTGCCGACGCCGCCCAATCATCGGA
Source organism: uncultured Alphaproteobacteria bacterium (assembly GCA_963847015.1). Taxonomy (GTDB): domain Bacteria; phylum Pseudomonadota; class Alphaproteobacteria; order Rhizobiales; family Xanthobacteraceae; genus Bradyrhizobium. The sequence goes on along the minus strand of CAWJYI010000041.1, from coordinate 101,197 downwards.
AGCTCGCGATTGGCGTCGCCGGTCCGCAGGAACGGATCGAAAGGAACCTGACGAAAATTCTGGCTGCGATCCGCGCCGAAAATCAGCGGCTGTCGCATTTCGCCAGCGCGAGGGGCTAGCCTTATTTAGTTCCTTCGCCTGCGTGGTAGCGCCCGATGGAATCGAAGCCTGTCATCAGCTGCGCATGCCGCTCCTCGATCCAGGTGCGGGGCTCTTCATGGGTGAAGATAAAAAATTCCGAGCGAGCGACAGCGTCGAGTACGCGTTTGCCGACGTCGTCGGGGATAGCCCCGCGGATTGCCAGACCTTTGCGGCGTCCGAACCGGAACGCTCAAAGGGACCGCCCAGCCGAGCCGGTCGCCGCTGCGATGATGCATGCAAGGTAGTGGCGACGAGGGCAGGGCAGAGCACGGAGACGCCGAGATTGCTTCCTTCGAGATCTAGCGCGAGCGCTTCGGAAGCCGCAACGACGGCGTATTTAGTCATCGCGTAGGACCCGTTGCGCAGGGTAGGGTTTACCTGAAGCCCGCCGATCGAAGCGGTATTTGTCACATGGCCGGCCTCACCATGCCTGCGCATCCGCGGAACCAGCGTACGGATTCCATTAATGACGCCATGGATGTTAACGCCGAAGATCCACTCCCATTGCGCTGGCGTCACTTCCCATAGCGGGGCCGGGCCCAGCGTGACACCGGCATTGTTAAACAAAAAATGGATATTGCCGAATTCGGCTTCGGCCTGATCGGCAGCGCGTTCGAAGGCCACAGAATCGGAAACATCGACCTCGATCGCGCGGGTGCGGACGTTGAAAGCGGAGAGTTCGCGGCGGGCGAGCTCCAACTGCGCCCGCTCGATATCGGCCAGCACGATGTTAACGCCATCGCGTGCCAGCGCCCGGCAGATGCCGAGTCCGATGCCGTTGGCAGCGCCGGTCACGAATGCGGTCTTGCCGGAGAAATCCTTCATCGATCAACCGGTATCGCTTCAGGCCGCTCGCGTCTGCGTAACGGGGACCACAACATCCCAATTCCGCGCGGCCTTCACCGTCAAGAGAATAGTGGCGCAGGCGGCGATGAGTGCCGGACCGCAGGCGCAGAGGAAGATCTGTTTTGGCGGCAGGCCGAACGCCAATAATGCGCCACCCAGCGCTGGACCGGCGATGCCGCCGAGCCGGCCGACCCCAAGCGCCCAGCCGACGCCGGTCGAGCGGATGCGGGCGGGATACAGTCCCGCCGCCATGGCGTTGGCACCAAGCTGGCTTCCGATCATCGCCGCACCGGCGCCGAGAATGGGAAGCATAATGAAGGGGGCCGGCAAATTGGCGAGACCGACCGCAAGGATGAAAACCACGCCTGAGGTAAAGCTGCAGGCCAGCACGCGCGGTGCGCCGAAGCGATCAATCATCGGTCCGAGCAGCACTGTGGAGAGAATTCCGCCGAGCTGGAACATGCTCGCGTAAAACACCGCATTCTCCGGCTTGAACCCGGAGAGCGTCAGCACCGTCGGCATCCAGTAACTGAACAGATACATGTTCAGGAGATTGGCAAAGAACGCGACCCATAGCAAAATCGTCGATATTGCGCGCCCTTCGGTGAACAATTGTCCAACCGGATTGCCTTTGGCGACATCAACCAGTTTCGATGCCGCAACCTGCGCGCTGACATTGAGCTTGCGCAGAATCTCCTGCGTCGACGGTGCGTCGGCACGATGCGTGATCAGAAAGCGTGGCGACTCCGGCAGGTAGAGCATGAGAATCGGAATCAGCACCAGAGGCGGAACACCGCCGGCCAGGAAGATGCTTTGCCAGCCGTAGATTGGGAGTATCTGCGCAACAAGTTGCCCGCCGAGGAAGCCGCCAAGCGTGTTGCCGCAGAACATCAGCATGATCAGTGTTCCGCGCCGCTTGAGCGGGCTGTAGTCGGAGGTGAGTGCGACCGTCACCGGCATTGCGCCGCCGATGCCGAGGCCGGTGAGGAAACGCATCGCCGTGATGGAGGGGATAGACCAGGTGAACGCGCTCAGCACCGAGAACAGGCCGATGAAGCCGACGCTGATGATCAGCAGCGGCTTACGGCCGAAACGATCGCCGAGGGGTCCGGAGAGCAGCGCGCCAAAGAGAATGCCGACGCTCGACATCACGAAAGCTGTGGTGAATGCCGGCGGAGCGACGGCCCACGCCTTGGACAGGGATGGGGCTGCCATGCCAATGGTGCCGAGATCGAAGCCGTCGAATGCCTGCACCAGCGCACACAGCAACACGACGCGCAATTGCAATGCGCCGAAGGGTTGGTTCTCCAGCGCGTCTTCGACGGGCGACCTTACTTCACCGCTCATGCATGCCTCCCCTAAGGATTTAGTGTAGTGCCTTGAGGCGGCACTCTTTTTGATGTTGTGAATATCTTGAAAGCGGTTTTCGGCCGACTTCCCCAAATGCGTGGTGCTGGAGCCTCGATCCATGCCTAGGCTGCGATATCCTCTCCGAGCGGAACACGGCGCACCTGATGGACCTGAAGCGCCGGCAACACCTCGCGCGCGAAGCGGCGGATCTGCTCCATGAACATTTCGTGCGGCAGCGCGCCGCGGTTAAGGCTGATCTGGACTTGATTGGCACCGGCTGCTTCGGCGGCGCTGATAATCCGTTCCGTGACTTCCTTGGCCGTGCCGAGCGGCATGTTTTCCGCTTGGCGCTCGAAATCCGCCATCGTCATGTTGCGATAATCCTCACGCAGGCCCGCCGCCGCCTTCATGTTCTCCGGGCGCACGTAGTCGTTGGAGGACTGAGAGACGTAACCTGCATCGCGCTGCTTGGCCGTTTCCGTAAAGTTGCCGTGGCTGAACAGCGTGCGGTTGAAATAAAGGTGGTAAGGCGCGAATTCGCGCACTGCTTCCGCCTTGCTGTCGGCAACATAGGCCGACGTCGCGATGGAGAGGTGGTTGGGCGTGATCTTGTGGCCGTTATCGGCGAGACACTTGGCGAAGTAGCGGATGATATCTTCCTGCAAACCGCCGCGCGCCAGTCCCGGTGTGATGACCGCATTCTTCTTGCCCGCGAACTCGATCGATTCCTTGCTGCCGACGATCGGGATCCAGATTTCCGGTGCGGGCTTCTGCACCGGCCGCGGCCAGATCGCGACATCCTTGTAGGACCAAAACCGCCCCTCGTATGAGAAGATTTCTTCGCTCCAGGCGCGGGTTACGATTTCGTACGCTTCCTCATAACGCGCGCGGGAATCCTTAAGCGGCACATTGTGGACTTGATACTCGCGCGGAATACCGCGCGCGAAGCCTGAGATCAGCCGGCCGTTCGACAGGCAATCCAGCATTGCCAGCTCTTCGGCAAGGCGCAACGGTTCATGCAGAGGTAGCAGGTTACCGTAGATCAGGAGCTTCAGTTTTTTGGTCCGCTGCGCTGCGGCAGCCGCCATCAGGTTCGGCGAGTTCATCAGCCCATAGGGCGAGCAGTGATGCTCATTGAAGCCGACGCCGTCATAGCCGAGCTTGTCCATCTCCTCCCACGCCTCGAGATGTTCGGCATAGGTCCGTACCGCGACGTCGGCCTTGAAGTAGCGGTTGGAAAGCGGATAGGGCAGTTCGCTGCCGACCTTGAGATGGTCGAGTTGTTCGCCGTACGCGAGCAGATCGAAGACAAAAACCTTCATGGACGTGTTTTCCCTGACGACTGGCGATCCTCGTTGGTGGAGGACATTCCGGGGTCAGGTTAGGGCTGAAGGCGCAGCCTCGCCAAGAGACGCGAAAAAATTCCATATATGTGAAAATGCGAATTTAGGGGGCGCCGCCGGTTGAGGGAGCCGCAGAACCGATCTGTCGGCGCGAACCCGTCGCAACGCCGGTCAGGACTGCGCGGTAAGTGCGGGTTTGTAGTCCTGCCGTTTGGACCACGACGCATAATAGGCGACGGCGGTCATGATAAAGATTCCGGCGACGCTGACGAGCACGTGCATCACCAGTGAATCCGGACCCGTTATCAGGACGAAGTGGGCGGCAAAGGAAAGGAACACGCCGGCGCAAAACACCGGCAGCCATTCTTCTCCGCACTTGATGACGGGCTGCAAGATCCGCCATCGAAACCCGCGCCAGTCCCTCGGCACCACAAACGTAAACAGGAAGGCCGCGGCCAGTAAATGCACCACCCTGTAAAGGGCCAGATTTTCCTTGTCGTTGGGAAGGAAGGCGCCAAGTACGCGGGCCGGAACGTACTCGGCCAATAACGGAAATTTTCCGGCCGCCGTCACGACCAGCGCGAACAATAGGTAAAGCAAGGCTGCGATGCGCAGGACCGAAAGATTCTGAAGTGATCGAATGGCGCGTATTTGTTTCGGTCCACTCACGGCAAACCAGGCGCCGAGCACAAACAGCAATTGCCAGCAGAACGGGTTGAAATACCAGCGTCCGTCCGGAAAGGAAGACAGGTTCCAGTCATACTCGCGGGCGGCGAGATAAAATATGGCTGATCCAGCCAGTGTCAGAATCGGCCGGCGCAGTATTCCGAACAGGATGATCGGGAAGAACGCCATCAAAACGATAAATAGCTGCAATACATCGAGGTTGAGCGGCTTGGCCTGGAGCAGCAATCCGTAGATCAGTGTCCGGATCGTGTGATCGACGATTCCGGTGACATTGAATTCGCTGATGATGGCAGGCGCGGCAGATTTCCTCGCTACATATCCGATCAGGTCGATATAGACCACGAACAGGACGACATAGGCGGCGTAAAGCTGCCACACGCGCCTGAAAAGGCGGGTTGCCGTTACGACGAACCCGCGCTCCAGCATCATCTTGCCGTAGAGGATTGCGGCCGTATAACCGCCGACGAACACGAACAGGTCGGTGGCGCCGCTGAATCCGAAATTCCGCATGGTCAATAAGCTGACCGCGTTGTGCGGGACGTGATCCACAAACAGGAACCAGGCCGCGAGACCAAGCAGGAAACAGAGTCGGAGATCGCCATCGCGAGCAGCGAGCTCGGCATTCATTGACGAATACATTGAGTGTTAAGAACTTTATCAGGCCGGAGGAATCGAATCGCCAATCTAGCGCAGCTGTCCGCTCAGTCCCAATAGACTTTGCGTGAAGAATAATTAGGCAAGCTGCTGGCGATTAAAGCCCTGGATCACATTCTTTTGAGATCGGGATATGGCCGAGCGCGCTCATACCGTTTCGTGCTTGCGCAGGTCGCGGACGTGATCGAAATGGCTGGCCTGCAGGTCGGCGCCCGCTCGCGCCGATGTCGGGAAGGGCAGCCTCGCTCAAAATATCGGATGTGATGTCTTCGACCGAGGAGTCGGCGATTTCATGGATGAAACTGATATTCTTGTATTCGCCCGATGCAATCCGCGAGACGACCTCGCGCCGGGTGATTTCAGGATCGACGATGGCTTCACGGCCGCGACGGCCGTAATCGATCATGACGACGAAATATTGCATGCTGGCGATCTGGCCTCGAGCCTGACTACTGGAATCGAATGCCGGTAGTATTTCGGAAAATCGGAAATTAGTCCAGTGGTAAATTCGGAAAAACAGAAAATTGTGATAACTGGCCTTCCCAACGGCGCCGGCAAGCAAAATCACACCATCGCAGAAATTACGGCGGTGCCGCCTTTACTTCTCCGGCGGACGTCCGCCATGCGCCTTGGCCGCCTTGCGTGTTCGCGCCATCGCCCTGTTCCGCAGGCGTTCAATCTGGCCTCTGGGCAAGGTGACGCAGATCTCACCGATCCATTCGAGCTTTACCCCGTTGATCGGCTTGGCGTTGAAGCTTGTCAGGTTGACTAGCGTCGAGGACTTTCCTCGCTCGATCGTCTTCAGATAACGCTCGCCAGTCTTCAGCCGCACCGCGGCTTCTTCGCCATAGAAGCTCGACGGCGGGTGACGCTGCTCGCGATAGACTACGATAACATCGCCGTTTTCGTACTTTGGCAGCATGGAATCGCCTGATACCTCGAAGGCGATAGTCTCTTCGGCGATCGGGAAGGGCAGTTCGACTTCGCCGAGGCCTTCGGGCGGCACCTGCTCATGTTCCGGATCGATCGACGCGCCGGCGCCGACACGGCCCATGATCGGCACCGAGTTCAGTTCGAGATACTCCATGATCGGCGTAATTTCCGACGCCTTGATCAGGCGTATCCCGGACAGGATTTCCGAGACCGCGCCGGGGCGAACGCCCATGGCCGTTGCCAGACCGCCCTTGGTCTTGCCTGGCTTCTCCAGTCCCCGCTCGATCAGTCTGATGTCCAGCATGGTCCATCCTTTCCGAATTTCGGAAATGATAGCAATTCCGATTATCCGAAATCAAGCTTGACTTTCATTTCGGAATATCAGAAATTGGCGGGCGGCGTCGGGTGGCGTTGACAAGAACAGGAAAAAATAATGGAACCGACGAGTTGGGCGCCCGAGCATTCGGCTGCGCTACGGGAACATCTTGGCCGCGGCCTGACCTTTTCGGAGGTCGTTGAGGCGATCAATGCAACATTCAAGACGGCCTATTCGCGCAACGCCGCGATTGGCCGCGCCAGGCGGATGGGGCTTGCGGGGCCCGACCGGCCGAAGGTCTCGCTGCCCGCTCAGCCCCCGCGGCTGGACGGAGTGTTTGAGGTTCGCTCCGCCAAGTCGGTGTTGTCGGAGTTGCATTGGCCGCGGCCGGTGTTCGAACAGGCTGAGCGGCCCAAGCTGCGCTGTGTCGAGATCGAGCCGCGCCATCTATCGCTGATCGAACTTGAGCGCGGGGATTGCCGCTATCCCTATGGCGGCGACGAAGAGGGGGAGGCGATCACCTTTTGCGGTCATCCGAAGCGACCGGGCTCGAGCTATTGCACGCCGCATTTTCATTTGAGCCGCAATCCGGAAATGCCGCCGGAACGGACAGCGAGCGCCATTCCGCTCAGGGTCGTCGAGGTGGCGTGAGCGCCGGTTCTGCCGTTTGCCGTTACTGCCGGCGTTATTTTTCCAAGGAGACATCAGCGTGCCGAGAATCAAACGCAACAAGCCCCACAATCCAGCCAGAACGCATGACCGTCGATCCCGGGATTTCTTGCGAAATGCTGAGGTCGTGGCCGTCGAGGTCGATGATCCCCTTGCGTTGGAACCGGGCGAGAAAATCGTCGCGTTGCGTTCGATCCGCAACGATCCGCTGGGCCGACTGCATTCGCATCGCCAGATCGACGAGGCACAGTATCAGGGCGGGCGAGCCTTTCAGAATGACTGGGAAAAAGCCGAGCGCGGCCCCCGTGCGGTCGATCCGGGCAGGGAATATGTCGATGGCGGCCAGGCACCTGAGCCGATCACCGAGGGCCAGCGCAAGGCCGTGTTGCGGCTCAATCGCGCCGAGCGTGAGCTCGGCGCCGACGGTTCTGCACTGGTGCATGAGGTCCTGGTCCAGGGCTTTACGATGGAGCAGGTCGGACAGCGACGTGGATTACGCAGCCAGCGCTGGCACGATTATTTTGCTCGTCGATTTCGCGAATGCCTGGACCGGTTGGCGCTGATCTATGGATTTGCGACGGAGAAGCGCTAATGTCAGGTATGCCCGTGTGCCCGGTCAGCCAGTGCTGTGGCGTTTAGAACCCTCCCGCGCTGAAGCGTAGCGGTTGCACCACGTCATAGGCGGCTTTGGTCAGCGGCACGGCGTAGTCGACGGTCAACGCGCCGAATGGCGAGGCCCAGGTCAGGCCGGCGCCGACCGACGAGCGCACGACGTTCTTGTTGGCAACCTGCAATGACTGCGCAGAGCCCGGAAATGCCGTCGGTCCGCTGTAGCGAAACACGCTGCCGGCATCGACGAAGGCGGTTGCCTTGAGACCGTATTCGTCGGGAACACCGGGGATCGCGCTTTGCAGTTCGGCGGTAGTTGCCCAATACATGCTGCCGCCGACATTATCCATGGTGGTGCCGGGGGTAAGATCGCGCGGGCCGAAACCGTTGGGCGCAAATCCCCGCACCATGGTCGGGCCGCCGAAGAAACTGTTCATCAGTGGCACCTGCTGGCCGCCCCAGCCGGTCACGTAGCCGCCTTGCGCGCGCACCATGCCGACCAGATCGCTGTTCAGCGACTTATAATAACGCACGTCTTCGGTGGTTCGCAGGAATTTCACGTCGCCGCCGAGGCCGGCCAGATCCTGACTGAGTTGCGACTTGAGGCCGTTGGTCGGGCTTTTTGTATTATCCAGCGTGCTGTAGGTCGCGGTGCTGCCGGTGGCGGAGACCCAGGCGGGGCCATTGGCCGCCGCCTGCTGGATCGGCAGCGACGGCGTCAGGCCTGAACCGTTCGGCGCAAGCGTGACATTCTGGTTATAGATCGAGTAGCGCCACTGCACGCCAAGCTGCTCGTTGATCGGTGTGCCCAACTGAAGTGCCGTGCCATAGGTGGTGCTGCCGTAGGATTGGTAGCTGTTGGCGTCGGCTTGCCGGCCGAACAGTTCGATGCCTGCCGCAACCCTGGTGCCGAGAAAATAGGGCTCTGACGCCGCGAGATCTATCCCGCGCGCATACTGGCCGTAGGTGAAGGTGGCCTGGACATTTTTCCCGGTGCCATAGAAGTTGCGCTCGCCTATCTTGACCTCGACCAACGCACCGTCGGTGGTCGAATAGCCGCCGGCGATATTGAAATCGCCGGTCAACTGGTCGACGACCTCGACATCGAGCACGATGCGATCCGGCGCCGAGCCCTGCTTGTTCGATATTTTCACCGTCTTGAAATAGTTCAGGTTCTTCAGGCGCCGCTCCGCACGATCGATCAGGGTCTTGTTGTAGGGATCGCCTTCGGCAATGTCGAATTCGCGCCGGATCACGTAGTCGCGGGTACGCGTATTGCTGTGGATTTCGATGCGTTCGACATTGGTTCGAGGTCCCTGATCAATCACGAAAGCCACGTCCATGCGACCGGAGTCGGCATTGCCGAGTGTGTGGGGGAGGGCGCGGGCGAAGGGATAGCCGAGCCGCGACATCTCGATCGCCAGGAGCTCACTGCTCTTGTCCAGCGCGTTGCCATCGAACACAGCGCCGCCGCTAACGAGCAGCAAGGGACGAAGCTTGTCTGCGTCAAGTCCGGGCACGTTGCAGATGACGCCGATGTCGCCGAAGCGATAGCGCGGGCCTTCGTCGATCGTAAAGGTGAGTGTAAATCCCTTCGCGCCGGGGTCGTACTCGGCCTTTGCCGAGGACACGTTGGCATCCGCATAGCCCTTGCTGCGATAGTACAGCCTGAGCAACTCGCGATCCTGTTCGATGCGGTCGGGGTCGTAGACGTCGCCGCCGGTGAGAAAACTCAGCATATTGGTGGCGGAGGTCTTGATCACGGCGCCGAGTTGCCGCTTGCTGAAAGCCTGGTTACCGGTGAAATTGACCTGCCGCACCGTGGTCTTTGCGCCCTCCGTAATTGCATAGACGAGATCGACCCGGCCGTTGCCGCGGTCGATGATCTGCGGCACCACGCTGACTTCGTTGCGCCCGACATGCCGGTAGGCTTCGATGATACGGCCGACGTCGGTCTGCACCGCGGCGCGCTGTAGCGTGCCGCGCGGTTTGGACTCGATCGCCGCGGCAAGGTCGGCGTCCTTTATCTTCTTGTTGCCTTCGAATGCGACGCGGTCGAGCACGGGCGCTTCGGTCAGGTGCACGACGAGCCGTTCGCCTGAACGATCGATCGAAACCTTGTCGAAGAGGCCCGTTGCGATCAGCGCCTTCAACGCGGCGTCGCGGGAGGCATCATCGAACCGTCCATCGGGCGCGGCATGAAAATAGGACCGCACGGTCTCGGGATCGACGCGGCGATTGCCTTCGATGACGATTGCGTCCCGCGCTGGCGGTGGGGTCTCGGCCATAGCTGCTGCAGGAATCAGCCCGAGCGCTGTGGCAAACCCCCAGCGGGTAACTCGCGACCAGGACGATCGCTTGTGTTGCGTGATGCGTTCGATCTTCACGTCCCACCCGTCTCCCGCCCGGCCGCCTGCGATCGAATTGCCCGCGCGGGGCAAAAAAATGTCTGATGCAAGGCCAGTTGCGGGCCGATGTGTCTCCAGTCGCCACAATTTGAACGTCTTGGTTAACCCGGCCTTTCTCAGAATTGTCGCAATGGCCGCTTCATGCTCTGCGATCGACGGAGTCCGAGACGTTCGCGCAGTGACCCTCGTCGGCGCGAATTTTTCGTCAGGAGCATCACATGCGTTATGCAGCCCTCGTTGCCGCCTTGCTCATGCTGATCCAGCCCGCGCATGCGGAGAAGACGCCGGATGTCGATCCGCGCGCTTCGCTCGGCGTGGTGCAGCAATGGATCTATAATTACCGGGCGAAGCCGGATTACGCCCACGTGCCCGCGGCCGTGCGCGTATTGTTTCATTCGCAGACCTTCAAGGAGCCGGAAAATGCCGGCATCTATCTCGGTTTTATTGCCGGAGCGATCGGGTCGAACCCGGTGAAGGCCGAGCAGCTCATCGCCAGCTTGTTTCCGGTGCCTCCTGAAGACGAATGGGTGATCGTCCGCGCCATCGCCTATTCGGGGCTGCCCGATTGGCGAAACATCCTGCGCCGGGTAGCGCCGCGGATGCCGGCGCGTCGGGTGATGATCGACAGCTATCTCGCAGGCAAGCTGCCGACCTTGACCGACATTCCGCTGGAAGAGGTAAAGCCGGGCATGCTCGACAAGCTGCGTGGCGCGTTTACCCGTAATCCCTTCGCCAAGGACGATCGGAAGCTGAACACAGCGCTGACTTTTGCCAGCAATCAGGATCTGCTGGACACGTTGTGGGGATATTATTTCGCCACCGGTTCGTACGTTCCGATCCAGCGTATCATGCAAATGCTGCCCTGGAGCAAGAGCCGCGACACCGTGGACAAGCTGACGGTCGGAAGCATGGCGCGCTATACGCTCGCAAGTTATGCGATCCGCGACGCCGACTTGCGGGAATTTCTCCGCAGCGAACTTGCGAAGCAACCGCCGCCAGTGAAGGCGCCGCTCTCCGAAGTCGTCGAGGCTGCCGACACCGTGCAGATTGCCGCGCTGCGAAAGGACGCGCTTGCCGCCGTGGACGAACTCAAGACCAAAGGTTCGGACAGCCGGCGCAATCTCGACTTCTGGGGCCAGGTCGGCGTCGGCGCGGTCGCGCTGGGTTGCGTCTCGGCGGCGGCGCTGGGACAGGTGGCGATCGGCATTCCCTGCGTGATCGGAGGCTCTGCCTCGCAAGGACTGCTCTCGTTCTGGGAAAAGCAACAGTGATGCCGGGCCGGACGTGGCCGTCCGCGCGGGGCCTACTCCAGTCCTGCGCGACGGAAACCTTCAAGATAATGCTCGCGATCGGCGTCGAGCTTCCAGGGTAACTGGTTCTCGATCCAGGCGAGTGAGATATTGGGCTGCGTCCGGCGCAATTCCTGGAGTGCCGCTTTGGCGTCGTCGATCTGACCGGCCATGCCGGCGGCGACCGTCAGCACCCGGTAGGCGCCGGTGAGATCGCCGCGATGACGAGTAGCCTCCCGTGCAAGCGCAATCGCCTCTTGATAATTTCTGCCGACGAATTGGGCGTAGGCGCCAACACCATAGTAAATTGCCGAAGAAGGGTCTCGCGGGCTCTGGCGGATAGCGCGTTGTGTCGCCGCATAGGCCTCCTGCCAGCGCCCGCTATAGCACAGCGCCAGGGCGTAGTACCCTTGTGCCAGTGAGAAGTTCGGGTTGAGCTCCAGCGCCAGTTCAAATTCTGCAATGGAGTCGTCGAGGCGACGCGTCGAGAAATAGACGCTGCCGAGCGCGGTATGTGCCCACGCGTCCTCGTTGTCGACGGTAACGGCCGCGAGTGCCGCCCGTTCGGCGATAGGCACCGCGGTTGCAATATCCACCCAACCGAGATGCACGCCGACCATATAGTTGGTGGCGAGCAAGGCCAATGCCTGGCCGTAATTGGGATCGATTGCGATCGCCTTTTCCAGCAATGTCCGGGCGGCGATGCTATCCAACCGTGTCACCCGCCAGTGGTGGGACAGTGCCCGCATGACAAGATCCCACGCGTCCATATTGTTGGGCGGCTTGCGCCGGCTGCGAAAATCCTCCGCGGCATAGATCTGCGGCTCGATCGCCATGACGATGGCGTCGGTGATTTCGTCCTGCACGGCGAACACGTCGAGCAGGTCGCGGTCATAGTGTTCCGCCCAGACATGACTGCCGGTCGCGGTGTCGTTGAGCTGCGCGGTGATACGCACACGATCGCCGTTCTTTCTTACGCTACCTTCGACGACATAGCGCACCCCGAGTTCGACGGCGACCTGCTTCATATGCACCGCCTTGCCCTTGTAGGTGAACGACGAGTTGCGGGCGATCACGAAGAACCAGCGCAACTTCGAAAGCCCGGTGATGATGTCCTCGCTGATCCCGTCGGAAAAATACTCTTGTTCCTGATCACCGCTCATGTTGTCGAACGGCAGCACGGCAATCGCGGGCCGGTCCGGTAGCGGCAATGGCGGGCGTGGATGTCTGATATCTCCCCGAGCCAGCGCAATCGGCGGATCACTGTCCGGTTGTCCGCTGACGGCACCAATGAAACGAATGCCCTTCCGCGGAATGGTTCGGATCAGCCTCTGCTCTGTGCCGTTATCGCCGATTGCGTTCCGCGCGGCGTTGATGCGGCTGTCGAGTGTCGAGTCAGAGACGATCCGGCCACCCCAGACCAAGGCAATAAGATCGTCCCTGCTGACGACGTGATCGCGGTGCTTCAACAGGTGAACCATCAGGTCGAAAACCTGTGGTTGCATGGCGACGAGGTCGCCGTCCCGGCGCAGCTCGCGCCGATCCGTATCGAGGATGTGGTTATCGAAGCTGAATTTCACGCGCGATATCGCATCTTTTCTCAAGAAACAATCAAGTCGACCTCATGGAGAGATCAAGCGTCAGCCAAAGTCTTGCCGTCGGATTTCCGGCATTGTGCAAAAAAGCAAAGTTACGACCTCCAAGTTACGGTTTCATTGCCCCTGCCGGAGTCAATTTTATGGCCGAAACCCAAGCCACCAGCCCCGTCTTGCCGGGAAATAAATCGCTAAAATTGGTCGCATTCCTGTACGGCGCTGCGGCCTATCTCACATCTCTCGTCACGATTTTGTATGCCATCGGTTTCGTGTCGAATATCGCCGTGCCGAAAGCCATTGATACCGGCGAGAAATCGCCGTTTTTCGAAGCGTTGGCCATCAATCCCGCCCTGATGTCATTGTTCGCCGTTCAGCACAGCGTAATGGCGCGCAAGGGGTTCAAGCAATGGTGGACGCAATTTATCCCTAAGCCGATCGAGCGCAGTACCTGACGTGCTGTTCGCCAGCTTGACGCTGCTTTTGCTGTTCTGGCAGTGGCGTCCGATGCCGGCGACCATCTGGCGTATCGAGGGGCACGAAATGGCGCTGTCGATCGCGGTATTGTCGCTCGTTGGTTGGGTGATCGTGTTCACGAGCACTTTCCTGATCAATCATTTCGAACTGTTCGGATTGCATCAAGTCGTCCGCAACCTATCCGGGAAAAAAATGCCGGCACCAATTTTTCGGACGCCGCTTCTCTATAATTTCGTGCGGCACCCGATCTATCTCGGCTTCATCATCGCGTTCTGGGCGGCCCCGACCATGAGCGCCGGGCATCTGCTGTTCGCGGTTGTGACCACAGCCTACATCTTCGTTGGCATCCTGCTCGAAGAGCGCGACCTCATCGATATGTTTGGGGACGAGTATCGCCGCTACCGGGAGCGGGTGTCGATGCTGATCCCCTGGCGCAAACCGACCTCACTCCCTCGATTGTCTGTAAGGAGACATAAACTATGAAGCATATTGGAAGTTGTTTTTGTGGCATCGTTGAGGTGGAGGTCACAGGTTCGCCGGAAGGAATGGGTTATTGCCATTGTAGTTCATGCCGTTCCTGGTCTGGCGGCCCGGTGAATGCGTTTACCTTGTGGAAGCCGGAGGCGGTACGCATCGCGTCGGGCTCGCAACACGTCGCGACGTTCGAGAAGACGCCGATGAGCCAGCGCAAATACTGCGCGAAGTGCGGCGGTCATCTGCTGACCAATCATCCGACGCTCGGACTTGTCGATGTGTTCGCTGCAACCCTCCCGACGCTCGCTTTCACGCCCGGCGTTCACGTCAATTACGCCGATACGGTGATGCCGATGCGAGACGGCTTGCCCAAACTGAAAGACTTCCCCGCAGAGTTGGGTGGTTCAGGCGAGATGATGGCCGAGTAAGCCAGCACGTTTTCGATAACAACGATGGTGCGAACGCGATTCGCGCCGCATGTCTATCAACCTTCGCCGCCCGATTCCCGGACAGAACCAGGATCGGGCGGCAATCTTTTTGGGGCGCGCCTTTTCGGAGGGCGTCGTTTCGGATTGTGCCCGAGCGGCCAGGGCCCTCCGCGCCGGCCGCTGCCGCCGGCTTGAGAGCTATGTCAGCGGCAGGTCCCGCCCTGCAAAATCGGGGTTTGGCGTTACCTGCAGCCTTCCGGTAAAAGGCATGGAACTCGCCCATTCGTGGCGACGGCCACTGGATTTTGCCAGACAAATAGCAGCAGGAAATGCCCGATATGACTGCCAGACCGCAATTGCCCGAGCGGACGCCGCGCGCAAAGGGCGAACCGACCGCCCTCGACGGTCTGCTGGTTGTCGATTTTACCCGTGTCGTCGCGGGCCCCGCCTGCACGCAAACGCTGGCCGATTTCGGCGCGGAAGTGATCAAGATCGAGAATCCGGACGGCGGCGACGACACGCGCGCCTATGAACATGCGGAGATCGGTGGCGAGAGCGCGGCGTTTCTCAGTCTCAATCGCAACAAACGCGGCATTGCACTCGATTTCACCAACCCGGCGGCGCTGGAGGTGGCGCGTGCGCTGATCGCGAAAGCGGACGTTGTGGTGGAGAATTTCTCCGGCGGCGTGATGAAGAAATTCGGCCTCGACTATGCGTCGGTTGCGCCGACCAATCCGCGGCTGATCTATTGCTCGATCTCTGCCTACGGCCGCAAGGGTGAATTTGCCTTGCGCCCGGGCTTCGACCCGATCACGCAGGCCGAAAGCGGGTTCATGTCGCTCAACGGCTTTCCGGATGGCGATCCGGTGCGCACCGGACCGCCGATCGTCGACATGGCGACGGGCATGTCGGCCTGCAACGCGATCCTGCTGGCGTTGATCGCCCGCGACCGGCTCGGCCGCGGCCAACAGGTCGAGGTCGCGCTGATAGACACCGCGGTGGCGATGACCGGTTTCTACGGCATGGCTTATCTGATCAGCGGCAACAATCCCGGCCGCTTTGGTAACTCGCCAAACGGTTCGCCGACGGTCGGCCTTTACCAGGCGTCGGACGGGCCGCTCTATATGGCCTGCGCCAATGATCGGCTGTACCGCCGTCTGGTGACGGATGTGCTGGAACGGCCCGACCTTGTCACCGACCCGCAATTTGCCCACCGCAAGAACCGAACCGCCAACAAGGAAAAGCTGCGCGCGATCATTGCCGGAATTTTTGCCGGTGACCGCCTTGAGAACTGGATGGCGAAGATGAAGAAAGCCAACATACCCGTTGGCTATCTCCGCACTGTCGAAGAGGGCTTCAACGCGCCGGAGGTGCGCGATCGCCATCGCCTCAGCCAGATTCCACACCCGACCGCAGGCGCCGTGCCCAACATCGAAACGCCGCTCCATATGAGCCTGACGCCCACCATAGATCCCGTGGCCGCGCCACTGCTCGGCGAGCATACGAAAGAAGTGCTGCGCAAGACGCTGGATTACGATGACCGCCGCATTGCAGCTTTGGCCGAGGCGGGAGCCTTCGGGAAGGTGGGCAATACCGGCTGATATCGGCGGTCGCCGAGCGGTTGGCGGGTGATGGCTTCACTCAAAACTCAAGCAGTTCCGCCGCGTCGCAACCCGCTTCGAAAAGACCGCCCGAATTATCAGGCCGTCGCAACTCTCGCAGGCATATTCTTATGGATGCGATAAGTGTCCACACTACCTAAAGTTCAAGTCGAAATATCCACCTAAGAGCTGAACCTTGGCCGAGCTCTTCTCACGTGCCCATCGTCTCGATAGAATGCGTCGGAAGGAAGCAGAATAGGGACAGAGTGCTTGACGAAAAGTAATCGGGGCCGGGAAGCGCTCTTATCAATCGCGAGTACCTTGGCTGTCACGCTTGTGACGTTGGCCGCGCTTGAAGTCTTCCTACGTATTGCCGATTTCCGCGAGTTTCGCGAGCCCTTGACCAAATCCTCGCTCGCCTACGACTACGACGCTGAGCTCGGTTGGGCGCCGGCGCCGGGTTCCGCCGGTACGATCGTGTCGTTTCGTACGACCCACTACAAGCACAACAGCCTCGGCTTGCGTGACGAGGAATTCAGCCTCAACGCCAAACCGACGATCGTGTTCCTGGGGGACTCCTTTGTCTGGGGTCTCGATTCAGAGGCGAACGAACGTTTCAGCGACCTGTTGAAGCCTCGCATTCCGGACTACAGGATTCTGGCCGCTGGGGTTTCGGGCTTCGGTACCGATCAAGAGTATCTTCTGCTGCAGCGAATTTGGCCGAAGGTGAAACCGGCCGTCGTGGTCCTGATCTTTTGCGGCTTGAACGATCGGCAGGATAATGTGAGGAGCCTTTACTACTTCAACTACCACAAGCCCTATTTCGCGACCCAACCTGACGGGTCCTTGCTGCTCATGGGACAACCGGTCCCGCGATCTCATCTGTTGTATTTTAAGGATAACTGGCTGGTTCGAAATCTCTGGCTGGCCCGGCTGGCCACGAATGCTTATTTGCGGCTGAGGCATCCGAACGTGACCGTGCCGGATCCCACCGAAAAGCTGATCGCAAAAATCCGTAACTTCGTCGAAGGGAACGGCAGCAAATTCATGGTTGGCATCCAGCATCGTGACGAAGCGCTGGTCCGTTATCTGGAGGCGAATCAGATTCCGTTCGTGAAGCTGGAGGGCGCAGATTACATCAAGGAATTCAAGGAAAACGTTTGGGGCGCGCACTGGACGCCTGAGGGCCAGAAGGATGTCGCCGAGCGTATCTACGGCATGCTGTTCACCAATCTCCTGATGCGTGAAAAGACCGCGCCTGACAACTAGGGCATGCCTTCCTAAATTTGCGGTAATTATGCGTTCGGTCGCATGCCTGCCTTACACTACCCCGATATGCGACAAAGACGCAGGGTGGAACTGTTCTCCAAATAGTGCTGGCGAAGGCAGGGAGCGATCGGTACTACGGCTAAGCTGCCTGCCACCAGCCATGAGGCGTGAGAAAGCCATGCAATTGCTGGAATCGGAACATGACGAGATTGTCGCTGGGCCAAGCGACCGCAATTTCGGGCTCACAATGGCGGCGGTCCTTACGCTCATCGGCGGCTTCGGACTTTACAAGGGTTCCTCGCATGCGCCACTCTGGCTCTGTGTCGCGGCTGTTTTTGCAGGGCTGACGCTTTGGCGGCCGCAGTCGCTGAACCAAGCCAACCGGGCTTGGCTGAAGCTTGGCCTTCTGATGTACCGCGTGGTCAATCCCCTGATCTTGGCCATTTTGTTTTTCGGCGCGATGCTGCCGATCGGATTTACCATGCGCATGTTCGGCAAAGATTTCCTCAAACTCGGACGGGACGGCTCATCGCCGACCTATTGGCTACCGCGTTCCGATCCGAGACCGCCGTCTGAATCCATGCGGCAGCAATTCTAGGCCACGCCAAATGTCGTTCTTGCGTGAACTGTTTTCCTTCATCCGGGTCCGCCGCAAATTCTGGCTGATTCCGATTTTTGCCGTGATGCTCGTATTGGGCGGACTGTTGGTTCTGACCAAAGGCTCAGCGCTGGCACCATTCGTCTATACCCTGTTTTGAGCGGCCCTGTGCGCATACTCGGCATTTCAGCATTTTTTCACGACAGCGCCGCCGCATTGCTGGTGGACGGCAAGATCGTCGCCGCGGCCCAGGAAGAACGCTTTACGCGTAAGAAGCATGATCCGAATTTTCCAGCCTCCGCGGTTTGTTATTGCCTCACGGAAGCGAACATCAGCGCGGACGAACTCGACCATGTGGTGTTCTACGAAAAACCGTTCCTCAAATTCGAACGCCTGCTCGAGACCTATCTCGCCTTCGCGCCGCGCGGCTTTCAATCGTTCCGAAAGGCGATCCCGGTCTGGCTGAAGGAGAAGCTGTTTCAGAAAAGTGTGCTGCGCGACCATCTCCGGAAGATCGACGACAGCATCGATTGGGAGGCGAAGCTCTTGTTCGCCGATCATCATCAGAGCCACGCTGCGTCGGCGTTCTTTGCCTCGCCGTTCAGCGAGTCGGCGATCCTGACGCTTGATGGCGTCGGGGAATGGACGACAACGTCGGCTGGCTACGGCAAGGACAACACGCTCGATCTCAAACAGGAAATCAACTTCCCGCATTCGCTCGGGCTGCTCTATTCCGCTTTCACCTATTACACCGGCTTCAAGGTCAATTCCGGAGAGTACAAGGTGATGGGGCTGGCTCCGTATGGCCAACCGAAATATGCCGGCCTGATCCTCGACCATCTCGTCGACGTCAAGGACGATGGCAGCTTCCGGCTCGATCTCGGCTATTTTGATTATTGCACCGGCTTGACCATGACCAACGGCCGGTTTGACGCGCTGTTCGGCGGCAAGCCGCGTGATCCACAGGATCGGCTGGAGCAACGCCATATGGATTTGGCCGCTTCCGTGCAGCAGGTGACAGAAGAGATCGTGCTGCGGCTGACCCGTAGCCTCGCGCGCGAGGGCCAATCGGAGAATCTGTGTCTGGCCGGCGGCGTGGCGCTTAACTGTGTCGCCAACGGCAAGATCCTACGCGAACGCACCTTCAAGAATATATGGGTGCAGCCCGCCGCAGGCGATGCCGGGGGCGCGGTCGGCGCGGCGCTTGCGGCATACTATCAGTTTGCCGGTAAGCCGCGCGTGGCGCCCACAAGCGATGCTATGCGGGGCGGTTATCTCGGGCCATCTTTCACGCAAGCCGAAATCGAGCAGCGTCTGGCTCAGGCCGGGGCGGTGTTCTCAACGCTTTCCGACGACGCCCTCATTCAAGGCACGGTCGAGGCGCTGGTCAAAGAGAAAGCGGTCGGCTGGTTCCAGGGACGAATGGAATTCGGCCCGCGTGCGCTCGGGGCGCGCTCAATTCTCGGCGATCCCCGATCGCCGGCCATGCAGAGTTCGCTCAATTTGCGGGTCAAGTTTCGCGAGAGTTTTCGCCCCTTCGCGCCGGCCGTGCTGCGCGAGGATGTCGCCGACTGGTTCGAACTCGACGGTGACAGTCCCTACATGCAAATCGTCGCTGACGTATTGCCCGTGCATCGGCGGCCCGTCAATCTCGGCGATGAAAAGCTGTTCGGCATCGAGCGCCTCAATATTCCGAGGTCGGATATCCCGGCCGTGACCCACGTCGATTATTCGGCACGGATACAAACCGTCCACACCGACACCAATCCGCGATTTCACGCGCTGCTGACGGCGTTCAAGGCCGAGACGGGATGTCCGGTGCTGATCAACACCAGCTTTAACGTTCGCGGCGAACCGATCGTGTGCACGCCGGAAGATGCGTTCCGTTGCTTCATGGGCAGCGATATCGAAGTGCTGGTGGTCGGCAATTGCTCCCTGAACAAGGAAGACCAGCCGCCTTCGCTGAAACTCGATTACAAGAACACGTTTGAGCTCGATTGATCGGACCGTGTAGGCATGAAGTTCCGAAGAATTTTACAGTCGCTGGGTGCGATCGTCACCCCTCGATTTGCCGTGAGCGACGGGCTCACGCAAAAACCAGATACTGGAAGGGTGGCTGAGTGGTTTAAGGCACCGGTCTTGAAATTTGGGAATTGCCATCCCACTCCGATGCCCGCCATATCAAATAGCCCGAAAATAAGGGTCAAACGACTAGAATTTATTCGCGAACAACCGCCGGGGCCGATCCTTTCGGACCATTCCCGGCAATTTGGTCTGGTCCTGCAAACACTCGCCAAGGACACTCGACGAAGGAACCAATCGGGCCGATTCGGCCGTTCAGTTCGGCTTGCTGCGCAGGTTGCTTCTTGGCATAGTTTCAACTTCTTCGGATTCCGCCCGGTCAATCTCCAGGCGAGCCATTCGAAGTATCAAGGTCGCTGTCGTCAGGCCGAGACGTTCGGCTTCCTGTGCTGCGGTGTCGACTTTCTGGGCCAAGCCCTCACGTTTACCGGGGTATGCCATTCTGTTCCTCATCTAAGGTGCGAGATGAAAAATCCCACATATGTTGCAGAGCTACAGAAGAAACTCGGAGCTCCATCGAGCGAAACGGTGGAAAGCCTGCGACTGTTAAAGGCCTTCCTTAAACTTGCGCCCGACCAGCGTTCCGAAATCATCGAACTGGTCGAACGTTTGGCGATTAGTCCTTCGCCGAGCGATCTCTCATTGTCTTGAAACCTCGTTCTCCTCTGTAGCGGCTTGTTTCAGTTGTGCATTGGATTGGCAGGTGAAGGATTGGCGGGCGGACGCGTTGCGATCGCATAGACCGCGCCGCCCTCCAGTGCTTCGGATTGGTGCAACGTGCCGGCCGGCAGCAGGATGGTGTCACCGGCACCGACGATGCGCTCGCCGCCATCCCATATGAAATTCAGTCTGCCGCTGATGATCATCAGAATCTCGTCCACGGGGTGGGTGTGGAAGCGATGGACCTTTCCGGCGGCGTCGTGCTGCAATTCGATGCTGCCTTGCTCCGGGAGCAGCTCCAGGATGGCAGGGTCGATTGAGAATTCCGTCTTGTGACCTGCGATGATCTCAGTCATGCCGCTTGCTCCTTGTCTTCGATTTGCGCCGTCTTGCTCTGCGCGAGCTTGGCGAAGGGGCAGCCCCCTCCGGCGTCATTGTCGTCGTGCAGGAAGTATTGCTGGTACTCGCGTCCGTCGCTCGCGCCGTAGCGTCCGAGATGCGGCGAGGGGCTCGCACTGTCGTAGGGGATGAGCCGCTTGCGTACCTCCGCGAATGCGGCGTTGGCCGCCTTCTCGGTGCCGAGGATTTTCTCAAATACCCATCGCGGCTGGAAGGTGAGCATGAACGCGCTTGAGCGGCGGCTTTGCCGCATCACATGCGCGGGCGTGGTGCACACCACGAAAATCGGTTCTCCCGCGAACGAAAACTCCCACATCGGATCATCGATCTGTTCGGGAATCTCGGCCGGCCATGAACACTTGTCGAACCGTGCCAGCTGGTCGAGCGTCAGCCACATCTTGCGATAATAGGCGTCAAGCGTTTGCACCGGGCGAGGCCGGGTGAATACGATCAGCGATGTATTGGGTCCGTACGATCGGGATTCGGAAACATATTGCGCCAGTTGGTCGCCGAGGATTTCGACGTCGTAGGGATCGAGGAACAGATAGCGCAACTGGTCCTGGCGATGGCCGGCCACGCCGAAAACGCAA
Organism: uncultured Alphaproteobacteria bacterium; assembly: GCA_963847015.1. Lineage (GTDB taxonomy): Bacteria > Pseudomonadota > Alphaproteobacteria > Rhizobiales > Xanthobacteraceae > Bradyrhizobium. Next base: position 79,782 of record CAWJYI010000041.1, on the reverse strand, counting down.
GGGAAGGGCCTCGCCTCACTGCTCATCTGCGCTTCGAATTCGGAGAACATCACGCTTTGCCAGCTGCTCACCGCATGCTTCGAAACGACTTCCCCTCTTTTTTGAAACAAACGCTCCATAACGCCCCCTTGCTTTCAACGTGACTAGCGAACTATTAGTTTGCTCCTCATCAAGAGCGGCCCGGCAATGCCAGGCAGCGACATGAGCAGCAGAATTCCGATAAGCACGCCGTAGCCGGCGTCTCCGATCGCCGACGGGCCCGCCACAGCGGCGGTTCCGGCAAACTGGCTGGCGGCCATCATCGCGAACCCGATGACGGGTTGTGAGGCACCCGCGAAAATTCCCGCGGCCGTCGTGTTGACCGATGCCCCGACACCGATCAGGTCGGCGGTGTAAAGCTTCTTGGTGCATTTGAGCACCAGCGGTACGGTCCCGCCGGCCACAAGGCCGAGGGCCGTGAATACGACGGTGACGTAAATCAGGCCGAACGCATGCGCGATGGACGGCAGCAGCATCGCAATCAGGATCATGCGGAGTACGCAAATACGGATCAACGCGTTGTCGAGTGCGGCCGCTGCGCGGTCGGCGGCGTGCCCCAAAAAGACCGAGCCGACCGCATTGCCGACCATGAAGGCGAGCAGGGGGGTGCCCGCCGCCGTCGGCGAGATGTTGAAGAAATGCGCCACCATCGGAATGCCCCACACACCGGAGAGCGTCGTTACGACGGCGAAATGGGATGCAAAGGTCATGGCGCAGCCCCAATTGGCAAGCTGCGAGAGCGACTGACCCGCGGCCACCACAACGCTCTTCAGCGTCTTGTTGCTGCGCGACACCGGATCGGGCTTCAGTACCACCTTGGCGAAAGCGAGGTTCGCCAGGCCGACGCAGGCGATGAACAGGAAGCAGGCGCGCCAGCCAAAGCCGGTCACGGCGGCGGCAAGTGGCGTCGTGGCGATGACGCCGCCGACATAGCCCGATACTTGCGAAATGCCCGACATCACGCCGAACCGTTCATCGGCGAAACTTTGTGCGACCAGTTTCAACAGCGCCGTGAAGACAAGCGCGTCGCCGCAGGCGATGACAAGACGGGCGGCAAAGACGTCAAGCAGGTTCGGCGCCAACGCAAACGCCGCGCTTCCCAGCGAGGAGGCGACCATGCTGCACAGCACCACGCGCTTGACGCCGTAGCGGTCGACCAGAAGGCCGGCTGGAATCTGCATCAAGGTGTAGCCCCAGAAATAGCTGGAGGCGAGCATCGCGACGCCGGCGGCGTCGGTGCCGAAGTCGTGCATGAAGTTCAGGCTGACCGATTGCGGCGATACGCGCTGCAGGAACGCGATGGCGTAAGCAGTGGCCACCGCCGCCCACGCCAGATAGGCCCGGTCGGCAAACCGCGAGACCGGTGCGACTACGGCTTGTGGTCCCGACATCGACATCACACCCTCGCGTAACCGACCGAGAACAGGGCGTCCGCAGAATCAGGAATCATGCGGGACATCGCGGCGTCGACCAGCGACGCCGTGCCGTGATAGTCCTGCCGATGGTGTTTAATGTGGCCGTAGGCGCCGCGCATGATCATGCCGGGTACTTCGAGCGGCTTGCCGGGATAGAGCGAAGAACACATCTCGATACAGGCGGCTTGCAACGCAGGATCCTGTGCGTCGCCCAGCAGCGATGGCGTCACTTTTTCGCAGATCTTGGCATTGGCCGCCCATACGATGGGGTTTCTCGTCCGCCATCCATAGAGCACGCCGCTGTCGCCCTTCTCGGCGGCGCGTGAGCTTTTCAGGACTTCCGAGGTGAAGAAACCGTAGAGGCCCCGGCCCTGATGGGCGGGAAGCACCTCGGTGCCGCTGCGATAGATCGCAGGTCCGCCCGAGACGTCCAGTACCCGATAGACCGAAAACGCGATCAGCCCGGCGCTATCATAAACCAGAATGAGACGATATTTGCCGTCGAACGGGGAGGAGGCAGCCGTCCAGTGCGGCTCCGTCGCATTCCAGTTGACCGCGATGATACCGTTCATCGCGTCCATCAGCGGTTGCCGGTCGGCGGCGGCGATGTGCGATGCATCCGGAAAACTGTAGACCGCGTAATCCCTCCAGGGCGATCTGATCGCCTGATATTGGTGGCCCAGATTTCGCGACATGGCCGAACTCCACGAACCCAGGGAGCTATACAGGCGAGCCTCGAATGGCTTAAAGGACAATATGCCCTCGAAATCTGCCAAAACCCGCCGTCCCGGTCCGCGTGAGCAGGCTCCGACGCGGCGTATTGCGATCATCGCCTTTCCGGGCGTGACGTTGCTCGATATCTCGGGTCCGGCTCAGGTGTTCGCGGAGTTGCAGGAGATCGAACTGCAGGGGCCGGGCTATTCGCTCTCCTATCTTTCGACCTCGGGCGGGTTGGTGCCGACCGACGTCGGAATGATGGTCGATACTGCGCCGATCGACAGCGTACGGCCGCATCAGGTCGATACGCTGGTTATTCCGGGCGGGCCCGGCATCTGGGAGATGCGCCAAGACGCGCAGTTGATGAAATGGATCTCGCAGGCGCTACCGAAAGCGCGCCGGGTCGCCTCGGTGTGCCTCGGGGCTTTCGCGTTGGCCTGGACCGGGGTGCTGGATGGAAAGCGCGCCGCGACCCATTGGCGCTATTGCCCGAGATTGCAGGACAGCTTTCCCAACATCCGGGTCGAACCGAATGCGATCTTCGTCAAGGACGGCCGGGTCTGGTCGTCGGCCGGCGTCAGCGCCGGCATCGACCTGGCGTTGGCCATGATCGAGGAGGATTTCGGCCATACCACAGCACTCGACGTCGCGCGAAGGCTGGTGGTGTTTCTGAAGCGGCCCGGCGGCCAAAGCCAGTTCTCGACCGTGCTGGCGGCGCAGGCCTCCGACGTCGAAGGGCGTTTCAGCGCACTGCACGCCTGGATCATCGAGAACATCGCCAGCGACCTCAGGGTCGAAACGCTTGCCGAGAAGGCCGGGATGACGCCTCGGACTTTCGCCCGCACCTATGCCAGCCGCACCGGCATGACGCCGGCCAGCGGCGTCGAAGCGCTGCGCGTCGAAACCGCGCGGCTGCTGCTTGAAAGCCGGCAAATCGGCGGTGTCGTGGAGGTCGCCAAACGTGCCGGTTTCGGCGACGACGAACGGATGCGACGGGCGTTCCTGCGGCATCTCGGCGTATCGCCCACGGAGTACAGAAATCGCTTTTCGGGCGGTTGAACGGCTGGTGCCACCCCCGGCGGCCAAGAAGTTCTCCTGTGTTGGTCTTGAAAATGCGCCGAGCCCTGCCGTTTTTGGCCACAATCCAAATCGACGCTTGCGCCATGAAAACGCTAGCCGTCATTTCTCTTCTCGCGCTGCTCACGATTTCCGGGGCGGCCTATACCGACCAGCTTTTCACGGGCGATCAGCGTACGACGCAGGGAGCGAATTGAATTCGCGACCGAAGCACCTTGGGGGACGACATCCATGCTTTCGATTGATCAATTTCTGAGATTTATCAGCGTGCCGGCCGTTATGGCGGCGTTCTTGATCGCTTCGCAGATTTCCGGCGCCGGAATCTTCCACGCCGCGCCTATGCACCTCGGAAGCGAATAGCAGACCTCCGTTTCGACACCGGATTAACCCGTTCAAAGCGGTAGCTTTTCCCGTTTATCTGCGGCTAATGTGCCGCCAAAACGGGAGAGAAGCACGATGAATGACGCAACCCCCATCCGGCCGGCGAGGAATGTCGAACTCGGCGCCAGCGGCGAAGAATTCCAGAATCTCCACGAATTCGTGCGCAAGGCCCGTGCGCGGCTGAACCAGAACGCTTGGGACTATATTGTCGGCGCTTCCGAGACCGAGACCACGATGCGCCGCAACCGCATGGCGCTCGACGAGATCGCATTCCGGCCCCGCGTCCTGCGTAATGTCGCAGAGGTCGATGCCTCGACCGAGGTATTCGGCCGCACAGCTGCGCTTGCCGGTAATGATCGCACCCGTCGGCGCGCTCGAGATATTCGACCCCGCCTCAGGCGCCGCCGTCGCGCGCGGAGCCGGCCACTTCGGCGCCGCCCATATGCTCAGCTCAGTATCCGAGCCAGGGCTCGAGAATACCGCCAAGGCCGCACCCGACGCATTGCGCATCTATCAGCTCTATGTTCGCGGCGACGACGCTTTTGTTGAAGATTGCGTCAGCCGCAGCATCGCAAACGGCTATACCGCATTCTGTCTGACCGTGGACACCGCGCATTACAGCCGCCGCGAACGCGACATCGCCAAGCGCTATGTCCGCGAAAGCCGTGTCCGCGCTACCGGCGGCGACTTCCAGAAGGGGCTGGAATGGCGCACCGTGAAATTGATCAAGGACAAGTACAAGATCCCACTCGTCATCAAGGGCATCGCCACGGCGGAAGACGCAGCGATCGCACTCGATCATGGAGTCGATTGGATCTATGTGTCGAACCACGGCGGACGTCAGCTCGACCATGGCCGCGGCTCGATGCATGTGCTGCCTGAAATCGTCGATGCCGTCGCTGGCCGCGCCAAGATCATGGTCGACGGCTCGTTCTGTCGGGGTACCGATATTGTGAAAGCGATCGCGTCGGGCGCCGATCTCGTCGGCATCGGCCGGCTGCAATGCTGGGCGCTTGCCGCCGCGGGTGAGGCTGGCATCGTGCGGATGCTGGAATTGCTGGAAGACGAAGTGATCCGGTGCCTCGGGTTGCTCGGCGTCACCAGCCTCGCGGAGCTCAACAAATCCTATTTGCACGCGGCGACGCCGACCAATTTTCCGAGCGTGCTCAGCGCCTACCCGCTACTGGATATCGAACCCTATCGTTACTAGGGCTGGCAACTGTAGTCAGCCAGACTCGGGTGGACGGACGGCTCCTGACGAAGCCACGGCTTCGACAGCGGACGCAGCGGAGCCGGTGACAATCGCTGCATTATTGCGTGCGTACAAGAAGCTGCCGCGGCGAAGACAAAATCTGATCTAAATGCCCCAATAGTCGAAGCGAATGACAGATGATCCCTTCGCTGAATTGAACCTCGAGAGAGCTATCGGTCTTCGCTGGACGTTGCGGGATATTCAGGCCCGGCGGCTGAAAATGTCGCCCGTCAGTGACGAGGACCTTCGCGTTCTGAGCGAACTCGGTTTGATCGAAATGCGTGACGACGGGCCCGTGCTGACACAGTCCGGGATTGCCGTTCTGGACGGATGATGCGGCCTAGCGCGCCTTTAAAAAGCTCTCGCCGGAGTTGCAGGGCGCGCATCGGTAGGTCAGCACATCATATGTCTGATCGCGCGGCTCGATTGTGGCTAATCGCATCTGAGCACCGCATCTGATGCAAGGCATTTCTATGCTGGTTTGAAAGCGCGTGCAGGTAGGTGTCGGCCGGAATGTGTGCAGCATCGTATCCCCATGTCCCCAGAGAGACGCAACGCCACCAACTGTCGTGCTTAAGCCCCGAATCACTATGCCACACAGCTGACATGATTGGAATCGGGCGCAGCACCGTATCGCTACGGGCAGAGCAGGAAATCATTCCTTGGCGTTGGCCTTGCCAATTGCCGGCGGACCGTCGCCGGAGAAAGGCGGCACGCGGCCAATACGGCGCAGACGCCGCCCGGATCTATGCTAACGTTCCAAAGCGACATTGGAGAAGGCGATCATGATTGAACCGAAACTTGAAGTTCCGGACGAGCTGCGCGATCTGGCCGAAAAGACCATTGATCAGGCGGAGAAGGCGTTCGACATGTTTTTCGATGCCGCCGGAAAATCGATGACGTCGATGCCGGGTGCGGGAACGGAAATCTCCAGGCAGGCGCTGTCGTTCACGGAGCAGAATATGAAGGCTGCATTCGACCACGCCCGAAAGCTCGTTCATGCGACCGATCTTCAGGAAGCGATGCGAATCCAGTCGGAATTTTTGCGAAGCCAGTTCACGAACGCCGGCGAGCATATGAGACAGATCACCGGCGGCGTCATGTCGGCCACAAAGGATGCGGCGAAGGGCAAATTCTAGGGAATCCCCGCTATCGTCGGCGCGCAACCGCGACGCCGAACAGGAAAGCGACAAGCAGACTGGCAAGTGGCGCTTCCCGCGTGATTGCACTGATGGTGGCCAATGGCTTCCCTGGTTGCCGCGCCGTCTCGATCGCCGCACTGAGACGATCGACGGCGGCCCGAAGTGCTGTGGACACGTCCGTGATCGTGCGTGAAACGTCGGTCGCGGTATCGATGGCGCGTTCGGCCATGCCGGGCTGCAACGGTGCTGACGGTTCCATGCTCACCTTCGGTACTCGCTGAAATATTTTAGGCAGATGCAGTGTTCGGGAACGCCTGAGCGAGAAATTTGTTCCCCGGTTTCACCATTGCTCGACGAGCCTGGAGAGGAACATTCACCGTCGCCGAGATTTGATTCCGTAAGAGGAAATCAACCAAGGCGCTCAAAATGGCGAGGGATCATTCCAGCGATATTCATTTGAAGCGGCGCGGCGGCATGCCGTTGGTGATTGCAATCGTGATCGCCATTCTCGGTATCCTCGGCATGCTGATCGTCGATCACGGGCCATGGAACAAGCCGAAGATGCATACCGCCGCGATCGCCAATTATACGACTACCGGTGAAGCCGCCCGAGCAGCTGGCGCGATGGTGGTGGCGACCGAACCGAAGCCGCAATTGGAGCCTGTCCCACCCGGACCGAAGCCCGTTCATCCGGTGGACCCGACGCCCCCCTAGGCTTTCTGATGAATTCCCCGCTGACGCCACCCGCAGGCCCGTCAGTTCGTATCCAGCAGCCAGTTGGCGGAGGGAATGCTGGCTCGATCGAATGTTCGAGCGCCTTCAGGTTCCGGTGTTGTGGTTCGACCGGCTTGATGCGGCCTACGTCGAGCGTTGGTCCGCGTTGCGCCGCGACCGGGATCACGCCGGCCACTATAATCTCGTGCACGATCTGGAACTGAAACGCCTGCGGTCGGAACTGGATGCGTCGCGGAGAACGCAGCCTTCCGGGATCGGGACGATTATCAACGGTTTGAAACAGCGTTTCCGGAAAAGCCGCGAGTGACAATTCCCGGCATTTGACTCGTCGGGCAAATCACGGGCATAGCGACATCATCGCGAAAGTTCTCAAGGTACGCGGCCGGCAGCTCAGCGTACGCTGACGAACCCGCCCCAGACGGCCGCAAGAGCGGCGCCGACCAGAACGAGGAGCGGATTGTCACAGAATGAGTTGCCATAGCGGCACATTGAGACACCGAGCGAACCGATCTCGTTATGGCCTGCCGCATAGAACAAGCCTGACAAGATCGCGAGCATGGCAGCAGCGAAATACATCGACGCCTCCTTGCGATTCGATACGACGTTGCCGTGCCGTCCGACGCCCAATAAGTTCGTTCGATTTTCCACGCGGCCTGAGCAAAACTGCTTCTTGCACTTGACGCGTCGGGCAAATCAGGGGCACATCGACATCATAGCCAATATCGTACAGCCCGCGCCGGGAAATCGGCAGCGGGTTTTTCATTTTGTGCGAGGTTATCGGCAAAGACAGTTTCAATTTGTCGAAGCTGTTTCATTGCATTTTCTGCATCTTGTTTACGATCCCGAAAAGAGTTTGACACGTCGGGCAAATCACTGACATAACGGCATCATCGCAGAAATCATCAAGCCCGCACGGAGAAATCCGCCGCGGGCTTTTTTATTGGAATTTTCGAATTCGGACGGCGGCCGCACGTCACGACGCCACATCTCCACGCCCCTCGCCTGAGCGTCGTCAGCGTGCCGCCGTCCGAGCCTTTACGTTGCAAAGCTTCAATTAGCCGGCGCGCGCGAACGTGCCGGCCCGCGGCGTGGCACAAGTCCACGACCGCACGCGGCCCCTTGGACAAGGGATACGGTTCGCGCCCGAAATGATCGCTCCGCAGCGATCTGCCGCACATTTCATTCCAGGAGAAGAGCCGATGACTGCGTATCTGATATCGCTCGCGCTTGTCGGACTGATCGCTATCGCCGTGTGGGAGGAATGCCAGTGAGTGCCGAGATCATCCAGTTTATTCCGCGCCCCCGACACGACAACGAGCAGACGGATTTTCCGACCATCGTGTTTCGCTCCGCTGTGCATGATCTCGTCATGGATCATGCCGATACGGCACCATGCGAGTATGTAAATCCGGAAAGAGACGAAACGTAAGTGTCAAAAAGAACTCTTGTCGAAATACGCTCGCTCGCGCGTAGCCACACCAGGACCGCGATTAACGTTCTGGCCGGGATCATGCGAAGCAAGGACGCGACGGCCGCCGCGCGCGTGTCAGCCGCGAACGCCATTCTCGACCGCGGCTGGGGCAAAGCCACGCAGCCGCTGGAGAATGGCGATGACACGGCACTTGAACTCATCCATCGAATAGAGCGTGTCATTGTCCACCCTGAAAATCCCGACAGCGAAGATCTTTGAACCGCTGCTATTGCCCGCCAGGTACAAGGCGGCATATGGCGGCCGTGGCTCGGGCAAATCGCATTTCTTCGGCGAACTGCTGGTGGAAACCTGCCAGGCCGAGCGCGGTACGCTCGCCGTCTGCGTTCGCGAGGCGCAGCACATGCTGGCGCAATCGAGCAAGCGGCTGATCGAGAGTAAGATCGCTTCGCTCGGGATCGGCAGCGGATTCAAACTGTTCAGCGACAAGATCGAGACGCCCGGCGACGGCCTTGTCATCTTCCGTGGAATGCAAGATCATACTGCGGAATCCATCAAATCATTGGAAGGGTTTCGCATCGCCTGGATAGACGAGGCGCAAAATCTGAGCGCGCGTAGTCTCGCGCTATTGCGTCCGACCATCCGCGCCGAGGGCTCGCAGTTGTGGGAGACGACGACACTGTGGATACACTCAGTGAACTTCATCGGCTGACATTCTTCGAGTCTGCACCGGTCCCGAAATTCGATCATGGGCACTGGTGGCTTGTTCTTCATGAAACGGGTCCCGTCGCCTTCGCTGGCATTATCCCTTCGACTCACGTCTGCAATGCCGGCTATTTCTGCCGGGTAGGCGTGCTGCGGGAGCATTCCGGGCATGCACTCCAACTACGGCTGATGCGCGCGTTGGAGGCGCGTGCGCGGCTGATTGGGTGGTGCTCGATTGTCTCCGACACCACCGACAACATGTCCTCCGCCAATAATTTCATTCGCGCCGGCTATCGGTTGTTTCGTCCCCAGGTTCCGTGGGCGTGGCCAAATACGTTATATTGGCGCAAGCTCCTTGGGTGATCCCGCGTCGTTCTGCGCCTTTCAAACTTCTATATTCGCCCGGTGGCCTCGCGGCCACCGGGCTTTTCTTCGTTTTGGGACCGAGCGGTTCGGGGTTCAAGGGGGCGAGGTTAGCCGCTGGCCGACGGCGTCCGTTCTGTCAAGCAGGCTCCTTCAGCTTCCACCCTAGCCGAGGTGCTGCCGATTATGCTTTGATGGATGTGGGCTGATGCCTGAACAACAAGCCGTGCGAAACGGCGACCGGCGGCCAATTCCGCCGGCTCAAATCAAAGGGAGGCGTGCCTTGGCAAGCTCCGGCCGTACAATGCTGGCCAAGATCTGGGACCAGCATGTCATCGCGCGACTCGGCGATGATACCGATCTTCTCCATATCGACCGCCATCTGCTGCACGATCTGGGCGGATCACGCGGGCTGCTCGACCTCAAGAACCGCGGCCTTGCCGTTCATAATCCCGAGCTCACATTTGCAACGCCCGACCATGCAATTTCGACGGCGCGGGGGCGCGCCGGAACCAGCAAGATCGGGCAAGAATTACTGGCTGCTTTACGGGTCGAGACCTCCGCCAGCGGCATCAGGATGTTCGACATCGATGAACCCGGCCAGGGCATCGTTCATGTCATCGGTCCCGAACTCGGCCTCAGTATGCCGGGTTGCCTGATCGTATGTGGCGACAGTCATACCTGCACCCATGGCGGGCTGGGCGCGCTGGCCTTCGGTATCGGCTCGAGTGAGTTGACCCATGTGCTGGCGACGCAAGCGCTGATCCAGCGCCGGCCGAAGACCATGCGGGTGAGGTTCGAAGGCAAGCTGCCGCTCGGCGTTACCGCCAAGGACCTGATCCTTGCCCTGATCGGCCACGTCGGGGCGGCCGGAGGCACCGGATATGCCGTCGAATATGCCGGTAGTGCCATCCGCGAACTGCCGGTAGAGGGACGGCTCACCATCTGTAATCTGTCGATCGAGCTTGGCGCCAAGATGGGCATGGTTGCGCCGGACGAGAAGACTTTTGAGTATTTGCGCGGGCGCCCGTACGCGCCGCAAGGCGAAATGTGGGAGCTGGCCGTCAAGGCCTGGCGCGAGCTTCCGAGCGATGCCGACGCTGGCTTCGACCGGGAGGTCCTGATCGACGTCACAAAGATAATCCCGCAGGTGACTTGGGGCATCAGCCCGGAGCACGTCATAGGCGTCGATGGCCGCATTCCCGATCCCCAGGCGATTGACGATCCGGCGCGCCGCGCCGCGGTCGAGACTGCGCTCGATTATATGGGTTTGAAACCCGGTGCGCCGATCGCCGGCACGCCGGTCGATTGGGTCTTTATCGGCTCCTGCACCAATAGCCGGCTGAGTGATCTGCGTGCCGCGGCCGAAGTCGCGCGCGGCCGTAAGGTAGCCCCGGGTGTGCGGGCCTGGATCGTGCCCGGCTCGGAGACGGTCAAGCGCGATGCGGTTGCCGAAGGGCTCGACAAGCTCTTCACCGATGCCGGGTTCGAATGGCGCGAGCCCGGATGCTCGATGTGTCTGGCGGCGAACGGCGAAACGGTGGCCCCCGGGCAGCGTTCGGTCTCCACTTCAAATCGGAACTTTGTCGGCAGGCAGGGGCCGCGTGCGCGCACTCATCTGGCGAGTCCGGCCACTGCCGCGGCTGCGGCCATCGCAGGTGCCATCGCCGATGTCCGGACGATGGAGCGCTGACATGCCGAAGCCGTTCAACAAACTGACCGCTGTCGCCGCGCCGATCATGCGCAGCAACATCGACACCGATGTCATCATCCGTATCGAGCGACTGGTTGGAAATTCTATCCGCGGCTCGCTCGGCAAATGGGCGTTCGGCGCACTACGCTATCTGCCCGACGGCTCGGAGAACCCCGAATTTATCCTGAACCGCGAGCCCTATCGGCAGGCGGAAATCCTCATCACCGGTCCGAACTTCGGTTGCGGCTCGTCGCGCGAAGGGGCGGTTTGGTCGTTGCAGGAGATGGGTATCCGCGCCGTGGTCGGCTCGGGGTTCGGCGATATCTTCTTTGCCAACTGTTTCCAGAACGGGATATTGCCGATCGTCGTCGACAAGGAAATAGTCGATAGCCTTGCGGCGGAAGTCGAAATTACCCAAGGCGCTGGGCGGATCGGTATCGATCTCGAGGCGCAAACGATTACTTCGCCAACGGGAAAGACGCATCGTTTCGAGATAGACCCGCGCCGGCGAGAAGGCCTGTTGGAGGGGCTTGATGAGGTGATGTTGACGCTGCAGCGTGACGACGAAATTCGGGCCTTCCAGGCCTCCGACCGCACGGCGCGGCCATGGATCCATTTTGCAAGGAAATCGGCATGAACACGCGCTCCAACATGGTCAAGGTCGCCGTCGTCGGCGGAGAGGGCATCGGCCCGGAGGTGACGGCGCAGTCGCATCGCATCCTCAACTGGTTTGCCGCCAAGCGTGGCGTTCCCATGACGTTGCGCGAGGCGCAATACGGCATCATCCCGTATCTGGCGACCGGCAAGGTGCTGCCGGATGACACCGTCGAGGCGATGGAAGAGGCCGATGCCATCGTATGGGGTGCAACCGGCGGTCCGGAAACCAAGGAGGTGCCGGCGGCAGCACGCAAGGCGGGCAGCCTGTTGGGCCTACGAAGCAAATATGACCTCTATGCCAACCTGCGGCCCATCGTTGCCAATCCGGCGCTGGCCGACTCCGCACCGCTGAAAGCGCATGTGCTGAAAGGCGTTGACTTCGTCATCATCCGTGAACTGACGAGCGGGATCTATTTTGGAGAGCCGCGCGGTATCGAAACGCTCGCCGACGGGCAGCGCCGCGGCTTCAACACCGAGCAATACACCACCAACCAGATCCGCCGCGTGGCGCGGTCGGCGTTCGAACTGGCGCGCACGCGAAGGAACAAGGTCTGCTCAGTCGACAAGGCTAACGTGCTGGAGACCAGCGTGGTGTGGCGTGAGGAAGTTATTGCACTGCACGAGGAAGAATTTTCAGACGTCGAGCTCACCCATCTTTATGTCGACAACGCCGCGATGCAAATCGTGCGTGCCCCAGCACAGTTCGACGTGATGGTGACGGGCAATATCTTCGGCGATATCCTGTCGGATTGCGCGGCGATGGCGTCGGGCTCACTCGGCATGCTGCCGTCTGCATCGCTGGGCCCGGTGGACAAGTTTGGTCGCCGCAAGGCGCTTTACGAACCGGTCCACGGCAGCGCACCTGATATTGCGGGCAGGGGTATAGCCAATCCGCTCGGCTCCATTTTGAGCGTTGCGATGATGTTGCGCATGACGTTGAACCGGTCCGAGGATGCTGACCTGCTCGAGAAGGCCGTGGATATGGCGTTGGCAGCGGGCGCGCGGACCGCCGATATCGCCGAACCCGGCGCTAAAAGCCTGTCGACTATGGAAATGGGCGATGCGGTGCTGAGCGCCCTGGAGAAGGTCGCCGGCAAGGAGAGGGAGCACGCGTGATGGCATACGTTTCAAGACGTTCAGTGCTCACGATCATCGCGGGCGGTACCGCCGCTCTCGCCGCCGGGAAGGCGCGGGCCGAAGACAAGACTGGCCGCGTCATCTATCCGGTCGCGGTCCCCGTCTATCAGACGCAATTCATCGCGGACCGGATCGGATATTTCAAGGAAGCTGGCCTCGACTGCAAGCTGGTTCAGGGTGGCAGCGGCGTCAAGACGCGCGAGATTATTGCCTCATCGCAGGGCGATATCGGAATTGGCGATATCACTCATCCGATGCAACTCAGCAATCATGGCCGGGCCGGTCGTGTCCTGATGCCGGTTGATACCCGTTCCAGTTCGGTAATGTTCATCATCCGAAAAGATCTGTTCGACCAGGGCATCACGACCCTCGAAGCACTGACGGCCTGGAAACGGCCGGACGGCCGCAAGCCGATAGTCTCGGTCTCGTCTCTCGGCGGTACGAACCATGTCTGGGCTTCCTACTATATGGAGACGATGGGGCTCGATCAGAAGGTGACGTGGATCGGGACGGGAAACGTCGATACCATGTTGGGCTCGCTGAAGACCAAACAGGTCGATGTACTCGTGAGTTCGTTGTCACTGTTGAACGATTCCAAAGACCAGGGTTGGGGTACCCTGTTGTTCGACGGAACGGACGAAACGATCTGGAATAAATATATCGGCGGCAGGGTACCGGTGACATCGCATTTCACCCTGCAATCGACCATCGACAAGGATCCGGCCAAGATGCAGGCCTTCGTCACGGCGATCTGGCGGGCAACGCAATGGGTCAAGACGCACACGCCCGAGCAAATTTACGATGCGATCGAGCCCTATGTCGGCAGCACTTCGCGCGCAGCTAACATTCTCGAAATCACGGCGCTGCAGAAAGTGGCCGATTATGACGCCACGATCGATGCGGCGGGCTTCGCGCGCGGCGAGAAAGTCTGGTTCCGGGAAATGACCGGCATCAAACCGCTCACAATTGCGGAGGTCATCAGCCCCGCCTTCATCGAAGTGGCGCGAAAGGCGTATCCCGCTTGAACGCACCCAGGCTATCGCCGACGGCTGTTACCCGGACAAGCGGCGCCGAGCGCATCGACGTTAGGAACCTAAGCAAATCGTTCCAGCTGGCAGGCACGGCGATCGAAGCCGTGCGCGACGTTTCGTTCACCGCCCGGCGGGGTGAATTTGTTGCGTTGCTGGGGCCGTCCGGTTCCGGCAAGAGCACGGTGCTCAACATGATCGCCACGCTGGTGAAGCCGAGTAGCGGGAAAATTCTGATCGATGGCAAGCCGGTCATTGCCGGCAAGGCGACGCCGGGTGTTGGTTATGTATTCCAGCGCGATACCCTGTTTCCCTGGCGTACCGTGGCCGACAATATCGGCTATGGGCTGCAGCTTGCGGGCGTAAGTGAGGCCGAGCGCAGGGAACGGGTTGCAGCTTGCGTTGCGCAAGCCGGCCTGCAGGGGTTCGAGCAGGCCTACCCGTCCGCGCTGTCGGGTGGCATGCGCCAGCGCGCGGCGCTTATGCGAACGTTGGTCGTCGAGCCGCAGATACTGCTGATGGACGAACCTTTCGGCGCACTCGATACGCATACCAAGATCGATATGCACGAGGTCTTGCTGCGGATATGGGACCGCGAGCAGCAAACTGTCCTGTTTGTGACGCACGACCTCGGAGAAGCCTTGACGCTGGCCGATCGTATTATTCTGTTCTCGGCGCGTCCCGGCCAAATCAAGGACATGTTCGAGGTGGATTTCGTGCGGCCACGCGATGCGGTCAAGGTGCGCGAGACACCGCGCTACGCGGAATTGTTCCAGCACATCTGGCATTCGCTCGGCGAAGAATTCGTCAAGGGGCGCAGCCCATGAGAACCCCGCGGTACCGCGCCAGCACCTTGGCATGGCAGATTTTGATCTGCGTTGCCGTGCTTTCGATCTGGCAATGGGGGTACGATCTGCATACCAGATTTCCGTCGCTGGTTCCGGATCTGCTGGATCCTTACTTCGTGTCAAAACCCTCGGAGATATTCGAACACTTCCTGATCCTGAGTTGTCTCAAATCCAAGATGGGCGTGTTCAATGGCTGGTTCAACGGCGACTTTGCCAAGTGCATGGCCCGGAACGAAAACAATCTATGGATTGCGACAGCCGTCACCCTGAAGAATACGTTCTTTGGATTTGTCGTCGGCGTATCGTCCGGTTTTGCGGCAGGATTACTGTTGGGGCGGTCCGACCGGCTCAGCGATATCTTTCAGCCGTTTATCACCGCGGTAAACTCCATACCCCGCATCGCGCTGGCGCCGATCATCGTGCTGGCATTCGGGATCGGCGACACGTCGAAGATCGTGACATCGTGGATTGTGGTGGTGTTCCTGGTGTTCTTCAACACCTTCGAGGGGGCGCGCTCGATCGACGAGGGATTTATCAACGCAGCACGCTTGCTGGGCGCCAGCGAATGGCAGATTACGCGCACGGTGGTGATCCCTTCGACCATGGCCTGGGTGTTTGCCTCGCTGTCTCCGGCGATCTCGTTTGCGTTGATCGGCGTGATCGTTGGTGAATTCATCGGCGCAGAGCGTGGCATCGGTCGCCTGATTATCGAGTCAGAAGCGCGGGCTGAAGCCTCTGGCATGATGGTCGCCGTCATCGTTCTAATGCTGGTCGGTGTTGCGCTATCGGCGGTTATCTGGCGGCTGCAGGCATATCTGTTACGTTGGCAGCAGCACAATATGGCGGAGTAGGGCGGCCGGAAGTCCGCCCTACGCCCACCAATCGCGACTAAACGTCGAGGCCGAGTACCCGTGCGGCATTGCCGCCGGCAATCTGGGCCAGCGTTGACTCGTCCATTCCGTTCACCCCCGCAACATGTCCGATCGGGTTATATTCGGCCATGTCGAACGGATAGTCGGTTCCCATCACGATGCGATCAGGGCCGAACAGGTCGATCAGATAAGCCAGCTGGTGATAGGAGAAAACGACAGTGTCGAGATAGACTTGGCGCAGATAGGTCGTTGGCGGCAGCGGCAGATCGCCGTGGCAATCGAGCCGCGCACCCCAGGCGTGATCGATGCGGCCGGAGTAGCCGGGCAGATAGCCGCCGCCGTGTACGGCCATCAGTTTCAGATCGGGAAAGCGCGCCAGAGTTCCGGAAAAGATCAGATTGTGCAGCGCGAGCGTCGTATCGAGGGGATTGCCGAGCACGTTGTTGAAATAGAAATGCGTCAGCCGTTCGCCATGGGTGAAGCCGTTCGGGTGCATCATGATGAATGCGCCGAGCTGCTCAGCCCTGGCAAAGAAAGGACGGAACTTCGGATCGGACAGTTCCTGGCCGTCAACGTTGGTCAGGATCTCGACGCCCTTCAATTTCAGGTCGCTCATGATGTAGTCGAGTTCGCGGACCGCGAGCTCCGGCTCCTGCAACGTCACGACGCCAAGACCGACGAAGCGGTCCGGCTTGCGCGAGCAATATTCCGCTACGCCATCATTGGCGAGGCGGTGCGCCGCCTCTGCGATCTTGGGATCGATCGAGTAGTAACACTGGGGCGGGGCCGGTGCGACGACCTGAATATCGATGCCCATTTTGTCGAGATCGAACAGACGGCGATCGATCGTAGTCATCACCTCGCCAATATCTTTCTCCTGCTGCGCATTGATTTCCCTCGTCGCGGCATCGGCAAAATGAGCGAGCGGAATCCGTTTGATGTCGATATGCGGTTGCGCCAGTTTTGCGGCCTGGGGAACCACGATATGAGCGTGAATATCGATCGTGGCCGACGATGGCCGGCGGGCGAGGCCGTCGGCGTCGTGGATACGAGCGGCGGTGCGGCCATAGCGATTCTTGCGTTCAATCATTGGGTTGACCCTGCTTCTGGTTTGTTTGTTCGGGAGAGGACGACGATTTAGGGCTGGCCGGTTACGATTTTGCTGCAGGCTTCACGCGTTGGGTCCAGCGGGTCGATATCGCTGTCGCATCGGCGTCGCCGAGGCCGGCTGCTTCGGCTTCCTCGTAGCAGGCAATGGCGCTTGCCGTGACGGGGAGCTCAGCATTGAGAGTTGATGCGAAATTGAACCGCGGTGGCCAGATCCTTTTTGGCCGCGCTGAGGCCAAATGCGGTCTCGCCGAGCGGCGCCCCGCCCAATACCTTGGCGATGGCAGGGCCGCGCCCTTTCATGGCGGTCGGCGCACCGGAGGTGTCTGCGAGGATGTCGATCAGCCGGTCGGCCGGAAGATTGAGCGGCTTGCAGATGGTCAGGGCCTCGCCAAGCGCCTGCCAATACACCAGCAGCGGCAGATTGACCGCCAGTTTCATCATCGAGCCCGAACCGAGCTCGCCGACATGTTCGATGCGGCGGCACATTTGCTCGAGGATCGGCATCGCCCGCGCGACATCCTCCTTCGCTCCCCCGACCAGACCGAGCAGCTTGCCTTCTTTCGCCGGGCCGACGGTCCCGCCCACCGGGCATTCGACAAAGGCTGCGCCTTGCTGCACGACCGAAGAGCCATTCGATTTCATCGTTTCCGGACGGATCGTGCTCATGTCGATCACGAGCTTGCCGGCGAGTTTCGCCTTGAGAATGCCGTTGGGCGCGCGAGTAAACCGCTTCGGTTGCTGCATCGTTCAGCAGCATCACGATGGTGACCTCGCAGGCTTCCACAAGCTCGGCCGGCGATGTCGAACGCCTTCGCGCCTGCATCGACAAGCGGCTTTGTCTTCGCCGCATTGCGATTCCAGACGCTGACCTCGTGCCCGACCGACATCAGCCGCTGCGCGATCGCCGATCCCATTCGTCCTGTTCCGCATACGCCGATCTTCATGATTTAACCTCGTTTTGATGACTGGATTTCTGGCTTAGTGGGCGTGAAAAACGCCGAGATTTTGCGCGATCAGCTCTTCATTGTCCAAGAGCTCGCCGACACTGCCGGAGAACACGCAGCGCCCGGTGTTGAGGATCGACCGCCTGATCTGCAACATCGAGCGCCAGCTTGAGATTTTGTTCGACCAGAACGATCGATTGTCCTTCTTCCTTCAGGCGCCGGATGGTGCGGCCGACCTCGGCCACGATCAGCGGCGCCAGTCCCTCCGACGGCTCGTCGAGCAGGAGCACGCGCGGATTGCCCATCAGCGCGCGGCCGATCGCCAGCATCTGCAGTTCGCCGCCGGAGAGCGTGCCGGCCATCTGCGCGTGACGCTCGCGCAGCCGCGGAAACATGGTCGTAGATCCGTTCGACGTTCCATGGCTTTGCCGTCGTGTTTTCGCGCTGCCGGGCCACAATCAGGTTTTCCCGCACCGTCAGCGATGGAAAGATGCGGCGCCCCTGCGGCACCAGGCCGATGCCGAGGTGCGAGATACGTTCGGGGCTGAGACCTTCGATCGGCTCGCCGAACAGCCGGATCTCGCCCGTCCTGCGGCGTCAGAAAGCCGATGATCGTCGAGATGCAGGTGGTCTTTCCGGCGCCGTTGCGCCCGAGCAGCGCCAGCACGCCGCCCGGCCGACAAGCGAAAAGCTCACGCCGTGCAGGATATGGCTGTCGCCATAGAATGCATGCACATTGGTCGAGGCTGAGTGCGTCAGACGCCAAGATACACCTCGCGCGTTCGCTCGTCCGCGATCACGGCATCGCGCTCGCCATCGACGATCACGCGGCCATAATTCAGCAGCGTTACCGTCTCGGCCAGGTCAAGGGCGGTATCCATGTCGTGTTCGATCATGATCACGGTGGTCTCCCGCGGGATCGACGCGATCAGCGTCTTCACCTGGGATCGCTCGGTATTCGAAAGACCCGCCAGCGGTTCGTCCAGCAGCAGCACGCGCGGCTTTTGCGCCAGCGCCATCGCGAGCTCGACGCGGCGCTTTTCGCCATAGGCGATTTCGGACACCGGATGTGCGGCCAGATGCAGCAGCCCGACCGCATCGAGGGTGCGCGCGCGCCTCGGTTGCGAGATCGCCGTAGAACGACAACGGTCGCCACATCTGCCAGCGCGACGGCCGCAAGCCGAGCAGGCCGAGCGTGACGTTGTGTTCGAGCGTGTCGCCGGTGAACAGCGTGATGATCTGGTAGGTTCGCGACAGCCCGAGCATGCGCGCGCCTGTAGGGCGGAAGCTGCGTGATGTCGGTGCCGAACAGCCTGATCTGTCCCGAATTCGGCCGCATGTCGCCGCTGATCTGATTGAACAGCGTGGTCTTGCCGGCGCCGTTCGGGCCGATGATCAGGCGCCGTTCGCCCGGCCGTATCGCGAGAGATACGTCTTGCGTTACGACGAGGCCGCCGAAGGCCTTCTTCAGATTGATGACCTCGAGAGCGTAGCCGGATGTCGGCACGGTCATCGCGAGTCTCCCGCGCAATCCAGCCATCAGTTTGCTGAAGCCTGGAACGATGCCCGCTCGGCATCACCAGCACGATGAACAGGAACACCAGGCCCAGCAGCATGTTCCATCGTTCGATGTAGGCCGAGGCATAGTTCTTCAGCAGCAGCACCAGCGCGGCGCCGACGGCCGGGCCGCCAAGCGTGCCCGAGCCGCCGGCGATAACGCCGAGCAAGCCTTCAGCCGAACTCGTGATCGAGAGCGAAGTCGGGTGGATATATTTATGGTAGTAGACGTAAAGCAGCCCGGATACGCCGCCCCAGAAGCCGGCGTAGACGAAGGTGATCCATCGGATCATCCAGGGATTGAAGCCGAGCGCCGCCATCCGGCGCGGCTGGTCGCGCACGCCTTTCAGCGACGAGCCGAACGCCGACGACACGAAGATCGCCATCATCACGAAGGCGAACGACGCCACAATCAGCGCGAACCAGTAGAACGAGGCGGCGCTGTCGAGCGAGATGCCGAACGGCATCGGCCGGGTCAGGCCGGCTATTCCGTTGTCGCCGTTGGTGACGTTGCGACATCCGATAGGCGAGCCCCCACAGCACCTGCGACAGGGCCAGGCGTAATCATCGAGAAAGCCGAGGCCGCGTCGCGCGCAGCGCGATGACGCCGAAGAAGGCCGCCATCGCCGTGGTACCTGCCATCGAGATGATGGCGGCGGCCCGTGCCCAAATCCGTACCGGCTTGTCAGCAGCGCGGAGATGTAGGCCGCGAACCCCGAGATAGGAGGCATGTCCGAGCGATGTCATTCCGCCAAAACCGACCAGCAGATTGAGGCTGAGCGCGAAGATCGCCGCGATCAGGATCTGGCTGGCGAGATTGATATAGAAATCGCCTGCAAAAAAAGGTGGGAACGAGCAAGCGATCCGGCAATGAGGGCGACGCCAATCCACTTCATGCGCCGACGCGCCCGAACAGGCCTTGCGGCCGAAACGCGATGACGAAGATCATCGGCAGAAACAGGATGATGTAGGCCAGTTCCGGAAACAGCGCCGTGCCGAACGTGTAGATGAAGCCGATGATGAAGCTTCCGATGAATGCGCCCAGCAGGCTTCCGATGCCTCCCAGAATGACGACGATCAGCGCCAGCGGCAGCATGTCGGCATCGAGCCCGGGATAGGCCGACAGGATCGGTCCACCCAGCACGCCACCGGCGCCGGCGATGCCCGCGCCCAGACAAAACACGATCGTAAACAGTCCGGAAACGGGAATTCCGACCGCGCGCGCCATCTGCCCGTCATCGACGCCGGCGCGGATCATTGCGCCGAGGCGCGTCCGCTCGAGCAAATAGTACAGACACGATCGCTGCTACCGATGGCGCATCCCACCAGCACCAGCCGATAGGTCGGAAACACGAAGCCAAAAACCCGCGTCGGCGCTCTGCAGGTTCTGCGGCGTCGGGACCGGGATCGAATCGCCGCCCCAGAACAGCAGGCATGCATCGGAAATGATGAAGGACATGCCCAGCGTAACCAGCACCTGCCCGAGCGGATTGGCCTTTAGCCGCCTCAGCACCAGCCGCTCGAACAGGCCGCCGACCGCGGCCACGACAATTCCCGCGCCGAGCGCCGTCACCCAGATATTCAGGCCGTCCCAGGAGCGCAGCGCCGTCGCTCCGAAATAAGTGCCGAGCATGAAGAAAGCGCCGTGCGTCAGATTGGCCAGCCGCATCAGGCCGAAGATCAGCGAGAAGCCCGACGAAAGCAGGAACAACAGGCCGCCGAGCGACAGGCTGTTGAGACCCTGGATGATCCAAAACTGCATCGTCTGCCGATCTGTCTGGAAGGTTGCGCGCGTCGTTGCTATGCAACGAAAGCCTAAATCATTGCTCCAGGTTCTTTGCTGGCGGATAGTCGCGCGAATAGACCGGATTCTTCAGGAATTCGGTCTTGTCATAGGTCCAGAACTGCGTGACGTCGGGATAGGTCTTGATCACGGAATTGACCAGGCGACCGTCGGTCTTCGTAACCTTGCGGATGTAAACGTTGCCGATCGCATCGCCGAATTCGTCGAATTTGATGCGACCACGTATCGTATCCGCGTTGCTGCCGCGGATCGCCGCCATCAGCGCTTTCTTGTCTTCCACATTTCCCTTGATGGTCTTCAGCGCAGCTTCCAGGACCTCGCCAGAGACATAGGTGCTGCCGGCATAGTAGCCGGGGTCGTATTTGAACTGCTTGCGGAATGCCGGCGCGAACGCCTTGTTGAGAGGGTTGTCCAGCTCCGCAGAATACCAGCTCGTGGTGATAATCCCGAGCGCCTCGTCGCCCATGTTACGTAGCACGGACTTCGTCGAGCGCCGTCATGCCACCGATCACGGCCATCTTGTCCTTCAGGCCGTATTCGATGAATTGACGAAGGAAACGGAATCCGTTCGCACCTGCGGTGCCAAGAAAGATGGCGTCCGCACCTTTCACCTGAGCGACGTAGGTGCCGTAGTCCGGTGTCGCCAGCGGCGTGAAGATCTTCTGAATAATCTTGCCGCCATTGTCTTCGTATGCGCGCTGGAATCCGGCACACATTTCGTGTCCATAGGCGAAGTCGTCGGCAATCGTGACGATCTTCTTGTATTTCAATTCCTTGGCGGAATATTCGGCAAGCGGGTAGGCGCATTGCGCCGAAGTCGAAGTCAGCCGGGCAAACCAGGGGCTCGGGTGCCGCTGGGTCATATCCTCCGCGGCGGCAACACCGAGGGTGGGGACCTCTTTTTCGGTAAGATAGTCGGCGATCGCCAGCGCCTCAAAAGCGGCGAGCGGCCCAATGATGCAATGGACATTGTTCTTTTCGATCAGCTCCTGCGCCTTGGTTCGCGCAGTTGCGGGAACGCCGGCCGTATCGGCGACAATCAATTCGACCTTGCGGCCTGCGAGCGTATTGTCGCGCTCTTTCAGAAACATGGCCAAGGCAAGTTCCATATCGATGCCGCCGGAAGCCAGCGGGCCGGTCTTGGCCGCCAGCAAGCCGAGGCGGATCGGTCCGCTACCTTGAGCAAAGAGGAGATTGGGAGCCGCCATGCTGGCGATACCCGCGCCGGCAACGCTTGAGACAAATTGTCGTCGCGATATCGTCATTCGATCCTCCCCGGAGCGCAGCACTGAATATCGGTTCTTGTTATCTTTTTGTTTGAGCGATTTATCCGATGGATGCCGCAAATGATCAAGTGATAACCACGTCATGGGTCCGGCGCGTGAAACCACCGTGCAGCGATAGACGGTACGGGACTTCAGCTTTCGGGTCCTTTGATGCAATGCGGCATTGCGGGCGATCGGACACTTTGGGCTGTAGGCCGCTACTCCTGATCGCGAACGTCGGGTTTTGTAGTCTTGGCGGCGGCCTTATTCAGGACTTCGAACACTGCCGCTGTGTCCTGATCCCCCAGACCCGCCGCCAGGGCCTCCGTGTAGACAGGCTGTGTGAGCGTGAATAATGGGGTGGGACAGCCAACTTCGTCGGCGAATTCGGCGATAATCGCCATGTCCTTTTTCCAGGTCGAGACCTTCATGGTTGCAGGCTCATACACGCGCTCGACCATCATCGGTGCGCGCATCTGAAACATCCGAGAACCTCCCGCGCCAGGGCCGACCATATCCACCACCATTTTCGGATCGAGCCCGGCGCGCTCCGCCAGGATCATCGCCTCCGCGGTAGCAACATTGTGAATGGCAACCAGATGATTGGCGACGAATTTCATTCGGCTGCCGTTGCCATATCTGCCCAGATCGGCGCTTTGTTTGGCGAAGTCGGCGAACAGGTTCATGCATCGCGCAATGGCGCTGCTGTCGCCGCTGGCATAGACCACGAGATCGCGGAGCTTGGCCTGCGCGCCGGTTCCGCTGAGCGGACAATCCAGCGCGATATGGCCCGCTTTCTTCAAGATCGCTTCGAACTTAAGCTTGTCGGCGATGCTGAGTGTCGAAAGCTCCACCACGATCCGCGAAGCTTGGCCGGAATTGGCGATTTCCCGCGCGACGGCCTCGACGGCTAGCGGAGTGGGAAGGCTGGTCATGAGGATAGGCGCATCGGCCGCGATCTGAGCGATGCCGTCTGCGATGACGACGTTGGCCAGGGCGAGGTCGGCCCGCTTGGCGGGATCGACATCGAAGCCAACGACCCGCCAACCACGGTCAACAAGGTTGCGTGCGATCGCTCCACCCATGATGCCGAGGCCGATAATTCCGACGGTCTTTTCCATATGAGTTCGCTCCTTGAATTCGATTTGCTATCGGCCGGCCGCGCTTGAATAGTTGGTGATCAGGCGATAAACAATCTACAGCAGTCTCGGCCAGTTACAGGAAAAATCATAACAAGGCGAGACAGCAAGGGACGGCAAATGGCAGGGAATGGCACCGAGCCGGACGCAAGCCAATTATCCGCGCAAACAGACGGCCATACCGCCATGGTCGCTCGGGCCAAGGCGCTGATTCCGCAATTGCGCGATCGCGCTTCCAAAACCGAAGAGTTGCGGCGTCTGCCGCCGGAAACCGAACGCGATTTGCACGATGCCGGTTTGTTCCGCATCGTACAGCCCAAACGAGTAGGTGGCTCCGAACTCGATTATGTCGCGTTGGTCGATTGCGCTGACGCGCTGGGGCAGGGCGATGCTTCCGTGGCGTGGAATTTTGCCAACCTTGCAAGCCATCACTGGATGCTGGGCATGTTTGATCGGCATGCGCAGGACGCGGTATGGGACAAGGACGCCAGCGCGCTGATCGCATCGTCTTTCATCTTTCCAGCCGGCCGGGCCAGAAAGGTCGACGGAGGATATGTGCTGAACGGCCATTGGCCGTTTTCGTCGGGCGTCGAGTTCCAGCGACTGGAACATGCTCGCCAGCATCGTTTCATCTGACGATGAGGCCGATGGTATCGAATACCGAATATTTCTCCTCAACAAGCGCGATTACAAGATCAACGATACCTGGAACGCGACTGGTTTGTGCGGAACCGGATCGAACGATGTCAGGGTCGCAGATGCATTTGTTGCGGAGCAGATGACGGTCGCCGTCAGCGATCTCACTGGCGGACCGACGCCGGGAAGTGCGGTCAATCCGAACAAACTTTATGCACTGCCGGTGTTCTCGTTGTTTCCTTACGTGCTGTCGGGGGTTGGTCTCGGCAATGCGCAGGCCTGCTTGAATGACTATGTCGAATTCGCACGTCACCGCGCCTCGACCTACAATCGCGCCAAAGTCAGCGATATGCAGACGACGCAAGTCAAGATCGCGGAAGCCTCCGCCAAGATCGACGCGGCGCGGCTGATCATGCGCTCGAACTGCATCGAGGCGATGGCGGATGCTCGGCGTGGTCACATTCCAGATATTGCCGCCAAGACGAAGCTGCGGCGCGACGGCGCCTTCTCGGTGAACCTCTGCACCGAGGCCGTGTCGCTGCTGTTTGCGGCAAGCGGCGCGCGCAGTTTGTTTACGTCCGGCGCGTTGCAGCGGCAGTTTCGTGACGCGCATGCGGTGAATTCGCACCTCGCATTCAATTTCGATGCGGCGGGAACCAATTATGGACGTGTAGCGCTTGGTCTGCCGTCCGAAAACCTGACGCTCTGAGGCGAGGCGGATGTCTGACGCACCCAAGCATCCGGTCGATCCGGCCAATGAACTCGCTAGCGACAACTCGGCGATCGACCCTCGGGACTTTCGCAATGCGCTGGGCACCTTTGCCACGGGGGTCACCATCGTTACGGCCATGGCGGCCGACGGCAAGCCATATGGGGTGACCTGCAACTCCTTTGCTTCGGTGTCGCTAAACCCGCCGCTGGTGTTGTGGAGCCTCGGCATGTTTTCGCAGGGGCTGACGATCTTCCAGAACGCCAGCCATTTTACGGTCAATGTTCTCGGGGATTCGCAGCAGGCGCTGGCATCGCAATTTGCAAAATCTTCAGTGGACAAATTCGCCGGCGTAAGCTGGACACCGGGGCTGGGCAATGCGCCGGTGCTCGCCAATAGCGTCGCCAATTTCCAGTGCCGCGCTGCCAGTCGATACTACGGCGGTGACCACATCATCTTCCTCGGCGCCGTCGAAGCCTATGCGTACAACCGGCAGGAGCCGCTGTTGTTTGCGCGCGGCGGCTTCGGTCGATTTCTCGCCGGCGGCGGCGATAAATCATCATGACCCGGAAAGTTCCGTCCAAGGACGTAAGCAAGCGTACAGGTGCCAAGCAGAGGCGGCTATCCCCGGACGATCGCCGCCGGGAGTTTGTGGCGAAGGCGACGGAGTTCTTTTCGGAAGAGGGATTTGGCGGCGGCACACGCGCATTGGCGCGGCGGCTCGGTGTGACGCAGCCTTTGCTCTATCGCTACTTTCCGAGCAAGGACGATTTGATCAAGGAAGTCTACCGTACAGTCTATCTCGACCCGCTCGATACCGGATGGGAGAAGCTGTTGGCCGATCGTTCAAGGCCGCTCCGCGACCGGTTGCTGGAATTCTATCGTGCCTATACCGACGCGATCTTCACCCGGAAATGGCTTCGCATCTATCTCTATGCCGGCCTGAAGGGCCTCGACATCAATCGCTGGTACGTCGGCATGGTCAGGGACAAGATTTTGAGCCGACTCATCCGGGAATGCCGCCATGAAGCAGGGCTTGCCGTACAAAGCAAGCCGACCGCGGCCGAAATCGAGTTGGCCTGGGTATTTCACGGCGGCATCTTCTATTACGGCGTCCGCAAATACATCTACGAGTTGCCCGTGCTCGAAGACAAGGAGCAGATGATCAGCGATGCGCTGGACGTCTTTCTGGCTGGCTTTCAGCGGATTTCCGAAGCACCGGCCGATATCCGGCGCACGCCGATCGAAGGTGGCCGGATAGATCGGCTGTCTATTTTTTTGCCATCGCTGCGCGATACCAATCGCCGATCTCGCTGGCCGTCATCAGCGCTACGCCATCATGTCCGATGACATAATCGAGCAACGCTTCCAGATATTTAATGCGATGAGGTACGCCGGTAATATACGGGTGAATCGAGATCGCCATGATCCGTGCATTCGATGCGCCTTCAAGATACAGCCGGTCGAATTGATCGGTGCAGCGCTTCAAAAATTGTTCCGATGGTAGATGCTGTAGTGCATGGATGACGATATCGTTGGTCTCGACCGAATAGGGGATCGTCGTGATGGTCCCATGCGGCGTTGCGATGTCCTGCGGCAGATCGTCGATCACCCAGTCCGCGACATATTCGATGCCGTTGAGGCGAAGTAGATCGAGAGTTTCCTCAGTCTCGGTCAGGCCCGGGCTTTCCCACGATCGCGGCGGCTTTCCTGAAAATTTCGCAATCGTCTCGACCGCGCGTTTGATGGCATCTGCCTGATCGGTGAGTTTGTGCATCGGACCCTGCACGAACCCGTGGCCCATGAATTCAAAGCCGGCTTCGAGTGCGGCGGATGCAACGCGCGGGTAGGTATTGCAGACATTCGCGTTCAACGCGAGCGTAACCGGTATTTTGCGGTCGGTCAGCGCCTTGAACTGCCGCCAAAACCCGGCCCGCATTCCATATTCGTGCCAGGACCAGTTCGGCACATCAGGCAATAGCGGTTGACCCATCGGCGGGCTCAACACCGTACGCGGCATCGCGTTCTCGATCCGCCATTCCTCGACGTTGAGGATGACCCACACCGCCAGCTTCTTGCCGCCGGGAAGTTTCAGCATTGGCCGGTCGATTTGAGCCTGATAGGGAATGCGATCGCTGAGAGCCACGGTATGTTTTCCTTGAGTGAGCGGACTATTCGGCGGCTTTGGAAGAACGGGTGGGCATGCCGGCGTTGACCCGTGGCATGACTTTTTCGGCCATCAGGATCATCGACTGGCGTCCGAGTTCGCGGTCCTTCCAGTCCTTGCCGGCGTAGAGCAGTGTGCCGAAGGTGCCGACCTCATCCTGAAAAGCCAGAAGCTGGTCTGCCACGCTTTCCGGGGTACCATGAACGATGAGCTTGTCGCAGATCGACTCCAGCGTCACCTCGTCGTCAGGCTGATCGCGTCGCGTTTTAAACAGCTCCAGGCGGCCGCCGCGCTTCAGTTTGGTGAACAACTGACGATAGTAATAGACATAAGGCCCGTTTGGGTCGGTGGCATAGGCCTTTGCGGTCGCGGCGTCCTTGGCGACGAATACGCTTTTGGCGACACGCCAGTTTGTCGCATCAGCAGGGCGCCCGCCGCGTTCGCAGCCTTCAACATATTTCGGCCAGTGGCTTTTCACCCAGGCCGGCATCAGGAAGTTTGCCGAGATCGGGTCCCATCCACGCGCGGCTGCTTCCGTTACACCCTTTGAAAACGGCGCCACCGCCGTCACCACGATCGGTGGATGCGGCTTTTGCAAGGGGCGTGCAATGAAGCCCTGACCAATATCTGCGATCAGGGTTTTCTGCACCGACACGTTCCAATATCTACCGCGGAGATTGTATGGCGGCTCACTCGCCCAGATCTCTAGAACCTGGTTGATTGCCTCCAGGAACATCGCGTTGCGATCAGCTTCGAGATTGCCGAAAACTTCCGCGTCCGACAGCAGTCCCCCGGGGCTGATGCCGAAGATCAGGCGTCCGTCGAGCATGTGATCGAGCATCGCGATTGAGGCGGCAAGTGCGGCAGGATGGGTGTTCGGCATGTTGACGGTGCCGGTACCCAGCTTGATCTGTTTGGTTGCCGCCGCGAGCCAGGCGATGAACGCGATGCTGGAGGTGATGTTTTCCGCCCGGTCCGTGACGTGCTCGCCGACATAGGCCTCTGTGAATCCCAGTTCGTCGGCCAGCAGGAAGGCCTCGCGGTCCTCTTTGAGAGACAGTCGCCAATCCTTGTCCACAGGATGGATCGGCATCGTAAAGAATCCAAGTTTCATGGTCTGCTCCTCCCCAAGGGCAGGCTTTTTGTTTGGCAGGGAACGTGCGTCCTTCGTTTCATGAAGACAAGTCCAAAGTCAAAATAATCACTCGATAAACAAGCTTGACCTTTAAAAGCCGCCGCCATCTAATTCAAGCAAAATGCCGATCGTCGGATGGGGAAAGGTTACGTCGCAATGAAGGCTTCGGCTTTCGCTTACGCTCGCGCAACCAGTGTTTTAGATGCGCTAGAACTGCTCGCCGCGCATGGCGACAAGGCCAGGATATTGTCGGGCGGCCAGAGCCTGATGCCTGCCATGAACCTGCGTCTGATCTCGCCCGAACTCATTGTCGATATCGGCGCGTTGACCGAGCTTCGTGGGATCACGGTCAGGG
Organism: uncultured Alphaproteobacteria bacterium; assembly: GCA_963847015.1. Classification (GTDB taxonomy): domain Bacteria; phylum Pseudomonadota; class Alphaproteobacteria; order Rhizobiales; family Xanthobacteraceae; genus Bradyrhizobium. The sequence continues at coordinate 51,471 of CAWJYI010000041.1, read as the reverse complement.
ACGATGTCCTTACCATTGGCGCGCTGACGCGGCATGTCGATGTTCTGAAATCCCCAACAATAGCCGCCCACGCCCCTCTTCTGGCAGATGCGATCTCCCATGTCGCGCATCCCGCGATACGCAATCGCGGCACGGTCGGTGGCAGCCTTGCGCATGCGGATCCAGCCTCCGAGTTGCCGGCCTGCATGATGGCGCTAGCCGCAACCATCATTGTGCGGGGACCGCACGGCGAACGCCGGATCCCCGCGCAGGAATTCTTCACCGGTATCTATGAAACGGCGCTTTCGCCGCAGGAATTGCTGGTTGCTATCGAGCTGCAGGTGGCCGCAACGGATTCCGTTCACTTTTTCCATGAATTCGCCCGGCGCCATGGCGACTATGCCATTGTTGGCCTGGCAGCGCAGGCAATTATCAAGGCCGAGCGATTTGCCGATCTTCGCCTTGGCTTCTTTGCGGTTGGCGATCGGCCGTTGCTCGCAGGGGCCGCCAGAAAGCTTGTCGACGTCGCCATCACTCCTGCCGTGTTGTCCGCTGCGACCTTCGCATTGGAGAAAGAACTCGATCCTCAGGAAGATCAGCAAGCGACACCTGCCATGCGTCGGCACTTGGCGAAGGTGTTGCTGACGCGTTGCGTGTCCACGCTGCTTTCTCGCCCCGATCTCTATGCGGGAGCAACTGCGTGACGGCACCTGTGCCCATTTCCCTCGAGGTCAACGGCGAGCGGGTTGAATCCTCTGTGCTGCCGCGACTCAATCTGGCGGATTTCCTGCGCGAGCATCTCAAGTTGACCGGCACCCATGTCGGCTGCGAGCACGGGGTTTGCGGTGCCTGCACGGTGCGTGTCGACGGTGAGATCGTGCGTTCCTGCCTGATGCTCGCAGTGCAGGTGCATAATGCGTCGGTCGAGACCATCGAGGGATTGTCCGACAGCGGTGAGATCGCAGATCTTCAGGGCGCGTTCCGCGACCGCAACGCGTTGCAATGTGGCTTCTGCACCCCGGGAATGTTGATCGCTGCACAAGACCTGTTGAAGCAATCTTCCGAACCGGATCGCGAGCAGATTCGAGAGCATCTTTCCGGCAACTATTGTCGTTGCACTGGCTATCAGGCGATCGTCGACGCGGTCGAGACCGTGGCGCGGGCACGAGCGGCACGCACGCCATGACGTCGGCGCCGGTAAATCCCAAAGTACTTTCCGTGCTCGACCGCCCGAACTCCTATATCGGAAAGACGGTGCCGCGGCCGAATCTCGATCGGCTGATGCAGGGGCGCGGGCTCTATGTCAGCGACATGGAATTGCCACGCATGGCGCACGTCGTGTTCCTGCGTTCGCCGTACGCTCATGCCAAAATAAGGGATATCGACGTATCAGCGGCCAGGCGCATGCCGGGCGTGGTGGACATTGTCACGGGGCAGGAGCTCAGTTCGGTCATTACGCCGTGGGTTGGCGTGCTCTCGCATTTGAAAGGCCTCAAATCGGCCCCGCAAAGCGCCATCGCGATTGACCGCGTATGCTGGCAGGGCGAAGCGGTGGCGGCTGTTGTCGCAACCAGCCGCGCCGCGGCCGAGGATGCCGCAGAGCATGTTTCCATCGGGTATGAAGAACTCGAGACAGTGACGGATATGCGCACTGCGCTCGATCCGGCAACACCCGTGATCCATCCCTCGCTCGGGGACAACCTTGCCTTTGAGCGTAATCATGACGCGGGTGCCGTCGATCAGGCATTTGCGGATTCCGATCAAGTCGTGGAGGCGGATTTCATTTTCGGACGCCACACCGGCGTCACGCTGGAGCCGCGTTCGGTCGTAGCCGACTGGAACGCGGCGGAAGCGAGGTTGACGATCTACCAGGGCACGCAGGCGCCGCACATGGTGCAGAACATTGCGGCGCTCCATTTGGGCCTGAACGAATTGCAGGTTCGCGTGGTCTGCAAGGACGTCGGCGGTTCCTTCGGCATCAAGGTCCACATCTATGCCGACGAGATGGCGACTTATGCGCTGTCGAAGCTGCTGCGGCGACCGATAAAATTTGTCGCCGACCGGGTCGAAAGCTTCAATACCGACATTCATGCGCGCGATCACCGCTGCAAGGGCAAGATCGGGGTCAAGCGCGACGGCACCATCACGGCGTTCGAGATCGACGATCTCACGGGTATTGGCCCTTATTCGATGTACCCTCGCACCAGCGCGATCGAGGCCAATCAGGTCGTCAATCTCGTCGGCGGGCCCTATGTGACCAGGAATTATCGCGCCCGTGCGCGCGTCGTATTCCAGAACAAGAACGTCATGTGCCAGTACCGCGCCGTCGGTCATCCGATCGCCTGCTCGGTGACGGAAGGTCTGGTCGATCTGGCGGCAATGAAGATTGGCATGGATCCGATCGACATCCGCCGCCGCAATCTGATCGTTGATGACGCTTATCCCTGCACTTCGCCGTCGGGCTTGCGTTTCGAGCAATTGTCGCATCATGCGGCGCTAGCCAAGCTGATCAAGATGATGGATTACGACGCGTTGCGGGCCGAACAGGCTGCTTTGCGCGCCAGGAACATTCATCGCGGCATCGGCATCGCCAGTTTCATCGAGGTTACCAACCCCAGTGCGGCGTTCTATGGCGTCGGCGGCGCGAAAATATCGTCGCAGGATGGCGTTGCTGTGCGGCTCGACGCTCAGGGTTCCGTGATCTGCCAGACCAGTATCACCGAGCAGGGACAAGGCTCGGAGTCGCTCACCGCGCAGATCGTCGGTAGCGTGCTCGGCGTCTCGATGGACCGCGTTCGCGTCATCCTGGGCGATACCGACAATACCCCCTATGGCGGCGGCACCTGGGCTTCGCGCGGCGCCGGCATTGGCGGTGAGGCCGCGCTTCAGGCTGCAAAAGTGCTGCGCAAGAATATCCTCGATGTCGCAGCCGCCATCCTGCAATCCACACCCGGCGAACTTGATATCGCCAACAATAGCATCGTGAGCCCACGATGGTGCGCCGCGTATCGAGTTGCAGGAACTCGCCAGGATCGTCTATTTCCGCCCGGACACGCTGCCGCCGGGCATTCAGCCCGAGCTGATGGCGACGCGGCATTTTGTACCGCGCGAATATCCCTTTGCCTTTACCAACGGTATTCAGGCCTCGTGGCTGGAGGTCGATACCGACACCGGCTTCGTCAAGCTGCTGAAACATTGGGTGGTCGAGGATTGCGGCACCATCATCAATCCGCAGTTGGTGGATGAGCAAATCCGGGGCGGGGTAGTGCAGGGCCTCGGCGCGGCGCTATTCGAAAAATGCGTCTATGACGAACGCGGCCAGCTCACCAACGCCAATATGGCCGACTATCTGGTACCAATGTCGGGTGAGATGCCCGATATCGATATCGGCCATGTGGTTTCACCGACGCTGGAGAGCGAACTCGGTGCGAAAGGCGCGGGCGAGGCGGGGACGGCAGGGGCCGCGGCGGCAGTAAGCAATGCGGTGAACGATGCACTCAAGCCGTTCGGTGCCATCATCACAGAAATCCCGCTGACGCCTCGGCTTATTCTGACGGCGCTGGGGCGAATCTGAGCATCAGATATCTATTCCGCAGCGCTGGCGATCGAGCTCGCTTGCCGTTGGGTGACGACGACCTTGATTGCGTCGTCGACGCGATCGCGTGCATATCGTAGCGCGGTGGGAAGATCGGCCAACGGGAACGTGTGGGTGTGGATTTTCGTCGCATCGAACCGCTTTTCGGCCATCAACGTCATCGCCCGGCGGGTAGCGCTGCGTCCTTCGCCGCGAATACCAAAGGCATAGATGTTGTTCTTCACCAGATGCGCGAGATCCATGGTGACCGGATCATGTGGAAACGCGGCGAGACAAATCTTGCCGCCGCGGTTGGTCATATGGATGGCCTGGTTGATCGTCGCCTCTGTTCCTGCGCATTCCACCACATAATCTGCGCCGATACCGCCGGTGAATTGCTTGACTATCTCGACTGCATCCTCGTCGTTGATATTGACGACGCGGTCGGCGCCGAGCTCCTTGCCGATCGCCAGCCGCTTGCTGCGCGTTCCCGTCAGGATCACCGGGCTGGCGCCGAGCGCCTTGGCTACCGCCACTGCGAGTAGTCCGATCGGCCCTGGGCCGATCACGACAACGCTCTCCCCCGCGACCAACCCTCCCAGCTCAGTCAGGCCATACATTGAGGTGCCGGCGGTGACGACCAGCGTTGCCTCCGCATCGCTCATGGTGTCGGGCACCCGCGCCAGTGTATTGATGTGATTGACTGCGTATTCGGCAAAGCCGCCATCGGTAGTGAAGCCGTTGGCGCGATGACCCTTTTCGGGCTTTCCGTAGTTCAGACACGAGGTGTACATGCCTTGGCGGCAGCGCTTGCACTGACCGCAGCCGGCATGGATTTCTACGCTAATGCGCTCGCCGATCTCAAACTCATCGACGTCAGGCCCGAGTGCTGCGACCGTGCCCATATATTCGTGGCCCGGCGTAAAATTCTTGTTGAAGGGCAATCCGCCCTGAATGCTTGCCGGCGAGCCCGAATGGATGATTTCCAGGTCGGTCGCGCAGATCGCAACGGCGTCGATTCGTACCAGAACTTCCGCGCGTGCGGGGACAGGCATCGGCTTTTCGCGTAGCAGGAGCTGATCAGGATTGCCCAGGACCCAGGCTTTCATCTTGTCGGGAACGGGCAGGTCGGGCGAAGTCTTGACGCCGGCAGGCTCGTACATTGGGCGCATCCTCTTTTGTCGAAAATCCTATCTGAAATGCCCGCGTGGCGAAATGGGCGGTCGGGATCACGGGCGCTTGAAGGACAAAAGGTACCCAGAAAGCTCAACGTGACGACGAACCAGGCTGCGGAGCTGCCAACCATCAAGAAGCGGTTCGATCAATCCAGGGCTTGAAGTGCCGATGGGCTCATCGGAAGAACCGACGGTGTTCATGAAGGCCGACATCGAGAAATGGGTGGGGTGTCAAGGACAACAATCTGAAGATCGAGCAATCGCCGCCGATCCACAACGTCCGGTGGATTTTGCTGCACAGCAATATGTTCTGTCACAAAACCTACATACGCAACCTATACTTGCTCTGCGGTTGGTGCTGAAATCCTCGTCAGCCACCTTAAATCCGGAGTGACCCATGAAGACCGTCCGTTTTGTTCTTGCCTTGCTGGCGCTGTCGCTGATGGCGCCCTGGCAATCCGCCAAAGCGGCCGACGTTATCTGCTACAATTGCCCGCCGGAATGGGCAGACTGGGCCTCCATGCTCAAGGCCGTTAAGGCCGACCTGAACTACGACATTCCGCACGACAACAAGAACTCCGGTCAGGCGCTGGCGCAGATCCTCGCCGAGAAGAGCAACCCTGTCGGCGATATCGGCTATTTCGGTGTCACTTTCGGCATGAAGGCCAAGGCGCAGGATGCGCTGGAGCCCTACAAGCCTGCTAACTGGGATCAGGTCCCCGCCGGGCTGAAGGATGCCGACGGTTACTGGACCACGATTCACTCCGGCACTCTCGGTCTGTTCGTCAACAAGGACGCACTTGGTGGAAAACCGGTGCCGGCTTGCTGGAAGGACCTCTTGAAGCCCGACTATAAGGGCATGGTCGGCTATCTTGACCCGTCGTCGGCCGCGGTCGGATATGTCGGCGCGGTCGCGATCAATCTCGCGCTCGGCGGATCGGCTGCAAATTTCGATCCCGCAATCAATTTCTTCAAGGAGCTGCGGAAGAACGACCCGATCGTCCCCAAACAGACTTCATACGCCCGCGTGGTCTCCGGTGAGATGCCCATCCTGTTGGATTATGATTTCAATGCCTATCGTGCGAAATATTCCGAGAAGGGCAACTTTGAGTTCGTAATCCCCTGCGAGGGTTCGGTGGTGTTTCCTTACGTCGTCGGCCTGGTCAAGAATGCGCCCGACAAGGACAAGGCCAAGAAGGTGATGGACTATCTTCTGTCCGACAAGGGGCAGGCGATCTGGACCAACGCCTATTTGCGCCCGGCACGGCCGATCGAACTGCCTGAGAACGTGAAGAAGAAGTTCCTGCCCGACAGCGATTATGCGCGGGCAAAGAATGTCGACTGGGGCCAGATGGAAAACGTGCAAAAAGGCTTTGTCGACCGCTATCTCGCCGACGTTCGCTGAGGCAATATGGCGCCTCTCGCCGGGGCGCCATTTCCTGATGTCACATAAGTCCTTTGTCTGGTTGTGCCTGCTACCGCTTGCGGTGTTGACGGGGGCATTTTTCCTTCTGCCAATGGCGCGGCTGGTCGTGACCGGGGCTGAAGGCCCGCAGGGGCTCGCCGGCTATCTTGCGATCCTGACCGAGCCGCGTTATCGCGCGACTCTCATCAATACGGTTCTGTTGGCTGCCGCGACGACCATTGTGACGCTGATCGTCGCGACCATCGCAGGGATGTTCCTGCAGCGCCATCGTTTCCCCGGCCGAGCCGTGCTGATTGCGATGCTGACCTTTCCCCTGGCGTTTCCCGGCGTCGTGGTTGGCTTCATGATCATCCTGCTCGCGGGGCGTCAGGGCCTGATCGGCGATGTTTCGAACCGTCTGCTCGGCGAGAAGCTGGTCTTTGCCTATTCGATCTATGGGTTGTTTCTCGGCTATCTCTATTTCTCGATCCCGCGTGTCATTCTCACCATCATGGCGGCGGTCCAAAAACTCGATGTCGGCCTGGAGGAGGCCGCGCGTTCGCTCGGCGCCAGCCCTTGGGCAGTGCAGCGCGATGTCGTGCTGCCGGCACTGGCGCCGGCCTTCGTCGCGTCCGGAGCAATTGCCTTTGCAACCGCGATGGGTGCCTTCGGCACGGCGTTTACGCTGGCGACGAATATCGATGTGCTGCCGATGCTGATCTATACCGAGTTTACGCTGGCCGCGAATTTTTCGATCTCGGCCGCGCTGTCGGTCGGGCTTGGCGTCATCACCTGGTTCATCCTGGCGCTTGCCCGTTCCTTTAGCGGCAGCGCCGTCGCTGCAGCCGGATGAGACCATGCGCGATCGCCTGATCTTCACCGGCCAATTCATCTTCACCTTGATCGTTGCCGCGTTTCTTGTGGTGCCTGCGATCCTGTCGATTTCGGCCGGCGTCACCGTGAACTACTTTCGCGGCATTCAGTCGGGCGTTACCCTGCAATGGGTGGTGCAAGTCTGGGAACTCTATGCCGGCACTATCCTGCTCTCGTTCGTGATCGCTTTCGCAACCCTTGCCGTAACACTCGCCGCGGGTGTCCCTGCGGCCTATGCCTTGCACGTACGGGGAGGTCGGCTGTCGCGCATCGTCGAGGAGATCATCACGCTCCCGTTGGCGATCCCTGGACTGGCGATTGCGCTGGCGCTGCTGCTGGCCTATGGCGGATTCGGCAATTTCCGCCGCTCCTGGCTTTTTATCCTCGTCGGCCATGTCATCTTCACCATGCCGTTCATGGTCCGCTCAGTGATGGCTGTATTTGCGACCGTCGATATCAAGACGCTGGACGAGGGCGCGGCGTCGCTTGGCGCATCGCCATGGCGGCGTTTCCTTGGCGTAATCGTGCCCAATGCCTTGCCGGGCATTCTTGCGGGCAGTCTGATGGTGGTGACGCTTTCGCTCGGTGAATTCAACCTGACCTGGATGCTGCACACGCCCTTGACCAAGACGTTGCCGATCGGGCTCGCCGACAGCTACGCCTCGATGCGGCTGGAGGTTGCGTCCGCCTATACGCTGATCTTCTTTGTGATGATCATTCCGCTGTTGGTCGCGATGCAATTATTCGCCGAAAAGGAACGAAAGCGATGAGCGCATCGGAGGGACATGGCGTCTCGGTGCATATTGAGGCTTGCGGAAAGACGTTTGCCGACGGAACGCGCGCGCTTGAACCTGCGGCACTGGACATTGCCCGCGGAGAGACGTTGGTGCTGCTTGGCCCTTCCGGTTGCGGCAAGACCACGATGCTGCGCATTATCGCCGGCCTCGAGTTGCCCGACGCCGGAGGCAAGGTGCTGTTCGACGGCAAGGACATGACTTCGGTGCCGATCGAGCGACGCAACGTCGGTATGGTGTTTCAGTCGTATGCGCTCTTTCCCAACATGAGCGTGTCGGACAATATCGGCTATGGCTTGAAGATCCGCGGCGTGCCGGAGAAAGAGCGTGCGGCGCGCGTCGCCGAGCTGGTCATCCTGACCAACATCTCCGGACTGGAGAATCGCCGCATCGATCAGCTCTCGGGCGGCCAGCGCCAACGCGTTGCGCTGGCGCGTGCGGTTGCGATCCGGCCAGGCGTTCTGCTGCTCGACGAACCGTTGACCGCGCTCGACGCTGCGCTGCGCGACCGGCTGCGTGGCGAACTCAACCGGCTGCTGCGCGCGCTCGGCATTACCACGATCTACGTGACGCACGATCAGTCTGAGGCCATGGAACTCGGCGATCGTGTCGTGGTCATGCAGAAGGGCGCGATTGCCCAGATCGGCACGCCGCGGGAGATCTACTTCACACCGAAGAATCGCTTCGTGGCCGAATTTATTGGCGCCGCGAATATCATCGAAGCGGCTGTGGAGAGCGGCCATCTTGTATTGCCGGGCGGACGGCAGCCGGTCGGCGGAGTTGCGATCATGCCGGCCGTGGTGGCCATGATCCGCCCCGAAACCATCCAGGTGGTGGAGGCAGGGCGTGCGCCGCTTTCCGGTATTATCGACAGCGTAAGCTTCATTGGCGATCGGCAGCGTCTGGTCGTCAGCGGTGCATCCAGCAAGCCGCTCACCGTCGATGCGCCGAACACCGTTCAAGCCAAAGCCGGCGAAAGGGTAGGGCTATCGATTTCACCGGACGCCGTCCGTCTGTTGCCGTCTGAGAACTGAGAAGGCCGATGTCACCGAAGCCGGTTCGTATCGCCCAGATCTCCGATCTGCACATCAAGCCTCCCGGCTCGCTGGCCTATGGCCGGGTCGATACCGCCGCGGCGCTTGAAGCTTGCGTGGCCGCGCTGAACGAATTCAATCCCGCACCTGATTTCGTGGTGATTTCGGGCGATCTTGCGGACACGCCGGCGGCTGAAGAATATCAGTATCTCAAGCGGCTGCTGGCTCCGCTCAAGCTTCCGTTTGCGGGCATTCCCGGCAACCACGATTCGCGCGAGTTGATGCGCGCGGCGTTTCCGTCTGCGGCCTATGCCTTCGCGGCGGGGCCACTCAACCAGAAGATCGAGGTTGGCGGGCTCGATCTTCTGCTGTTGGATTCAAGCGTACACGGAAAGCCGCATGGTCAGCTTGACGGACCCACGCTGCAGTGGCTTGACGCGACGCTGGCGTCGTCGCCCGATCGGCCTGCGCTGCTGTTCCTGCACCATCCGCCGTTCAAGGCCGGCATCTGGCACATGGATCGCCAGAATCTCCTGAACGCCGGCGAGTTCGCGCCCATCGTGCAGCGTCATCCACGGGTCCAGCTGATCGGTACCGGCCACATTCATCGTGCGGCGTTGACCATGTTCGCGGGCGTTCCGACCACGATCTGCCCGGCACCGAACCATGCGGTGGATCTGGATCTGGCCGAGTTGCGCGAGCCCTCCTTCAGGGTCGAGCCGCCGGCGTTCCACCTCCACACCTGGTTTCCGGGAGCGGATTTCGGTGCCGTCGTCACCCATCAGGTCCCGATCGGGACCTTCGATGGCCCGCATCCGTTTTTCGGGGCGGATGGGAAGCTGCTGTGATAGCCCCTCAAGCCTCCTTCATCCCGAACAACCTTGCCGCATTGCCGCCGAGGATCGCGATCTTCTGCTTGTCCGTCAGTGTGGTCGTTGCGAAGACATGGTCGACCGGGTGTTCTTCCCAGGGTATCGGGTGGTCGGTGCCAAGCACCACCTGACTTGCGCCGACCTGCGCCACCAGATGCCGCAGGCCTTCCGGCGTGAAAACCATGGCGTCGAAATAGAGCTGGTTGAGATATTCCGACGGCTTCTTCTTCAGCGTGATGCTCGGATTGCAGTTTTGCGGCGATACGAAGCAGGCATGATCGCCGCGGGCGGCGTAAGACGGAAGATAACCGCCGCCATGCGCGGCGATGATCTTGAGCCCGGGGAAGCGGTCGAGCGTTCCCTCGAAGATCAGATGCTGCAGGGCGATCGTGGTGTCGAGCGGATTGCCGATCGTATTTGACAGCCAGCCATTGCCCTTGAAGCGTTTTGCAAGCTCCGGCGTACTCTGGGGATGGATGAAGAGAACCGCGCCGAGTTCCTCCGCCTTTGCCCAGACGGGATGGAATTTCGGATCGGAAAAATCCTCTCCCGCGACGCTTCCGCCGATCGCGGCTCCGCGCAGGCCCTGCTTCCTGATCGCGGTCTCCAGTTGCTGCACCGCGAGGTCTGGATATTGCAACGACAGCGATGCGAAGGCGGCTAACCGCTCGGGGCGGGCTGCACAAAGCTCCGCCAATTTCTCGTTCTGCACCTTGACGATTTGATCCGCCGTATCGCGGTCCTTGCCATACCAGAACGGGTTGATCGACAGCACCTCCATGTCGATCGCCATCGCGTCCATTTCCTTCAGACGCTGCTCGATGGCGATAAAGTGCTCGGGAACGCCCTTGACCGGCGGCAAGACCTTGTTGGCCCCGTCGCCCATCAAGTTGATCGCCTCATGGAAATAGCAGTGTGCATGGACGTCTACCGTCAGGACGCGCTTTCCGTTGACCTTGACCGGCAGACGAGGCGGCTTCGGTTGGGCGTGGGCCGCATCCAGCATGCCGCAACCGCAAAAGACGATTCCGCTCGCGGCAGCACCTTTCAGGAAATTCCTGCGGGTAGTCATTGGTCGCCTCCTCTGGCCGGTCGACTGACGCGCCGGCTCATTCTTCATTTTACCGTCAACCACATTGCCAAGTTGAGCGGGGAAGGGCAATCATTCTTGGAAAGTTGCAACCAGCGTCCGGGCGGCCGATCGCCTGCAGGGAGAGTACGCATGCGTCTGTTCTATTCACTGATACCGGCGCTCGCGCTGATTTTGGGGCCCTATGCGAGCGCTCAGACGGCCTATCCGGACCGGCCCATCAAGCTGATCGTGCCGCTGGCTGCGGCGAGTGCGGTCGATGTTGCGGCGCGGATCGTGACCCAGAAGATGGCCGACAATATGGGCCAGCAATTCGTCATTCTGAACCAGCCGGGCGCTTCGGGGCTGATAGGCGCCGAAGCCGTCGCCCGCGCCGAGCCGGACGGCTATACCATCGGGGGCTTCAACGACAGCATCATGACCATGGTGCCCAATCTGCAGTCCAAGCTGCGCTGGGATATTTTGAAGGATTTTGAGCCGGTATCGCTGGTGGCGACAGTGGAATGGGGCCTGATCGCCAACAACAATGCCGGCTTCAAGAGTGCAGCCGACCTGATCGCTGCCGCGAAGGCGGCCCCCGGCAAGATCGATTATGGTTCGGGTGGTCCGGGCAGCCCGCAGCATCTGGCCATGGCGATGTTCGCGTCCGGGGCAGGCATATCGCTGACCCATGTGCCCTATAAGGGCGCGACGCAGGCCGCAACCGATGTCGCCGCCGGCCAGATTCCGGTCGGCTTCCAGGGCCTCGGCACGGTCGCGGCGCTGGTGCGGGGTGGTCAGGTCAAATTGATCGGGGTGACGACAGAGAAGAGATTGGAGCAATTCCCCGAAGTACCGACCGTTTCGGAATCCGGTCTGCCAGGCTTCTTCTTCAATTCCTGGTTTGCGATGCTTGCCCCCGCCGGCACGCCAAAGAACATCATCGCCCGGCTCAATGCCGAGGTGCTGAAGGCGGTCGGTGATCCCGAGGTCCGCCGCAAGCTCGAGGAGCTGGGTTTTGCGGTGCGTGGCAGTTCGTCGGAGGAACTACGTGCCATGACGCGCGATCAACTCGCCAAATATGCGCGGGTGATCAAGGAAATGGGTCTCGCCAACGAATAAGCCCCCGGCGGTGGCGCGGTGAGCGCCATCGGCGGCGGGCTATATCCCGCAATCAATTGCAGGCGTAGCGACGGCCGCCACGGCCTACATAGTACTCTGCGCCCGTGGCGCAGGGACCGGCACCCCAAGCATAAGCGCCGCGAATCTCGTTACGCCGCTGATAGTCGCCGGTATAGGGATTGTTCGGTCCCTTGTTCTGGCAATTGGCGTTCGGATAGAACTGCGCACAATAGCCGGGGTTGGAGATCACCTCTTGAGCCGCGGCTGGCGTTGCAGCCGCTGCGGACAGGAGCGCTGCTACGCCCAGCAAGGCTAGTCTCGTCATAGGTATTCTCCTCGATCTCTGATCAAAGTGCGCGCCGGGTTGGATGATCCCGGTGAAATGCCGTTGGTTTTTCAATGGCTGGCTCGTGCCATTAGTGCCGCCCACCCCGGAAAGGTTCACCTGCGACTGCGCCGCAAACGAGCTACGTGGCAGCCCAGTCGACATCCTGTAGGTGTGTCATGAGTTGTTTGCTACCACGTTCTCCTGTTTTTATCTCGAGAGCGGGTTTAAGCCGCCGAAAGAAGCCGCTTCGGCGATCCCGGCAATTTCCACACGACGGGATTGGCCTTGTGGTCGTATCCGTGCTGTTTTCAGCGCATCCCGGGTTGGGGGCGGACGCCCAGCATACGGTCCGGCTGCCAGTTCCAGGGTTACCGCGGCGTTAGCGCCCGGCATTGTTTTTTGTGCTAAGGCCGCTAAATCGACGCAGTGAGGTGCTTTCCGGTTGAAAAGCCAACCGGTGTTGATTACGGAAAGACTGCTTCCCCAGCAGGTTGTCGTCTGGAGTTTGACTGGCGTGCCTCAAAACAGGACGGGTGAAGCTCAGGTATTTTCGAGCAGCAAACTATCGGTTTTGCGCAAGCATCCGATTTTTGCCGATCTCGACCCCGACGCGTTCGACCAGCTTTGCCGCTATGCAAAACATTCCACGCTGAAGCGGGGTGCTTCGCTGTTCTCCAAGGGCGATCCCGGCATCAGCCTGTACGCGGTCATTTCGGGCACCGTGAAGATGAGTATTTCCTCACCCGATGGCCGCAATGCAATCCTGAACATCATCGGCCCTGGCGAGATTTTCGGCGAAATGGCGTTGCTCGACGGAGGAGCCCGCTCCGCCGATGCCATCGCAAACAGCAACTGCGAACTCTTCGTCATTGATCGGCGCGAGTTTATCCCTTTTGTGAAGAGCCAACCGGCCCTGGCGATGAAGTTCATCGAATTGCTGTGCGAACGGTTGCGGCGGACCAGCGACCAGGTCGAACAGATCATTCTGCAGAATCTACCCGGACGGCTCGCCAGCGCGTTGCTTCGCCTTTCCGAAAAACACGAGTTCGCACCGCAGGGTCGAACCATTGCGATGACCCAACAGGAAATCAGCGAAATGGTTGGTATGACCCGGGAGAGCATCAACAAGCAGTTGCGCGCCTGGGCAGCGCGCGGCTGGGTTCGCCTTGAGCACGGCGCCATTGTCGTGCTGAATGCCGAGATGCTTCGTGATCTGGCCGAAGCGGGATCCGGAAGCGATGCTGAATGAGTTCGCAGCCGCGCTGATCTACCAGCGGGTCCGGCAACGCATCTCACAAGCCGGTGATCACTGGAGACATGTGAAGCAATTCACATCGGCTGTGCGTGCGCCGCGGTAAGCCTCATCCGGGGGAGCATATCCGCAAAGTGGAGGCATCCATGCACGGTTCGCTCGACGAAAAGCCCGGAGATCGCAAAAGCGCCTATCGGGCCTGGGACATTAAGCTCGTTGCTCTGCCCATCCTTATTGTGGTCGCGCTGATCGGGTTGGCGATAACCCAACCGTCCGCATCCAAATGGGTATCGGACGCGGTTCAAGCCGAGTTCGTCGGCCAGGATTTGGCGCCGGACGCCGCTCCGCCGACGCGCATTGCTCAGCCGACCAACGAAGTCCGGACCGTCAAGGCCTATTGACTAGCGGACACAAGATTGGCGCCGCGTTCGATCGTGAATTCGACGTCAATCAGCCCGCGTGAATGATTCATATCCGACTGCGATATCAGCAGGGTGAGGTCTTTGCCCCTGAGCGATGCAAGCACCTCGGAAAGCCGCTCGGATAATGCGGGGGCAATTCCCTCGAACGGCTCATCCAGCAGCAGGCATTTGGTACCGATGGCGAGCGCGCGGCCGAGGGCGACCAGTTTTTGCTGGCCGCCGCTCAACAGCAGCGCCTTGCGCTGCCGCATCTCGGTGAGTTCGCCGATCACCTCATAGACGAAGTCGAGCCGCGCCTTGCGATCGAGATGTCCGGCGACCCATAGCGGCAGCATGATGTTTTCTTCCACCGTCAATTGCGGCACCAGGCAGCGATCTTCCGGCATGTAGCCGATGCCGAGCGCGGCGCGCGCATGGCGCGGGCGGGATGACAGGTCGGCGCCTTCAAATCGCACCGTGCCTTGGACGGGTCTCAGGTGACCCATGATCGAACGCATCAGCGTGGTCTTGCCGGCGCCATTGCGGCCGACAAGGCTTACCATGGCGCCCCTGGCGACGCGCATCGAAAAGCCGCGCAGGGCGGGCATCGACTGGATTTCCACGACGAGATTGTCGATCTCGAGCAGCGGCGCTGCGGCGTTCATCGCGCACCCCCGGTGACATAGCGACGTACTTCCTGATCCTTCAGGACCTCGCCGGGTTCGCCATCGGCCAGAATCCGGCCCTGATAGAAAGCCACAACGCGGTCGGCATAGCGGCTGACGATCTCCATATCGTGCTCGACGAATACGATGGTAGCGGCATCGGGCGCGACGGCATGGATAACGCGGTCCATGGTGGCGAATTTCTCTTCCGCCGAGACCCCCGAGGTCGGCTCGTCCAGCAGCAGCAATTTCGGCCGGCGCACCAGCGCCATGGCGATGTCGATCAGTTTCCGGACGCCGCCGGCAAGTTCCGAGATCGGGCGGTCGGCCAGATCGGCGAGGCCAAAGCGTCCAAGCAATTCGAGCGCCTTGTTGTGGCGGTCCTGCGCTTCCGCCGGTGAATGAAACGACAACGTTCGCGTGACGCCGGAAATCGCGACGGTGAGATTTTCGGCTGCAGTCAGTTCAATGAAAAGCTGCGGAATCTGGAAGGAGCGGGAGATGCCAAGGCGGGCGACGCTTCGCGGCGAACGCCGTCCGATGTCCGTTCCGTCGAGCACGATCGAGCCGCTGTCGGGCTTCAGATATCCCGTGACCATGTTGACGAAAGTGGTCTTGCCGGCGCCATTGGCGCCGATCAGGCTGACCTTCTGGCCAGCCGGAATGTCGATGGTCAGCGCGTCAGCCGCGACCACCGCACCGAAACGCTTGTCGAGCCCGCGGACGGATAGCACCGGGTTCACGGCGTCGCTCCTTTTTCGGCGGCGACGGGCGCTGTGGCCGCAAGGCCTTTTCTGCTGTGCCGGTCCCTGATCCAGAGCGAGCCGATGCCGCGCGGCAGGAACAGGATGACGCCCAGGAGAAAGACGCCGAGAACCAGCTGCCAGGTGTTGGGAAGATAGAGATTCGAGAACGAACGGACCAGTTCCAGCGCCATCGACGCGACGAAGACGGCGGCGACGCTTTGGTAGCCGGCAAGCACGGCGACGAAGACGAATTCACCCGATGTGGTCCAGTAGGAGAATTGCGGATCGATGTGCCGTTGCGCCATCAGGGCAAAGGCGCCGCTGGCGCCGGCGAAGATCGCGGCGATCACGAAATTGATCGAAATGATCCGGTTGGCCGAGATACCCAGATATTCGACGCGCAGATTGTTTTCACGCACGGCAAGGCTGGCGAGGCCGAATTCGGAACGGAACAGGATGGTAGCGGCGATCCCGGCAAAGCCTGTCACGATGACCGAGACCGCGTACAGCATGAAATCGGCTTCGCGTGGATCGACAAAACTCATGCCGAACAGGCTCGGACGCCCGACGTTAAATCCATCAGAGCCGCCGAGCGCGGTGGTTTTCACCAGCGCGCCGTAGAACACCATCGACAGCGCCAATGTCAGCATGCCGAAGAAGATGCCGCTGTAGCGTGCGATCAGCGGACCGACCACCAGGCCGAGCAGGCCGCCGCAGACCGCGCCGATCATCACCTGCGCCGCCGCATCGGTGAGGCCCCAGCCATTGGCGATCAGCGCCACGCCGTAACCGCCGGCGGCAAAGAACAGGCCCTGGCCGAACGAGACATTGCCGGTGCGCGCCAGCACCACGATGCCGAGTGCGATCAACGCGTTTGACGCGGCGATGGTCGCCAGCGACAATGTCCAGGTCGGCAACACGCGGCCGAACAGCGTCACCGCTGCGACCAGCGCGATCATGACCAGAGGATGCAGGTTCTTCCTCATCAGATCCGCCTTGCCGTCTCGCGCTTGAACAGGCCTTCGGGGCGAAACAGCAGCACGGCCGCCATGATCAGATAGATCATGAACAGTTCGGCCTGTGGCATCAGATGCACGGATGCAGCACGCGCCAGCCCAACAAGGACCGCACCGACCGCCGCGCCCTCGACGCTTCCCAGCCCGCCGATCACCACGATGGCGAAGCTCAGGATGATGATGTCCGAACTCAAGCCCGGCTGGATCGATATCTTCGGCGCGGTGAGGGCGCCCGCAAGCGCGGCGAGCAGCACGCCGAACGCAAAGGCAATCGCATAGACGCGGTTGACCCGCACGCCCATGCTGACGCTCATTTCTTCATTATGGATCACAGCCAGCACGATCTTGCCGATCACGGTGCGATTGAGGCCGAACCAGACTGCAAAACCGATCACGGCCGAAACCGGGATCAGAACCAGATCGTAGCCGACGTAATAGAGGCCGGCGAATTCGAGATTGCCGAACAATTCATAGGGCTGCGTCGCATAAATCGGATTGACGCCCCAGATCAGCTTGGTGACGTCTTCGAGAATGAGAAACACCGCATAGGTCACCAGCAGCAGCACCACCTCGTCGCGGCCGTAAAACATCTTCAAGAGGCCGCGTTCGAGCAGAAGCCCGACCGCGGACGCGATCAACGCAACCGAAAGCAACATCGCGACGAAGCCGGCACTCGGCGGAAGACCATGCGCGGCAACCATCGTTACCGCGGTTGCCGCGATATAGGCGCCGAGCGCGTAGAAGCTGCCATGGGCGATGTTGAGAATCTTCAGCACGCCGAACACCAGCGTCAGGCCGAGGGCAACGATGAACAACCACGAGGCCTGGATCAGGCCGTCGAGAACGATCGTCAAAAAGAAATTCATGGCGATGGGGTCACGCGGATTATTGACGGGCAGGAAATGACGGCGCGGACCTTTGGGGCGCGCGCCGCTTTAAGCTCCGTCACGGATGGATGCCGTTCAGTCGCATTTCGCGCCGGCCATGCCGCCCTTGATCCAGTCGATCGCCTTGACGCCCGGCGGCGGGTTGACGCATTCGGCCGGGAAGGTCTGGATATCGACCAGTTCGACGCGCTTCTTGGTCGCATCATATTTGGTGCGGCTAATCGCGATCGGCTGGATCGCCTGGTGGCCGTCACCAAGCTTCATCTGGATCAGCCCGCCAGGCGACTGCCACTCAAGGCCGGTCATCGCCGCGACCAGTTCGTCGGTGGAGGGTTTTTTGCCGCCGTTCTTGGCCATCGCCTTCTCGACCGCGCTCTTCAGGCCGAGGATCGATTGCGTGACGCGGTAAGCAGCCTGCACCGGGTAGACGTTGTTCGCGGCCTCATAGCCATTGAACAGCCAATCGTTCAGCGCCGATTTTTGCGACATCAGGCCATAGGCGCCGCGGGCGCCGATGATCGTGCCGTCGGGCATCTTGTCGCCGAGCGGCGGCAAGACGTGATCGGCGGCGCTGAACACGAGCTGGCTGCGCTTGGGCAGGCCGCGGGGAGCAGCTTGCAGGATAAAGGACTGCAGGTCACCACCCCACAGGCTCGAATAGACGACATCGGAGCCCGCGCTTACCAGAGCCGAGATTTCGGTGCCATATTGGCCGGCGCCGAATTTCGGCAGCAGATCCGATCCGAGCTTGGCGTTGGGGTAGACCTTCTCGGCCGCAGCCACAAAGTCGGCCCGGCTGTCCTGGCCCCAGGCATAGTCCTGGTTGATGGCCGAGAACGTGTCCATTTTGATATTGTGCGATTTCATGTAGCGGATCAGCGCCACGTTATCCATGGTCGCATGCGCCGCCGTGCGGAACACGTAATTATATTTGGATTCCTCGAAAATACGCGGCGTTCCGCAATCGAACAGCAGCAGCAATTGCTTCAGTTCTTCCGCGATCGGCGCCACGGCCAGGCAGTCCCCGGAGCCGATGTAGCCGATAACGGCATCGACATTGTCGCGCTGATAGAGGTTGCGCAGTTCCTGCACCTGCTTGGTGGCGCCGCCGTTCTCGTCGATGATGACGGGCTCGATCTTCATGCCGCCGAACCCGACCTTCTCGTAAGGCGAGGGCCCTGCGCCCTTGTTCAACTGGTCGATGACGAATTGCGCGCCGTTGCGGGCCGGGACACCGAAACTGTCTGCCGCGGGCCCGGACAGGAAGGTCACGATGCCCAGTTTGAACGTTTCCTGCGCTGACGCGGGCGCCGCCAGGGCCAGCGACATCGCCGCGGCAGATAGGAATGTGACAGCGCGGTTAACCCGCCAAAAACGGTTCATGATTTCCTCCCCTTGTATTCTTTGCGGGCGCCCGCCCAATCTTGTCCGCGGTCGGTTGACCCGGCCGCAGCCGCTATTAGCGCGACTTTAGGCAAGCTTTCAACGTGCGTCTACGGACGCAGGATGGCACAGAGCTTCCAAGGCAACGGAATCCGCCGCCGAGAGCCCGACCGTGCCGTTACAGGCCACTTCCGCTTGCTCGATTTTGAACCTTCACCCCCGAAGCGGGGACGTTGGTCAATGGCAATTAGTCCTTAAAATCAAGCAATCTTGCCGCGGTGCGGCCGAGGATGTCGGCCTTTTCCTCGTCGCCAAGCGATGCGGAAGCAAAGATATGATCAACCGGCCGGAGTTGCCACGGATAGGGATAATCGCTGCCCAAAACGATCTGACCGGCGCCGACTTGTGCCACCAGATGGCGGATCGCCTCAGGTGAGAAGATCAGCGAGTCGAAATAGATTTGCTTGAGATACTCGGTCGGCTCCTTTTTTAGCTTCACGTCGGGGTTGCAGCCTTTGGGGCCAACCAGGCAGGCATGATCTGACCGGTCGGCGTAGGAGGGCAGGAAGCCGCCGCCATGGGCGGCGATCACCTTCAGCCCGGGAAAGCGATCGAACGTGCCTTCGAAGATGAGATGGGAGAGCGCAATCGTTGTCTCCAACGGATTGCCGATGGTGTTGCCGAGCCAGCCATTGCCCGAGAGTCGCTTGTTGAGCTCGGGCACGCCCTGTGGGTGAATGAACAAGGGCACGCCGAGTTCTTCCGCTTTGGCCCATACCGGATGGAATTTCGGATCCGAAAATTCCACGCCGTTCACCACGCCGCCGATCGCAGCGCCCTTCAACCCCTGCTTTTTCACGGCAATCTCGAGTTCCTGCACGGCGAGATCGGGTGCCTGCAGTGTCAGCGAGGCGAAGCCTGCGAACCGATCGGGCTTGGAGGCACAGAGTTCGGCCAGCTTTTCGTTCTGGATCTTGACGATCTGTCCGGCAAGATCGCGCTCGCGGTCGTACCAGAAGGGATTGATCGACAACACTTCCACGTCGACGGCCTGCGCATCCATCGCGGCGAGCCGCTTGTCGATCTCGATGAAGGCTTCGGCTGCGCCGTTGACCGGCGGAAGTTGGAACTTGGGAGCGTCGGCGCCGAGCAGCGCGCCGGCCTCGCGGAAATGGCAGTGGGCGTGCACATCGATCGTCTTGACCCGTTTTCCGCCGATCATAACCGGCAGTTTCTGGCGTGTCGGCTGCTGTGCATGCGCACTTTGCAGCAGGCCGCAGCTGCAGAACACGATGCCGGTCGCAGCGGCAGCGCCGCCTTTCAGGAAATTACGGCGTGTGGTCATGACGACTTTCTCCCCGGGTTTTGTTTGTTTTTATTGGGAGCAGCGTAAGACATGCCAAAGGCGCGCGGCAAGACGGTTTGTGACGCGTAGCGTAATATTGATTGGATCAGACGGGCGCGATACCTGCCTTCTCGAAGTACTCACGCCATATCGAACACCGCCACCGCGCGGATCGGGGAAGCGGTGCCTTCGCGCCACTTCATCGGCAGGCCGATGAAGGTGAACTGGCCCTTGCCGAGCAGCGATTCCAGATTGCACAGGCTCTCGATATGGGTGATGTCGAGGTCGAGACAGGCCTTGTGAACCAGCAAATTCACGTCGCTGTCCGGCCCGGGCCGCATCGAGTCGATGCCGAAATGAACGACGCCCTCCTTCGCCAACCATTCAGTGGCGGCGACATTGACGCCGGAATTGTCGGTCGAATACTCCTTGCGGGGAAAAGTACGTTCGTGGTGGCCGGTGCAGAGCAGGACGGTGCCGCCCTTCGGCACCGTCACGCCGGCCTTCTTGACCGCGGATTCGAGGTCGGAAGGCGTGATCTCGGCGCGCGGGGCGATGTGGCGCAAATCAATGCAGATGCCCGGCACGATACACTTTTCCAGCGGATATTCGTTGATCGGTATGCCGCCCGGGCCGAAATGCCTGGGCGCATCGATATGGGTGCCGGCATGGTCGGGCATCGAAATGAACATGGAAGAAAGCCCGTAAACATTTTTGGAATCGGCAAAGGATTCTTCGTGGGTCTTCCACATTCCGTGCATGACCGGCGGATGGCCCGGATAGCTCGGGGTGCGATGATAGAGTTCGCGGCTGAGATCGATGATCTTCACGTTTGTGTACCTTTTGTAGCGAAGCGAGCCGTTATGCTGATGCATTTCCGGCGTTGCTGCAAGCTGGTCAAGTCTTCATCGCAGTGCATGCCGCGGCAGCCAAAGCGAGATTTCCGGAATGTAGGTGACGCACATCAAGACGAAGAACATGACCGCATAAAATGGCCAGATCTTGCGCATGACCTGTTCGATGGTGACCTTGCCGACCGCGCAACCAACGAACAGGATTGCTCCGACAGGTGGGTGGCACAGCCCGATGCCGAGGTTGAGCAGCATGATCATGCCGAAATGAACGGGATCGACGCCGAAATTAGCCATCACCGGCAGCAGAATAGGCGTCGCAATCAGGATCGACGGCGCCATGTCGACGAGGGTGCCGAGCAGCAGCAGCAGGATGTTGATCAGGAACAGGATGACGTATTTGTTGTCGGATATCGACAGGAAGAACGCCGTCATCTTCGCGGGCATCTGCGTCAACGCCATGATGTAGCCGACGCTGGAAGCGCAGGCGATCAACGTCAGCACCATGGCAACGGTGCGCAGCGTCCGGTGCAGCAACACTGGCAGATCGCGCCAGCGATAGTCGCGGTAGATGAACATCGTCACGAAGAACGCCCAGATGCAGGCGACCGCGCCGGCTTCGATCGCGGTAAAGATTCCAGCCAGAATGCCGCCGAGAATGATGACCAGCGTTATCAGCCCCCAGGCGGCGTCGATCGTGATCCGCAGTGCGTCCTTGGCCGGCACGGTCTGGCCGCGTGGATGTCCGTTTCGGTAGGCGATGACGAGGCAAAGGATGACGAGCGAGAATCCGAGCAGAAGGCCGGGAAATACGCCGGCCATGAACAGCGCGCTGATCGAAATGGTGCCGCCGGTGGCAAGCGAATACAGCACCGCATTGTGGCTTGGTGGAACCAGAAGCGCCTGAACCGAGGCTGTGATCGTCAAATTGGTGGCGAATACCCGGGGGTAGCCGTTTTTCTCCATTTGCGGGATCATGACCGAGCCGATGGCCGAGGTATCGGCCACGGCGGAACCGGAGATGCCGCTGAGGAACGTCGTCGCCAGCACGTTGACGATGGAGAGGCCACCGCGCAGCCGCGTCAGTCCGACCAGCACGTCGGCGAATGCGACAAGCCGGCGTGCCATGCCGCCTTCGGCCATGATGGCGCCCGCGAGCACGAAAAACGGGATGGTCAGCATCGCGACTTTGCTGACGCCGTCGGATATTTTCAGCATCACCGCTTCCAGCGGAATGCCGATCGACAGCGCGCCTGCAATCGCAGCCATTGCCAGCGAATAGGCGATGGGCATGCCGATCAGAAAGCAGACCAGCATGGTTGTGAGCAAAATGAAGATATCCATGCTGGCTTCCCTGGCGGTCAGTCGGCCGCGATTTCCCGGTGTTGAGCAATCGGGTCCGGCGGTACGCCCAGAAAAATCCGCTCGACGATGAAAAGCAGGAGGCAGACCCCACCGATCGGAATCGGCAGATAAGTGACGCCGACGGACAGGAACGGGAAATCGGCGATGGTATTGTGCCAGGTCACCTCCACAAGCCGGCTGCCCCAGACGATCATGAAGATCGCGATCAGCGCCATCAGGAGCTGAACGAGGAGGTCGAGCAGCTTGCGGTAGCCGCCCGGCAGCTTGTCGGCGAAGAAGCCGACGTTCATGTGCAAGTTGAGCCGGTAGGCTGCGGCTGCGCCGATAAAGGTCACCACGATCGTCAGGAGAACCGCAAGCGGTTCGGGCCAGGATGCGGCGCTGTTGAGCACGTAGCGGGTGAATACCGCCCAGGGGATAACGGCTGAGATCAACACCAGCGCGGTGCAGCCAATGACGACGCACAGTAAATACAAATAATCCATCGCCCGGCGAAACGATTCAGCCATTTTCTTGGGCTCCTTTTGACGATACGCCGGAGCCTACGCGATCGCCTGGATACGGTTGATCATGTCCTGATATTTCGGACCGTACTTGTCCCACACCGGCTTGACCGCGTTCTGGAACGGCGCCTTGTCGGCGATTTCGACGATCTGGCAGCCGGCGGCCTTTGCTTTCTCCATTGCCTGCTGCTCATACTTGTTCCAGAGGTCGCGTTCTTCCAGCTGCGCTTCACGGGCGAGCTTCTTGATCAGATTTTGATCGTCGGCGGAAAGCGCGCTCCAGGCCCGCTTCGAGAATACCAGCACCTCGGGAATGATGAGGTGTT
Organism: uncultured Alphaproteobacteria bacterium; assembly: GCA_963847015.1. Taxonomy (GTDB): domain Bacteria; phylum Pseudomonadota; class Alphaproteobacteria; order Rhizobiales; family Xanthobacteraceae; genus Bradyrhizobium. The sequence continues at coordinate 28,506 of CAWJYI010000041.1, read as the reverse complement.
CGGTGAGCGAGAAATATTTCGCAGCCGTATAGTGATTGCTGAAGACGTAGCTCGGCGGATTGTTTTCGGCGCCGTCAATGACGCCGGTCTGCAATGCGCTGAAGACCTGATCGTAGCCCATCGCGACACCGTTGCCGCCGAGCGCGTTCATCATGTCGATGAAGATCGGATTGCCGATGACGCGGAATTTCAACCCTTTTATATCCCCGATCGATTTGATCGGCTTCTTGGTGTTGTAGAGACTACGCGCACCTGCGTTCATCCAGCACAGCGCGACCAGGCCGGCGTTCGCGTTGGCCGTGATCTTGTCGAGCAGTTCCTGCCCGATCGGACCGTCCATCATCTTTTCCGCATGCGCCATGTTCTTGAACAGGAAGGGCATGTTGACCACATTGATCTCGTCGACGATGGGTCCCATGGATCCCGCGCTGACGCGCAGGAGCTGGATCGCGCCGATCTGCGTCTGCTCGATGGTTTCCTTCTCGCCGCCGAGTTGCATGGAGGGAAACATCTGGACCGAGAGCCGCCCATTGGTGGCCGCTTCGAGTTTCTTGCCCAGATTTTCGGTCGCAACCACTGTCGGGTAGCCGGCCGGCTGGACGTCGGAAGCCTTGAAGATCGATTTTGCCTGCGCACGTACCGGTGACAGCGGCGCCATGGCGGCCATGGCCGCTCCAAATCCTGCACTTACCTTGATGAAGTCGCGGCGTTTCATGATGTCCCTCCAACCGTTGTTATCAGTCGTGCGTCGATTTTTATCGGCGTCGTTTTTTCTGGTTAGCGTCGTTCGTCGAAAAGCTCCGGATTGCTGCGTTGCGTGGCGGGCCGCGGCTATTTCTGATCGTTGATGAAGCCGGCGAGCGTGCGCTGTTCGTGCTGACCTGCGCCGGTCAACAAGCCGATCAAGTCTTGAGCCTGAGATGCATGGGCGGCCCGTGTCGTGATGCCCGCCGTGTACATGGTCGCAAGTTCGCAGCCCTTCGGCAGTGAACCGGACAGGATGATGCCCTTGGTGCTGATGATCTCTGTCGATTGGGTGCAGCCGATCGGGCGCCGCGCGCCGGACGCCGCCAGTTCTCGCATCGCGGTGGCACCGTTCGGGAAAATCTTGAGCCGGGCGGCGACCGCATCGGCGATGCCAAGCTGTACAAGGATTTTGGCGACGTGAATCCCGGCCGTCGAGGCCTTGGTATCCGGCACGAATATCGCATCCGAGGCGAGCAACGCCTCCCGTAAACTGGCGGCATCGCTCACCGCGAGTTCGGGATCGCCGGCACGGATAGCCAGCGCGGTCTCCACCAGACCGACGTCGGCAATCGAAGCGGCGACCACCAGCTTCTCTTCCGCAAGTTTCGCCACGATGGCGGCGGTCAAAATGACGATATCGGCCGGCGTGTCCTTGCGCAATTTTTCGGCCATGGCACCCACCGCGCCGAACTCGCCGGTGACGCCGAACCCGGTTTGCGCCTTGAATGCCGGCAAGAGGCTTCCAACCAGGCCCTGCGCCGCGCCGCCACTCAGGATATTCAAGCTATTCATGAGGTCAATTCCATTGCCGCGATGAGATTGTCGCGCGTGATCGGGAGATTTCGTATCCGTACGCCGAGCGCATCGAACACGGCATTGGCAATTGCCGCCGTGACCGGACCGTGGGCGGCTTCACCGGCGCCGAGCGGGTCCGCCTCTACCCGCTGGATCAGTTCGACCTCGACATCCGGCACCTCGCTGAAACGCAAGATCGGATATTCCGTCCAATTCGTGCTGGTGATGCGCCGCCGGTCGAAGCGGACACGCTCCTTCAGCACCCAACTCGTGGCCTGGATGGCGCCGCCTTCGATCTGGTTGATGACGCCGTCCGGATTGATGGCCTCGCCGACATCGACTGCGAGCGTAAGTTTCCTGACGCTGATATCTTCAGCACCCTCGATTTCGGCGACTACGGCACAATACGCTCCGGTGTTTTTGTAACGGGCAAAGCCAATGCCGTAGCCGATTCCGGGTTGCTTCTCCGGTTTCCACTTCGCTCGCTTCGCTGCGGCGCGGATCACGTCCTTTGCGCGCTCATCCCTGAGGTGACGCAGCCGGAATGCGACCGGATCCTCCCCACGCTCGGTCGCGATTTCGTCAAGGAAGGATTCGATCGCAAACACATTGCCCTGCGCGCCGAGCGTCCGCAGCGCGGAGGTGCGGATCGGCATGGTCCTCAGGCAATGGCTTTCGATCTGCCACGACGGAAAATCATACAGCGGTATGGAATTGCGATCCGCGCCGCCGCCATTGGCCTGCGGCGGATTGGCCGAGATCATCCGCGGAAACGGGCTGGCCAGTTCGAACCCCGCCAGCAGCGCAGGTTGTGCCGCGCGCCCCGGCCGCGCGGCGTGGCCGTTGCTCCAGATCGAATGGCGCCAGTCAACGATTTCGTTCTGGGCATCGAGATCGGCCTCGATATCGATCGCCATCGCAGCGCCAAACGGCGCGTCCGACATCTCGCCTTCGCGCGACCACTGCACCCGGACCGGCCGATCGCCGGTGGCCTTGGCCAACAGCACGGCGTCGAGGGCGACGTCGTCGGCGGCGTTATGGCCATAGCAGCCGGCGCCTTCCATATGTTCGACCGTGATGTTGTCGACCGGCAGTTTGAGGACCAGCGCCAGATCGGCGCGCAGGAGATAAACACCCTGGCTGTGGGTCCAGACGTGCACACGGTCTCCGCGCCATTGCGCCATCGCGCAGGATGGTGCGATCGATGCATGCGCGATATAGGGGCGGGTATATTGCCGTTGCAGGGTGCGTTTGCCGGTGGTGGGCGACGACGCTGTCTTCTTGTCGATGATCGTGGATTGTACTGGCTGAGCTTTAAGGAATGTCGCCAGATCGTTTTCGTCGGGTAGCGGATCGCCGTCGGCCCATGTCGCACCCTTGCGCAACGCGTGAAGTGCTGCCTCCGCGCCATGCTCGGTCTCGCTAACGACGCCGGCGAAACTGCCGTCACGAACGATGGCGACGAGACCGGCGATCGCGCGAACGCGATCTTCCTTCAAATCGACAAGTTTCGCGCGCGCGTTATCCGGCCGCAGCACGCGGCCGTGCAGCATTCCCGGTAATGTCTGGTCGTGGATGAAGCGCGGCTGCGCGAACACCTTGTCAGGGATGTCGATGCGCTGGACAGAATTTCCCGCCAATGCGCGACGGCTCGCCAGCTTGGGCGTTGTGCCCGGCGTTGCGTCGCGATCGAGTGAGACTTCTTCGGCAAGCTCCCAATAGCTGGTCCTGATATTGCCGGGTCCCGAAATGATGCCGTCTTCGACATCGAGCGCGGCGATCTCCACACCCAGCCGTTCCGATGCGAGCTGAAGAAATATCTGGCGGACTTCGGCGCAGGCATGACGCAACGCGCGTCCGGACTGCTGCACCGAGAGGCTGCCTGAGGTAACGCCCTCGTTGGGGCTGGCCGCAGTCGAAGCGCGGAGCATCCGCACGCGGGACAGATCGACGTCGAGTTCGTCGGCGGCGATCTGCGCCAGTGCCGTCACGATGCCTTGCCCGATCTCCACCTTGCCCGGGGAGACCGTCACCTCTCCGTCCGCGGAGAATCTCAGCCATGACGACAGTTTCGGGTTTGCCGCGAGACTCACCGGCAATTTGGGTGGGGGCGGCGAGGGCGCCTGCTGGTTCATCTCGCCGCCATTTCATCGGCCGCACGAAGCACCGCTCGCACCATGCGGTTATGCGAACCGCAGCGGCAAAGGTTGCCGTCAAGTGCTTCCTTCACCTCTTTGCTCGAAGGCGCGGGATTTCGCTTCAACAATGCGGCCGCGCTGATGAGGATGCCGGAAACGCAATAGCCGCATTGCAGCGCCTGCTCGGCGATGAAGGCGCGCTGCAGCGGATGTGGCTGTTCGGCGCTTCCCAGCCCCTCGACGGTTGTGATGTCCTTGCCCGCCACCGACCATAGCGGCGTGTCGCAGGCGGCCACCGCGCGGTCGCCGATGATGACGTTGCAGGCGCCGCATTCGCCGGCGCCGCAGCCGAAATGGGGACCGGTCATGCCAAGCTGACCACGCAAGATATCCAGCAACGACCGGTCGGGGTCGGCGTCGACATTCATCTCGGCGCCATTGAGGCGGAACGGAACGCTTGGCATCGAGGGCGGACCTTGGCCTGGGTCTCTATTGATTTGGGTCTCTATTGCGGCTTGTCGAGCTTTTTGACGACTTCAGCCCACTTTACAATATCGCCGCGCAGGAATTTGTCGAACTCTTCCGGGGTCATCGACATCGGAACCGCACCTTGCTCGGCCCAGAGCTTGACGATATCGGGCCGCTTCACCGCGGCATTCACAGCCGCATTGATTTTATCGATGATCGGCTTTGGCGTGTTCGCCGGCGCCATCAGACCGAGCCAGATGGTCGCTTCATAACCGGGCACGCCCGCTTCGCTTGCCGTCGGCACGTTGGGCAGGACCGTGGAACGCGTCTTGCCGGTAGAGGCCAGCGCGCGGACCTGATTTTCAGCCACGTTGGCGGCCATCGCCGGAACCGCATCGATCATCATCTGCACCTGGCCGCCGATCACGCCGCTGCGCGCCTCGCCGCTGTTGCGGTAAGGCACATGGACGACGTCGATGCCGGCCATGGTTTTGAACAGCTCACCGGCCATATGATACGGCGTGCCCTGGCCGGACGAGGCATAGTTCAATTTTCCTGGCTGCGATTTGGCGAGCGCGATGAACTCCTGCAGCGTTTTTGCCGCAACTTGCGGATAGACCACGATCACGAGGTCGGAGTAGCTCACCGGTGCGATCGGCGCGAGATCGCGCATCAGTTCGTATTTGCGCTGCGGCACCAGCGATTCATTCGCCGTCTGGGTGTTCGACATCATCAACAGCGTATAGCCGTCGGGCGGCGACTTGGCGACTTCCAGCGTGCCGATCACGCCACCGGCGCCGGTGCGATTCTCGATCACGAAAGGCTGACCGAAACTCTCTTGCAGGATGCTGCCGATCTGCCGGGCGGTGACGTCGGCCGGTCCGCCGGCTCCGAAAGGAACGATCACCCGCACCGGCCGCGACGGATAGTCCTGCGCCAGCGCCTGCGATGCCAGGATCGCCGTCGCCAACAGAGAAGTCACCAGCGCCAGCGTCAACCTTCGGCCCGTCATTATCCATCCCCTGAGTTCTTGTCTTTTCCCTACGGACAATTTAGCTGCAATGCGCATACGCTGTCGACGAAAGACTGGCTGTGGGGCCATAGGAATAAAAGATAATTTGTGGTGTAACGAACCCCTGCAAGAACAAGCGGATGGAAATGCCCATGAATCCGGTTTCTCGACGTAATCTGCTCAAAGGCGCGGGCGCCGTCATCGCTGGCGCCGCATTCTCCACGCGCGTCCTGGCCGATGCGCCGCCGCCGGAACCGATTACGCCTGATTTGATCGCAGCGGCCAAGAAGGAAGGCCAGGTGATCTATTACACCTCGACCGACCTGCCGGTCGCGGAGAAACTGGCCAAGGCATTCGAAGCGAAATATCCGGGGATTGCCGTGCGCGTCGAGCGCACCGGCGCGGAGCGCGTGTTCCAGCGCATCGGCCAGGAATATTCCAGCAACATTCATGCCGTCGACATCGTGAACTCGTCGGATGCTGCGCACTTCATCGTCTGGAAGCGCGACGGCATTCTGGCGCCTTATGTGCCGGAAGAGGTCGCGAAATTCTATCCTGCCGAGCACAGGGATGCCGACGGCCAGTTTGCAAGTTTCCGTGTCTGGCTCAGCATCATCGCCTACAACACCAATCTGGTGAAGGCGGAGGATGCGCCGAAGAGTTTTGCCGACCTGCTCGACCCCAAATGGAAGGGCAAGATCGTCAAGGCCCATCCCGGTTACAGCGGCACCATCATGACCGCGACCTATCAGATGCAGCGCGATCTCGGCTGGAGCTTTTTCGAGCAACTCGCAAAGCAGAACATCATGCAGGTGCAGTCCTCAGCCGATCCACCGAAGAAGCTCGATCTCGGCGAGCGCGCCGTGATGGCCGACGGAAACGAATACAACATCTTCCAAATGAAAGAGTCGGGTCGTCCGGTCGAGCCGGTCTATGCGACCGAGGGATCACCGCTGATCGTCGGACCGAACGGCATCTTCAAGGGGTCGCCCAATCCGAACGCCGCAAAGCTATTCCAGTCGTTCAGCCTTGGGCGCGAAGCCCAGCAACTCATCATCGATGTCGGCGGCCTGCGTTCGGTGCATGCGCAGACGGTCGAGAAGGCGGGGCGCAAACCGCTAAAGGATATCAAGACCATGAAGGACGACGCAGCGGCGGTTGAGAAAGAGGGCGATTCGATCAAGGCGCGCTACACCAAGATCTTCCGGGTCTGACCGAAATGACCTCTGGACTGCCTAAGACTTCGTTGCCCGAGACCTCGTTGCCCAAAATTTCGTTGCCGAAGACCTCGGTCGCCGAGGCGCTTGCCGAAAAGATCGTCGCCCTGAAGCCCGGCGCGCTGCCGGCCGTGACCACGCGTAAATGCGAGGATTTGCTGATCGATGTCGTCGGCCTCTGCGTCACCGCGCGCAACGAGGATTATATCAAGAGCGCGCTGGCGGGTTGCGACGATGACGGCCCATGCACGGCGATCGGTCACGCACGAACGCTGACCGCGGCGGGCGCCGCCTTCGTCAACGGCACCGCTGCGCATGGCGAGGATTTCGACGACACGTTTGAAGGTGGGCCGGTGCATGCCGGTGCGGTGATCGTGCCGGCGGTGCTTGCCGCCTGCGAACGGCACAATCCCGATGGGCGGATGGCCCTGATCGGAATTGCGGTCGGTACCGAAGTGCTGTGCCGATTAAGCGTCGTGGTGCCAAAAGCCGTCCACAAGGCGGGTTTTCATCCGACCGCGATTTTTGGCGCGATGGGGGCGGCGGCGGGCGTTGGCGCTGCCCTCGGTCTCAACGCCCGGCAAATTGTCGATGCGCTCGGCATCGCCGGGAGCATGGCCGGCGGCATCATTGAATATCTTGCCGAGGGCGCGTGGACCAAGCGGCTGCATGCCGGGTGGGCGGCGCAATCGGGCATCCGCGCTGCACTGCTGGCGCGCGGCGGCTTCGTCGGCCCGCGCACGGTGTTTGAAGGCGTGCACGGGCTGTTCCACGGTTTTGCGCACACCACCGATGGCGATTACGGCGCGCTGACGGAAGATTTCGGCACGCGTTGGGTAACCGACACGCTGGCGTTCAAGCCGTATCCGTGCGGGACAATGGCGCAGCCCTATATCGATTGCGCGCGAAGGCTGGGCGCGGGCGGCATCAAGCCGGAGGACGTCACCGAGATCGTCTGCGAGGTGGCGGAGGGCACGGTGCACCGGTTGTGGGAGCCGCTCGCCGACAAGCAACGCCCGCGCAACGGCTATGCCGCCAAATTCGCGACGCCCTATCTGCTCTCGGCCGGATTCGTGCATGGCGGCGTCGGGCTCGGCGCGTTCACGGAAAATGCAATCCGCGATCCCCGGGTGCTCGCGCTTGCCGCGAAAGTGAAATTCGTGATCGATCCGGACAATCCCTATCCGAATAACTACACCGGCCATATCCGTGCCACGCTCCGCGACGGCCGTGTGATCGAAGAACGGCAACCCTATTTGCGCGGCGGCGCGCAGGAGCCGCTGACGCGTCAGGATGTGACAGATAAGTTCGTGCTCAATACGCAGCATGGCGGCTGGAGTACCGGGCAGGGCGATGCCGCGCTGCAGCTGATGGCCGGGTTGTATCAGGGAAGGATCGATCTGCGCGCTTTGCGAAGTTGAGGCGCAATTGAAGTCACGCGAGCAAGCATGTCCTTTGACTTTCCGTTGTTGTAGCTTCTGCAATCCGGGTCTATTCCCGGCGCGCATTAACGTTGTCAGGTTCACCGCCGGAGAGGGCATCAGATGAAAGAATTCGCCGGCAAGGTTGCTATCGTCACTGGCGCAGGCCGTAACATCGGCCGTGCCATCGCCCTGACCTTGGCGGAGGGTGGCGCGTCCATCGTCGTGAATGCGCGCAACAATCGGGCCGAGGCGGAATCCGTCGTACGCGAGATCGAAACCGCAGGCGGCAAGGCACTGGTCCATATCGGCGACGTTGCCGACGCCAAGGCGGTGCAGGCGATGGCGGAATTGGCCGTGAGCCAATTCGGGCGGATCGATATTCTGGTCAACAATGCGGCGCTGCGGCGCGAAAAGTCCTTCGCCGAGATGGACTATGCCGCGTGGCGCGAGATTCTCGACGTTACCCTCGACGGCACCTTTCATTGCGTGAAAGCCTGTCTGCCGGCATTGCGGCAGAGCAAGGCGGGAACCATCGTCAATATTGGTGGCCTGAGTGCACATACGGGTGCAAAAAATCGCGCGCATGTGGTCACGGCGAAAGCCGGAATCATCGGCTTTACCCGCGCGCTCGCCCACGACCTCGCCGATGACGGCGTCACCGTCAATTGCGTCGTCCCCGGCCTGATCGGCACGCCACGTCCGAAGGACAAGCCTGAGCCGGCGCATCATCTGACCCATCAGACGATTTCCGGCGAGCGTGGCCGGCCCGAGGACGTGGCCGCGACAGTGCGATTCCTCTGCGGGCCAGGCGCCCGTTACATCACCGGACAGGCCATCCACGCCAATGGCGGAGCGTATTTGGGCGCATAATGCATGGCTTAAGTGCCGTTTTCGCCGGGGCATTTACGGATAATGCCCCTCGGCGGCAGCGGCATTTGATGTTACCTATCGATCCATGAACCAGCACGCCAAGGTCGACATCCGGCACTCCACCTGTCCGCACGATTGTCCGTCGGCGTGTGCGCTCGATATCGAGGTGATCGAAGGCCGCAGCATCGGCCGGGTGCGCGGCTCCAAGCTGCAGACCTATACTGCCGGCGTCGTCTGCGCCAAGGTCGCGCGCTATGCCGAGCGCATCCATCATCCCGACAGGCTGTTGCATCCGATGCGTCGTACGGGACCGAAGGGGTCCGGTCAGTTCGCACGGATCTCCTGGGATGAAGCGCTGGATGAAATCGCGGCACGCTTTGATCAAGCCGAGCGCGACTTCGGCGCTGAATTGGTCTGGCCTTATTACTACGCCGGCACCATGGGGCTGGTGATGCGCGACGGCATCAATCGCCTCGCCCATGTCAAGAAATACTCGCGCTTCTATTCCACGATCTGCGTCGACCATCGCCCGCATCGGCTTTGCGGCCGGTACCGGCAAGATCGCCGGCGTCGATCCGCGCGAGATGGGCGTGTCCGACCTGGTCGTGATCTGGGGCACCAATCCGGTCAACACCCAGGTCAATGTGATGACCCATGCGGCGCGCGCCCGCAAAGAGCGCGGTGCGAAGATCGCGGCTGATCGACGTCTACAACAACGACACCATGAAGCAGGCGGACATCAAGATCCTGCTTCGGCCGGGCACCGACGGCGCCTTTGCCTGCGGCGTCATGCACGTGCTGTTCCGCGAAGGTTTCGCCGATCGCGACTATCTCGCCCGCTACACCGACTGCCCGGCGGAGTTGGAGGCGCATCTTGCGACCCGCACGCCGGAATGGGCCTCATCCATCTGCGGCGTGCCGGTCGAGGAGATCGAGGCGTTCGCGCGCGCGGTCGGCCAGACCAAACGTTCGTTCTTCCGCCTCGGCTATGGCTTTACCCGCAGCCGCAACGGCGCGGCGCAGATGCATGCGGCGCTGTGCATCCCGGCGGTGACCGGCGCCTGGCAATACGAAGGCGGCGGCGCGTTCTTCAACAATTACTCGATCTGGCAGTTCAACGAATCCATCATCGAGGGCCATGACGCGATCGACCGCACCACGCGGGTGCTCGATCAATCCAAGATCGGACGCATCCTGACCGGCGATGCCGAAGCCTTGAAGGGCGGCGCTCCAGTCAAGGCGATGCTGATTCAGAACACCAATCCGATGACGGTGGCGCCGGAGCAGGCGCTGGTCCGCAAGGGCTTTGCACGCGAAGATCTGTTCATGGTGGTGCATGAGCAGTTCATGACCGAGACGGCTGCGATGGCGGATATCGTGCTGCCGGCGACGATGTTCATGGAACATGACGATCTCTATTACGGCGGCGGCCACCAGCATATTTCGGTCGGCCCCAAACTGATCGATCCGCCCGGCGAATGCCGGTCAAATCACGAAGTGCTGCAGGGCCTCGGCCGGCGTCTCAGCGCCGCGCATCCAGGCTTTGACATGTCGCCGCGTGAATTGATCGACGCCACGCTGAAGAAGAGCGGCCATGGCGACATCGAGACGCTGGAAGCCGACCTGTGGCGCGACATTCAGCCGGACTTCCGCACCTCGCATTACCTCGACGGCTTTTCGCATGCCGACAAGAAATTCCACTTCAAGGTCGATTGGGGCAAAGTGCCCGTGGGTACCGGCGGTTTGATGGGCGCTTGGGACAAGATGCCGTCGTTGCCGGATCACTGGACCATCATCGAGGAGGCGGATGAGCAACATCCGTTCCGGCTTGCGACCTCTCCCTCGCGCAGCTATCTCAATACCAGCTTTAACGAGACGCCGTCATCGCAGGCGCGCGAGGGTGTGCCGACGGTGATGATCCATCCCGACGATGCCGCTGCGCTTTCCATCGCCGACGGCGATGCCGTGACGCTTGGCAACACGCGCGGCGAAACCGACGCTGACGGCAAAACTGTTCGACGGCGTGCGTCGCGGCGTGCTGATCGCGGAATCGGTTCACCCGAACAAGGCCCATATCGGTGGCCGCGGCATCAACATGCTGACCGGAGCCGAAGCGGTTGCGCCCGTCGGCGGTGCGGCATTTCATGACAATAAGGTCTGGGTGAAGAAAAGGTCTGGGTGAAGAAGGCCGCGCCCGCGGCCTAAATCCTGCTTGCACTCCACCGCCATCCTGCCGCAAATGTTTGCCAACGCGTGGCGAACACTTGGCCAACAAATACTCGGCAAACAGGCGAGCGGAACAATGACCGACCATAGCAGCGTGATACGCGAAAAGCGCGGACAGGCTTTCTGGATTACCATCAACCGGCCGGACAAGCGCAACGCCATCAATGCCGACGTGGTTGCCGGCATCGCCAAAGGCTATCGCGACGCGCATGACGACAAGGACGTCCGCGTCATCGTGCTGACGGGCGCGGGCGACAAGGCGTTTTGCGCCGGCGCCGACTTGCAGAACAGCGGTGCTGCCTTTGCGATGGATTTCTCCAGGCCGAATGTCGACTACGCCGACCTGCTGCGGCTGTCGCAGAACGCCACCAAGCCGGCGATCGCGCGGGTAGGGGGCGTCTGCATGGCGGGCGGCATGGGTTTGCTGTGCATGACCGACATGGCGGTCGCCGCCGATCACGTGATCTTCGGCCTGCCCGAGGTGAAGGTCGGCGTGTTTCCGATGCAGGTGATGAGCCTGCTGCAATCGATGGCGCCGCCGCGCCTCGTCAACGAGTGGGCGCTGACCGGCGAACCCTTTGACGCCAGCGCCGCGCTGGCTGCCGGCCTTCTGAACTATGTGGTGCCGTCAGCCGAACTCGACGCCAAGGTCGACTGGCTGATTGGCCGCATCGTCGACAAGTCTCCGACTGCGATCCGCCGCGGCAAATACGCCATGCGCGCGATCGCCTCGATGTCGTTCGACGAAAGCATTGCCTACACGGAAAGCCAGATCGCGTTGCTGGCAATGACGGAAGACGCCAAGGAAGGCCTCAAGGCTTTCGGCGAGAAGCGCAAGCCGTCATGGCCGGGGCGGTAACGGCTCGAGACGCGATCGGTTCCGCAGCGCCTGCCGTCGGCGAATGCCGACGCCCAGCACATAGATCCATCGGTGTCGCAGCTATCCCGCGTTCGCCTTCAGCCCGGCGGCTTCGATGCCGGCGACGGCGCAGACCTCGTCATTGTCCGAGGTGTCGCCGCTGACGCCGACCGCACCGAGGAGGGCGCTGCCATCCTGGATCAGCACGCCGCCGGGAACCGGCACCATGCGGCCTTGCGCCAGCGTATTCACCGCGCTGATGAAATAGGCCTGCTCCTGGGCGCGCTGGAACAGCGCCCGTGACCCCATGCCCATCGCGAGCGCGCCATAGGCCTTGCCATGCGCGATCTCGGCCCGCATCAGGCTGGTGCCGTCCTGCGCCGCCGTGACTTTGACGCAGCCACGGGCATCGAGAATGGTGATGACAAGCGGTTTCAGCTTTTTCTCGACGCCCTTGGCAAGAGCGGCATCGAGAATCTTGCGGGCGATGTCGAGGGTAAGTTCAGTCATGGATGGTTTCCTTTGGGTGAGAAGAGGGGTGAATTGGATTTCGCGCGGTCGAGGCTCATCGCCAGTACGCGCGCGACGTGAAGCGCGGATCGTTCGCTGCCGTCCTTGATCTGATGCCGGCACGAGGTGCCGTCGGCCACGATCAAGGTGGCAGCCTCTGCGCGGCGTACCGCCGGCAGCAGCGAAAGCTCCGCCATTTCCATCGAGGCCTGGTAGGTGTCGGCGCCATAGCCGAAGGCGCCGGCCATGCCGCAGCAACTGGATTCGATGGTCTCGACATTCAGATCCGGAACGAGGCGAAGAATCTTTTCGACGGGCTTGAACGCGCCGAATGATTTTTGATGGCAGTGGCCATGAACCAGCGCCTTCGCAGGCATGGAGCCAAGCGGCAGCCGCAAGTGCCCGGCTTCCGCCTCGCGCACCAAAAATTCCTCGAACAGCAGTGCATGCGCGCTGACGGCTTTGGCATCGGTGTCGGAGCGCAACGAGAGCAGCTCGTCGCGGAGCGTCAGCAGACAACTCGGCTCCAGGCCAACGATCGGCACTCCGCGGACGGCAAACGGCGCGTAGGTCTTGACCAGCCGGTCCAGTTCCGCGCGCGCCTGATCGACCAGGCCGGCGGAGAGGAACGTCCGCCCGCAACATGGCGGCCGGGCCCGATCCGCGGGCCGGGGCAGGTGGACCCGGTACCCGCCTTCGACCAGGACGCGCAGCGCGGCGTCGAGATTTTCCCGCTCATAGGCACGGTTGAACGTATCGGCAAACAGCACGACTTCGCGGCCGTCTTTCGGCCCGACAGCCTCGGCGTCGGGCTCGAACACGTCGCGCCGGAACGCAGGCAAAGTGCGTTGTGCGCTGATGCCGGCGAGTTGTTCGAACAGTTTTCGTAGCAGCCGACTGTTGTTGCGCCAGTTGGCGAGCGGGGCGAAGCGTGATGCCAGGCCGGCATAATGCGGCAAATAACCGACCAGCCGCTCGCGCAACGAAAGCCCGTGCTTGGCCACACGCGCCGCCAACACCTCGATCTTCATCTTGGCCATGTCGACGCCGGTTGGGCATTCGTGGCGACAGGCCTTGCATGACACGCAGAGTTTTAGCGTGTCCATCATTTCATCCGAGGCCAGCGCATCAGGGCCAAGCTGGCCCGAAATCGCCAACCGCAACGTGTTGGCGCGGCCTCGCGTGACGTCCTTCTCGTCGCGAGTCGCGCGGTAGGACGGACACATCACGCCGCCTTCGAGTTTTCGGCAGGCGCCGTTGTTATTGCACATCTCGACCGCGCCCTGGAAACCGCCGCCGGCGCCGGGCCAGGCCGACCAATCGAGTGCGGTCTTGAACTCGGTGACGCGATAATCCGGCGGATAGCGAAACAGCGAGCGGTCGTCCATCTTGGGCGGATCGACAATCTTGCCGGGATTGAGGACGTTGTCGGGGTCGAAGCGCTTTTTCACTTCCTTGAAATCGGCGACGATGCGCGAGCCGAACATCGTTTCATGGAATTCGGAGCGCACCAGGCCGTCGCCGTGCTCGCCGGAATGCGAGCCCTTGTATTCGCGCACCATCTCGAAAGTCTCTTCGGCGATCGCGCGCATCGCCTTGACGTCCTTCTCCAGCTTCAGGTTCAGGACGGGGCGCACATGCAGGCAGCCTTCGGAGGCGTGTGCGTACATGGTGCCGCGCGTGCCATGCCTGGCGAAGATGGCGTTGAGCCGTTCGGTGTAATCGGCCAGATGCGGCAGCGGCACGGCACAATCCTCGACGAAGGAGACCGGCTTGCCCTCCTGCTTCATCGACATCATGACATTGAGGCCTGCCGCGCGGAAATCGGCGATGCCGGTCTGCAGGGCAGGCTCGGTGATCTCGACGACGCCGCCCCATTTGCGTCGCTCGCGATCCCAGCCGAAGCCGAGATCGGCCATCAGCTCGCCGAGCTGTTTCAGGCGGCGCAGATTTTCGGCCTGATCCTCTTCGGCGAATTCCACGATCAGCACTGCGTCGGGATCGCCGCGCACGGCTGTGTTGATGATCGGCTGGAACATCGCGATGTCGCGCCCGAGCGCGATCATGGTGCGGTCAACCAGTTCGACCGCAATCGGTCGCAATTTCACCAGATGCTGGGCGGCATCCATTGCCTCGTAAAAACTGCCGAAGTGACAGACACCAAGCACCTTGTTGCGAATGACCGGCCACAGCTTGAGCTCCACCTGCGTGGTGAAGGCCAGCGTGCCCTCGGAGCCGACCAGCAGATGCGCCATATTGTTCGGCGCGTTGCGGGGCACCAGCGCGTCGAGATTGTAGCCGCCGACGCGGCGCTGCACCTTCGGAAATCTTTCCGATATTTCGGCCGCCTCGCGCTCGCCGAGATCGAGCATGTCGCGGAACAGCGCAAGCCCGCTATCGGGCGAATTCACCGTTGCGAGGTCGCGCGGCACTTCGCCGAAATGCAGCAGGGTGCCGTCGGCCAGCGCCGCATCCATCGAGCGCGTGTTGTCGCGCATGGTGCCGTAGCGAAGCGAACGTCCGCCGCAGGAATTGTTGCCGGCCATGCCGCCGATGGTGGCGCGTGACGCGGTGGAAACATCGACCGGAAACCACAGGCCGTGCTTTTTGAGCTGCCGGTTGAGATCGTCGAGCACGATGCCGGGTTCGACCACGCAGGTGCGATTCTCGACGTCGAGCGACAGGATGCGGTTCAGGTGCCTGGAGAAGTCGACGACGATTCCCTCATTCACCGTCTGGCCGCATTGCGAGGTGCCGCCGCCGCGCGGCGTGACGATTCGGCCCGAATCCCCGGCGATGGCCAGCGTCCGCAGCGCCTCGTCCATGGTCCGGGGAATCACGACGCCGAAGGGCAAAATCTGGTAGAACGAGGCGTCGGTCGCGTAGCGGCCGCGGTTGAAGGCGTCGAAGAAAACGTCTCCGGTGACCTCGCGGGCAAGGCGCGCGGCAAGGCCGCTGTTTTCAGCCGAATTCTGCAATTTTTCGGCCTTCATTGCCGCCATTGGTCAGGTCTCGTCGG
This sequence comes from uncultured Alphaproteobacteria bacterium, assembly GCA_963847015.1. Lineage (GTDB taxonomy): Bacteria > Pseudomonadota > Alphaproteobacteria > Rhizobiales > Xanthobacteraceae > Bradyrhizobium. Next base: position 13,221 of record CAWJYI010000041.1, on the reverse strand, counting down.
GTTGCACCGCAATCTCTTGCCTGCCGAGGTCCGCCTTGGCAAGCGAAGCCCTGCTTCTTATGCATTGACGACCCCCGCCGGGCGGGGGACAAGCCCGCCAAATAGTGATATTCGAGCGGCTCGCGAAACCAAGGCAAGACCGGGAAGGACGCCCATGACCGTGCATACTGGAAGGCATTTTCTGCAAATTCCGGGACCAACCAACGTGCCGGACCGGGTGCTGCGCGCCATGGACATGCCGACCATGGACCACCGGGGTCCCGAATTTGCCGAGATCGGGCACGCGGTCCTGGCCGCCATGCAGCGGGTATTCCGCACCAAGCAGCCCGTGATCATCTATCCCTCGTCCGGTACCGGCGCCTGGGAAGCCGCGATCGTCAATACGCTGTCGCCCGGCGACAAGGTGCTGATGGCCGAGACCGGGCAGTTTGCCGTGCTGTGGCGCGGCATTGCCGACAAGTTCAAGCTTGACGTCGAATTCATGCCGGGTGACTGGCGCCGCGGCGCCGACATTGCCGAGATCGAGGCGCGGCTGTCCGCCGATCGCCAGCACAAGATCAAGGCGGTCATGGTCGTGCACAACGAAACCTCGACCGGCTGCGTCACGCATCCGCAGGAAGTGCGCAAGGCGATGGACCGCGCCAAGCACCCGGCGCTGCTGATGGTCGATACCATCTCCGGTCTCGGCTCGCTGGAATATGAGCATGATGCCTGGGGCATCGACGTGTCGGTGGCCGGGTCGCAAAAAGGCCTGATGCTGCCGCCGGGCCTCGGCTTCAATGCCGTGTCGGAAAAGGCGCTTGCGGTCGCGAAGGCCAACACCGCGATGCGCTCCTACTGGGACTGGCAGGACGTGATTGCGATCAACAAGGCGGGCACCTGGCCCTATACGCCGGCGACCAATCTGCTGTTCGGGTTGCGGGAAGCGATCAAGATGCTCGAGGAAGAGGGGCTTGAGAACGTATTCGCCCGCCACAAGCGCCATAGTGCTGCGACCCGCGCGGCGATCAAGGTGTGGGGTCTGGAGACCCAATGCCAGGATCCGCAGGGTCATTCGCCGGCGCTGACCGGCGTGGTGATGCCCGAAGGCCATGACGCCGACAATTTCCGCAAGATCGTGCTGGAGAATTTCGACATGTCGCTCGGAACCGGCCTCAACAAGATCAAGGGCAAGGTATTCCGGATCGGCCATATCGGGCACTTCAACGATCTCATGCTGATGGGCACTCTGTCGGGCGTCGAGATGGGCCTCGATCTTGCCAAGGTGCCGCATCGTGGCGGTGGCGTGCTGGCGGCGATGGAAGTCCTGAAAGGACGCGATGTCGTGCAGATGCCGAAGGCCGCCGTCGCCTGAACCGATCGCGACCCATAACCGAAAAGAACAGAAAGAGAAGCGATGAACGCCCCGGTAGCTGCGACCGAAGACCTGATCTATTCCGTCGAGGACGGCATTGCCCGGCTGACGTTCAACCGTCCGCAGGCCCGTAATGCTCTGACCTTTGCAATGTACGAGCAAATGGCCACGATCTGCGAGACGGTGAATGCCGATCGTTCGATCAAGGCGATGATCCTGACGGGCGCGGGCGACAAGGCGTTCGCGTCGGGCACCGACATCTCGCAATTCCGCGCTTTCAAGACCGCGCAGGATTCGCTCGACTACGAGGCCCGGATCGATCGCGTGCTCGGTACACTGGAGCAGTGCCGGGTGCCGACGATTGCGGCGATTGCCGGGGCCTGCACCGGCGGCGGCGCCGGGATCGCGGCCTGCTGTGATATCCGCATCGGCACGGAGTCGACGCGGATCGGCTTTCCGATTGCGCGGACGCTCGGCAATTGCCTGTCGATGTCCAATATCTCCAGGCTCGTTTCACTGGTCGGCCCGGCGCGAACCAAGGATTTGATCTTCAAGGCGCGTCTGGTGGAAGCGCCGGAAGCGTTGGCGCTGGGGCTGCTCAATGAAGTGGTGCCCGACGTCGCGACCCTGCAGCGCCGTGCCGATGAGACCGCGAAGCTGGTCGCCGGCCATGCGCCGATTACGCTCGAGGTCACCAAGGAAGCGGTGCGCCGCATCCGCCGGACGCTGACGCGCGACGAAGGCGAGGATTTGATCCTGCGCGCCTATATGAGCGAGGATTTTCGCGAAGGAATGGACGCCTTCCTCAACAAGCGTGCGCCTAATTTCAAGGGCAAGTAGGGTTCCTGCACCGGACCTCCCGGTGCTGTCGTGGGTTCGCATCGCTGTCGGGAGCGATGCCGCAAGGCGATATTAGTCGCCCGATTTGCGCTTTCGGCTCAGATTGTCTGCAAGCGATATTTTGAACTTTTGAATTCTGACGCTGGCTCCATAGCAGCGCGGGCTTCCGATTAGCCGTGTTTTTTGCGAAAGCAGTCGTTCGCAAGCCGTGATTTGTAATCTCATGCGAAAGTCATACGCGGCGCGGGTGCGGTTCGGCTTGAACTGGCGCTGGTTACCGCGCACAATGGCGCTACGAACATCGCCAATTTTATCAAACTAAACAAAGACATAGGGAAGAAACACGTGGGACATTTCTTGAAAGCCGCGGCCGCGTTGACGGCGATGATCGCCAGTGCACCGGCGTTTGCCGCCTGGGAGCCGACCAAGCCGGTTGAAATTGTGGTCGCGGCGGGCGCCGGCGGCGCTTCCGACCAGATGGCGCGCATGATGCAGGCGGCGATTCAGAAGAACAATCTGATGAAGCAGCCGATGGTCGTGTCGCTCAAGGGCGGAGCGTCCGGCGCCGAGGCGCTGATGTACATGAAGTCCAGCGAAGGCGATGCCAACAAGGTCCTGATCGCTTACTCCCTGATCTACATGCTGCCGCTGTCGGCAAAAATTCCCTTCAATTGGCGCGAGCTGACGCCGGTCTCGGTGATCGCGCTCGATCAGTTCGTGTTATGGGACAATGCTGCCGGACCGAAGACCGTGAAGGAATTCATTGCGGCCGCCAAGGCGGCGAGCTCGCCGTTCAAAATGGGTGGTACCGGCTCCAAGCGTGAGGACCACGTGCTTACCGTGTTCATGGAGCAGAAGACCGGCGCGAAATTCTCCTATCTGCCGTACAAGTCCGGCGGCGAGGCCGCGACGCAGCTGGTCGGCAATCACAGCGAATCCAATGTCAATAATCCATCCGAAAACCTCGAAGTCTGGCGCGCCGGCCAAGTCCGCGCGCTCTGCGTGTTCGACAAGGAGCGCATCTCCTACAAGACCAAGGTCACCGAGACGCAATCCTGGAACGACATTCCGACCTGCAAGGAAGAGGGGCTCGACGTGCAGTATCTGATGCTGCGCGCGATGTTCCTGCCGGGCAAGGTCACGCCCGAGCAGCAGGCGTTCTATGTCGATCTGTTCCAGAAGGTAACGCAAACGGCCGAATACAAGGACTACATGGAGAAGCAGGCGCTGAAGCCGATTTTCCTCACCGGCAAGGACATGGTGAAATTCCTCGAGGAAGACGACAAGCTCAACGCCTCGCTGATGAACGAAGCGGGTTTTGTCGCGAAATAATTTCGTACGACGCGATTTTGTCCGACATCAGGCTCATTTCTCGGCAGGACCGTATCCCGCGATCCTGCCGAGAATTTTTTTGATCTCTTCTTTCGGCAGCAGGCGCGGCGTCCCGATCTGCAGGCAGCCATGATACTGCCGCGCCAGCGCTTCGACCTCGACCGCAAGCCACATCGCCTTCGACAGCGATGGCCCGACGGCGATCATGCCGTGATGTTCCAGCAGGCAGGCCAGCCGGTCCTCGAGCGCGCGCACGGCGTGCTCTGAAAGCTCCTGCGTGCCGAACGTCGCGTAAGGCGCGCAGCGGATGGTCTCGCCGCCGGCGCATGCGATCATGTAGTGGATCGGCGGGATCTCCATGCCCATGATCGCGAGGATCGTCGAGTACGGCGGATGTGCGTGGACCACGGCGTTGACTTCAGGCCGGGCTCTCAGGATATCGAGATGAAACCGCCACTCGCTGGACGGGCGCTGGGCGGGATCGAAGGAGCCGTCCATGCCCATGAATACGATCTGCTCGGGCTGCATCGTCTCGTAGGGCACGCTGGTCGGCGTGATCAAAAGGCCGGTGTCGTGGCGCAGGCTGATATTGCCCGACGTGCCCTGATTGATCCCCAACGCGTTCATGCTGCGGCAGGCGTCGATGATGGACTGGCGCTTTTCCCGCTCGTTTGTGGTCGGCATCAACGTATCCCCTGATCGCGACGGCGTGGCGCCATCAAATCACAAGCCTTTGCAATGCAAACCTTTGCAATGGGAGAACAATGGTTGATTATTGCGCCGCAGTATAGTCGAACATCCGAACGCGGTGCGAGCGGACTGGACCCGAGAAACATTCTGGGAGAATTCATGACGAATGCCGTGCTTGGCATTATCGGCGGATCTGGCATCTACGACCTGCCGGGACTGGAAGATGTTTGCGACGAGGAAATCGAAAGTCCTTGGGGCGAGCCTTCGGCGCAGGTCCGGCGCGGCACCATCGCCGGTTTGCCGATCGTGTTTTTGCCGCGGCACGGCAAGGGACATGTCCTGTCACCCTCCGACATCAACTACCGCGCCAATATCGATGTGCTGAAACGGGCAGGGGTCACCGACCTGATTTCGCTCTCGGCCTGCGGTTCGTTCAGGGAAGAACTGCCGCCCGGCACTTTCGTGCTGGTCGACCAGTTTGTCGATCGCACCCACAAGCGCGAGAATTCGTTTTTCGGCAAGGGTTGCGTCGCCCATGTCTCGATGGCGCATCCGGTGTCGCCGCGGCTGCTGGCGCATCTGGCGGCGGCCGCGAACGCCGAGGGCATCGCGGCCGTGCAGGGTGGAACCTATGTTTGCATGGAAGGTCCGCAGTTCTCGAGCCTTGCCGAGAGCCTGACTTACAAGGCGCAGGGCTATTCGGTAATCGGCATGACCAACATGCCCGAGGCAAAACTCGCCCGTGAGGCGGAGATCTGCTACGCCAGCGTCGCGATGGTGACGGATTTCGATTGCTGGCACCCCGACCACGATGCGGTGACAGTCCAGGACATCATTCGCGTGCTGAACTCAAATGCCGAAAGGGCGAAGGGGCTCGTCGCGCGTCTGGCCAGGGATTTTCCGCGCCAGCATGAGCCATGCCCGATCGGCTCGGACCGGGCGCTTGACACCGCGTTGATCACAGCGCCGGATGCGCGCGATCCGCAGTTGCTCAGGAAGCTCGACGCGGTGGCTGGACGGGTGTTGCGGTCTTGACGATATTTTTGAGCGGGCGCGCGACGCGAAGGCTCGGGATATGAAGGTCGATGGCCGGCATTTTCGCAGCATCTGGCTTGAGGCCGACGGCTGGTCGGTCGGCGCGATCGACCAACGGCGGCTGCCGCACGAATTTGTGGTCGCGCGGCTGACCAATGCGGCGGAAGCCGGCGATGCGATCCGCACGATGCTGGTGCGTGGCGCACCGCTGATCGGTGCTACCGCGGCCTATGGCGTGGCGCTGGCCATGCGGGCAGATGCCTCCGATGCGGCGTTCGATCATGCGTACAAAATGCTGATCGCGACGCGGCCGACCGCGATCAACCTGAAATGGGCACTCGATGAGATGGCGCGGCTGCTTCGGCCGCTAGCCCCGTCCGCGCGCACTGAGGCGGCCTATCGGCGCGCCGTTCAAATCGCCGAAGAAGATGTGGGGATCAACCAGGAAATCGGGCGGCATGGGCTGGCACTGATCGAAGCGATGGCCGCGACCAAAAAAACCGGCGAACCCGTCAACATCCTGACGCACTGCAACGCCGGATGGCTGGCAACAGTCGATTGGGGAACGGCGACGGCCCCGATTTACCTCGCGCATGATCGTGGCCTCAATGTTCACGTCTGGGTCGACGAGACCCGCCCCCGCAACCAAGGCGCTTCGCTCACCGCGTGGGAACTCGGCCACCACGGCGTCCCGCACACGGTAATCCCCGACAATACCGGCGGTCATCTGATGCAACACCGGATGGTCGATCTCGCGATCGTCGGAACCGATCGGGTGACGGCCAATGGCGACGTCTGCAACAAGATAGGGACCTATCTGAAGGCGCTCGCCGCGCACGACAATGCCGTGCCGTTCTATGTTGCGCTGCCGTCGCCGACCATCGACTTTAGTATCGATGACGGAATCAGGCAGATTCCGATCGAGCAGCGCGCCGCCGACGAGGTCGCGACCATGACCGGCCGTACCGACGATGGCCGCATCGAGACGGTCCGCGTGGTTCCCGATGGCTCGCCGATCGCCAATTACGCTTTCGACGTGACGCCGGCAAGGCTTGTGACCGGATTGATCACGGAACGCGGCGTGCTCAGACCCGATCGGGCCACACTTGCGAGCGCATTCCCCAAAAGGGCTGCGGACCGCTGAAGGCTACATTGACGCCGGCAACACCGGCGCTGTATCCACACCGGCACTTATCCACGCTGCAACTCCGAGAGCCAGATAACCGCATCCATGTCCAATACCGATATCGAAATTGTCGTCGACGATCCGACCGCGCCGGAGGCCGACTCGCCCGCAGTGACCAGCACCGGCGTCGTCGACGTCGTGGTCTCGCTGTTGCTGCTGGCGCTGGCGCTGACGCTTGGATGGGACAATTGGCGCACCGGCGCGGCCTGGGATTCGACCGGTCCGCAGCCCGGTTATTTCCCGTTCTATCTGTCCGTGATCCTTGGCGCCGCCAGCCTTTATGGCCTGGTCGGAGCCTTCCTGTCGCGCCGGGAGGCCTCGGAAACCTTCGTCACCCAGGCGCAGCTTCGCCGCGTCATGGCGGTGTTCGTGCCGACGCTGCTGTTCTGTCTCGCCACCCAATATCTCGGGCTCTATGTCGCGAGCTTCCTCCTGATCGCGGGCTTCATGCGAATGGTCGGCAAGATCGCGCTGTGGAAGTCGCTGCTGACCGCCTTCGTGTTCACCGCTGCGATGTTCGTGACCTTCGATATCGCGTTCGACGTCATCATGCCGAAGGGTCCGCTCGAAGCGGCTCTCGGCCGCTAACAGGTCGACAGGACTTAAGTGATGGAAGCCTTCGGCCTATTGATGCACGGCTTTGCGGTCCTGCTGACGTGGAAAACACTTCTGCTGATGATGATCGGGCTGGTGCTTGGCATCTTCGTCGGCGTGCTGCCGGGATTAGGCGGCCCGAACGGGGTGGCGATCCTGCTGCCGCTGACCTTCACGATGGACCCGACCTCGGCCATCGTGATGCTGTCCTGCATCTATTGGGGCGCGTTGTTCGGCGGCGCCATCACCTCCATCCTGTTCAACATCCCCGGCGAGGCCTGGTCGGTGGCGACCACCTTCGACGGTTATCCGATGGCGCAGCAGGGCAGGGCGGCGGAAGCGCTGACGGCTGCCTTCACCTCGTCCTTTATCGGTTCGCTGGTGGCGGTGCTCCTGATCACGTTCCTGGCGCCGATGATCTCGTCCTTTGCGCTGAAATTCGGGCCGCCCGAATTCTTCGCGGTGTACCTGTTGACCTTTTGCTCCTTTGTCGGGCTCGGCCGCGAGGCCAAGCACAAGACGGTTATTTCGATGTCGCTGGGCCTCTTGCTCGCCGGCGTCGGCATGGACACGGTGTCCGGCCAGTTGCGCATGACGTTCGGTTCTTCCGAGTTGTTGCGCGGCATCAACTTCCTTGTCGCGGTCATTGGCCTGTTCGGCATCAGCGAAATCCTGCTGACGATGGAAGAACGCCTGGCGCTGCGCGGACATGCGGCCGGCATCAGCCTGCGGGTGGTGCTGTCGGTCTGGAAGGACCTGCCGAAATACTGGGTGACGCTGTTGCGCTCGTCGTTCATCGGCTGCTGGCTCGGCATCACGCCGGGCGGCGCGATCGCGGCATCGTTCATGGGCTACAATCTCGCCAAGCGCTTTTCCAAGGATCCGGACAGTTTTGGCAAAGGCCGGATCGAGGGCGTGTTCGCGCCGGAAACGGCGGCGCATGCCTCCGGCACCGCGGCGCTGCTGCCGATGCTGGCACTCGGCATCCCCGGCTCCGGCACCGCGGCGATCCTGCTCGGAGGCCTGATGGTGTGGGGCCTCAATCCCGGACCGCTTTTGTTTGTCGAGCACAAGGATTTCGTGTGGGGCCTGATCGCCTCGATGTATCTCGGCAATGTCGTCGGTCTGGTGCTGGTGCTGACCACGGTGCCGATCTTCGCCTCGATCTTGCGGGTGCCGTTCGCCGCCGTAGCGCCGATGATCGTGGTGTCCTGCGCGATCGGCGCCTACGCGATCCAGAACGCGATGTTCGATATCTGGCTGATGCTCGGCTTCGGCGTCGTCGGTTACGTCTTCAAGAAGATCGGCATTCCGCTCGCGCCGTTTACGTTGGCGCTCGTGCTCGGCAACCGCGCCGAGGATGCGTTCCGCCTGTCGATGATCGGCTCCGGCGGCGACATGAAGGTGTTCTGGTCCAACGGCCTCGTCGGTTCGATCACGACTCTCGCTATTGTCTTGCTGTTCTGGCCGGTGATCGACAAGGCCTTTGGCAGCGTCACCCGGCTGTTACGGCCAAAAATCGCAGTTTAACGCACGGGGTCACACCCGCGCCGGTTCATGGTTACGTATATAATTTAATCGTATCAATTCTTATATGATCGGCGGGTGGCGGCATGTGCGGAGGCCGCCGATTACGGCCGATTCGTCGCCAAGTACTGAGCAGCTTCATCTGCCAAATGAAAAAGCCCCGGTCTTCCGGGGCTTTTTTATGCAGCGAGTTCCGGGCTCGCAGGCCTCCGTCACACCACCTTGCGCTGCCTGAGATCGGCGATTTCATCCTTGCCGAAACCGAACTCGGCAAGCACCTCTTCGGTCTGCTCACCGAATTCCGGCGGCCGTGCGGCCATCTTGCTCGGCGTCCGTGACAGCGTCACGGGTTGACCGACCAGCTGAATGTGCCGGTTCTCGTCGTTCGGAACATGTTGCGCGATGCCGAGATGCTTGACCTGGGCGTCCTCGAACATCTGGTCGATCGAATAGATCGGGCCGCAGGGCACGCCCGCGTCGTTGAGTTCGTTGACCCAGGTTTCGGTGGATTTCTTCTCGGTGAGCTTGTTGATTGTTGCATTCAGCGCGTCGCGGTTCTTCGAGCGCGCGGGCGCGGTGGCGTAGTCGGGATGGGTGAAGAGTTCGGGCGCGCCGATGGCCTGCGCGCAGCGCTCCCAGATCCGGCCGCCCGTGGTGGCGATATTGATATAGCCGTCAGAGGTCTTGAAGACGCCGGTCGGGATGCTGGTCGGATGGTTGTTGCCGGCCTGTTTGGCCACTTCCTTTTCCATCAGCCAGCGGGAAGCCTGGAAATCCAGCATGAATATCTGCGCCTGCAACAGCGAGGTTTGCACCCACTGGCCTTCGCCGGAGACGTCGCGTTCCAGCAGCGCGGTGAGAATGCCAAGCGCGCAGAACAGCCCGGCTGTGAGGTCGGCCACGGGAATGCCGACCCGCATCGGGCCTTCGCCGGGCGCGCCGGTGATCGACATCAGCCCGCCCATGCCCTGCGCGATCTGATCGAAGCCCGGCCGCTTGTGATAGGGGCCATCCTGCCCGAATCCGGAGATGCTGCCATAGACGATCTTCGGATTGATCTGGCGCAGGCTGTCGTAATCGATGCCGAGCTTTGCCTTGACGTCGGGACGGAAATTCTCGACCACGACATCGGCCTGTTCCACGAGGCGCTTGAACACTTCGAGGCCCTTCGGGTCCTTCAGGTTGAGCGTCATCGCGCGCTTGTTGCGGTGCAGGTTCTGAAAATCCGATCCCTGGCGCGCGCCGCCAAGCTGCTCGCCGCCCGCGTCCTCCAATAGCGCGTCGATCTTGACGACGTTGGCACCCCAGTCCGCGAGCTGCCGCACGCAAGTGGGGCCCGATCGGACCCGGGTGAGATCAAGCACGGTGAAGCGGGAGAGGGCCTGCGAGGCGCGTGGAAAGGGCATTGAGGGACCTTCTTGTTTGGATTCCGCGTCGAAAGAGCTGGCAGACGTTTGACTTAGACAATTTGGCGGACATTTCCAACTACCGCTTTTGCGATCCGTCACGCCAGGAAGCCTGGAAAATTGCAGGAACGGACCGTCCAGGCATGGGAGCGGCAATGGTGCGGAACAGCCGCTCGGTGTCACGGATCAGATCAATTTAAGCGGCAACGCATCGGTACCGGCGAAATCGTGCATAACGCGAGTCGACGGGGTTCTCGTCTTAGACGTGTTGGGCGACGTCGAGTTGCTTGACCTGAGCTCGTCGAATATCTGACGCGTGGGAGGCGTAAGGGCTCCAGAACCAGGAAAAAGGGGGATGCCACATCTGCCGAAAACTCTCGACCAGTTATCGGTGTTCCGTTATCAAGAGAGACTAGTGATGTGACTGACAAATCTCGATTAATCTCTACCACCAATCGCGAATGTCGAAGGTATCCTTCAGCAGGTAAAAAATGGGTCGAAACCTTAAAACTGCCGAGAAAATGGATCGCAATCTTAGAACCGTAACTGTGAGGATTGCCAATCTTGCGGACGGCGGTGTTCGCGCCTGGAGCGATGACTTGGCCGCCTTGTCGCTTACTTGTGCAAATCACGAGGCGCTTTTCGCTGAACTGCCGCCTACGATCTCGAATATTCTCGAACAACAAGGGTTTTCAAGCAAGATCGTGCGGGAGATCCACCAGTATATCGTCGACGTAGAGAAAATTTGAGGCTCACACGCACAAGTATTCATGAGCTCCCGCCGCGCAACCGACAAACGACGGCCAGAGGGGACCGCGCGATGTTCGGTTTCGTTTCGTGGAGATCTCGCGATCGATCGAAAAATCGTCGCCAATCGACCTTTCACGGCTAAGTACCGCCGTTTGTCAGGATGCAGAACACAATCGACTGATGGAGTTTCTGCCTGACGGACGGCCAAAATTGCAGCTCGAATGAAAAACGAGCCCGCCGGAACTAGACACCTACTTTCAAGATAAAGGTAGCGCTGGCCGCCCGTCAATGGCGACCAAACATTGGCCGGCTGGCGGAGCAGTTCGATCCCCCAATCTTGAGGGCGGGGCCGCCGATGGACGCGGCATTGGTCACTTTAACAACGGATCGAGGAAGCGCAGGTGCTCCCGCACGAAGACGGGGCGTAGATGCACGTTGTCTGAGAATTTCGGCTCGCCCGCTCCGAAGAATAGCGAGCAGCCGTCGCCACTGCCGCAGATGTCGGGAAGGGGATCGAGTAGCGTCGCGCCAGTGTGCTCGCCGATGGCGCGCAGTTTGGCGTCGGCGGTGGCATGGATGGCTTGTAGTTCGGCGGTAGGTATTGCCTTCTCAACGTCCGGAGCGATTCGAAAGCCGGTCAGGCTGCGCGTTACCATCTCGCCGGGATTAAGGCGGTGGTGATTGGGCACTCCTAGGACCAAATAGACTTTGGCTCCCTCGCCCTGTAACAAGCGTACATAGTCTTCAAGGTTGGCGTAGAAGGCGTCCATGCCTTCCTTTGTGTTTAAGGGCACACGACTACCCGCTCGTTCGATCAGCATGCCTTCCTCGCTGTAGCCTGCCCACGCGGCACCGAGCACCACCGATTGCACCTTCTCGCGCCGTACCAGGTCGATCAAAATGTCGGGCAAATCAGAGCAACGCGCAAATTTGTCCCGCTGGATCACTCCCGGCACCGGCGCGCACCTGGGGCCTGTCACGAAATAGGTGTTGGCCACGAGCTGCCCTTCGTCAGCCAGGTGCTGCACTCGGGGCCCGTAGTGAAACAGCTGGCTGTCGCCGCTTAACGCCACCTTCCGCTCGCCGTGGCCCAGATGGGTCACCAAATTCCAGCCGTGGTCTAACACCTCCATGCCCTTGGTGGGCTTGAAGTCCGCATCGAGTTTGGCCTCGCCGATCTTCCGGATGTCGATGCCAGGAAGGGCAGGAAAACGTTCTGGGAAGCCATTTTTGGTCCACACTGCCAGTCCGCAGGCACCGAGAGCCACCATGCAAGCCGCGACGATCTGGGTGCGACGGTGGCGGTGCGCCCCAAAGCGGATCGGATACTCGATGAACCGGTAGGTGGCCCAAGCCAGCAGGAAACTGGCAGCCACAAGTGCTGTGGCCATCAGCGGCGTCGGCGCCTTGCCCAGACGAATGACGTAGGCATAAGAAATCAGTGGCCAGTGCCAGAGATAGAGCGGATAGCTTATCAGTCCGACGAAGACGACGGCACGGTTGGAAAAGACAATTCGGTTCACCGCCGCCTCGGGGCCGGCGAGGATTAGAGCCACGGCTCCCGCCACCGGCAGCAGCGCAAGCCAGCCTGGAAAGCGCATCTCAGCCGTGAAGAACGCCGCCGATGTCACAAGCGCGGCTAAGCCCGCAAAGGAAATCCATGACCGGACATTGAGCGAAAGGACAATCTGGCGCCGCCAGGCCAGAGCCGCCCCGGCCAAGAGCTCCCAGAAACGTGAGACGGTAGGTAGAAGGCTGCGGAGATGTCGGTGATCGATAGCGCGACGTTGATTGCAAAGGAGGCCAGGAACAGCACGGCCAGCAATCGTCCCACCTTGGCCTTCAACCGGAAGACCACCCAAAGCAAGGCCGGCCAGAGGATGTAGAACTGCTCTTCGATACCCAGGGACCAGAGATGCAAGAGCGGTTTATAAGTGGCGGCGCTATCGAAGTAGCCGCTTTCGCTCCATAGCACGATGTTGGAGAGGAAGCCTGCGCCGAAAAACACATGCTTGCCCAGCTGCGCCAGCTCGGGCGGCGTCAGCGCGACAAAACCGTAAGCCAATACGGCCGCCAAGCAGACGGCAAGCGCCGGGAAGATGCGCCGGATGCGCCGTCCATAGAAGATGGTGAACGAGAAGCGGCCCTCGGTCATTTCAGTGAAAAGTATTTTCGAGATAAGGAAGCCCGAAATGACGAAGAAGATGTCTACGCCGACAAAGCCGCCGCGGACCATCTGCGGGAAGGCGTGATAGAGCACTACTGAAAGTACGGCAAAGGCCCGCAGCCCATCAATGTCCGGGCGGTATTTGTCGGTGGCGTGCGGCGAAAGAAATGGTTTGGTCATGCGGTCCGCATTAGCGCGGCTTGAGGCGGTTTGAACAGTTGATGACCGGCGGATGCGACCAAGCCTTTCCTTTACGGGCACGGCAGCAGGCGATAGTGACGCTCCTCTATCATTCGGCTAGCGATAAATACAATCATAAATAGTCAAATTGCCACCAGAC
>CAWJYI010000040.1:0-13773 GCA_963847015.1 uncultured Alphaproteobacteria bacterium | reverse complement strand
GCTTCATAAGGTCGGCAACCTCGCACTCTGGCGCTTCCAGGAGTTTGGCAAAACATCCCGCGGGCAATGTGCGATGCCTCGCGATGGACGTCGGGCGGTACTCGGAGCGTCATACCTTTCGTTGTCACGAGATTGTGCAAGGTATTTGATAACGAAGGCCATGACGTATCTTTTTCTCGCCATCGCCATCGTCTGCGAGGTCATCGCGACCTCGTTCATGAAGCTGTCGGACGGCTTCAGCAAACCCGCGCCGACGCTGGTGACGGTGATTGGATATGCGGTTTCGTTCTACTGTTTGTCGCTGGCGCTTCGGAGTTTTCCGACCGGCCTGGCCTATGCGATCTGGTCCGGTGTCGGCGTCGTGCTGATCGCCGTCATCGCGTGGGTGTTTCAGGGCCAGCGGCTCGATATGCCCGCGATGTGCGGCATGGCGTTGATCGTGGCGGGCGTCGGCGTGATCAACCTGTTCTCGGATGCGTCGGCGCGCTGAGCGCCGCCTTTTTTGGCGAGAGCCCCAAGACCATCCACTGAGCAGGAAAGAGCGGAAAGAGCAGGGCGCCCCAGAGGAACCAGGCGCGTTTAGAGCGCCCTCTTTCTACGGCGCAGTTCGCAGTGAAGCGCCCGCACAAGAATGCTACGGCGAGAACGGGGATCGTGATGAAAATAACCCAGGAGAACATGGGGCTCCCCTCGATGCTTGAGCACATAGGCTCGCCCGTCAACATATAGGCTGGGGCGCACAGACGCGACAGGGACGACCAAGGTCAAAAATCAAAACCAGGACATCCCCCAATTCGAATTCGGGGGCGCCTGCTGCCAAATACGGGCCGTACCGCCGGCCTTACTTCTCGGCGGACTTTGGCGGTTGAAGCCCCGGAGAGGTCAGCCACTGGCTCACCCGGGAAGCGGTTTCAAGTTGCCGGATCTTTGCCAAAATCCTTTCCTTGGAAGGGCCATATGGCAATGCGCTTGCCAATTCTTCAAGGCGGGCTTTTTCGGCTGCAATGTTTTCTTCAAACGTGTGGGGAAGTGAACGGCGACGCCGCATGATCCAACCTCGTGCTTACGGGTCCTAACCGCAGGTTTGCACTGCCGATCCTAATATGCCGCCACCCGGCGGTCAGTTCCGAAGTGAACACAATTCAAATCAGGCCACTACGGGTCGGAAGCGGCCACCAACTGAGACGGCGTTAGTCACACAAGAAAAACGCCCCGAAGAGCGGCTTAAGGCCTTTGATCGTGCCCATCTCGAGAGATGGGCCGCCATGTTGCTTTCGATCCATGGCGGCCTTGTTGCGGGCTCGCGCCTAGCTGTGAAATTCGCTTTTCTGGACGGGAATTGCAGCTCTGCAGCCCGCTCTTGCCGCTCCTTTTTGGAAAACTCGCGCTCGCGCCGTTCGAAAGCGGCGAGTTCCTTTTGCGCCGCCTCAAGAAAGCGGTCGCGCGGCGTTATTGCCAATTGAGTGTGTCCCGTCATTACGCCACCCCATCGATTGCCCACCCCGATACTATCCAAGTGCTGGAACCTGGCAAAGGTCCGGTTCCGTAAAATTACGGATGGTGAAATTAGGCCATTCTCATTTTTGACTGGAGCACCGGGGTTGAGGGCAGGTCGGTGGCTGGCCGAAATAGGCCGAGCATTTGGCCGCAGTTCTGATGCTGATGAAGTACTCGCCGAACTGGCGGCTGTTTATGGATCGGCTTGACAGGGAGTTTCCGCAATGGATAGCAATTTGGTGCTCCCGTTCGCTGATGACATAAGCCTCCCGGAAATGGAGAGGCCGCCAACTGAAGGCGGCCTCAATTCTGGAAGTGGCCAACATGGCGGAGACGAAGGCAAGGTGAGAACCGTCAAGTTCAACTACTTTCTAATCGAACCCGGTCCACGGCCGCCCTTCTACCTCGTTCCAGAGCACCTCTGGGGGAAGGGTTGTAATTTCGACTTCGACGGCGAGCGACCCCGATCCTCACACAACCCAATGGACGGAATTATACGCAGCGTTGCGACCGGACTGCGAAGAACTCGTGGAGGTTTTCCCTGTCGAGACAGCGCCTCAACTTGTGCTGTGTGTCAGCTCCCCAAACCAACAATTGGCAATCCGTGCTGCGAGGTTCCTGGGAGATGAGGCGGGTGGGGAATGAGATATTCCTGGCCATAGTCAATTTCAATCCGGGTCGCCAAACTAGACCACCGCCAAATTCAATTTAGGCCACTGAGGTCGGAAACAGGCCAGCACCCCCGCGCGGAAAAGAACATATTGCGAACATAGAACAAACATGGTACAAGGTTCCTATCAGACGCCGAATTCCCGAACTTCTCGTCGCCCGTTTGTCCCGCTAGCGAATCCCCGCCATAAGGAGCACCTCCTATGTCTGCTACTGCCCTGCGTATCGTCGAAGGATCTTCCATGGATAAGTCCAAGGCCCTCTCTGCCGCGCTCTCCCAGATCGAGCGCCAGTTCGGCAAGGGCTCGGTGATGAAGCTGGGCAAGAACGACCGCTCGATGGACATCGAGACGATTTCTTCGGGCTCGCTCGGGCTCGATATCGCGCTCGGCGTCGGCGGCCTGCCGAAGGGGCGGGTGGTCGAAATCTACGGGCCGGAATCCTCGGGCAAAACCACGCTGGCGCTGCACACGGTGGCCGAAGCCCAGAAGAAGGGCGGCATCTGCGCCTTCATCGACGCCGAACACGCACTCGATCCGGTCTATGCGCGCAAGCTCGGCGTCAACATCGACGAACTCCTGATCTCGCAGCCTGACACCGGCGAGCAGGCGCTGGAAATCTGCGATACGCTGGTGCGCTCCGGCGCGGTCGACGTGCTGGTGGTGGATTCGGTCGCAGCATTGGTGCCGAAGGCCGAACTCGAAGGCGAGATGGGCGATGCGTTGCCCGGCCTGCAGGCGCGGTTGATGAGCCAGGCGCTGCGCAAGCTCACCGCCTCGATCAACAAATCCAACACCATGGTGATCTTCATCAACCAGATCCGCATGAAGATCGGCGTGATGTACGGTTCGCCGGAAACCACCACCGGCGGCAACGCGTTGAAATTTTACGCCTCCGTCCGCCTCGACATCCGCCGCATCGGCGCGATCAAGGAGCGCGACGAAGTGGTCGGAAACCAGACCCGCGTGAAAGTCGTGAAGAACAAGCTGGCGCCGCCGTTCAAGCAGGTCGAATTCGACATCATGTACGGCGAGGGCGTCTCCAAGATGGGCGAAATCCTCGACCTCGGCGTCAAGGCTGGCATCGTCGAAAAGTCCGGCGCCTGGTTCTCCTATGACAGCCAGCGCCTCGGGCAGGGCCGCGAAAATTCAAAGGCGTTCCTCAAAGCCAATCCCGACATGACCGCGAAGATCGAGGCGGCGATCCGTCAGAACTCCGGCCTGATCGCCGAGCAAATTCTGGCAGGCGCACCCGAGCGCGATGCTGACGGCGACGAGCCGGAGGCGGAGGAGTGAGGCTTTCCGAAACCTGGTTCGCTTAACCTGAGTTTCGACATAGCGGGCGCTGAGGACGTTGAGTTGCCGACGTTCTCAGTGCCCGTTTTGTTTTGCGTATAGTTGGGAGTGCCGATGAAACGTCTGATCCTTACCAGCGCATCTGGCCTCGAACCTGAAGCGCTCCGGACTTGCCGACTTCGTGATTCCGTTCTCCTTTCGCTTCATATGAGGACCGTTGCCGTCCCCGGATGAGCTTGCAGCCTATGTCGGCCGCGCGTACCGATGAAACACGTCCGGGGCTCATCACTGGTCGGACTTTGTCGGCGGATTGGGTCAAGCGCAGCAAACGTCGCAAGGACCTTGGGCTTGATCGAGTTCTGCGAGCAATACGAGATAATCGAGTTTTGGTTCGATCCGGCATCCGAACGATCAACTGCAACTGATTTGGCTGCTCGATTATTTCCGTTCTTGTCCGGAGACAGCGGGAAAGTTGATATTTGCGTCATCGTTGATTTCGAACTCATCGATGCCTACGCCAAAACGAGCTTGGACGCCGGCGGGTGCAGGTCGTCCAGATCACTGGTAGGTGAGCTTGAGGTAGCAAGTTCGGCCTGGCAGGCGTATCGGGCGACGACGCCCGAAGCTTGCTTCGATTTGCTCGGTACGGATTTGAGCGCCTTGCCGCTGTTAAGACCGGCGTTGCTTGATCTGCTCGAAGAGCTTCCGTCCAGCGCAACGGGACTTGGCGCGACGGAAATGCGGCTGCTGGAGCTCATCGCAAGGGGTATACGCGCACACGAATGCGCTCTTCCATCTCCAGGGACGTTCGCCGGAGGCGCATTTTCAACTCGTGGGGAGATCGGATTCCTGCTCGATGGGCTCGCGTACGGCCCGACACCCGCCGTGGCGGGCCTTGACGATGAGCTACGTACGCTCAGCAGGGACAATCTACGGCGACCGCGATGCTGCCTACAAGCGAAGCAGATTGTCGCTGACCGAGTTCGGCAAGGCCGTTGTCGCGCACGAGGACGACTTCAGCCGGCACAATCCGATCGATCGCTGGTGGGGCGGCACGCAACTGACCAATGATCGCCTCTGGCGCTGGAATACGGTGCTGACCACGAGCGATGGAACCGCCGGAGGCGTAGCCGGGAGACGCGATATGATACGTCTGATCCTGACGACGGGTCGACTCAGCGCAGCGGGTGGCTCTGAAGCAACCGGTCTTGCCGAGATCGTCATTCCGTTCGGCTTTCAGATTCGCTTGGGGCATGTTGCCATCGGATGCGGAAATTGCGCGATGCTGGCTTCGAGGCCAACCGAGCCGCTGGTTGGGACTGGCTCGCCTATCTGCCGGCGGCATCGGCAGAAATCAGCGCACGAGATCCGGATTGATCGAGGTCTGTGAGGGCTGCGAGACGATCGAGCTATGGATCGATCCGGAGCCAAACGCCCAACCGGTCCTGATCTGGCTGTTGGACTATTTGCGGCCGCACAAACAATCGTCTCGAAGTTGAGTTGATGCAGGCAGACGTCGCATCGGCAACCATCCGCCGGATGAACTGGTCGCATGGCGGCCGCCGGCCGTCAGATCCGGAACGATCATCTCGAATTGGCCAGCCTTGCCTGGCAGGCCTATCGGGCAGCGACGCCGCAGGCCTGGTTCGATCTGCTTGGCAAGGATTTGAGTGCCTTGCCGCAGCTTGGGCAGGCTGTGCTCGAACTGCTCGAAGAACTCCCCATGCGCGCGACCGGGCTCGGCGCGACGGAAATGCGAATGCTGGAGCTCATAGCGGCAGGTGACGCAAGCCCGTCCGACGTCTTTCCCGGCCACGAGAAGCGCAACAGCGGCGCGTGTTCGGCTATTGGGAGGTCGGCTCCCTGCTGGACGGCCTGGCTCATTGTCCGGCACCCGTCGTGTCGGGCATAGAGCGAGGGGCCGTTCACGCTGGAGATGCACGAGGACGGGAGCGTCACGCGCGATACAAGCGGAGCAGGCTGTCGCTCACCGCACTGGGCCAGGCCGTGCTGGCCCAGTCGGAAGACTTCAGCGGTCACAACCCGATCCACCGGTGGTGGGGCGGCACCGAACTGACCAACGACCGTCTGTGGCGCTGGGACCCGCATCGCGCCGGAGCCGCAGCGCTTTGGATCGCGCCTTAGCGCAAGGGCTGTATCACTCCGCCGCCTGCGCGTAATCCTCGATCGGCGGGCACGAGCAGACCAGGTTGCGGTCGCCATAGACATTGTCGACCCGTCCCACCGGGCACCAATATTTGTCTGTGCGCGAGACGCCGCCGGGAAAACAACCTTTGGCGCGGCTATAGGCGCGCTGTCCAATTGTCGTCCGCGATGTCGTGCACGGTGTGCGGGGCATGGCGCAGCGGCGAAGCCTCGACCTTCCAGCGGCCGGCCTCGATCTCCGTGATCTCGCTTCGGATCGCGATCATGGCGTCGCAGAAACGATCGAGCTCGGCCTTCGATTCGGATTCGGTCGGCTCGATCATCAGCGTGCCCGGCACCGGGAAACTCATGGTCGGCGCATGAAAGCCGTAGTCGATCAGCCGCTTGGCGATGTCGTCGACCGTGACGCCGCTCGATTGCTTGAGCGGCCGCGGATCGACGATGCATTCATGGGCGACGCGGCCTTTGGCATTTCGGTACAGCACCGGGAAATGCGGCTGCAGCTTGGCCGCGATGTAGTTCGCGTTCAGGATCGCGATCTCGGTCGCACGCGTCAGTCCTTCGCCGCCCATCATCAGAATGTAGATGTAGGAGATCGTCAGGATCGAGGCCGAACCGAAAGGGGCCGCCGACACCGGTCCGGCCGGCGCGTCACCATTGGTGGCGGGATGGCCGGGCAGGTAGGGCGCGAGATGGGCCTTGACGCCGATCGGTCCCATGCCCGGGCCGCCGCCGCCATGCGGGATGCAGAACGTCTTGTGCAGATTGAGATGGCTGACATCGGCGCCGTAGTCGCCGGGCCGCGCCAGGCCGACCTGCGCGTTCATGTTGGCGCCGTCGAGATAGACCTGCCCGCCGTGGCCGTGGACGATGTCGCAGATATCGCGGATGTGCTCCTCGAATACGCCATGGGTCGAGGGATAGGTGATCATCACGGCCGCGAGATTTTTCGAATGCTTCTCGGCCTTGGCGCGCAAATCATCGACATCGACGTCGCCGCGCGCATCGCAGGCGACCACTACCACCTCCATGCCGACCATGCTGGCGGATGCTGGGTTGGTGCCGTGCGCGGAGGAGGGGATCAGGCACACCTTGCGATGCGGCTCGCCGCGCGCGGCGTGATAGCGGCGGATCGCCAACAGCCCGGCATATTCGCCCTGCGCGCCCGAATTCGGCTGCAGCGAGATCGCGTCATAACCTGTGATGTCGCACAGCCATTGTTCCAGCCGCTTGAACAGCGCGTGATAACCCTTCGCCTGCTCACTCGGCGCGAACGGATGCAGGCTGCCGAATTCCGGCCAGGTCAGCGGAATCATCTCCGCGGTGGCGTTGAGCTTCATGGTGCAGGAGCCGAGCGGAATCATCGCGCGGTCGAGCGCGAGGTCGCGATCACTGAGCTTGCGCATATAGCGCAACAGCTCGGTCTCGGAGCGATGGGCGTGAAACACCGGATGGGTGAGGAAACGGCTGCCGCGTTTCAATTCGGCGGGAAGCGCCTCGCGCGCGCCGGCTTCGATGTCGGCGTAAGCAAGCTTGCCGCCGAATGCGCGCCACACCGCCTCGATGATCGCAGGCGTCGTGGTCTCATCGACGGCAATGCCAAGCGTGCCTTCGCCGATCCGAAGATTGATCTTCTCCGCGAGAGCGCGTGCGACGATCTCGCTTTGCTTGGCGCCGGCGTCGACACCGTGATGGTATCGAAGAAAGCCGCGCGTTTCGGGCGCAAAGCCGAGCTTGGCCAGCCCCGCCGCCAGCACGCTGGCGCGGCGATGCACCTGGCGGGCGATGTGCGTCAATCCCTCCGGACCGTGATAGACCGCGTACATCGAGGCGATCACCGCCAGCAGCACCTGTGCGGTGCAGATGTTGGACGTCGCCTTTTCGCGGCGGATGTGCTGCTCGCGGGTTTGCAGCGCCAGCCGATACGCTGGAGCGCCGCGCGAATCCACCGACAGCCCGACGATGCGGCCGGGCAGCGAGCGCTTCAGCGCATCGCGCACCGCCATATAGGCGGCATGCGGGCCGCCATATCCCATCGGCACGCCAAAACGCTGCGCCGATCCGACCGCAATGTCGGCGCCGAGGTCGCCGGGCGAAGCGAGCAGCGTCAGCGCCAGCAAATCGGCCGCGACCACTGCCAGTGCGCCCTTGGCGCGCAGCGAGGCAATCGCCGGCCGCAAATCGCGCACCGCGCCTGAGGTGCCCGGATATTGCAGCAGCGCGCCGAACACTTCCGCCTTGTCGAGATCGGCGAGGGGATCGCCCACGATCAAGTTCCAGCCCAATGGTTCGGCGCGGGTGCGCAGCACGGCGAGCGTCTGCGGATGCACTTCTGAATCGACGAAGAACGATTTTGTCTTGACCTGCGATGCGCGCTCGGCGAGCGCCATCGCCTCTGCCGCGGCGGTCGCCTCGTCGAGCAGCGAAGCGTTGGCGACGTCGAGCCCGGTCAGATCGCAGATCATGGTCTGGAAGTTGAACAACGCCTCCAGCCGGCCCTGGCTGATCTCCGGCTGATACGGCGTATATGCCGTGTACCAGGCCGGGTTCTCCAGAATGTTGCGCTGGATCACGGCGGGCAGGATGGTCCCGGAATAGCCTTGGCCGATCAGTGAGGTGAACACCCGGTTTTGCGCGGCGAGTTCGCCCATATGCGCCAGTGCCTCGGTTTCGCTCAACGCGCGGCCGAGATCGAGCGGCGCCTTCTGCCGGATCGATGACGGCATCGTTTGCCCCATCAATTCGCCCAGGCTGGTCGCGCCGACGGTCTCCAGCATCGCATCGACGTCGCGGGGTGAGGGGCCGATGTGCCGGCGCACGAAATCGGTGGCGGCTTCGTTGTCATGTTTGAGCGGCGCGTTCATGGGGTATTCCTCACGCGGTGTGTTTTGCGTACGCGGCCTCGTCCATCAGGCCGTCCAGTTCGCTTCTGTCTGCGATCTTCATCTTGAAGAACCACGCCTTGCCGCCGGCATCGGAATTCACCAGCGCGGGCTCGGCCGCCAGCTCCTCGTTGACCTCGAGCACATCGCCCGTGATCGGCGCGTAGACGTCGGAAGCAGCCTTGACGGATTCGACCACCGCGGCAGCTTCCGCCTTCTTCAGGCTGCGGCCGACCTTGGGCAGTTCGACGAACACGACGTCGCCGAGTTGCGATTGCGCGTAGTCGGTGACGCCGATGGTGGCGACATCGCCCTCGATGCGGAGCCATTCGTGGTCGGAGGTGAACAGGACAGTCATGAAATTTCCTCTAGCGCTTATAGGTGTTGGGAACGAAGGGCATGGCTGAGACCTGCAGCGGCAGGCGCTGCCCGCGCACTTCGGCGAAGACTTGCGTGCCGGCTGCCGCGAGGGATGTCGGCAGATAGCCCATCGCCACGGGAGCATTGAGGCTTGGGCCAAAGCCGCCCGAGGTGACTTTGCCGATCGCTTCGGTTGAAGCCGCATCCGCGAACAGGGCGGCGCCTTCGCGCACCGGCGCGCGGCCTTCCGGCCGGAGGCCAACGCGGCGGCGCGGCGCGCCTTTTTCAAACTGCGCAAGAATCCTGTCGGCGCCGGGAAAACCGCCCGCGCGCGCGCCGCCGGTGCGGCGGCTTTTCTGGACCGACCATTCCAGCGCGCCTTCGACCGGCGTCGTCGTGGTGTCGATGTCATGGCCGTAGAGGCAGAGCCCGGCCTCCAGCCTCAAACTGTCGCGCGCGCCAAGGCCGATCGGCAGCACGTCGGCGTTTTCCAGCAGCGCCTTTGCCAGCGCCTCGGCATGCTCGGCCGGCACCGAAATCTCAAAGCCGTCTTCACCGGTGTAGCCGGAGCGCGACACGAAACAGTCGAAGCCGGCGACGGTGCGCCGACCGGCGTCCATGAACCGCATCGATGCGACGTCTGCACAAAACTTCGTCAGCGCCGAACAGGCTTTCGGGCCCTGCAGCGCGATCAGGGCGCGACCGGCGAGCGAATCGATGACGCAGACATCGGAGAGGTGCGCGCGCAGATGCGCCTCGTCCTCGGCCTTGCAGGCGGCGTTGACGACCAGAAACAGGTGATCGCCGAAATTCGCCACCATCAGATCGTCGAGAATGCAGCCATCATTATTCGTGAACTGGGCGTAGCGCTGTCGTGCCGGTGCAACCGCCACGATGTCCTGCGGCACCAGCCGCTCCAGCGCCAGCGCGGCATCCTCGACCTTGCCGGATTTCGGGCGCAGCGCGAGCTGGCCCATATGCGAGACGTCGAACAGGCCGGCCGCGCTTCTCGTATGCAGGTGTTCCCTGAGCACGCCGGCTGCGTATTGCACCGGCATTTCATAGCCGGCGAACGGCACCATTTTGCCGCCGCGCGCCACATGGAGCGCATGTAAAGGGGTGCGTTTTAAAGGAGATTCGTCGCGCACGAGCATCCAGAGGCCCTCGGAGGTTCCCGGGGACCAGCCCCCGAAAACCCTAAAGAAGGCCCCATCTGTCGCTGTGCCTGAGAGTATTATCCCGTCGGCGGACGCGTCCGGCGGCTCAGCCTTTGGCGTCTCTTTCCAGATGCTATTCCGTCACGCGGTCCGTTTGCCTGAGAGTTTCCGGGGCGGTTGCTCCTTCGGCGCCGGCGCTTAAGCCGATCTCTCCCGACGTGACGTCTTGAACAGAGGGAAGGAAACACGGCTGGCGTCAGGCTGTCAACGCGCAGCAGTCGCTATCAACCAGTCTTGTGCTGGTGCGGCAAGCCTATGATCCGCCTGCACAGTTTCTGGACACCGTCACCCGCCTTGTCTAAAAGCGATCCGCCGGAGGATTGAGGCTATTTGCGGCCCTCGGCCCGGCCAATTTCCGATTGGATGAACATGAGCGGCGTCAACGAGATCAGGTCGAAATTTTTGGATTTCTTTGCGGAGAACGGTCACGAAATCGTGCCGTCGTCGCCGCTCGTGCCGCGCAATGACCCGACATTGATGTTCACCAATGCCGGCATGGTGCAGTTCAAGAACGTCTTCACCGGCGTCGAAAAGCGTCCCTACCAGCGTGCGACTACGTCGCAGAAATGCGTGCGCGCCGGCGGCAAGCATAACGACCTCGACAATGTCGGCTATACCGCGCGGCATCACACGTTTTTCGAGATGCTCGGTAATTTCTCGTTCGGTGACTATTTCAAGGACCGGGCGATCGAACTTGCCTGGAACCTCGTCACCAAGGAATTCGGCCTGCCGAAAGATAAACTGACGGCGACCGTCTATATCGACGACGACGAAGCGTTTGGCCTCTGGAAGAAAATCGCGGGCCTGCCGAAATCGCGCATCATCCGCATCGCGGGCTCGGATAATTTCTGGCAGATGGGCGATACCGGCCCCTGCGGTCCCTGTTCGGAAATCTTCTTCGACCATGGCGACAAGATCTGGGGCGGGCCGCCCGGTTCCCCGGAACAGGATGGCGACCGCTTCATCGAGATCTGGAATCTCGTGTTCATGCAGTTCGAGCAGCTCGAAGGCGGCGTCCGCAATCCGCTGCCGAAGCCCTCGATCGACACCGGTGCGGGACTGGAGCGCGTCGCGGCCGTGCTGCAAGGCAAGCACGACAATTATGACATCGATCTGTTCGTGGCCCTGATCCGCGCCATCTCGGATTTGACCGGCGCCGATCCGCAAGGTCCGCAGAAGGCGTCATTGCGCGTGATCGCCGACCATCTGCGCGCGTCGTCGTTTTTGATCTCGGACGGCGTGCTGCCGTCGAACGAAGGCCGCGGCTATGTGCTGCGCCGGATCATGCGCCGTGCGATGCGCCATGCGCAGTTGCTGGGCGCGCGCGAGCCGCTGATGCATCGGCTGGTCTGGGCGCTGGTGCGCGAGATGGGCCAGGCCTATCCAGAACTGGTGCGCGCCGAAAAGATGATCGAGGAAACGCTGCGGCTCGAAGAGACGCGCTTCCGCAAGACGCTGGAGCGGGGATTGTCGATCCTCGACGAGAAGAGCGCGGGCCTGAAGAAGGGCGACATGTTCGACGGCGATACGGCGTTTACGCTGTACGACACCTATGGCTTCCCGCTGGATCTCACCCAGGATGCGCTGAAATCGCGCGGCATCGGCGTCGATCAGGCCGCATTCACCGATGCGATGGATCGGCAGCGCGAGAAGGCGCGGGCGTCCTGGTCCGGAAGCGGCGATACCGCAAGCGAGAACGTCTGGTTTCCGCTGCGCGAAAAGCTCGGTTCCACGGAGTTCCTGGGTTATGACACCGAGACCGCGGAAGGCGTCGTGACCGCGCTGGTCAAGGACGGCAAGGATGCCGACGCCCTGAAGGCGGGCGAGAGCGGCGCAATCGTGTTGAACCAGACACCGTTTTATGCGGAGTCCGGCGGCCAGGTCGGCGATACCGGCTTGATGACGGGCGAAGGCGTCAAATTCCGCGTCACCGATACACAGAAGAAGGCCGGCGATCTCTTCGTGCATATCGGCACGGTGGAGCAGGGCGCGCTGAAGCTTGGCACGGCCCTGCAGCTCGACGTGGATCATGCGCGGCGTTCGTCGATCCGCGCGCATCACTCCGCGACGCATCTGTTGCATGAAGCGCTGCGGCAGGTGCTCGGTGACCACATCGCTCAACGCGGCTCGCTGGTCGCGCCCGACCGCCTGCGTTTCGACTTCGTGCATCCAAAACCGATCACGCCGGAAGAGTTGGCCCGCGTCGAGGACATCGCCAACGACGTCGTGCTCGAAAACGACGAGGTCACGACGCGGCTGATGGGCGTTGACGATGCCCGTGAGGCCGGTGCGCGCGCGCTGTTCGGCGAGAAATATGGCGACGAGGTCCGTGTGGTGTCGATGGGCAAAAGCGCCCGCGAGCACGGCCAGAACGCGCTCGGCTGGTCGGTTGAACTGTGCGGCGGCACCCACGTCCGCCGTACCGGCGATATCGGTTTGATTTCGGTGACCGGCGAAAGCGCGGTGGCTTCCGGCGTGCGCCGGATCGAGGCGTTGACCGGACGTCATGCGCGCAAGCATGCCAACGATACCATGGCGCTGGCGAAGACGGCGGCATTGGAGCTGCGCACCACGGTCGAGGACGTGCCGGCGCGCATCGCCACGCTGATGGAGGAGCGCAAGAAGCTCGATCGCGACCTGTCGGATGCGCGCAAGAAGCTGGCGATGGGCGGCGGCGCCTCACCGTCCAATGGAGCGGCGGCAAGCGGCGTGCGCGAAGTCGGCAACGTCAAGCTGCTGGCGCGTGCAGTCGAAGGCGTCGAGACCAAGGATCTCAAGAGTCTGGTAGACGACGGCAAGAAGCAGATCGGCTCCGGCGTGGTTGCGATCGTCGGTGTCACCGAGGACGGCAAGGCCGGTGTTGTGGTTGGCGTCACCAGCGATCTAACCTCGCGCTTCAGCGCGGTCGATCTCGTCAAGATTGCGTCTGCGACACTCGGCGGCAAAGGCGGCGGCGGACGGCCTGACATGGCGCAGGCCGGCGGGCCCGATGGCGCCAAGGCCGACGCGGCGCTGTCGGCCATCGAAAAAGCGATGGCTGACGCCTAGCGGGGACACCGATCGTGGCGACCATTCCGGGTAAGCGCGCGATCGGCGACCCGGATTTGCGGGACCGGCTTTACGAGCTGCTCGAACACGATCATCTGCCGCATTCGGTCGGCTCGCGCTTTGTCCGGCTGATCATCGCCATCATCGTCATCGACGTGATGGCGGCTATCCTGGCGTCGGTGCCGGAATTCGACGCCAAGCTTCATCGCCTCTTTACGGTGATCGAAGCCGCCGCGGTGGTGGCGTTTGCGCTGGAATATGCGGCGCGGATATGGAGCGTAGTCGGTCATTCCCTGCGCGACATGACGCCGGCGCGGGCGCGGCTGGAATATGCGTTTTCCAGCCTCGGCATCATCGACCTGCTGGCGTTCCTGCCATCGGCGATCGCGCTGGTCATGGGCGAGCGCCACGCGCTGGTGCTGTTCGGCATGCTGCCGTTCCTCAAACTGGTGCGCTATTCGCCGGCGCTGCGTTCGCTGCTGGCGGCCCTTTATGCCGAGCGGCGCACGCTGTTTGGCTGCGTCGTGATCCTGACCGGCGCGGTGCTGCTGTTCGCCTCGCTGCTCTATGCGATCGAGCACAAGATTCAGCCCGACAAATTCGGCACCATTCCGCAGGCGATGTGGTGGGCGATCGTCA
>CAWJYI010000039.1:0-28943 GCA_963847015.1 uncultured Alphaproteobacteria bacterium | reverse complement strand
ATGAGATCACCAGAAGAAGGGCAGAAGATTGTCGTTGGCGTGAAAGTTAACTCACCTCCCTGGGGCACGCTGGATCCAACCGGAAGGGCCAAGAACCTAATCGAAGTCGACCTCGCGAATGAGATCGCGGCGAAGCTCGAAGTAAAACCCAACATCACTGTTGTCACGAGTTTCCAATCGTATCGAGTATCTGCGGCAAGGCCGCATCGACATTCAAGGTTCTCGCAACCATGTCCGATACCGAGGAGCGCCGGAAAGTGGTCGCAATGATCAATCCGCATTACTTTGCGGATTCAACCAATATTCTTCTTGCGCATGATGCAGGAGTTAGGGACTGGGCGGAGTTGAAGGGCAAGACGCTTTGCGGCGTGCAAGGTTCTCTCTACAACCGCCGCGTTTCGGAGAGCCTACGGCGCGGTGATTACGAGCCTTCTCAAGGTGTCACGGAGGCGATTGCGGCTCTGCAGGCCGGAAACTGCATCGGATTCATCTCCCTGCGGACCAGATCCTGCGTGAGCAGGCAGGCGCAAAAAGAGACGAAGAGCAAGTTCGCACTTTCGTTGTCTCCCATCGATGGAGATTCCCTGGGCCATGGCGGTGAAACAAGAGACCAAAGGTGGTGATCTCGACAAATTCCTCTCCGCAACAATCGCTGATTGGCACAAGACCGGCTATCTGTTGAAGGTAGCGGAGAAGTATGGGCTCGCGGAAAACCCGTTCCTGAAACGGATGGCGGGCAAGTAAGAGCAAGTGAGGCGTCGCATACGTAAAACTTCTCGCTCACGAGGGCGTCATGTTATCTGACTATGCGATATGGCTTCGTAAGCACAACGGCTGGAGTTTTACTGTCTTCTACGACACGTTTGATGGAGCGCGATTCATCGGCGGCATCACTATGACGCTGGCGTTATGTGTCATCTGCATCGGCGCCAGTCTCGTTACGGGCTATGCCCTCTACCTCCTGGAAAGTGTGGCGAAGGGGGGCTGGTCTCGTTTCAATGATGGCTTCGTCGCGGTGTTCCGCAATACGCCGCCCCTTGTGCAGATCTATCTTTTCTATTTCGGGTTGGGGGTTTACCTACATCCGTATTGCGGGCTGACATCGGCGGGCTTCATGACGCCGGGCGTGTTCTGGTCAGTAATTCGCCATCTCCCTGTTCGGGGCCGCCTTTCATTTGGAAGCGTTGCGAGGCGCAAGGGCGGCGGTGCCGCCCACAATCTACGAGGCGGTTGAAGTCCTCGGAACTCAACACCACTGCAGGCACAGCGGAAAGTTCTTCTGCCGCTCGTGAGCAGGTTTCGCAATTCCGGCACTGACCAACAACGTCGTTGAGGTAGTTAAGACCACGGCATATGCGTACGCAGTTGGCGTCGCAGAGACGCTGTACGTCGCAACTCAGGTGTGGAACGACGCGTTGAACGTCCGTGAGATGATGCTGCTGGTTTTTTGCGTTTATGCCGCGATCATCTCCGCCGTTGTTTCTTGCCATGCGCCGGATCGAGAAAGCTTATGCCATCAAGGGCTATCTCAAATGATCGCGCGCAGGGCACTCGGACACACCGATCAGCCATTTCGGCGACTTCGCGCCAACCTGGGCCGTCGCACTGTTCGCGTTCGCTGCTTTTGTCTTATTCAAGATATCGGAAGTGGACGCCGCTGTTTCTCAAGGGGTTTTGCAACGACATATTGATCACCTTGATCTCGATGATGATTGGTACCTTCCTTGCACTTCTGCTTGCCATCCCACCCGGATGGCGGGCAATGAGTTCGTCCGTGGCACGATTACGGCTGTGACCGGGATACTGAGGAACGTACCCGGCATTGTATTCCTGTTTCTTCGTGGCATTCGCGCTCCATTATAAGTTCGGGGTCGGGGCCTGGGAGTTGGCTTTTCCTGCGTATGCCAAGGTAGTCTTCAGTTTCAGTCTCAAGATCATGGCGAACATGGCCGAAGTCATTCGCGGCGGGTTGCCAGTCGATCCCGATTGCTCAGTGGGAGGCCGGCGAAACAATAGGTCTCTCCAGGTGGCAGGTGTTCTTTCGCGTGGCGCTGGCGCAGTGTGTTCGGCGCGTCGCGCCGGCAACCTTGAACGTATTCGGGATATTCTTCTGCGCGGTGCCGATCGCGTCATTGATCGTGTGTCGAGAGCGCGCTAACGCTTGCCGGTTATGCGATCAAAGCTGAAAGACAGACACATCTGATCCTGCCGATCTACGCCTATGTCGGAAGCTGGTATTTCGGCATTGGATATTTGGTGTTTCGGCTATTCAAGAAATATGAAAGCGCTCAAGCATGGACCTGGAGAGAGGGCAAACCGCTCGTCGAACTGCGCGAACGTCCGCAAAGAGTACGGCGCTCACGTCGTCCTGTCGGATGTATCGCTGTCCGTGAACCGCGGCGAGGTCGTTTGTATTGTCGGCCCGTCCGGCTCCGGCAAGTCGACCATTCTGCGTTGTATCAACGCGCTTTGCAGCATCGAAGGCGGCGAACTCTACGTTGATGGGCTGGCGGTTCACGCACCCAAATTCGACAAGGCGGCATTGCGGCGCAAAGTTGGGATGGTATTTCAGCAGTATAATCTGTTTCCGCATATGACCGCGCTGGAAAACATTGTGCTGGGCCCGATCGTTGCCCAAAAGGTGGGGCGCCGCGAGGCCGAGGAACGTGCGCGGCAGCTTCTCGCGAAAGTGCGCTTGTCGAACAAGGAGAAGGCCTATCCCGGCGAGTTGTCGGGCGGCCAGCAGCAGCGCGTCGCGATCGCGCGGGCGCTCGCCTTGAACCCCCAGACGATCCTGTTCGACGAGGTAACGGCCGCGCTCGATCCGGAGATGGTAAAGGAGGTGCTTGTCGCGATACGTGAGCTGGCTTCTGATGGAATCACGTGCGTTCTGGTGACACACGAGATGCGCTTTGCACGCGAAGTCGCCGGACTGATTCACTTCATTGATCAGGGCAGGATTGTTGAGAGCGGGCCGCCGGCTGAGTTTTTTTCTGCTCCCAAAGATCCTCGCTTGAGGGAATTTCTCGACAAGGTTCTCTGATTTCTACGGCTCACTGTCCCGCAAGGAGGTCCGCATTGATGAGCGCGCGACCCGCTACATCAACGCAATTCGGCTCACGACGGCCGACGGGGCTCAAGGATTTCGTACGCGAGTTCGGCCTATTGCGCGTCAGGGAATGACGTTGCAGGCGCCGACCGTACGCTTGTCTATGCCACGCCCACCCAATTGCCGTGGAAACCATCGGGCACGCGATGGCCGAGATGCACCAGCGCCACCGGGCCGGTGTCGACATCCTGGCGTTGAAGACCGCGAGATCGCTGCGGTTTTCCCGTGCGCGCCAGACGGCCGCCAGCAGCCAGCCATCGCCTTCGGCGGCATCCTCACCGCGTTCGACGAACACCGGCTCGGAAATGGTGTCGCCGGCGGGCAGCAGATATCTGCCGAGCCGCTTGCCCTTGCCGTCGACATGGACGATGCCCGAGAGCGCGCCGAACATCGGAAGGTCGGCGTTGGCGCAGGCATACCAGCCGTGGCTGCTCTTGAAACCGGCGCGGCGATCGTCGATGCGCGGAAATTCGCCGGTGATTTCGTCGAGATAGGTTTGCGTGAAACGGTCGGTATTGCCGGCGAGGTCGAACGTCCAGCGGCACAGCCGCGCGCGCGACTTGTCCGGATCGGTCGGCGTGCCGTCCGGATGGGTGAACAGCGGGGCTTCCTCGAACTGCATCACGTCGGCGATGATGCGGTCGCCTTCTTCCCACGCATTCATGACGTGAAAGACGTAACAGCTCTCGGCGCGGAACCAGACGATGTCTTTGGCCGAACCGTTGCGCTTCATGACGCCGACATAGGCGCCCTTTTCGGGCTCCCAGGCGTAAGGCGGCTTGCCGCGCATCGCGCGCTCCATGCTGCCGGTGATGGGCAGGATCGGAAACAGCAGATGATTTTCGGTGACGATGAAGTCGTGCACCATGCTGGCATAGGGCGCATCGAAGCGATCGAACCGCGTGACCACGCCCGAGGCGTTGACGGATCCAAAGGAGAGGGCGGGGGTCAGCGGTCCCGCGGCGTTATAGCCGAAGAAAACCATCTCGCCGGTGACGGGGTCGATCTTGGGATGCGCCGTAAAAGGTCCGGCGATGCCGCCCTTGTAGTCGCAATAGCCCTGTCGGTTGAGTGTGCGGGGCTCGATCTCGGTCGGCAGATGGCCTTCCTCGAGCGCGAGCAGGCGTCCGGCATGGAAGATGATGTTGGTGTTGGCGACGCCGCCGTCCTGGGTGACGTTGGCGGGCGTATCCGGCAGCTTGCGGCCAAAGCCGCCGAACAAGGCGCGGCCGGCGTCGTGTTCGGCCTGCCATTTCGGGGTGCGGACCCAGCGGTTGCGATAACTGGCGCGGCCGTTCTCGAGATGGAAGGCGTGCAGCATGCCGTCGCCGACGAACCAGTGCGCGCCCGGCGCCTCGAATTGGGGGTTGGGGCCGTTGCGATAGAGCGTGCCGTTGAGCTCGCGCGGCAGTTCGCCGCTCACCTTGAGAAACGGCGCGTCGCATTCCATCGGGATCGGCGCCAGATTGGTCCGCGCCGCATTGGTCGTCGCCTGGTCCAGCATCTCGCATCCCCTCCGCTCAAATCTTTACACCGTAAAGATAACGGTAAGGATCGTCCGGCAAAACGTCAAGCAAAATCTTTACAGTGTAAAAATAGCGTCATATAAGCATTCGCATGGCAAGATTATCCAGAGAAAACAAAGCAAGCCGCGCTGCGCCGCGGGTCCGCCGTCCGGCGAAGGCGGTGGCCGTGCGGCCGACCGTCCGGCGGCGTAAGTCGTCGGCCGATACTCCCTATCATCATGGCGATCTGCACGAGGCGCTGTTGCAGGCGGCGGAGCGGGTGCTCGAACGCGATGGGCTGGCGGGCCTGACGCTGCGCGCTGTGGCGCGCGAGGCCGGTGTTTCGCATGCCGCACCGACCCATCATTTCGGCGATCTCTCCGGCCTGCTCAGCGAACTTGCCGCCATCGGCTTTCGGATGTTCAACGCGGCCATGGTCGAAGCCGGCAACAGTGAAACACTGCCCTTGATGAAGGCGCTGGCGCGGGCCAAGGCCTATGTCGCCTATGCGCAGGCACGTCCCGGCATGTACGCGCTGATGTTCCGCAACGAGCGGCTCGATATGACCCGGCCCTCGCTGCATGAGGCCGCCACGGCCTCGTTCGAAGGATTGGCCAGCGCGGTCGGCGCCGGCCGCCAGCAAAACCTGTCCGGCGGGGCGCCGGAGGCGCTGTCGCTCGAGCAGGCCGCCGCAATCGCGCGCGCCTGGTCGCTGGTGCACGGCTTCACGATGTTGCTGCTCGACGGACGTCTGAAGGACATTCTGCATCGTCTGCCCGCGGGCACCGGCGCCGACCAGTTGCTCGACGCGATGTTGCGCTCCACCGTCGGTCGCCCGCCGGGGCCTTGACTGGTTTCACTCGAGGCTCTGCGCTTCCACATCTTGCCTGTGACGTTTCGATGTCGCGATGTCGGCGCGATTTTGAGAAGGGGACAAGGTTCAAAGCTTGGTAGCGGGCCTGGCCGGTTATGCGTTATGGGGGGCGGGAAGATGTCGCATCCCGCCCGTGAGTTCATGCTCGGATTCATGCCGGCGGCGACCCGCTTCACTTCGCTCCTTTCGTCAAAGTGAGAGCAGAAACATGGCGGCCGATCGGAGCAGCGCTGATGCGCCACTCCTCAAAATCCTCGAAAACGCGGCAGCCTACTATGCCAGTGGAGATATGGAGAAAGCCGAGCAAGAATATCTCCGGGTATTGGACGGCGACCACGACACTTCGGACATTCTGCAGGTGTTTGCGAGAATCGCGCGCGAAACGAGGCGATCGCGAGGGCGCTAACGGTTATTGGGACAAGATACTCGCACTCGATCCCCGGCCGGGACAGGGGCTTGGTCGAGGCAGTATGGTCGAGGTGTAGGCGCTGCCAAAGGTTTGGTCGGTTGCCGGCGGCATCAGGCCGGACGTGGCCGAAATCAGGGCCGTGACGGCCATACCAAATGTGACATGCGGACAGGGGGCGCCTTTCATCCAGCCACCTTGGGCTCGGGAACCCGACATTTCCGACGTGTGCAATCTGGGGAAGGTTCAATGGAGATGCGCGAAACACCTGACATCGCCGCGGAATCGTCCTAGAAGGACGAGTTCGGAAATCCCTTCATTCACCAGCGTGTCAGTCATTCCCGTTATGCCCGCCATTCCGTCGAATAAGCCTTACCGCGTCGGCCGCTCCCCCACCGGACTCGGCCTCTTCGCCACCAAACCGATCAAGAAGGGCACCAAAATCGTCCGCTATTTTGGGCCGCTGCTGGATTCCAGGAAGAAAAAAGACGACGCGATCGAGAACAAATATCTGTTCGAGCTCACCAATCGCTGGACCATCGATGGTTCGGTGCGCGCGAACATCGCCCGCTATATCAATCACGCCTGCAAGCCGAACGCGGAATCCGACGTTCAGCCCGCGCAAGCGCAAGGTATTCATCCGCGCCATCAAGAACATCGAGCCGGGCGACGAGATCAATTACGATTACGGCACCGATTACTTCAAAGCCTATCTGAAGCCGATTGGCTGCAAATGCGCGGCTTGCGAAAAGAAGCGCAAGAAGAAGCGCGCCGAGGCGCGGGCCGAAAAACTTCGCCTGAAGGCGAAGGCGGAACGGAAGGCGCTGAAAAAGGCGGAAAAGCTGGCAAAGGCCAAGAAAGAGCTAAAGCAAAAGCTGAAGCTGAACGGTGCCAAGGCGAACGGAAAATCGCGCAATGGCATGCATCTGAATGGCAAGTCGCGGAGTGGCAAGCACCTGAACGGCAACAGCCGCACCGGGGTCGCCGGGATGAAGTCAGCCGCGGCGAAGCGACGGGCACCAGCACCTGCAGAAGTCCTTCGGGCGTAGCCGGACATCAACTACGCGGTTTGCGCACCGATTCCGGCAGCGGCGCGTCTCCGAAATCGAGCGCGGAGCGTTGAACGACCGCGCCCGTTGCGTCGACGACGAGGCGAAACCGCCGATGCCTGGAGAAGAAGGTCAGGCGGTGCCGGCCGCTGTCGGCCTCGACCCCGCGCTCGGCAAGGCTCGTGATCCGGCCTGCGCGCATCTCTTTCCTGAACACGGGCAGTGGGAGGCCCAAGCCGTCGGCGACGATGGACGCATCGACCTGAACGGAGCCATTCTCGAATTCAATCGGTTTCATGATGGCTGTGGCCTGGATCTTGCGGGATAGGCGCATTCGGCGAGCGTGGTGGCGTCAAGTTCGCGCATGAAGGCTTCGCGCGCGGCGGCGAGCTTTGCCTTGAGGCGGCAGCGCGGCGTCAGCACGCAGGCGCCGCCGTCAGCGCGAAAGCATTCGACCAGCGCTTCCCCTTCCAGCGCGCGGACGACTTCGCCGAGCGTCACCGACTGCGGCGGCCGCGCCAGCGAAAATCCGCCACCGGCGCCGCGCTGGGTCGCGATAAAGCCGCCATCGGCGAGGTCGCGCACCACCTTGGCGAGATGATTGCGGGAAATGCCGAATTCGGCCGCGATCTCGTGGGTCGCGAACGACCGCTCCGGTTCGCCGGCCAGCCGCATCAGCGCGCGCAGCGCAAAGTCCGTAAACGAAGTCAGCCGCATGGGAGCCTTTCGAAAATGTGGCTTTGCAGGCCAGCTATATCAGTCTAAATAGGTATTTGAAATACCTATTTAGAGGAGGCGATGGTGACAGGGGCTGAACGGCGCGAGCGGATCACGGCCGAGATCTGCGAAAGAACAGGGATTACCGAAGCCATGATCGAGCGCCTGGTGCGCGGCTTCTACTTCAAAGTCCGGCTCGATCCGGTGCTCGCGCCTGTGTTCGACGCCCGCATCGGGGAGTGGGAGCCGCATTTGCAGCAGATGTGCGCATTCTGGTCGTCGGTCGCGCTGATGTCGGGCCGCTATCACGGCACGCCCATGGTCAAGCATCTGCCGCTGCCGGTCGATGGGGCGCATTTCGACCGCTGGCTCGCGCTGTTCGAGGCGACCGCCCGCGAGCTATGCCCACCGGAAGCCGAAGCGCATTTCGTCGAGCGGGCGCGGCGGATCGCGGCGAGCCTCGAGCTTGGCATCGCCACCGGGCAGGGCGTCCTGCTCGCACCGGGCGAAAGATTTTTGCGTAATGAGGCAGGAGCGACCCGATGAAGAACCGAGCAAAGGCTGTGGCCAGAACCGTCAATGAGAGGGATTTCGCGAACCATCCGGTTCATCCCTTGTCCGGCAGCAGACTCGTTCCGATGCTGGTGATCGGATTGGTATCGACGCTGGCGGGAATGATGGCTGCGCTGGCTCTCAGCTGAAGGGTTTGCCCGTCATCGCGGCGAAAGCGAAGCAACCCAGAGCATCGTGTGCGATTCTGGATTGCTTGTTCGCGCGATCGATCTCAGGCTGTCACCGTCCCGCTGTTCTTGCGCAGGCCGATATATTGCAATTCCGCAAACACGCCGGTGGCAATGGCCTGGGTGACGACGACGATCTCGCCGAGCAGGTTCGGTGACACCGCGCCGGAGAACAGTAGCGCGATGCTGGCGAGCGTCCACGCCGCATTGCCGACGATCACGATCAGCACCAGTGCCTTGGATACAGCTTCCCGTGTGCCAAGCCAGCCAACCAGCGCGGTATAGGCGATCAGGAACAGACCGGTTTCGCGCAGCAGCGCTTCCGGCAGATTGAACAGCGCCGCAAAGGCGCCGGCGCCGAGGGTGAGGCCTGCGGCCGAAACGCCGCTGAAGATGGCGTCGGCGAGCAAAGCGCGGCGAAGAAACGGGGATGGGTGGATCATCGTAATTCTCCTTTGGTGGTTACTTGGGATGGTTGGTGGTCAGCGTTGGACTGGGGAGTTCGACCGCCTGCACCGCGAACCGAAAGCGCGTCATGCACCAGGTTGCCGAGCGAGCGCGCCAGCATCCCGATTGCCAGATTGAGCATCCACGGGATCGTGACGGCGAGGGTGCGGACAAGGGACAGCATCAGCATGGGTCATCTCCTGTGACCGTGAAGATGACCCGCCCCGGGACCCGTTTCGATTACCTCCAGTAAAAAATGGGGTGCTGAGTACTTGAATGCGATAAGGGTTTTTTCTAGTGGTCTGGCCAATACCAGCACCGATACCAACAATTCAAAGTCAACTACCGGCAAGGTAAAAATTTTTGGCGTGAAGTCGGGACCATGCAACGTCGCCTTCGTCGGTATATTTACCTGCACACGCCTTGTTGCGTGATGTTCCTCCGTCCGCGGGCCGGGATCTGGATTGCACCCTGCACCGCCGCGGCCTGTGTGGGGCTGGAGCAGCGATGGTCCGGTTATCGGTGAGGCTTGACGGGGCCTCTGTGGCGCCATCACCACTCCGGAAAAATGCCTAGACGAAGTATCTGCGTAGTCGCGTATGCGAAAATTCGAACCCTGCATTCCCACCCGCGGCACCAAGGTGCCTTCGCCCAACGGCGATTGTCTTTGCACTCAGAACTCCCGACAGCCAAGGAACCAAGCACCTCATCGTTGCTTGGTCCAAAGCCTTGGCGTGCCGACAGCCGAAATCCCCCA
This sequence comes from uncultured Alphaproteobacteria bacterium, assembly GCA_963847015.1. GTDB lineage: Bacteria > Pseudomonadota > Alphaproteobacteria > Rhizobiales > Xanthobacteraceae > Bradyrhizobium. Next base: position 19,339 of record CAWJYI010000039.1, on the reverse strand, counting down.
TTACTGGCTGTGAGGGTGCAATGTGTTCACCCGGTGCGAGCGAGGTTAACTTAGGGCCGCGTCGGATGTATACGCCGCACCAGGCGCGGCCCTTCCTTTCCCAGCGCGGCAACGGGACGACCCGTTCACTGCGCCGCGGACCAATCGTTGTAGAGCATGACTGCGATCATGATCATCGCGCCGGTCGCGACCGCTACCAAGCAGATCAACGACCACTCTTCGAGGATCGCGATGACGACCGCCCGTCCGTTATCCTTTGTCTTATTCGCGAAGCGCCAGCCTGCCACACCCATTCGGAACCTCCGTTTGGCCCCCAGCAGGTGGTTTGTCTCTAACAACACGAAGCGCTCGTATTTTGGCAGCCTGCAATTATCTATCCGATCATGCTTAAAAATGCGTTCCAACCTTGCATCCGCAGCCGCGGCGCCAAGGTGCCTGACCGCCCTCCCAATCGATGGAGCGGTGCTCGTTAGGAACGATCTCAATCATTCAGCGTAGGTTTGCGCGAGGAACCATCTCAAATATCCTGCGTAGGTTTGGCGGTGGCGCTTCTGTCGCTTCTGTCCCGTTGCGTCACCGCGGCGGCCCCAACTTTTACAGTACCTCAGCACAGCGGGGTGGGGCCTCTCTCCACCGATTTGCGGGACAGTTCTAATGCAGTTGAATTCTACTCTGACCTGCCCACTGTGTGGGCATCAATCGCTTGAAACGATGCCCACCGACGCCTGCCTGTTCTTCTATGACTGCGCGGGCTGCGCAAACCGCCTCCAGCCCAAACAGGGCGATTGCTGCGTGTTCTGCTCTTACGGGTCTGTCCCGTGCCCGCCTGTCCAGCTAGACGGCAAGGTCTGCTGTCGTTAGGCCCCCGGCGCCGATCCAAGCGCATATCGAAGGATTGCTGTGATACCAGCCGCCATGATGCTTGCAAACGCCGCCAGCGTCCAATCCGGTCGGGCGCTTCGGGCAGCAAGGTAGTCGAAAGCCTTTATTATTAAGTTCGTCATTCTGCCTTCACCAACTCTCCGAGCCTAAACGAGCTAGATAGGACAAGCCGTAGCATGTCAGATCTTCTGGATCGCTTTCACCAGCCTGCCATTTTTCGTTAAGGTACCTCTCAAGCGTGCATCGACGCTGATCGGCGGCGTCTACGTCACTGCGGGTTGCCAGATACACGGTCCACGCTCTATCGACTGCAACCCTCAGAGTTTCGTCATCCACTTTTGAACCCCAAAAAATGCTGCTCTCAAATCCAATTCCAGCTTGAGTAAAAAGTTTCCACTTTTTCCCGACCTCTAAACACTTAGATCACGCCAAGGGCCGCAGCTTTAATAGGGGCCGTTCTATTGCAGCCCCAATTCTTTGAGTGCGAGATTGGAAATCTCAGCCGGGTCTTCAATTCCCAACCGGCCAATCGCAATGATCTTCTCGGCGACAAGCTGCGTGATGGGGTCATCGCAATTCTTTAGGCGCGGCACGCGCAGCGTATGTTCGTAAGCCGTTACCAGACGTTCAATGTCCCTCGGCTCGAAAGCAGTGTTTCGTATCAGCCTGTATATAGCCATTGCTTACCAACGCGTGGCGGCGGGAATGAGCACGTAACTTTCCCTGCGTGCCAGCGAAAGATTTCCCTATTTTTGGGGAACCACGTGGGCCGCCCGAGTATTGATCAAAAATGACCTCGGGAAAAAGTGGTAATCAAACCGCTTCTAAGCCGCGCGACGTTCGAACACCGATAAATTTTACCTCGCACGTAATGGAATGGGTGAAATTCGCATGGTAGGTTTTCCAGCATGAACGCACATGCTGCCACGGCGAGAACCGAGCGAACCCAACCCGTCCATATCGGCGATCACTTGCGCGAATGGCGGCAGCGCCGCCATCTGAGCCAGCTCGATCTCGCCGGCGATGCCGAGATTTCGGCGCGTCATTTGAGTTTCGTGGAAACCGGCCGCGCCGCGCCGTCGCGCGAGATGGTGCTCAAATTGGCCGAACGGCTGGAGGTGCCCTTGCGTGAACGCAACGTATTGCTGGTCGCGGCGGGATTTGCGCCGGCGTTTCCGCAGCGACCGCTCGACGACCCCGCGCTGAAATCAGCGCGGCAGGCGATCGATCTGGTGTTGAAGGCCCATGAGCCCAATCCGGCGCTCGCCTATGACCGGCACTGGAACCTGGTGACGGCGAACCGCATGGTGGCGCCGTTGCTGGACGGCATTCCGGCACGGCTGCTCGGTCAGCCCTTCAATATCCTGCGTCTCGCCTTTCACCCGGAGGCGCTGGCGCCGCGCACCGTCAATCTTGCCGAATGGTCGGGGCATCTTCTGGAGCGGCTGCACCGGCAATGCGAGGTCACCGCCGATCCGGAATTGATCAGGCTTTATCAGGAGCTGAAAGCATATCCGATGCCGGCGCGCTCCGCAGCCGCTGTCATCGGACAATGTCGCGATCCCGTTCAAGCTGCGCCAGAACGGCGAAGTGCTCAGCTTCTTCTCCACCACCATGGTGTTTGGCACCCCCGTCGATGTCACGCTGTCGGAACTGGCGCTGGAGACCTTCTTCCCCGCTGACGAACTGACCGCCCAGCGAATGCGGGAGATGGCGGCGGGTTTGACGTAAGCCGCGACATCGTTTGCCTTATCCCGCGCATCGGCTACAGTTTGCGGCATGTCCACGCCTGCTGACGCCGTCCGCAAATACATTCTCGCCAAGGACGGAAATCGCCCGTTCCTGATGGGGCATGGCATTCGCCGAAAACGTCGAACTGGAAATGGTGGTGAAGACCGATGCCATCTCATTCCCGAGTTGCGCAAAGGGGCTGAGAGCGGTCGAAGACATTGTGGTGCGCCGCTTCGGCGTGGACTACGAAAACGTCTATACGTTTTGCCTGTCGCAACCGTCCGAGATCCATCGACGGCATTTTCCATGTCACTGGCTGGTCGGGATGTCGGCGAGGAACGACGGCCAGATACGAATTGGGTGCGGCCGTTATGACTGGTATTTCGGAGCCGGCGCGGCGTGTCGCGTCGAAAGACTGGTCATCGCTATCGACGTGATGAAGATTTTCCCCGCCACTCAACTTGCCGCAAGCATGAATTGGCTGACCAGCCTGCCGTATCCCTGGTGCGCGCCCGACGATGCCGTCAGGGCCGTGCCGGCGATCGATGGTTTCGCCGAGATCGAAGCCTACCTGAAGAAAGTTCGTCCGATATTGCCGGAGCAGTAGATTCCGAGGAGTTATGTGATGCGAGACATGCGGCCCGCGCCCTTGTTTCGCGGCCCAATCGGCTTATTTTCGGCCCCATCATCCTGAGCCGAGGAAACACCGATGAGCACCTTGAAACCCCTGAAGATCGACATCGTCTCCGACGTGGTCTGCCCATGGTGCTATATCGGCAAACGCCGGATCGAGAATGCGTTGGCGCTGGTGCCTGACGTGCCGGTGGAAGTGCGCTGGCGGCCGTTTTTCCTCAATTCATGGGTGCCGCGCGAGGGCATCAGCCGCGACGAATATCTCACCGCCAAGTTCGGTTCGGTCGAGGCCTATAAGGGCATCGCCGGCCGCGTCGTCACCGCTGCGGAGGAAGAGGGGCTGACCTATCGTCCCGAACTCGTGAAGCGCCAGCCCAACACCATCGATTGCCACCGGCTGATCCATTGGGCCGAGGCGAAAGGTAAATCCGCCGAGATGAAGCAGCGGCTGATGGAATTGTATTTCAGGGACGGCGGCGATCTCACAGACGTCAACGTGCTGGTGCAAGCCGCCGCCGATGTCGGCCTCGATGCCGACGATGTGCGCAAGCGCCTCGCCACCGACGAGGACGTCGCGTTGATTTCCGGCCAGGCGCAGGAGGCGTCCGACAAGGGTATCTCCGGCGTGCCGACCTTTGTGTTCGCACAGAAATATGCGGTGTCAGGCGCCCAGCCGGCCGAACAACTCGCCCGCGCGATCCGGCAGGTCTCGGGCGAAATCAACGCGCAGGCGGCGGAGTGACGGCCGAAAGGCCGCCGCATCAACTCGCGTACCTTGTGCTTCCATCCCCGGGAGCCTCCTGATAGGTCTACCGGACCAGAACAAGAAACTCGGGGAGGCGTCATGATTTATGAGTTGAGAACCTACACCGTAAAACCCGGCACGCTCGGCGACATCGTCAAGGCGGCGAGCACGGTGTCGCGCGATGTCCGTGGCGACAATTACGGCAAGCTCGAAGGCTACTGGATGACGGAGATCGGTCCGCTCAACCAGGTCATGCATATGTGGAGCTACGCCAGTTTCGAGGAGCGCGCGAAATTGCGCGGCGAACTCGCCAAGAACCCGCGCTGGACCGGCGAGTACATTCCGCTGCTCCGTCCGCTGCTGGTCCGTCAGGAAGTGCGGCTGATGACCGCGGTGAGGCCGCCTGTTGCCCCCAGCACAACCGGCAACGTCTATGAATTCCGCAATTATCGCGGCAAGGTTCTCGGCGGGCTGAAGCAGTGGCTCGATGCGTTTACCGCGGTGCTGCCGGCGCGCGAGAAATACTCCAAAATTGTCGGTCTCTGGCAGACCGAGTCCGGTCAACCCAACGAAGCCTGCCACATCTGGGCCTATCCCGATCTGAATGCGCGCACTGAGGCACGCGCGAGCGCCATGAAGGATCCGGCCTGGCAGGAATTCCTCGGCAAGGGTCCGGGGTTCCTCGAAGAGATGCACTCGACCATCATGCTGCCCGCGCCGCACTCGCCGTTGAAGTAAGGCGGCGTCACGTCCTCCTCAGATGGTCGTTCGCAGATAGTAGTTCGCCCGTTTGCCCAGCGCGATCCGCCGCACCACGCGGCGCGACGGCGGTCAGCGAATTCATCAGGATTTCTCCTGATGTCTTCGAACGAAATGAACAAGGCGACGCGCGGCCTCACGGGCAGCTTTGCGCAGCGCCAGCGCGGCGTGAGCCGTCGCGACCGCCGGATCGCGGCGCCGCAGCGGGATCAACACGTCGCCGATCGCAAGCCGTCCGCGCCAGATCGGGTTGATCATGGGATGATCGGCAGCGGCGGTGGAATCGGCCAGCGCAATGGCGGGATCGGCGCAGAGATGCCGGGTCAGGTCGAGCGTCAGTTGCACGCCCGGCGAGAATTTCGCAAAACGCTCGTCGATGCCGAGCTTGAAATAGAACGCGCGGTCCTGATGACGCAGCACGATGGCGGATGCCACCGGCGTATCGCCGGCCCGCAACGTCACGATCTGGCACTGGCCGGTCTCGGCAAGCGCCGAGGTCGCGCGGCGGATAAAGGCCGCATCACCATCATCCTGCCCAAGCGCGGTGCCGCGCTTCGCCTTCCAGCCACTGGCCTCCAGGGCCAAAAATGTTTGCAGCGCGCTTGTCACTTCCGCCGGCGTGCGCGCGACGTCGAAACTGATGGCGCCATGCTCGGCGAGGCGGTTGCGCTGGCGGCGCAGCTCCTTCAATTTCTTTGCGCCGAGCGATTCATGCAGCAGTTCATCGGCGTCACGGGTCGCATCGAGGCAGGCGCGAAAGTGGGATTGCAGCACGCGCGGCTGCATGCCGCCGTCGCGCAATACGTCCGTAAAGGCTTGCATCGCCGCACCGTCGAGCGTCACGACGCGCAGGATCAGCGCGTGGGCGCCGGCTTGCCGCGCCGCCTGCAAGAGGTTCGCGGCCGCGTCCCTGGCAAGGTCGCGATCGAGCGGCGGCGTGCAAAGCGTGCCATACGGTTCGGCGCTGACGAGAACGGGCAGGGGGATCCTGTAGGCGCGCCACATGGAAATCACCGGCACGAGGCCGATCAGTTTCGCAGGCTCGCTCCACGCGGCAAGCGCGGAAGCGCCGATGCGGTCCCGCGCGGAAGCGTCCACCGCCAATTCCCAGTCGGGTAAATAATAGCCGTTCGGTTCAGTGGTGCGTCGGCTCAGCGCGCGCCATTGCGGCGCGGAGATTTCGGCAAGCGGCGGCAGCGCATACGCGCGCGCGCCGGCGGCATCCGGCAATGATGCGCGACGTACCCCCGCTGGTTCAGCAATCTCGGCCACTTCCCCAATTCCCGCTCACGATTTGAGCAAGCGGAGGCGCCGCTTGCTTTCATCGCGTTCACGGGGAAACGCTAGTGGAAAGAAATGGAAAATGGCCGTGGCGCGGCGCTCGCATTTGAGCGATCATGTTAACGGCCTGTTCAGCATACGGCCTGCGTTTGGCGGCTGCGGACGAACTAAAGTCGAACCAAACTCGAACCAAAGTCGCACCAAACTCGCACAAAACTCTCCTGGCACGGGAGACGCCTAGATCGGTTCGTAGCTTTCGATCTCGCAGCTATCCTCACCTTCGACGCGCCGGCGATCCGAAATCACGCCGTCGGCAATCGAAATCCGGTACGTCTGCATGCCCAGCGGCTTGCCCATCACCGACGTCAGTTCGGCCTTCACGCAAGCCGTCCAACCCGGCCCCCGCAGATCGTGGCGCGGCGGAGAGGCCTGAATATGGGTCGGATGCGATGCCGCCGTAAACACCGAGTCCAGTTTTTCATGGAGCAATAGCTTGACGTCGGGAGGCGTCTCCAGCGGCGGCGGTTCGGCGGGCTTGTTGCGCATGAATTCCGGCACCGGCGAACGGCTGTCGGCAAGGCCACAGCCAGCCAGCATCAGCATGGCGCCAGCCATCAATGCTATGTGAACGACGTTCCGCCCCATCGCCGGTCTTTTACCCGGACCGGCAGGTGTTGTGCAGAGCCAAAGGCAATTTGTACCCCCTTTTCGCTCATCAACAATTGCTGAAAATCGCCCTGCGGGACCGGCTATCCTGTCTCATTGACGATCCCGGGATTGCCATCATCGCGCAGCAGGGTATTTTCCGGGCCTGGATGGGCGGAGAGCAAAAGGCGATGAAGACCTTCACGATCGCGGCAGTCGTATTGGCGGTGCTCGCCGCGCCCGCGCATGCCCAGGCGAGACGACCGCAGGGCGATGACAAGAAGAAGACCGATCAAAGGCCGGCGGTGGACGAGAAGGCCTACAAGGCCGCGCTGGAGCGGATTCCCGATTCCAAGGAGAAATACGACCCTTGGAGCATCACCAAGCCCGCGGACCCGGTCAAGAAGCCGAAGTGATCGCCGCAACTCCGGTTCGCCTGTTCGTTATCTTCGTCTGTATTTCGACGGCGGTGCCGACACCGGCTCAGGCTTGGGAGCATTGGGGCGGCGATCGCGGCGGCTCGCGCTTTTCCCCGCTCAGCCAGATCACGCCTGCCAATGTCGGCAATCTCATCCGCGCCTGGGAGTTTCGTACCGGCGATCTAGATCGCCGCGAGCCCGCGGTCATGAAGCGCACCAAGTTTCAGGCGACCCCGCTGTTTGTCGAGGACAGTCTGATCTTCTGTTCGCCGTTCAACGAAGTCATCGCGCTCGACCCCGGCAGCGGCGCGCAGAAATGGCGATACGATCCTGGGATCAGCACCAGCCAGCGTCCCGCCAATCGTTACGCTTGCCGCGGCGTCGCCTATTGGGTCGATGACCAGGCCGCCCCGAACGCCGCTTGCGGCACACGGATTTTTACCGGCACCAACGACGTACGCCTGATTGCGCTTGACGCCAGAACCGGAATTCCCTGCGCTGATTTTGGCAACAATGGCGAGATCAGGCTCGAAATTCCGCCGCTGGAATGGCCGGGTGAAATGCAGATCACGTCGGCGCCAGTGGTCGGTCGCGGCGTCGTCATCGTCGGCTCTGCGATCGCCGATAACCGCCGCGTCGAAGCACCGCCCGGCACGGTGCGCGCCTTCGATGCGCGAAGCGGACGCCCGCGCTGGCATTTCGATCCGCTGGTCCATGGCGATGTCGTCGCGGGCCACGCCAACGTCTGGGCGCCGATGTCGGTGGATGAAGAGCGCGGGCTGGTATTTTTGCCGACGACCTCGCCGAGCCCGGATTTCTGGGGCGGCAAGCGGCCCGGCAATAACGAGCACGCCAATTCGGTGGTCGCCTTGCGCGCCGAAACCGGAGAACTGGTCTGGTCGTTTCAGGCCGTGCATCACGATGTCTGGGATTACGACATTCCGGCACAGCCGACGCTGGCGCGGATCGACACCGGCGACGGTGAGCGCGACGTCGTGATCCAGCCGACCAAGCAGGGTTTCGTGTTCGTGCTCGACCGCGATACCGGCAAACCGGTATGGCCGGTCGAGGAGCGCGCCGTGCCACAGGGGGCTGCGGAAGGCGAGCAGCTTTCGCCGACGCAGCCGTTTCCAACCCATGTACCGGCGCTGGTGCCGCAGCGAATTTCGAGCGGCGATTTGTCCGGTCTGGTGCCGTTCCTGGACAAAGCGAAGTGCCGTGCGCAGTTGTCGTCTGTGCGCAACGAGGGTCTCTACACGCCGCCATCGACGCAGGGAACGGTGTTGTTTCCGATGACCGGCGGCGGCGTGAACTGGGGCGGCGCGGCGTTCGACCCCGTCAACCAGATCCTCTATGCCAATACCTCGCAGGCGATCCACATCGTCAAATTGATCCCGCGCGCGGAGGCCGGCAATTTCAATCCGCCGCCCGGACATGATTTCGGACAGCAGCAGGGCGCGCCGTTTGCGATGTCACGCGCGCTGGCGATGTCGCCGCTCGGCCTGTTGTGCAACAAGCCGCCTTGGGGCGAAATGGTCGCGGTCGACCTTAGGGGTGGGAAAATTCTCTGGCGCTCGCGGGTAGGCACGACCGAAGATCTCGCACCGCTCGGCATCGCCTTGCATTGGGGCACGCCGCTGGTGAACGGCGTCGCGATCACCGCCGGAGGCCTGGCGTTCACCGGCGCGTTGGATGCGTATTTGCGCGCCTTCGATGCGAAGTCAGGCGAAGAGTTGTGGCAGGGCAGGCTTCCGGTGCCCGGCGTCGCCAATCCCATGACCTATCTCTGGAAGGGCGAGCAATATGTCGCGATCGGCGCCGGCGGCCATTCTGAAATCGGCACGAGCATCGGCGACAGCTTGGTGGCGTTCCGACTGCCGCGGCAGGGCGAAGCTCCATCGCTGTGGTCGCGCACAATCGACCGTCCCGGTGGGCGGTTTCTGGGCGGGGCGATCGCGTTTGCGCTCGTGGTTGTGTTGCTCGCGATCATGGCGTGGCGCTGGCGCCGTCGCGCGAGATTTGTGGCCCAGTGACGAAAAAGCTTGTCGCCTAAAGCTAGTCGAACGCGACGCCGACGTGCTGGTCGCTGCGCCAGACCGCGCGGCACTCGCGCATAAACCGATCGGCCTCGATCACCAGGGTAAAGGACGTCGGCAGGTCCGCCGGGCTTGCGATGTCAATGCGCGCACCATTCGACGACATATTTCGCACCATGCAGTCGATGCTGCCGCCCTCATGAAACGCGAGCGTGCCCAGCTTGAAAACCCTGCGCCTGGATATTGCCCGTTTTTCGATCATCGTCATAAATCCGAAATGGCGGTTGGCTGCTCTGCTTGATATAGCGCCGTTGAATTACCGACAATTGAATCAAATACGCGCCGTGCCAGCGTGAGGGTTCAGATTCCGTTTACCACGATGTCCGGCGGGCCTGCTGATGCGCTCGTCGCGAGATCAAGTTGCGTACTGAGCAATGCCTTGGCCGAACGACCAGTTTTCCTTTGGTACTTCGATCAGGTTGATGACGACATCATCCGGACGTCCATTCAACTTGGTTCTGAAAATCATCGGCGATACGTTTGTAGAAAGCCTTCTTAAGCTCGACAGAGCGCCCGGAATTCAGCGTGATCTGAACGAAAACGACATCTTCGCTGTAACGGTTGCCCAGATAGCTTTCAGCATAGTTCATATCGTCACGATCATGCTCGGTGATGACCTGAAATTTGTCATCTTGCGGCACGTTGATCAGGTCGATCATGGCCTTGTACACGATTTCGCCCAGTGTCTTTCGATAGTCAGCGGATTTACCTCGCTTAAGATCGATGCGAACGAATGGCATAGGGGTGCTCCTCTTTCTTGCCTGCACATTAATTGTTGCGCTAATTCCGAGATGTCCGCTTTGCGCTTCGCGCCCATGACAGCGCATGAAGATCTCGCGCAGGATCAGCACGGTCCAGCGATCGCCCACGACGGTTTCGGCGCGGGCCACGGGATAAAGCATTTGGTCAGTCGTGTTGTCCTTCATCTTCTCCATCACGCTTTCTATGGCCGGGACGACGCTGGTGCGCGACGCCACCGCCGCCTTCTCGCGCGAAATTGAAGTACGCTGTCCACGAACTGAACGAGCCACTTTCCCACTCTATCCTGACAACCGCTGAGGTGACCCGCGGCTTTGCCGAAGGCATCTCGTTCGAAGGAGAAAGTTCAATGAAACCGTCCATGAAAGCCTTCGCCGCAGTCGAACCGAACTCAGATGCGATCAACAACGACAGGCGCAAGCTGCTGGCCGGCGCCGCAATGGGATTGGTCGCAGCAGGTGCTGCCGGACTATTCCCCGTGTATCCGGCGCCGGCGGCCACGAATGATGCGATCCGCCCCTTCCACATCAATGTACCCGAAGAGGACCTCATCGATCTCCGCCGGCGCCTGGCGGCGACGCGCTGGCCCGAGAAGGAAACGGTCACCGACGATTCCCAGGGCGTACCGCTGGCGATGCTCCGAGAACTCGTGCGCTATTGGCAGACCGATTACGACTGGAGGAAGGTCGAGGCGCGGCTCAACGCCTTGCCGCAGTTCATCACCGAAATCGACGGCCTGGACATTCACTTCATTCACGTCCGCTCGAAACATGACAATGCCTTGCCGCTCATCGTCACGCACGGATGGCCGGGCTCGATCATCGAGCAGTTGAAGATCATCGATCCGCTGACCAACCCCACGGCACATGGCGGCGGCGCGTCCGACGCTTTCCACTTGGTGATTCCCTCCATCCCCGGCTACGGGTTTTCGGGCAAGCCGACCACTACCGGCTGGGATCCGGTCCGTATCGCTGGTAGCTGGATCGTGCTGATGAAGCGCCTCGGATACACGAAATTTGCAGCGCAAGGCGGCGACTGGGGGTCGCCAATCACGAACGAGATGGCCAGACTGGCGCCTCCGGAATTGCTGGGCATCCACGTCAACCTGCCTGGCGTTGTTCCGCCCGAGATCATAAAGGCGGTGCAGTCCGGCGATCCCGAGCCAGCCTCTCTTTCCGCCGACGAAAAACACGCCTTCGAGCAGCTCAAGCTTCAGTTTGCCAAGCGACGCGCTTACGCGCAGATCATGGGCACGCGTCCGCAAACGCTATCCGGATTGGCGGATTTGCCTGCCGGCCTCGCAGCCTGGCTGCTCGACCACGGCGACGGCTATGCCCAGCCAGCGGCGGCCATGACATCGGCCGTGCTCGGGCGCACGATCAACGGACACTCTTCAGGCGACCTTACGCGGGATGACGTGCTCGACAACATCACGCTCTACTGGTTGACGAACACGGCGATCTCTTCGGCGCGCCTCTACTGGGAAAACAAGGTCAACCTTTACCTCCCGGCCAACGTCTCTATCCCTGCGGCCGTGACCGCCTTTCCCGGTGAGAGTTTTGTGGCGCCGCGGAGCTGGGCGGAGCGGGCCTATCACAAGCTGATCTACTTCCACCAGGCCGACAAAGGCGGTCACTTCGCGGCGTGGGAGCAGCCTGACCTGTTTACTGCTGAACTGCGTGCTGCGTTCAGGCCGCTGCGTCAACCGAGTTGAGACAAACATTGCAGAGACCGCTTCCGAAAACGCCGGCTAGGACGGCAGCATCGCGAATGCGCTCGAGACCATCGCCACCGGCTTGTTGTCGGTGGCGCCCAGAAGTGTGACGCGGCCGAAGCTCATGGTCCGCCCGAGGCGAACCACGCGCGCATCGGCGAGCACGTCGGAGGCGGTGACAGCACGCATGAAGTGCGTGGTCTGATCGACCGTCGTCATCGGACGATAGGCTCTGTTGGCGGCGAGGTTCGCCAGCACCATTGCGGTGTCGGCGAACGCCATCAACGCCTGACCGCAAACAATGCCGCCATTCCTGCACAGCCGTTCCGAGAACGGCATGCGCAGGATTGCACCCGGCTGCCAGTCGGCCGTCCCGCTCGCCGGCGGGGTAAAATCAAAACCTTCGATCGACAGATTGAGATCCCTGACCCATGGCGCAAACACCTCGCCAAGCACGCGCCTTGCTTCACCGATGCCGAATTCCGCGGTCTGTGGCTGCTGCTGCATGAATGCTTCTTCCTCGCCCGATTTTGCTATCCGCACATTCTAGGGGGCAATCGGCTGAAGGGAACACCAGCGCCTCGGCAAATCGAGGCTCCGGCCGTTTGTTTGGCGCGTTTTTCCACGGCGAACCGGCAGCCGTTTCGCCGGGAAACGCCTTGCCTCGGCTTGAAAATGCCGGACTTGAGGCCCTATGATCGGACTTCAGGGGAGTGGGCCGTTCATGTTCCGCCGGGTGGTATTGATTATTGGCGTGATCGCGATGGGACTCGCTCTCAATGGCTGCACCAAATGCGGTCCGATCTGGGACGACTGGATGCAATCGCCGAAATCCTGCAAATCTGACCGGCTCTGAGCCGACAAAAGGTGAGGGCGGCCGCGCTTGGCGGCGCGATTTGCGCGATGGTATACTGCCCTAAATACAGGGAGCACTTCATGAAAATTTTCCGCATCGCCGCTGTCTTCGCGCTGTTGACCGGCCCGGCTTACGCGCAGATGTCCACGCCCCATGTCAATCTGCTGTCCGACCTGCCGTCCAAGACGCCGGAAGAGAAGGAGCAGGATGCGATCAAGGAAAAGGCTTACAAGGATTCGCTGAAAAAGATTCCCGACGCCAAGGTCTCTTCCGACCCTTGGGGCACCGTGCGTAGTGAAAGTGCACCGAAGGCGGCGGCCAAGACTCCCCTGGATAAGACCCCCTGGATAAGACTGCACCGGCCAAGCCGAAGACCAAGACCGGCAGCAACGTCAACTGATCGGCCCAATTCCGGTTCGGGGACTCAATCTTCCGGGTCTGCCGGCCCTATATTGAACCAGTCGTCATGTGTTCCGGAGTTACGACATGGTGTTGCGTCCGCGCGATCTCGCGAGCCGGATGGCTGGCCGGCGCAAGCCGGACGACGGCTATCTGCGCGAGACCTTTACGCTGCCGCGGGACAAGGCCCGAATCATGGCGCGGGACTTCCTCAACCGCTATCCCAAGGCGGCCTATATGAGTTCAGTCGAAAGCTGGCGCGAACTGCCCGGCGGCGACATCGAATTCACGATGCGGCGGCTCGCCAGCGCCGACTAGGTTCCAGAACGGGAACAGGGGTATGTTTTGATAACCGGTATTCAAGTATTTCCGGCCTAGATTTCCTGCGAAGAGGAAATTCATGGCGAGAGACAGCAAAGATCCCGGTGCGCGCAAGCAAGTCAGGATCGATCTGAACAAGCCGGGATATCTAATCCCGGCACCGGATGCGCCATGGATCGAATGCCATGTTCGCGAGATTTCCGAGGATGGCGCGTGCCTCGAGGTTGGTGATCTTGCGGTGCCGAAACTGTTCGGCCTTTCGCTCACCTCCGGCGGCGAGGTCTTTCGGGTGTGTAAATTGGTCTGGCGCAGGGGCGAACTGATCGGCGCCCGTTTCGTCACCGCGAAAGAGCTCCGGCAGAGTGTTGCGCCCGCAGGTCAGGCGGATCCGAAAGCCCGGAAGGCCCACTCCTAGGGGCTGGTTTGATCAGCCTATCGAGGACCGGGTGAAGCCGGTTCGCCATGCGGAACAGACCGTCCGTTTTCATCGCGCGAGATGCAGTGCCGCGAGCCGGTTGAGGTTGCCGAGCTGCGTTGCCGGCTCAGCCGCGCTATCGAGCTCCGCCAGCGATCGGAGCAGCCGCCGGTAGGCGCGCTCGGCAATGGCCGACGGCAACGGCGCTTCGTCGAATTCCTCGATATAGCTGCCGATGATTCCATCAAGCAGCCGGCACATCGCCCGTTGCTCCGGGTGGTCGGCGGCAAGCTGGTTCAGTTTGAGCTGGAGGGCTTTGAAGGTCTTGAGACCCGGGTGCTTGGCCTGAAAGCCAGCCATAAAGTTCAAGAAATGGTTCAAGTTCAAAAAATGGTTCGTTCACGGCAGGGCTCCTTTCCGCAAGATTTGGAAGAAGCCATGAACTTGTACAGCACATCAGCGGATCGGAGCAGTGATGTTATTGCAAGGCCCGTCCGCGAATCACAAATGCGCGACTGAATTGAGCGCGCGACGGTTTCCCTCGCCACAAAAAAGCACTGCGCCGCGCAAGCGGAGTATGGTCGCTTGGCGGCGCAGGCCTATGCCCCGAGTGATGCAATATCCCAGGCATTAATATGTCGGGCCGGAATCGAAAAGGTTCAACGCCGATCCTCGATCGGCAACTGCGGCTGAACGCCGAAAATCGCTTCATTAGGTCGGCAATCTCACACTCTGGCGCTTCCAGGAGTTTGGCAAAACATCCCGCGGGCAATGTGCGATGCCTCGCGATGGACGTCGGGCGGTACTCGAAGCGCCATACCTTTCGTTGTCACGAGATTGTGCAAGGTATTTGATAACGAAGGCCATGACGTATCTTTTTCTCGCCATCGCCATCGTCTGCGAGGTCATCGCGACCTCGTTCATGAAGCTGTCGGACGGCTTCAGCAAACCCGTGCCGACGCTGGTGACGGTGATCGGATATGCGGTGTCGTTCTACTGTTTGTCGCTGGCGCTTCGGAGTTTTCCGACCGGCCTGGCCTATGCGATCTGGTCCGGTGTCGGCGTCGTGCTGATCGCTGTCATCGCGTGGGTGTTTCAGGGCCAGCGGCTCGATATGCCCGCGATGTGCGGCATGGCGTTGATCGTGGCGGGCGTCGGCGTGATCAACCTGTTCTCGGATGCGTCGGCGCGCTGAGCGCCGACTGAGCCGGCCTTACTTTTTGGCAAGAGCCCCAAGACCATCCACTGAGCAGGAAAGAGCGGAAAGAGCAGGGCGCCCCAGAGGAACCAGGCGCGTTTAGAGCGCCCTCTTTCTGCCGCGCAGTTCGCAGTGAAGCGCCCGCACAAGAATGCTACGGCGAGAACGGGGATCGTGATGAAAATAACCCAGGAGAACATGGCGGCTCCTATCGATGCTTTGAGCACATAGGCTTGCCCGTCAACATATAGGCTGGGGCGCACTGACGCGACAGGGACGACCAAGGCCAAAAATCAAAACCAGGACATCCCCGGATTCGAATTGGGGCGCTTGCTGCCAAATACGGGCCGTACCGCCGGCCTTACTTCTCGGCGGACTTTGGCGGTTGAAGCCCCGGAGAGGTCAGCCACTGGCTCACCCGGGAAGCGGTTTCAAGTTGCCGGATCTTTGCCAAAATCCTTTCCTTGGAAGGGCCATATGGCAATGCGCTTGCCAGCTCTTCAAGGCGGGCTTTTTCGGCTGCAATGTTTTCTTCAAACGTGTGGGGAAGTGAACGGCGACGCCGCATGATCCAACCTCGTGCTTACGGGTCCTAACCGCAGGGTTTGCACTGCTGATCCTAATATGCCGCCACCCGGCGGTCAGTTCCGAAGTGAACACAATTCAAATCAGGCCACTACGGGTCGGGAGCGGCCACCAACTGAGGCGGCGTTAGTCACACAAGAAAAACGCCCCGAAGAGCGGCTTAAGGCCTTTGATCGTGCCCATCTCGAGAGATGGGCCGCCATGTTGCTTTCGATCCATGGCGGCCTTGTTGCGGGCTCGCGCCTAGCTGTGAAATTCGCTTTTCTGGACGGGAATTTGCAGCTCTGCAGCCCGCTCTTGCCGCTCCTTTTTGGAAAACTCGCGCTCGCGCCGTTCGAAAGCGGCGAGTTCCTTTTGCGCCGCCTCAAGAAAGCGGTCGCGCGGCGTTATTGCCAATTGAGTGTGTCCCGTCATTACGCCACCCCATCGATTGCCCACCCTGATACTATCCAAGTGCTGGAACCCGGCAAAGGTCCGGTTCCGTAAAATTACGGATCGTGAAATTAGACCAGTCTCATTTTCAAACCTGGACCACTTGAGGGTTGAAACAGCCCTGTGCGTCGAAAAGAACATATTGCGAACATAGAACAAACATGGTACAAGGTTCCATCAGACGCCGAATCCCGACCTTCTCGTCGCCCGTTTGTCCCGCTAGCGAATCCCCGCCATAAGGAGCACCTCCTATGTCCGCCACTGCCCTGCGTATCGTCGAAGGATCTTCCATGGATAAGTCCAAGGCCCTCTCTGCCGCGCTCTCCCAGATCGAGCGCCAGTTCGGCAAGGGCTCGGTGATGAAGCTGGGCAAGAACGACCGCTCGATGGACATCGAGACGATTTCTTCGGGCTCGCTCGGGCTCGATATCGCGCTCGGCGTCGGCGGCCTGCCGAGGGGCGGGTGGTCGAAATCTACGGGCCGGAATCCTCGGGCAAAACCACGCTGGCGCTGCATACGGTGGCCGAAGCCCAGAAGAAGGGCGGCATCTGCGCCTTCATCGACGCCGAACATGCGCTCGATCCGGTCTATGCCCGCAAGCTCGGCGTCAACATCGACGAACTCTTGATCTCGCAGCCTGACACCGGCGAGCAGGCGCTGGAAATCTGCGATACGCTGGTGCGCTCCGGCGCGGTCGACGTGCTGGTGGTGGACTCGGTCGCAGCATTGGTGCCGAAGGCCGAACTCGAAGGCGAGATGGGCGACGCGTTGCCCGGCCTGCAGGCGCGGTTGATGAGCCAGGCGCTGCGCAAGCTCACCGCCTCGATCAACAAATCCAACACCATGGTGATCTTCATCAACCAGATCCGCATGAAGATCGGCGTGATGTACGGTTCGCCGGAAACCACCACCGGCGGCAACGCGCTGAAATTTTACGCCTCCGTCCGCCTCGACATCCGCCGCATCGGCGCGATCAAGGAGCGCGACGAAGTGGTCGGCAACCAGACCCGCGTGAAAGTGGTGAAGAACAAGCTGGCGCCGCCGTTCAAGCAGGTCGAGTTCGACATCATGTACGGCGAGGGCGTCTCCAAGATGGGCGAAATCCTCGACCTCGGCGTCAAGGCGGGCATCGTCGAAAAGTCCGGCGCCTGGTTCTCCTATGACAGCCAGCGCCTCGGGCAGGGCCGCGAAAATTCAAAGGCGTTCCTCAAAGCCAATCCCGATATGACCGCGAAGATCGAGGCGGCGATCCGCCAGAACTCCGGCCTGATCGCCGAGCAGATTCTGGCAGGCGCACCCGAGCGCGACGCCGACGGCGACGAGCCGGAGGCGGAGGAGTGAGGCTTTTCAGAAACCTGGTTCGCTTAACCTGAGTTTCGACATAGCGGGCGCTGAGGACGTTGAGTTGCCGACGTCTTTCAGCGCCCGTTTTGTTTTGCGTATCGCGGGAATGCCGATGAAGCGTCTGATCCTTACCAGTGCATCCGGCTCAGCTCTGATGTGCTCCGGCCTGCCGACTTCGTAATCCTGTTTCTCTTTCGCTTCTATGAGACCGTGCCGTCCCTGGACGAACTCGCAGTCTATGTCGCCGCGCGTACCGAGAAATACGTCCGGGTCAACACTGGTCCGACTTTGCGGGCGGATTGGCGTGAAGGCAGCAAAAGTCGCCAACATCTTGGGTTGATTGAGTTTTGCGAGCCATACGACATCATCGAGCTTTGGTTCGATCCGGATCCGAATGATCAACTGCAACTGATTTGGCTGCTCGATCTTTTCCGGTCTGTTCCCGAGACTGCGGCAAAGCTGAGATTTCGCCTCGTTGATTTCGACTCTGTCATGCCTGGCCAAAACAGCCTGGAGCGGCGAGTGCACGTCGTCGATATCACCGCGGCGGAGCTCGAGGCAGCAAGTTCGGGCTGGCAGGCGTATCGGGCGACGACACCGGAACCCTGCTTCGATTTGCTCGGGAGGATTTGTGCGCTTTCCGCTGCTAAGACCGGCGTTGGTCGACCTGCTCGAAGAGCTTCCCTCCAGCGCAACGGGACTCGGTGCGACGGAAATGCGGCTATCTGGAGCTCATTGCAAGCGGTTACGCAGGACACACATGCGCTCTTTTATCTCCAGGGCGTTCCGCCGGCGGCGTGTTTTCAAAGCTTCGAGATCGGATTCCTGCTCGAGGGGCTTGCGCACGGTCCGACGACCGGCCGTGGCGGGCCTCGATGACGGGCTACGCATGCTCAGAAGGGAGAACTACGGGGACGCGATCACGGCCTACAAGCGAAGCCAACTCTCTCTCACCCATTCGGCAAGGCCGTTCTCGCGCACGAGGACGACTTCAGCCGGCATAACCCTATCGATCGCTGGTGGGGCGGCACGCAGCTGACCAACGACCGCCTCTGGCGCTGGAACACGGCGCTGACCGCGAGCGATGGAACACGCCCTAGCAGAGCGGGAGACGATATGACACGCCTGATCCTGACGACTGTGCTACAAGTAGCGGGCGGCTCTGGAACAGACCGGGTCGCCGAAATCGTGATTCCGATCGGCTTCAACTTCGTCTGGGGGCAGCCGCCATCGGACGCGGAAATCGCGACGTGTCTTGACGCCAACCGACCGATGGCCAGGCGGGCACTGGCTCGATCATGCAGCCGAGCGGACCATCAAAAAAATTAGCGCGACGAGACGTCGGATTACTCGACCTGTTCCAGCGCTGCGTAGACGATCGAACTTTGGATGGAACCGTGCCAAACGCCCAACTGGTCTTGACTGGCTACTGGATTATTTGCGGCGCAAGCACATCGTCCGAAGTCGCATCTTGATCCAGGCGGATCCGCGCTTCGGCAATCCTCGCCGGACCACCTGGGCGTATGGGGCTTCCGGTGTCAAAATCCGGAGCGACCACCTCGAACCGGCGAGCCTTGCCTGGCACGCCTATTGGGAACAACGCCGCAGGACTGGTTCGATCTGCTGAGCAAGGATTTGAGCATCCTGCCGCAGCTTGGTCGGTGCTGTCCTGGAACTGCTCGACGAACTTCCCAGGCCGTGCGACCGGGCTCGGTGCCTCGCCAAATGCGATTCTGGAACTGATTTCGGCGGGCTACGAATATCCCTTCGACTCTGTTCCCTTGCATTCCGCAGACGCTTCACAGCGCCGCGTATTCGGTTATTGGGAAGTCGGGACTATGCTCGAAGGGCTAGTGCTCACTGTCCAGTGCCCCCCGTGTCCGGTCTTGCGCGAGTGGCCGTTCACGCTGGAAATGCACAGGACTCGCGTGGCCGCCATGGAGCGCTACAAGGCGAGCCGGCTGTCGCTGACACCGCTCGGCGAAGCAATCCTGGGGGAGGCTGAGGACTTCAGCCGTCACAATCCGATCCATCGGTGGTGGGGCGGCACCGAATTGACCAGTGATCAGCTGTGGCGCTGGGACCCCGCCAGCCGCAGTCTGATCGCGCCTTAGCGAAAAGCGT
>CAWJYI010000038.1:0-30488 GCA_963847015.1 uncultured Alphaproteobacteria bacterium | reverse complement strand
CTCGGACAGACGTCGATCGGCAGTCGCCATCAAAGAAAACTTGTCGGGCGTGATCAAAATAACCCGTTTGGCAAGCGCCGTCAGACCGGTTAAAACAGACCGGGCCACGCGAGCTGTGCTAGATGCCCAGGTCAGAAAACTTCGCGCACCCGGACGACGCTCTTTGCAGTTGGCGCTTCCGCGCGCCCCATGGAGGGCTGATGTGATGACAACCGATACGTCGGCTGCAAAATCCGCGCTCTTGCAAGAAGGCACCGGCGTCGCGCCGCATGGCGGCTGATCCCCTTCCTGGTTTTTCTGTTCGTCCTGGCCTGGATCGACCGGGTGAATGTCGGCTTCGCCAAGTTGTCGATGTTGTCAGATCTCAAGTTCAGCGAGACGGTCTACGGCTTCGGGGCGGGCATCTTCTTCATCGGCTATTTCCTCTTCGAGGTGCCGAGCAATCTCCTTCTCGAGAAGATCGGCGCCAAAAAGACCCTCGCGCGGATCACGATCCTCTGGGGCATGGCTTCCATCGCGATGGCCTGGGTCCGGTCGGAATGGGCCTTCTACGCCTTGCGCTTCCTGCTCGGCGTCTTCGAAGCGGGCTTCTTCCCCGGTGTGGTGCTCTATCTCACCTACTGGTTCCCGGCCGAGCGGCGCTCGCAGATCAACGGGCTGTTCATGACCTCCTTTGCGCTCGCGGGCGTGGTCGGTGGCCCGATCGCGGGTTGGATCATGAGCTCGATGGGCGGCGTCTACGGTCACGCGAACTGGCAGTGGCTCTTCATCATCGAGGGCATTCCGTCGATCCTTGCCGGCCTCGCGGTTCTCGCCTTCCTGCCGGACCGACCGAAGAACGCCTCCTGGCTCACGCCCGCTATGGCGCAGGCCATGACCACCCGCCTCGAAACCGAAGCGAAGGCGCAGGCCAAGGAACATGATTTCAAGGCTGCCCTCACCGATCCGAAGGTGTGGTTCTGCACGCTAATCTATTTCTGCATCGTCAGCGGCAACGCCACGATCGCTTTTTGGACGCCCTCGATCATCAAGGAGATCGGCATCCAGGGGAACTTCACGATCGGTCTTGTGGCCGCGATCCCCTTCATCGCCGGCACCATCGCGATGGTCTGGAACGGCAACCATTCCGACAGGACCGGCGAGGTCCGCCTGCACTGCGCCATCGCGGCGCTGATCGCGGCGGTCGGCCTCGCGGCGACGGGCGCGCTGATCGGCAACGCCACGGCGGCGCTAATAGCCCTGACGGTCGCGGCCATCGGCATTCTCGCCGCCTTCCCGGTCTTCTGGGCGATGCCGCAGTCCTTCCTGACCGGCATGGCCGCGGCCGGCGGCATAGCGGTGATCAACTCGATCGGAAATCTGGCGGGCTTCGTCGCGCCCTACACGATCGGCCTTTCGACGCAGATCACCGGCTCGGCGACGTCGGGACTGTATGTCGTCGCCGGTTTCGAGCTACTGGCGGCCGTCCTTCTCTTCAGTGTGGGCAAGATCGCCGCCCCCGCCAAGGCCGCTCTGGCCGTCCATTGACCGCATTGCCGATGGAGTTCACCTTATGTTGACGCTCGAACGCATCTCCAAGGCCGGCCGGGACCGAATTGCGGTGGCGATCGAACATCTGATCATCGCCGGCTGGGCCGGCCGGGACGCCGCCGCCATTGAGCACCATATCGAGGAACTCGCGGCGCTCGGTATCCCGCGCCCCTCGACGACGCCGGTCTATTACCGGGTTGCCGCCGCGACCCTGACGCAGGCGGAACGCTTCGTGGTGCTGGGGCCGGATTCCTCTGGAGAGGTCGAGCCGTTCATCGTCTCGCTCGCCGACGGCCTCTGGGTCGGGCTCGGGTCCGACCATACAGACCGCAAGGCCGAAGCGGTCGGCATCGCCCTCTCCAAGCAGCTCTGCGGCAAGCCGGTCGGCACGCAGGTCTGGCGCTACGAGGAGGTCGAGCCGCATTGGGATCAGCTCATCCTGCGTTCCTTCGCGACAATCGACGGGGCGCGGGTCCTCTACCAGGAAAGCGCCGTGTCCTCGCTGCGGACCCCGCGCGACCTGATCCGCAAGCTAACGGGCGCCGACACGCTGCCCGCGGGCAGCGCCATGTTTTGCGGCACGCCGGGCGCGATCGGCGGCATCCGTCCCGGAACCCGGTTCGAGATGGAGCTGGAGGATCCGGTGCTCAGCCGCACGCAGCGCCACGCCTACGACATCGAGGTGCTGCCCGTGGTGTCGTGAGGGCACGGGCGCCTCTTTGAGGCGCCTCCTCCCCTCCGGAAGGAAAGGTCCGTCTTCACCGTCCGGGCGGTCGTATCCCGCGGCCTGCCGAAAGGATTTCCGCGCGCGGCGCATCCAGGCCGCCAGATTTTCAAGAAGCAAGGTGTGAACAGATGACGGAACCTGCCCGCCCCACCGTCGCACTGCGTCTCAACGACGCGCTGGCCCGCATCCGGGACCCCAAGCTCAAGGGCGGCAAGGTGTTCACGACACTGTACGAGACCTCGGCGCGGCGAGAAGCCGAAGCCTCCGACGCCCGCCTTGCGGCCGGCCGGCCGCTGGGTCCGCTGGACGGACGCATCGTCTCGATCAAAGACCTCTTCGACGTCGCCGGCGAGCCGACGCGGGCCGGCTCCGTCGTGCTGCGCCGCCAGCCTCCGGCCGCAGCCGACGCGCCCGTCGTCCAACGCCTGCGGGCGGCCGGCGCGGTCATCGTCGGCAAGACGCAGATGACCGAATTCGCCTTCTCGGCGCTCGGCACCAATCCGCACGCTCCGGTCGCCGGCAACCCGCGCGATCGCAGCCGCGCGCCGGGAGGCTCTTCCTCCGGCGCGGTCGTCTCGGTGGTCGACGGCATGGCTGAGATCGCGATCGGCAGCGACACGGGCGGCTCGATCCGCATTCCCTCCGCCCTCTCTGGAGCGGTGGGATTCAAGCCCACGTCCGGACGCGTGCCGACCGCGGGCGCCTTCTCGCTCTCCAGCACACTCGATACGGTCGGGCCCATCGCCCGCACCATCGCCGATTGCGCGATCGCCGATGCCGTCCTTTCTGGCACGTCGCACCCGGGCTTCGCGCCGCAGATGCGGGCCCGGCTCATCGTGGCGCGGGGACGCCTCTTCGACGACATCGAGCCTGCCGTCGCCGAAGCCTTCGAGGCTGGATTGGAGCTGCTTCGCGAGGCGGGCCTGACGATCGAGGACGGCTCCCTCGATCCGAGTCTCGACCTCCTCGCCGAGATCGACAAGATCGGCGGCTTTCCGTCCATCGAACTCGGGGCGACGTTGCGCGATCTCGGTGTGACCAGTCTCGACGAGGTCGATCCGAAGACGCGCACCCGCATCGAGACCGGCGCCGCAATCCTCGGCGTCGACTACGTCCGCATGCAGCGGCGGCGCGCCGCGATGGTGAATGCGTTCGAGGCCGGCATGATCGACGACACGGCCTATCTGTTGCCGACGACCCCGATCCAGGCGCCTCTGCTCGCTTCAGTCGCCGACGATGCCGGCTTCCACCGCGCCAACAGCCTGGTCCTGCGCAATCCACGGGTCGGCAACCTGCTCGACACGCCCTCGGTCTCTCTGCCCTTGCCGGTCCCGCCGGGAGCTCTGCCGACCGGGCTGATGCTGATCGGCCGGCGTGGAGCCGACTGCAAGTTTTTGGCAATCGCGGCCGGCATCGAGGCGGCGCTCGCCGCCTCAGCTCGTAGGTAATGCAGGCGCGGGCGACATGCGCCCACCCCCACCCGCGCTGGGCGGGTTCGACTGGCCGTGATCTTGGGCCGCTATGGCGAGACGCGGGCTGACCTCGCGAGCTTCGGGCGCTCGGAAGCAGAGGCGCTCGGAATCGATCAGTAAATTTTCGCGTTCGCCGCGACACGAAGCCTATCAGTGCGCGCGGTGAAAACTATTCCAATCGCGTTGGCTCATAGGAATCTGATCGAAAACCAGGGGATGAAGGTCAGCACCAGCGACCCGACGAACAACCAGCCGAGATAGATCCAGATCGCGATGCCACGACCACAACCGATCGCAATCGGGCTGACAGAAATATCGTGCTAACAGAAATTCGAGCTGCCACTAAGCCCGTGGGAACATGTGCCAGCTCGTCCCTGGCAATGAACGGCCGCTTCGCGCCAGCACCGGCCGTTCGAGCAACCGCCGGCTGTCGGTGAGACGATGGCCGCTCCGAAGCGTCATCGTCTCAGACAAGCTTGGGCGAATGCGTTTCCCCGACTATTCGGCCAGGTCCGCACGACCTTGATCAGATCCGACTTGCCTTCGAAGCCGATGCGTGGAAGTTCGGGCATCACGATGTGACCATCGTGAACACGGACGGGGAAGCCGCCGTAGGGGTGAGAGAGATCTGGATAACCCGCCCTACTTCGTCATGCAGCCTTGGCGACCTTCTCTGGCCCGGCCTGCTCCATGGCGCGTATATAGAGATCGAGCAGACCCTCGCGCTCGTCGCGCTCTTCCTGGTCCTGCTTTCGAAGTTTGATGATCTCTTTGAGGATCTTCACGTCAAACCCTTCCCCTTTAGCCTCCGCAAACACTTCCTTCTTTTGTTCATTCAACTCCAACAATTCGGTGTCCAGATTTTCGATCCGTTCAACGAACGCGCGAATTTTGCCGCCGGGAATGGTGACGTCAGACATAGTGCCTCCCTGATAAATGGAGGCGCAAAATGCCCGCAAAAAAATAACTAATGTGTTAACCCAAAAAAGCCAAAGCGAAAGGTGATTAACCGCGGACCCGGCGTCTACCTGATGTCCGCTTTGCGCCGATAGCGTTGAAAAAGTCTTTTTGGGGTGACGACCGAAAATTCTCAGAGCCGCTGATGCGTTTCGTGCGAGGCGACGTGACTTTCGCGAGATTTTTAGGGTTGTTCGATTTTCGACTTTTGCAACAATATCTGCCAATAGCGGAAGTAGCCGGCTTCACGGTAATATTGCGCGTTGCCTTTGGAGGATTTGTCATGCCGGACCATATGGCGAGCGCATCACAAAGCCTTCCGCCACACATCCAATTGATCCAAATGGGGTACCAGGTTGTTTCAAGGACTGTATGCGTCGCTGACAAGCTGGGGCTAGCCGACCAACCCGCATCCGCACGGAAGAGCGCTGCGGAACTAGCCGATTCGATGCAGGTGCATGCTCAATCGTTACATCGATTGATGCGTGCTCTGGCCAGCTTAGGAATTCTAATGGAGCAATCAGAACAGCGTTTTGCCTTGACCAGTCTAGGTGAGGCGTTGAAGACCGGTGCGCCGGGCTCGGCGAGATCGTCCCACGGCCAATATCTAGTTCGCAATCCGAGTTCCTGATAGCCTAAACGTCTTGTTGGCACAACAAATTAGGAGGGTACTCAAATGCGTTTTGCAATCAGTCTCGCGTTGCTCCTTTCGACATTGACGGTGGCTCACGCGCGTTGCGTGATCGGGGTGTCACCCCCGGAAGCATGCCCGTGCGCCGGGTCGGGTTGCAAAGGCACATACTGCTGTGTCGCTTTCACGGACGGCAAAAATTATTGGGCGAGAGCTGATCGACTATGGCCACGAAGAACCGACCAGATGAGCCCTTTCAGTTATCCGTGGGCACCCCCGGTTCTTCGTTAGCCGCAAGCGCCACCCCGAGCCGTCGCCGGTCGACATGCCGCTGGTGCCGTTGCCGCGCGCGTGGCGCTAACCGCACCTCACAACCGCAATTTGGATGCCCGTCGATGATGTTCATGGTGTTGCCGTCTGCAGCCCTCAAGCGGATTGCCGACGGGATGGCCACGAATGCCGCGCAATCGCTGCCCATGAAGAAGCGGGGTTAGCGTTCGAAAGCTGCCCTCAACCGGAGGTCACTTGTACGGCTTTGCCGCTCGGAAATCCAAGATAGGGCTTATCTATCCCCGGCATAAACACTCGTCAGTATTTTACAAAAAGGCGCGTGCCACCCCGTATCTTCGCGGTCACTTCGGTCAATAGCTCGACGAACGATGGTTCGAAACCGTCGATTATCCAAACGCCAGTTGCGACTGTCCGAGGATAGCGAGGCCAGTAGTCGTTGTGGGCCTCATTAATCTGATCGATGTTGGATTGCGTTATCGGACTGATGTTTAAGCCCTCCGACATTGCTGCCTTTGTCAACCTTGTGAGGTCGTGTTGGTAAGGCCTTCGCTTCAGCTTTTCGTTTGGCCAACCTTTCGCCAGCAGGAAGGCCCTCAATGCAAGCTCAGTCGCATGGAGCAACGTAAAGTATCTGGGCCAGTTGATCGGCAGGCCTGATGGTGCTCGTTTTGGCAGATCGCGGAAAGATTGGTAAAAATCCTCCGCCATTTCGAGATACTGCAGTGGCTCCGTCGGACTGATCAACGTGTCCCCTTTCGATCCTGGTCGATGAGACGGCCGCGCACTGTGTGGCGCCTGCCTTCCGGGTTGCCAAGGTAGAGGGTTGGCGTATCCCACTAAAAAGTTGTGTTCGGGACCGGACGGCGGTTGGAGGTCCACCGCCCGATGCCTAGCGCGTCTCAAAAAAGATCGTCCTCGAAATCAGCCGGTGTAACCCAAGTGTAAGGGCCGTGGCGCCCAGATTTAAATTCGCCTTTGAGATGATCACGCATCGTTTCGACGGAGCATTCGCGGACGACCTTCGAATCACGATCCACAAACTCCATCGTTGCTCGCGATACCGGATGCCCCTTGTCGGTAGCTCCGGTGTCGAGAGCCCTTAGTGAACATTCCAGTAGGCCCTTGCTCATCGCGTAGTCGTCGCCGGTCGTGGACTGCTTTACGGTCCCGCGAAGTGTCTTACTGACCGGGTCATAGGCTAGGCTGTTGGGAAATATCCCTTTGCGCTTACACACATTGATGGAAGCGATCTTCCATTCTGGGTTTTCGATTGGTTGATGTATATTCATAATGAAACTTCTCCTTTCGCGACCCGGAATGGAATCAGTCTGGTGGCCGCGCATACTCATCAACAGGCGAGACTGTGACCGAGAAGCGGCGGTTTAAGGTGAGCCCTCCGGGAGCCCGTCCGGGCGGCCAAAACCCCCCAAAAAACCTTAAATAGCCCCCTCGCCGAATAAGGTGAAATCGAAGTTAGTCCTGATTTATATGGCTAACTGGGGTGTCGTGTGGCCATAGCGTCGTAAACCTCCCGTTAACCGGCAACCAATTGATATCGATCGGTACCGATAGGCTTTCAGGGGCTGGGGGCCTGATATTCTCTCTCGGCCCGGGCGCACGAGGGGGTGCCCTTTATTGACCGTTTCGACATCAAGACCCGCGGCCGCAGCGAACGAGTTGGCAATGGAATCCAGTTCGTCTCGCGAAATCACGTCTTCGATCCGGACGAAGCCATTTGGCGCGCGCTCTTCTACCAGCTGCATGGCGGCTTCCGGCCCAAAGCTGCGATTGCGCAGGATTATGTCATTCATGATGGGCCGGCGTGTCGCGTCGTAATGCTGCAGCGCCTCCACTGGATTCGGCGTTGCGACAAGCGCGGCTGTTAGCAACCGTGCGTCCACGACCGCCTGGGAGCCGGCCTGGCTGCCGATTGGTTGCATCGGATGAGCGGCATCGCCGATCAGGGTGACGCGGCCGCACGCCCAAGTCGAAACGGGGTTACGATCCACCAGCGGAAATTCGAAGATATCCGGCGATTGCTCGATCAGCGCCGGCATATCGAGCCAGGGAAACCGCCACTCGCCGAATGCCTCAAGCACTTTGTCCTTTGTGACACGTTTATTCCAATCTTCTCGCGGTGGAGCTTCGTCAGCCACTGTCATTTGGCAAAGCCAGTTGGTGAGCCATTTGCCGCCGGCCGCTCTGGCAACGGGATATGCGATGATCCGCTGATGGAAATGTCCGGCGATGACCATCGTGAGGCCGTCCAGGAAAGCGTCGGCCTCGACGGCGGCCCGCCATAGTAGCTGCTTCGCAAAGCAGGGACCGCCTTCGGCCGGATGGAGTTGGCGCCGGACCGCGGAATGGATGCCGTCGGCGCCGATCAGGACATCCGCTTCGTCAAACACCTCCGCTCCGGATTCGCGATCATGGAAACGGCCCCGAACCCTTCCGCCAATTTGCTCGAAATCGGTGAAGACCAGTCCACTACGGAAATTATCATGGCCGATGCGTGCGTGAACGGCCCTTAGCAGCAGGAGCTGCAGACGCCCTCGATGGATCGAATATTGCGGCCATCGATATCCGGCCGCGATCCCCCTGGGCTCGCTGCGGATCAGTTGTCCGAACTTGTTGTACAGGTTCAACCGCTGGGTGGCGATGCCGGTCTCGGCGAGTGCATCGCCGAGCCCCAGCTCGACGAGTTCGCGCACCGCAGTTGGCTGAAGATTGATTCCGACGCCGAGCGGCGAGAGATGGCGAACTGCCTCATAGACCCGGACGTTGAAACCGACCTGATGCAGGCTGAGCGCAAGGCTCAGCCCACCGATACCGCCTCCGACAACGATGATTTCCATCTTCGTCATTTTGCCGCGACGCGTGGATCCCTGATGTTGTCGAACGTCACGAACTCGACGTTGCGCAGTTCGCCGTCCACCTTCTCGACTTTGCGAATGTAGATGTTATGGACGACCTCGCCGGTCACACGGTCGATCGACATCGGGCCGCGCGGGCTCTCCCAAGCGGTGCCCTTCATGGCCGTGATCAGCGCGTTGCCATCGGTCGAGCCGCCAGTCTTTTTCAGCGCCTCATAGATGAGGTGCATGCCGTCGTAACCGCTCACCGCCATGAAGTTGGCGCGAACGTGGTTCTCCTTCTGGTATTCGTCGGCGAAAGTCCTGTTCAATGCAGACGGATGAGCGGCCGAGTAGAAATGTGCAGTAACGGCGCCCAGCATGGCATCGCCCATGTTCGATAGTGCTTCGTCGTCGGTCAGATCGCCGGGGCCAATCAGCTTGATCCCGGCCTTGTCGAGGCCGCGTTCCACGAATTGCTTGGCGAAGGTGGCAGCTTGGACCGAAGGAATGAACACGAATACGGCTTGCGGCGCCGCATCCCGTACCCGTTGCAGGAACGGCGCGAAGTCGGGGCCTCGCAACGGTACGCGGATCGTTTCGGCGATCTGACCGCCGGAGGCCTTGAAGTTGTTGGCGAAGGTTTCTTCCGCCTCCAATCCTGGTGCAAACTCCGTCACCAGGGTCACCACCTTGCCGAGACCGTTACGGATCGCCCAGTCGGCCATGATGGCGGACGATTGAGCCAATGTGCCGCTGGTTCGGACAAAGTAAGGTGATTTTTCAACTACGGCGGTCGTGCTCGAAATCATGATGACGGCCGGCTTCTGCGCTTCGGTCAGGAGTGGTGCGCTGGGCAGCAAGTCCGCCGTCAGGCCGCCGCCGATGACGTCGACCTTTTCGTTCACGATCAACTCCTGAATGAGCCGCTTTCCGGTCTCGCCGGACGAGGCGTCATCCCTGACGATCAATTCGATCCGTTTGCCGGCGATGGTGTCGCCGTGCTGCTTTATGTAGAGGCGGGCGCCGGCGACCACTTGCTGGCCAGCGCTCGCCAGCGTCCCGGTCATCGGCATGACCATGCCGATCTTGACCGCATTCTGCGCGTTCGAGCTGCCCACGGCAGCAACGGTCATGCCGAGGATTGCAATGGTTCGGGAGATATATCTGTCCAACATGACCGCTCTCCGTTCAGGTTATCGGGCTGTGTCACGGCGCTGAAATGAATATTGCCTTGAAATGCAGTTGTATTATTGCCGCCAGGGCCTGTAGTTTGGAAGTTCGATTTTTCGGCATCCCTGTAGCCTGCAGACTAAGGGGGCGAAAATGGACTGGTCAGATCGTATCGGCCGTCGCGTCCGCTTGCGCGATCTTCACATTGTGCTCGCTGTGGCGGAAGCCGGCAGCATGGCCAAGGCGTCGGCCAAGCTGGCGATCTCGCACCCGGTTGTCTCCAAGGCAATTTCCGAGCTGGAGCAGACGTTGGGCGTCAGCCTGTTCGACCGCAGTTCCCGGGAAGTTCGAACCTACTCCATATGGCCGGGCGTTGCTCGACTCTGCCGTCAATGTATTCGACGAAATGCGCCTGGGGATCAAGCGCATCGAATTTCTCGCCGACCCAACGTCGGGCGAGCTCGCCGTCGGTTGCCCTGAAATCATCCTGGCCGGCGTGCTACCCGCGATCACCGAACATTTTCTGCAGCAACATCCCCGCGTGCAGCTGAGGGTCATCCACGCCGATACGGCGCTGATGCAGTTCGACCAGTTGCGCAAGCACAACGTTGAACTTTTGATCGGACGTATGCCGCGGCCGTTCATCGAGGATGATCTTGTCTCAGAACCATTGTTCGACGAACCCTTTGCCGTGGTCGCCGGGATAAACAGCCAATGGGCACGGCGTCGCCGGGTTGAACTGACCGAGCTTGCCGAGGAGGCATGGGTGCTGCCACCGCCCGATAGTGTTCCCGGGGTACTTATCGCCAGGATTTTTCGCGAGCATGGTTTCAAGCAGCCGCGCGCCGGCGTTCTCACATTGTCGGTTCAACTGACGACAACCCTGATCGCTACCGGGAGATTTTGTCGGACTCCTGCCGAGTTCGGTGGGGCGGTTCAGTGCCAAACGCGTAGGGCTCAAGATATTGCCGGTCAGGGTGCCGACCGTATTGGGTTCGGTTGTTGTCATCACCATCAAGCACCGCACCCTCAGTCCGCTCGCCAAGCTGTTCATCAACTCAGCGCGCACCGTCGCAAAATTGATCTCGGACCCGGAGATGCGAAGGTGAATTGTCGAAACCGGGCTATCGAATGATATGGATCGGCACCCGGTTGCCCACGATCCGGGCAAGAACGGACGCCGGCGCGACGCTCCGCGAGGTCGCCTGATGACCCCGGAATGGGCACTCAACCCGTTGCCTCCCATCTCGGTGCGCTTCTTATCTCGTTGATGGAATTCGTAGGGCAAATTGATTGCCGCATGCGCCTTGCGAGGTTGCCGAAGAGTTTGGCGTTTTCGGACATGACGCGCATGTGAATTTGAAGGACCGCAAGATCCTCTTCGAGCGCGGCGAATTGTTCAAAGAACTGTTCCTCGGCAAACTCCTGTTCCGGAGGACTGTCTTTGTTTCGGGCCTGCGTGTCGATAAACATGATGATGCTCCACTGTGTCGGGTTAGGACGTGCATTCCACTCAGGGAGGAGCGAGGCAGCGGCTTGCGTGAGGTCGCGGCCTCACCCCTCCGAATAAACGGTCAATCGACGACCAGGGTCGGTTTAAGCATCACGGCCCGAGACAGATTGTAGAAATTCGGCGAGGTCGCCATTACCGCGTTGTGGACCTCGGCGAATTGCTCTTTTGTGCCGTCCCCCCTGATGTGGACGGTGTAGCTGAGATTCTCGTAGCCCTGCGGCACGGCGGGATCGATCCCAAGGAAGCCGCGGAGATCGATCTCGCCGTCGGTCTCGATCGCGAGGCTTTCGAGGGTGATCCCGCGCACCGCGCACTGCGCCACGTATCCGACCGTCATGCAGGCGTTGAGCGCCGCGATCAAATGCTCCTGCGGATTGGCGAAACTGTTCGATCCACCGAGTTCGCGGGGCTCGTCGATGTCGATCGAGAACCGGCGCGGCACTTTTTCTCCGCCGATCTCATAGTTCTCGATATCTGCGCGGCTGCGCGCCTGACCCTGCCAGGTCGTGGTGACATGCCAGTTCGTCTTGCCTTTTGCAGGTTCGCGCTTGACGCCGTCGATCAGCGCAAACAGGTCGTCGACATTGATGCCGTTGACGATGGTGGGTTCGAGGGGCTTCGTTTGTGCGCTCATAATGGGTCTCCTTTTCCGGGGTTTGGGTCAAGATTTCACATTTGGACTTATTGCAGCGTCGCGAGCGCCAGCTGGATGCGTTGACCTTGTTCGTCGGTGATCAGGCTGGAAAGCACTTTGCCGAAGTGCTGGTGCTGGGCGCCTGAATGGATGTATTGCCAGCGGTAGGCCTTGAGAAATGCGGCCTCGATTGCGCGCGCCTCCGCCTCTTGAACCGCGCGGCCGCACGTTGTCATGAAATAGCCCGCGTCGGCCTTGGCCTGGGCCTGCAGGATGCCGTCTACCGCGGCGACCAACTCAATGAATTCGCCGACCGCGGAATTGCGTTGCTCCGCCGTTAACCCCGCGTCGTGGCGCACCCACTCGAGTTCGTCGAGGATCGCGTGCTGGCTTTCCTCTTTCCAGTGAAACAGGAACACATCCTTGAACAGTTCGGAGAGCTGGGGATCGGAGTTGATGCTCTGGCGATAGTGGAGCTGGGTGAACAGCTCGATATCCAGCGTCAGCGCCAACACCGCCCAGGTACTTTTGCCGAGAACAGCATGGGCGACCGCGTTGTGATCGACGTCAAAGCGATATCCGGCGGGCAGAACGTCACCGACCATCGCGTCGACAAGGCGGAACAGCGCCTGGTGTTTTAACTCCTCGTCGCTGAACCGTACCAATGCCTCGAGCGCGACCTGATCGCCGAACCAGTGGTCCTCGCTCAGCTCCAGGACCTTGGCATTGATGAAGCGCTCGACCAGACCAAAGATATTGGCGTAGGTGCGGCCCTGGATCTGGCTGACGTACCGCTTTTCATCGGCCGACAGGGTCGTGAACGCATCCGCCAGAGAAAGCCCGTCTGGAAGAAACTTGTGGGCGGTATCGAAAGTACGGCCCCGGATCACATCCTTGTCGATGTCCCAACGAACCCGCTTGGACGTTTGAATGCAGCGAGCGTACCGTTCGCTACTGTCGGAGATATTGCTGCTGATCACGTTCACTTCAGTCTCCTTTCGCGGAGTGTGTGCGCCGATGCCAGGACAAACCGACCGGCTGATGCAGCGATCTTTAGGTCGCCGGACGGGCAAGGGTCTATGACCGGCGTACCTTGAGACATGACCAAAACACCGGCTTCTGATAGAAAGGCCGGTATGGATGCATTGTCGGACGTTTTGCGAGTGGCGCATTTGACTGGCGGCGTTTTCCTGCACGCCGATTTCTTCGCGCCATGGTGTATGGCTGCCCGCGTCGCGCCAGAACATTGCGCGCCCGCTCTCGGGCCGGCATCGCATTTGATTCTTTATCACTACGTCGTCGAGGGTGAACTCCGTATCCGGGTCGATGGCGAGGATGGAGAGGAGCTCGTGCTTGGCGCCGGCGACGTCGTTCTGTTGCCGCGCAACGACCTGCATTTGGTGGGCAGCGACCTCACCCTGCCGCCGGTAGCTGGCAGTGATATTATCCAACCGCCCAAGGACGGCGGGCTATTCTCGATCCGTCACGGCGGCAGTGGAAGACGCACGCGGATGATCTGCGGATTTCTCGGCTCCGATTTCGCCGAAGACAATCCGGTGATCTCGACCTTGCCGTCGTTGCTGAAACTCGATGCCGAGCAAGGCGGGGCAGCGGAATGGATCCGCTCCACCTTCCAATATGCTGCCGAGGAGGTCGCCGCCGGCCGGCCGGGTTCGGAGACCGTGCTGGCGAAACTGTCGGAGTTGTTGTTCGTAGAAGCCGTGCGGCGCTACGCTCAGGCGCTGCCGCAGGGGCAGACCGGTTGGCTCGCCGGCTTGCGCGACCCGCACGTCGCACGGGCGCTGGCGCTACTGCACAACGACATCACCCGGGCCTGGAACGTCGATGACCTTAGCCGCGAGGTCGGCCTGTCGCGTTCGGCGCTGGCCGATCGCTTCATTAGTTTGATCGGCATGCCGCCGATGCACTACGTCGCCAATTGGCGCATGCAGGTCGCGACCCAGAAGCTCCGCAATACCAGCGCGTCCCTCGCGCAAGTTGCCGACCTGGTCGGTTACAGTTCAGAGGCCGCTTTTTCCCGCGCCTTCAAGAAGGCTTTCGGGACTGCGCCAGCCACCTGGAGACGTTCGAACCGATAGGCGTCCACCTGACGCCCGACGTTCAAAGAGCGGACATTGCGGCATGTCCATTTCGTGGTGCCGGCTAAACCAGACGTGGCAACGGCAGATCGCCGCTTCCGCTTTTGGCCTTTCGCCGCTACCGTATGTTAGTCTGTCCAGGAGACGTATCGGCCGATCCGGCGACACGAATTTCAGTACGAAATCGAGCTGGAGTGAAGTCCATGCATAAAGCTTACATTCTCGACGAGGTCCGCGAGCGGGTTACGCGCAACCGTGGTGGCGTCGCAGTGTTCGATTCCCTGAGCCCGCGCCAAACCGCGCACATCGTCGTCGATCTGCAGAACGGCTTCATGGACCACGGCCAGGTTGCGGAAACGCCGATGGCCCGCACCATCGTCCCCAATGTCAATCGCATCAGCGCCGCCCTTCGCGCCGCAGGTGGGTCTGTGGTCTATACACAGCACACGGCGGATGCGGAGGCGATCCGCACCTGGTCGGTCTATTTTGAGCATTTCTGCGGACCTGAACGTCGTGCCCGCGTTATAGAGGCATTCACACCTGGGAGCCCCGGGCACGCCCTTTGGCCGGAACTGGACGTAGCCCGGCAAGACCTGGTCGTCCTCAAGCGCCGCTTCGGCGCTTTCGTGCCGGGCTCCTCGGATCTGCATGCCCGTTTGCAGGAACGCGGGATCGACACGCTCATCATTTCCGGCACCCTATCTCAGGTCTGCTGCGAAGCGACGGCACGAGATGCAATGATGATGAACTACAAAGTATTCTTTATCAGCGATGCCTGTGCGACACTGACCGACGCGGAACACGGGGGGACGCTATCCGCGATGGCACACGGATTTTGCGATGTGCGGGATACGCAGTCCATATTGGGCTTGATTGCGGCGGCATGATTGGTGAGGGTCATGCCGTGTTTAGCACGAACAGACATATCGGCCCGCAATTGCAATATCTGCTATTGGGGATGAACGGATCTCGCTCAGCATTGAATTGCCCGTCAGCCTCTCGCTAGCCGCGCCGGCTCCGGAGCGCCTTTAAAATGCTCGCGGCGGCCTTGAAATCGACCAGACGGGCCGCCCGCCGGGCCGCGACTTCCTCGTCCAGGCCCCATTTTTCGATGTTCCAGTCCTCATCGACATGGGCGGCGGCCCAAACCTGATCGGCATCGCGCACACCAAGCGCCAATGCCAGCGCCAGCAGCGCCGAGCCGGTCAAGGTCGTCACCACATGGAGCGCTGCAATCGACCAGGAGTCTTCAGGGAAAGCCCCACGCGCCGCCTTGATCGCCGATTCCGGCTGGGCGACATGCACGATCCCTTCGGCGAGCATGAAATGAGCCCCCAGCTCATTCGCCGCCCAAAACAGAATCGGATCCCAATGCGCGGCCTCCTTCGCCACCAGCGCCTCGGGATGACCGGCGCGATAGAACAGCAGATCGGAGCCGAGATATTTCGCGATATCGTCGGCAACGGCCCCGACGCGATCATTGACCTCGGCGACGCTGTTGGCAAAGCGCGTCAGCGGCATCGTCAGGGGATCGATGGTCTCGCCTTGCGCATTCCATTCCGCCGCGATGGCATCGGCAATTTCGCTGGTGGGCGCAACGACGCGGCGCCCGGAAGGTGTACGGATCGGCTTGCCGTCGAGCGTGACGGCGAAACCACCCTCCGTCTCGGCGATACCGGCAGTAGTATAAAATCGCTTGCGTCGGGGGACGCGCGTCGCGCGCCGCACCGCTTCGCCCGGATCGAGCGGAGACTGTCCAGCGACTTCATCGAATAATTCACGCATGCGGTTTCCGCCGTCCGTCGGTCAGTGCTGTCTTGGATGTGAGAGTACGATATCGACAGGCGCAAATAAAGCCGATGACAACGGTCTAACGCCTGATGGTCCAACATCTCGCGACCATCATGATTTGGCTGACCGGCCTCGGTCTTTCGCCTGCCGGTTATTCCTCGGGCGCATTCTCGATCGGATCGAACCGGTCGGCCTCGAGCCCGAGCAGGTTCCAGGATTGCAGCATGTGCGGCGGCAGCGGTGCGGTGGCGTCGATGACGCCGCCGCGCGGATGCGGGATCACGATCCGGCGCGCCAGCAGATGCAGCCGCTTTTGCAGGCCGCCCGGCAGCTCCCAGTTTTCCTTGTTGAAATATTTGGGATCGCCGACGATGGCGTGATCGATATGCGCCATGTGCGCGCGCAATTGATGGGTTCGCCCGGTAACCGGTTTCAGCGACACCCATGCAAGCTTGGTCGCAGACGTCTCCACCACGGCGTAGTAAGTCACGGCGTGGCTGGCGCCCTCGTCGCCATGCTTGGCGACCTTCATGATGGTGTCGTCCTCGCTCTCCTCCTTGGCAAGGTAGGTCGAGATGCGGCCCTGCTTCGGCTTCGGCACGCCCGCCACCAGCGCCCAGTAGATCTTGCGCGCCGAGCGATGGCGGAACGAGCCGGTCAGCGCGGTCGCGGCGAAACGCGTTTTCGCGATCAGGAGACAGCCCGCGGTTTCCTTGTCGAGCCGATGCACCAGCCGCGGTTTCTGACCCTTGGCGTCGCGCATCACTTCCAGCATGTCGTCGACATTGCGGGTGATGCCGGAACCGCCCTGCACGGCCAATCCAGCAGGCTTGTTCAGCACCATGACGTCGGCGTCCTCGAACAGGATCATGTCCTTGAGGGTCTGCAGCGTCTTGGTCGCGGCTTCCGAGAGCTCGCCTGCAACCTTGGGCGCATCCAGCTTCAGCGGCGGAATGCGGATGCTCTGCCCCTCTTCCAGCCGGTCCTTGCTGTCGGCGCGCTTGCCGTTGACGCGCAACTCGCCTTTGCGGACGATGCGCTGGATGTGGGAGAACGACAGGCCCGGAAAACGCGCTTCGAGAAAGCGGTCGACGCGCATGTTGTTCTCGTCAGCGGTCACGACCACGGTCTGAACCTTTGTCGGCAGCGGCGGCGGCTCGACGACGACCTTCTCGGGCTCCGGAACAAAAGGCTTCGGAACAAAAGGCTTCGGACCAAAGGCTTGGGCGCACGCGGCGCGGAAGCTGCGAACCGCGCCGGCGGTTTGCCGCCGGAAGACTTGCCGCCGGGGCGATGCGCCTGCGGTCGTTCGGCTGCCGAGCCTCGGTACGGACGCGCTCCCTTCGGGCGGTCGCCCGCCGGGCGAAGGGGTCTCTTGACGCGACGGCTCATGATGCGTGCTGCTCCAGATCAAGCCGTTGGGTAGCGCAAAAGCAGCGAATTGTCACGGCGAAATCGGTACAAATCGGCCGCCGGATCAGGCATGTTGGGCCAAACAGAAGAAACCGAGGGAATGGCGGGATGGCGTTTTGGAGATCGGCTTTGATCACGGCGGCCACGGCAGTGATCGCAAGCACGGCGCAGGCGCAGGAAGGCCCGATGCCGGAGGAATTGGCCTGGAAGCTGCTGGAAATCGGCCGCGTCGTCGACCCGCCCAAGACCGCCCCGCTCTATGCGCCACTGCAGCAAAAGGAACCCTACCAGGGCGTCAAAACCGAGCGCGACGTCAAATACGGCCCGGCCGATCGTCATCTGCTCGACGTCTTCACGCCGGAAGCGAATTCTTCCTCCCGGCCGGTGCTGATCTATATCCACGGCGGCGGCTTCGTTGCCGGCAACAGGCGCAACCCCGGCAGTCCGTTCTACGACAACATCATGCTGTGGGCGGTGAAGAGCGGCTTTGTCGGCGTCAACGCCACCTACCGTCTCGCTCCGCAGTCGGCATGGCCCGCGGGCGCCGAAGACCTCGCCGCGGTCGTGCAATGGGTCTCGGAAAAAATCGCCGAACGTGGCGGCGATCCCGGGCGCATCTATCTCATGGGACAATCGGCCGGCGCGGTTCACGTCGCCGGCTACGTCTCGCATCCCGAATTCCACAAGGTAAAGGGCGGCGGCCTTGCGGGGGCGGTGATGGTGTCGGGCATCTACGATCTGACGGCCTCACCCGTGGGCGATGCCGAGATCGCCTATTTCGGCTCCGACCCCTCGCGCTATGCCGAACGCTCCTCGCTGCAGGGCTTGCTCGCGACCAAGATACCGCTGATGGTCACGGCGGCCGAACTCGATCCGCCCCGCTTCGTCGAACAATACGAA
This sequence comes from uncultured Alphaproteobacteria bacterium, assembly GCA_963847015.1. Classification (GTDB taxonomy): domain Bacteria; phylum Pseudomonadota; class Alphaproteobacteria; order Rhizobiales; family Xanthobacteraceae; genus Bradyrhizobium. The sequence continues at coordinate 12,505 of CAWJYI010000038.1, read as the reverse complement.
CTCTTGAAGCAGGCCGCTTGCAAGCGGGTGAGCGGATGCGCGCATTCGTTCATGCTGCCGCAGCACAGCCATATGTCCGAGGTGTATGCGATCAACACCGCGGACACGCGGCTGAGCGATGAAATTCTGGATTTCGTGAAGACCGGGCATTAGCGGCTATTTGGGCGATCGCTCCCGCCGCAGCTTGGCCCAGTAATCCAGCCGCCTGCGGATTTCGCGCTCGAAACCGCGGTCCGGCGGGTCGTAAAAGGTCTGGCGGCCGAGCGCTTCCGGAAAGTAATCCTGGCCGGAGAACGCATCCGGCGCGTCGTGGTCGTATTCGTAGCCGCCGCCATAGCCCTCCGACTTCATGAGCTTGGTCGGTGAATTCAGAATGTGCTTTGGCGGGAGCAGCGAACCGCCCTCCTTTGCCGTGCGCATCGCCGCGCCGAACGCCTTGTAGGCGGCGTTCGATTTCGGCGCGGTGGCCAGATAAATCACCGCCTGCGCGATCGCGAGTTCGCCTTCGGGAGACCCAAGGAAATCGAAGGCATCCTTGGCGGCGTTGCAGATCACGAGCGCCTGCGGATCGGCAAGACCGATATCCTCGACCGCCATCCGCACCACGCGCCGCGCCAGGAACAGCGGATCTTCGCCGGCGTCCATCATGCGGGCCAGATAATACAGCGCCGCGTCGGGATCGGAGCCACGCACCGATTTATGCAGCGCCGAGATCAGATTGTAATGGCCGTCGGCCGATTTGTCGTAGATCGGCGCGCGGCGTTGCAGGATATCCTGCAGTTGCGCGGCATTGAAGACTTCGTCCTTGCGCGCGGCGCGCCAGACCTCTTCGGCGAGCGTCAGCGCAGCGCGGCCATCGCCATCGGCCATCCGCACCAGCACGGCGCGCGCTTCGGTATCGAGCGGCAGCCTTTTGCCCTCGATCTTTTCGGCGTGCGCAAACAGCTTTTCCACGGCCGCCGGATCGAGCGAATGAAACACCAGCACGCGCGCCCGCGACAGCAGCGCGGCGTTGAGTTCGAACGAGGGATTTTCGGTGGTGGCGCCGACCAGCACCACAGTGCCGTCTTCCATCACGGGCAGAAACGAATCCTGCTGCGCACGGTTGAAGCGATGCACCTCGTCGACGAAGAGTAGCGTTCCCTTGCCGGTCTCGCGGCGCGCGCGAGCGGCGTCGAACACCTTCTTCAGGTCGGCGACGCCGGAAAATACCGCGGAGATCTGCTCGAAATGCAGTTCGGTCGCATCCGCCAACAGCCGCGCCACCGTGGTCTTGCCGGTGCCGGGCGGGCCCCAGAACACCAGCGAACCCAGCGTGCGCGTCTCCAGCATGCGCGTCAGCGCACCGTCGGGGCCGAGAATATGATCCTGGCCGACGACATCGGACAGCGACTGCGGGCGCAATCGATCGGGCAGCGGACGCGGGGCGTCCTGCTCCATCCCAGCCGCGGCAAAGAGATTGGTCGCCTCGCGATGTTGTTTCGGGCTCATCCGCCCAGCGTCACGTTGATCTGCTGGCCGCCGCGCACCACGGTGATGCGCCAGAGCCGGGACGATGTCTTCGACGCCTTCTCGAGATCGGAGGTCTTGGTGATCTTCTGGTTATTGACGGCAAGGATGATGTCACCCTTCTGGAATCCGACGCTGGCAGCCGTCCCGTCATCGGAGAGATCGATGACGACCACGCCTTCGGTCGATGCATCGAGACGCAGCTCATCGGCCACCGCCGGCGAAATGTTGGCGACTTTTGCGCCCTGGAACGGCGAGCGCGCCGTCAGCACGATTTCGTCGCGATTGGTATCGGGCGCAGTCTCCAGCGGCACCGTCAGCTTCACGGCCTTGCCGGCGCGCTGCACGTCGATCTGCGCCGAGCCGCCGAGCGGACGGGTCGCGAAGCGATAGTCGAACGCATTGGGATCGTCGATCACCTGCCCGTCGATCGCCACGATCAGGTCGGAAAGTTTCAAGCCCGCACGCGCCGCCGGACTGTTCGGCGCGACATTGGCGACCAGCGCACCGGTCGGCAGCTTGAGCCCAAGCGTCTCGGCGATTTCGGGCGTCACCGCCTGCAATCGCGCGCCGAGATACGGTCGCTTCACCGCCTTGCCGCCGCTCTTGGCGGAAGCCACGACCACCCGCACCATGTTGGCGGGGATCGCAAAGCCGATGCCTTGCGAGCCGCCGGAGCGCGAGAAGATCGCGGTATTGATGCCTGCGAGTTTGCCGGTCATGTCGACCAGCGCGCCGCCGGAATTGCCGGGATTGATCGCGGCATCGGTCTGGATGAAGAACTGATAATCGGTGATGCCGACCTGGGTGCGCGCGAGCGCCGAGATAATGCCGTGGGTCACGGTCTGCCCGACGCCGAAGGGGTTGCCGATCGCGAGCACGACGTCGCCGACCAATAGTTCGTCGGAATTGGCGAAGTCGAGCGTCGTGAATTTCTCTTTGCTGTCCTTCAGGCGCAGCACCGCGAGATCGGTGCGGCTGTCCTTGAGCACGATCTCGGCCTCGTATTCGCGCTTGTCGGCAAGCGACACCTTCACCTGGTCCGCGCCTTCGATGACGTGGTTGTTGGTGACGACCAGGCCGGACGGATCGACCATCACGCCCGATCCGAGCGAGCGCTGCATCTGCTCCGGCTGCTGGCCGGGCACGCCGAAGAAGCGGCGGAAGATCGGATCGTCCAACAGCGGATTGCGGTTCTGCACCGTCTTGGCGGCATAGACGTTGACCACCGCGGGCTGCACGCGCTGCACGATCGGCGCGTAGGACATCCGCAGTTCCGCCGCCGAGGACGGCACACGGCGATCTTGCGCGGCCGACGGGCCGGTCACAACCAACGCCAGGAGGAAAACCGTAAAAAAGCGCAATGCGATCATGAGGGATTCCCGGGGAACGATCCGCCAAATATAGACTTCCCGGCCCGCGAATAGAAGGGAACTGGCTCTTTCGAGGCGGTGTTTTGGCTGATTCGGATCGGGGATCTTCGCGTCGATACTTGCAATTTCCGAAGCAAAACAGCACGTAGTGACGGGATTGCGGGAACCCAAGGGAGAACTGCCGAATGAAGGCCGTCGGATACAAAAAATCGCTTCCGGTCGAGGATGCGGATTCGTTGATCGATTTCGAGCCCGCCAAACCGGAGCCGAAAGGCCGCGATATCCGCGTCGCCGTGAAGGCAATCTCGGCCAACCCGGTCGATTACAAGGTCCGCAAGCGCGCCGCTCCGCCCGAGGGCGAGACCAAGATTCTGGGCTACGACGCCGCCGGTATTGTTGACGCCGTCGGCCCCGACGTCACGCTGTTCAAGGCAGGCGATGAAGTGTTCTACGCCGGCTCGATTCTACGCCAGGGCACCAACTCGGAGTTCCATTTGGTCGATGAACGCATCGTCGGCCGCAAACCGAAATCGCTCTCATTCGCGCAAGCCGCCGCCCTCCCCTTAACCTCGATCACCGCCTGGGAATTGCTGTTCGACCGCCTCGGCGCGGTGCCCGGCAAGAGCGTCGATCCGCGCACGCTGTTGATCACCGGCGGCGCCGGTGGCGTCGGCTCGATCCTGATCCAGCTCGCCCGCCGCCTCACCGGATTGACGGTGATCGCGACCGCGACGCGGCCGGAGTCGCAAAAATGGTGCCTCGATCTCGGCGCCCATGCCGTCATCGATCATGCAAAACCGATGAAGGAGCAGATCGAAAAACTGAAAGTGCCGCCGGTAGCGCTGGTCGCAAGTCTCACCTTCACCGACCAGCATTACAAAGGCATCGCGGATTTCATCGCGCCGCAGGGCAAATTCGGCCTGATCGACGATCCCCCGGAATTCAATGTCAGCGCCTTCAAGGGCAAGGCGGTTTCGATCCACTGGGAATCGATGTTCACGCGCTCCTCGTTCCAGACGCCGGATATGATCGGCCAGCACATGCTGCTCAACGATGTCGCCGACCTCATCGACAAGGGCGTGCTGCGCAGCACGATCGACCAGACCTTTGGCACGATCAACGCGGCCAACCTCAAGCGCGCGCATGCGCTGCTGGAGAGCGGAAAGTCGCGCGGCAAGATCGTGCTGGAGGGGTGGTAGGATTCTGTAGGGTGGGTTGGCGCAGCGTAACCCACCAATTCTATCCACACAGACGAACCATGCTGGTGGGTTACGCCTTCCGCCCTCGCTCGTAGAGCTACGGCGGACGAAGTCGGCTAACCCACCCTACGATTTCTGCATTTCCTGGACGAGCCAAGGGGGCCATGTTGCAGTAGATTGCGACACTTTTCGCCTCATGAGGTGCTAATATGCGCGATCGGGACATCGGAAAATTCCGTGTCCCGAATGCACTCTCAAAACGCCATCAAAGCAGGGAGGAGAAGATGCCCTTGTTCATCACTTATGCATCGTATTCCCATTCCGGCGTGAAGGGAATCGTCAATAAGCCCTCGGATCGATCGGGACCCGTCAAGGCATTAGTCGAAAAAGCCGGCGGCAAGGTCGTGGCAATGTACAATACGACGGGCACAAACGACGTCGTGCTCGTTACCGATCTCGCTGACGGATCGGATGCCGTCGCCATAGGCATGGCCGTTGCGGCAAGCGGCGCGCTATCCAGAATAGAAACCGTACGCGCCTGGACGCCGAGCGAATTCAAAGGCATCGCGGAAAAAGCTGCCCGAGTTGCTAGCAGTTACACCCCGCCCGGAACATAACTCCGCATGTCGGCGTCGCGCGCTAGGCGACCGGCAAACCCTCGACAAAAATCAACCGGCGGTCCAGCGCGGTCCGCCGGTGCTTGAGCGCCTCGGCATATTCCGGCGAGCCGTACCATTCGCGCAATCGTTCTCATCGACGGAAATTCCACGACGATGATATTCTTCGGCGGCGGGCCCCCTTCGGCCACAGTGGCCGCGCCGCCGCGGACCAGATAGCGGCCGCCATAGTGCGCAATCGCTTTCGCGGCGATGGTGCGATAGGCCTCAAAGCCTGCCGCGTCCTTTACGTCCACTTCGGAAATCACATAAGCCGACATCCCGCACCTCACGCGATGGTTTGAACGATACCGCCCTCGGCCCGGAGCGCCGCGCCATTGGTGACAGATGCTTGTTTTGAACTTGACATAGACCACCATATTGGCGATCTCCTCGGGACTTGCAAAGCGCTGCAGCAGCGAGGTCGGGCGATGCTGCTTGACGAAGATCGCCGCCGCCTCGTCGACCGACTGGCCGTTCTGCTTCGCGAGATCCGTTGACGATAGTTTCAACGCCTCACATGGCGGTCCCGGCAATACCGAATTGACAGTTATTCTCCTCGCCGGCGGATGTCACTACCGATATCATCTCAGCAGCTCTTTTTGCGCGACGCGATGCACCTGGTGGTCTTATCCGGTACAGGCTGCAATCCGCATTTCGTCGGAATATTCAGCGCGGATCGGAGATTGAAGACGATGCGCACCTCATGCGCTTCAGCATGAGCCGGTTCATGTAAGCGCGATCGCCAACCCGACGGTACGTTGACCTCGAAGAAGCGGCTCCAATCCTCGTCGGGAATGTCGAAGAAGCCCTTCGGCTCGAAGATGCATCGGCGTTGTTGATCGAAGGATATCCACGTCGGGCAGTCCGGCCAGCAAGGCCTTGCACCCCTCCGCCGTCGAGACATCGGCGGCAATGCCGCGGACCTTGCCGCCCGGCAGCGCCTTCGCCATCGCCCTCGCCGCGGCGTCGACCTTGGCCTGACTGCGCCCATTGATCACCACGTTGGCGCCAGTCGCGGCAAGTCCTTTGGCGATCGCGTTCCCGATACCGGCCGTCGAACCCGTGACCAGCGCGGTCTTTCCCGAAAGGTCAATATTCATGTGCCGTCTCCTTCTTTGCTAAAGGAGATATCGGCAGTGTCAGGCGCGACCGCAATCAGGGGATATCAGCGTTGCGTGCCCAATAAAAAAAGCGGCGCCAAGGCGCCGCTTTTTAAAACTCGATCCGGAAAGACTTACGCTGCTTCCGCGGCGGCCTTCTCCTGCACCGGGCCGGAATCCTTGCCCTTGGCATCGACGTCGCGATCGACGAATTCGATCACGGCCATCGGGGCATTATCGCCGTAGCGGAAGCCGGCCTTGATGATGCGGGTATAGCCGCCCTGGCGGTCCTTGTAGCGGGTCGCCAGCGTGTCGAACAGCTTGCGGACCTGATCCTGGTCGCGCATCTCGGAGATCGCCTGGCGGCGCATGGCGAGACCGCCCTTCTTGCCGAGGGTAACCAGCTTCTCGACGATCGGGCGCAATTCCTTTGCCTTCGGCAGCGTAGTGACGATCTGCTCGTGCTTGATCAATGCCGCGCACATGTTGGCGAACATCGCTTTCCGATGCTCGGCGGTGCGGTTGAGCTTCCGATGAACCTTGCCGTGACGCATGTTGAATTCCTCAATACTAAATCTGTCGCGACGGCTCGTCGGACATTTTGCTCAGGTGGGCTGCCTGCGTTCGCCCAAAGTGGCCGGAATTGCCCCGGCCACGGTCGTGTCATCAGATCAATAATGATCTTCGAAGCGCTTGGCCAACTCGTCGATATTCTCCGGCGGCCAACCCGGCACTTCCATGCCGAGATGCAGACCCATCTGGGCCAGCACTTCCTTGATCTCGTTCAGCGACTTGCGGCCGAAGTTCGGGGTACGGAGCATTTCCGCTTCCGACTTCTGCACGAGATCGCCGATATAGACGATGTTGTCGTTCTTCAGGCAGTTTGCCGAACGCACCGACAATTCGAGTTCGTCGACCTTCTTGAGGAACGCCGGGTTGAACGCGAGATCGGGGATGATCTCCTGCGCCACTTCCTTGCGCGGCTCTTCGAAGTTCACGAACACGTTGAGCTGATCCTGCAGGATGCGTGCGGCATAGGCCACCGCGTCTTCCGGCGTGATCGCGCCGTTGGTCTCGATCGTCATGGTCAGCTTGTCGTAGTCGAGGATCTGGCCCTCGCGGGTGTTCTCGACCTTGTAGGAGACCTTGCGGACCGGAGAGAACAGGCTGTCGACCGGGATCAGGCCGATCGGCGCGTCTTCCGGCCGGTTGCGCTCGGCGGCGACGTAACCCTTGCCGGAAGCGACGGTGAATTCCATGCGGATCTCAGCGCCCTCGTCGAGGGTGCAGATCTGCAGGTCCGGATTGAGCACCACGACATCGCCGACGGTCTGGATGTCGCCGGCGGTGACGGCGCCCGGGCCCGACTTCTTGACGACCATGCGCTTGGGGCCTTCGCCCTGCATCTTGATCGCGATGTCCTTGATGTTCAGCACGATGTCGGTGACGTCCTCGCGAACGCCTGCGATCGAGGAGAACTCGTGCAGCACGCCGTCGATATGCACCGACTGCACCGCCGCGCCTTGCAGCGACGACAGCAGGATGCGGCGCAGCGCGTTACCGAGGGTCTGTCCGAAACCGCGCTCGAGCGGCTCGGCAACAACGGTCGCGTACCGGGTCGCATCGGTGCCCGGCGTTACCTGCAACTTGTTCGGTCGAATAAGTTCTTGCCAATTTTTCTGGATCGTCACTGTATCACCCATGTGTCAGTCCTTTGGGCCAGTCGATTTGCCCGCTACTGACGTTGGAGCTCGCGGATCAGTCCGCGGTAAATTCCAAAAACAAACGCAGGCGACAAAGCCGCCTGCGATCGAATATCAAACCCGCCGGCGCTTGCGCGGACGGCAGCCATTGTGCGGGATCGTCGTCACGTCACGGATCGATGTGACGGTGAAGCCCGCCGCCTGCAGCGCGCGAAGCGCCGATTCACGGCCCGAACCGGGGCCGGCCACTTCCACTTCCAGCGTGCGCATGCCGTGTTCCTGCGCCTTCTTGGAAACGTCTTCGGCCGCGACCTGCGCGGCATAGGGGGTCGACTTGCGCGAGCCCTTGAAGCCCATCGTGCCGGCCGACGACCAGGCAATGGTGTTGCCCTGCGCGTCGGTGATGGTGATGGTCGTGTTGTTGAACGACGAATTCACGTGCGCGATGCCGGAGGCGATGTTCTTGCGTTCGCGGCGGCGTACGCGGGTGGCTTCCTTGCCCATTCCAAAACCTTTCCTGTGATCTCAAACGCCGCCGTAATGCCAGCGGCTACACCTAACCGACGAGCGGCGAATAACGCCGCTCCCCGTTCGCTAATTGGAAAATTACTTCTTCTTGCCGGCGATCGACTTGGCCGGACCTTTGCGCGTGCGCGCGTTGGTGTGGGTGCGCTGACCGCGCACCGGCAGACCGCGACGATGACGCAGGCCGCGATAGCAGCCGAGGTCCATCAGACGCTTGATGTTGATGCCGACCTCACGACGAAGATCGCCCTCGACCAGATAGTCGCGGTCGATCACTTCGCGGATCTGCAGAACTTCCTGGTCGCTCAGCTGGCTGACGCGACGATCCTCGGGGATTTTGACCTTCTCGATGATCTCGGCCGCGTTCTTCTGGCCGATGCCATGGATGTACTGGAGCGCGATCAGAACGCGCTTGTTGGTCGGGATATTCACGCCGGCAATACGGGCCACGGACTTCTCTCCTGTCGCCGATCCCTCATGGATCGGATCTAAGTTCTTGTTATCTCGGGCAGGTGTCCGCAAACGCGAACACGACGCCCTTCCCCTCAACTGCTTCGGGGCCCGGCATCGTCATAAAACTATCCGACTTGGATGCGGGCTTATTAAAGGATTCAACTCGCTTTCGTCAACCGTCTCTAGCGTTTAGCTCGCTTTTTCGTGACCTTTTTCGCGGTTCTCTTGGCGGCCTTCTTGACCACTTTCCTGCCCGTTTTCTTGCCTATTTTCTTGGCAGCCTTTTTGGCCTTTTTAGCACCCTTGGAAGCGGCCTTCCGGGCCTTGGGAGCGGCTTTGGCGGCCTTCCTGGCGGTTTTAGCGGTCTTTTTGCCCGCAGGCCTGGGCGCCCTCCTGGTGGCCGCGGCGACCCGCTTGGGCGACGCCACAGGCTTGGCCGCCTTGGGTTCCACCGCCCCGATGGCCGACAGGATTCGGTTAATTTCCCGCGTGACGTGCTCGATGGTCATCATGCCATCGACAGTCAGCAGCTTCCGCCGCTCCGAATAATAGTGAATCAGCGGCTCGGTCAGCGAGCGGTAGCTCGCCAGCCGCTTCGACAGCACCTCCGGGGTGTCATCGATTCGCACTTCCTCGCCGCGGGCACGCATTTCGGCGACCCGGGTCTCGACGCGATTCAACAGCGCGCTCTCGTTGACGCGCAGTTCGACCACGGCGTCGAGCTTGATGTGCTTCTTCTTCAGGAGTTCGTCCAGCGCGGCCGCCTGCGGCACCGTGCGCGGAAAACCGTCGAGGATGAAGCCGTTCTTCATGTCCGGCTGATCGAGACGGTCGGAAATGATTCCGATCACGACTTCGTCCGGCACCAGCGCGCCGCTCGCCATGATGTCCTTGGCCTGCAGGCCGATCGGCGTACCCGCGGCGACCGCGGCGCGAAGCATTTCGCCGGTCGAGAGCTGAACGATGCCGTATTTGTGGATCAGCCGCTGCGCCTGGGTCCCCTTGCCCGCGCCCGGCGGCCCCAAAAGGATCAGTCTCATGATTAATCGCCCCCCGGCTTGGTGAGCGAAACCCCGCGCACCCTGCATTGAATTTCAGTCCACCGCGCCTTCACGAAAGCCTTAGCGGCGGCGGCCCCTGAGCTTGGATTTCCTGATCAGCCCCTCATACTGATGGGCGAGCAGATAGCCCTGCACCTGCGCCACCGTATCCATCGTCACGCTGACGACGATCAGAAGCGAGGTTCCGCCAAAGTAGAACGGCACCGAGGCGTAGGAAATCAGAATCTCAGGGATAAGACAGACGATAGCGAGATAGATCGCGCCCAGCACGGTGACGCGCGACAGCACGTAGTCGATATATTCGGCGGTGCGTTCGCCCGGACGGATGCCGGGAATGAAGCCGCCATGCTTCTTCAGATTGTCGGCGGTCTCGGTCGGGTTGAACACGATCGCGGTGTAGAAGAACGCGAAGAACACGATCAGCGCCAGATACATGAACAGGAACAGCGGACGGCCATGGCCGAGTTGCGTCGTGATCCACTGGAACCATTCCGGACCCTTGCCGGCGTTGAAGTTCGCAACCGTGGTCGGCAGCAACAGCAACGACGAAGCAAAGATCGGCGGGATCACGCCCGAAGTGTTGAGCTTGAGCGGCAGATGCGAAGACTGGCCTTCGAACATCTTGTTGCCGACCTGGCGCTTCGGATACTGGATCAGAAGCCGGCGCTGCGCGCGTTCCATGAACACGATGAAGGCGATCACAGCGACCGCCATCACGATCACGACCAGGATGAGACCGGTCGACAGTGCGCCCTGGCGTCCCAGCTCCAGCATGTTGGCGAGCGCCGAGGGCAGCTCGGCGACGATGCCGGAAAGGATGATCAGCGAGATGCCGTTGCCGATGCCGCGCGAGGTGATCTGCTCTCCGAGCCACATCAGGAACATGGTGCCGCCGGTCAGCGTGATCGCGGTGGAAAGACGGAAGAACAGCCCGGGATCGCTGACGACATTGCCTGCACCTTCGAGGCCGACGGCAATGCCGTAGGACTGGAACGCGGCGAGAATCACCGTGAGATAGCGGGTGTACTGGTTCAGCGTCTTGCGGCCGGCCTCGCCTTCCTTCTTCAGCGCCTCGAGCTGCGGCGATACCGTGGTCAGAAGCTGGATGATGATCGATGCCGAGATGTACGGCATGATGTTCAGCGCAAAGATCGCCATGCGGTGGATGCCGCCGCCGGCGAACATGTTGAACATGCCGAGAATGCCGCCGGCCTGCGACTTGAACACCTGTTCCCAGATGTTGGGGTCGATACCGGGCAGCGGGATGTAGGTACCGAGCCGATAAACAAGCAGCGCACCCAGGGTGAACCAGATGCGCTTCTTCAGTTCGTCGGCTTTTCCGAGCGCAGCGAAATTGAGGTTTGCCGCAAGTTGTTCTGCTGCTGAGACCATGTTTTGCCTTCTTCCCGCCGCCCCTCAGGCCGTCGCCCCCTCAGGGGCAATCGGCAGACGCCGGACATTATTTGGTGCTCGGCCTCGATAAGTCCATCGTTCTATCCGCAGATTGCCCGCCACCGGCGGGCGATGACGCAGATGTTACGCCGCCTCGCCCTCTTCCTTCTTGGCAGGCGCCAGGATCTTCACCGTGCCGCCGGCCTTCTCGACCGCTGCAATGGCGGACTTCGACGCGCCGTAAACCTCGATGTTCAGCTTCGCCTTGAGCTCGCCGCGGCCGAGCAGCCGCAGGCCATCCTTGGCGCGGCGCAGCACGCCGGTCTTCACCAGCAATTCGGCGGTGACGGTTTCCTTGACGTCGATCAGCTTGGCGTCGATCGCCTCCTGGAGCCGGTCGAGGTTGATCTCGGCGAAATCGAGCTTGAAGATATTGTTGAAGCCGCGCTTCGGCAGGCGCCGATGCAACGGCATCTGGCCGCCCTCGAAACCCTTGATGCGCACGCCCGAACGCGCGGTCTGGCCCTTGCCGCCGCGGCCCGAAGTCTTGCCTTTGCCTGAACCGATGCCGCGGCCGACGCGCATGCGCTTCTTGCGCGAGCCGGCGTTGTCGGCGATATCGCTGAGCTTCATCGTTAGCTTCCTTGTCCTTGAAGCATGATCTTGACCGAAAACCGGTCTCCACTTTTCGGGATCATGCTTCCGTCTTGTTTGACTTACCCCTCGCCGACGACGCGGACGAGATGTTGAACCTTGCTGATCATGCCGCGAACCTCAGGCGTATCCTGAAGCTCGGAAACCCGGCCGATCTTGTTGAGCTTGAGGCCGATCAGCGTCGAACGCTGCGAGTGGTGGCGGCGGATTGCGCTGCCGGTCTGCTCGACCTTGATCGTCTTTGCGGCCTTGGCCATCGTCATAACTCCAAAAAGCGCCTGGATCGCGCCGGTTATTCAGCCACCACTTCGGCATCGCCGCCGACGCGGCGCGACTGCAGCGTGGACACCTTGATGTTGCGGCGTGCCGCCACCGAACGCGGTGAATCCTGATGCTTCAGCGCGTCGAACGTCGCGCGAACCATGTTGTAGGGATTCGACGAGCCGATCGACTTCGCCACCACGTCCTGGATGCCGAGCGTCTCGAACACCGCGCGCATCGGACCGCCCGCGATGATGCCGGTACCGGCCGGCGCTGCGCGCAGATAGACGCGGCCCGCACCGTGGCGGCCGGCAATATCGTGATGCAGCGTGCGGCCTTCGCGCAGTGCGACGCGCGTCAAATTGCGCTTCGCCAACTCGGTCGCCTTGCGGATCGCCTCGGGCACTTCGCGCGCCTTGCCGTGGCCGAAACCGACCCGGCCCTTCTGGTCGCCGATCACGACCAGCGCCGCGAAGCCGAAGCGCTTGCCGCCCTTGACGACCTTCGCCACGCGATTGATGTGGACGAGCTTGTCGACGAACTCGCTGTCGCGCTCCTCGCGATCCCTGCTCCGTTCGCGTCCGCCGCGTTCGCGTTCACCTGCCATGGTGTTTTC
>CAWJYI010000037.1:0-76648 GCA_963847015.1 uncultured Alphaproteobacteria bacterium | reverse complement strand
CCCCGGCATATTGTCGTCAATCGTGGTGAAATCCGCCGGAAAGGCGATGTCCTGGCTGAGACGATAACTGAGCTGGCCGTCCGAACCCTTGAACTGGCCATAAGTGTAGGTGGCGACCGGCAGCGTGACATTGCGCTCGTCCGTATCCTCCTGGCCGATCATGGTCACCTTGCTCAGCCGCGACCGGCCGATGTCGGGATCGTCTTGATAGCTGAAATTATATTTGCGCAGCGATTTGACGGCGCCGCTGCAATCGTTGGTACGCGCGGTGACGTCGATGGCCGTCAGCTTGTGCCTGCGGAATAGTGCGGTGCCGCCGAGAATCGAGAGCGATTGCATCGCCTGCGTATCGCCGTCATAGACGAGATTGACCTGATGCTTGGCGCACGCGCCCGCTGCGTCGAAATTGTAGCTCACGCTCGCAAGATCGATCGCAATTGCCACGCTGCTGCCGCCCAACGCTTGCGCGCCAAAATTGTACTGCAGATGCACATTCGTGCCGCCCGGCCCGAAGATATCGCGCAACAAATAATAATTGCCGCTGTCGAGCGGGCCAACGCTGACATCATCGGCGTTGCTGCTATCGACGCTGAAGACATATCTCAGGCCATTGCCGTCATACATCTCGAGCGCGCCGCCGCCGACATCATCGCGCACTTCGAACTGCTGGGCGTTCCGTAAACCAACCCAGGCCGTGTTCTGAGCATTTCTGACGAGATCGACGCGGCTGCCGTTGAGCGTAAGGGAGAGGAACTCGCGCGCTATGATCGCGCCGTCGCTCGGGAAACCGGCCGGCGATGGGCGATGGTATGATCGCGGCGAATGAAGGAGACCGGCACGTCCCAGCCAAGCCCCGCCGCGCCAAAACTATTGCCGCCATGCACGACCTGCAACGGCACGGGCAGTCCGCCATGCGCCGACGGCAGATCCAGCGGCACCGACGCGCCGTAACCACCGCTCGCATTCACCGCCCCTGCAAAGCCCGTATCGGAGGGACGCGCCGCGTAATGGTCGCCGATCACGGGCGCGGTTTGCGCGCTTGCGCCGGAAGTCAGAAGCGGCACGGCGAGAGCCGCGCCCAAAAGCACCGATAGCGAGCGCGTCAACGAGCGGGAGCGAGAAAGTGACAGCATGATGGCGGATCCTGGAAGACGGCTTTGCCGGGAAAGTATTCGGATGATCGCAACAGCGTTCTTGCGAAAGCGCAAGGCGCGTTACCGCAAAAGGGGAGCAGGTCTAGAGCTTGGGCGTGGTGAGCGCACGTTGAGATCGAACCATCGAGGCGTAAGGCCGAGGCCCGAATCTCAAACCAGCAGGAGACACCAAACTAGCAGGAGGCTTGAAGACTAACTTCGATATGCGCAAACCAACGCTCAGCATGAAAACCACGTCCCCACTTTTTGATCGCCGCGCAATTTCTGCACGCCGTTGTCCGCAACTTGCATTTATTATACGGGTCATATTCCAACCCGTCACAATTCTTGCTGCGGAAAAAATCTATGAATGTCATTCGTGACCTCTCAATGACATTCGTGAATCCTCCACACTACACTCAACGTTGAGCCACACGTCCAAATAGACGACATACAAAATGTGAACCATACCCTCACAACGGATGAGGCAAACACGGGAACATCTTCAGAAAATGTTGGCTGATGGTGACCGTGCAAGATTCCAGTTGTCTTTGCCTGGGAAAAGCTCTTCAAAAAACCTGAGCAGCCCGAACTCAAGCGCCGCAACTGGGCGCCGAAAAAATTGGGCTAACCCAAAGGACTCACTGTGTACGGGTTGCGTGACATTCGGGTGGGTAGGCTCAGCCTGGCCGCCTTCCTCGTGTTGCTGCTGTCAGGCTGTGCGGGCGGCCTGCCTGTAGGCGCGGACGGGCCCTTGATCCCGACCACCGTCAGCAATGCCGTCAAGAGCCAAACTTCCGGCACGCCCTCTCGACGCCAACCGCTCTGATCGTGACACCGCCATCATCTGCGCCGTCCGACAAACGCTCGGCCGGCGACCGAAGCCCAAATCCATTTTGGTAATGGCGAATTTGTCCAGGAGCCCGGCGGCTGCCGGCGGCGTGGGCGTGAGCGGTGACCGGAGGCGACGAGGTCGAGCTCAACTTTTCCGAGGCCAATGTGCGCGAGGTCGCGCAATCGGTGCTCGGCACCATCCTCGGCCAAAATTTCGTCGTCGATGCCGGCGTCGAGCAGCGCATCACGCTGCGCACAAGCCGCCCCATCAAAAAGGCCAATCTCATTCCCACGCTTGAGACGACGCTGGCCGCGGCGGGCCTTGCGCTTGTGAAGGATGGCGAGCTTTACCGGATCCTGCCCGCAGCAAAAGCAAGAAGCGGCAGCGGCAAATCCCTCAACCTCGCCAGCCATGGCGAACTGCCGCCCGGCTCAGGCGTCACGGTGGTGCGCCTTGAGCATATCGCGCCCTCGCAAATGGCGAAGATCCTGGAGCCGCTCGCGCCTGAGAAAAGCATTCTGCGCATCGATGACCCGAGAAACCTCCTGGTCCTGTCGGCCACCGGCCCCGAGATGAAGTCACTGCTTGAGACGATCGAAACCTTCGACGTCAGCCCGTTGAAGGGCATGTCCTTTGGCTATTTCAAATTGAAGAACGCCAGGACGGCGCAGGTGACGACCGAGCTCGACAAATTTGATCAAGACCTATGCCAGTCAGTCCGGCTTCAACCCGCCGCAGATTGTGCCCATCGAGCGCTTGAACGTGCTTCTGGTCTTTGCCTCCACGCCCGCAGACCTTGAAGCTCACGCAGCGCTGGATCACGAACCTCGACCAGAGCCGCAACGACGTGGAGCCGAGCGTTTATGTCTACCGCGTCAAAAACCGCAAAGCCAGGGAGCTCGCGCCGCTGCTCGCGAGGCTGTTCCAAACCGGCGGCAATGCCGCTGAAGAAGGGCCGAGGGGCAGCGACACGCCTCCTGACACGAAGACCGTCGAGCTTGCGAATGCGCCGGCAGCAGCCGCCGACGCCAGCCCAGGCAAATCTGCCCCAGGACCTCAGCCGAGGCGACGGCAAGCGCAAGAACGGCCTTCGTATCCTCGCTGACCCCGGCAACAATTCGCTGCTGATCCGCGCGACGCCCGCCGAATATCAATCGGTTCTCTCGGCGCTGATCCGCCTCGATACCATCCCCGCCCCTGGTCCTCGTCGAGGTGACGATCGCGGAGGTTACGCTCAACAACTCCTTGCAATATGGCGTCGAGTGGTTCTTCAAGAACGGCAAGCAGAATACCACCACCTTCAGCGGCATCGATGCCGGGCAAATCCTCTCGAAATTCCCGGGCTTTTCCTACTTCTTCAACGCCGCCGACGTGAAGGTGGTTTTGAACGCGATCGCCGGCCTCACCAACGTCAAGGTGATGTCCTCGCCCAAGGTCATGGTGCTCGACAACAAGACCGCCACCTTGCAGATCGGCGATCAGCTCCCCGTTGTCACCTCCAACGCGCAAAGCGTGGCCGCCGCCGGTGCGCCGGTGGTCCAGACCATCCAATATTTCGATACGGGCGTGATCCTGAAAGTCACGCCGCAGGTGAATTCCGGCGGCCTCATCACCCTGGATATCAATCAGGAGGTCAGCAATGCCGCGCCGGGATCGCAAGGCACCTCCCCCACCATCCAGCAACGCAAAATCAACTCGTCCATCGCCATTCAAAGCGGCGAGGCCGTCGTGCTGGGCGGTCTCATCCGCGACAACAAATCGGTCACCACCACCGGCATCCCCCTGTTGTCCGATATCCCGCAGGTCGGCGAGGTGTTCAAGACCCATAACAATCACGACGATCGCACCGAGCTTATCGTCATCATCACGCCCAAGGTCGTCTGGGACCGCTCCGAGGCCAGAGAAGCCACCGACGAGGTCCGCTCCAAGATGCAAAGCATCTATGGCCGGCGCTGACGGCCCTCATTCTCCTTCGCGAGCGGCCAGGTTACGGTTCGATCGCCTAGACGCAGCACGACGTTCTCACGGGTGATTTCAACCAAGGTCCAGCCTTCCAGCTGTTCACCTTGACGGAGCCGCACATAGCTCTCCTTGCCAGACCGCTCAAAGACAGCCGACTGCAGGGGATCCGCGATCACAGTACCACGCAGGAGTAAGCCCTGCGGTGGCGGTGGGGGCGGCGGCGGCGGCGCGGCAGGGCTTGGCACCGGTTGCTTGGGCTTGGCGGCTGCCTCCAAGGCAGCTAGTGCTTTCCGATCGGGAAAAGGACCTCGCGAGGGATGAAGCAACGGCCGTTCGAGGGCGGCTCGATAGTCTTCGAAGGCGGCCGGCGCCGGAAGCGTGAGAGGCGCGAGCGCGCGCATTGCAGCCGCCTCCTGCGGCGACTCTGGAAAAGGCTCCGCGGGACCGACCAAGCCTACCCAAAGCCATGTCGAGACGAGAAGCATGGCGGCGGCAAGGCCCCATCGGAGAGCGCGCGCCGCAATTCGTTTTTGAGACGTTTGCGGCATGGCCTATTTCTTTGCCAAAGCGAACGCCGAGGCGGCGACAGCAACGTCCAGCACCTGATCCTCGGCTGCGACCTTGGCCTTATCGGATGAGCCCTGCCCGTGTTGCTGAGCGAGCAGCAGCGGGCCCGCTTGAATGAACACATTATCGACGAGCACGATGGGACGCAGCGTCTCAAGCTGGAACAAAAGCTTCGTAAGCCCAACGGTAGAGGTCGCAAAGGTCAGGTTGACCGCAAACGGCTGGTAGTTTGCGGTTTTCGGCTTGATTTCAACGCGCGCGGCGCGGATTTGACCGCCGGTTGCCGCGACAATTTCTCCGAGCTTTTGCTGGAGCAACGTCGCCGCGCCGTTCACGTTTTGAGTGTTGTAGATCAGGTCCTCGGGGGCGCTCTCTTCTTTCAGGCGCTGCAGTGCCGACTTGGCCTCCGCCTCCTGGCTCCCGAGTGACCGGTAGCGCTGCAGAAGGGCCTGTTTGCGCTCGAGGTCCTCATCGAGATCACGATGAAGATGACGAAGGGGAGTAACCGCGATCTGCCAAATGGCAACCGCCAATAAGAGCGGGACCGCAAGCATGATGCCTTTTTTGCCAGCAGAGGAAAGCAGATCGCTCATGATGGCGGCGCCATTTCGAGGATGAGGGTGAAGCGGTCCCGTGCAGATTGCGGATCGCGTAGTACAGGCCCTGAAAATTTGACCGACTTGAAGGCCTCAATTGCACCGAGCCGTTGCGCAAGCTTCGAGGCGTCGGAGGATAAACCGCCCATCGTGATAGCCGCGCCTTCCATCCGCATCTCGGACAGAAAGGTCTGATCGTCAAGAAGCTCCGAGAGTTTCGAGAGGACGGCAATGGGGGGCAACGCAGCCTTTTTCAACCCGATGACCTGGGCGCGAAGGGCGATAATACTTTCGCGTTCGCTTCGCAATTTCAGTACTTGCTCGGCTTTTGGCTTGAAAACGCTGACCTCCTTCTCAAGCGCCTCTGCCGCCTTCCATTTGCTAAAGATTGGGACAAGCAAAAGGCTCACGGCAAAAATAGAAGCGGCAACGAGGAGCGCCTTCGTTTCAAGAGATACTTTCGCGCGCGAATCCGACTGCGACTTGAAGGAAAGCATCTCAAGAGCGCCACCACCGGCGGCTTCGACGGCGAAATGGTCGATGCGACAACCGAAGTTCGCGCTGAGCCTTTCGAGAGCCGTGGCGGAGTCTTTGGAGAGGATGGTGAGTTTGAGACGAAGTTCGTTGGCCGCCCGGTCGCTTTCCAGTTGCTTGATGTCGTAGAGTGTGTTGTCGGCCTTGAAAGGGCTTATCCTTTCGATTTGATAGCGTACGGCCTCCTCAAGATGGGCCTTGGCGGCGAGAGGCAAAGTCAGCGGCCGGGCAAGGCTTTGACCTTCGGGGATGATACCGATCACATCGAAGCTTTTCCCTCTGGTTGCCGCATCGATGACACCTCGCAGGCGAGAGAGAGCCTCATCCGTGGCGGATGAGTGGGCAATCGCTTCCTGACGCAAGCACCTGTCGCCGGCCATGATGGCAATCTCGGTGATCGCATCGCCTGGCCTAAGGAGAAGGGTTAAACGCGAGGATGCGAAGCGCTTCAGATAAGCCTGAGGCAACAAAGACAAAAATTCCGAAAGCCACCAGCGCCAGGCTCTTTCGGCAAGAAGCAGCGACTGCCTGATCATTGCGCTTGTGCCTCCCCGCATGCCGCACTCTCGATGACCGGTAACACGCCGCCAGTCGAATACATAATAGGGCTCACGCTTGTCGCCCGTGAGATAGACGATTGTCCGGATCGATGCTCCTGCCCCGGCAAGGACCGATGCCGTGATTGTGAAAATACCGGAACGGTTCGAATTCGCGCCCGCAGGTACAGGTGTCGGATGGGGGCCGGCCCCCACCTTCCGTGATCAGCGATCTCAGCCTCTCCGGCGCCAGCCCAAAATCCGGTTCCGCCCTGAAATTGTAAACCGAGACATACGGCTCGATCGCCTCGATGAGTTCGGCGCTTGCGCCTGGCAGACGCCTCAGCTCATCGACCGTCAGAAAAGTCTTCGCCGGGCCATCCTTGGCTGCGTTATGGCATGTCTATGGCCTTTCCGAGGAGTTCGGCTTGGTCCTCGCCGCCGCAGGCGCGAAGGAGCCGGTTCAGAAGCGGGATTTGGTGACTGGTTGAGATTGATTTTCCCGGCCTCGCTTTGGACCTGCAAAGAGAGGCCTTTGCCATCCACGCATAACGCTGAAGGCTCGCCCATCGGGGATAACGGGAGGGTTGGTACTGGGATCGCTGAGATTGAGGATTGCAACAGCGATGCCCCCTTCGGCCAAAAGTTCATTCTCAGTTTCGAGCTCAAGGGTCCGGCTCAAGATGAGGTCCGTGCGCGTCTGAGTGATAAGGCTGCCGGTGATCGCGGCCACGAGTAGAAGCGTAAAGATCACCGCGATAAGTGCTGAGCCGCGAGCGGAAGCAGCGCATTTCCAAATAGCAGGAAGGCCCGTCATTACTTCACCGCCAATCGACGGGTTTGACCCGAGGCGCAATCAAAAGCTCGGGCCAAACCACGCCCGTTTTCGCGCCTGTGATCCTGATCGAAATGAGGGCCGGAAGCTCTTCCTGGCCCTGCCACTCATTTCGCCAATTTGGCGTCTCTTCTCCCCTCACCTTGCCGAAATAGCGAAGCTCCATGCCGTCGATGTCATTAGCGAGCGTGGTCAGGGCTGCCGCATCGTCGGCGGCCTTCGTCCCCGCTCAGCGGTCTTCATTCCCCGCTCATAGGCATAGAGGGTAAGATCGAGGCGCCGCGCGGGCCTGTTCCTGAAAAGATGCAAGCGATATAGCCCGCCCAGACCGATATGGGGGGGAAGCGGCACGATGCCATCGAGCTCGTCGGCACTCCCTCGAAACTCCACAGCTCGCGAGCCTTCGGAACCCAAGCGAAGCGGCTGCATATTATCCAGCATTCGCCGCAGCGCGGTCTGCGCATCAAACATGGCGCGCGAGGCCTGGGCGCGCTCCTCGGAGCGCCCCCAAACTCTCTGGCCAAGGGTCAAGCCTGAGGCGAGAAGCGCGGCCACCATACTAAGGAGCACGAGGCTGACGAGAAGCTCCACGAGACTGAAGCCTGCTTCCCGAGTTCGGGCACGATTGATGCCATCCCGTTTCATCCCGGCCTTTCGACATTGCCGGGCGCAATGCTGCTGATGGCGACAGCGGAGGCCTCCTTTTGCGGAGCCACGCGTCGGGTTTTGTAAACGAGCTGAAATTTTTTCGACCGCCGCTGCCAGCGCACGTCGAGCTTGACGCTAACAAGCGTGAGCGGTGCTGCTTCATGGCCAGCGTTCAGGGCTTCGTCTTTGCTGACTGTTAAAATCCAGGAAAACACCGGGTCAAACTGCCCTTCGGACTGACCTTCGGCGAGCGTGTCCACGATGCCAAGGCCCCCCAGCTTCGAGCGCGCGAATAGCGCGGCCTGATAGCGATCCGCGGCGCGTTCGGCCGCTGTCAGGTTTTGCGAGACGGCTTCGAACAAAACGCCAATGACCAGGCTCGTGATAACAAGCGAAACCAGCGCATCGATGAGCACAAAACCGGTCGCGGACCGAACTCGTTGCCACGCCGAAAAATCCTGCGCGCGACCATCTCATATCAATGCACGGGCCAATCGGTTTCGCGGGCCACCTCGACGCTGCCGCTCAGCCAATTTACGCGTACGGCCCAGACCTGGCCATGCTCCTCCATGAAGACATGCCCGCCCGTGGCGCCTCCATCGCCGAAAAAGCGCAGTAACGCCATCTTGTCCTTCAGATATTCGGAAGCCGCGGTGCGGAACAAAAGACGGGATCCCGGCGGAAAGACCCCGGACTTCCCGGGACATGCATAGCTACGCCGATCAAGATCGATCGTAACCACACGCTCTTTGTTTTGGGCGATGGCGCTGGCGCGTGCGAGCCTCAGACAGGACGCGAGATCAAGCGCGGCAACCCGAAGAGCCAAGGGCTTGCCGCCGCCTCTGAGATAAACGGCCGTAACCGCGGTTAAAAGCGCCAAGACCGCAAGCACCGTCAGCATTTCGACAAGTGAATAGCCTTTTTCGGACATGCGCCTACCAGCTCGTGACGTCCCTGTTGCTACCCTCGCCTCCTTCACGATCATCCGCGCCATACGAAAAGAGATCGTAGTCGCCATGCTCGCCCGGTGATTTGTAGCGATAGGTGCGCTTCCAGGGGTCAAGGAGCATGTCCTTGCGTTTAACATAGGGCCCGTTCCAGCCGGCCACCTCGGCGGGGCGCGCCACAAGCGCGTCAAGCCTCTCCTCCTGGGTCGGGTAGCGACCGACGTCCAACTTGAAAAGATCAAGCGTAGCGGTAAGGCTTTCGATTTGGGCGCGCGCAGTGTCCTGCTTGGCTCCATCCAGATATTTCAGGAGCTGCGGCACCGCGATGGTACCCAGGAGCACGATGATTGCCATCACGACGAGGAGCTCGACGAGCGAGTAGCCTTCCTCGGACAGGATATTGCGATGCAAAGCGGGAAGAGGGTCGGAGGCCATGGGTGATCCGTTCTTACTGACGTACGAGGTCGTTTGCACTAAGGAGCGCCAGCATCACTGAGAGAATAATCCCGGCGACAAAACCGCCGAGGACGATGGTCAGAAGCGGCACGAACACCGCCATGAAGTTTTTCAGCGCAAGTTCGGTTTCGCGTTCGGCCATCTCGGCGACGCGGGTCAAGACCATTTCGAGCTGACTTGCCTCTTCGCCCGCCTCCAAAATGTCGCGATAGACGCCGGGTATAATGCCCGTCGCAGAAAGGGCCGTGGTAAACCGCGCGCCCTCCCGAACTTTGACGGTGACCTCGTCGATGGCTTTGGCAAAGGCGCGATTTCCGGCCGCCTCACGCGCAAGTTCGAGCGTTGCAACAATGGTGATGCCATTCTCAAGCAGGAGCGCGGCAAGCCTTGTAAAGCGGGCGGCCTCGATCCTGCTCAATAGGTCGCCGGCCCCGAACGGCAAGGCGAGCTTGGCGCGATCGACGTAAAGCGCGATATGAGGCTTTTTCAGAAAGCTCCGCAGGACGAGGATGAGCGCCGCTCCGGACAAGAGCAGGAGCACTGCATTGTCGAGCACGAAATCGGAGACTGCCCATCACAAGCCTTGTGACGAAGGGAAGTTCGGAGCCAGCATTCTCAAAGAGCGGCTTGAATTGCGGGATCACCACCACAATGAGGAGAATGATGGCAAGCACCGCCATAGTAAGGAGAATGGCGGGATAGATGAGCGAGGAAACCACGTCGGCACGGAACTTCTCAAATCGCGTGAGATGTTCTGAAAGCTTGTGAAGCACCTCGCGAAGCTGGCCACCGGATTCGCCCGCCCGAATACTGTTCACGACAAAAGCCGGGACGTTGGCGCTCGCTTTCGACAGCGCATCGGAAAGGCTCTGTCCCTTTTGCACGGCGTCGCGCAAGTCGCCGATGAGGTGTCGCAGCTCTTTCTTCTTGGTCGATTTTGCAAGCGCTGAAAGTGCCGCATTGAGATCGATACCGGCGCTAAGCAGCATTTCAAGATTGGGAAGAAACAGCATGAGGTCGGCCCGACTTAACGCGCCGCCCGCGGCAGTGGCTTGCGGGAGTAGCCGGCTTTTCTTGACCGTGCTGGCTTCGGCGATCGAAAGGGCCATCAAGCCTTCCGATTGAAGCATGCGCGCAAGCTCGCTCGCATCAGAGGCATCCCGGACCCCCTTCACGATTTTATGGCCGCGATCGACGCATTTATAGGAATAGGCCGGCACCTCAAACCTCTTGCGTCGCGCGGAGCACCTCGGCCATCGAGGTCGCGCCATGGCTTACTTTGCGAAGCCCGTCATCAAACAAAGTGGTCATGCCCTCGGCGATCGCTTGAGCACGGATGTCGGAAGCGGGCGCGCGTGCCGAGATCATCTCGCTGATCCGGTCCGTGACCACGAGCACCTCGTAAATACCAAGCCGTCCCCGATAGCCTGCCCCCTCGCAGGCGCGACAACCCTGCGGTTCAAAGACACTCAAGGTTGCGCTTCCCCTGGCGCGCTGAAAGGGCTCAAGCGCAGCATGCAAATGACCCGGCGCCGGCTTCTCCTTTTTGCAGCTGTCGCAGAGTCGCCGAACGAGGCGCTGCGCCACGATCCCCCGCACGGTGGCGGCAATCATGAAATCGGCCAAGCCCATGTTAATGAGACGCGTGACGGAGCTCGCTGCGTCATTGGTGTGAAGCGTCGACAACACCCGGTGCCCTGTCAGCGCCGATTGACTTGCGATCTCCGCCGTCTCGAGATCGCGGATTTCACCGATGAGAATAATATCGGGATCCTGCCTGACGAGCGAGCGAAGCGCATTGGCAAAGCCAAGACCGATTTGTGGTTTGACCTGAATTTGATTGATGCCGGGCAACTCATATTCGACCGGGTCCTCGACGGTCAGGATTTTGGTGTCGATCTTGTTGAGATGCAAAAGCGAGGCATAAAGCGTCGTGGTCTTGCCGCTGCCCGTCGGTCCGGTGACGAGCAAGATGCCGTTCGGATTGCTCAAGATGCCGAGATAGCGCTTCAGATCTTCCTCAGCGAGGCCAAGGTCGTGGAAGTCAAAGGACACAGCCGATTTGTCGAGAAGGCGCATCACGACGGCTTCGCCATAGACCGTCGGCACGGTCGAGACGCGCACATCCATCGTCTTGCCTTTGATGACGGTGCGGATGCGGCCGTCCTGGGGCAGACGCCGCTCGGCGATATTCAAACGCGCAAGGAGCTTGATGCGTGAGAGGATCGCCGAGGTAAGTTGCTGGGGTGGCGCGTCCATCTCGCGCAGCAGCCCGTCGATCCGAAACCGCACACGCAAGGACGTGTGGAACGGCTCGAGATGGATGTCGGAGCTGCGTTTTTCGACCGCTTCCTGAAAAAGCTGGTTTACAAAACGAATGACGGGCGCCTCGGCCGCCATATCCCTCAAGCGCTGAATGTCCTCCTCATAGCCGACGTCGCCGCTCACGTCCCCTTGCGTTTCTCCGCCGGCTTCGGCGCGCGGCTCGTAAAGGTGCCGCAGCGCGTGGTCGATATCGGACTGGGTCGCCACCACCAGGCCAACGGGCATTTTGGAGGCGAGCTCGATCGCGCGGCGGTTGTAATCGGAGAACGGGTCTGAGGTCGCGACCATCAAGCGGCCGTCTTGTAGCTGGACGGGCAAAAGCCCTTCCGCCATGAGGAAAGTTTCGGAAAGCTGCTCTGGCAAAAGAGGCTCGGATGGCAGGGCCTCTTTGTCGAACAGCCGCAACTTCAGGAATAGCGCAGCCTGCTCGGCGAGTACTTTCTCTTCCAGGAGCCCGAGTTTCGGAATAAGCCGGCAGAGGGTCTCACCCGTTTCGGCCTGCGTGCGCGCGAGGCGATTCACGTCGCTGGCAGCAAGCAAACCGCCATCGACAAGGCCCGACAAAAAGCGAGCTTCATCGGTAATCGCCTGTTTAGCGCCGGTCCCCGTCGTAATCATGTTCATGAGTTGGTTCCGAGCCCGAGAATAGCATCGAGAGACCAATCAAAAACCGGCCCATAAATCCAGGTGAGCCAAAAGCCAACGCAAAGTCCTGCCCCCAACGGAACCTTTTCAAGCGCCGCATCCGCATGCGCGCGACGGAGGACAAAAAGCGCGTAAAGAAGCCCGAGCATGGAACCGATCAGAAGGACCGACGGCAGACCGTCGAGTTTGACCCAGGCCCCTGCTGCGGCGAAGAGCTTCACGTCACCCATCCCAAGCCCTTCGCGCCCTCGAAAATGCTTGTAGAGGAGGCTTACCACCAAGAGTGACGTCCCGCCTGCGATGAGGCCAAGAGCGCTCTCTTGAAACTGGCCAAACCCCTCTCCCATCGCGAGCAACAGACCGCCCGCCCCGAGGGACAACGTGAGTGCATTCGGGAGAATGAAGGCAAGCACATCAAAGGCAATAAGAATGACCAACGTCCAGCCTAGAGCCACGGTTGGAAGAAACATGCGATCGGCATAGGTCTGAGCCGACCAAAGCGACCAAAGCGCCGTGAGAAGGAATGCCGCTTCGACGGCTGGGTAGAGACGCGTGATCGGCGCGGAGCAATGACGGCAACGCCCCATCTGCAAAAGCCAGGACAGAATGGGAACCAGCTCGCGAAACCCAAGTTGTCGCCCGCAAGCATCGCAGCAAGATCGCCCGACGAGAAAACCCTTTCCTTCAAGGCTCCGCCGCACGGCGTTCGCGCCGAAGCTGCCGACGAAGGGCGCAGCGACGATCACCGTCGCGGTGGCGGTTGCGAATGGAAAGCTCACTGCAGCCCACCCCCGCAATCCGTATCTCGGGATAGAACTCTTTGAATGGAAAAAACGCTCATGCACGTGCAACGCTGTGGGCGTCGCTATCCCCGCCCAAGTTCAAGGTTGAAGAGTGTGGTAAAGATTAGGGGTCAAGAGCTTTGCGCTATATAGCGGCCGCAACGGCTTGGCCGCAAGGACATTGCTCGGCGTCGAGCCAAAGGTCGAGCAAGCATGATGGTTGAGGGCTCTTCGAACTCGCTGATGCGGTTGTCGCAATAAGCTTATGTTCTGCCACATGGAGACGTGTCGGGTCTTCGACGCCGAGATGCGCCGGCCCCGCCCCACGAAAGAATTGATTTGGTTTCGTTATTTCCAGTACGGCTGGACTCCTGGTTCCCCAGCCGCCCAATCTCCGGGCGGCCTGTTTGCAAGCGGCAGCAACTGGATCACCGCGCGCGATAATCACGTCCGTTCCGCAAACAAATCGCCGAAGCGTTGAGCTATCGCGTCCCACGAGATTTTGGCGCAGCCGGCAGACCGCCGATCTCACGCAGCTCAGCAAAACGTGAGCGAAACAAGGGACGCAAAAGTGTGAACCATTTGACAGACGGCGGCGACAGGGACCTATAGTAAAACCACTGGTTGTAGGTTCATCTCACCGTCCCCGTGACGGTCCCAATTCTTTGGAGAGCCACATGAACAATAGCCATGTTGAACTCGCAGGAAGCCGCCGCGCACCGCCGCAGAACGCCCTTCGCATTCGCGACATCGACCCACACGAACGCTTCGAAGTCACCGTGACGTTGAAAGGGCCCGATCTCCCCTCGCCGGATCAGATGCCGGCACAGCCCCTGAGCCGGAGCGAAATCGACAGCAAATGGGGCGTGCCCACAGCGAACGTCCAGAAGGTGGAGCAGGTCCTCAGATCGTATGGCCTGCACATCAATGATGTGAAACAGGGCGGCCGCAGTTTACGTGTCTCCGGCACGGCGGCGGCCATGATCGCCGCGTTCCAGCCCAAGCTCGGCATCTACCGGATTCCCGATCAGGGCGACGTTCGAGGGCGCGAAGGCTCGTTGATGGTGCCCAGCGAACTTGACGGCCTGATCAGCGGCGTCGACGGACTCGACCAGCGGCGAATGGCTTACCGCCACGCCATGGCGGCGGCGAAACCGCTTCGGGCCAAACCACTGCGCGCCAAACCACTGCGCGCCAAGGTTCAAACCAGGAAGAGCAAAGTCAGCGCCAGAACAAAGGCCAGACCGGCGCAGGTTCAAAACAGAGGCCCCTTCATGGTCGATGCGCCGGCGATTGTCGGCTCGGGACCGTCGGGACGATTGACCCCCGCCGACCTGCAGCGCCGATACAACTTCCCGCCGGGCGACGGCGCCGGACAGACGATTGTGATCGCGGAGTTCGGCACACCGCTGAATAACGGAAACGTCCTGCCGCCGGCCTATATCCCCTCCGACGTCACGCAGTTTTGCAACGCCCATCAACTGCCCGTCCCGAGGATACAGATCAAGCCGATCGACATCTCGCCGCTCAATCAGCAGCAATATCAGACGACCCTGCCGCAACTGTCGCAGGAAATGGCAAATCTGCTGTTCGCACAGACCGCAGAGACCATGATGGACGTGGAAATCATCGCCGCGCTGTGTCCCAAGGCGGCGATTACGGTGTGCTTCGCGAGCTGGACCCAGAAAGGCTGGATCGACTTCCTGGATGAGGTGACCTCCGGAAATGGCAGCACACCTGTCGCGATCTCGATAAGCTATGGTTTGGCCGAGGACGGTACGGGCTGGACCCAGGCCGCAATGAATTCGATCAATCATCGGCTTCAGATCGCCGCCATGCAGGGCATTACGGTCTGCGTATCCTCCGGCGATGACGGGACCGGCTGCGGCCAGGGCGGCAGTCGCTGTCACGTGGAGTTTCCTTCGACAAGCCCGTTCGTGCTGGCGGTCGGGGGCACGATGCTGACGTCGGGTACCGGCGGCAAGGTCGATGAAGTGGTCTGGTGGGAGTCACCGGGCCAGCGCACCAACAATGGCGGCGGCTCGACGGGCGGCGGCGTCAGTGTGCCCAATGCGCGTCCGTCCTGGCAGACGGTGCAGATCGCCTCGCTAAATCCGACCGCGCCCGACGGCCGTGTCGTTCCTGATGTCTCGGCTTTGGCGGGTCCGCCATTTTACGACAATCTGCTCGACGGACAGAATTTCCCGGGCGGCGGCACCAGCGCCAGCACGCCGGTCTGGGCGTCGCTGATCGCGCTGATGAACGCGGCGCTGCCCGCCAACAAGAAACAGAGATTCCTGCCGCCTCTGCTCTACAAGCCTGCCGTGGCGCAGACGGGTTTCCGCGATGTCGTATCGGGCCAAAACGCTTCGCTGCCCAATCCCGGCAAAGGCTATCAGGCAGGACCGGGTTTCGACGCGGTGAGCGGCCTGGGTGTGCCTGATGGCGTGAAACTCTTGGGCGCATTGCAGTTGGTCTGACGCTGCTGCTTTCCAAATCCTTTGGCGCGCCGCCCTTCGACGGCGCGCCAAATATTTCCCGGCGCTGCTACTGCAAAAAGATCCGGGTTCAGCTACGGCACGGCGGCTGCCCTGCCCGGCAGCCACATCGCGAGTTCGGGAAACAGCACCAGCAACGCCAGCAGCACGAACATGATCAGGTGAAACGGGATCGTGCCGGTCACGACGTCGCTGAGCTTGCCGGTCCAGATACTCTGGATAACGAACAGATTGATCCCGATCGGCGGCGAGATCTGTCCCATCTCGATGAACAGGACCAGGATGACGCCGAACCAGATCGGATCGACGCCATATTGCAACAGCACGGGATAAAGCAGCGGCACGGTGACGACGATCATGCCGAGGCTTTCGACGAGACAACCGAGCACGGTGTACAGCACGAACAACGCGGCAAAGAATTCAAGCCGCGACAGCTTCATGCCGACCAGAAACTGCGTGATCTGCTCGCCGACGCCGGCATAGCTGATGGCGTAGGAAAACGCATAGGCCGCATAGACGATAAACAGGATGTTGCCGCATACCCGCACCGTCGTCTGCAACGCGCGCTTGAGCACGCCGAAATCAAACTCGCCCCAGAACCTTGCGATGATCATCGCCAGCACGCAGCCGACAGCGGCGGCCTCGGTCGGCGTCACCAACCCGGAATAGATGCTGCCGATCGTGCCGCCGATCAGCACGACGAAGGGGATCACGTCGAGAAACGCGGTGAGGATTTCGGCCGCCGAATGTTTCCCCTTCACAACCGGACTGACGCTCGGCTGCACCAGCGCGTGCACGGCGATGTAGGCCATGAACATCGCCGTCAGCAGCAGCCCCGGCACGACGCCCGCCATGAACAATTTCGCCACCGAGGTTTCGGTAAAGGTGCCGTAGACGATCATGGCGATGCTCGGCGGAATCAGGATGCCGAGCGTGCCGCCGGCCGCGAGCGAACCCGCGGACAGACGCGGGCTGTAATTGCGCCGCTGCAATTCGGGCAGCGCCACGCGCCCGATCGAAGCGGCGGTCACCACGCTCGATCCGCTGATGGCGGCAAAGATGGCGCAGCCCGCGATATTGGTCTGCAGCAGGCCGCCCGGCATCCAGGCGACCAACGTCGACAAGCCTTTGTAGACGCGCAGGCTGAGCTTGCTCTCTTGCAGTATCTCGGCCATCAGGATGAACAGCGGAATGGCGCTCAGCGTGAAGCTGTTCATGCTGCCCCAGCTCACCAGGCCAAGCCCCTTGAGACCGGCGAGCCCGGCATGCGTCAGCAGATAGAGTACCGACGGCACCAGGATCGCGAACGGGATCGTCATCCCGACGCAAAGCAGCCCCAGGAAGATCGCGAGAATGACGATCAGTTCGACCCCGAGCGTCATTTCGAAGGGCCTCCCCTGAGAAACCTGACCTTGGCGGCGATGGTCCGGACCAGCGCCAGGCACAGCAGGATCATGCCGATCCCCATCGAGGCCTGCGGCAGCCAGAGCGGCGTCTGCAATGGCGTCGGCGCGACGTCCTCGGCGCGCCAGGAATTCAGGGCGAGCCGGACCAATTGCCAGCTCACCAGCGCGGCAGAAGCAAGCGACATCAGGTCGAACACGATCTGGGAGATCATGCGCGCGGATCGCGACAACCGCACCTGAACCAGTTCGACGCGGTGAAACGCGCCATGCGCTTCGGCCACCGACATGCTGAGGAAGGTCATGGCGACCAAAAGATAGCCGCCGACCTCGTCGGTAATCTGGAGCGAGGTGCCGAACACGTTGCGGGCGATGGCCTCCGCGCCGATCAGCACGATCATCGCCAGCAGGAACAGGCTGCAAACGGCCTCGCAGGCGTCATCGACAAGGCTTGCGCCCGATGTCGGCACCTCGATGCGGTGAACCGCACCGTCAGGGGAAACGTCGACGATATCGGACATCGTCAGCGTCCGAGCGCCGCGCGAACCTGCTTGACCGCGGCGGCGGCATCCGGGCCCCTCGTCTTTGCCCATTCGTCCCAATAGGCGGCGATGATCTTGGCCGCCTCGTCCTGGTCCTGCGCCGTCGGCTGGGTCACCGTCATGCCGCCCTCGGCGAATTTTTTGGAAAGATTATCCTCTTCGTTTTCCATCGCGCTCGAGATCAGGGGCATGTTGTCCTTGACGATCTTGCGGACTTTTTCCTGAACGGCGGGCGGCAGTTTGGCGAAGCGATCCTTGTTGGCGATCACCACCGAATTGAAATAGTTCACGCCGATCCGGTAATTGAACTTGAGCAGATCCTTCCAGGTATTGCCGCCGCCGGTATTGGCGGTGAGCACACCATCGACCACGCCGCGGTCGAGCGCCGAGGGCACCTCGGGCGCGCCCAGCGTGACGGGCACGCCGCCGAGGCGCTTGATGAACTCCCCTTGCTCCGGCGAGGTCACGCGGATTTTCTGGCCCTTGAAGTCGGCGAGGCTGGTCAGCTTGTTGCGGGAATAGGCGACCTGGAACGGGTAGAGATACTGGCCGAGGACGACGAGGCCTTTTTTGCCGAACGCTGCTTCCAGATAGGGATCGACGATCCCGGCGGCTTTGGCGTATTCCTCGCGGCTGCGGATCAGCATCGGCAGGCGCAGAACGCCGCCGATCGGGACGTTGCCGAGGAAATAGCCATCGTCGCCCATCTGCACGACGTCGTCGCTGACGGCCTGCGTGATGTTGGTGGTGTTGATCGGCAGCGAGCCCCCGAGATGCAGGCGAATTTTCAACTCGCCGCCGGTCTCCTTCTCGATCTGCTCGATGATGACGTTCATTCCCTTGACGGCGGCGACCGTGGCAACGGGATTGTAGATGTAGAGGTCCCAGTTTTCCGCCGCCGCAGCCTGCGAAGACATCTGGCTCGCGATCGCCAGCGCGACCGTGAAATAACGTGAAAATAGCGGCAAGCCTTTTCCAGGCGCGAGCATGCTGGCGCATCGGTCTCTCCCCTGTGACGCCTCTTCTTCCGGCGTCTTTTTATGCCGCCAGTTTCGCCAAGGGCGGCGGGCGCAGCAAGGAGAAATTGCGGGAAATTATCCTGCGCATATGACATATGACGAGTGGGGCGCCGCTGCACCACACGGCAAGATCGAGGATTCAATCGCCGCCACCGGCGGCGTTCCGTGGGTATGAAACGACTCGATCGTCTTCAACCCCCACGCCTGGCCCTTCTTGCGCTCTTCCTCCGTCCACACGATCGGCTTCCAGTCCGGCGCGAGGATGAGGCGGGCGCCGGCGTTGGCGACCTCGACGCGGTTGCCGCCGGGTTCGTAGACATAGAGGAAAAAGGTCTGCTGGATCGCGTGCTTGTGCGGGCCGGTCTCGATATAGACGCCGTTCTCGAGAAAGATATCGGCGGCACGCAATATCTCCTCGCGGCTGTCGAGCGCGTAGGTGACGTGATGGAAACGTCCGGGCACGTTGGAACGGTCATGTGAATAGGCGAAATCGTAGCTCTTGTTCGACATCGTCATCCACATGGCCGCTTCCGTGCCGTCATTGAGCACGATCTGTTCGGTGAGCCGGCAACCCAAATAATTTTCGAAGAAGATGCGGTTGGCCCTGATGTCGACCGCGAGGCAATTGAGGTGGTCGATCCGCCTGACATTGACGCCGCGCGCCGGAAAACGCTGCGCCTGGTTTTTCAGCGCCGGCTTGAGGTCTTCGGGCGCCTGGTACCATTCGGTCTCGTAATAGAGTTCGATGACGTGGCCGTCCGGATCGCGGCAGCGGAACGCAGGCCCCTGCCCCATGTCACCGTCAATCCAGCCGATGTCGAAGCCCGATCCCTTGAGAGCGGCGACGCGGCGTTCCAGCGCCTGCGGGCTGCGCGCCCGCAGCGCCATGTGCCCCATGCCCGAGGTCTTCGACGCGGTCAGCTTGAGCGAATAACGCTCGTAATCGTCCCAGCCGCGCAGATAGACCGACTCGTTTTGCCGGCCGCTGACCGTCATGCCCATGACGTCAACAAAGAATTTCAGGCTTTCGTCCGGCTTCGGCGTCAGCAATTCCATATGGCCGAGATGGGCGAGATCGAAGATCGGCTCCGGGGTCATCGCTTGCCTCCCACTACAAAAGCGCGCGTGTCACGTTGTCGAACAATTCGTCTACAGCAAAGGCACGGGGAATGAGCCGCTGCTGCGCGGTATATTCGACAATCAATTGCAACGAGCGTCGGATCTCATCCGTGCTGAAACGCGGCGATGCGGCGGAAGCATCGGCCGACCCGGCAAGAAGCCGATGGATTTCCCGTACCGCGTCCGGATGCCGGTCGGACAATGTCTGGCTCACCACCACCATATGGTTGATCGGCGTCACCTTGTGCTTTGCGAACCAGGCTTTCTCCTCGGCGGCGGCGTCAGCGAACAGCGGCTTGAGATCCGGGTGTTCGGATTTCTCGCCGAGCACCGCGTCGAGTTCGCCGTCGATCAGCATCTGGATGACCTGCTTGCCCGCGGGCGCCCGCTTCGTCGTGTCGCGGAATTCGGCGACATGCGCATCCTCGAACGTCACCCAGTCGATCGAATCGAGATCGACGCCGTGTTCATTGGCGAGGATGCCGCGCAGCCATGCGCCGGTCGTTGTGGTGAAGGAGCGAATGCCGACGCGCTTGCCATTGAGGTCTTCGACTCTCAGCGCGCCGCGCTTCGCATTGTAGAGCGCGTGGCCATGCTGGAACCGCGCCACCACCACGTTCGGCAGCAGCACCATCGGCTTGCCGACGGATTTCGCCATTAGATAGGTGACGATCGCCATCTCCGAGACGTCGAACGCAGCTTCCCGGACCATCGGCTTGAAGCCCTTGTTGGTCGGCGAATAATCGACGAAATCGAACGCAACGGAATCGGATTTGACCGATCCGTTTTTCAGCGCCGACGTGCAGGGATGATCGCCGAGCAAGGTGCGCAGGCGCATCATCACGCTAATCCTCCTCCGGCTCGTCGATATAGACGAGGCCAGCCTTCGCCAGCGGCTCGCGCATATTGTACATGTCGAGGCCGAGTTTGCCTTCGGCCAGTTGCTTGCGCTTGCCTTCCTCATCGGCGTGGCGCTTCTCGGCCCTGGCGACGACATCGGCCGCGTCCTTGCGGCTGACGACCACGACGCCATCGTCGTCGGCGATCACGGCATCGCCCGGCACGACGTTGATGCCCGCGCACACCACGGGCACGTTGACGGCGCCCAGCGTCGCCTTGACCGTGCCCTTGGCGGAGATCGCCCGCGACCACACCGGAAAGCCCATTTCGCGAAGCGACTTCGCGTCACGCGCGCCGGCGTCGATCACGAGCCCGGTGACGCCGCGCGCCATCAGCGAGGTCGCCAGCAGATCGCCGAACATTCCGTCGGTATTGTCGGCGCTGCAGCCGACCACCAGGATGTCGCCGGGCTTGCACTGCTCGACCGCGACATGGATCATCCAGTTGTCGCCGGGATGCGCCAGCACCGTAACCGCCGTGCCCGAGGCTTCCGCGCCCGCCCATACCGGCCGCAGATAGGGCTTCATCAGCCCGCTTCGCCCGTAGGCCTCGTGCACCGTCGAGGCGCCGAGCACGCCGAGGCGTTTGACCAATCCGGCATCGGTCCGCTTGATGTTTCTGACAACTACCGTTTTCACGCCAATTCCTCCAATGCCATCGGGAACAACCGCTGATAGGCCTCGCCATAGGTCATGGCCTTCCCCGAATTACGTCCGCCCTGCATGCCCCGCTGCAGCGCGACCCGCTCGTAATACGCCCACAAATGCTTCTGGGCTGCGAGAATCTCGAACGTCTTGCGCTTGATGTCCCAGACCTCGTCGATGTTGAGGATCACCTGCGGCTTGAAATTGCACATCTCCGGCTGATGCGGCTCGAACAGGAACACCGGCGGCGCATTGTAATTGTATTCGGCCTGCGGCTTGTGGCCCATCGCCTGCGCCACGATCCGCGCTTCCTGCGCATAGGCGGCTGCTGCGGGATGATCGACGTTGTAGGGATCCTCCAGCGAATGCGTGAGGACAAAGCTCGGGTTAAGCTCGCGGTAAATGTCGATGAGCCGGTCCATGTGAGCATCCGTCAGCCGCAGCGGATAGTCGCCGGCGTCGAAGAACTCGATCTCGGCGCCGAGGGCTGCCGCCGCCCGCTCCGCCTCGTCCTTTCGGCCGGCCTTGACCTTCTCCAGCGTCATGCCCGATTGCTTCCAGGCGAACTGGGATTCCCCGCGCTCACCGAATGCCAGGCACACGATCTTGACGCGATAACCTTTCCGGGCGTGCAGCGCGATCGCTCCGCCGGCGCGCCAGACGAAATCGCCGGGATGGGCCGATACCACCAAACCTGTCTTAGCCAAACCTGTTTCAGCCATGGCATTCCTTCCGTGTTGCTATCTTGATGTGCAGACCCGACCGCCCACGTCATTCAATCATGTCAGGCTCGTTCGGCCTTACTTTGCGCCGCCGTTCGTCGTCGTGACGGGGCGGGCAAATCAAGCGCGGGCGCCTGAAGCGACGCAACCGTCGCCCGCACCAATTGCTCGATGGCATGCCCGGGATCGGCGCCATCGGCACCGCCGCGCGACAGGCGAGACACGCGCTCCGGAGTCACCAGCGTGTAGTAAAGCGCGCCCAGCAGAAAGTGGCTGCGCCAGACGATTTCCGTACGCGGGATCGACGGCAGACTTTCATGGATCGCGTCAACGAACGCATGACTGGTGTCGTCAAACGTCTGCGCAATGATCCGGCGCACGACTTCGTTTCCTTCCGCCGACATGACCGCGCGCAGCCGTGTAAAACGCGCGCCTCCCCCGGCGAGATCGCTACCCGAGGAGAATGCGGGCAGCACATAGGCGCGGACGATCGCCTCGAGCCGGTCCTGCAGATCGCGCACCCGCCTGGCTGCAGCCAACAACTCTGAGCGCCTGCGGTTCATCGGCCCGCAATGACGGTTGTAGATCTCCAGAAGCAGCCCATCTTTTGTCTTGAAATGATAGGTCACGCTGCCGGGATTGGCGCCGGCGGCCTGCGCGATATCGCGAACCGACACGGCGTTGAAGCCGTTGGTCGAAAACAACTCCTCCGCAGCGCGCGAGGATCGCCTCCCGCAGAATTCGGCTTGCGGCTTGCAACTTTCCTGCTGGCGGAGGTACGGACCATCATTTGTACTATCGTACAAATGATCAGGTCTGGTCAACAATAACCATGGGCGTTAGTACTGATGCCTGAAGCTGTCGCGAGCGCTCGGCGGAAGCGCCGCGATAAGGCAAACCAGGGGGAGCGTGTTGGCATGGTGCGTATAAACAAGAGCAGCGCCCAAGGCGTGATCCTCACCTGCATGATGGTTAGCGCGCTGGGCGTATTTTCCGCCCACGCCGGTGGCGAGAAGGAACTGCTGGCGCCTACCGGTCATTTGCGGGTCGGCGTCTATGCCGGCAGTCCGACCTCGATGTTGACGGATGCCAGCACCGGCCAAACCCACGGGGTGGCTTACGATCTTGGGGAACAACTGGCCGCGCGCCTCAACGTATCCGTTGAATACGTGAAATTCCCCCGCGTTGCCGATGTGATCAACGCCATCAAGGAAGGTCAGGTCGACTTCACGGTCACGAATGCGACGCCCGCGCGGGCCAACGATGTCAGCTTCAGCCCAACCGTGCTGTCGGTGGAGCTCGGATATCTCGTGCCGGCCAATTCATCCATCAAACGCGCCGACGAGCTGGATCAACCGGGAATCCGTATCGGTGTCACCAAGGGCAGCACGTCCGAGCGGACACTGCCGGCGAAATTCAAGAATGCGAAGATCGTTCCCGCCGAAAACGTCAAGGTCGTGGTCGAGATGTTCAATCGCGGCGAGATCGACGCCTACGCCACCAACAAGCCCACGCTGTTCGAAATGTCGGATGCGATGCCGGGCTCACGAATCCTTGACGGCAATTGGGGATTGGAGCACATGGCGGTGGCCATCCCCAAGGGACGCGAGCAAGGCCTGCCGTTCGTCGGAGATTTTGTGCAGGAGGTGCAAAGCAACGGCGTGCTGGCGCGGATTCAACAGCAGGCGGGATTGAGGGGCGCCGTCAAGGCGGAGGCAAAATAGCCACGGACTGACCTCGGCCCACCGCAGTTTTACGAAACCGCCCAACGTGTTGAACGGCGCTTACCTTGCATTCGCCGGCGCATGCACCGGCCAGAGCTCGGCGCGCCAGTGCAGCGCAATCGCCACCATCGTCAGCAATCCGGACGCTGCATAAAGCGTTCCCATGGCGGTATAGCCGATCAGGTCAATCAGGCTACCTGCCGCAAGCAGCCCGAGCGGCAGGCCATAGATCACCATCATGCGTACGCCCATCACGCGACCGCGGAGGCGCACGCTCGCCGTGCGCATCAGGATCACGGCAGCCGAAATCATCGAGAGGCTCTGCGCCATGCCGGCAAGCATCAGGCAAAGCATCGCTATCGGCATCGCCTTGATCTCCACGAACACCAACAGCATTGCGTACCAGGTCAGGGTTGCACCGATCAAAAGGCGCGCCACGCGTACGCCGCCAGCCAAGCTGAGCATGATCGAACCGATCAGCGAGCCCAGCGCGAAGCTCGCTGAGAGATAGCCGAGACCGGCCTGGTCCGTATGAAAGATGTCTCGCGCTACATACGGCAGCAATCCGTTGGTCAACGG
This sequence comes from uncultured Alphaproteobacteria bacterium, assembly GCA_963847015.1. Classification (GTDB taxonomy): domain Bacteria; phylum Pseudomonadota; class Alphaproteobacteria; order Rhizobiales; family Xanthobacteraceae; genus Bradyrhizobium. The sequence goes on along the minus strand of CAWJYI010000037.1, from coordinate 52,697 downwards.
AAATGCGGTGAGATTGACCAGGAAGGCGACACAAAGTACTGCGCGCATTCCCGGACCGCTCCATGCATAAACAATGCCTTCCTTCAGGTCGCGCAACAGGGACGGCGCGGGCAAGTCACCTTCTGACGGATCAGTTGCGCCGTGTGGATTTTCCGGAGAGATCACGCACAGCATCAGGACGGCGGCCGTTAGGTAGAAACAGGCAATCGCCACATAGGCATGGCCGATGCCGAGCGCCGCGAACAAGCCGGTGCCGGTCAAGGCGCCGGCAATACGCGCGCTGTCCATCGTGGTACGCGACAGGCTGATCGCTCCGACCAATTGCGCCGATGGCATGATGTCGGCAAGCAGCGCGCCGCGCACGCCCAGATCCGAAGGCCGGATCAGGCCCATGATCGCGACGATGATCATGATATAGAGCGGAGCCAGATGGCCCGTCAGCGCCAGCGTCATGATAGTCGCGGCGAGAACCGTATAGGCAAAGCGCATCGCGGCGAGGAGATCGCGGTGCCCGATGCGATCCCCGATCATGCCGAGTACCGGCGCGATCAGCGTCCCGACATAATTGAGCGATGCAAGCAGGGTCAGCAGCAACACCGAGCCGGTTTCGACCATGATGTACCAGCCGAGCACCAGCATCTCGACCTCGAAAGCCCAGGAGGTGAGCAGATCGGAGGGCCACTGGAAACGGTAATTCCGGATCCGAAACGCTGCGAGCGCGGAAGGCCGCGCGAGGTCGCTCAAGACGCGCTGTCGCGGTTCATCGCGTTCCACCCTGCCCTGTTTTTTATTGTGCCTTGGTGGATAGCAAGCTGCGCCCGGCGTTTCAAGCCGCGGATACCGCCTTGCCGCGGTGCGACATCAACAGCCGCCGTATTTCCACCGCCGATATCGCGGGGCTGAACAGATATCCCTGCATCTCGGTGCAGCCGAGGATGTAGAGCAAATTGCGTTGCTGCTCGGTCTCGACGCCTTCCGCGGTCGTCGTCATGTCGCTGGCGGCTGCGATGTTCACGACGGCCTGAACGATCGACGATGAAGCGCCGCCGCCGGCCAGATCCTTGATGAAGGAGCGATCGATCTTGATCTTGTCGAACGGAAACCGCTGCAGATAGCTGAGCGAGGAATAGCCGGTGCCGAAATCGTCCAAGGCGAAGCGAACGCCGAGCTTTCGCAATTGATGCAGAACTTCCAGCGCCATTTCGTCGTCGCGAATGAGCACGGCTTCGGTGATCTCGAGTTCAAGCCTGGACGGGGCAAGACCTGAGGCGGCCAACGCCGCCGCCACATTGAGCGCCAGCGTCTGGCTTTTGAACTGCACCGGCGAGACGTTGACTGCGACGCGAATGTCGGCCGGCCATTTCGCAGCTTCCGCGCACGCCGTATTGAGCACCCGGTGACCGAGCTGGTTGATGAGGCCGGTCTCTTCCGCGACCGGAATGAATTCCGCCGGCGAGATCATCCCGCGCTCGGGGTGCCGCCATCGCAGCAGCGCCTCGCAGGAGGAGATCTTGCCGTCCTCGAGATTGACCACCGGCTGATAGTAAACCTCCAGGCCGCCATCGGCGATCGCCTGGCGCAGTTCGAGCTCCAGGCTGCGCCGCGCTTTGGCGCGCGCATCCATGCCGGCCTCGAAGAACCGGTAGGTCCGGCGTCCGTCGCCCTTGGCCCCGTACAACGCGAGGTCCGCATTACGCAGCAACTGGTCGATATCCAGCCCGTCGCCGGGAGCGAGCGCGACGCCAATACTGGCGTCGGTGGTGATCAGGTGCCCGGTGCAGTCGAGCGGCGTCCTGATCGCCCGATAGATTCGGTCAACGAGTTGAGTAGTTTCCGAGCGATTCTTGATGCCGGTCTGAATGACGGCGAATTCGTCGCCGCCGAGCCGGGCCGCCACGTCGATCCCCTCAAGACAATTGCGCAGGTGCTCAGCCACGCCCTTCAGAAGCTCGTCGCCGATCGCATGCCCGAGCGCATCGTTGACGCTCTTGAATTCGTCGATGTCGATGTACAGGACAGCCAGTTGCTCGCCGGGCTTCACGTCCTTTAGCGCCTGCTCGAGCTTTTCCCGAAACAATACCCGGTTCGGCAAGTCGGTCAGCGCGTCGTAATGCGCCAGATGGGCAATCTTCTCCTCGGCGCGCTTGCGCGGCGTGATGTCTTCGATCGTGGCCACCCAGCCGCCGCCCTTCAGCGGCCGGTTGACGATTTCGATCGCCCTGCCGCCGGGAGCCTCGGTGAGCTGGCGCGTGGCTTTGCCGAGCGACACGTTGCGTATGATCGCGGCGCAAAATTCTTCGACGTCGCCATCAAACGACCCGGTCTCTTTCCGATGCCCAATCAGTCGCTGAATGGTGCAGCCAGGCCTGGCCACCTCCGGCGACAGCCCGAACATATCGAGATAGGGCTGGTTGCAAATAATGATCCGCGCCGATGCATCATAAAGAACAAGACCTTGCGGGATATTGTTCACGGCGACGGTGAGCTGGCGCCGTTCCGCCGCCTGCCTTTGATCCGACAATCGATGGCGACGCAGCAGCAAACCGACGATCACAGCGAGGACGACGACGACCGCTAGCAGCAGGCGTTCCCGAAGGCCCCAACCGGAGGTCGCGATGCCGACTGAGGTTGCCGCGACGAGCAACGCACAGCAAAGCGCAAGCCGCCCGATCGCTCCGGCTCTTCGCAGCAGAACTCGCGGGTCCGCCCGGCAGTTGATGGCCGCTTTCGATGCTCACCTGTCCCTCCACAGCGTCGCATCGTTAGGCAAGACAAATGGAAAGCACGTTACAACTTGCGGTTAGCAATCGGTTATCGCGATACACGGGCCTGCTCCGATTTTCGATCCGGGCCCGGAAGTTACCGGCAGATGGCCGTCAGCCGGGCCCTCTCCGTCGACGTGGTAAACAAATGATTAAGCCGCAGCAGCGTTGCGCGCGTGCGCAAATGCGAGAAAATCGCTGGTTTTCCAGCACAAGCGTGAGACCGATGCGGTCGCCGCGTACCGTTGCAGAAACAAATCCTGACCAAGATGTCGCAGATTTAGCGAACCCGGAACCTCGCCGGTTTAACCGTTTCGCTATTCGGACCTGTTCATAATGGGGCCAGATCCAGTTTCATGACATGCCAGGTTCAACAACCGTGACATCCTTCGGACGTGTGATTTCGGTGCGCGGCTCCCTCGCCCGGGTCGGACTTCTGGCGGCCAGCCGGATGGCCGTCTCGGAAGTACGCGCTACCGTCGGCCGCTTCGTCAGCATTCGCTGCGCTACCTCCACCATCGTCGCCATGATCACCGACGTATCGTGCGAGGACCTGCCGAGTTCGGACAATTACATCGCCAGCGCAGGCGTCGACCTGCTCGGTGAAATCCTCGGCGGCGATCGTCCCAAGTTCCAGCGCGGCGTCACCAACTATCCGACCATCGGCGACGCCGTCGAGCTGATCACCAACCAGGAACTCCGCACGGTCTATGCCCCGAGCGGATCGGACCAGATCAATATCGGCACCCTGCAGCAGGACCCCTCGGTTATCGCCTATGTCGATATCGAGGAAATGCTGTCCAAGCACTTCGCGGTGCTCGGTTCCACCGGCGTCGGCAAATCGACCGGCGTGTCGCTGCTGCTGAACGAAATCCTCCAATCGCGGCCGAACCTGCGGGTCTTCCTGCTCGACGTCCACAACGAATATGGCCGCTGCTTCGGCGAACGCGCGCTGGTGCTCAACCCGCGAAACCTGAAACTGCCGTTCTGGCTGTTCAATTTCGAGGAAATCGTCGACGTGCTTTTCGCCGGCCGCCCCGGCGTGCCCGAAGAACTCGACATTCTCGCCGAAGTCATTCCGGCGGCGAAGGGCATCTACACCCAGTACCAGAACTCCGACCGGATCGGCTTGAAGCGCGCCGATCCGAAGATGATCGGCTACACCGTCGACACGCCGGTGCCTTATCGCCTGGTCGATCTGATTTCGCTGATCGACGAACGCATGGGCAAGCTGGAGAACCGCTCTTCGCGCATCATCTATCACAAGCTGATTTCCCGCGTCGAAACCGTGCGCAACGATCCGCGCTACGCCTTCATGTTCGACAACGCCAATGTCGGCGGCGACACCATGGCGGAAGTCATCAGCCATCTGTTCCGCCTGCCGGCCAATGGCCGGCCGATGACCATCATGCAGCTCGCCGGCTTCCCCGCCGAAGTCGTCGATTCCGTGGTGTCCGTGCTGTGCCGCATGGCGTTCGATTTCGGCCTGTGGAGCGACGGCGTCTCGCCGCTGTTGTTCGTCTGCGAGGAGGCGCACCGTTACGCCTCCGCCGACCGCAACATCGGCTTCGGCCCGACGCGAAAAGCGGTCTCGCGCATCGCCAAGGAAGGCCGCAAATACGGCGTCTATCTCGCTCTGGTCACGCAGCGGCCGGCCGAGCTCGACGCCACCATCATCTCCCAGTGCAACACGCTTGTTTGCGATGCGCCTTGCCAACGAACGCGACCAGGCGCTGTTGCGCTCGGCCGTCTCGGACGCCGCGGCCAACCTGCTGTCGTTCGTGCCCTCGCTCGGCACCCGCGAAGTGCTGGCCTTCGGCGAAGGCGTGGCGCTGCCGACCCGGCTGCGCTTCAAGGAAGTGCCGATCCATCAATTGCCGCGCAGCGAAGCCACGATCGCCACCACGCCGTCGGCCACCGCCGGACACGACATGCATTTCGTCTCGGCCGTGCTGGAGCGCTGGCGCGGCGCCACCTCGCATCGCGACGTGCCCAACGATCCCGGCATCAACGATCGGCCTCCGGTTCGCACGATGCCGGTGGAAGCGCCGATGCTGCAGCCGTCGATGGGGCTCGATCCCGATCGCTTCTCGCTGCTGAAGAAGCCGCTGCGCTGAGGACGCAGCCTTCGCGCATTTTGTTCGCGTGAAGGCGTATCCACTTCATTCGAAAGGCACTATATTGTTTCGGAACGGCCGCATTGCGCGGCTTGAACCGGGACCTCTCCATGACGCAATCCTCCAAGCCGCAATCCTCCACGACGCAATCCGTTGCAAAGCGATTTCCGACGCCCTCCCTCGACAAGCTGCCGGACGATATCCGCACCCGCATCCTGGCGGTGCAGGAGAAGTCCGGCTTCGTTCCCAATGTCTTTCTGACGCTGGCCTATCGTCCCGACGAGTTTCGCGCCTTCTTTGCCTATCACGATGCGCTGATGGAGAAGGACAGCGGCCTGACCAAGGCCGAACGCGAAATGATCGTGGTTGCGACCAGTAGCGCCAACCAGTGCCATTACTGCGTGATCGCGCATGGTGCGATCCTGCGCATCCGGGCGAAGAACCCGCAAATCGCCGACCAGATCGCCGTCAACTACCGCAAGGCGGACATCACGCCACGGCAGCGCGCCATGCTCGACTTCGCCATGAAGGTGAGCCGCGAGGCGAACGAGATATCGGAGGCGGACTTTGCCGCGGTCGCCGGCCACGGCTTTACCGACGACGACATCTGGGACATCGCCGCGATTTCGGCGTTTTTCGCGCTGTCGAACCGGATGGCCAACGTCACCTCGATGCGCCCCAACGATGAATTTTACATGATGGGACGGCTGCCGAAATAAGCCCAGTCCGATCGGCAGAGCAAACACTCTAATCGTCCGTCGCAGGTCCACACCAGCCGGGCAAATAGATCGCGTCCTTGCTTCTCACGAACCCCAGGCCTTTCTCTATCGCCTTGGCGAAATTCTCCTCCACGCTCTTGCGCGACATATTCCGGCGCAAATAATCCGCCCACAAGAACTCGCTGAACGGGGTGGTGTCCTTGGCAAAGCCGCCGGCGCGGCGCAGTTCGCCGGCGAGGCTGCGGAACGGATCGTCCTTGAGATCGGCGACCGATTTCGGAATATCCTTGAAATGCCGGCGCTCGCCCTTGGAGTCGTAGGGATAGACCCATCGCTTGTTGTCCATCACGCCCCAGAACGCATCGCGCTGGACCATGGTGAGATCGCCGATGATGGTGACCAGGATATCCTTGACGCCCTCATCGTGCAGCGCACGCGCGAGATGATGATGGTCGACGACGTAATAGCATTCGTCGGGCCCGTGCACGACGGGGATCATGTGCTTGCCGAGCAATTCGGCGCGCTTCTTGGCCGATTTGTGCTCGCGCCAGCGCTTGCGTTTCTCCTTTACCTCCCGCATTCCGACCGTCATCTGGGTCGGACGCAGCGACAGGATCGGGACCGGCGTGAGGATCGGTTCGCGTGTGTTGGCCATGCGCCAGGCTCCGTGTTTGACCGGCAAATGCCTTGAAATAAATCCCATTATGACAGAATGTCGCAGGAGATTAAATACCTACTATCGCCTTGAGGCGATTGGTGTTTCGCCCCCGGTCGCGGTCCGGTTACGCGTCGTTGCGGCACAAACCGTTGACGGCCGAAAATCCTGCGATGATCCCGGCGTCTGCTTTCGGGCCTCGCTACGCGGAAAATTACTCGGCACCGCGGATGACGGCCGGCCGCCGGATCGACGACGGCAGGTTCCATGAAACGGTGCGCAACGAGACCTTTGTTTGTGTGCACAAGATTTCATGTTGGAAGTAAAGCGGGCGTGCTAAACAGAAAAACGATTTGGCGGATCGACGGCAGTGAAAACCCAGCGGCCCATACAGCAGCGGCCCATACAAGGGGATGACGAGCACGTGGTGCTCAAATTCCGGCCGCGTACCTCGGACCATCCCCCTGGGCATCGCGACGACCCTGAGACGTTCCGGCAAATGGCGCGCCCGCGGCCAGCGACCTCTCTCGCTACGAGCGGCCCCGTGACGAACCCGACGATTTCCGCCATCGCATGCTGGCCAATGTCGCAGCACTCGCGTTCACCGTGGCGTTGACCGCGATCGGGATCTGGCTCGCCATGAGCATCGCCGATCTCCGCAAGACCCAGGATTGCGTCCTGATGGGCCGGCGCGACTGCGCCAGGATTTCCGTGGAGCCGCACGGGTAGTTCGTGAGGCCACCGCAAGCTGCCCTGGAGTACGCGATCAATGCCCGAAATAGTTTGGCCTTCTGCTCGTCCGTAGGACCCGCGCCGGTTGGCTGCCGGACGGACGGACCATGAAGTCTGTTTTCAGTTCAACCGCCGCGTTGTGGAAAGCGTTTCCGTGCGTTCGCTTCCCAGGTAGGTGATCACCATCTGGACCGTGAGAGCCGCGCCGGGCTTTGTAGGGAACGCGTCAGAAAGCTCAAAGGTCCCGGTCCATACTCCTACGTCGCCTGGGGCCACGGGATGACCACCTAAAGATTTCGGTCCGAAATTGCTGTTCATTTGGACGCCGGACGCAGGCAACACGACTGGTTCAATTTGACTAATGCTTATAAAGCCACCCGCCGGGGAGGGAATGGACAACGCCTTCGGAGAAATGTGTTCGTCCGACCTGTTCATAAGCGTTATTCTAACATTCCAGTGCCGCTGATCCATGGCCTCCGGAAATATACCGAGCTTTGGCTTTGTGACCGCGATAGCACGCTGATGTAGCTCGTAAGCCAATTTGTATTGCTTCCGAGTATAACCCACCGCGGCGATCGAAATGATCAGTGCAACTACCGCTACAATAAAAGACCAACCGGCTAAAGGAAATTTCCTCATACCCTAAATCTGCCGAGCTTCTGATTTTTGTCGAGAGGACCAAGCGTCGCAAACCCTGAGCTTTATGATATTAGCTGCTGATGGCGGGCACAGGTTGGCAGCGCAAATTCGACGATCCGATACCGCTGCCAGACGGGCGTACGAGACAGCTCGTAGGGCGGATTAGCCGAAGGCGTAATCCGCCCTTATGCCGAATGCTCCGCAATCATTTTGCGTCATCGTCCCTCGCGGTCTTCCCCAAAAAGAAGATCGGCAATGCCTCGACATCAATCACAGGCAAGTACAATGTTGACTGATGGCATAGCCAGAGCGGCGGATTACGCCTTCGGCTAATCCGCCCTTGTAATAGCGCCATCGGTTATCGTCGGCATATTCCGAGAGGAATGGCCTGCCGCGGACTTGCACCCCGCGGCAGGCCGCTGGCGATCGGATCGAACCCGCCCTGAGCCGCTTTTGGCTGCCCCGTAGCGTGATCGCGTCAGCACCTTCATCGGACCCGGATGGTTGCCGGAACAACTTGGTTCGCTTCACAAGGCAGGGTCGAAGAAGATGACGCAGATTAACATAACGACGGCTGGAATCGATACGTCCAAAGCTAAACTCGACATTGCGGTTCACGGTCGAACCGAACGCTGGCAGGTCGCCAACGCTTTGCCCGGCTGGCGAGCTCTGGCAGCTAACCTGACCAAGGTTGGCGTCACGCGAGTCGGGATCGAGGCGACCGGCGGCTATGAACGCGGTGTGGTGGAGCATCTGCGCGCAGCAGATTTTATCGTGCTGGTGCTGCAGCCGATTCAGGTCAAGGCGTTCGGCCGGGTGCATCTGCGCCGCGCCAAGAACGATGCGCTCGATGCTGAGCTGATCGCTGCATGCACCGCTGCGATCGATCAGCCGAGGATCGCGCTAGATCCGCGATTGGCAGATCTGGCGGGATATCTGACCTTCCTTGAGCAAGCCGAGGAAGACATCGAGCGCTTCAAGACCCGTCTCGAACATATCGATGAACCTCGGCTGCGGCGCATCGTTATCAGCGACATCGCCCGTTTGAAGGCGCGGCGGGCCGCGCAGATACGTCACATTGCCAAGCGTCTTCGTGCCCATGGCGATCTCGCCAGGCGGCTTGATCTGGTGCTGAGCATTCCCGGCATTGGTGAGCGCACGGCGCTGGCACTTCTGATCCGCATGCCCGAACTTGGGCAAATCAGCCGCGAGGAAGCTGCAGCTCTTGCCGGGCTTGGCTCCCTTCGACGACGACAGCGGACTGCATAGGGGACAACGACACATCGCTGGCGGTCGTGGCCGATTACGCCGCTCGCTGTTCGCGGCGGCGCTACCGGCCGCCTTCCGCTGGAATAAGGCTCTCGTCGCCCTCTATGCCCGCCTCGTCGCAAAAGGCAAAGCCCACAAAGCGGCGCTCATCGCCTGCGCCCGTAAGCTCCTGATCTATGCCAATACCGTCGTCCAACGCGGAACGCCGTGGACTGAAAATGCCGCTTAGCTTTTAATGGTTGCTACGAACTCTCCTCAAAACATTTGCGTCACCGCGGCGTCAGGATTTCCCTCCCTGCGCAGCCCGGAACCCGGAACCAACACCACCATTTTTACCCACAAATCCGCCTCCACAGGGACCGCCTAGCTCCATTGAACTCGGGCCCCCGCTCCGATATACCCCCACTCAACTCCCGCTGGGGGAAACCGGGCATTCCGGGGCCATGCTCCCGCCTCCTCCAAGCCGTTCTGCGATTTATCTCCAATATATCAAAGGCTTAATGATGTCATCCACGTTCGATCAGATCGCCAACATTATCGCCGAGACCTGCGACATTCCGCGCGACACGATCAAGCCGGAGAGCCACGCCATCGACGATCTCGGGATCGACAGTCTGGACTTCCTCGACATCGCCTTTGCGATCGACAAGGCGTTCGGGATCAAGATGCCGCTCGAAAAATGGACCCAGGAAGTCAACGACGGCAAGGCCACGACCGAACAGTATTTCGTGCTGCAAAACCTCGCCGATCGTATCGACGAACTGGTCGCCGCCAAGAACGCCGGCGCCGGCACGGGCGCGTAATCGCCGGCCATGAACCTTGACTATTTCCAGCTTATCGACCGCATCGTCGACCTCAACCTCGAGAGCCAAGACGATTACGGTCGAGGCTCAGGTTCCAGCGACACACACGATCTTCGAGGGGCACTTCCCCGGTTTCCCGATCATGCCCGGGGTCTTGCTGACCGAGGCGATGGCGCAGAGCTCCGGCTGGCTTTTGCTCGGCGTTTTGAAGTTCGAGCGCATGCCGTTCCTTGCCATCGTGAAGGAAGCCAAGATGCGGGGTTTCGTCAGTCCCGGCCAGTTGCTCACGATCGAGGCCAAGCTCGAGCACGAAGGCTCCGGCTTTGCCGTCACCAAGGCCAAGGGCCGCGTCGGCAAGGAGTTGAAGTGCAGCGCTGAAATCACCTTCGGCCTTGCCCCCTTCCCCGACCCGGCCTTTCGCGTGCACATGGACGCGATGGCCAACAAGATCGGCTTCCCGCTGCAGGCGTTGACGCATGACTAAGGAAGTCTGGATCACCGGCATCGGCATCGTGTCCTCGCTCGGTGAAGGACTGGATGCGCATTGGGAGGCGCTGAACCAGAAGCGCGTCAATGTCGACGACAAGCGCTTCGCGCCTTACATCGTTCATCCCCTGGCGCCGGTCTCTTTCGACGCCCAGATCCCGAAAAAGGGCGACCAGCGCCAGATGGAGGCGTGGCAGCGCATCGGCACCTATGCCGCGGGGCTGGCGCTCAATTCCGCCGGTGTCAAAGGCAACCAGGAAATCCTCGGCCGGATGGACATGATCGTTGCCGCCGGCGGCGGCGAACGCGACATCGCGGTGGACGTGGCGATCCTGAACGCCGACGCCAAGGGCAATTCGGGACCCGGGTTCCTCAACGAACGGCTGATGAACGATTTGCGGCCGACGCTGTTCCTGGCCCAGCTCTCCAACCTGCTCGCCGGCAACATTGCCATCGTCCACGGCGTGTCCGGCACCTCGCGCACCTTCATGGGCGAGGAAGCCGCCAGCATCGACGCGGCGCGGATTGCGCTGGCGCGGATCGAGTCCGGCCAAAGCGACATCGCGCTGGTCGGCGCGGCGCATAATGGCGAACGCGCGGATCTGCTGATCCTCTACGAATTCGGCGACTTCAATCTGACCGGCAAATACGCGCCGGTCTGGGCACGCCAGGACAACAGCGGCTTCGCGCTCGGCTCCGCCGGTGTCTTCCTGGTGATGGAATCCCGCGAGCACGCGGAAGCGCGCGGCGCAAAGCCTTACGCCAGGCTGACCAAGGTGGTGGCCGACCTCGCGCAACGCAAGCAGCCGGGCGCGGTGACGAAATCGCTGGAAGCGTTGTGGCCGAAGCTTGGCGTCCTCGACCGACAGCGGCAACCTCATCACCGGCGCGACCGGCGTCGAACCCGTGACGTCGGAAGAAAAGGCATTCCTGCGCCAGCATCCGGGATTTGCCGTGCGCGCAACCGGCACGATGTTCGGCCATACGCTGGAGACCCAGTTTCCGCTGGGGCTGGCGCTTGCCGCACTTTCGATCTCCCGCGGCGCGCTGTTCCCGCCCAACGATCCCACCGGGATCGAGGTTGAAAAATCGGAATCTCCGACCCAGATTGTCGTGATGGGGGCCGGTCACTGGCAGGGCGAAGGCATGGCTCTGGTCGAGGCGATTAAGTAAATTTCGCGAGTAACTTTCGGCCGATCAAGTTCGGCAAGGCATCGACGGGGGAACCATGTCAGCACCACGCGATAAACTGGGCAGGCCGATCGTTGTCGTCACCGGCATGGGCATCGTGACGTCGCTCGGCGCCGGCAAGACGGACAATTGGAGCAAGCTCACCGCTGGCGAATCCGGTATCCGCACCGTGACGCGTTTTCCGATCGACGGCCTGAAGACGACGATGGCCGGCACGGTCGATTTCGTCACCGTCGAACCGTTCTCGTCGACCGGCCTGACCGAACGCCTCGCCGCGATAGCGACCGAGGAAGCGCTCGAACAGGCCGCCATCGGCAGCAAGGGCGATTTTCCGGGACCGCTGTTCCTCGCGGTCGCGCCGGTCGAAGTCGAGTGGCCGCAGCGGCTCGAGATCGGACGCGCCATCGGAATGACGGAATTCGGCTATCAGGACATGCTGCGCGTCTCCGGCGGCGGACGGTTCGGCGAATATCACCACCGCTTCATGTTCGGCTCGGTGGCGAGCCACCTGGCCGAGACGTTCGGCACCAAGGGATCGCCGATCTCGCTCTCGACCGCCTGCGCCTCCGGCGCGACCGCGATCCAGCTCGGCGTCGAAGCGATCCGCCGCGGCGAAGCCGACGCGGCCCTTTGCGTAGGGACCGACGGTTCGGTCAATCCGGAAGCGCTGGTGCGCTTCTCGCTGCTGTCGGCACTGTCGACGCAGAACGATCCGCCGCAGGCCGCTTCAAAACCGTTCTCGAAGAACCGCGACGGTTTCGTCATGGCGGAAGGCGCCGGCGCGCTGGTGCTCGAAAGCTATGATTCCGCGGTCGCGCGCGGCGCCCCCATTCTCGGCGTGCTGGCCGGCTGCGGCGAGTTGACCGACTCGTTCCACCGCACCCGGTCGAGCCCGGACGGCAAGCCCATCATCGGCTGCATGCGCAAAACCCTGGCCGACGCCGGTCTCGAACCGGAACAGATCGACCATATCAATGCGCACGGCACCGCGACGCCGGAAAACGACAAGATGGAATACCTCACCACCGTGGCCGTGTTCGGCGACCACACGTCGAAGATTCCGGTGTCGTCGAACAAGTCGATGGTCGGCCATACCATTTCCGCGGCCGGCGCGGTCGAAGCCGTCTTCTCGCTGCTGACGCTGGAGCATCAGCGGATTCCGCCGACCATCAATTATGACGTACCGGATCCGGCAATCCTGTTCGACGTGGTCGGAAACAAGGCGCGCGACGCCCGCGTCACCGCCGTAATGTCCAATTCGTTCGGGTTCGGCGGGCAAAATGCCTCGCTGATCCTGACGCGCGAACCGGTCTAAAGCGCGATGACTTTAGGTACGACCACCATCGCGCTTTAGCTTATTGTTTGCGCATGATCTTTTCGGAAAACCGTGTCCACTTTTCCGGATCATGCGCTAGCAAGCCGCGCTTGTAACCCGGACCCTTGTAACTCATGAACCGCCTGCTCCTTCGTACCAAGGCGCGCCTGCGCGACGCCGCAAAGCCGGTGACGGAAGCCGCCGTCGGCGCGCTGACGGTCGGCCTGCTGCGTTCGACGCGCTACTTCGATCCAGACAAGACCGCCAATTTTTTCGGCCGCGTCACGCGCTTTATCGGCCGCAGATTGCGCGAAGACCGCATCGGCCGTGAAAATCTCAAGGCCGCCTTCCCGGAAAAATCTCCCGACGAGATCGAGAAAATTCTGGCGGGCGTCTGGGACAATCTCGGCCGCATCGGCGCCGAGTTCGCCCATCTCGATCACATCTGGGATTACGACGCCGATCATCCCGAAAAACCCAGCCGTGTCGAATTCGGCGCGCGGACAAAGCAGTTGTTCGACCAGCTCCGCGACGACGGCAAGCCGGCGATTATCTTCGCGAGCCATCTCGGCAATTGGGAAATACCCGCGCTTGGCGCCGTCGCACACGGACTGGACTGCGCCATCCTGTTCCGGCGGCCCAACATCGAATCCGCCGATCGCGCCATCGAGCGAATCCGCTCCGTCAAGATGGGTACGCTGGTTCCCGCCGGGCGCGACGCCCCGCTCAAGCTCGCGGAAGCCCTGCAGAATAACCAGCACGTCGCCATGCTCGTCGATCAATATCTGACCAACGGCGTCGATGTGACGTTTTTCGGCCGCAAGACCAAGGCCAATCCGACGCTGGCCCGCCTGGTCCGTCAGGTCGAATGCCCGATCCACGGCGCGCGCATTATCCGCCTGCCCAACCATCGTTTCCGCGCCGAACTCTCCGAAGAGGTCAAGCCGGTGCGCGATGCCGTCAGGGCAGATCGATATCGCGGGAACGATGCAGGCGGTAACAGACGTCGTCGAGGGCTGGGTCCGCGAATATCCGGATCAATGGCTGTGGCTGCACCGCCGCTGGCGGTAGAATAACCCGCAAGCGCCCGCCGTGACGGCGAAGAGCCTCACTTGCCCGTCTTCACCCTGGTCCAGAGCCGGTTGATGATGCGCTGCGTGGCGGGATCGCGGGCATTGATCACGAACAGCTTCTTTTGCATCGCCTCGTCCGGATAGATGTTCCTGTCGTTGAGGATTTTGGGATCGACCAGTTTCTGGCTCGCCAGATTGCCGTTGGCATAGGACAGGAAATCCGAATTCTTGGCCGCCACATCGGGGCGGTAGAGATAGTTGATCAGCTCATAGGCTTCAGTGACGTTCTTCGCATCCGCGGGAATCGCGAAATTGTCGAAGAACATCTGCGCGCCCTCTTTGGGGATGGTGTAGCCGATCTCGATGCCGTTGCTGGCCTCGGCCGCGCGGCTGCGCGCCTGCATGACGTCGCCGGACCAGCCCACCACGAAGCAAATCTCGCCGGACGCCAGCGCCCCCAGATATTCGGACGAGTGAAACTTGCGGACATAGGGCCTGATCTTGATGACGAGATCGGCGGCCTTCTCCAGATCCGCCTGCTTGGTCGAGTTCGGATCGATGCCGAGATAGCTCAGGGCTGCGGGTAGAATATCGTCGGCGGAATCCAGCATATGGATGCCGCAATCGCTGAACTTGGCGAGGTTTTCCGGTTTGAAAACAATGTCCCAGCTATCGATCTTCGCATCGCCCCCGAGGATCTTCTGCGCCATCTTGACGTTATAGCCGATCCCCGTGGTGCCCCACATGTAGTTGGCGGCGTAATTGTTGCCGGGATCGTAGGTCGCGAGTTGCCTGGTCACCACCGGCCAGGCGTTGGCGAGGTTAGGCAGCTTCGACTTGTCGAGCTTCAAAAATACCTTGGCCGTGATCTGGCGCTGCAGGAAATAGCCGGTGGGAACGACGACGTCGTAGCCGGACTTGCCCGCCAGCAACCGCGTCTCCAGCGTCTCGTTGGCGTCAAACGTATCGTAGATCACCTTGATGCCGGTTTCCCTGGTGAAATCCTCCAGCACCCCCGGCGCCATGTAGTTCGACCAATTGTAGAAATTGACCGTGCGCTCTTCGGCCAAGGCGGGCGAGAACAACAGCACCGCGGCCATCGACCGCAACAAAGCGAATTGGATTGCGGGTGCGCTCGCGCATTTCTTCTACCTCTTGCGGCGGTGCACGGCGTCCGACAAACGCTCCAGTGCGGTATCCAGCGTTGCGTCCTTCTTGGAAAAGCAGAACCGCACCACCGACGTCACCGCATCCTGTTCGTAGAACGCCGATACCGGGATCGCGGCGACCTTATAGTCGGTCACAATCCGCCTGCAGAACTCGACATCGCTTTCGTTAAGTCCAAGCGGCGAGAGATCGACGGTGAGGAAATACGTGCCCTGCGATTTGAGCACGGGAAAGCCGATGCTCTCCAGCCCCTTGGTGAGACGGTCCCTGCTGCGCGCCAGATCCTTGCGCATCTCGTAGAAATATTCCGCAGGCTTGCCGAGGCCGTAGGCGATCGCGGCCTGAAGATTGGGCGCCGTCGTGAAGGTGAGAAACTGGTGCACCTTCGCGGCCACCCGCAACAGCGGCGGTGCTGCGCAGACAAAGCCGATCTTCCACCCCGTCAGCGAGAAAATCTTGCCGGCGCTGCCGACCTTGATGGTGCGGTCGCGCATGCCCGGGAGCGTGATCAGCGGGATATGCTCGCGGCCATCGAAGACCACATGCTCCCAGACCTCGTCGCAAATGGCGATGGCGTCGAACTCCTGGCAGAACCGCGCCAGCAATTCGAGGTCTTCGCGGGGATAGACGACGGCGGCCGGATTGAGCGGGTTGTTGAACAGCACCGCCTTGGTCTTGTGGTTGAAGACGCTGCGCAGCATCTCCTCGGACAGCCGCCAGTCCGGCGGCTCGAGCCGCAACAGCCGCGGGATGCCGCCGGCCTGGCGGATGATCGGCAGATAGCTGTCATAGACCGGCTGGAACACGACGACTTCGTCGCCGGGTTCGACGACGGCGAGAATGGCCGACGTCAGCGCCTCGGTGCCGCCCGAGGTCACCATCACCTCGGTCATCGGATCGAGGTCGAGGCCGTGCCAGCGGCCGTAATGGGCAGCGATCGCCTGCCGCAGTTCGGGAATGCCCATCATCGACGGGTATTGGTTGTAGCCGTTCACCGACGCGTCGGCGGCGGCGCGCCTGATATCCTCCGGCCCGGGATCGTCGGGAAAGCCCTGGCCGAGATTGATGGCGTTGTTGTCGCGCGCGGCCTGCGACATCGCCTCGAAGACGGTGACCGGAAGGTCGGCGAAGACCTTGTTCATGGAAGTCATTTGAGGAAGGTCCTTGGGAAGCGATCAGCCGCCGGTCCTGGTCGGCAGTCCCGCAGCCTTCCAGCCCAATATGCCGCCGGCGAGATGCTTGTCGTAGGGCAGGCCCGCCGCCTGGGCTGCCAGCGAGGCCGTCACCGAGCGCTTGCCGGACCGGCAGGCGAAAACCACCTGCTTGCCTTGCGGATCGGGAATGGACGCCGGATCGAAGGTCGAGAGCGGAACGACCACGCCGCCCGGATAGGCTTCCACGGCAACCTCGTTCGGCTCGCGGACGTCGACGAGAAGATAGCGTCCCGCTTCCATCCCTTTCGAGACCTCTTCCGGCGTTAGATCGTGCACCTGATGGTCCGCCACGCGTATCCTCCCGACAATCTGT
The DNA here is from genome assembly GCA_963847015.1 of uncultured Alphaproteobacteria bacterium. Taxonomy (GTDB): domain Bacteria; phylum Pseudomonadota; class Alphaproteobacteria; order Rhizobiales; family Xanthobacteraceae; genus Bradyrhizobium. The sequence goes on along the minus strand of CAWJYI010000037.1, from coordinate 36,242 downwards.
GTGGGCCAGCCGGCCCCGCCATTCGCCGCGCAAAGTCGCCTCTCGCGCGGCGAAAATCAAGCGCTGCAAACGGTTTAAAGCACCAGGATGAAAGCTAAATCGTAACCTGCGTTCCCACCTCGACCACGCGCCCGGTGGGAATCTGGAAATAGTCGGTGGCGTCGTTCGAGCTGCGGCTGAGCGCGATGAACAGATGATCCTGCCAGCGCGGCATTCCGGAATGGGCGGCCGGCTTGAGCGCGCGCCGGGACAGGAAAAACGACGTCGACATGATGTCGAACTGCCAGCCGAGCTTGCGGGCAATCGCCAGCGTTTTCGGTACGTTGGGCGATTCCATGAATCCAAAGCGCAAGGTCACCTTGGAGAAGGTGGCGCTGAGCTGTTCCATCCGCACCCGCTCGGCATCCTCGATCCGCGGCGTCGGCGCGGTCTCGATGGTGAGAATGACATTCTTCTCATGCAGTACCTTGTAGTGCTTCAGACTATGCATCAGCGCGGTCGGCGCGCTCTGGGGATCGCTGGTCAGGAACACTGCGGTGCCGGAGACCCGCTGCGGCGGCCGTTTTTCCAGCATCGCTATCAGGTCGGCCAGCGGAAACTCCAGCTTGCGCGATTTCTCGAACAACAGCCGGCTGCCGCTCCGCCACGTGTACATCAGCAGCATCACGACCCCGCCAAGCGCCAGCGGCACCCAGCCGCCCTCGAACACCTTCAGCAGGTTGGCCGCGAGGAATGTGAGATCGAGAAACAGGAACGGCGCAATCAGCGCGGCGGCTGCGACCGGTGACCAGTTCCAGACCCGCCAGATCACGACAAAGCCCATCATGGCCGTGACCACCATGGTTCCGGTCACGGAAATCCCGTAGGCCGACGCCAGCGCGCTGGAGGAGCGGAACAGCAGCACCAGCAGCATCACCGCAATGAACAGCAGCAGGTTGATGCGCGGAATATAGATCTGGCCCGAATGCGTCTCGGAGGTATGGCGGATTTCGAACCGCGGCATCAGGCCGAGCTGGATCGCCTGACGCGTCAATGAATAGGCGCCGGTGATGACGGCCTGGCTCGCAATCACGGTCGCCACCGTCGCGAGCGCGACCATCGGGATCAGTGCCCAGTCCGGAAACATCAGGAAGAACGGATTCTCGATCCCCTTGGGATCGGCAAGGATGAGCGCGCCCTGCCCCATATAGTTCAGCGCCAGCGACGGCAACACGATGAACAGCCACGCTGTCTGGATCGGTTTTTTGCCGAAATGGCCGAGATCGGCGTAGAGCGCTTCGGCGCCGGTGACGGCGAGAAACACCGCGCCGAGCGTCACGAAGCCGATGACGCCGTGATGGAGCATGAAGGAAAACGCGTAGAGCGGATTGAGCGCCAGCAACACCTCGGGACGGCGCACGACCTGCGGCACGGCCGCGATCGCGATCACGGCGAACCAGATACACATGACAGGCCCGAAGAAAGCGGCGACGCGGGCGGTCCCGCGCGACTGAACGGCGAACAGCAGCAGCAGAATGACCACGGTGAGCGGCACGACATAGGGATCGAATGCCGAGGTCACGAGCTTGATGCCTTCGATCGCAGACAGCACCGACAGCGCGGGCGTGATGACGGCGTCGCCATAGAACAACGCACCGCTGATGATGCCGAGCAGCACGATCACGCTGGCGCTCTTGCCGAGCGCGCGTTGCGCCAGCGCCATCAGCGCCAGCGTTCCGCCCTCCCCGTTGTTGTCGGCGCGCAGCAGGATGACGACATATTTCAGGGTCACCACGACGATCAGCGCCCACAGGATCAGCGAGAGCACGCCGAGCACGGCCTGCGGCGTGGCGTCGCTTCCGGCGCTCGCGGCGACAATCGCCTCGCGCAGCGCATAAAGCGGGCTGGTGCCGATGTCGCCGTAGACGACGCCGATGCTGCCGAGCATCAGGGCCTTGAAACCAGCGGTGGAATGCGCTTCGCCATGCCCGTTGGCCGCGGGCGTTTCCGCCGCGGTGATTGCACTCTCGAACGACATGGGAAGCGGGCCCCTGATGGTCACTGCACTGCACAAATGCAGAAGGTCAGCCGTATACTCCCGGCGCGAATGCATAGGTTAGGCTGAATTCAAGCCTCCGGTATGCGTTGCACGCATGGATTGTAGAGCCTTACAGGCCAAATCCCTTCAGCCGATCAAATAGTTACCTGCGTACCGACTTCGACCACCCGCCCGGTCGGGATCTGGAAATAGTCGGTGGCATCGTTCGCCGACCGGCTCATTGCGATGAACAGATGATCCTGCCATTGCGGCATTCCCGATTGCGCCGAGGGTTTGAGCGAGCGGCGCGAGACGAAGAACGACGTCGCCATGATGTCGAATTGCCAGCCGAGCTTGCGCGCGATCACCAGCGCCTTGGGGACGTTCGGCGATTCCATGAACCCAAACCGCAGCCGCACGGTTGAAAACTTGTCGCTGATGCTTTCCATGCGGACTCGTTCGCTCGGATCGACGCGCGGCGTCTGCGCGGTTTCGATCGTCAGGATCACATTGTGCTCGTGAAGCACCTTGTTGTGCTTGAGATTGTGCAGCAGCGCGGTCGGCACGAAATTGGGATCGCTGGTCAAAAACACCGCGGTGCCCTTGACGATATGGGGCGGACGCTTCTCGAGGCTCTTGATCAGGTCGACCAGCGGCACTTCGATGCGCCGCGTCTTGGCGACCAGAATCGCCGCGCCCCGGCGCCAGGTCCAGATCATGACCGCCATCGCCAGTCCGAACAACAGCGGCACCCAGGCGCCCTCGAGCAGTTTCAGCAGGTTCGCGCTGAAGAAGGTCATGTCGACGACGACGAACGGCAGGATCACCGCCGCCGCGGTCGCGGCCTTCCAGTTCCACAATTTCCAGATCACGACAAAACCCATGATCCCGTCGGCAACCATGGTCGTGGAGACGGCGATGCCGTAAGCCGAAGCCAGTCCGCTCGAGGTGCGGAACAACAGCACCAGCAGGATCACGCCGATCAGCAGCAGCCGGTTGACCCGCGGCAGATAGATCTGTCCGGCATGGGTCTCCGAGGTGTAGCGAACCTCGAAGCGCGGCAACAGGCCGAGTTGCACCGCCTGGCGGACCAGGGAATAGGCGCCCGTGATGACCGCCTGGCTCGCGATCACGGTCGCCGCGGTCGCCAGCGCCACCAGCGGCAGCAGCAGCACTTCGGGGACCATGCGGTAGAACGAATTTTCGATCGCCGACGGATCGGAAAGCACCAGCGCACCCTGCCCGAAATAATTGATCAGCAGCGCGGGCAGCACGAAATAAAGCCAGCCGGCCTGGATCGGCTTGCGTCCGAAATGCCCGAGGTCGGCATAGAGCGCCTCGCCGCCCGTCACCGCCAGGAATACCGCCCCCAGCGTCACCAGGCCGATGGTGCCATGGGAGAGCAGGAACTGGATTCCGTACCAGGGATTGATCGCCGCCAGCACCGACGGATCGTCCTTGATATGAACGAGACCCATCACCGCCAGCGTGGAGAACCAGACCACCATGACCGGTCCGAAGGCCGACGCCACGCGCGCGGTGCCGCTGCTCTGCACCGAGAACAGCACGACGAGAATGACGATCGTCAGCGGCACCACATAATGATCGAGCGCCGGCGTGACGAGCTTGAGACCTTCGACCGCCGACAATACCGAAATCGCCGGCGTGATCATGGAATTGCCGATGAACATCGAGGCGCCGACGACACCGAGCGCCAGCAAGAGCCAGCTTCGGCGGCCGAGCGCACGCTGGCCTAGCGCCATCAGCGAGAGCGTACCGCCCTCGCCGTTATTGTCGGCGCGCAGCAGCAGCAGCACGTATTTGGCGGTAACGACGACAAACAGCGCCCACAGGATCAACGAGAGCACGCCAAGCACGATGACCCGCGAGACCGGCTGGCCGTGTCCCGCCGCACCGGCGACAGCCTCGCGAAACGCATAAAGTGGCGAAGTACCGATATCGCCAAAGACCACGCCGATGCTTCCCAGCGTCAGGGCCCAAAAGCCTGAGGTAATCGTCCCCTCATGGGCGTCGGTGGATGTGACGCTGGATGTGACGCTGACAGTCATGCGCAGGAAAAACGCTCTTACGTTTGATTTGATCCGGGCGGCTATCGACGCTTCCGTGTCGCCTGTCAATCATCCAAGCATAGCACCGGTAGCAATGTGGGACTTGCCACGATGCAGGTTTTGGCACAGCAACCAATGGTATTAAGGTAGTTCCGTATTACTACGGCTTCAGGTCGGGCGGAAGCGGGGGAGCTTCGCGCATCAATGTGATCGTCACGCGACGGTTTGCCGGCAGCGTCGGATCGTCAGGAAACAAGGGCTGGCTGTCGGCCTTGCCGGCGACCGCAAAGATGTGCGACGGCGGCAGCCCTTCGCGCTCGAGTATCTGGCGCACGGCATTGGCGCGGTCCGCCGAAAGATCGAACGCGCCATAGTCGCTTCGCGCCGGTACGAAGCCAGCCGCGGTGTGACCGGTGATATTGACCCGCAGCGGCGTCGCCTTGAGCGGGACGGCGAGTTTCTGGATCAGCCGGCGGGTACGGTCGTACGGCATCTTGGAGCCGTCGGCAAACATCGACCGGCCGTCCTGGTCGACGATCTCGAGATTGAGGCCCTGGCTGGTCTCCTCGAACATGATGTGCTTGGAAATTTCGGTCAGTTCCGGCATGTCCTGCAACGCCTGGCGCAACGAGGCAGAGGCCAGCGCGAATTCACGATCGATTTTAATGCGCGCGCCGTTTTCGCGGCTGTTGTCTTTCTCGTCCGGCGTCGGGTTGGCGGACGACTCATCCGGCGAAATATGCTCGACATTCTTCAGCTTCGGCCGGGTCGGCAAGCCGTCGGATTCGACGATGCCGGAATAGCGCACATTGGTCTGCACGCCGAACGCGTCGCGCATCGAGCCGGCGACGATCTTCAGCTTGTTGTTGTCCATGGTGGAGAAGGCGACGAGCATCACGAAGAAGCTCATCATCAGGCCCATCAGGTCGGCAAAGGTCACGAACCAGCCGTGACCTCCGCCATGTGCGTCGCCGCGTTTTTTCTTGGCCATTGCTCGTTTCCAGAACCGCCGTCAGCCGCGCCCTACGCCGGAACCGGTTCGCCCTCTTCGTGACGATGTTTCTCCGGCAGGTAGGCCAGCAGCATTTCCCTGACCAGCGCCGGGCTTTTGGAATCGCGGATCATCAGGATGCCGTCGATGATCAGCGTGCGATTGGTTTCTTCGTCGAGCAGCTTGCCATGCAGCTTGTCGGCGATCGGAAGGCAGAACAGGTTCGCGACCAGCGCGCCATACAGCGTCGCCAGCAGCGCGGTCGCCATGAAGGGACCGAGCTTGGAGGGGTCGGTCATGTTGGCGAACATCTGCACCATGCCGATCAGGGTTCCGATCATGCCGAATGCCGGCGCGCAATCGCCGATGGCGCGGTAGATCTTGCTGCCTTCGTCGAGATGCATCAGAAAATTGTCGCGGTCGCGCTCGAGATTGTCGCGAATGAATTCGAGATCATAGCCGTCGGCGACGTAGCGGATGCCCTTGGCGAGGAACGGCTCGTCGGTCTCGACCTTTTCCAGACCGACCGGTCCCTGCTTGCGGGCGATTTCGGCGATGCGGGCGAGTTCGTCGACGAGGTCGCGGGCGGAAAGCCGGCTCATCGTGAAGGCGAATTTGGCGCCGAGCGGCAAACCGTGCAGCATCACGCCAAGCGGAAAGCGGATCATGGTGGCGGCGATCGATCCGCCGAAGATGATGATCATGGCATGTTCGGAGACGAACATGTGCAGATCGCCTCCCAAGAGCACCATCACGGTGATGACAATCATGCCGGATATGAGTCCGACGCTCGTCATAATATCCATGGGAGACTCCAACGCGTACGCAACACCCGCCCATCCTGGACGGTGCGCGGCCCAAACCGGACCCCGTGCACGAACCCTACGTCGGCGCCATTAAAGACGCGTAAAGGTTAAGCCGCTTTTGGGACCGTAGAATCCCTAGGTAGGACCCTCCAAAGGAAGATCGGGTCAAGTCGGGGCATATCGGCCGGGCAACGCCGCGGCGTGATCTCAATCTTTTGCTAACCATACTCGCTCGACGGCCTGCACCGGCGGCATCATCACCATCGCAGGACACGCCGCCCGGCGAAATAACCGGCCACCACCACCAGCCCGGATGCGAGCGGATACCAGGTAATGACGAATAGCGGGCTGTCGTCGAAGCAATTCAATCCGTAGAAAACCGCCGCGATGCTGCTCGCAGCAAGCCCTGCCATGGCACCGGTCAATCCCGGGTCGGCCGGCGCGCCGCCTTTCAGCGCCATGATGAATATCGCCAGCGGGCCACTGGCGAGCAGCGGAATAAGCGTCAAGCAATTCACGGCATTGGAGCCGATCAGTCGGACGATCCAGTCGACCCGCGGAATTGTCAGCAGTTCGGCGACGACGCCCGCGCAAAGCAGGACGAACGGAAGAAAACATAGTCGCGGCCATAAGCCGGGCGCGACGAGGGGACCTGCGCTGTGAAACATCGCACCCGCGGTCGCGACTGCAAGCGGAACGATGACCACGAATTTGAAGATGAACCGAACCGTACGCAGCGCGTCATCGATATCGTCGCGAAAGCCGAGCCTCGAAAAGAAAACAACGGCGACGAACGCCGTGGCCGCCACGAGCGCCACCAGGAGAACCATCCGCGGCTTTGGCCCGACATGCCGGTCGGCGGCCAATGCGCGAATGAGGTCTTCTGTTGTCATCGCGGGATATCCTGCCGGCTGGTATCTCATGGCGCCGGCGACACTACGCCACAACGGCCCATTAATTACTTCGCAGGAATTTCCCCAATGTTACATGCATTCACTGACCGTCCCACAAAGATCAGGACTTTTGCGCAAGCGATTGCAATGTCTTCCGGTCCAACTCGCGATTTTGCCGACGCTCGATCCACCCCTGCAGCGACAGCGCACCGGGACCGCCGAGTACCAGCGCAACGAGGCCCGCAAAATAGAGCAGCAGGATTTCATACCCGACCGACCCGAACTTGATTCCGGATTGGGTGACTTCCGCGAACTTCACCGAGAAAAACCCGTATGGCAGATGGACCGTGACAAGCGCCGTCAGGAGCACGACCGACATCGGGATGCTCGCCCAGGGGATCAATACCCCGGCCATGACGGCGGCGCCGCCGATGAGTTCGACCAGCGTCGCGGCCCATGCCGCCAAGGACGGTTCGGGCACGCCAAGCGTATGCAACACGACCGCAAAGGTCTCAGGACCACGCGAGAGCTTGGCATAGCCGTGCGCCATGAACCCGTAGCCGACCACCAGACGGATCGGCAGCGGCGCCCAGGCGGCAAACCGGCTGGAAAATTCGGGAGGTGAAGTGAAAATTGGCATCTGAGGATTCCGATCCTTACGTTGACGGTTATCGCGCACAAAGGCCCGCTACCTTACGCCAACCTTAAAGCCGTTCAGAGCACGACGACCTTCGCGCCGATCGGCACGCGGGCGTAGAGATCGATGACGTCCTGATTTATCATGCGGATGCAGCCGGAGGAGACGGCCTTGCCGATGCTATCGGGTTCGGTCGTGCCGTGGATACGATACCTTGTGTCCTGTCCGTTCTTGAACAGATAAAGCGCCCGCGCGCCGAGCGGATTTCCGGCACCGCCGTCCATGCCTGCGGCCAACTTCGCATAGCGTTTGGGATCGCGAGCGATCATGGCTGAAGTGGGCGTCCAGTGTGGCCACTCCTTCTTCTCCTGCACGGTGCCGGTGCCTGCAAAAGCAAGCCCTTCGCGGCCGACGCCGACGCCGTAACGGATGGCCCTGCCGTCTTTCTGGATCAGGTACAGAAAACGCTTGCGGGGATCGACCACCACCGTACCCGGCGGATGCGGCGAGCGATACTCGACGACCTGTTTGAGGAATTGGGCATCGATTTGGGAGACGTCGACGGCTTCCACCGGAAACTTCTCGGCCTTGCGTTCGGCATAGTGCGTGACCGCCTGTGACTGCAGAGCTGCGGCTTCACCGGTTCGTAACGCCGCGCCGGTCACCGAACATCCGGCAAGGCCAAGCGAAAGGATCGACGCGGCGAACAAGCGCCGCGCCCGTTGAGAGAGTGCGTCAATCATGATGTCTGTGTCCGAAAAATAAAGTGCTGCGGCGCGGTCTACTTGATCTTCTTGGCCCGCGCCCGCGCATCGGCCACGACCCGCACGAAGCCGTCATAATTGAGGGCCTCGTTCACCTTGTAGGCGCCGACCAGAAATCCGGGCGTGCCCTGCAGGCCGATGGCTTCGGCAATGTTCAGATTACGCTTGATGAGGCGCAAGATGTCATCGGCGTGCGCCGTGATGTCGGCATCCAGCCGCGGCTGGTCGACGCCGGTCCTGCGAACGGCGTCCAGCATCGCCTCCTGCGAGATGCCATAGCCGGGAATGTCCATCAGCGCGTGGTGGACCGGCAGGTATTGATCCTGGTATTTCGCCGCCAGCGCCAGCCGGGCGCCGACGATCGAGGTCTCGTGCAGGATCGGCCAGTCCTTGTAGACGAGGCGGATATTGCCGTCGGCCTTGACGATCTTTTCCAGGTTCTTGGCTGCCATTTTGCAATAGGGGCAGTTGTAGTCGAAGAAATCCACGATGGTCAGATCGCCATTTGGATTTCCGGCCACCGGCGCATCGGGATCCCTGAGGATCATGTCGCGCGTGATTTCGTTGTCGTCGGCAAACGCCGATTTCGGAATCACCAGCAACGAAGCGGACAGCGCCGCGAGCTGCAAAAACCCGGCTCGGGATATCGGATGTGTCATTTGATTTCTCCTTGAATACGGTTGAGTGCGCGAGGTTTATGCGCGCGACGCCCTGGCAATTTTGCCGAGGAAGCCGTCGACGCCGACATCCCCCACGACACGCGCGTCCCTGATCTCGCTGCCATCGGGATTGAGGAAAACCACCGTCGGCGGCCCGACCACTGCAAAACGCTGCATCAGGTTCTTGGCCGACATGTCGTAATGAGTGAGATCGGCGCGGATCAAAAGCATGCCGCGAAGCCGCTGCCGCACCACATCCTGCGCGAAGATATTGCGCTCCATCAGCCGGCATTCCGCGCACCAATCGGCGGAGAAATCGACCATGATGCCCCTGCCCTGCTGGCGGCCCAGGTCAATCGCTCTATCGAGATCGGCCTCGTTGGACACCACCTGGAAGCCATCGGCGCGGTCGGTATCCGACGAGGACGCGACCAGGCCGACCGAGATCAGCGGTTGGAGAGGTCCATAGTCGGAGAGCGCGGCGCCGATGACGAGGACGCAGCCGTAGAACAGTGCAAGCACGCCGGCTCCCGCCGTCGCCAGATTGGACGACCGCCACCGCGGCGCCTCGAACAGCGCGGGAACGTCGAAGTAAAGCCCGGTCGCGATGAACAATGCGCCCCACGCCGTGGCGATCAACGCAGGCGGGAGAACGCGCGAAGCCATCCAGATCGCGAGCACGACGAAGATGAAGCCGAAAATGTGCTTCACCCGCGCAAGCCAGGCGCCGGAACGCGGCAGCACTTTTGCGCCGAGCACGCCGAAAGCTATCAGCGGAAGTCCCATACCCAGCCCGAGCGCAAACAGCGCCAGCGAGCCGCGCAGCACTTCGCCGGTTTGCGCCACGTACACCAGCGCCGCCGCCAGCGGCGGCGTCACGCATGGTCCGACGACAAGCGCCGACCCAAAACCCAGCAATGCTGCGCCGCTGATCGACCCCTTGTTGCCTGCGCTCGCCGCAAGCCTCGCCGTCCAGGATTGCGGCAATTGCAGTTCGTAGAAGCCGAACATCGACAGCGCCAACGCCAGAAACACCACGCTCATCGCGAGAATGGCGAACGGTGTCTGCAGCGCCGCCTGAAGATTTTCGCCCGACCAGGCGACGAAGATTCCAAGCGTACTGTAGGCCATTGCCATGGACAGAACATATGTCGCTGACAGAGCGAAGCTGCGAGCCAGCGAAAGACCGCTGCCGGCGCGCGCCAGCATGCCCGACATGATCGGGATCATCGGGAAAACACAGGGCGTGAACGACAGCAGCAACCCGAAGCTGAGAAAGGCCAGCACGGTCGAGAAAAGGCTGCCGCCGAGCTCGCCTGCTCCGGTCTCGGCCCCGCCCGCCGGCGCCGGCGCCCAGATCGAAAGGCTGTCACGGTCCGCAGCACCGGCGCTCGCCGCCTTCGCGTTCCCGCTGCCTTCGGGCGCATCCTCGACCAACAGCGTGGCGAGATCGACCGTCTTGGCGATCGGCGGATAACAGACCGTGTTTTCACCGCAGCCCTGATAGCTGACGATGAGGCGGCCCGTCTCCGGCAACAGTTCGGCGGGGACCGTCGCCCTGCCGCTCCCGTGATAGACCTCGGTCATGCCGAAATTCGGATCGTCCTTGGGGTCGCCTCTCTCGGTCGCGATCCTGACCCGCTGCCCCTCGAGCGTGACCGCAATCCGGTCGCGATAGAGGTAGTAACCGGGGGCGATCGACCAGATGAGTTCGATCGCCTCTTCCGCATCCAGTTCCGCTCGAAGCTGGAAGGCTTGATCCGCCGGTATCGGCGTCGCCGCCGAGACGGAGGTGACCGCCGCCGCCACAAGTCTCAGCAGCAGCGTAACAAAACCAAGAATGCGAACGTAGGGCATGGGGTACCTTCTGTGAATGATCCGATGCCCACATCGCCCTGCGACCTTAAGCCAGCCTTAAGCCTGGCGGCCGACGCGGAAGTCATGACGAGGAGCGGCTTCATGCGGATTCTGGTTGTTGAAGATGACCCGGTGCTCTCGGACGGGCTGAAGGTCGGACTTGGGGCTCTATGGTGCGACGCTCGATATCGTCTCCAATTGCGCCGACGGGAATGCGGCACTTGCGGCGGATGAGTTCGACGCGCTGGTGCTCGATCTGATGCTGCCGGACGGCTCCGGTCTCGACCTCCTGACGACATTGCGCGCAAGAGGCGATCGCACACCCGTGTTGCTGCTGACGGCCCTCGATGAAGTCGCCGACCGCATCAGGGGACTGGACGCCGGCGCCGATGACTATCTCGGCAAGCCATTCGATCTCGAAGAACTGGCCGCGCGTGTAAGGGCCATCAGCCGCAGGGCCGAAGGCCGCGCATCGCCGCAGGCTTCCTACAATGGCGTTACGCTGAATCCCGCGCGGCTCACGGTGGCTGTCAACGGAAGGAGCATCGATCTTTCCAGGCGCGAGTTTGCCGTTCTGGCCGCCCTGATGGACCGGCCCGGCACGGTGTTGTCCAAGAGCGATCTGGAAGCAAAACTCTATGGCTGGCAGGAGGAGGTCGAAAGCAATACCGTCGAGGTCCACGTGCATAAACTGCGCGTCAAGATCGGGCGGGCCAAGATCGAAACCCTGCGCGGGATCGGCTACCGGATGAGGCCTGTCGCGTCATGAACTCCCTGCGACAGAAACTATTCGTCATCCTGGTCGCAGCCACCAGCCTGATATGGCTCGCCGCCACCTGCTGGATCTATGTCGGCACCACACGCGAAGTCGAAAGCGTGCTGGATGCTCGGCTGCAGGAGGCCGCGCGCATGGTGCTTTCGCTGGCATCGAGCAGCGGCATTGGCGCCATGCAAAAGGACGGCCACTCTGCGTCAGCGCCGGAAATCCTGAACTATGAGCGGCAACTGTCCTGCCAGATCTGGTCGCTCGACGGGCGGCTGATGGCGCGCTCCAGCGGTGCGCCGGACGAACGCCTGAGCGACAAAGGAACCGGATTCTCCGAACGTCTCATCAATGGCGAGACGTGGCGCGTCTTTACCGTTGAAGATGGCGGCAAGGGTGTGCGGGTGCTGGTGGGAGATCGCCTCGGTCTGCGCGACCATTTCGTTGCGGAAATCATGAAGGGTGTTCTCGCGCCGATGGCCTTGACCGTTCCCCTGCTCGGCTTCCTGATCTGGGCCAGTCTCAGCCGCGGGCTTCGCCCGTTGCGGGGGCTTGCAGAGGAACTCGCGCGCCGAAACGCCGACGACATGTCTCCCGTCGAGACAGGCAAGATACCGACTGAAATTCGGCCGGTGATTTGCTCGCTCAATTCCCTTTTCGCCAGGGTCCAGGACGCGTTACGGCACGAGCGGGACATCACCGCGTTTGCAGCTCATGAATTGCGCACGCCGCTCGCCGGTTTGCGCATGCAGGCCCAGATCGCGATAGCGGCCCGTGACGAGACGACGCGCACCGCGGCCTTGCGCCAGATACTTGTCGGCGTCGATCGTACTACCCGCCTTGTCCGCCAGCTTCTCGCAATCGCAAAACTCGATTCAGCGCCAGATGCGATCCCCGCAAGGCAAATCAGCATCGGAGGCGTGATTGAGGAAGTCATCGACGCTCTGCCTACATCGGACCGCGCTGTCCCCGTCACCATCGATTTCAGCGTTGAAGAGCACCATGGTGACGGCCAACCGCGAATTCCTTTTGCTCGCGGTTCGCAATTTGCATGAGAACGCCGCGCGTCACATGGCCCAGCCGGGAGCCATTCGATGGTCAATGGAGAAAGAACCCGATGCCCTTGCCGTGTACGTGGACGACGAGGGTCCAGGCATACCGGAAGACGAGATTCCGCTGGTCACGAACCGCTTTTTTCGCGGCCGCAACAAGAGTGCGTTGGGAAGCGGCCTTGGATTATCAATCGTTGATCTCGCTCTGCGCGCCAGCGGTGCGCGGCTGATCCTCCAGAACAGGCGCGACACAACCGGCCTTCGCGCGCAAATCGTCTGGAAGATCGCGGAAAACGGAACGACGCGGTGAGCCATGCACATTGAGGACTATTACGAAGACCGCATCGCGCTGCTACCGCTTTTCGAACTGGCCGACGACTCTCAAGCCCAAATTGCCAGCTACATCTGCCTCGGCGAGGTGCTCGTCGCCCGCGACGGCGACAGGATGATAGGCCATTTGCAAATCATTGAGACCGGCGATGCCGGCATATTCGAGCTCAAGAGCATGGCGGTGAGTGAGACACGCCAGGGCGAGGGCATCGGACGCGACCTGATCGAGGCCGCAGTCGCCCGCTGTCGCGGCCGCAATGGCCATCGGTTGATCGTTTCAACGGCAACTGCCGATATCGGCAATCTGCGCTTCTACCAGCGGCAAGGTTTTCGCATGTACCGAATTGTGCTGGACGCATTCGGACCGTCAACTGGCTATCGGGAGGGAACGCTGGTGGATGGGATACCGCTACGCGACCAAGTATTTCTCCATCTCGATCTCTGAGAGCCGCGAATACGCCATCACATGATAAGCTGCATGGCTGTCGTTACGCCACAGGCAAGCCCGTAAGTTCGCGGCTGAGCGCCCGCAGAGATTGTCGCGCGGCGACGTCGTAGGCCTGCGGATTGGCCTTGGCCTCGTTCATGCCATTGAAGAACAGGCCGCTCTTGCCGGCCACATCGTCGCCGGTCACCAGATGCAGGATGGCCTCGCCGCCCTGTTCCACCGTCGACATCGGCGTGATGCCGCCAGCCCGCACCATCGTGGTGTTCATGTAGGTGGCGGGGTGCAGCGAATTGACCGTCACGCCTGAGCCCCTAAGTTGATCGGCGAGATCGATGGTGAACATGATCTGCGACAGCTTGCTCTGTGCATAGGCGCGACTGCCGCTATAGCCGCTAGTGATCATGACATCGTCGAAATCGATCGGATGCTGGCCCAGCGAAGCGACATTGACGATACGCGACGGCGCGCTCGCCTTCAGCAGCGGCAACAGGCGATGCGCGAGCAGGAAGCCGGAGAGGTAGTTCACGGCAAAGCGCAATTCGTGTCCGTCCGCGCTGGTCTGCCGCGCAGGCCCGTTATTCTGCGAGCCGATCCCGGCATTGCTGACGAAGACGTCGAGGCGCTTGTGATCGGCGAGCACGGCATCGGCGAGTTTTCGCGTGTCGGCGAGCGAGGACAAGTCGGCCTGATAGAAAACGGGCTCGCTGCCCCCTGCCCGTTTGATCTCTTCGGATAGCGTTTTGGCGCGCGTCTGGTCGCGGCCATGGATCAACACTTTTGCGCCGGCGACGGCAAGCCGGGTCGCGACGTAGCGGCCGACGCCATCGGTCGAACCCGTGATCAGTATGGTCTTGCCGTCCATCTTCATACCGAAGACCCCCGTTCGCGCTTCTACTGCGCCTGCACGCCGATGCCGGCCGACCTGATGATCGGCCACCATTTGTCGATCTCGGCCTTCTGGAATGTAGCGAGCCCTTCCGGCGTCTGTTGTTCGCGCGGCGCGACGTGGGCCATGCTCAGGCCGGCCATCATCAGGACGGCCATCGTCAGGCCGGCCATGGTCAGAAACGACCGCGCCGCGCAAAATCCCCTCATCACGCTCCCCCTCGTCTGTGCTGAAGACTCCGACTTTTGTCAGTAAATTTCGTGATTTGTCAGTGGATCTCGGCCGAACGCTTCAGCGCGTCTTTCAGCTTTTCGAGCGTGAAATCCGGGCTGCGTGCGATATCGAGAATAGGCGTCTCGCGGCGACCGCAAAGTTCGGCCGCCTCAGGAATTTTCGCCGCGATATCGATCGGAATCACGATCGCGCCATGCTGGTCGGCATGGATCAGATCGTCGGAGTGAACCGTCATGCCGGCCACGCGCACTTCGCCGCCAAAATTTTCCGCATGCACCCAGGCGTGCGACGGGCCGATCGATCCGGCGAGCGCCTGGAAACCCGGGGCCCATTGCGGGATATCGCGGATAGAACCGTCGGTGATGACGCCGAGACAGCCGAGCGCCTTGTGCACGTTGCTTTGCACCTCACCCCAGAACGCGCCATAGCCGACGTCGGCGCCGTCGATATCCTGGATCACGGTGATGCGCGGGCCAAAGCCGGTGCCGACATACTCATAATAAGCGATGCGGCGCTTCGCCTGCTCATCGGCCGGAAGCGCGGATTTGAGCACCGAGCGAATCGTCACGGTGCGGGCATAGCCGACCATCGGCGGCAGATCGGGGAACGGGCAGACCAGCGGCTTGGTGGTGTAGCCGATCAGGCGGCGCTCGGGCGCCACGATCTCCATCGCATTGCAGATCGTCGGCGTGTCGTAGCGCGCCAACGCCTCGAGGACGGAAGCGGGCAGCGGCGTTGTGACGGCTTTGTTCACGGCGTTTCTCCTGATGTTTTCTTTTTGCAAACGAAGTATCGGCCTTCGGCTATAGCCGAGATCGGGCATGAACCCAACCGCGGATGGCTCATGGTAGATATCTTGGCAGATATATCGGGGAAGAAACTGGCCGGCCGAGCCGCTCAATTCAGGCGGGTCGGACGCTCATCGGGCTCGGCCTCGGTCGCGCCGGGCGAAAATGTCGCGGGCGGATTTGATGGCGCGGCGGCATCGGTCGGCACGGTAGCCTGCGCCGCGGCGGCGTTTCGCTCGTGATCGCGGTACGATTTCCATCCCAGCGGCAGACTCAGGAGATAGAGCACCGAACCGCATGACAGGATGTGCCAGGGATAGCCGATCAACAGTGCGATGAAGAACACGACCGAGACGAAAACCGGCAGCACCATTTCCGGCGGCACGCGCATGCGCACCGTCTTGCCGGAAAATACCGGCAGCCGCGACACCATCAGGAACGCGATCAGGAGCGTATAGAAGGCAGTCAGCGTAGCCGGCGGCTTCGAGACGCCCAGAAACGCCAAATAGATCGGCAGCAGCGCGATGATCGCACCCGCGGGGGCCGGCACACCGGTGAAGAAGTTCGCGGCAAACGCCGGCTTGTTCGGATCGTCCATGGTGGCGTTGAAGCGCGCCAGCCGCAGGCCGCCGCTGATCGCGAAAACCATCGCCGCGATCCAGCCGCCATTGTTCAGCTCATGGAGCTGCCAGAAGTAGAGGATCAGGCCGGGCGCCACGCCGAAATTGACGAAATCCGCAAGACTGTCGAGTTCGGCACCGAATTTCGACTGGCCCTTGATCATGCGCGCGACGCGGCCATCGAGGCCATCGAGCACGGCGGCGAACACGATGGCCGCGACCGCGAGCTCCATCCGCCCCTCGGTCGACAGCCGGATCGCCGTCAGCCCGGCGCAGATCGCCAGCAACGTGATGAAGTTCGGCACCAGCATCCGCACCGGGATAGGACGAAACCGGCGGCGGCGTAGTTCCGGATATTTGGGATCTGATGGCATCATGGCTTACCATTATATAGCAAGCATGCGCCCGCTCCGCCATTGGCTGGCGGGCCAACAGGTCAGGCCGTCCGGATGGTTAATCGGCGCGGTAGGTCCGACCGTTATCGCCGAGTTTGAAATCGGCCAGAATGGTCTCCCCGGCCACCGCGGTCTGGCCCTCGGAGACCAGCGATTTGGCGCCTTCGGGCAGATAGACGTCGAGCCGCGATCCAAAGCGGATCAGGCCGAACCGCTCGCCCGCACCGATCGACTGCCCCTCGCGCACGAATGAGACAATCCGCCGCGCCACCAGCCCGGCGATCTGGACCACGCCGATGCGCCCGTTCGGCGTCGAGATGACCAGCGAGTTGCGCTCATTGTCTTCGCTTGCCTTGTCAAGTTCGGCATTGATGAAGGCGCCGGGCCGGTACGCGATACGGTCGATCCGCCCTGCCACCGGAGCGCGGTTCACGTGGCAATTGAACACGCTCATGAAGACGGAAATGCGCGTCAGCGGCCGGTCGCCGAGGCCGAGTTCGGCCGGCGGCAACACCTGCGCGATCATCGAGACGCGCCCGTCGGCGGGCGACACCACGATGCCTTCGCGCACCGGCGTCACGCGAACGGGATCGCGGAAGAACAGCGCACACCAGATCGTCAACAGCGTGCCGATCCAGCCGAGTGGCGTCCAGATCCAGAACAGCACCAGGCTCGCCAGCGCAAAGCCGCCGATGAAGGGATAGCCCTCGGGATGGATCGGCGGGATTTGCGCGCGGATGGAGTTCGCAATCGACATGAGAGCTCGCTGTTGTCTTGTCCATTCCCGTTGCGGGGATGGTGCGATAATCGGATTATTCCGCAGCGGTTGCCAGAGGATCCTTGACGGTCCCTTCGACGGGATTCTGGAGCGGATCGTTGACCGGTGGCGGGACGCGGTTCGGCGCCTCGTTTCCGTCGTCGATCTGCGCGAGTTTCTCCCGCGCCTCCTCGGCTTCGCGCTGCCTGTTCCACATACTGGCATAAAGTCCGCCGGAAGCCAAAAGCCCGGCGTGGGTTCCGCGCTCGGCGATACGGCCCTGATCCAGAACGATGATTTCATCGGCGCTGACGATGGTGGAAAGCCGGTGCGCGATCACCAATGAGGTGCGGTTGCGCGAGACCCGTTCCAGCGCTTCCTGGATTTCATGCTCGGTGTGGCTGTCGAGCGCCGAGGTCGCCTCATCCAGCACGAGGATCGGCGGCGCCTTGAGCACCGTGCGCGCGATCGCCACGCGCTGCTTCTCTCCGCCGGACAATTTCAGCCCGCGCTCGCCGACCTGGGTTTCATAACCCTTCGGCGACATCCGGATGAAACTGTCGATCTGCGCCAGCCGCGCCGCCTCTTCCACCTCGGTATCGCCGGCGTCCCAACGGCCGTAGCGGATGTTGTAGCGGATGGTGTCGTTGAACAGCACGGTATCCTGCGGCACCATGCCGATCGAGGCGCGCAACGAGGCCTGCGTGACGGTCCTGATGTCCTGCCCGTCGATCAGGATCTTGCCGCCGGAGACGTCATAGAGGCGAAACAGCAGCCGCGAAATCGTCGACTTGCCGGCGCCGGACGGACCGACGATCGCAACCGTCTTGCCGGCGGGCACCTCGAAGCTGAGCCCCTTGAGGATCTGACGCTCGGGATCATAGGAAAAGCGCACGTCCTCGAAACGCACATTGCCGGAACTCACGACCAGCGGCGCAGCGCCCGGGATATCCTTGACCTCGGGATTGCGCGACAGGACCTCGAACATCTTCTCGATGTCGATGATCGCCTGCTTGATCTCGCGATAGACCATGCCCATGAAATTCAGGGGCTGATAAAGCTGGATCATCATGGCGTTGATCATGACGAAATCGCCGATCGTGTGGGTGCCGTTGCGGATGCCGGACACGCACATCAGCATGGTGGCGGTAAGGCCGGCCGTGAAAATGACGGCTTGGCCGGTATTGAGAACCGCCAGCGACGTATAGGTCTTCACGCTGGCCTGCTCGTAGCGCTCCATCGAGCCGTCGTAGCGCGTGGCTTCGCGTTCCTCGGCCCCAAAATATTTCACCGTCTCGTAGTTCAGGAGAGAGTCGATCGCCTTGGTGTTCGCCTCGGTATCGGAATCGTTCATCTTGCGGCGGATTTCGATCCGCCACTCGGTCGCGATGTAGGTGAAATACATGAATACCACGACCGTGATCAGCACGACGAGCACATAGCGCCAGTCGAATTGCCACAGCAGCACCGCCGACAGCAGCGCGACCTCCACGATGGTCGGGATCAGCTGCAGGATCACCATCCGCACGATCACTTCGATGCCGGCGCGGCCGCGCTCCAGCACGCGGGTCAAGCCGCCGGTCTTGCGCTCCAGATGGAAGCGCAGCGACAGCTCGTGCATGTGAATGAAGGTGATGTAAGCGAGCTTGCGCACCGCATGCATGGCGACGCGCGCGAAGATACCGTCGCGCCATTGCGTCAGCACCGCCATGATGATGCGCACTGCGCCGTAGCTGACGGTCATCAGCAGCGGCGAGGCGATCAGCCACATCGCCCAATTCGACGGTTCGACCGGCGCGCTGGGCGTGCCTGAGAGCCCGTCGATCGCCCATTTGAAGGTGAAGGGAACCGACAGCGTCGCCAGCTTCGCGACCAGCAGCAGTACCACCGACCAGATCACCCGCATCTTCAGGTCGGCGCGATCGCCCGGCCAGATATAGGGCCACAAATGCAGCAGCGTCCCGATCAGGGTCGCCTTTTCGGCCCGGTTGGCGGCGGAAATTTGCGCCTCGTCTGCGCGCGCGTGCAAATCAGCGTGAGCCATCAGTCAGGCGCCCAAAGCAGGAGGGCGTACCGGGTCGCTGTCGCATGGTTTCGGTCGGGCTGCATTGTGCTCGTCATATAGAGGGTTTGAACGCCGCGTACAGCCTTGAAAGATAAATCTTTCTCCGATTCTCCGGCATTTCGGGGCTGATTCCACTAGCTGAAGCGGCGTTGCCGGACTTGAGCTTTTTGCATTGCAGTGCCACATGGATTGCATGAACCAAATCAGAACCGTCTGTGTCTATTGCGGCTCCGGCCCCGGCTCCAATCCCCGCTTTGCCGAAGCTGCCATCGCCTTAGGGAAGATTTTTGCCGAGAACAATATCCGCCTCGTCTATGGCGGCGGCTCGGTCGGCCTGATGGGCGCGGTTGCCAAATCCACCCTGGATCATGGCGGCTCCGTCACCGGGATCATTCCGGATTTTCTGAAGGCGCGCGAGAACGCATTGACGCGCGTTCAGGAAATGATCGTCACTCCCGATATGCATGAACGCAAGCGGCTGATGTTCGAACGTTCGGATGCGTTCGTCGCTCTGCCCGGCGGCATCGGCACGCTGGAGGAACTGGTCGAGCAGATGACCTGGCAGCAGCTCGGCCGTCACAGCAAGCCGGTGTTGCTGGCGAACGTCGATAATTTCTGGGAGCCCTTGCTTTCGCTGCTCGCACATATGCGCGCCACCGAATTCATCCGCCCGACGCTGCCGCTGGAAATTCTCAAGGCCGATCGAGTCGAAGATATCCTGCCGCGCCTGCGCGCCGCCGCCGCCCGTGCGCCCGAAGGCGGCAAGGAACTGGCGGCGGAAGTGGCGAGACGGCTTTAGGGTTCCGCCGCGTCATACGCTCGGAAACGTCACTGCCTCGATGCGGTTGCCATCGGGATCAACAATGAACGCCGCATAATATCGCACGCGATCGTGCGGACGTATCCCGGGCACGCCGTCGGAGCGGCCTCCGGCAGCAAGTGCTGCGGCGTGGAATGCGTCGACCTCAGCGGTTGATTTCGCACGCAGGCAGATGTGGCTGCCGCTTTCCGGCGGGACTTGCGCCATATCTGCGCGAAGGTTGATCCAGAATTCCGGATAGGCTTTGCCGAAGCCGATGGTCGCTGGGCGCGTCACGAGGCGCGAGAGGCCGAGCGAAGCAAGAGTTGCTTCGTAGAAGCGTGCGGAGCGTTCGAGGTCAGCGACGCCGACGGAGATGTGGTCGATCATGCGAATGCATCCCACTGAAACGTCATTCCGGGGCGATGCGAAGCATCAAACTACGATGTGCAATTGCACATCAGAGAATCTCGAGATTCCCCGGTGCGCAATTGCGCACCTGAGGTCTGGTCCTTCGGGACCATCCCGGAATGACGGAAGCCTCTGCTCACGCCGGCGCGCCGGATTTCACCAGTTTGTAGATCACCGAGTCCATCAGCGCCTGGAATGAGGCGTCGATGATGTTGGGCGACACGCCGACCGTGGTCCAGCTTTCACCCGCCTCATCCTCGCTCTCGATCAGCACCCGCGTCACCGCTTCCGTGCCGCCATTGAGGATACGCACGCGGTAGTCGATCAGCTTCAGGCCCTCGATGTACTTCTGGTATTTGCCGAGGTCCTTGCGCAAGGCGACGTCGAGCGCGTTGACGGGGCCGTTGCCTTCGGCGGCCGAGATCAGACGCTCGCCGGCGACATCGACCTTCACCACCGCTAGCGCCACCGTGATGCGCTGGCCGTTGGCGTTGTAGCGCTGCTCGACATTGACATCGAACTGCTCGACCCGGAAATATTCCGGCACCCGGCCAAGCGTGCGCCGCGCCAGCAGATCGAACGAGGCGTTGGCGGACTCGTAGGCGTAGCCGGCCGCTTCGCGCTCCTTCAGCTCCTCGACAAGGCGCGCCAGTTTCGGATCGCTCTTCTCGTAAGCGATACCGGCGCGGTCGAGCTCGGCCATGACATTCGAGCGGCCGGCCTGATCCGACACCAGCACCTTGCGGTGATTGCCGACGGCTTCGGGCAACACGTGTTCATAGCTGTGCGGGTCCTTCATGATCGCGGAGGCATGAATGCCGGTCTTGGTCACAAAGGCGCTTTCGCCGACATAGGCCGCGTGGCGGTTCGGCGCGCGGTTGAGCATGTCGTCAAGCGTGCGCGAGACCTTCATCAAGGTCGCCATCTTGTCCGCGGTGACGCCGATCTCGAACGCGTCGGAGAATTCGTTCTTCAACCGCAAGGTCGGGATCAGCGAACAAAGATTGGCGTTGCCGCAGCGTTCGCCGAGCCCGTTCAGCGTACCCTGGATCTGCCGCGCGCCCGCGCGCACCGCGGCGAGCGAATTGGCCACCGCCTGCTCGGTGTCGTTATGGGCATGGATGCCGACATGGCCGCCGGGAATATGCTTCACCACCGCGGCGACGATGGTTTCGACTTCGTGCGGCATGGTGCCGCCATTGGTGTCGCACAGCACGACCCAGCGCGCGCCGGAATCGTAGGCCGCTTTCGCGCAGGCGATCGCGAATTCCGAATTCTCCTTGTAGCCGTCGAAGAAATGCTCGCAATCGACCATCACCTCGCGGCCGGCCTCTTTCGCAGCACTCACGCTGTCGCGGATCGAGGCGAGGTTTTCCTCATTCGTGGTCTCGAGCGCGACGCGAACCTGATAGGCAGAGGATTTCGCGACGAAACAGATCGCATCGGCCTTGGCTTCGATCAGCGCCGCCAGCCCCGGATCGTTCGATGCCGAGCGGCCGGGACGGCGCGTCATGCCGAACGCGGTGAAGCGCGCATGTTCGAACTTCGGCTTCTCGGCAAAGAATTCGGTATCGGTCGGATTGGCGCCGGGATAGCCGCCCTCGACATAGTCGATGCCAAGCTCATCCAGCATGCCTGCGATGATCTGCTTGTCGTGCAGCGTGAAGTCGACGCCATTGGTTTGCGCGCCATCGCGCAGCGTGGTGTCGAAGAGATAAAGGCGTTCGCGGCTCATGTTGGGCCTCCCGGCGCAGCACCATCGCCCAGCGTCTTCTGCATCGTGGTGTTGGCGAGCCATTCACCATTGACCGTCACGGTGTTGCGCTGCTTGGCGACGTAGCCGCGCTTGGCAAAAAACTCCGCCGCGGTATCGCTGGCATCGGCGGTCAGGCTTTTGGCGCCGCGTGCGCCGGCCAACTTCTCCAGCGCGTCACACAGCATCGAAGCTACCCCCTGCCCGGCGACGCTCGGATGAACATAGAGCATGTCGATGTGGTCGGCTCCCCTGAGCGAGGCGAAGCCGACCGGCGAATTCTGCATCGTGGCGATCAGCGTCAGTTGCCCCGCAAGACGTTGGCCGAACTGGTCTTCGTCCTCGGCCGCGGCGGCCCATGCTTCCTGCTGCGCTTCGCTGTAATCGTCGCCGGTCAATTCCTCGATCGCGGCAACGAAGATCGCCGCCAGCATGGGCGTATCCGCCGCGAGATACGGCCGCAAGCCGGGTTTTGGCAACGCCTGTCCCATCGCGTCAAAAAACTCCGAACAGTCTTAAGGCAAGCACGACCGCCGCAACGATCAATGCCCATTTGATGAAGATGTAATAGCGCCAGTGTTTCGGGAAAGGCGTGTCGGGCTTGGTCATCGCGCGATCTCCCAGGTGGTCACGGGCTTGCCGTCGGCATCCTTGCCGTCCTTGATGACGACGCCCTTGGCGGCGAGTTCGTCGCGGATGCGGTCGGACTCCTTAAAGTCTTTTCGCGCCCGCGCGGCGGTGCGGTCCGAAATCAGGCGATTGATCTGTTCGGCGTCGATGCCGCTCGCCTGCTGTTTGCGTCCCTTCCACGCCGCAGCGCTCTCGGAGAGGAACCCGAGCAGCCGGAGCGAGGCGGCGAATTCGCCGCGTTCCCGTTCGCCGCCGGAAACTGCGGCGTTCCGCAGGCCATGCAGCACGGCGATCATTTGCGCCGTATTGAGGTCGTCGGATAGCGCCTCGATCACGGCATCAGAAGGCTGGCCCGCTCTGACATCCGCGGCGACCGCATACCAATCGTCGAGCGTTTTGGCGCTTTCTTCCAGTGACTTCGAGGTCCAGTCGATCGGCGAACGATAATGCGTCTTCAGCATGTTGAGACGCAGCACTTCGCCTGGCCAATCCACCAGCAATTCCCTGATGGTGACGAAGTTGCCGAGACTCTTCGACATCTTCTCGCCTTCGACCTGCAGGAAGCCGTTGTGCATCCAGTAATTCGCCATCACCGACGTGCCGTGCGCGCAACGCGACTGGGCGAGTTCGTTCTCGTGATGGGGAAAGATGAGATCGAGTCCGCCGCCATGGATGTCGAAGACATCGCCGAGATAGGCGGCGCTCATGGCGGAGCACTCGATGTGCCAGCCGGGGCGTCCCCGTCCCCACGGACCTTCCCAACCCGGCTCGTTCTCCGATGACAGCTTCCACAACACGAAGTCGGCCGGATTCTTCTTGTGCGCATCGACGGCAACGCGTGCGCCGGCCAACTGCTCGTCGAGTTTGCGTCCCGAAAGCGCACCGTAGTCGGGCATTGAGCCGGTATCGAACAACACTTCGCCGCCTGCTTCATAGGCGTTGCCGCGCGCGATCAACTGCTTGATCAGCGTCACCATGTCCGCCTTGCCGTCGGCACGAGGCAACACGAAATCCGTCGCGCGCGGCTCGAACGTCGGCGGCAGCGAACCCAACGCCTTCACGTCGGAATGAAACTGCGTCGCCGTCACCTCGGTGACCTTGCGGATCGCCTCGTTCAGCGGCAGCCCGGGAAAATCCCGCGCGGCGCGATCGTTGATCTTGTCGTCGACGTCGGTGATGTTGCGGACGTACGTGACGTGCGCCTCGCCGTAGAGATGGCGCAGCAACCGAAACAACACGTCGAACACGATGACCGGGCGCGCGTTGCCGATATGGGCGAAGTCATAGACCGTCGGTCCGCAGACATACATGCGCACGTTTTCGGGATCGAGCGGCGTGAACGGCCGCTTCTCCTTGGTCAACGTATCGTACAGGCGCAATTGCATGGATATCCCGTCCGTTGCGGCCGGGCGTCCAGTGATTCTCAGTTTTGAGAAAAGACGGCCTCAGCCAGCGAATCGCTAGCTAATAATCTCACGGCAAATGCCGCAGATGGCGAGGAGACCGTTCATGGTTCCACCATGTCCTAGCCCGGGGGACGCCGTCAAGGCCCGCTTGCGCCCGTTTTGAGGCCGATTCGGCCGTCAAATCCGCCGGCCAGGGACACCATGGTTAATCATTATTAATACTTTGGCTCTATTTCAGGACGGACGGACCTTCTCCCTCTTCGGTGCCACCATGCGATCCATTTCAGCATTCATTGCCTGCGCGTCCCTCCCTGCGCGTCCCTCCAGCCGCGTCAGTCGCTCTTCGCCGACAGCCGCGTCTTCATTATTGCCAATCAGGCCGATGGGTATGGCGTCGACCAATGTCTCGCCCGGGGCGACAAATGCGGCGCAAGTGCTGCCCGTTCCTATTGCCGGTCACGCGAATTCGCTTCGGCCACCGCCTACCGCCGCGTCGATCCAGATGAAATCACGGGCTCGGTTCCCGAAATCAACAACGGCAAATGTGCCGGCAGCGCCTGTCACGAATACGTGGCGATCACCTGCCAACGCTGAATAGGCTTTCTGCGCCAGATCAAGCGGCGGTTTGCCACATCGGCGCCCCGGAAACGACGTGACGCTGCCCCGAGAAGCGGGTATTGGAGGCGACCTCGGTATTGGAAGCGGTTTTGGCCGCATCTTGCCGCTTGGTCCGCGCCTAGCTTTGATGCCGCGCGGAATCGTTTTAATGGCCGGATATGCCTGAATCATTGACTGCTTCCCTCTCCCGCTGGACCTTGACCTGCGCCGTGCTGTTTTGCATCGCTGCAACGGTTTCGAATGCTTTTGCGCAGACGCCCCCCGGCGCCGCGCCGCCGCCCCCGCAACAGCAGGGCGCGCAAGCCAATCCAATCTGCATCCGGCTCGAAGGACAGCTCGCGACGATCGACCGCGGCGCCGGCACCGGCGACCCCGCCAAGGACGAGCAGATCCGCCGCTATCAGGAAGCCGCCACCAAGCAGCAGGCCGAGCTCGATCGCGTCACGCAACAAGCCAAGCGCCAGGGTTGCGACAGTTCCGGCTTCTTCTCGCTGTTCAACGGGCAATCGGCGCAGTGCGGTCCGGTCAACAACCAGATCCAGCAGATGCGCGGCAATCTCGAGCAGATCACGACCAGCCTCGAACGTCTGCGCAGCGGCGGTATCGGCGGCGCCGACCGCGAAAACCAGCGCCGCTCGGTGCTGACGGCGCTCGCGCAAAACAATTGCGGCCCGCAATACGCCAATGCGGCGCGCGGCCCCGGCAATTTCATCGACAATCTGTTCGGCAACAACAACAGCAATCAAGCCGCTGCCCAGCACCGATCCCGGTGGTCCGCAATCCGGCACGTTCCGCACGGTATGCGTGCGCACCTGCGATGGCGCCTATTTCCCGGTTTCGTTCGCCACCTATCCGGCGCGATTCCCCGATGACGAGAAGACCTGCAAGGCGCTATGCCCGGCGACGGAAGCCTCCCTGTTCTCCTACCGCAATCCCGGCGAGGACATCAGCCAGGCGACCTCGATCAACGGCCAGTCCTACACGTCGCTGCCGAACGCGTTCAAATTCCGCACCGAGTTCAACCCGTCCTGCGCCTGTAAAGCCGCGGGCCAGACCTGGTCCGACGCGCTGAAATCCGTCGACGACAAGGCCGCCGTCGAACAGCAAGGCGATATCATCGTCACCGAAGAGAGCGCGAAGAAGATGCAGCAGCAGCGCGCGCAGCCGGCGAAAGCCACCCCTGCCGCCAAGAAGGGCGCTGCGCCCGCAGGCGCCACCCGCCGCGCCCACGCCCGACACCCCGGCCCCGACAGCCGATTCGACCGCGCCGGCTGGCGAGAAAAAGCAGATCCGCACGGTCGGTCCGACCTTTATCCCGCCGAAGCAATAGCGAAAACGCTGGATTCTTGTTTGACGCGTTTTCTTTACGCGAACCGGTACCACCCCGGATCAGTCCGGGGCAGGCTTTCGCTCGAAAACGCTCTCTAACCCTCAAACGCTTCCGCCGACGCGCGGCCCGCGCGGGCGACCAGTTTTTCGTCGGGCTCGGGCAACGCCTTGCCGTTGTCGCGAAAGCGATTGGTGATGGGATAGCGGCGGTCGCGGCCAAAGTTCTTTTGCGTCACCTTGACGCCCGGCGCGGCCTGGCGGCGCTTGTATTCGGCGATGTTGAGCAGACGGTCGATCCGCGTCACCACGTCAGGCGCAAAACCCGCCGCGATGATTGAAGCCAGCGGCTCCTCGCGTTCGACCAGCCGTTCGAGGATCGCATCCAGCATGTCGTAGGGCGGCAACGAATCCTGGTCGGTCTGGTTTTCGCGCAACTCCGCCGTCGGCGGCCGCGTGATGATGTTGACCGGGATGACTTCGCCCGACGGGCCAAGCGCGCCGTCCGGCTTCCAGGAATTGCGCAAGGCCGATAACCGGAACACTTCGGTCTTGTAGATGTCCTTGATCGGATTGAAGCCGCCGTTCATGTCGCCATAGAGCGTGGCATAGCCGACCGACATTTCCGATTTGTTGCCGGTCGTGACCACCATCGCGCCTGTCTTGTTCGACATCGCCATCAACAGCGTGCCGCGGGTGCGGGCCTGGAGATTTTCTTCGGTAATGTCGCGCGGCAGGCCCTTGAAGGTTTCCGACAGGATTTTTTCAAACCCGTTCACGGCGTCCGCGATCGGCAGCACCTCGTAGCGTATGCCGAGCGCGGCTGCGAGCTTGGCGGCATCGTCGAGCGACACCTGCGCGGTAAAGCGGAACGGCAGCATCACGCCGCGGACATGTTCCGCACCGAGCGCGTCGACCGCGATTGCCGCGCACAGCGCGGAATCGATGCCGCCGGAAACGCCGAGCAGCACGCCGGGGAATCCGTTCTTGCGGACGTAATCGCGCAAGCCCAGCACGCAGGCTGCGTAATCGCCCTTGTCGCCCTCAAGCAGCGGCGCGACCGGCCCGGTGCAGCGCCAGCCGTCCGCGCCCTTCGTCCAGCGCAACGTCGTGATGCTCTCTTCGAACGCCGGCAACTGCGCCGCGACGGACAGATCGGCGTTCAGCGCGAACGACGCGCCATCGAATACCAGCTCGTCCTGGCCGCAGATCTGGTTGAGATAGACCAGCGGCAGCCCGCTCTCGGTGACGCGGGCGACCGCGATCGACAGCCGCAGATCGTTCTTGTCGCGCGCGTAAGGCGAGCCGTTCGGCACGACGAGAATTTCCGCGCCGGTTTCGGCGAGGCATTCGACGACGTTTTCGTACTCTTCGGATTCCTCGAGCCAGATGTCTTCGCAGATGGGAACGCCGACCCGAACACCCCTGACGGTCACCGGGCCAGCGGCGGGCCCGCGGGCGAACAGGCGTTTCTCGTCGAACACGCCGTAATTCGGCAAATTCGCCTTGAAGCGCAGCGCGGCGATGCGGCCCTCGTCGAGCAACGCACAGGCGTTATAGAGCTTGCCGTCCTCGACCCAGGGCGTGCCGATCAGCATCGCCGGGCCGCCGCCGGCGGTCTCGCGCGCCAGCTCTTCGATCGCCGAGCGGCAGGCCGCCTGGAACGCCGGCTTCAGCACCAGATCTTCCGGCGGGTAGCCGGCGATGAACAATTCGGGCAGCACCACCAGATCGGCGCCATCGGCGTGCGCCTTTTCGCGCGCAGCGCGCGCTTTCGCGGCGTTGCCCGTGATGTCGCCGACCGTCGGGTTCAACTGGGCCAGCGTGATTTTGAATTGCGGTTCACTCATAGCGCGATGTTGCCTTGCACGGGAGCAAACTGCAATTGCTCGCTTTAGATCGCGCCCATGCGCTCGGCGAGGGCGAACAGCCAGAACAGGGCGGCCATGACGAGCGCGACGCCGACCGCGGCCGATCCCATGTCCTTGACCCGCCCGATCTGCGGATCATGGTCGGTGGTCAGGCGGTCGGCGAGCTTTTCAACGGCGGTATTGAGCAGCTCGACGACCAGCACGAAAGCAACCGCCGCGACCAATTGGAAGCTGCGCATGGCGGTGACGCCGACCAGCCACGCAACCGGCAACGAGAGCACGAGCGCGACCAGTTCCTCGCGGACGGCCTGCTCCGAACGGATCGCGAAGGCGAGACCGTTACGGGTGTTGATCGTGGCCCGCCAAAGTCGCAGCAAATCAGAGTCCCGCTGCGGCCGGCATCGGTTTGACCTTCCCGGCGCGTTCCTGCTTCAAGAGTTCGGCAATCAGGAAAGCCATGTCGATCGACTGTTCGGCGTTCAGCCGGGGATCGCAGACCGTGTGATAACGGTCGTTGAGATCCTCGTCCGTAATGGCACGTGCGCCGCCGATGCATTCGGTGACATCCTGCCCGGTCATTTCCAGATGAACGCCGCCGGCATGCGTTCCTTCGGCGGCGTGGATGCTGAAGAACGATTTCACCTCCGACAACACGCGGTCGAACGGCCGGGTCTTGTAGCCGGAGGTCGAGGTGATGGTGTTGCCGTGCATCGGATCGCACGACCAGACCACGACGCGCCCTTCCCGCTGCACCGCGCGGATCAGCGGGGCGAGATGATCGCCGACCTTGTCGGAGCCGAAGCGGTTGATCAGCGTCAGCCGTCCGGGTTCGTTGTCGGGATTGAGGATGTCGATCAGCTTCAGCAATTCATCCGGCTTCAACGAGGGACCGCATTTCAGCCCGATCGGATTCTTGATCCCGCGGAAATACTCGACATGGCCGTGGTCGAGCTGGCGGGTGCGATCGCCGATCCAGATCATGTGGCCCGAGGTCGCATACCAGTCGCCGGTAGTGGAATCGATGCGCGTGAAGGCCTGCTCGTAGCCGAGCAGCAGCGCCTCGTGGCTGGTGTAGAAATCGGTGGCGCGGAGTTCCGGATGGCTTTCCAGGTCGAGGCCGCAGGCGCGCATGAAATTGAGCGCGTCCGAGATGCGGTCCGCCAGTTCCTTGTAGCGGCGTGACTGCGGCGAATCCTTCAGGAAGCCGAGCATCCACTGATGCACGCTGCCGAGATTGGCAAAACCGCCGGTGGCGAACGCGCGCAGCAGATTGAGCGTCGCCGCCGATTGCCGGTACGCCATCAACTGGCGCTGCGGGTCCGGGACGCGCGCCTCCGGGGTGAAGGCGATGTCGTTGATGATGTCGCCGCGATAGCTCGGCAGCTCGACGCCGTTGACCTTTTCGGTATTCGACGAGCGCGGCTTGGCGAATTGGCCGGCGATGCGGCCGACCTTCACCACCGGCAGCGCGCCGGCATAGGTCAGCACGACCGCCATCTGCAGCAGCACGCGGAAGAAGTCGCGGATATTGTTGGCGCCGTGCTCGGCAAAGCTCTCGGCGCAGTCGCCGCCCTGCAGCAGGAACGCCTCGCCGGCGGCAACGCGGCCCAGCGCCTTTTTCAGGTTGCGGGCCTCACCGGCAAAAACCAGCGGCGGAAACGTGGCCAGCTGCGCCTCGACATCCGCCAATGCCTTGGCATCGGGATAATCAGGCATCTGCAGTACCGGCTTGGCGCGCCAGCTATCGGGTGTCCACCGCTCGGACATGACGTAACTCCTGAGCAAAAACCGCTATTTATCCGCCTTCGCTAAAGCTTTGGCGGACGCAACTGGAAAAGCCCCGCAAAGCGTTGGCGTCGAAACCTTGGCGTCAAAGCCGTGACATCTAAGCCTTGGCGTCGCCCGGGCCGGCGACTAAGAAGGGCCGGGTTATACACAGGGTGCGGGCCAACCGCCAGTCAGATTTCCTGCTGTTACGTCAAGCTCTTGCGACAAAAGCCGAATTCGCATTTGGTGTGCCGCTCGCAAAATCTGAGGAGAAGATGCGGTGGCCGAGCCGGCGCTGGACGATGTGTTTGTCGACGATATCACGCTGCCCGCGATGGATGGATATCCGCTGGCTGCGACGCTGTTTTTGCCCCGGGGCGCGAAGCGCCATGCCGTCCTGATCAATTCGGCGACCGCCGTTCACCGCAAGATCTACCGCGGCTTTGCCGGCTATCTCGCCAAGCGCGGCTGCGCGGTGCTGACCTATGACTACCGCGGCACCGGCGACAGCAGGCAGAAATCGCTGACCGGCTACAACCAGCCGAAATCGCTGGTCGGCTTCAAGGCATCGATGTCGGACTGGGCGGCGCAGGATGTTACCGCCGCGGTGTCATGGATGCGCGAGCGCTACAAGGCGCTGCCGTTCGCCTATGTCGGGCATTCCTTCGGCGGCCAGGCGCTGGGGCTGCTGCAAACAACAGCGAGATTTCTTCCTGCAATCGCGTTGCTGCATGCTGCCGGCGCGGCGACGGTGATGGTCTTCATCCGCCACGCCTTTTCCGGAGACTTCGGCTTCGACCTGTTGGGCGCAGCCCATGACCATCGAGGGCTTTCCGCTGCTGCCCTCGGGCCGCGGGCTCATGCGCGCCGGCACGGCGCATCGGCGCGGTCTTTGCGGTGGCCGGGTTGTGGAACGCGCGCCGCTTTGCGGCCGGGCATCGGCGCGCGCCGCGGTCTGGGCCGCATGGGGCGTCGCTGGTGCCGCTGGTCATCCTGTTCTCGGCCCTGGCTCGCCTTCGGCAATCTCGACCGCGATCTCGTTCACGCCGCCGTCGCCCTTGCGCTTGCCGTTGGCTTCGTGTTGGCCGGGAAACTATCGCGCGGGCCGAAGCGCCGCCGCTGTCCGGCGGTCCCGCCGTCTCCTTCGTGCTGGCCGGCGCCGGCGTTGCCTTGCTGCTCGGCGCTGCACATGGCCTTTTCAGCCGGCTGGACGACGGTCCTGCTCGGCGCCGCGCTGGCGCTTCCGGCCTTTGCGACCCGCTATCGCTCCTATCCCGTGCTCGGTTGGCTGAGCGCTGCCGGCGCGGCCTTCGTGCTGTTCCGCTTCGCGATCGATCCGTCCATCGTCGGCTTCGCAGCTCTGTCGACAGACGCCGGTGTTCAACTGGCTGCTGCCGGGCTACGGCGTTCCGGCGCTGGGTGCCGCGTTTGCCGGCTGGCAGCTCGCCCGCACCACTGGCGGCCGGCCGCGGCTGGTGATGGAAGCGGCGGCATCGTTCTTCGCGCTGATCGGCGCAGCGATGCTGGTCCGCCACGCCATGAATGGCGGCGTCCTCGATGCGGATTTGCCGACGCTCGCCGAGCAGGCGATCTACACGCTGATCGCGCTCGCCGGCAGCGCCATCCTGATCGCGCTGGACATGCGCTCGCCGAGCCCGGTCTTCCGCATCGGCTCGATGATCGTCGGCCTGCTTTCGGTCGGCGATGGTGGTTATCCAGCACTTCCTGCTGCTCAACCTGCTCTTCACCGACGAATTGACCGGCACGATCGTGTTCTTCAACCTGCTGCTGCTCGCCTATCTCTTGCCGGCGCTTGCCGCTGGCGGCGTTGCGCTGTTTGCGCGCGGCAGGCGGCCGAATGGTATGTCGCGCTGCTGGCCGTGCTGGCCTCGCTGCTGGCCTTCGCCTATGCGACGCTGTCGCTGCGCCGGCTGTTCCAGGGCGAGTTCATCGCGCTGCTGGCGCGATTTCGGCCAGGTCGAGACCTATGCCTATTCGGCACTTTGGCTGGTGCTCGGGGTGGCGCTGCTGGTCGCCGGGCTGCTCCTGAGGTCGCAGGTGCTGCGCATCGCCTCGGCGGCGCTGATCGTGATCGCCGTCGCCAAGGTGTTCCTGTTCGACATGTCCGAGCTCGAAGGCGTGCTGCGCGCGCTGTCCTTCATCGGCCTCGGCATCGTGCTGATCGGCATCGGCCTGTTCTATCAGCGCATGCTGACCAGGGCGACGGCGGAGCCGGCTACTCCGCAGCAGCCGGAACGGCAGCCCCCGCTCCACCGGCCGTTCCCTGATCGGCCAGTGCACGATCGCGGCGAACAGGCCGAGCGCCACGCCGAGCCACCAGACCGGATCGTAGCTGTGGAAGTGATCGTAGAGATAGCCGCCGAGCCAGACGCCGAGGAACGAGCCGATCTGGTGCGACAGGAACACCACGCCGCCGAGCATGCCGAGGTGGCGCGTGCCGAACATGATCGCCACCAGCGCATTGGTCGGCGGCACGGTCGACAGCCACAGCAGTCCCATCACGATGGCGAAGATGACGACGCTGGCCGGCGTCTGCGGCAACAGCAGGAATGCCGTCACGGCGATCGACCGGGCGAGATAGATCAGCACCAGGAAGATCGGCTTGGAATAGCGCTGGCCGATCAAGCCGGAGGCCAGCGAGCCGATGATGTTGAAGAAGCCGATCAGCGCCAGCGCGATGACCGCATAGCGCGCCGTCGATGCCGATGTCGCGGATATAGGCCGGGAAGTGGGCGGTGATGAAGGCGATCTGGAAGCCGCAGACGAAGAAGCCCGTGGTCAGCAGCACGAAGCTGCGGTGGCCGAGCGCCTCGCGGAGCGCGCTGCCGATCGACTGCTGCATCTCGGCCATCGCCGCCTTGCCGTCGCGCGAATTTCCGGCAAGCGGGATGGCCAGGATCGGCAGGGCGAGCATGGCGATGCCGAGATAGACCAGTGTGTCGGACCAGCCATAGGCATCGATCATGCCCTGGCTGATCGGCGCGAACAGGAACATGCCGGCCGAGCCGGCGGCGGTGCCGATGCCGAACACGATGCTGCGGCGTTCCGGCGGCGTATGCCGGGCGAAGGCGGCGAGCACGATGCTGAACGAACCGGCCGCGACGCCGAGCCCGACCAGCACGCCGCCGCCGAGATAGAGCATCGACGGCGAGCTGGCATTCGCCATCAGCACCAGGCCGCCCGCATAGATGACGCCGCCGATGGCCAGCACGCGCCAGGTCCCGAAGCGGTCGGCGATCGCCCCGAACAACGGCAGGCCGAGGCCCCAGAACAGGTTCTGCAGCGCCATGGCGAGGCCGAAGGTCTGGCGGTCCCAGCCCTTTTCGGCGAGCATCGGCAGCTGGAAGAAGCCCATTGCCGAGCGCGGCCCGAAGGTCATCGCGGCGATCAGGCAGCCGCAGATGATGATCAGCCATGGCACGCGACTGGCCGGACGTTTCGCTTGCCGTGACGCTCGCCATCTCGCGATCCTCCGCTTGGGCGGCTTTTCTAGCCATTCGGCCGCCACGACGGCAAAATCGATTGATTGGATCGATGCTTCAATCGCCTTGATGGAACTGGTCGGAGCCGCCCGGGACTTTTCTTGGCGATCATCGTTTAGGAGTAAGCCGGGGATCGGAACCCTGGCGACGGCACTGGGCAATGGACGACCGCAGGCGGGCGATCATCGACGAAATTCCACGGTTGCGCCGCTATGCGCGATCGCTGCTGCGCGACCGCGAGCGGCCGACGATCTGGTGCAGGACAGCCTGGAGCGGGCGCTGTCGCGGATGGATCGCTGGACCACCGGAGAATTGCCGCGGCGCTGGCTGTTCACGATCATGCACCATCTGTTCGTCGACCAGCTTCGCCGAGCAAGCGCCACGGCCAGATCGTCGCGATGATGCCCGAGACGATCGGCGGACAGGCGACGCCGCCGCCGCAGGACGACAAGGTTGCAGTCGCGCGAGGTTCTGGAGGCGCTGCAGCGCCTAGCCCGGAACGGCGCGCGGCGCTGATGCTGGTCGCGGTCGAGGGCTTTTCCTATGCGGAGGCGGCCAATGTGCTCGGCGTGCCCGCGGGAACGCTGATGTCGCGGATCGCGCGCGGGCGCGAGGACCTGAGAGACGATCCTCGACGACGCCTCGTGGCGCAAGATGATCAGGAGGTCGAGAGATGAGCCGGCGCGACTTTCACTGAACGACATCCATCTGGCGCTCGATGGCGAGTCGCCGGCGGACGATCGCGCCGATTTCGAGCACTGGCTCGACGCGGACCATGTCGACATGAAGGCGCTGCAGCGCGCGCGACGAGCGCGATCGCGAGACGCTGGCGGCGGCGCTTGCGCCGGTGCTGCTGAGCCGGTTCCGGCGAACGCTCGACGAAGCTTGCCCAGGCGAGGGAAGCCGCGCCGCTCCTGGACGTGCGCCGCCGCGCTCCGCTGCGGCGCGCGGCGACATTGCGGTCGTCGGTGGCGCGGCGGCTATTCCGCGGTCGTCAACGGCTCGCGCGAGCCCGGCGGAGGCCGGCGATCAGTTCGCCGGGACGCCATCGTCGCGCATACACGACCTACACTGCCGACCAGCCGGATGTCGGTCGAAGTCGGCGCCGACCAGAAGCATCATCCGGTCGGCTGGCTGTCGAGCGGATCGGAATCGAACTGGTCGCGCCGGACCTCACGGCCGAAGGCTTCGACCTCTTCGGCGGGCGGCAGCCGCCTGCTCGCGAACGGTCGGCGCGCGCAGTCCTGATGTACAAGGACGCGGCCGAGAAACCGCGTTTCGATCTACGTCACTGGCGACATGGATGGCGCAGGCGAACACGATGTCCGCCGCTACGTCGAAGACGGTGTGACTGGCACTCTACTGGGTCGATAGCAACGGTTGCGCGATCGTCGTCTATTTCGCCGTGACCGGCATGGTGCGGCGAGGACAAGCTCTTCGACCCGAGGTGAAGGAAATTCGGGAATATCTAGGAGTTGCCTCGCCGGAGCGAGCGGAACAGCTTCAACTGCGTCGGACGCTCGGTTCACACTCGAGACCGCGCCGGAACTTGTTATAATTCGGGCCCGATCGAGGAGGGAAACCGCGATTGATGTTTGCGCCGCGACAGGCGCCGGCAGGAGACCTCCCTGCCACAATCCCTTATCCGGCAAGAACGAGGTTTTCCGGTCTCAGTGCAACGCGAAATTTCGATTGGCCGTTGCGGCCGACATCGGCGTGCTTGTCGACCTCGAGGACCGGTCATTCTCGTCCGATCGCATTTCCGGGACGACGTTCCGGCGGCTGATTGCCTCGCCGTCGGCCGCGGTCATCGCGCCGATGCCGGACATGCTCCGCCGGCTCTGCGGTCGTGCTGTTCAGAGCCGCCAGCACGACGGCGCGACTCGCTTCGCGTGGCTGTTGATCTGGCGCTTCGCGGGCACTCGGCCGCGCGCTTCTTGCAGCCTGCAGAACGGGAAGCCGCGCTGCGCGGCTGCACGCGGCTGACGCTCGAGGTCCGCGCCGGACAATATCCGCGCCATCAATCTCTACGAGCGCATGGCCTATTCGCGCTTCGGCGCAAGGCCGCGGCTACTATGCCGACGGGGAGACCGCGCTGCGATTCGCGGAAGTCCCTGGCGTCGCCGGACAAGATGGCGGCGCGGCTTGCCGGAACCGCCGCGGCATGACCGCCGTTGTCTCTGTCTTTGAAATGCCTGAGGCTGGGGGCACCTCACGCTGCACGACCGACCTGCTCCGACCCGAACAGTGCAACGCGTCGCCATTCTGACGAGAATCAATGAGATGACCTGGGTCATACTGACGGGACGGCAGAGCGATCTCGATCAAGTCGCGACACCGCACAAGATCATCACCAACCGCGACTATCTGGCGCACCCTGCGCTGTTTCGCGGGCAGCGGCCGAAGGTGATCAACCTTTCCAACAATTATGGCTACCAGAGCCGCGGCTACTATGCGTCGCTGCTGGCCAGCTCGCGCAGCCACCGGGTCATTCCGACCGTCGAGACGATGATCGACCTGTCGGAGCCGAAGCTCTACGAGCATGCGCTGCCGGAACTGGAGGTGGCGCTCAACAAGTGCCGCAAGGATCTCGGCGGCGCCTTTCCGTCGCGCGTCTCGATCTTCTTCGGCATCGGCCCTTCGAAGGCCTGGGACCGCTTCGCCAAGCTGTTGTTCGACTGGTTCCGCGCGCCGGCGCTGGAGGTCACCATCCGCGAAAACGCGCCAATGGGCGTCGATCCGCAAGATCGCGCTGTTGCCGCTGGCACGCATGAGCGCCGACGAGAAGACCCGCTTCGTTTCTCGCTCGACACCTTCACCGACCGCGAATGGCGCGACACCAAGACACGCACGCCGGCCCGCTACAGCTTCGCCACGCTGATCGACCCGCATGAGCAATTGCCGCCTTCGGAAGATCCAGTCGCTGCGCTACTGGTCGAAGATCGCCGAGAAGATGGGC
Organism: uncultured Alphaproteobacteria bacterium; assembly: GCA_963847015.1. Classification (GTDB taxonomy): domain Bacteria; phylum Pseudomonadota; class Alphaproteobacteria; order Rhizobiales; family Xanthobacteraceae; genus Bradyrhizobium. The sequence continues at coordinate 168 of CAWJYI010000037.1, read as the reverse complement.
GTCGAAGTCGAGCCGATCACCAAGAAGGATCTCGCCAAGCTCGCCAATTACGATGCGCTGTTCATCCGCGAGACGACGTCGATCTCCAACGACACCTACCGTTTCGCGCGCCGCGCCCAGCAGGAGGGCATGCCGGTCATCGACGACCCGCTGTCGATGATCCGCTGC
>CAWJYI010000036.1:0-186019 GCA_963847015.1 uncultured Alphaproteobacteria bacterium | reverse complement strand
GCGATACTGCGCCGGCGTGCGATGGGCGATGACGCGGCCCGGGGCAACCATCACCGTCTCCTGGACCGTGCGGTACTGCGGCGGCACGACCTGCTGCTGATAGCAACAGGGCTGCGGCGTGTAGCACGAATAGCAACCGGCGGAGGCCGACCGTCGGAATGGATACGGCAAGAAGGCGGTAGCAAAAACGGCGGCAATGACGCGAGACATAATTGATTACCTGCTGACCTGAGAAAACGCCGGGTTGCAAAATCACATGGAGACAACTTATCTAGTCCGGCAGCAGTCGCGTCAACTTGAGTTGGAAATTTACCTTGATAAACATCACTAACGATTAATGAACGGACGCGTCCCTACTCCGCGCTAATTAGCGCCGCGAAATGAACTCACGATGTCTTGTGATGAACGCCGGCGTAATCCCAGCCGATCCACTCGCAGACGGCCCGGCCCATCACGTCTTCCAGATCCGCGCCCTTCAGCCACGGCAGTTCTTCGGTAAAGAACGTGACGCATTGCCGGTAGCTGCAAGGCATCCGGGTGATATCGGTGCCCCAGAACAACCGCTTCGGCCCAAACGCATCGAAGATGCGGTGCAGGCCGTCATGGATGTTGCGGAACGGATAGTCTTGCGTGGAGTAATGCGGCGCGCCGGTAGCCTTGACCGCGACATTCGGCAGTTTGGCGAGCGCCACCAGTTCGTCGAGATGGATGAAAGCCTGGTCATCCCTGCCGTGCCGGTTCAGGCCGCAATGATCGACGATCATCTTCAATTGCGGATGGCGTTCGGCGATCTCGCGGAATTTCGGCAGGAAAATCCCGCCCATCATGGCAAGCGGCAGGCCTTCCTTCTCGGCCGCCGGCCATAGCCATTCGAGCCTGCCTTCGTGCAGCCACTTCTGATGCTCCTCCAACAATAACGGCCACCGAAGGCCCATCATGCCTTTCTGATTGCGCCAGCCGTGGATCAGCTTGCGGTCATCGGGATTGTCGAGCGCAAAATTACCCATGATGGCGAAGCGGTCGGGATATTTCCGAACCGCTTCGATCGCGCTCGCGTTGGAATCGGGATCCCAGCCGCGCGGTGGATGGATCAGCGCGGCGTCCACGCCGGCCTCGTCCATCTCCTGCAGGAGTTCTTCGGCCGTGAATTTCTCGACCTTGCGATGCAGGCCTGACGGCGGCGTGACGGTTTGCGACCAGATGTGAACCTGCGCGTCGATGATTTTCATGCTCGGACTTCCGTCATTCCGGAATGGTGCGCCACCATACCTGAGGTGCGCAATTGCACACCGGAGAATCCGGAAATCCTCCGATGTGCAAATTGCACGGGGAATTCGATGCTTGCATCGCCCCGGGATGACTTACGTCAATTCGCCGCGAAGCAATACATCAACCCGTCACCGCCGGTGCTCTTGAAGTCGGCCTGCGAGCAGCCGCCATCCGGACCGCGCGAGGGATGCGAGGAGTTCCACGATTTCGAGGCGTCGTCGTCACGCAGGCCGATGCGGTCGATATGGCCGAGCATCGCCGAGCCCTGCGTCGAACTTGTCCAGTTCTTGCAGGTGCGGTCGTCGTTGCCGGCAAAGGCGGTACCGTCGGGCTGCGATCCCGTCAGCACGTCGTGACGGTTCGGCGTGTCGCCGCGGCCGTTGATGACCTCGCCCTTCTCGCTCAGCGCGGTCTGCTTGGTGAGACCGTTGGCGCTCGAGTGCAGGTCGGCGACATCCTTGGCGATCACGACGCCCTTGGCATTCTTCCACGGCCCCTTGCCGATGCGATCGCGCGCATTGACGGCAGGCTTGCCGTCAGCCGCCTGGGTCGAGAGATAGGCGTGCCATGTTTTGGGGGCACCCGCTCCGGCTGCCTGCGCCAGCGTCTGGCAGTGATTGTCGGCGCCGGCGAGACCGCCGAGATTGCCGCCATTGCCGATGCCGGTGCTGGTCACGAAGAAGCTGATATCGGCCGATTGCGCCTGTGCGGGTTGCGCCGCGACAAACGACGCCGCGATAAAGGATATGGCGGCGAGCGCGACGCATGCCGGCGAAACGATCCTGGCGAGATTGTTCATTGAAGTCCTCCCTTTTTTGCTCTCTTGGACTCAACCCGTCGCGACAACCATTATTCCGGTTCCGTGACCGCGAAACGAACCGCCAAAACAAAAGGCGCCGCGGAATGAACCGCAGCGCCTTATATCGTCCGATGTCTTAGTCGGCAATCGATCAGTTGGTCTGCTGGATCGCCGAGAGTTCCCAGTTGCCGCCACGTTGCCGCGCGAAGGTCCAGACCTCCGTCACTTCGACCGGCGTTTCGCTGCCCGCGACCACACGGCCGGTGGTGCGCTCCAGCGTCTTGTCGACCAGCGAGAAGCGCATCGCGACGCTCGCATAGTCGGTTTCGCCTTCGCGCCAGGCTTCCGCGAGGTCGCCCTGCAGCAGCTTTACCGTCGGAAACCTTGTTGACGTCGTTGTTCGCCTTGTTCTGCTCGAGGTCCTTGGAGAAATACGACACCATCTCGGGCGTTGCGAGCGTATGCAGTTTGGCGACGTCCTCGTTCGACCATGCGGCCTGGATCTCGCCGAGCAGCCGCTCGAACGCCTCATAGTCGGCCGGCAGTATCTCGAGCGGCGCGCTGTTCGATCCCAGTCCAAAGCCCATTCCGGAGCCGAAGCCCGTCTGCGCGCCGGGAGCCGCCGCCGGACCGCCGGCATAAGCGGCCGCCGGCGTGTGGCGGCGCTGCCACCACGACATCGCCAGCCGCACCACGATGATGATCAGGCCGATCTGCAGCATCAGGCCGATGATCGACGACAAGCCGCCGAGACCGGAGAACATCCCGCCGCCGAACAGCATGCCGAGCAGGCCGGCGCCGAGGAAGCCCGCGGCGAGGCCGCCGAGCAGTGCCCATGCCAGGCCGGTTGAAGAAGCCGCCCTTCGGCCGCCCGCAGCGGCCGGTGCGCCCATCCCGGGGCTGCCCGGCTGGGTAAAGGTGCGGTTAAAAGGTTGCGCCGTGCCCGGCGCCGTGGTCGTGCTCGGCGGCGCAGAAAAGGTCCGCGTTCCCCGCGAACCGGAACTGCCGCCGCCGCCGACTCGGGCGTCAGCCGCCGAGATCGCCATGACCAGGGGAACGGCCAGCGACAGGACGATGGCAATAGCTCGAACAATTCCGCGCGTGCGCTGCGTGAAACTCATGTCTGTTTCCTTAGTCCCCGGTATGGGGAAGCGCCCCTAAGATGGGCAGGGCTGCCTAAAAGTGAAGCCACTATCGGGAACCGCGGCTGCGGCCCTCGGTCGCGGGGATGTGACGATTAGGACCTTGTGGGGCTGGGTGGGGCGTTCGTGCTTATGGTTCGCAACAATACGACGGGTTCTGGCCGATCGGGCGCGATGCCCAAAAGAACGCCTTTTTCGTCGCAGGCATACAAAGCAGCGATTTGCGCGTCGGGCAAGGGCCAACAAGTGACAAGGGAGCCGCCCGCCGGTCATTGCGCCAAGTCCGGCTTTGCTCCGAATTCGCGGACGGCCGTCCGGTCGCTGCCCGGCCCCGCACTATTGGGCCGTCATGGTTTCCTTGACCTTCTCGACCAGCGCACTCAGCGCGAAGGGTTTTGGCAGGAAGGCGAATTGCTCGCCCTGCGGCAAGCTCTTGTCGAAGGCTTCCTCGGCATAGCCGGAGACGAAGATGATTTTCAGATTGGGATTACGCTTGCGCATCTCGCGCAGCAGCGTCGGGCCATCCATTTCCGGCATCACGACGTCGGAGACGACGAGATCGACGGCGCCTTCCTTTTCATCAAGCGCCTCCATCGCCTCGATGCCGTTGGACGCCTCGATCACGCTGTAGCCGCGCGACCGCAAGCCGCGCGCATTCAGCGAACGCAGGCCGTCCTCGTCTTCCACCAGAAGGATCGTGCCCTGCCCGGTCATATCGACCCGCGGCTTCGGCGGCTCGGCGGCGGCTTCCCTGGCGGCGCCACTGGTCGCCTGCGATTCGGGCTGGGTCTCCAGTTCGGGACGATGCCGCGGCAGGAAGATACGGAACGAGGTGCCCTCGCCGGGCCTGGAGTCGACGTAGACAAAGCCGCCGGTCTGCTTGACGATGCCATAGACCGTCGAAAGGCCAAGGCCGGTGCCCTTGCCGACTTCCTTGGTGGAGAAGAACGGCTCAAAAATCTTGTCGACGATTTCGGCGGGGATTCCGGTGCCGGTATCCGAGATGTCGATCCGCACGTAATCCGCCGCCGGCATGCCCTTGTTGGACAGTTCCGCGGACTCGTCCGCGGTGACGTTGGCGGTCTTCACCGTCAGCTTGCCGCCGTCGGGCATCGCGTCGCGGGCGTTGACCGCCAGATTGACGATCACCTGCTCGAATTGCGAGACATCGACCTTCACCGGCCAGAGATCGCGGCCGTGCACGAGGTCGAGCTTGACCTTCTCGCCGATCAGGCGGCGCAGCAGCATGGTGAGGTCGGACAAGGCGTCGCCGAGGTCGAGCACCTGCGGCCGCAAGGTCTGGCGGCGCGAGAATGCGAGCAGCTGCCGCACCAGCGTCGCCGCGCGGGTCGCGTTCTGCTTGATCTGCATGATGTCCTGGAACGACGGATCGGTCGGCTTGTGCGCGTTCAGCAGGAAGTCGTTGGCCATCATGATGGCCGACAGCACGTTGTTGAAGTCGTGGGCGATGCCGCCGGCGAGCTGGCCGACCATATCCATCTTCTGCGACTGGTTGATCTGGTTCTCGAGCGTGCGCCGCTCGGTGGTCTCCAGCAGGTAGACGATCGCGGCTTCGGTATCGCGCTCGTCCTCCTCGACCGCGGTGACGAAGAACTGCCCCCAGCGCTCCTTGGCGCCATCGAGCATGGCCTCGACGGGGGCGATATCGCCCTGCCCTTCGGCGGCCTGGTTGATCGCCGCGATCAGCAGGCTGCGGTCGCGTGCGTTCACGGTCCGGAAGATCGATTTGTTCGCCGCACCCTCGGCGTTCAGGCTCTGCGCCAGCTTGGCGAAGCGGGCATTGGCGCGCACCACCGTACCGGCGCTGTCCACGGTCGCGATCGCCATCGGGGTATGGTCGAAGAAGCGCATGAAGCGGACTTCGGCCGCGCGTTCCGGATCGGAATGCTCGTCGCGCGTGCGGCTGATCACCAGCGTGCGCGAGGGGCCGGGCATGCCGTCGGCGCCAAACGCCAATTTGTGATAGAGCCGCACCGGCATGGTCTTGCCGTTGCGCATGCGCAGATCGATGTCGAACACTTCGGTTTTGACTTCGCCCGGCACCGCCACGATCGAGGTCAGCAGCGCAGCGCCGTCGCCCGAGACGATATCGGCAAGCTTCAAGCCGCCCGACCCGATTTCGGCAAGGTCGTGGTCGAGCCAGCCCGCGAGCGTGGCGTTGACATAGACCACATCGCCGGCAGGATTGACCGAGAAGAAGCCGCAAGGCGCATGGTCGAGATATTCGATCGCGTGCTGCAACTCCTTGAACACGTCTTCCTGGCGTTCGCGGTCGCGCGTGATGTCGGCGATCGACCACACCGCGTATTTCGCCTCGCGCTTGCTCTGGCCGAGCGGACGGACCCTCAGCCGGAGCCAGCGGCCATGCGCGCCGTCGGTGCCGGCGATTCGGACCTCCTCCTGCTGCCGCTTGCCTTCGCGCGCCGCTTTCAGCAGCCGGAACACCGCTTCCGACACGTCCGGGTTCCCGATGAAGACGCGCTCCACCGGGCGCACGTCCTGCGCACCCGCAGCTCCCGTGAGCGCCAGATAGGCGGCGTTGGAATAGACCACGTGCCCCCTGGGGTCGGTGACCGCCAGCCCGTCATGGGCATGATCGGCAATCCGGCTCATCACGGGGTCGTCGGCGGTGCGGTCGGTGAAGCGGATGATTCCGGCGGCGAAGGCGAACAGGTTGAACAGGCCGACCATCGCCAGCAGCGCCAGCACGCCGAGAATATAGGGCTGGGCCTGGGCCCGGCCGATCGTCATCAGCGCGACGGCGACCGCGACGATGCCGGCGGCCACCAGCAGCACCAGAATGATGCTGCCGCCCCGCCGCGCCGGTTCGTGCGCCGCGAAGGGCTCGGGGGAGGAAGCGCTGTTGGTTTCGGCGGTCATATCAAGAGACGCGGCCAATCGGCATCGAGGTGACGCGCCGGACAATATCGACCGAACGCGGGTAATTCCGCCTTCGGCTGGCGCTCCCCTCCTGAGTGCCTGAATCGGCCCCGCAAGCGCAAGTCCGCCAGGCGGCTATTTCCCAGATTGCACGCATTTCAAGGCTATTTCTGGTCCATCAACTGCGCCGCTGGACGTTAAACCCGCGCTTCAGGCCCATCACGTAGCCGATGATCTCCGCCACCGCGTGATAGTGCTCGACGGGAATTTCGTCGTCGATGTCGACGGTTGCATAGAGGGCGCGGGCCAGCGCCACGTTCTCCACGATCGGAATATCGTGCTCCCTGGCGATTTCCCTGATCTTGAACGCGATGTTGTCCACACCCTTGGCGACGCAGACCGGCGCCGACATGCCGCGGTCGTAGGACAACGCCACCGAATAGTGAGTCGGGTTGGTGATGATGACGGAAGCCTTGGGTACCGCGGCCATCATGCGCTTCCTCATGCGCTGCTGCCGCAACTGCCGGATCCGGCCCTTGATATGGGGGTCGCCTTCGGACTGCTTGAACTCGTCCTTGATCTCCTGCAGCGACATCTTCTGCCGCTCGTACCACTGCCGGTACTGGAAGAAGTAATCCGCGATCGCGACCGCGGCCAGCATCGCCACCACGGCGCCCATCAAATGCAGCACCAGGCTGGTGGTGACGCCCAGAATGGCATCCGGATCGAACCGCAGGAACGATTCCAGGCGGTGGCGCTCCGGCCACAGCACCATCATCATGACGACGCCGAGCGCGATCAGCTTGAACACACCCTTGGCGAAGTTCGCCGCCGCCTGCTTGCCGAAGATGCGCTGCAGCCCGGCGCCGGGCGATACCTTGCTGAATTTCGGCTTGAGCTGCTCCCCCGACCACACCAGCCGGTGCTGGATCATGTTGCCTGCAACCGCCGCGATCGCGAGCATCAGCAGCGGCACGCCGACGGCGCCCAGCACGGCAATTCCGAGCGTCTGCCCGAGCGACAGCAGCGCCGCGCCGTCGGTATGGATCATCCCTGAATTGGCGACGAGATTGCGCAGCGGCATCAGGATGCCGCCGCCCATCGAGCCCGAGAAAGTCGACAGGACGAGCGTCCCGCCCGCGATCACGAACCAGGTGTTGACCTCCTGGCTTTTGGCAACGTCGCCGCGCGCATGCGCGTCATCAAGACGTTTTTGCGTAGGGTCTTCTGTTTTGTCGTCGCTGTCCTCGGCCATCGCAGCGCTTTAGCTTTCCTGTTCCACTTTTCCGGATCATCTCAGCGGCGTCAGTTCGTGCATGACGCCGACGAAGTAATTCAGATAGGTTCCCATCATCGCTGATATGACGAGCGCCAGAATGAGGAAGCCCACCATGATCGACAGCGGCACGCCGACAAAATAGACCTGCATCTGCGGCATCAGCCGCGCCAGCACGCCCAGTCCGATATTGAAGACCAGGCCGAACACCAGAAACGGCGCCGAAAGCTGCATGCCGATCTTGAACGCGGCGGCGAAGGCGCGGGTGGCGAGCGCTGCGACGTCGCCGCTCGACATCAACTCGCCCGGCGAGAAAATCCGGTAGCTTTCGTTGAGCGCGGCGATCACGAGATGATGGCTGTCGGTCGCAAACAACAGCGTCAAGCCGAGGATGGTGAGGAAATTGCCGATCAGCAGCCCCTGCTGGCCCTGGGTCGGATCGACCGCCGTGACAAATCCGAGGCCGAGTTGCTGGGCGATCACGGAACCTGCGACCGCCAGCGCCGATAACGTCACCCGCGCGGTCGCGCCGAGCACGACACCGATGATGATCTCATAGACCATCAGCACCCCGAGCGAGGACATCGAGGTCAGGTCGACATGGTAGGCGGCGCGATGCAGCGGCAGGATGATCAGCGTCAGAAGCAGCGCGATCGCGAGCTTGATGCGAACCGGGATATTGGTCTCGCCGAGCCCCGGCAACAGCATCACCATCGCTCCCACGCGGGCGAATACCAGCATGAAGGTGGCGGCAAGGGCCGGCAACAGCGAAACGTCGATGCGCATGGTTCACGCACAGTGCATCAACCGCCTATGATTCTGCGACGAAATCCGCATCATGTGGCTGTGCAGCGAATCCGCCATGAACGGCAGCGCCAGCAACAGCGTGACGAAGATCGCCAGTATCTTCGGCACGAAGATCAGCGTCTGTTCCTGGATCTGCGTCAGCGCCTGGAACAGCGATACCACGACGCCGACCACGAGGCCGACCACCATCAAGGGCGACGACACCACGACAATGGTCCAGATCGCGTCGCGCGCCACGTCGAGGGTTTCAGCACCGGTCATTTCTGTCTCGCTCTCTGCTTGCTACGCGTCATTCCGGGATGCGCGCGTAGCGCGAACTAGGATGCGCGATTGCGCATCCGGGAATCTTCGAGATCCCGGGTTCGATGCTGCGCATCGCCCCGGGATGACGTCCAAGGACGTCAGATCGGCATCTTCATGATGTCTTCGTAGGACTGGATCACCCGGTCGCGCACCGACACCAGCGTCGAGACCGCGACGTCGGTCTCCGCGACCGCGGTCACCACGTCCATGACGTTGGCCTTGCCCGAAGTCATCGCCATGGTCTGGGCATCGGATTTCTTGCCGGCCTCCAGCACGCTGCCGACGGCGTCCTTGAGTACCGCGCTGAAGGACGGGCCGCCGCCGGTCTGGCCGCCCTTCTCCGCGCCGCCGGATTCCATCATGCGGGAAAGGGCGGCGTAGGCGTTTGCAGCGACTGTGGGTGAAGCCATGATCTATGGTTCCTGTTCAGGCCTTGAGGATGTCGAGCGTGCGTTGAATCATCCGGCGCGTGGCGCTGATGATGTTGAGGTTTGCTTCGTAGGACCGCTGCGCCTCGCGCATGTCGGTCATTTCGACCAGCGGATTGACGTTGGGGTATTTGACGTTGCCGGAAGCATCCGCCGCCGGATTGCTCGGTTCATATTTGACGCGAAACGCAGACTGGTCCGGGCGGATTCTTCCGAGTGTCACGACCCTGGCGTCGAGCGTGCGGTCGAGCGCGGAGGAAAATGTCGGCACCTTGCGGCGATAGGGATCGCCGGCGGCGTTCGGCGCGGTCGAATCCGCGTTCGCGATGTTCTCCGAGATCACCCGCATCCGGCCCGCCTGCGCGCGCAGGCCCGACGTTGCGATGCTCATCGAGCGGGCGAAATCACTTCCATCGTCTGCCATGATCCGGTTCCCTGAGATGCTTGCGCGTCAGCGCTTTCCGATCGCGGTTTTGAGAAGGCCGAGGCTGCGGGTGTAGAGCGAGGTGGCCGCCGCATAATCCATCTGGTTGGCGGAAACCTTCATCATCTGGTCCTCCAGATTGACGGAGTTGCCCGCGGGCCGGGTCAGGAATCCGCTCTTGCCGCCGTCGCCGTTAAAGCTTTCGCCGCCGCCGGACACGGCCATATGGCTCGTAGAGGTGCGCATCATCGCCAGCGACCCCATCGATCCCGCCACGCTGGAACCCTTGTTGTCGAATGTCGGCTCGACCAGTTCGCGCGGCTTGAAGTTCGGGGTGTTGGAGTTGGAAATGTTTTCGGCAAGCACCCGCTGGCGCTGCTGGTGCCACTGCATCTTGGTGCGCAGCGCCGACAGGATCGGAAGATCGTTGATGGCCATGGCGAGCGGCTCCCCGTTAACCTCTGGCCGACGCCGCGAGGTAGGCAGAATTTGCCCGGTGTATGGTTAACGGCTGGTTAAAATCGCCTGTCACGACCGTGAACAACGCCTTCGGCGGCTAAACGAGCGCATTTTCGCCACGAAAACTGCGTTAACCAGCAAAGACCAACGATATCAGGGGCGCTCAGAAGTCATTTTGGACCAAGCGATTCTTGGTCTATTAATTAAATTGGCGGCAGCGATGCCGTGGGGAATTAAGGAATTAAGGCTGATCGCGGGTGCGATTCGCCGTTCGACGGATCGTTTTGGGGCATGATGCGGGAAAGCCCGCCCCGCGCTGGGATGGCGGGGTGGAACCGGTTTTCCGAAGGTTGTCTCAAACGAGGAAGACTCGAACCGGAAGACACAAACGGCAAGGCTCGAACGGCAAGGCTCGAACGGTAAGGCTCAAACGGCAAGAACTCAAGGCCGCGCGCGTCGAAGCCACCATGTGAGAACGGCCAGTGGCCGGGGACTAAATATGTCGCAGACCATTCTGTTCTTCTTCTCCTTTATCGCCGTTCTGGCGCTGATCGGCGTTGCCGCCTGGCTGGTGCGCCGCTTCGCCACCAACCGGCTCGGCGCCAACACCAATCGCGGACGAATGCCGCGGCTGGCGGTGATCGACGCTGCCGCGGTCGACGGCCGCCGGCGTCTGGTGCTGGTACGGCGTGACAATGTCGAGCATCTGCTGATGATCGGCGGGCCGAGCGACATCGTGGTGGAGCCCAATATCGTCCGCGCAACGCCGGCGCGTGACCAGATGTCGCCGCGTCCCGCGGTCGGCGAACAGGCGCCCCGCATCGCGCCGCTGCCCGATGCCGCCTGGAACGACGCCGAAGCTGCAAGGCCGGACGCCAGACCTGCCGATGCCTTCGATCATGGCGAACCGCAAATGCCCGAGCCGCGGACCGCGCGCCCCTCCTTTGCCGACGAAGTCCGCCGCCCGGTGCCGGAGCGCCGCAGCGACCCCCTCGCAGGCTTTGCGCCGGAGTCAATTGGCGGCGGCCGCGCCGAACCGAAAACCGAGCCACGCCCCGATCCGATCCCGCGGCTGACCCGCACCGAACCCCTGATGCCCCGGCCGCCGCGCCCGAGCGAACCGTCAAAGGTCCCGCCGCCGATCCGCGCGGCCGAACGCGCCGCTGCACCACCCCCGCCGCCACCGCCGCCCCCGTCTCCTCCACCGGCGCAGTCGGCCGACCAGAATCTCGCCGAGATGGCGCAGCGGCTGGAAGCCGCCCTGCGCCGCCCGGCCGGCGAAACGGCTGCACCGCCGGTCACCCCCGAACCGACGCCTGCCCGCCCGTCGCGCAGCGAGGCCCCTGCTCCTGCTCCCACTCCCGGTCCCGCCGCTCCGCAGAAGAGCGGCTTCGAAAATCTCGAAGACGAGATGGCGTCATTGCTCGGCCGTCCAAAGACCCCTTCGTGAGGCCGCCGGCTTTCCCGCGTAGAGTTTTATTTTTTGCCATACTGATAGCCGCCGGATCGCTCGCCGATCCCTTGTTGGCGCAGGACATCAGTATCAATCTCGGCCAGGGCAATGGCGGCGTCACCGAACGCGCGATCCAGTTGATCGCGCTGTTGACGGTGCTCTCGATCGCGCCGTCGATCCTGATCATGATGACGTCGTTCACCCGCATCGTGGTCGTGCTGTCGCTATTGCGGACTGCGCTCGGCACGGCGACCGCGCCGCCGAATTCCGTGATCATTGCGCTGGCGATGTTTTTGACCGCGTTCGTGATGGGCCCGGTGCTGCAAAAATCCTATGACGACGGCATCAAGCCCCTGGTGGCCAACCAGATCGGCGTCGAGGAAGCGTTGCAGAAAGCATCGGTGCCGCTGCGCGGCTTCATGCAGAAGAACGTGCGCGAGAAGGATTTGAAACTGTTCGTCGACCTCTCCGGCGAGCCGCCGCCGGCGACGCCCGAAGACATGTCGCTTCGGATCCTCGTCCCCGCCTTCATGATTTCCGAGTTGAAGCGCGCCTTCGAAATCGGTTTCCTGCTGTTCCTGCCCTTCCTGATCATCGACCTCGTGGTCGCCTCCGTGCTGATGTCGATGGGCATGATGATGCTGCCGCCGGTGGTGGTGTCGCTGCCGTTCAAGCTGATCTTCTTCGTCCTGGTCGACGGCTGGTCGCTGGTGGCGGGCAGTCTGGTGCAGAGTTACGGGGGCTGAACCACTCAAAGCCCCCTCACGCCCCCGTGAGGTGGTTTCGTCCGGTCGCTTGCGAAGAAACCATCCGGAACGGCGGCGAAACCCTTTTTGGCCCGCGGCGAAGACGGCCGGAAATCATCGTCTGGCAAAGTGACAGGTGTGATCAACGATGGAGTCGATCATGTCCGCGTTATTAACCTTGATCTATCGTGAGTATTGCAAGGCCCGCGTCGCTGAGATGCGCCAGCTTTTCCCCACCTGAAAACAAAGCCGGGAAATGCTCCATGAAGGAGATACGTCATGTTGGCCGAAAAATTTTTTCTGCTTCTTGAGACGCTGCGGAGCAGCGGCACCTATCCCGATGGAAGCCCGCGGGTGATCTCGACTTCGCCGCATGTCCCGGTCAAATTGCCTGAAGGCCGCGGCAAGTAACGCTATGATGAAGTAACGCCGTAATATTGCCGTCTCATGCCGCTCCCATACCGCAACGGCAGCCTTTACGTAGGCCGCTTTGGCTCCGCGGTTCCCAAGAGTGGAACCAATGAGCGGAACCATCGGCGGAACCAATCGGCCTGTCGCGGGCTTAGTTCGGATGCTCAAAGCCGGGAGTGTTCCATGAAACTCGCAAACATCACCATCGCGGGCACTGCGGCCCTCACCATAGCGGGATCAGTGGCTTTCGCCGACCAGACAATGACGGGCACGGTCACGAGAATTGATCGGACCAACGGCACCGTCGTGATTTAACAGACCCAGGACGGCACCGTGGGAGCGAGTGCTGGCAATGTCGCAGAACAATTCAAAACCCAGAACGGTTCGTTGCTGGACGCCGTGCACGCTGGCGACCGGGTCACCTTCTCCGTCACCGGAACGGGCGACACCAAGACCATCACGAAATTTGAGAAGCCGCAGAAATAGTATGCGGACGCCGTCATCCGGCGGTGCTGCGTGAGCCTCGCCTGCGCGCGGGCCAGGCTAAACTTGCGGGACCCGCCCGAACGCGTGCCCGCCGCCACAGCGATGGCGCAACGCCCATCTTCTTGAAGGCACGGCTGAAGTTCGGCAAACCGCTCGGCCAGCACCGTGCGCGAAGTGGCCAGCCTTATTCGATCACCTCGTCGGCACGCGAGAGTAGCGTCGGCGGCACCGCGAGGCCGAGAGCCTTCCCCGAACTCACGTTGATCGTAAGTTCGAAAACGGTCGGCTGCAGGATTGGCAAATCAGCAGGCTTCTCTCCCTTCAAAATTCGACCGGTGTAGACGCCAGCCTGTCGAGATGCACCGATGACATTTGCTCCGTAGCTCATCAGACCTCCGGCCCTTGTGAACTCTCGATATGGAGAGATACTCGGTATCGCGTGGCGAACGGCCAGGGCGGCAAGCTGCTCACTCCGAGCGTTCAAGAACGTATCGGCTCCGATTATGAGTCCACCCACGCGCAAGTTCTTTCATCCTTGCAAAGACCAAATCAAAGTCGTGTTCTGCACTCGCATTCAGCACATGAAGATCCAGCCCGAGCTTGCGGGCGGCTGTGGGGACATCTCTTGATTGGATTCGAGTAATTGCAGGGTTGGTTGGATTGACCAAAAGGGCAATCACTGACGCTGCAGGAGCCAGTTCATGCAGCAGTTCCAGCTGCTTCGATCCTAGCTCGACACCCATGGTAGTCACGCCAGTGACATTGCCGCCAGGTCGGTTAAGGCTGGCAACAATATCCGTCTTCCACAGGATCGGTTGCCATGCGAAATACGATAGGAATTGTCGTTGTCGCGATCTTTGCGGCTTGGGCGGAGGCAGTACCGCCCAGGGCCACTAATACCGATACCTGCCGTTGAACTAGATCGACTGCAAGTGCGGGCAATCGCTCATTATGCCCCTCTGCCCAGCGATACTCGATCTCGACGTTTCGACCTTCCACATAGCCAATCTCGTTGAGCCCTTGCCAAAAAGCCGCCACGCGGTCAGCCCAAACGGTCGGACGTCTCGCTGCCCAGAAATCCGATCAAAGGCTTCGCCGTCTGTTGCGCGTTTGCAGCCAGGGAACGCAGAACGGGCTCCGCAGCGACGCCGCCGAGCAGCGCCAGTATATCGCGTCGTCGCATTGATCTGGCTCCGAATAGGGCAATCAGGCGGGCCGGCCAACAGAGCATATCAGCCCACGAGCGCCCGGCTATGGCCAATGTCCGGTTGGGGTCAACTTGAGAAGAACTTGGTCGGAGCACATATCTTCCCTTGAAGGTCTTCCGCCTGAAGACATCGCCTGCGCCGCTCGCGACATCAGCCAATCCACAAAAACGCCTGTAGACCTATCGCTCCGGCACCCCGGCCATCCGCAGGCCATCGCAGAGGCGCGCACGCGCGGCACGGTAAAGCGGATTGTCGCTGGATTCGCCCTCACGGAAGCGGTGGATGGTGAAGCCGGGATCGAGCGCGAGTCCTGCCTGCGCGGCGGCCTGCGCCTCGCCGGTCCGGCCCAACTGCGCAAGGACGGCGCCGAGCAGGAAATGCGCAATCGGTTGATTGCGGTTCGCCTCGAGGCTACGCCGCATCCACGCGGCCGCTTCCGCTTCCGCATTGAGCTGGAACTTGGCAAGCCCGAGAATCCACATCCAGCGAAAGGCGAAGGTATCACGAGGCGACAACCGGAGCGCCTCGTTGATGTGGGCCTCGGTTTCAGCGGCGTTGCCGGTTACGTATTTGCCGTGGCCGATCCAGGCATGCGCGTCCGCCAGATTTCGATCCAGCGCCAACGCCCGTTCGCATTCCGCAATACCTTCGGCCCCCCGGTTGGTGAAAATCTGGATCACGCCCAAAAGCAGATGGGCCGTGGCATGGCCTGGCGCCAGCGATAGCGCCTTGGTTGCCGCCGCCTCTGCGCTGGCAAGGCGCGCGGCCCGATCGTCGGCCATGAAGCCCGGTCCGTAGGTCACATCGATGATCGCCACCCCGACCAGCGCCTCGATATTTCCGGGCTCGAGCGCCAGCGCACGCTCATAAAAGCGCCGCGCCTGCGCGATGTAGTCCGGGCTGATCCCCTTGTTGAAGCAAGCCCTGCCCTGGAAATACAGATCCATCGCGTCGGGGTATTGCGAGCGTTGTCCCCGTCGGGCCTCGGCCTCGATGAGCTGGGCATCCAGCGCGTTGGCCAGCCTTGAAAGGATCTCGTCCTGCACGACAAAGAGGTCGACGACATCCTTGTCGAACCGCTCGGCCCAAAGATGATTGCCCGTCTCGGCGTCGATCAACTGTACATTGACCCGAAGCCGCTTGCCGCTCCGCTGTACGGAACCTTCGAGCACGTAACGAACGTTCAATTCTCGCCCGACCTGCCGTATGTCCGGGCTTTTGCCCTTGTACGAAAATGCAGTGTTGCGAGCGATCACGAACGAGCCGGCGATGCGCGACAGATCCGTGGTCAAGCTTTCGGTCATGCCGTCGACGAAATAGTCCTGCTCGGGGTCGCCGCTCATATTTTCAAACGGCAGGACCACGATGGACAGATGCGGCGCCGCGGAGCCGTGCACCATGCCGCTGTTCTTGATTCCCGTGACAATTCCATCCCCGATCGCGGCGTAAGTGCGCACCGGGCGGGCGATGTTCTTCAGGCTCTGCTCGCCCATATCGGCGAATTCGACCGCGACCTTGCCGCGAACCTGATCATAGGCGGAAGCGGAGATGCAGATACCGCCTGCCACCGCGATACTCTCCAGTCGCGCCGCAACATTGACGCCGTCACCAAGGATGTCGTCGCCGTCGATCAGTACGTCGCCGAGATTGATCCCGATCCGGTACAGCATGCGCCGGTCCTGCGGAACGCCGTCGTTCCGCTCGGCCATGACGGCCTGCACCGCAACCGCGCACTCGACCGCATCGACCACCGAGGGAAATTCGATCAGCACGCCGTCGCCGGTGGTCTTGACGAGCCGGCCGCGATGCGCCGCCACCAGCGCATCGGAAACGGCACGATGTTCGCGTAATGCCCGTGCGGTTCCCACCTCGTCGAACCCCATCAACCGCGAATAGCCCGCAACGTCGGCGGCCAATATCGCCGCCAACCTGCGCCCTACCCGGTTTGGCTGATCTGATCCCACTGCGCTCCGTCCATCCTTGCGGTTTACCTAGTATGACAGAATCGGTTGCCGTACCTGCCGATGCCTGCCGGCTCCCTTATCCCTGCACGTCATATTGCTTGCTGAGGTGGTCGCCGATCTGCACCAGCATCGCGACGCATTCGGGATAGCCCGGCTTCGCGACGGTGGCCGCTTCGGCCTCGGCGCGAAACTCCCAGGACTCGCCGTCGCGGACGATGGCAATGGAGATGCCGTCAGGACAATCGGCGTGAACTTTCAACTCGGACCTCGCCATCGCGATCAGTTCGGCTTCGGTCTTGGCGGGCTTGCTCATGATGACGGGTCCCTCCGGCGATTGTTGCCACAGGTTGCCGTTTCGACGGGCATCTGTCGAGGGGACGAAGGTATGGCGCGCTCCCGTGCCGCGCCGCGCCTTCCGGGGCAAGGAACCGGGCCGCGGTCAACGCCCAGCGCCGGCTATTTCCGGATATGCTTGGTGAATATCCGAACGACATGACCTTTGACGGCCGGCGCCTTGTCGAACATGTCGGATGCCAATTGCTCGACCGCATCACGCAGGGCCAGAAATTGCGCCTGTCTTGCGATGCTTTGGGTACCCTTGACGCCCGCAAGCTCGTCCATCGCGGCATCGCTGATCTGACACTCAACCGCTGCGTCCCCGTTCAGCATGGTGAACTTGAACGCCAGGCGTTCGTTGTCGTGTCCTACAATTCGGCCCCGGGTCAACGGCATCGAGCGAACGGCTTTCCGATGAAGTTAAGTTGCGTGCACTCGATCTGCGCGATGGGTGCGGAGGGCCTCATTATCATGCTCCAGGCCCGGCGCCGACGAGAGCATGGGAAACGCTATTTTGCTGCGGCCCGTTTTCGCCCGACGATCTCGGGCAAGGAACCGGTGTGGGCCGGCTCGCCCTTAGCTGTTGTTTCCGGCGGCAGCGGCGCGCGGGCGGTGGCATCCGGGAAACGAATCTTCATCTCGCGGATGAATCCGTCGAGCGTGTCGACGCTTGCAGCCATCTTGGCGATCACGGCAAGCTCGGTGCTGTCGCCGGCGACCGGCTTGCTGGCGATCTCGAACGCCTGCCGCTCGCCAGTGCCGGACATCAGCGGCGCATATTTCTCGCGGAAGCGCGCCAGACCGATCGCATCCTCGGCGAGCGCATATCCGACCACCGCGCGGATCACGTCGCCCTTCTCCACCGCGTTCAGCGGTTTGAAGTCGCGCCAGCGATCGCCATAGTACAGCTCGATCTGCTCGGAGGCCTCGCGCCACTGCCGCGACGCCCAGTAGATGTCGGAGCGCAGCCTGATCGCTTCGCGCCCGGTGATGTTGGAGATGATGTCGAGCGCGAGATCGTGGCGGCCGACGTCGCTTTGCGCACGCGCTTCCAACAGCAGCCGCTGCTGCCGCAGTTCGCCCGAGAGATCGGCGATCCGCGTGGTGCGCAACGCCGTGATCGCCCGGTCCGGCTTGCGGTTGGTCAGATAGACCATGGCCAGGCGTGCCGCGACCTGCGCGCGCGCCGCACCTTCCAGCCGCTTGTCGACCTGGTACTGCAACAGCTCGGCCGCCTGGTCGAGCAGATCGACCGCAGCCAGCCGCTCCGCCAGCCGCCGGATCATCTCGTCGCCGCGCCGGCCGATCGGCGTCAGCTCGCGATATTCGTAGAACATGCCGAGCGCGTCGATCGGCTTCATGTCTTCGCCCTTGGGGCTGAGATAGAGCTGCGCGAACAGCGCGGCAGCCGCGTCCTGGCCCTGCCGCGACAATTCGGAATTGGGCTGCAGTCGCGTCGCGGCCTTTATCGCCCCGAGCAATTCCGAGTAGCGCGCGATATCGGTATAGATCTGCGCCAGCTTCAGCAGCGTCTTCACTTCGATCGAATCCCCGCGCCAGATCGCCGACAGCGTCTCCAGCTCGCGCAGGACTTCGGCCTGACCGATTTCGCCGCGCTTCTGGCGCAACAGGACTTCAAGCTGCCTGCCTTCGGCCGCGGCCTGCCGGTCGGCAGAGTTCGCCGCGAACTTGTAGGCGTCGAGCGCGTCCTTGTCGTGTCCGAGCGCTTCCGCCAGCCGCCCACGCAACACCGCGATCTCCGGCTTCATCTCATCGGGCGTGCCCACCACCTCAAGCTCGCTCCGGCGTCGCGCAGCTCCGGCGTAGTCCTTCACTTCGAGCGATGCCCGCATCGCATCTGCTGTCACGATGCGCTGCAACTCCAGCGGCAGCGTTGCGACCGAGATTTCCGCGTTCTTGAATTTTTCCCGCGCCTCCGCCCATTTTTCCTGGCGAGCCAGAGCCATCGCCTTCCACAACTGGGAATCGTAACCGTTTCCGATCGCGGGATTGGCGAGGTCCTTCAGGCCGCGCTCGGGATGGCCGATCAATATGCTGGAGACCGCATGCACCATCACGGCGGCGGCCTCCTCCGTTCCCAGCTTGGTCTCCGAGAAAATCAGGTTGGTGACCCCTCGCGCTTCCTGATACATCGCCCGCGCCATGTAGAAATTGGCGAGGTCGAGACGGGCCTGCGTGCGCTGATCGGCGCCGGCCGCAGCCGCCGCCTTGACCAGCGTATCCAGCCGCTCGAAGAAATTCTCTTCCTGGTTCCTGCGCCACTCCTTGAGGTCGAACAGCGGCCGCACCGCGGCGGTAGCGCGTTCGGCGGAAACGTCGGCCGATGACAACGTCAATCCGCCCGGTTTGCCGATGACCACCTTGTCGGACCCGACCTCGGTGGTGATATCGTCGGAATTCGGATGAACCACCACGCCGTGGACGGATTCAAGCAGCGACAGTTCGACGAAGTCCTGCCGCTTGATGAAACCGCGGGTCGGCGGTGGCGCGGTGACCACGAACAACGTGTCGCCGGCGTCGGGATCGATCAGCCGATGCAGGATGCCGGGACTGGCCAGCGGCACGTTGACATTGGCGAGCGCCGGATCGGTGACGTTTCGCAGCACCATCAGCGGCAGCGGCGGCGCCTGCACCCGGTCGGCGAATGTCAGCGTCCAGTTGATGCCGCCGTCGCGGCTCTCGCTTTCAAAGGAAGGCATCTGCGGGCGGTTGAGGCGGATGCGGATCGCCTGACCTTTCTCCAGCGGCAAGCGGCTGACGTCGCCGACGATGGCGCCACCCTTGACGCGGATCGGTTCGATATCGATCGGAATGGTCTGATCGAATACCAGCCACACGGTATCGGCGCGGCGAAACAGCGCTGCCGGGGTCATCGTGGCAAAGGAAAATTTGATGCGCAGGCCGTCACTGTCGCGCTGCGCATCGACCGCAGCCATCTTGTCACTGGGGCGACTTTCCGGCGGACGTCCGGACTGCGACCGGCATTTTTGGCTGCGCCGCCGCCGCGGCAGCGTGCATCGCCTCGGACGGCGCGGCCTTCGGTGCTTCCACCGGCGGCGAAATCTTCTCGAGCGCCGGCGCGGGGTGCTCCGCCAGGGATGGCGCGGCCTCCGATGCGGGTGGCGCGTTTTCGGCCACGGGTGCGAGCCTTCTCAGCCATGGGCGCGACCTCCCCGTCGCCGGCGCGGGTTTCTCCGTCGCGAGCGCGGGCTTCTCCGTCGCCTTGGCCTCCTCCGCCGTTACAGCCGCCATCGGCGCCGGCTGTTGCGGCGGCATCGACTCCGTGGCCGGCTTGCCGTGCTGCCCCTCCGCCATCGCGATCGGCTTGACCGGCGCGGCCGCCTGCTGCGCAATCAAGGCTTGCGGTGTAGCGGCTCCGTGGACTTCCGCTACGGCAGGCTTTTCCGCCTGCTGGAAGGTGACATCGACGATGTAATTCTTTTCCTCGCGGAACGAGTGCACGTCGACTTCGCCGATCAGCGTAATGTCGACCGCCGACATGTCGGCATCGGCGCGCTGATTGATCGACGCGACGTTCGGCGGTGCGGCGACCTTGGCGTCGGCGAGATCGAACGTCAGCACATTGTTGAATTGCAGGGTCAACTTCTGATCGTTCAGGACCGACGACACGTTGACGCCATCGGGCATTTCGAAGACGAAGCGCACGAATGTCGGCTGCATCAGCGCGCGGACGCGCACAGGCGGTTTCTTCTTGGCCATCTCCGCCGCGCGCTGGACGCGCAGCAGGCGTTCGGCGGCGCGCGCACGGGCCGCCAGCTCGCGAATGACGTCCTGCGGCAGCGACGGCGGCGGGCCGGTCCAGCCGTCGGGCAGGAAGTCGACGTAAATCCGCTCACCGGCGGTCATGGTGTTGATGGTCGCCCGGCGCGCCAGCGACAGCCGGATCGCCGAGCCGTCGGGATCGCGCCGCGCCGAGCCGACGTAATCGGGCACCGCGTCCGATAATTTGTCGACGGGAATGTCCACCGGACGCTTGAAGCGGATCACGATGATCGAGCCGGCGGTGGTGACGTCGGACTCGACGTCCTCGGCGAGTTTCAGGATCAGCCGCGCGTAACCGCCGGAAGCCGAGAACGTCGCCTCGCCGCGGACGGGATCGTCGGCGCGGCAGGGGAGCGGGAACGTCAGAGCGGCCAGGAAGAACAAGACGAGCAGGACGGAAAGCGATGACGGTGACCGGAGGCAACGCCGCGCCGCCCGCGCCAATGCGCGGCCCAGCGACCAAATTCCAGCGGCAGCCGTTCGCCCCATTCCAAAAACGTCTCTTGGCCTCAACGATCCCTTCGCGGGCAAAGCACCCTCGCCCACGCGTTTGAATCTTGGATTGGCCGGCTTAAGGTTTTGTTAACAGTAAGCCATTGGCGATAAACATATCGCGGCGCTGATCCGTCAATTGGTCTTTTGCGGCAGCATCTTGCCTTCGATCTTGGGCAGGTCGGCCGTCGAGGCCGACTTGTCGGTACCGGCGCGGCGCGCGAGCTCGACCGTCAACCGCTCGGCCGCTTCCGGCTGCATCAGGCCGAGAATGTCGGACATCTTGCGCGGCGCGATCTGAGAGGCGATCTCGTAGAGCACCGACATCTCCAGCCGGTCGAACACCTTGGCGGCGTCCTTTGGCTTCATGCCCTCATACATCGTGATGATGCCCTTGAAGCGCGCGGCATCGGTTTCGGCCTTTTGCCCGGTCGCGGTCGTGATCCGCGCTTCCGTCGCCTTCATCTCTTCGACACGACCCTCGATGCGTTTCTCGGCCGACTTGAGCAGGCTCTCGCGGATCTCGATTTCGCGCGCGCGCTGTTCCAGTTCCTGCCGCCGCGCCTGCAGCCGCTCGAGAATGGCGCGCTCCGATGCCGACACCTGCGGCTGATTTGCATCGGGAAGGACGACGAGGCCGTCAGGCTTCGACGCTTCCGACGCCGGCGTGGCCGGTTTCGGCGCCTCTTCCGCTTTTTCTTCCTTCTTCTCTTCCTTCTTGACCGAACCGGTGATGTCGGCGGGATCTCCCTTGACGCTGCCCTTGATGCTGCCTTCTTTCTTGGCGCTGCCCGGACCACCCGGGAAACCCAGATTTTCCTGCGCCCAGGAACGCTTGGCCGGCTGATCGGGCTGATAGTCGAAGACGTATCCGCCGTCGATCACGAGGCCCGCGACCTTCAGCACGGCAAGGCCGAAGACCGCGACCAGGACCACCGGGAGAACGCGTATGTCGCGAAACGACTTCATGCAGCGAGGCCACTGGCCCTATGGCGTTCCGAAAATGCTTCCGCGGCGGCGACGACCGCCTTGGCGCTGGAAATCTTTTGCGTTGCATCCGCAGGCTCAGCCGAGGAAGGCCGCGCCGCGATCGCGATCTTGGACAGGCGGCGGATGACGCCGTCGCCTTCGGCCAGCATGTTCTTCAGATGCGCCGACATCTGCGTCGCGGCCGTGAGCTGGCTGCCGAGATTCTCGTTGACGTCGCGCACGGTGTGCTTGAGCCCGCCGATCGCCCGCTCGGCGATCTCGGTCGCCGTGATCAGTTCCGCGATCGTCGCTTTCAGCGAATGTTCGTCGGCCTTCAGCCGCTTCAGGCGTTTGTTGAGCAGCATGCAGTAACCGATTGTGATCACGAGCAGCACCGCCACCAGGCTCTCGATCACAATACCGAAAGAATAACTCATTGTGCCTCCATCAACTTGGTTTGCTCATCAGCCTTCTCGAACATCGCGAAGGTGGTTTGCGGCTTGCGTAACTGCTTGGTGACGCGAATGGCGACGCGGTCGCCTACCCGGCCCATGCGGCCTTCGGTCAAGGTGACGTTGCCGCAGCGGACCGACACCAGCGCGTCGGCGCGCATTTCCAGCGGCAGGGTGTCGCCGACCTTCAGCTTCATCAGCTGCTTGAGCGGAATGTTGGCCTCGTACAGCACGGCGTCGACGGCGATCTCGGCCTGCGCCACCTCGGTCGCAAAATGCCCCTCCCAGATCGGATCGCGGCCGAACTTTTCGCCCATGAACATCTGAAGCAGGACGGGGCGGATCGGCTCGATAGTGGCGTAGGGCAGCAGCAATTCGATGTTGCCGCCGCGGTCTTCCATGTCGATGCGCAGGCGAACCAGGATCGCGGCATTCGCGGGCCGGCTGATCGCGGCGAAACGCGGATTGGTTTCCAGCCGGTCGATCGAGAACGTCACCGGCGAAAGCGGGCGGAACGCCTGCTCGGCATCGGCCAGCACGACCTCGACCAGCCGCTTGACCAGATTGGTTTCGATCGTGGTGTAAGGGCGGCCTTCGATGCGGAGCGAGGTCTGTCCGCGTCGGCCCCCCAGGAGCACGTCGATGATCGAATAGATCAGGCTGGAATCCACGGTGGCGAGGCCGAAATTTTCCCACTCCTCGGCCTTGAACACGCTGAGCACCGCGGGCAGCGGTATGGAATTCATGTAATCGCCGAAGCGGACCGAGGTGATGCGGTCGAGCGAGACTTCGACGTTGTCGGAGGTGAAGTTGCGCAGGCTCGTGGTCATCAGCCGCACCAGGCGATCGAACACGATTTCGAGCATCGGCAGACGCTCGTAGGACACCATCGCGGAATCGATGATGGCGCGAATGCCGGAATTGTCGTCGAGATTGACGTCGCCGACGGTGAAACCGAGCAGATTGTCGATTTCTTCCTGCGACAGAACCCGCTCGCCGCCGGCCTTGTTGCCGAAGTCGCGGCTGCCGTCCTCGACCATGGCGGCCCATTGCAGCGCCATGCTCTCGGAGAGTTCATTGGCCGCAGCCGCTTCCGCGGCCTCCGCCGGGTCCTCGGAATCCAGCGACGCTTCCCATTGCGCGGCAATGGCGTCCTGGTCCATCTGGTCCTTGTCACCAGCCATGATGTGAGATCCGCCCCGTCACTGGACCACGACTTCCTTGAACAGCACCGCGCTCACCTGTTGCGGCGCCAGCGCCAGATTGACGCGCTTGGTCAGCTCTTCCTTCAGGCGAAACAATCCGGCCGAGCCGTTGAGATCGCTGGCCCTTAATTCGCGCAGGTAAGTCTGGAACAGGTCGGTGACGCGCGGCAGCGTCGGCTTGATCGCCTCGACCTGCTTCTCTTCCTTGACCTCGAGCACCAGCTTGACCTTGAGATATTGCACACGCTCGCCGGGGGCGCTGACGAGGTTGACCATCATGTCCGGCACTTCGACAAAGGACGGCGGCTTCGGCGGCGGCGCCTCGGCATGCATCTCCTCACCATGGCCGCGCATGAAGAAGAACCAGCCTGCGCCGGCGCCGAGCACGGCGACGAACCCGAGCACTGCGATGATCAGCTTGAGCTTGCCCTTTTTGGCAGGCAGCTCTGCGCCATCGGCCGCATTTTCCGCCTGTTCGTTGTCCGCCATTGCCCCGCCCGCTTCCATCTGGGAACGAACGCGGTTGCCACCAGCCGGGCCGGAACAGGACCCACGACGCGATACAAAGCCGCCAGCGCACACGCGCTCTCTCAGGCGGCAACGCTAGGGTAATAATGGTTAACGGAACCTTTCCATTGGCCTCCAACTAGGAAAAAACTGCCGGGCAAACATGGTCAACAAGACCTTTCTGCCGCCCGCTGCGCCCCCTGCAAAACGCCTAACCCTTTAAAATATCAGCGCTTTCGAAACTGGCACGGCTTTCGCTGAGGTGTTGGCGAACCCGAAAGGCTTGGGAGAGCCGAGAGGGTTTAACGAGATCAGCCAGCGGCTTGGGAGAGCAGCGCGCCGATCGGAGCAGAGGGGAGCACCACCGATGGAGAATACGCTTCTCGTCGGACTATCGCGGCAGATGACGCTGGAACGGCAGATGGATGTCGTCGCCAACAACGTCGCGAACGTCAACACCAACGGCTTCAAGGCCGACCGCTCGCTGTTCGAGGAATATCTGCGCTCCGGCGCGCATGAAGACAATTTCGCGCGCAGCGACCGCCGCGTCTCCTTTGTGCAGGACCGCGCGACCTTCCACGATTTCGCAGCCGGCAATACCGAGCAGACCAGGAACCCGCTCGACGTCGCGATCGACGGCGCCGGTTTCCTGGTGGTGCAGACGCCGGCCGGCGAGCGCTACACCCGCGACGGCGGCTTGCAGATCAACAATCAGGGCCAGCTCGTCAACGCGTCGGGCTATCAGGTGCTCGGCACCTCCGGCCCGATCGTGTTCCAGCCGACCGACAAGCAGGTCAACATCGCCTCCGACGGCAACGTCACCGTGCTCGAAGGCACCGGCCGCATCAACTCGGTCCGCGGCAAGCTGCGGATGGTTTCTTTCACGGATGCGCAAAAGCTCCTGAAGGAAGGCAGCAACCTTTATTCGGCAGGCGCGGGCGTCGCAGCCCAGCCCGACCTCAAGTCGACCGTGCGTCAGGGATTTATCGAAAAGTCGAACGTCAACTCCGTGACTGAAATGAGCCGCATGATCGAGATCACGCGGACCTACACGCAAATTTCCGCGCTCCTGCAGCAGCAGAGCGACCTGCACAAATCGGCGATCGAAAAGCTCGCCGACGTTCCGGCATAAGGAAACCCATCCATGCGCGCTCTATACACTGCGGCGACCGGTATGGCGGCACAGGAACTCAACGTTCAGGTGATCTCCAACAACATCGCGAACCTGCGCACCACCGGCTTCAAGAAGCAACGCGCCGCGTTCCAGGATCTGATCTACGACCATGTGCGCCGCGTCGGCGCGCAGGCCTCCGATCAGGGCACCATCCTGCCCGTCGGCGTCGACATCGGCGGCGGCGTGAAAACCGTCGGCACGCCGCGGCTGATGAGCCAGGGCACGCTGTCGCCGACCGGCAACGACCTCGACATCGCGATTCGCGGCGAGGGCTTTTTCAAGATCCAGATGCCCGACGGCACCTTTGCCTATACCCGCGACGGCTCGTTCCAGATGGACGCGCAGGGCCGCGTCGTCAACGCACAGGGCAATCCGGTGCAGCCGACGATCACGATCCCGCAAAACTCCTCGCAGATCACGATCAACGCGCAGGGCACGCTCACGGTGATCGTGCCGGGTTCGACCACGCCGACCACCGTCGGCCAGATCGGCCTGACCCGTTTCATCAACAAGGCCGGCCTCAACCCGATCGGCGACAATTTGTTCACGGACACGCCGGCCTCCGGCACGCCGCAGGACGGCATCGCCAACACCGACGGCTTTGGCGACATGCAGCAGTCCAATCTCGAACAGGCCAACGTCGAGGTGGTCTCGGAAATCTCCGACCTGATCGCCGCCCAGCGCGCCTATGAGATGAACGCAAAGGTCATCAGCGCGGCCGACCAGATGCTGCAATCAACCGCCAACCTGTTCCGCTGAGGCGCAGCCATGATCGCCCGCACGTTCCTCCTCGCCACCGCCCTGCTCGCATCGTCGCTGACGGCCGCGTCCGCGCAAGCGCGCAACGATATCATCGCCGCTCCGATGCTGCGCGGCAATGTCACGGTATCAGGCGACATCGTGCGGATCGGCGACCTGATCGACAATGCCGGCAGCGCGGCCCAAATCGCGATCTATCGCGCGCCGGACCTCGGCACGACCGGCTCGCTTTCGGTGCCGCAGGTGCTCAACGCCCTGCGCGCGCATCAGGTGATCGGCGTCGACACCAGGGACCTCAAGGAAATCTCGGTGACGCGGCTCGCCCGCACCATCGAGGGCCGGGATATCGAGGCGCAGGTCGCGCATGCGCTGGAGCGTCGGAACGGCCTCGGCGATGCCGCCAATCTGACGCTGACCTTCGATCGCGATCCCGGTGACGTCAGGCTCGACGCCTCGAACAGCGGCAACATGC
Organism: uncultured Alphaproteobacteria bacterium; assembly: GCA_963847015.1. Classification (GTDB taxonomy): domain Bacteria; phylum Pseudomonadota; class Alphaproteobacteria; order Rhizobiales; family Xanthobacteraceae; genus Bradyrhizobium. Next base: position 159,773 of record CAWJYI010000036.1, on the reverse strand, counting down.
AGGTGAGCGCCGCGCGCTACGAGCCGCGCAACACCCGCTTCGACGTCACATTCGAGATTGCCAACGAGAACGGCACGGCATCGACAAAGCTGCGCTTCACCGGCACCGTGATAGAGACCGTCGAGGCCGCGGTGCTGGTGCGCACGGTCGAGCGCGGCGAAGTCCTGAAATCCTCCGACGTCGTGGTCGAACGCCGTCCGAAGGCCGAACTAGGCACGGACGCGGCGTCGCGCGACCGCGCGGTCGGCATGCAGGCCCGCAAGCAGCTTCGCGCCGGCCAGTCGATGAGGATCGCCGATCTTGCAAAACCGGATCTGGTGACGCGCGACCAGAACGTCACGCTGGTCTACGAGAGTCCCGGGCTCTATCTCACCGTTCGCGGCAAGGCGATGGAAGGCGGCACCGAAGGCGACGTCGTCAGCGTCATGAATTTGCAGTCCAAGCGTACGGTGTCGGGCACCGTCACCGGCCGTGGCCAGGTAACGATCACGGTCGCAGCGTTCCGTCCTCGCAAGCATTGCCCATTCAAACATCGCCCACGCAGACATCGCCCGCGCAGACCTCGGATGCCGCCGCTTCGCTCGGTGCATCCGAGCCGGCCGCGCCCGTCTCCGTCGCCAATGTCAGCTCAGTAGCCGCTCCAAAAGCCGAGTAATGTAAATGTCAGTCTTCCGTATCAACCGCATCATCCTCACCGGCGCCTTGCTGTCGCTCGCCGCCGCTGGCGGCGGTTGTTCCTCGATCGACCGTCTCTCCCAGATCGGCGAAAAGCCGAAGCTGACGGAGATCGAAAATCCGACCACGCAGCCCGGCTACAAGCCGGTGCAGATGCCGATGCCGAAGCCGGAGCAGGCGTCGTATAACGCGAACTCGCTGTGGCGGAACGGTTCCCGCGCGTTCTTCAAGGATCAGCGCGCCGCCCGCATCGGCGACCTGTTGACGGTGACGGTGAACATCACCGACAAGGCCAACATCGCCAACGATACCCAGCGCAGCCGCGAGAGCAAGGAAGACTCCGGCATCACCGACTTTCTCGGCAGCAAGCTGATCAAGAGTCCCGCGACCGCTGTCCTGCCCGGCAAGCTGCTCGTCGCAGAAGGATCGAATTCGTACGAAGGCAAGGGTTCAGTCGCCCGCCAGGAGGCGCTGCAGACCAATGTCGCCGCCGTCGTCACGCAGGTTCTGCCGAACGGCAATCTCGTGGTCGAAGGCAAGCAGGAGATCCGCGTCAATTTCGAAATCCGCGAACTGATCGTCGCAGGCGTCGTGCGGCCGGAGGACATCCAGAGCGACAACACCATCGATTCCAGCAAGATCGCACAGGCCCGTATCGCCTATGGCGGCCGCGGCCAGATCACCGACGTGCAACAGCCGCGCTACGGTTCACAGGTGATGGACGTGCTGCTGCCGTTCTAGCGGGCATAACCTGAAAAGTGGGTACCGGCTTTCGATGAAAACCATGCCCGCTTGACAACGAGCTCCCACATCTCATCGTGAACCTAGGCGCGATGCGATGTACTACGCGGCCTCTGTCAGCTCCCCTGACAGGGGCCGCGGTCGTTTTTGGGCGAGACGGCAAAAGCGCCGTCGAATGCAAGCCGATGATTTCAGTTCGAACGATGCCGCAGATGGCTTCTGTCGATGGGTTGAGCGGCGCTCTCGGTATAGCTGCGATTGGCTGCACAATAGGCCAACCGGCCAGACGCAGTCGCCAGGCACTGCGCGTTGGTCGAGAAGCTGCAGTCGCCTGCCCCACCGGCGAAGTCCTCGCCTTGAATGCAATAAGGGTAATCCCTCGCTGCGGCTGCGTTGCATGCCGGCCGTGAAAACAACGGCTGATGTCGCGAGGGCAATAAATACGTTACGCATGTTTCCCTCCTATGTTGGCATGACATATTGCTAGGCCCGGCCCGGGAATCGCACCGTGAGGTACTTCACATCGCAAGGTCACTGTTAGGTGATCGCGTGCCACAAGCCGTTCGGCGCAAAGCTCGGTCTGGTATCTGCATCCAGCGCCGACTGATCGGGCCCGGCGTGCAAATCACCGATTTACCTGTCCATCCCCTTTCGAAAAACGATTTGTGTTTTCAGCAGACCCAAATCAAATCTGGATCCGGCGCTGCTTGATGCGCGGTCGCTCACCGGCGCAGACAACCTCGCAGCCCCGCGTATCGGTGCTGCGCCGGCGTTTCGAGGATCTGCCCATTGATGCGGTTAGCATTGGCCACTAATAGCAAATCCTTGGCACGCGCTCACAAGCAGCTCCGAACCTCCCGTGATACAAAATAATAGTGTTTTGGAAAGTTTTGCGCCAAATCGCCGGGATCGCTGCTTGATTCCTGCGCCTGCGCCAACCCGCATGCCCGCGACTTTGGGGCGCGAGCAGCGGCGACACCGCCTGACCACTGCGATATCTGCGGCGGCCCGTTCAATACCGATGTCGCAGAACGCTCAATGAGGTCTGCACCAAGGTCGGAGGTCCTGCGCTCGCCGCGCCCCGTCTCTGGTTATTGATCCAGCGACCCGCGATCCTCACGGCTTGCCCCATCGACGCTGCGGCCCCATGCGCGTCGCAGAACGAAGCGTTGTCCCTGCCTTCACAACAGGAGGCAGCAAACACAACGCGCCTCTATTCCACGCGGCGAGGCCTTCGGCGCTGCGGTCGGAAGCCTGGGCTTACGAGGCAAATCTCAAGAAGGGCGGAAAGAAAGGGTGGAAAGGGCTGCCCGTTCAAGATGACCATCATCTGGAGCATCCGCACCGAGGTCCCGAAGTCGAACAAGCCACCCTCGACCGTTGCGAACACTGGGCGAGCAACTAACTGCCATGAGAGGCGTAATGAAACTGAAGCTGACCCAAGAAAGCTACGAGAGCATCCCGGCTCTACTTGAGCGGGGCATGGATAGGGAGAAGATCGCCGCGCAGTTCGGCGTCACGGCCAACACCCTGCAAGTACAATGCTCGCGACGTGGCATCTCGCTACGCAGTGGCGGCAGACTGCCTCGACGCTGCACCAAGTCCCTGCCCAAAGCTCCGCTCGATCTGAGCGATGCAGTAATGATCGCGTTGCGCAAAAAAGCACGGTCAATGGGCATGGACGAAGTGCGGCTGGCCAGCGATCTACTGGAGACCATCGTCACGGACGACCTCTACAACGCCGTGCTCGACTTTGAGGTGACTGCGTGATGTGGCGCTTCGGATTGCTCTGACTGATCGCCGGCTAGGGTGTGAACCCATAAGTTCGAGCGGCCGGGTGATGTCCGCTTTGGTGCGCATTCCGGACCCAAGCCAGACATTACGGCACTTCCGAAAAGTGCCCCATAGCAGACTATTCAATCTCGTTGCGAATGTGTGTCCGCCCGTTCGAGCAAACTGTCGGCCGAGCCATTGGCAGTAATGAGGACAACAAGGTCTCCCAGCACTCGTCGTGATAGTATTCCGTACCGATCCTCACACCCGCGTGAACCGTGCGAATTTGTTGTGGTGGGCGTGCTCCTATTCCTCGCGGCTCGCGACGCCTGCGGGCCGCTCATCGGGCGTAGCACTGCCTTGCAGCTGGCTTAAAATGACGAACTCATCACGGTTTTGGTCGCGGATCGCCTGTCGCGATGTCCTGTCGAGCGGCGTTCGGATGCCAAATTCATCGCAGCGCGGTCGAGGACCAGGTGAGGTATGGATGGGCGGCCAGACATTGATACTAGTTGCAGGTTTCAATTAGACCTGCGCTGCCCGGAGCACCAGAAATTCCCGGGCGATTCATTTCGATCCGACATCCTTTCCGCGCTTGCCGACAACCCTGGGAGTTGCAAAAAATTTGCCCCGACGCTTGCGGCTTTGCCGACGCTGCCTCGGTCTGTTTGCGCTCGGCATCGCGCTTGGGCGCGCTAATTTCGCGCTTCGCGACCGGCTTCTCCGGGATTTTCTCGCATTCATTGTCCTCGTTGACGCGGAAGCCAGCCCTGCAGGTGATCCTCACGCAGCGCTCGCCATCAGCTCGGAACCCGTGATCGCAGATCAGCGGACAAATGCGCGACGGCTTGCTTTTGACCGCATCAAGGGCATCGACGTTGGCGACCTTCACATCGAGCTTCATGCCCGCGTGCGTGTTGAACAGGCCGAGTGCCTTCTGAGCTGCTGCGTTCCAGTGGCCGTCCACCGCGCCGATATTGCATCCGACTCGACGCAACTCGACTTGAAGCGAACGGGGAAGATCGACCGTTGTTGCTTGATCGGACTTGTCGGCAGGCGGCGTCAGTGCAGCGATCTTCTCTTCCTCGACCTTCTTTTCAGCGGCGGCTTTTGCTTCGGCGGCCGCCTTCGCTTCTTCGACCGCCTTGACGCGTGCAGCTTCCTGTTCCGCAGCCTTGGCCAAAGCTGCGGCCTTTATACGCTCCGCTTCCGCTACTTTTGCCTCTTCCGCCTTCTTGGCAAGCTCAGCGGCGATGCGGGCTCGTTCAGCGGCTTTGGTTTGTTCAGCAGCCTTTGCTTGTTCGGCGGCTTTGGCACCTTCGATGGCAAGCCGTGTCTGTTCTTCCAGCGCGGCCTTGGCCTTGCTTGTTGCTTCGATGCGCGCAGCTTCTGCCGCGAGCTTGTCACGCTGTGCTTTGGCAAGCGCCGTATAGAAGCCTGAGGGATGCTTATCGATGAAAGCATCCCATACGGGCTTGGAATTTACCTGCAGCGCAAATTCGTAGTCGCGGCGCATTGGCGCATCCTGATCGATCGGCGCAGCCACGACGGCTGGTGCCGGGACGAGCGCCACGTCGTTTCCGCCTAACGAACCATAGATGAACGGTTCCTGCGAGTTGTTCGTCGCCTGCAACACATCGTCGCGCACGAAGCCGAAGGCCTTGCGGAGATCGAGGCCGGGCTTTGCCAAATGATTGACCAGGGCGGTTGCAAACGGGCTGTTTTTGCTATCGCCGTCCGAGGCGGTTGAACCGGCCTTTGCGGCGAAAGCGATCATCGTGTTTGGGCTGGAAGGTTCAACCTTGGCAAGGCCGCGTCCAATCGCGCGCGCGGCGATTGTTCGTTTCATCGTCTTGGCAAAAGGATTGTCGCGGCACGCGTCGAGGATAACCAGACGAAGATGCTTGGCCGGTTCTACAGCGAACAGTACCCGGTCAAGCGACAGCGTTTCGTCCAAAACGTCGGCGTCGGTTTCAAGTGTTGCATCTATTGGGATGAGGTAATTGTTCCCATCCAGTTCAATGCCGTGCCCGGCATAATAGACAACGGCGACATCCGCATCGCGGCTCTTATTGCCGAAGTCACGTAGCGCCTTGCGCAATTCGCTCACGGTCAGGTTTAGTTTGGACTCCACCGTATCGAAGCCTGCTGACTTGAACATGGCCGCAACCGCCGCGGCATCGTTCGCGGGATTACTGAGCTTGGCCACCTTCTGGTAAGACGAATTGCCGATCACAAGCGCAACTCGCTTTTCGGCGAGGGCGGGGCCACAGCCAAGCCAGCAGGATGCCAGCAGAACAAGAACAGCCCTCGGAAACGCGCCCATTCCAGCCCCTGATCGCAATCCGTTGAGACTATTCAAGAATGCCCAAAACGCAAGCTCCGCTCTGTGATTGCCGTCACATTGGTCGAGATGTCTGGTTTGGGTCCATTCGCGGCGGTTTTGGCATGCCGAAAGCATGTCCAGTTTGGGGGGTAATCTCGGAAGCGCCGATTGTCCGGTTTTGCGTCGCCGACAACGATCATCAAGATTTGGGTCGTTCGCGAGGGCGTGCAGCTTCCCGAATTCAGGAATTTAGCGGGGCCGCGACGGGAATCGGAATTAGCCGATCATTTACCATTGAGTTACCAATTCGGCCCTAAACTGCATGGGCAGAGACCGCATGAACATTCCGTTAAGGTTTCGGGACGCTTCGCGTGAAACGGGACATAACGGCGCGACGGTCCAAGTGCCTGAGTTTCTGCACGAGCATCGAAATTGAGTCGAGTAGAGTTGAGTAAATTGGCCAGAAAATGCAGCACATGCCAGCACATCAAGCGGGCCGAGATTGACCGACGGTTGGCAGCGGGTGAGCCCGGCAATCAGATTGCGCATGACTATCATTTGAACCCCTCAAGCCTGCACCGGCATCGGACAAATTGCCTTAGGCTTTGATCTTCCAATGCCATCATGAAGGAAGTGTCGCGCGGCACGGCGGCCGTCGCCTGTCTTCCATCCAGGGACGAACTCGGTAGCGCATATTTCAAGCTGCGCGAGCAGATCGACCAGATCGTTAACCAGGCCGAACAGCAAGGTTCACTTCCGATTGCGCTCTCCGGGCTCAACTCGATCCGACATACGCTCGACAGCCTGTCACGGCTTTCCGGTTTCGACCGGCAGGGAACGCAGGTCAATGTCGCCGTCCAGACCAATGTCAATCTGGACCTGGCGAAGATTGCCGAACGAGTGATCCTTAAATTCGATTACGAACCCGAAATGAAAGGCACGCATTGCGCAAGCATTGCTGGAGATCGACGATGAGCAAGCTACGTGAATTGGCGTATCGCATTGATCCCGTGCCGTGGGTCCATAGCGCGCTCGGGGTTGAACCCGACGCGTGGCAGGCCGAATTCTTAAGGGCACCGCTTGGCGCTTCAATCGTTGCGTTGACGGCGCGGCAGGTCGGCAAGACCACCACCGCAAGCTGGGCGATCGCACATTGTATGTTGTTTAGCGCCAATAGTTTGAGCGTGATTGCTTGTCCGGCGCTGCGCCAGAGCGCAGAAGCGGTGCGGCGGGTGCGTGAGATTCTGGTCAAAGTTGGTGCCACGCTTAGCACCGATAATGTCTATGCGCTCGAGCTCAAGAACGGCTCGCGGGTCTTGGCGTTGCCTGGCAGCGATGATTTAATCCGTGGCCTTACCGTCGATGGCTGGATCGTCGCCGACGAGGCCGCCCGCCTCAGCCCTGATTTGATCGCGGCCCTTGGCCCGATGCGGGCGCGCCGTCCGCGAGGCGCGCTTTGCCATGCTGTCGACGGCATGGAGCACGAACCGATCCGTTCTGGACTGTTTGGGAGATCAGGATCCTTCATGGATCCGGCTGAAGGCGACCGCCGAGGATGTCGATTTTTTCTCGGAGGAATTTTTGCAGCAGCAGCTTCGCATCCTGGGCGATCACAGTTTTCGGCGCGAGTATTTCGGGATTCCCCTCGGCGCCGAAGCCAGCCCGTTCAAATGGGAATTGTACGACCGTGCCACCCGGATCCAGACGCCGCTGGTGGCGGCGGGTCGGGCCTTTGGGCCACCCACTGAACAACCCGTGCCGCTCGCCAACCCCTTCCGCCGTCTTCAGACAAACGGAGCATTTCGATGATCTACCATCCAGACGACGTTGCCAGTTGGCCTGCCTTTATGCCACTCATTATCGCCCATGATGTCGGCCGCAGCCGCGATCGTTCAACCGCGGTCGTTGGCGGCAACTCTCCCTATGGGCAACGTCTCCTGGGAATTAACGAAGCCGAGGAATTGCCTCCAATGGCTGGTCGGTAGCGCACGTACCAGTGCATTGGCCGTCGTCGACCGGCGTTACAATGGCAATGCGTTCATCGTGGCGGATCTCAGTTATGACCCCAGCTATGCCGAGACGCTCGTCGAGGCATTCGGTCCACGCGTGATCGGCCTTCAGATCAGACGTCATGGAGACGGCATGAACGTTTGAGTGACGGCCCGTCAGGCATGCTCGATGTTCCTGTCTATACCATTGGCCGGTCCTATTTGATCGAGCTATTCCATACTCAAGTTGCAAGTTGAATTTGGTTCGCTTCGCCCCCGGTGCGTTGATGTCTCCGAGGCCTATGAGCAATTCGCCAATCTGGAGTCAGAGTTTCGCGAGAGCGGAATCGCTTACGTCTGTCCGTCAGGCCAGCACGATGATCTCGGGATATCCTGCGCCATGCTGGCCTGGGCGGCAAGGCATCCGCATTTGGCGTGGTGGCTTAGGAATCTCGCAGGCGGCCCGCCGTCCAAGCCTGACACGAGCGAATTGCGGCTGGGCTGGTTTCACATGAATTGGATGTCATCTCTTAGCATTCCGCCCATCCTGCATTTATCTGAGGAATTACGGCCGAGTTATCGTCCTCCCCTGCCGATCGGCAGCCCTAGGATTTTTCCAACTACGTCTCGTATCGCGCCCAGCTCGCTGCGAACGAGCCCTCAGTTCAATCCGACACCAAACTGTCCCTATTGTTCGACGCGCCAACTTCATGCCCGGCAATCGTTTATCTGCCGCCATTGAGCAAACGTCAATGGAGGTTGAATGTTGTATTATCGAGCAGATCGGACCGCCGCTGCTTTATCGGCGGCTCGGACGCCCGCATCATCATGGGCGAGGATGCAAGCCGCCTTGCGTTCGCCTCTGGCGCGAGAAGCGCGGCGAGGTCGAGCCGGAGGACCTTTCTGGCAACCTGATCGTCCAGCTCGGCACCGTCACCGAGGACCTGAATCGGCACTGGTACGAGCGCAGCAGCGGCCACGCCGTCAAGGACGTCCAGCGGCACATTCGGCATCCCGTCAACAAATGGATGGCGGCAACCCTGGACGGCCGGGTCGATCCCGGGGGCGCGGTGTTCGAGGCCAAGTTCATGCTGCCCTGGACGTTCTCGGAGGAAGCCGCCGCCGAAAAGCACATGGCGCAGCTGCAGCACAACATGTGGGTCGCCAACGCCAGGTCGGCCGTGCTGTCGATCATCACCGGGGGCGGCAAATGGGTCGAAATGACCGTTCATGCCGATCCGCTGTACCAGCACCTGCTGATTACCGCCGAGAAGAAGTTCTGGCGCTGCGTGATGAGCGGCGAGGAACCACGCGCTGTTCGGGGTCGAGCCGCCGCGGCCACGGCTGGAGGCGGTCCGGATCGTCGATATGAGCGCTTCTAATTCCTGGGCGGAGTTTGCGGCGACCTACCGGCGGACCCGCCCGGCTTACCAGGAACATGAGGGGGCCAAGGCCGAGCTCAAGAAGCTGGTCCCGGAGGATGCCAGGGAAGCCACAGGGCCACGGGCTACGGGCCAAACGTTCAAAGTCCGGCGCGATCAGCTTCGACCTCATGGATACGGAGGCTAGCCATGCACCGGTCCAGTGAAACCGTGGGCGCCATCGCGGCGGCGCTCGCCAAGGCCCAGGGCGAGCTCGTCAACCCCGAGAGATCCCTGACCGCCACCATCCGATCGCCCTTCCCGCGGGAAGCGGACCGGACCTTTCGCTACGCTTCGCTGGCCAGTGGCCTTGAAATCGTCCGCAAGACCCTTGGGCAGCACGAGATCGCCACCGTGCAGACCACCTCGATCGATCAGGCGAGCGGCCAGATCCAGCTCACGACGCTGCTCGCCCATGCCTCGGGCGAATGGATCTCCTCGGAGTGGCCGGTCTGCCCGATCACCGAGACCGCAGCGCCGCACCGGATGGGCGCCGCCCTCACCTACGCCCGGCGCTATGCGCTGTTTGCCCTGGTCGGGATCGCCGGCGAGGACGATCTGGATGCGCCGGACACCCTTATCGAGCCGTCGCCGGCGATCGCGCAGCGGCCAGATCCGACTGTTCAGTCAACCCGGAGGCCGTCCAAGACAATCGTTCACAAGGCACCGGTCCTCGATCAAGTCCGTTCCGGCGCGTTACGGGAGCAACTGTTGGCCGAGATCAGAGCCCTCACCGACGGCGACGGTCTTGCGCTATGGGCCCACAAGCGTCTGCCTGCGAAGAATACCCTCACCGCGGATGATGCACGCATCGTCGAGGCGGCCTATCAGTCGCTCCTGCCGTCTGATCAGCTGGATCTAGAGCCAATCCAACTGGCGACCGACACATCCGTGCCCCATCAAGGGGAGGATGGCTCTTCCGGCTCACATGAGCTCGCCGCCTCGACCGGTCACAACTCAGACGGCCCGGTCATGGTGACGCCACGCGGCAAGGAAGTTCGCCGCCGCAGCAAGGCCCATCGCGTGTTTGTCGCAGCCCAGCCTTGCCTGGTCTGCCAGCGCACGCCTTGCGATGCGCATCATCTGAAATTTGCCCAGACCAAAGCGCTGGGCCGCAAGGTCAGCGATGAATTCACCGTGCCGCTTTGTCGCGATCACCACCAGGAGCTTCATCGCCAGGGCAATGAAAGGTCCTGGTGGGCCAATGTTCAGATCGATGCGCTCGAGATCGCAAAAGAGCTTTGGCAAACAAGCCCTGTTCGCGACACGTCTACACTGGGTTTAGCGACAATCTGAGCCCTTGAATGCCACTTCTCAGGATCAGTCAACGGTTCAGTCATGACGTTGCCGTATTCCGCATTCGCGCAGTCGCCTGAACCGGCGCTCCAATGGATGTTGGTCAATCGCGTCTCGTGGAACACGACCCAGATTGGATTTACCCTCGCACCAACGAGACCCTTGGACGCATTGACCCATGACGTCGATACGACAAATCGAAGCCAATCGACGTAATGCGATCAGAAGCACAGGTCCGAAAACCGAGGACGGCAAACATCGTTCCCGGCGAAACGCCATCCGGCATGGACTGAGCGCCGAAACCGTCATTGAAATCGCCGAGGACCTGGAGGATTATCGCGGCTTTGAAGCAGCGATCATTGCGGACTACGACCCCTTAACCGCGGTCGAACGCGAATTGGTGCTGCGCTTGGCCTCTCTGCTATGGCGGTTGCGCCGTGCCTCTGCGATCGAGACCGATCTGTTTCGAATACAGGCTGAGATCCTGCGCGACCGCCGCCCCCGAGAAACCATTGAACGGGTACCATGCGATCCAGTTCGCGACACCGAGCGTTGGCCAGCGCAATTGGACGATTCCAGCCCTAGTGATTGCCGATCGGGGATCGTCTGCTCCAATCCGCGACCTCACACACGCCTTTCAGCGCCAAAACAATTTCGACAATGGCGCCTTCGACAGGCTGGGACGGTATGAAGCCGCACTATGGCGACAGATGATCAAGACACTTTTGATTCTAAGGCATCGGGTTCGCCGATGACTGACCCGATATCCGCGTATCCTGAAGGGTGGGCACGCTGCGCTTTGCCCACCCTGCGGCCTAGCACGTGCTGCGCCATGCGTCGGCAAAGGGGCGGACTGGCAAAGCGATAAAACCTGTCTAGCGAACCTCTGAGCATTCCGATGCCAGATTGTGAAACGGTTCGCCGCGGAGCGATTCTAAGACCTTGCGCGGTCGAAATGCCTCACCAAGGTGATCCACGCAGCGGTCGGAGCCCGCTTCATCTTCGACGCATGAAGTAATTCAAATCGCATGGCCTGAATTAGGCTGCTGGCTTTTCGGACCTGTCGTGATGTCCGACTTGAGCCCGTGAAGCGTAGCAAAGTTTACATCGGGGAAATGGTTGATCAAGCTGACGTTCGCGCGGTCTCTTGGCGGATGCCGTGACTTCTCCATAGGCGCTAACGTTGACCGGTTAGGTTAAATCGACGAGTTTCGTTGCGCTGTAGCCACTAGCCGTAATTGCTGAAACGACGCGATTGACCCAAATGCGACATCGAACTTATAGCGAATTTCCACTACGCCCAACAGGTTGATGAGAAAAGCCGGAAAATCTTCCAGGACTTCGTGCTCTCAGGCAGTCGGCCGAAAGGAATACTCTGAAGAGTTTGGCAGGGCCTGGTGCTCCCATGGAAGGTCGAGCCGATTTCGGAGGAAGTTGTTCCATGGACGAAGATATCTTGCGCAAATTGGAGGAGCGTCTCGGACCGCTCCATGCGAGACAGCGATTGGGTATCGAGACGGACCACGAGGCACAAATCTTCGGCCAAGGCCTCCTCTCCTTTCACATAGCGAACTGGTATCCGGTCCATTCCGTCATTCGAAATGCACTTAAGCTGACCGGTCTCTACTGGCGCGGACGCCGAAATACAGGAAGCATTCTCGTCAAGCGCAATGATGTTATGTTCAAGGAGTTGCCACCGCTTTTCGACGGCTTCACCATACTCCACCTTAGCGACATGCATGTGGACATGAATGAAGCTGCCATGCAGCGCCTGATCGAACTCGTCGGCGACATGCGCTACGATCTATGTGTTCTAACCGGCGACTATCGGGGGAAGAATTTTGGACCGTTCGAGGCAACCTTGAACGGCGTCGCACGAGTGCGAGCTCATCTAAAGGAGCCCGTTTATGGGGTTCTGGGCGACCACGATACCATCCAAATGGTTCCGGGGCTGGAAGCCATGGGAATACGTATGCTGCTCAACGAGAGCGAGGTGATCGTGCGCGGCGATCAGCAAATCTATCTAGCCGGAATTGATGACGCCCACTGCTTCAAGGTCGACGATATCGAAAAGGCCGCGTTGCAGATACCGTATGGCGAGTTCTCCATCTTATTGTCACACACACCGGAGATCTATCGTCAGGCGGCTCATGCCGATTTTAATTTGTTGCTGAGCGGGCATACGCACGGTGGGCAGATCTGTCTGCCAGGATCTATTCCGATCATACTTGATGCAGTATTGCCTCGACGGATGGGGGCGGGAGCTTGGCAGTATCACGACATGGCTGGCTACACCTCTGTGGGTGCTGGATCGAGCGTCGTTCCTGTTCGTCTCAACTGTCCACCAGAAATCACCCTGCACTGCCTTCGTTCGGGCTAACGGCGGGCTAATATGGTTCGTCGCGCAGGTGGGCCCGGAATAGAAAACGAGACAGAATTAGCGCGCCAATAAAAAAGATCCCGACGCCAAGCGCTATGTCTGCGATCGTCAATGAAAGTGCGTCGCGGCATGCCAGCATCGGAAATAGGGATTCGGGAACCTGATCGAGCCCGAGCGCCTGGCTGCTCGGCGGAGAGTTTAGGCGGCGCTTCACGAAACTGGAGAACAAATCGCCCGCCATAGCCGCGCCCGCTACGATTGCACCGATCGTCAGATCCAGACCGATAAGCGGGGCGCTTGCTGTCGTGATGAGGACTGAAATCAAAATACCGCGGATGGTTTTCGATGGCCCAAACAATGGCCGCCCATCAAAAAATATGGTGCCGGCATCCAGCGGAAAGGAAAAACGTGGGCCAAAAATCTTCTTCGCAACGATCGGTGTGCCGTTCGCCAACGTCATTAAAACCAATAATTGCAGAATATGCAGAAGTTGCATTTCTTCAGCTTAGCTTATAGTTGCATCCGACGTTAGTTCGATCTTCTATTGACTATTGTGAGCGCCTTTCAGGGGAACGTCTTGCGCCGGTCATCCAAGGCACCACGGTCGAGCTGATCCATCATCCTGAAGACGGCGAAGGCGCTCGGATTATCGCCGCCGCTGTCGCTGCTCCGCTGCGCCGACGTGATGAATAGCGATGCAGTTTGTTGCAGTGCACGAGTTGAATGACCCAACGCGACATTCAGTGGAAGCGTGGGAATTGGCTACGGTCGGGTTGACCCTGACCTCATGAGAATACGCTATATCTACCCGAAGGCCGTTCAAGAGGGTTAGCTGGTGGACGAAGACATTCTGCGCAAACTCGAGATCCGTCTCGGGCCGCTCCATGCCCGGCAGCGATTGGGGATTGAGCGAGATCACGAAGCTCAGATATTTGGCCAGGGCCTCACGTTCTTTCACCTTGAAAACTCATCTTGGGCCGAGTGGATCATTCGAAATGTTCTGAAGGCAACGGGGCTCTACTGGCGTGCGCGACAGAATGCAGAACGTATTCTCGTCAAACGAAACGACATGACGTTCAAGACATTACCGCCCCTCTTTGAGGGCTTTACCATTCTCCACATTAGCGACCTTCACGTGGATATGAATGAAGTTGCCATGAACAGACTCATCGAGCTGGTTGGCAGCATGCAGTACGATGTGTGTGTCCTAACTGGCGATTATCGAGGTCGGACTTTTGGGCCGTTCCAGCCCGCGCTGGATGGTGTCGCGCGAGTAGGAACTCATCTGAAACAGCCAATCTATGCTGTGCTCGGCAACCACGATACTATTCAGATGGTTCCCGGGCTCGAAGCGATGGGCATTCGCGTGCTGCTCAATGAATGCGAAACACTCGTTCGCAAGGACCAACGGATCTATTTTGCGGGAATCGACGATGCACATTTCTTCAGAGTGGACAACATCGAAAAAACCGCTCTCCCGATACCCCGCGGTGAGTTCTCGATCTTGTTGTCTCACACACCGGAGGTCTATCGTCAGGCTGCCCATGCTAACTTTGATCTGATGCTGAGCGGACACACCCACGGCGGTCAGATTTGTCTCCCCGGATCCATTCCCATCAAGCTCGAGGCGGTGCTGCCAAGACGGATGGGGGCTGGGCCTTGGCAGTACAGCGATATGACCGGCTATACTTCCGTTGGTGCGGGCTCGAGCGTCGTTCCCGTGCGTCTCAATTGCCCGCCGGAAATTACCTTGCACCATTTACGCCGCGGCTGACGCTGACCTAATTTTCATTGATCGTTTCTGTCGCACCAATGACTGTACTGCGTGACGAATAGCGGACTGCGGCGGCATGCGACTAGGCGCGCAAACATGCGAAGCCCGGCGCCGATCGATGCAAATGCGCGACCGGCAGTGGCTCGCCTCAAATGCGAGCCCGCTGCGGCGTAACACGACAAAGGCGCGGGGCAGTCGGGATCCGAGCTTCGGTGGTAAAGCCGTGTAGTGATCTCGCCTAGGTAGTTACTGCTTCGTATTCAACCCGGATCTTGGCCAGAAGTCCGCGATTTAATTGTTTGGCGGTTCTTGGTTTGAGCGCTCTCCGCTTCATTGTTGCAGTCTGCTTCTTACGCTTCAAGGCCTGCATTAGTCTGTTCGTTTCTTTGTTTCTCAATTGTCTGCCCCCCACTCGATATGTCCGTCAGCCCCGGACTTTCGAAGTTTGAGCCGAGTTTGCGCTGGGCGTGGAGTCAGAATTGCAGTTTCCGCTCATGAAAGCCGGCGGGTGTTGCGAAACTGAGACACAAAACGCGCTCCGCGCTGCGCTACGCCAACCGGCATGGAGCCGGATTGAGCTCGAATTAACCGTTCGCGGGGTGCGGCGTTATTGGAAAGCGGTTTGGGCTGCGCAGAACCGAGCAGACCGTTGAAACCATTTTCCGCAGAGAAGGCCGGACTGCCTCCGCTAAACCTGTATGCTCGTGTGTGTTGTTTTGTGCATCCTGCACGCGAGACCGCGGGGCGCTCTCTGTCTTTTGGGGGCAGGCATACCGGCAACTGGGCGCAACGCGCCGCGGGATCGCAAATCACATTTGCGACCAACTATCGTCATTACGGGGATACGAAAAGCAACCCATTCGTTCTTTCGATGGCGGGATGGACACCTTGGCCTTGCGCATTAAACTCCGCTCGTTGCAACCTCTAAAGAGATTTTCCCTGCCGTCCATAACCATAAGGAAAAACCGCCATGTGCCGCCTGTGCGATGCCCGTGAAGCCGTTACGCCGCAGCAAACATCACGCCGCCGCTTCCTTGGGCTCGCAGGCATAACCGCCGCCAGCCTGGCGCTCGCGCCACGCGCGTTTGCCAAAGAAACAAAGCCGCCGCCGAAGCCGCAGAATGCGATTTCGCCGGACGACGCGCTGGATCGGCTGATGAAGGGCAATGCGCGCTATGTCGAAGGCGTCTCGCGCCGGCATGATTTCAAGCATGAGCGCGAGGCGCTGGCCGGCGGCCAAAATCCCTACGCCAGCATTTTGAGCTGCGCGGATTCCCGCATTGCGCCCGAATACGCCTTCGACAGCGGCCGCGGCGATCTGTTCGTCTGCCGCGTCGCGGGCAATTTCGCCAATGACGACACGGTGGCGAGCCTGGAATATTCGGTTGCGATACTCAACACGCCGCTGTTTCTTGTGCTTGGCCACGAAAGCTGCGGCGCGGTGGATGCGACGATCAAATCGCTAAAGGACAACACCACCCTGCCCGGCCATCTGCCGTCGCTGGTCGCCGCGCTGGCGCCGGCGGTGAAGGCGGTTGCGGATCAGCCCGGCGACAAGCTTGCGAATGCGACGCGGCGAAACGTGATCGACAACGTCGCGAAGCTGAAGGCAGCGACGCCGATCCTCAGTGCCGCGGTCGATCAGGGCAAGCTCAAAATCGTCGGCGGGATTTACCGGCTGGGCGACGGCAAGGTCGAACTGGTCGCGTGAGCACGATGAGATGCGCAAGGTATCGCAGGCCGGATGAGCGAAGCGAAATCCGGGAATAAACGCGAGATCGCGAACTCATTCCGGCGTGGCGCGGCGGATCAGGGCGCAGAGCCCGGTCATGCGGGCGATCGGATGTTCGACGAACAGCCGGCACGATGCGAGCGCGCCCTTGAGCGTGTCAGGCGGGGTTGCAGGTTTCAGTTGCGACGCCAGCATCTGACCATGGGCGTGCCCGAGCGCACGGGTCGAACGCGTCAGCGCATCGAGCCTCCCGTCGGCCTGCAGCGGCGCCAGCATGGTTCGCACCAGCGCGAGATAAGACGGCCAATAGGCCAGATGCCGGTACATGCTGGCGATGAGTTGCGGCTCGGTGTCTTCGCCGAAGCTGTTGAGTTCCCCGACCAGCGCCGCCACTTCCGGATCGAGCGCATCCATCGGCGGCAGCTCCGGGATTTTTGCGCCCGGAGGCGGCGGCGCGCCGTCGGCGGGCTTTGCGGCGTCGGCAGGTCGCGGTTCGTAATGCGCCAGCAGCGCCGAGAGAACGACGAGCGCGAGCGCGTTGGTGTATTGATAGCTGTCGAGCACGTTGCGAATGATGGCCCGATCGGATTCGCCGATCCCGGCGGCGAGCAGCGTGTCGGCAGAAAAGCCGGGCCATTGCGGCAACGCGATCGTGCGCCTGACCGCTTCGGCATGCAGCGGTGCTGCGCCCTCATAAAGCGGACGCACCGTCGACCACGTCCATTGCAGCGCGCCCGGCATGGTCGCGAGGTTGCGCCAGATCAGATTGACGACGCTGGTGCCGAGCACTTTTCTGATGTCGGAATAAATCTCGGCGATTTCGCCCCTGGCGTCGGTTTCGAGAACCGACGGAACGCTCTCCTGCCCCTGCATGTATTTTTCTCGACTGTCCCGATCCGCAGAGTATTTTCGAGCGCACGTTTTCGAGCGCGCGTTTTCGAGTGCGCCTTGTGGCCTAGCTTACGAAATTCATGTGAACTTGACCGCCACGGTGCCGAGCCCGTCGAGCTCCATCGTCACGCTGTCGCCGGCGTTGAGCCACACGGTTTTCACCAGGCTGCCGGTGAGAACGATCTGCCCTTCATGCAAGCCCTTGCCTTCGGCGGCGAGATGATTGGCGAGCCAGGCCAACGCATGGTGGGGATGATCGAGCACATCGGCGCCGGTGCCGCGGCCGGCTTCCTTGCCGTTGACGACGGCGCGGCCGGTCACCGTGAGCAGATCGGGCGCGGCCGACCGGGCGACGGCCTTGCCGAGCACGCAGCCGGCGGCGAAGAAATCATCGGCGACAAGCGTCGGCGCGCCCATCGTCTCCCATTTGACGTAACGGTCGTCGACGATCTCGATCGCGGGGTAATAGGCCTCGATCGCCTCCATCACCCATTCGGCCGTGAACGGCGCTTCGCTCGGCAACAGATCGCGCGCCAGCCGCACCGCGATCTCGCATTCGACGCCGACACGGACGTAATCGCGGGCGCGCAGCTTTGCGCCGGACTCATGAACGCCCTTGGCGAACACGCCGCCGCCGCAAGGGTGCGGGATGTCGAGATATTGCTGCATCACCGCGCTGGTGCAGCCGATCTTGTAACCGACCATGGCGCCGACCTGGGGCAGCAGCAGATCGTGAACGGCGCGTTGGATCTTGTAGCCCTCCGCCTCGTCCCGCGGCACCTGATCGGGCGGGAGCGACGGCAGCGGCGTGCGGCCGCGGCGCGCGGTGGCGATGGTTTCTGCGGCCGCGAGAATTTTGTCCATCGGCGGCGGCTTCCGGTTCTACACAACAACAAAACGACCGCACGCGGCGGCCGGGATCTATTCGTCGCGATAAACCTTCTCGCGTTTCTCGTGGCGCTCCTGCGCTTCCACCGACAGCGTAGCGATCGGACGGGCTTCGAGCCGCTTCAGCGAGATCGGCTCACCGGTCTCCTCGCAATAGCCGTAGGTGTTGTCCTCGATCCGCTGCAGCGCAGCATCGATCTTGGAGATCAGCTTGCGCTGGCGGTCGCGGGCGCGCAACTCGATGGCGCGATCGGTTTCGGAAGAGGCGCGATCAGCGAGATCGGGATGATTGACGTTCTCTTCCTGCAAGGTCTGCAGCGTGATCTTCGATTCCCTCAGGATCTCGTCCTTCCACGCCAGCAGCTTGGCGCGAAAGTAATCGCGCTGGCGGTCGTTCATGAAAGGCTCTTTGTCGGAGGGTCGATAATTTTTCAACTTTTCCAAGGTCAGCCCATCTTCGCGTGCAAGGCAGGACGGAAAATGATCCGTCCGCGCGCGCCTTATATAGCGGCGGGTTGTGACAAACAATATCGGTCAATCCCAAAGCAAACCCGCCCAGAGGGCCTTGCACAGGCAAAGCCATTGGGGCCGGCGATACCCCTAACCGCCTACCGTGAGATGCTTGCGGATAAGGGCCGGACGTTCGATTTCATCGGCGCGTGCAGCCACTTCCCGGCGATCGCGAGCCGGTTTGTTCCAAGCCGGAACTTGCCGCCGGACCTTGTATACCACGGTATACCACGGGGAACCCAAGGGGCGTCACCGGCCGAACGCCGGTGCAGCGCACGGCCGCCCCGGGGTGAGGGATCGTCCGATTCTAGACCTGTCCGGCCTTTGCCAGTTCAACCTCGACCCGAAGCTCGATTTCGGACAGCACGGCATCGAGGCCGGGATCGCCGGAGGAGGATTTCAGGTTCGCCGCCGCGTCGCGCAACCGGTGCACGGTGGAGGCTTCGAGATTGCCGGAGAGCAACCCGATCTTGAGATCGTCGAGCACGTCGAGCGCGCCCCTGCCCCGTTGCACCGAGCGTTTGCGTCGTTCGGTCGGGTCCTCGACGCCCTGCATCGCGAGCAGCGCGTCGATGCTGCCGGCGGCCTTGGGCGCTGTGGCCGAACGGGTCTCTTCGGGAGCAGCTGGCGTCTCCGGCAGCGAAAAGCCGGTCGAACTGGTTCGCCGCGTATTGCTGGCGGGCGATCCAAGCGTGGTGCCGTTCGGTCCGTAGATGCGCATCGTCATGGTTCCGCGGGTCCAATGTACCTGAGCTTCGCCTTCTTATGGTTAACGGCGCGTAAACAACCCGGCAAAATCTGCCGCCGCACGGCAGTTTCGCCATCGCGGCGCTGCCGCGTCCGCGCCGCGCCTCAGAGAATGTTACGCCAAATCAACGCCTTGCGACAGTGACGCGGCGTGGCACGGCGTTCGCATAGTTAATGGCGGACTACCGTCATGGGAGTGGCGCGACGTCCGGTGAAAGTCCTTGAGGGGAGCATTGGGATGCCCTGCATCCGTTCGGCAAGAGTGATTTGGGTGGTCTGCGCCGCACTGTTGGCGCTGGCGTGCTCCACTATTTCCGCAAGCGCGACCTCGCGAATCAAGGATCTCGCCAATATCGAAGGCGTCCGCCAAAACCAGTTGATCGGCTACGGCCTCGTCGTCGGCCTCAACGGCACCGGCGATACGCTCAACAACATCCCCTTCACCAAGCAATCGCTGCAGGCGATGCTCGAGCGCATGGGCGTCAATATCCGCGGCGCCACCATCCGCACCGGCAACGTCGCCGCCGTCATGGTCACCGGCAATCTGCCCGCCTTCGGAACGCAGGGCACGCGGATGGATGTCACGGTCTCCGCGCTCGGCGACGCCAAGAATTTGCAGGGCGGCACGCTCCTGGTGACCCCCCTGCTCGGCGCCGATGGCAACGTCTATTCGGTTGCGCAGGGCTCGGTGGCGGTTGCCGGATTCTCGGCCGAAGGCGCCGCCGCCAGCGTCGTCCGCGGCGTGCCTACTGTCGGCCGCATCGCCAACGGCGCCATCATCGAGCGCGAGATCGAGTTCGCGCTCAATCGCCTGCCCAATGTGCGGCTTGCGCTGCGCAACGCCGACTTCACCACCGCCAAGCGCATTGCCGCCGCAGTCAACGATTTTCTCGGCGTCAAGACCGCCGAGCCGATCGATCCCTCCACCGTGCAATTGTCGATCCCCGCCGAATTCAAGGGCAACGTCGTCGCCTTTCTGACCGAGATCGAACAATTGCAGGTCGATCCGGACCTCGCGGCGAAGATCGTGATCGATGAACGGTCCGGCGTCATCGTCATGGGCCGCGACGTCCGCGTCGCCACGGTAGCCGTGGCGCAAGGCAATCTCACCGTCGCGATTTCCGAGAGCCCGGTGGTCAGCCAGCCCAATCCGTTGGCGCGCGGCCGGACCGTGGTCACGCCGCGCACCAGCGTGGGCGTCAGCGAGGATGGCAAGAAATTCGCGGTCGTGAAGGACGGCATCTCGCTGCAGCAGCTCGTCGACGGCCTCAATGGGCTCGGCATCGGCCCGCGCGACCTGATCAGCATCCTGCAGGCGATCAAGGCCGCCGGCGCGATCCAGGCCGATATCGAGGTGATGTGATGACCGGCATCATCAATTCGCAGGCCAAATCTTCGTATGCCAAATCTTCGCTGATCAACGGCCGCAACGATCCGCTGCTCGCCGAAGCGCTCACCAAGGTCTCTCCGCAAGCGCAAGCCAAGGCGAAGGCAACGGCGACCGACTTCGAAGCCATGTTCCTCAATTCGATGTTTTCGCAGATGACCACCGGCGTGAAGGGCGAAGGCCCGTTCGGCGACACGCCCGGCACCGGCGTATGGCGCTCGATGCTGACGGAGCAATATTCGAAATCATTCGCCAAGGCCGGCGGCGTCGGAATTTCCAACGATGTCTTCCGCACCTTGATCCTGCAGCAGGCCAACCGCGCCGGCTGATCTATGAAGGGAATCTCGACATGAATCAGCGCCCTCAAGCCAAGTCAGTTCCCGCGCCGAAGCCCGCGATTTCCACGCCGGCCGAGGCCCGCAAGCTCGCGGAAGATTTGATGGACGTGATGAGCGCGTTGCTCGGCACCATCGAGCGCGAAACCGAACTGGTTCGCGCCGGAAAGGTGCGCGAGGCGATACAGCTCGAAGCGCAGAAAGGCGAATTGTCGCGCCGCTACATGGTCGCGGTCGAAGATCTGAAGAACTCGCAAAAATATCTGTCGCAGGTTTCGCCGGAACTGCTGGCCGCGCTGCGCCGCCACCACGAAACGTTCCGCGCCATGCTGCAGATCAACCTGACCGTTCTTGCGACCGCGCATGCGGTTTCCGAAGGCATCGTGCGCGGCGTCAACACCGAGATCCAGCGCCGCAACATCCCGAATACCTACACCGCCAGCGGGCAACGCGCGACGCCGGGCCCGCGCAACCTCACGCCGCTCGCGGTCAGCCGCTCGTTGTGAGCGGAAGCATAAAGTTTTACATGAATTGGCGCGACCGCATCAGCACGCTATTCAGCGCGTTTTCTAACACCATGTTGAGAGGTGTTCCGTAGTATTGCGGACGATGAGGGGTTGGGATTTGACTCGCAGGAAGCCCGGAGGCTGCCATGAGTACAGATTTCAATGTCAAACCGGTGGGGGCACCGGTTGCTGCGCCGATCGTTCACCCCGTGAGCGAGGCGGCGAAGAATGCGGTCGCGACCGAATTGCCGACGACCCAGAGCGTCACGGCGGTCGACGCCGGCGCGCGCGCCAGCATCGATTCCGATGCGGTCCGGATCTCGCTGTCGAGCGCTTCCACGTCGAACCAGGTGATCATCGATCGCGAAGCCGCAGCAATCGTCTATCAGGTCGTCGACAACCGCACGAGCCAGGTGGTGAAGCAATTTCCGGAAGAAGCCGTGCTGCGCCGCCGCGCCTATTTCCACACCCTCGACCTGACCAAGGACGAGCCGACGCGCCTCCGCGCCACCGACCGCAGGGCGTGATTTCAGCGCCCGATCTTAAGAGTTCTGCTTCGCGTAGGCCTGGTCGAGAAAGTGTCTGTCCGCTGGCAGGATCGGTGATGACGTTCTTGATCAGCGCCGTTCCCTCCTTGGTCAGCATGAACTTGGTATCACCGACCCGGAACGAATTGTCCTTGATCAGCACTTCCTGATATTTGTTGGTGCCGTCGCTCTGGTACTGCACCTTGGCGCGAAACCCCGTGACGTTCGAGACCGTGATCTTGAACGATTTGTTGTTGGCGTATTTTCCGGTCCAGTTGCCCTGAAAGAGAGCCGGATCAACCGGCACATAGGGCGTTTTGGATGGAACGGCCAATCCCGACCGTCTTGTAATTGGCCGACAGTATGCTGAGAACGTCAGCCATGGAGACCCGTCCCCACTACGCCTCAGGCGCTGCCTGACAGGCCCGCCGCTAAATTGCAGTTGATGTCGATCAACGACTTCAATTTGGCTGGATCCGGATTGATTTGCATGTCGATCGTCTGCTTCATCACGAATACGCCGATATTGGCGATGTTCTGACGAATCTCCATCGGCTGCGGGTTTTCGTCGGCCTCCGCGGCGCTCATGAATATGGTCCACAACCGACGATTGAACAGGAGCGCGTTGTGCATGGCCTTGTCGGGTCCGGTCCAATTGCGTCTGGACGTCCTGGAGCTGTCTGGCCGCTTTTAGCAGCGCCTGCGCCTCGATTTCACGGGGAGATGCGTCGTGTGCGACGTGCGAGCGTAGGCTTGGGCTGCATTGGACATTCATGACCTCGGTGGAAGCGGTTCGCTGGACCGGCGGGCGCAAAACTGCTCGTCTTTCATACAGGCCGAGCCTTTAAATATGGTTAGCGCTGGTTAGCAATTGTGTCGGCAGGCCGGCAAAATCCGAAAACCATGGAAGCTGGTCGCCAACAAAAACGGCGGGGTTTCGCCCGCCGTTTTCGGTGTCTAACAGTCCGCCGGATTACTGCAGGAGCTTGAGCACGCTCTGCTGCGACTGGTTGGCCAGCGCCAGCGCGGACACCGCGATCGACTGGCGGGTCGACAGCGCCTGGCTGTTGGCCGCTTCCTCGTTGGTGTCGGCCAGCGTCAGGTTCGACGAACCGGTCTGCAGCACGTTGATCAGGTTCTTGGAGAAGTCCTGACGGATCTGCACGATCGACAGGTTCGAACCGAAGGTCGAAGCCTGCGAGCGCAACAGTTCGATGCTGGCGGTATTTATGGCGATCGTCACCTGTTGGTCGAGAACTGTTGTCGAGAAAGTCCGTGCCCGTGGACCAGCGGAGCGAGGCCCGAGACCGGCCGCGTTGAAAGTTGACGCCCTTGATGTTTAGCGTCGACTTGCCGGTCTCGTTGAAGGTCAGCTTGAGCTCGTCGCCATTGAGCAGATTGATGCCGTTGAAGGACGAGTCCTGCGAGGTCGTCGTGATCTGCTCGATGGTCGTTGTTGTACTGGGCAACCAGGTTGGCGCGGGTGGTCTGCGAGTCGGCATCCGCAACCGTGTTGACGACCGACACGCCCGCGAAAGCCGCGCCCGGGTTGGTAGCCGTTCCGCCGATCGCACCAATGTTGAACGAAGCTGCGTTGTTCGTGGTGGTCAGGGTGATCTGCCCGGTGGTGTTGATCGAAGCCTGGAGGTTGTTTCCCGCCAACGCCGTGTTCAGATCGTTCAGGTTGGAGATCTGACCGGCGCCGGTGCCGAAGGTGATGTTGGTCGCAACGCCGCCGCCGGTCGCGCCGATCGTCAGGTTGAGACCAGACAGGCCGGTGTTGGCCGGGGTGCTTTGGGCCGTGGTGCCAGCGACGAGGCCGAGCTTGGCCAGACCGCTGCCGCCGATGGTGAGAGCGGCCGTGGTGCCCGCATTGAGCGTCACCTTGCCGCCGCTCACGGCCGAACCCGTGCCGCCGCTATAGGCGTCGATCTGGGCCAGGACGTTGTTCACGGTTGCGCTGGCGATGTCGAAGTAGGTGGTATTGGCAGCGATACCGGCCGCACCGCCCGTGCTCGAATCAAAGAACGCGAGGGTCTTGCCGTTGACCGTGATCGTGTCGCTCGACGTGAAGTTGCTGGTCAGCGAGTTCGGTACCGACGGCGCCCTTCAGCTTCGTCGCGCCCGTGATCTGCGCGGCGGCTGCCGGAGCAGACGTGCGCGTGATCGTGCCCGCGGACAAGCCGATCTTGGCAAGCCCGGTGCCGCTCGTGACGATGTCAGCGCCGGTACCCGTCGTCAGGGTGAACGCACCGCCGACGAGCGTCGAAGTACCGCCGCTCGCGGTGTCGATCGCGCTCTTCAGCGAGTCGACCGTGGCGCTCGCGAGGTCAAGATAGACGTGCCCGAACGCCGAACCGGCCGTACCGCCTGCGCCCGAGTCGAAGAAGTTGATCGTCGTGTTGTTGACAACGATGGTGTCCGAGGTGGTCAACGCCGACGCAAGCGAATCGGACGACGGGCTGGCAGGACCGGCAAGCTTCGTCGCAGTCGTGATCGCAGCCGGGGTCGTGGCAGCGTTGGTGCGGGCGTAGGTATTGGCGGTGAGGCCGAAAGCGCCGGCAGCCGAGCCGCCGATGATCAGGTCGGCGCCGGTGTTGCCGTTGACCGTGATCTGACCGGCATTGAACGTGGCGCTGCCGCCAGCCGCCGTACCGACCTTCGTCAGGACGGACGAGAGGGCATCGTCAACGGAGATATGCGTTGCGTCCGAGGCACCGCCGGTGCCCGTGATGGTGAAGGTGGTCGAGCCGACGATGAGGGTCTGGCCAGCAGTTGGCGGCGTGGTCAGGGCGCTGACGACCGTTGCGGTGCTTGCGGCACCCGGGATCGCCGTACCCGTGACGGTCGGGGCAACGAAGGCACCGAGGTGGTTGTTATCGATTACGGTGCCGGTCGGGCCGGTGGTCGAGGTGAAGCTCTGCGACACGTTGTTGACGAGTACGGAACCGTTAACCGAACTGGTCACCGCAGCCGTGGTGCCGAGCAGGTTGGCCCCGGTCGCGCTCGAAGCCGCGCTGGTCACGGTCGACTTGGCGTAACCGACGGTGGTCTGCAGCGCCTGGTTGGCGATCGACTTCGCGCTGTCGACCAGCTTCTGCAGCGAGGTGATGCCGGTGTTGGCGGCCTGCAGGACCTGCACGCCGTTGCCGATGCCGTCGAGAAGATTGTTGATGTCGCTGGCGCGGTTATCGAGCGACGACGCGGTGAAGAAATTGGTCGGGTTGTCGAGGGCCGAATTGACCTTTTTGCCGGTGGCAAGGTGGTTCTGCGTGGTCGAGAGCAGATCGGCGGTCGACTGCAGCGAGAGCAGGTTCTGGCGAACCGAGGCGGAGAGAACAATACCTGACATGTTTCGATACCTTCTGGTGTGAAATTAATACGAGCCCTGTCCCAATTCTTTCGATCGGGCGACAGCTACTCTGAAACCAAGGCCCCAAGTTTAACAACCGACTGAAAAACGTCCCTCGCATTATGACGGTAAATCTGAAATTCAGCCAGTTGCGTGGCGTTAACGCCGTAATCTTACGGCGTACGCATCGCCGGGCCGCTCAGATCGGGCACTACTCGTCGTTTACGAATGGTTAACCATCATCAGAAAGGATTGCGAATTTGCCGGCGGGCACCGACAACTCGCGTCAAAACGCGTCAACGGAGAACTGGCATGGCCCTGAAAGTCGAACTCAAGCCGAACGAACGGATCATCATCGGCACCTGCGTGGTCACCAACACCGACCAGCGCGCCAGGCTCCTGATCGACGGCGACAGGATTCCGATCCTGCGCGAAAAAGACATCCTGACGCCCGAGACCGCCGACACCCCGGCCAAACTGGTCTATCTCGCCGTGCAACTGATGTATCTGTCGCCGGACCCGATGGCCCACCACCCGACCTATTTCAGCCTGGTGCGCGACATCCTGACCGCGATGCCCAGCGCGTGGCCCTTCATCGAAGGGATCAACAACCACATCCTGAACGGCGATCTCTATCACGCGCTGAAAGAGTCGAGGAAACTGATCGGTCATGAAGAGAAGCTTCTCGAAAACGCCAAAAGCCTCAGGCGACCGAACAAGGCGATGAGGCCGACCTCAAGATCGCGTAGTCGCGCTCCCGAACGATCAACCCGAATTAAAAAGGCCTCCTTGCGGAGGCCTTTTTAATTGCCGTCGAATTCACGCGACGCCCGTCAACCGATCGGCAGATATTTGGTCAGTGTGGTCTGGTACAACATTGACGTCGTTTGATACGAGGCCTGCAGGCTGGTCTGCAACGCCAGGATTTTGGTAGCCACTTCGTCCTGGTTGATCCCTTCGATCGAGTCGAGCATCGTCTGCGCCATGCCCTTGAGCTGGGTCTGGCGATCGGTCGCCGCCTTGACCGCGGTTTGCGCGCCCGGCAAATTCCGCCTGCATGTCCTGGATCGATTGCTGGCCGGTCTGCGGCGCCAGATTTGCCGAATACGTTGCTGCAGCGCGCTCACCTGCGCACTTGCGTTCGGATTATTGGCATTGGTCGTCACCGCGGCATATACCGCGATGTTCTGCAACTGATAGCGCAACGCCTGCTCGTTGGCGCGCGCGCCATATTGCACCGTGACCGACTGATCGACGCGCGCCAATGCGGTGCCGCGCGCGGAATCGGTACCGGTTTCGCCGGTGTACCAGGACACGGTGTTGGATGAGGTGCCCGCGATCAGATTGCTTGCGGTCGCAAACGGCGGACCGTTGACGCGTAACGGCGCCGGGGCCGCGGTCGCCGTCGCACTGAAGCCGAGCGCAGCGAACGCCGCCGTGTTCGAACTGGTCACGGTCAGATTGTTACCGTCGCCGCCGTGCAGCGTGATCGCACCGCCGCTGATGGTCGAAGGGGTCGTGGTGCCGCTGATCGAATCGATCTTCGCCAGCAACGTCTGCACGCTGTCGGTGACGTTGAGCTGGTTGCCGGTCGCGCCGGAGGCCACAAACGTGATCGGGGTGCCATTGACGGTGATGGTGTCGCCGGCAGCGAAGCTCGTGGCCAGCGAATCGGACGGCGCGGCGCCGGACAAACACGTCGCACCGGTGATCGGCGCCGGTGGCGCGGCCTTGTTATTGACCGCGCTTCCGGCGATCGTTGCCGAGGGACTGAAGAAATTATTCGAAGCTGCGATCGCCGATGCCGCGACCAGCGAGGTATCGCTCAACTTCTTGACCGACGACGTCAATGCCGCCTGCAGATTGGCCGTCGTCGCCGTGGTGTCGGCGCCAATCAGGAACGAACCGGCCGGCGGCGGGTTTGTCGCGGTCGCAGTCAACGCAATCGATTCGTTCGTGCCGTCGGGCAAATTGAAATTAAACGTGACCTTGTCGCCGTCGATTGGATTGACGGCGCCGAGATCGACGGTCACAGCCGGCGGCGAGCCGGTCGGCTGCGTCACGGTTGCGCCGGTCAGCGTCGACGTGACCGCACCAAGCTTCAACCCGAACGACGAACCATCTTCGGAGAGGCTGGTCACGGTCGTCGTCAAGGGCGGCGAAGCGACGGTGAGATGTCCCATGTTGCCGACCCCCTGGTCCGCCTGCCGGCGTTCGTTGATCAATTGGGTCAGCCCGGCCTGCGTTCCCGTGCCATTGAGCATGACGTCGGCCGGCACCGTCGCAGGCGTATCGGTGGTGCGGCCCGAAAACAGATAGCGGTCGCCCGACTGGCTGTTGAGCAGCGACACCGCGTTCGAGAACGCCGCCTGCGCCGTGATCTGGCCAGAGGTCTGACCGTTATTGTTGAGGACAATGGTCGACGAGCCCGCGGCACTTTTGACCGATTTGCCGATGTCGGACAATTCCCTGCAACGCCAGATTGGCGACGTTGAGCCTTGTATTGACGTTGGTCGCAGTGTCGGCGAAAGCATCGATGCTGCTGACCTGCGCGCGCAGGCTGAGCGCGAACCCGCGATCGGCGCCCTGCCCGGCATAAGTCGTCGAGACCCTGCCGCTCGCCAGTTGCTGCGTCAGATCATTGAGCTGGTTTCGGAGATTGATGATCGACGTCCCGATAAAGGACGTCCTGCCACTAACGCCATCGATAGACATAAAACCCTCACATGGCCTGGATCAGCGTGTCGTACATCTGCTTGATGGAAGACATCACGCGCGCGTTGGCGGAATAGGCATTCTGCAGCGCCAGCAGATGTGCCATCTCGTCGTCGATGTTGACGCCCGACGTTGCGTTCATCTTGTTCTGCAGGGTGTTCAACACGACGTCCTGCCCGTCCGCCAATTGCTTGGCGGCGGTCGCCGCTTCGCCCTGTTGGCTGATGAACTGCCTGGTGAAATTCAACAGGGTGCCGGTGAACGGAGCGCCTGTCGTGCCCATGCCGGTCTGCGGCGAGTAGCGATAGCTGCCCGTCGATAGTTGCGACAGGATGAAGTCGGAACGGCTGGTGTCACCGGCCGCGGTCGGCGGGTTGGTCGAAAACACGATGGTGCGCGAGGGATCGCCGAGCAGTGCGGCATTGACGCTGATGCGGCCCGCCAAACCGGTCTGCTGCGAGCCGCCGGCGGTAATCGCGCCGGTATAGGGCGCACCATTATCGGTGAACAACGGAAGCTGCACATTACCGCTGGTGAGCGAGGATATCGTCGTGGTGACCGAGGCCGCAGTGACATCCGAACGATTCGTCGCGCCGTCATCCAGCACGCGCAATGTCGAGCCCGACGGATTGGAAAACTGCAGGCTGGCGGTGGGGCCGAGCGCGGCGTTGAGCTGGGAAACCACCGAGCTCATGCCGCCGGAAAAATCGACGCCGAGAACTTCATCATTCGGATCGGTCGTCGTCGTGTTGCTGAGCGGCAGCACGCTGGGATCGTTGACACGAACGATCGAGAGGTTGTGCGTGATGCCGGTGGTGTTGTCCTTGTAGCTGACATGCATGACGTTGCCGGATTGCAATCCCGTGAGGTCGAGATCGAAGCCGGCCTGCGGCGCAACCGATGCGGGAGCCGCGACGCCGTTCGTGGTCTTGTCCGACAGCGCACTCGACATCGAGGCCGCGAACTGATCGACCTGCGCCTGCGCCTTCACCAGCGTGTTGTCGCGCAACTCGAGATAGGCGGCGATCTTGCCCGAGCGGATCGAGTTGGTCGACACCATGTCGTAGCTCCCGCCATGCGGGAAATTGATGGTGATGGTGCCGACGTTGCTCTGGGCCGGATTGGTATTGTACAGGGTGTTGGGCGTTATCGTACCCTGCGGATTGAAGCTGAGTTGCGACGCCTCGGTGCCGACCAGTTGCACGCCGGAATTGGTGAACACCGTCACCTGGTTGAGATTGTTGGTGACGGTCCTGATGTCCATCAGTTGCGACAACTGATCGATGTATTGATCGCGCTGATCGAGCAGCGCCGCCGTTGCCCCGTCGGTCTGACCGCTATTCTGCAATTGGGTGTTGATAGCGGCGATCTGCTTCATCGCGTTGTTGGCGGCGATCACGGAATCGTTGATGCCGGTTTCGGCATTGGCGCGCAGGGACTGAATGCCCTGCGTCGTGGCATTGAGCTGCTGCGCCATCGTCTGCGCGGCATTGACAACGCCGATACGTGCCGACTGCGAGTCCGGGCTTGTCGATAGCCCCTGAACCGCGGTCAGGAGGCTGTTGAACGCATTCTCGATGGTGCCGGTGTCATCCGGGTTTCCATAGACGGTCTGCAGATTGGCGAGAAAGGTCGATCGGGTGTCGGCATAGGCCGCGCCGGAAGTTTCCGTACGCAGCTGGGTCTGCAGATATTGATCGAGCTGACGATTGACGCCAGCGATGGAGACGCTTGAACCGAAACCGCCGGTCGTGCCCGTGACCTGGTTGAGCGTCTTTTTGACGTAGCCCGGCGTCTCCGCATTGGCGACGTTCGAGGAAACCAGTGCGAGCGACGCTTGCGTCGCCCGCAGGCCGGACATTGCGGTGGAGAGAGCTTCACTCAGACCCATAACTAATTGCCCATCTCATGTCGCGGACCGTTCGGTCTCGACTTATCGCAGCACGTTCAGCAGATCCTGCACCATCGTGTTCGAAGTGGTGATGACCTTGGTGTTCGCCGAATAGGCCTGCTGGGTGATGATCAGCTTTGTGAACTCGTCGGCGATATCAGTGTTGGATCCTTCGAGCGACGAACCGACGATCTTTCCACCTTTTCCAAACAAGGCCTGCCCGGATTTGTCGGTCGCCTCGAACGCGCCGCCATCGACCCGCTTGAGGAAGTCGGTGCCGTTGAAAGTCGCGACCGAGATTTCGGCAAGATCGAGGTTACGGCCGTTGGAGTAGTTGCCGACGATGCGGCCGTTTGCGCTGACGCCAACCGACTGCAACTGGCCGGCCGGGAAACCGTCCTGCTGGATCTGGTTGACCTGGACGTTACCGTTGGCATCCGCGAACTGCGTCACGCCGCCGGTGCCGAAGTTGATGACGGGGCTGCCGAGCGAAACGCCGTTGACGACCGCGTTGGTGAGCGTGATCGACGGAATCGCCGGCGACATCTGGCCGTTAGGCCGAGAAAGTGAAATTGGTGTTGACGTTTTGCCAGGCCACCTGGGTGCCGGTCGCATTGGGATTGACCTGATAGAACAGGTTCCAGGTGTCGGTATGACCGACGCCAAGCGTCGAACTGTCGGTCTTGGCCCAGCGGAGCTGCAGGTTCACCGGCGCGCCCGACACGTCGAAAGCCGTGACCGCGCCACCCGCGACGGTCTCGTCGAGGAATGACGAGTTGTCGTTGCCGATCACCTGCCCGGTGCCGATCGTGCCGCCGCCGCCGCGTGTTGCGGTCGCGGCGCCGGTAAAGCCGAGCGCGGCGAATGCGGTGCTATTGCTGCTCGTGACCGAGAGATCGGCAGTGGTGCCTGAATGCAGCGTGATCGAACCGGCAGAGATGGTGGATGGGGTCGCCGTGCCCGTGATCGAGTCGATCTTCGAAAGCAGCGTCGAAATGCTGTCTGTAACGTTAAGCTGGTTAGCGCCCGCCCCGGACGCGACGAAGGTGAGAACGGTGCCATTGACCGTGATGGTGTCGTTGACGGCAAAGTTGGCTGCGATCGAATCGCTGCCGGCTGCACCCGAAAGCGTGGTCGCGCCGGTATTGGCGATCGAAGGCGTGGCCTTGTTGTTCTGCGGCGTGCCGGTTTTCGTAGCATCGGTGAACGGCGCTGCGGGCGTGCCCACCACCAGCGGATTGTGTCCGGCGCTGAACGATCCCGGCGCAAGCAATTCCGATCCCGGAACGGAATCATCGTGTTTGGTCGTCAGCGGATAGCTGGCGAGGTTGGCGCGATAATCGATGCTGGTGGTTTGCTGCGCCGGCAGAAAGTCGTTCTGGAATTTCAGAACCTGCGGCGAACTGCCCGAGGGGTTGCCGGTGGTCGGGTCGATCGGAACGCCTTCAAGATAGTAACCGGCGCCATTGACGAGAAAGCCGCTCTTGTCGAGCTGGAAGTCGCCGCGACGGGTGAAGCGGTCGACACCGTCGAACACCGGCGCGCCGTCGGTGAAGGAGCCGGGCTTTTGCACCGCGAAGAAGCCGTTGCCGTTGATGGCCATGAATGTCGCAACCGATGCCGGCTGCACGGGTCCCGCCACCGAGTTGGTGCTGCGCGATTGCGCGGTCACGCCGCCCGCGAGCTGCGCGGTCAGCGCGGTCTGCGGAATCAGATCGAGGAACGAGGTGTCGATGCGCTTGAACGCCGTGGTCTGCGAGTTGGCGATGTTGCCCGAGACGTTTTCCAGGGCGTAGGATTCTGCGCGAAGGCCGCCGACTGCCGTTGTAAGAGCGCCGAAGATACCCATGACATTTTCTCCAAATTCGATCCGGGCGGCTCGCCGATCTCAACAAGACTCGTGAGGATCTTTGGCCGCGTCGGGAGAACATGTCGCAAGCGTTGTGCCAAGCAAGTAAAATATAGGTATTTCAATGCCTTAAATAAAAAACCCCGGTCCGAAGACCGGGGCACAATTGCCGGGCGGGCAACAATTGCCGGGCGCAAGCCCTCAGGAAGCCGACGGACCGGCCGGGTGAAAGACCAGCCCAAAACCGTCGATGCAGTAACGCAGGCCGGTCGGTTTCGGCCCGTCGTCGAAGACATGGCCGAGATGGCCGCCGCAACGGCGGCAGTGGACTTCGGTGCGCAGCATGCCGTAGGCGCGGTCCTCGGTCTTGCCGACGGCGTTATCGAGCGGCTGGTAAAAACTCGGCCAGCCGGTGCCGCTCTCGAATTTCGTGTCTGAAGAGAACAGCGGCAGGTCGCAGCCGGCGCAGGCGAAGGTGCCCTTGCGGTGCTCTTTCAGGAGCGGGCTCGAGCCCGGACGCTCGGTACCCTGCTTGCGCAGGATGTCATATTGCTGCGGCGTGAGTTGCGCGCGCCATTCAGCGTCGGTCTTTTCGATCTCGAATTTCTCGGCGGCCTGCGCCGGCGATACGCGCAGCCAGCGGAAGGCGGCAAGGCCAAACAGGCTGGCGAGCGAGGCGAGCAGGATACGGCGGTCGATCATCTGGGGTCTCCATGCGAGTTCACGATCAAATACGGCTCGCCTGAACGGAAGTTACACGGATCCGTCCCGAATTCTCTCACTTTCCTGCGAGGGAACGACAGTCCCGCCTTCCGGCATTTCGACCGGCGCCGGCGGCAGCGGGCGCACCGGGCGCGGGACGCCTGGCGGCGGGCGTCTGCGCGGCGACAGGGTTCCGGCCTGGCGGTTAGCCTCGGCCAGCCGCGCCTCGCGGACGCCCTCCCGCGCCCGCGCGCCCTCCCGATAACGGGCCAAAGCGCCTGCGGCAGCGGAACTTCCCCGCGCCCACATGCCGATCAGCTGGCCGGCGACCCGGCCGGTCGTCCCACCCGCCCAGACCAGCTCGAACGGTGAGAACAGCCGCCAGCGCTCGTCGCCCCACAGAATGCTGCGCGCGATCAGTTGCCCCGCCATCGCTGACGTATTCAACCCCTGACGGCCAAACCCGCTCGCGACCCACAGTCCCCTACGCAACTGGCCGATCTGCGGCATGCCATGCACGGTCAATCCGACCGCGCCGCCGAAGACATCGGATATGGCGACCTTGCCGAGCTGCGGGAATGTCGTGGCGATGCGGCGCGCAATGGCGGCGCCGAAGCGCTGCGGCCGCGCATTCCAGGTGGTTTCCGGACCGGCCCACATCAAGCGGTCGCCGTCCACGATGCGGAAATGGTCGATGCCGTCGCTGTCGGTCACCGAGCCCTGAAAGGTGATGACCTCGGCCAGACGCTCGCCAAGCGGCTCGGTCACGCCGGCATAGCGCCAGACCGGCAGCAGTGTCTCCGACAGGCGCCGCAGCGGCGCGCCGAGATGGATGTTGCCGGCCAGCACGATATGCGAGGCGCGAAGCCGCGCCGACGGCGTCACGATGCGCTTGCGAATGCCCGACGAATCGATGCTGACGACCGGCGTGTCCTCGAAAATGCGGGCGCCGGCCCGCCTCGCCAGCGCGGCAAGACCATGAACATATTTGCGGCCGTCGATCTGAAACGCCTTTGGATAATGGATGCCGTGGAAATAACGGGGAGTCTTGAGCGCATCGCGGACGCGATCGACCTGCCAGCCTTCGACCTCGGTCGCGAAATCCTCGCTCAACATCTGCAGCCGGCTGATCAGGGTTTCGCCGGCATCGACGTTGGAGACTTCCAGCGCGCCATCGGTCAGCGCAATGCCCGGCATCGATTGTTCGGTCGCAACCGCGCGAATGTAATCGACGCCCTCTTTCGACAGCGCCCAGAGTTCGCGGGCATCGTCGAGACCGACGCGCTCGATCAATTCGCCGATCGGAAGAGCGTAGCCCGGCATCACCGTGCCGAGTTGATGGCCGGATGCGTTCCAGCCGACGTGGCGGCCCTCGAGCACGGCGACGCTGGCGCCGAGGCGCGCCGCCTCCAGCGCCACGGTGAGACCGGCGAGCCCGGCTCCGACCACGCAGATATCGACGTCAAGGTCAAACGTCAGGCGCAAGCGAAAGGGCGCGTCGTCGTTGGGTCTGTTGGTCGCACTTGTGAAAGTCTCAGCCATGGCGTTTTCTTACGGACCGCTGCGGCGCTTGTCACCTTGTCCCGGGCATGAGCCTGTAGAATTAATTCAGACTGAGACCGAATCGAGATCGCGCCCATGCGCCGTTTGATGCTGCTGCGTCATGCCAAGACCGAAACTGACGCGCCCTCGGGTCAGGACCGAGACCGCCGTCTCGACGATCGCGGCCGGCTTGATGCCGCCGCGATCGGCAACTGGATCGGCCGGCACCCGCCCTTTCCGGATTCCGTGCTGGTTTCAACCGCGGTGCGCGCGCATCAGACCTGGGAGATCGTCCGGCAAGCGATGAAGGAACTGGCCCCGCAGCCGCGAGTTGAATTTCTGGACGAACTCTACGGCGCCGATCCGACCGACCTGCTGCAGATCGTCCGCATGGCCTCCGCCACCGATCCCAGGCGCCTGATGGTGGTCGGCCACAATCCCGGCATGCATGAACTGGCGCTCACGCTGACCGGCAGCGGCGACGCGGCGGCGAAAAAGGCGCTCGACCACAATCTGCCGACCGCGGGCGTTGCGATATTCGACTTTGCGATCGACGACTGGAACGATGTGGCGTTCCGTCGCGGCAAACTCGTTCGCTTCACCAGCCCAAAATTACTGAAGCTGACGTCGGACGATTGAGGGCGGACGGACATCCCCGCCCCGCCATGTTAGACTCATGGTACTTAGGTTCATGGCACGACAAGGAGGCGCAGATGTTCAAATCCATTCTCGTGCCGATCGATCTCGCCGACACCGACCTGGCGAAACCGGCGATCGCAACCGCGGCGACGCTGTCACAGACCTGGAGCGGCGCGGTGCGGCTGCTCAACGTGATGCCGATGACGCCGGTGATGCTGGCGGAATATGTGCCGGCCGATTTCGACGCCCAGCAGCGCCAGACCTCGGAAGAAGCGCTCGCGATCGTGGCGCGGGAATCCGGAATCGAGCCGTCGCGCATTTCCGGCGTGGTGCGGCAGGGCGGCATCTATCACGAGATCCTCGAAGAAGCCGCCGCCATCAAGGCCGATTTGATCGTGATGACGTCGCACCGGCCGGCGATGCGGACCTATTTTCTCGGCTCCAATGCCGGCCATGTGGTGCGCTATGCCAAATGTTCGGTGCTGGTGGTGCGGCACTAGTTGCTATCACGGAAGCGACGGAGTTAGCGACGGAGTTCCTGCGTGAAGACCTGGTGGCGGAAATGGAGTTACGAAATCCCGCTGGCGGTCGGCGATGCGCTTTGGGAAGTTCTGGTCGTGCGGTTCGCCGCTTTTCTCGACCGCCTCACCGTCCGCAAGGTGATCGAGTTCATCGCGATCAGCCTGTCGGCGTCACGTCGCAACAGGCTGCGCGAGCGGAGGACCGTTGCATACCCGGCGATCCTCGCAAGATTTCCGATCATTCCGACGACGGCCGCGGATCCGGCACGGCATGAGGCGCGCTCGCGCCGGCCTGATAATTCGCGGTCAAGGGATTCCGGGCCTCCGTATCGCAACCCGCCGGCAATAGAGCGCCCGGCTCTCCCTGGAACCCGGTGATATCCGGATCGGCGAGACCGTGGACGGCCTCCTCGATATGGCAGCGCACCAGCCCGATATCGCGGAGGGCATGGTCGTCCAGTTCGTGAAGCGCTTTGATCGCGTCCTGGCGGTCCCGATAGGTCACGAGCGCACGCACCCAATTCCTGACGCGGCGGATCAATCCCCCGCAGCGGCAGGAATTGCAGCCTGGGCTGCGGTTTGGGACATCATGGTCATGTTTCTTCTCCGGTTGGCTTCCGCACGGCAAAGCGCACCGCCGCTGGCGCAGCCGCGCCTGGCGTCATCGGTCTGATTGCTTGCACTCTCTTCGGTGCAATCTCAGGGTTGATTGGACCAAGATGATCCGGTACAATTTCTCGGTGCAAGTGAAACATTGATCTCGGTGCAATAATGTCAAAATTCGAGTATCTCAGGCTTGCCGATGCCGTTGCCGCCGAGATCGCCAATGGCTCGTTCAAACCCGGCGATCGCCTGCCGCCGCAGCGCCATTTCGCCTACGAGCGCAAGATCGCCGTCTCGACCGCGAGCCGGGTTTACACCGAACTGTTGCGCCGGGGCCTCGTGGTCGGCGAAGTCGGACGGGGTACGTTCATTTCCGGCGAGGCGCGCCGCGGCGTCGCTGCGCCGACCGAACCGCGCGGCGCGCGCATCGATTTCGAATTCAATTATCCGCTGCTGCCGGCGCAGGCAGCGATGGTCGCCAAAAGCCTCGAGGGCTTGCAGCGGCCGGAAGCGCTCGAAGCCGGGCTGCGGCAGGCGACCAGCGTCGGGACGCAAACCGCACGAACCGTTTCGGCGGAGTATTTGTCGCACAATGGTTGGTCACCAGGCAGCGAGCAGATCGTCTTCACCGCCAACGGCCGTCAAAGCATCGCCGCGGCCCTTGCTGCCGTTGTGCCGCCCGGCGGTCGCTGCGGGGTCGAGGCGTTGACCTATCCCTTCATCAAGGGCATCGCTGCCCGGCTCGGCGTGACGCTGGTGCCGCTGGCGATGGATGAAAACGGCGTTCGTCCGGACGCTGTGCAAAAAGCCCACCGCGAAGCGCATCTCTCGGCGCTATATATTCAGCCGATCATCCAGAATCCGCTGGGTATGACGATGCCGGCCGCGCGCCGCGCCGATCTGATGCGCGTCGTCGAGAAGCTCGACCTCACCGTCATCGAAGACAATGTCTATGCCTTCCTCGATGACGAACCGCCGCTGGCGGCGATCGCGCCCGACCGGTGCATCGTGCTCGACAGCCTTTCGAAGAAAGTGGCGCCGGGCCTGGCGCTCGGTTTCATCGTGTCGCCGCCCCGCTTGCGCGAAAACATCATGTCGTCGGTGCGATCCGGCGGGTGGACCGCTGCCGGCTTCGCCTTCGCCGCCGCGCAGCGAATGATGTCGGACGGCACCGCCGCCGAACTCTCGCGGCTCAAACGCATCGATGCCAACCGGCGCCAGCAAATAGCGGTGAAATGCCTCTCCGGTTTCGAGATCCAGACCAACCCCAAATCCTATCATCTATGGCTGACGCTGCCGCCGCACTGGCGCTCGCAAACCTTCGTCGCCGCCGCCGCCCGCCGCGACATCGCATTGACGCCGTCGACGACCTTCGCCGTAACTCCCGGGCACGCGCCCAACGCGATACGGCTGGCGCTGGCCGCACCCGCGATGGATCAACTCGATGCAGGCCTGCGGACGCTGGCGGCAATGCTGAACGCAAAGGAAGAAGATTTCGATTCGACGGAATAGACCTATCCGGCCCGCTTTTTCCCGCCGCTCATCGGCCACTCCGCGATAAACCCTTTCGCCCTGTATGGCTCGATCTTGTCCCATTCGCTCAGCACGCGGCGCCTGAATTCGGGATCGGTGTGCCAGAGCGCGCGCGGCGTCCTAAAATTGTCGACGGTGACCAGCATCTTCTCGACGTCCGGCCAGTGCCGGTGCAGCGTCATCGGATAGCGGCGCGCGGTCCAGGTGTTGCCGAGGCAAATCACGCTGCGGATGTTTTTCAATCCCGGTGCGGCGTCGATGATCGGCAACGAAAAAATCACGTTTTCGCCGGTGTTCATCGCGCGATCCTCTCGCAGGATGATATCCGCAGGGACGCCGCGGGCAATCATGGCATCGGCAATGATGTCGCATTCCGAACGGTCCGATCCCGGCGTGATCCCGCCGCTGACGATGGCCCAGCGAAAATAGCCCGCACGCCAGAGCCGGCAGGCTTCATCGACGCGCTCGTCGACGTCTTCGCGCGTGCCGAACACGAACAGCAGATCGGCAGGCTCAAGCGGCGTCTCGATCAGATGCCGTGCATTGATCTCCGCGATTTCCGTCTCGGTCGGCAATCGCGCGCTTCGATCGGTCACGGCATGCTGGCCTGATCTCGGGAATACACGCCGGCACGATGCCGCGCGAAGACCCCTTCGCGAAGTCACATTTCATTGCGCATGATTGCGAACGCTAGATTCTTGCTTTGACGCGTTTTCTTGATGCGAACCGGCATCCACCCCGGATCAAGTCCGGGGCACGCTTTCGCTCGAAAACGCTTTTAGGGCAGCAACGCATCGGGAAGATCGCCGAAGGCGTAGCTGCGCGGCCGGTTGCGTTTGACAAAGCCACCGATCTGCCAGGCGAACAGAAGCGCGAATCCGACCAGAAACAGCGCGCCGGTGAATTCGCCGGTGAACAGCGCGCGCGCCAGCAGCCCCGCCATCGCGACCGCGAGCAAGCTCAACAGCACGAGGGCGGCGGCATAGGCTTTCGGCCCGATGCCGCCGATCAGCGCGGCCTTGCTGCCCGCCTCTGCCATCCGCCGATGCAATTCGGTGATAAAGGCGCGGTAGCCATGATCCTGCGGCGTCATCAGCGAAACGGTTTGCCAGGTCGTCGAAAGAACAGCGATGCGACGACCGCCGGCATTTTCGATATCGGCGCGGAAGCGGCGCGACTGCATCGATACCGGCCGGTAGGAAAGACGGATCGCCGCGATATCGGTGTAGGCCCAGATCCCGGAGCGGCCGGCGACCTCCCACATCAATCCGGCGTCCGTCAGTTCGAATTGATGCGCCGATCCGATCAACGACGCCTTGTACGCATAGCGGGTGACGGGGACGGCTTCGTTCGCGAGATCGGTCGTCATGATTTGCCAGACATGCAGGCCCACAGGAACGCAACGGCGGCGATCGCGCCCAATGCGGTACGTACCGCATGGAGTCCGCCCCATCTGACGATGAGCGCGCGCGATTGCGGTCCGGCCTGGTCCAGTTCGGTCGCGAGCAAGGCATCGTTGGTTGGCTTGATGCCGAAAATCGTCCATGGCCACGGCGCAATCATCGCGATCGCGCCGATCAAGAAGCCGGGATGCGATGTCTGCCACCACGCCATTAGCCCGAGCGCGAAGCCGACCAGCGCAAGCGGCGCCTGCATGGCGAAGCCGCGCTTGTAGGAAGGCTTCCATTCGGCAAGCAGCGCGCGGTCATCCAGCATCAGGCGCGCGGGCTGTTCGGCGAAGTTCACGTAGACCGCAGCGCCGGTGAATATCGACGCGACCATCAATGCCAAAAGACCGCCGACCATGCGTTGAACCTTTCACCGAAACCCTGCGCCAGCCCCTTCGCACAAAAGAATACCGCAGGCCTCAGCGCCTGCTTGCGCGGCAAGCCGGCTTTACCTTACAAGCGGACCATGGCCCAGACGATCTATTTTCCGCGCCGCCTGATTCTGGCCGGCGCGATGATATCAGGAGTGCTGCTGGCGCTTGCCGTGCACATGCTGGGCGCGGGCTACGGCCTCGATCTCGGCGGCCTGTGGCGATCCGACACCCACGAATTCATGCCGGCGGGAGCCGCCATCGCATGGTGGCTGATTGCGACGGTCGGGTTTTCCGGCGGCTATCTCACCGCCAATTTGATGCGCAGCGCGGTATCCGGGCAAATTCCGCAGCGGATGCGGCAATTCCTGATCGCGGTCGGCGTATTGATCCTGGCCGGCGCCGGACAGGCCGCCGCCGCGCCCAGCCCGATCCCGAGCCTATCGGGCGTGCTCGCGGGTCTCGCAGCGTTGTGCCTCGGCGCCGCGATGGCATTCTGCGGCGCGCACTTCGCCCTGCGCAAGGCCTGAGCTTGCGCCTTCCATCTGAGCTACGCGATCCGATAGGGCGCTAAGCGCAACGCGGCCGATGTTTTGGCCAGCATCTCCGACACCTCCTGCGCGGGAACCGGGCGGCTGAACAAATAGCCCTGCGCCTGCGTGCAGCCCTCGCGGCGCAACAGCTCGAACTGCGCCTCGGTCTCGACGCCCTCCGCCGTGGTGACGATGCCGAGACTCTTGCCCAATCCGGTCACGGCGCGAACGATGGCCATGGAATTGTCGCGGGTGGCCAGTTCGCTCACGAACGAGCGGTCGATCTTGATCTTGTCGAACGGGAAGCTGCGCAGATAGCTCAGCGACGAGTAACCCGTTCCAAAATCATCCAGCGAGATCCTGACGCCGAAGGCGCGAAGCTCGTGCAGGACCGCCAGCGTTGCCTCGCTGTTCTGCAGCAGCACCGATTCCGTAATCTCCAGTTCGAGACGGCGCGCCGGAAGCCCGGATGCCTCCAACGCCGCCTTCACCGACGACACCAGATTTGGATTCTTGAACTGAATCGGCGAAAGATTGACGGCGACGTCGACATCCTCCGGCCAGCCGGCCGCGTCCAGGCAAGCCTGGCGCAGCACCCATTCTCCAAGTGCTACGATCAGGCCGGTTTCTTCGGCGAGCGGAATGAAATTGATCGGAGCGATCATGCCGCGCAGCGGATGGTTCCAGCGGACGAGGGCTTCGAAAGCAACGATCCGGTCCCTGGCGAAGTCGCGGATCGGTTGATAATGGACTTCGAATTCGTCACGTTGCAGCGCCGCCCGCAGGTCCAGCTCAAGTAACCGCCGCGCCTGCGCGCGCGCGTCCATCCCGGTTTCGAAGAAGCGATAGGTGCCGCGGCCGTCCGCCTTGGCGCGGTACAGCGCGAGATCGGCATTCTTCAGGAGCTCATCCGGATTCTTTCCATCTTCGGGCGCGAGCGAGATGCCGATGCTGACGCCGATAACGAGCTGGTGGCCCGCGATGTCGTAGGGTGCCGAGATCTTTTCGACGATGTGGCTCGCGAGCGAAGGCACCGCCGACGGGTCGCAGTCCTTGCGGAACTGCACGATCGCAAACTCGTCGCCGCCGAGCCGGGCGACGGTATCGTTCTCGGTCACGCATTCGCCGAGCCGGTGGGCCACCTGCATCAGCAAGGCATCGCCGATCGGGTGCCCCAGCGAGTTGTTGATTTCCTTGAAATGATCGAGGTCGAGACAGAACACCGCAAGCTGGTCGCTGCGCTTGACGAGCCGCAGCGCCTGCTCGAGCTGCTCGCGGAACAGCGTT
Source organism: uncultured Alphaproteobacteria bacterium (assembly GCA_963847015.1). Classification (GTDB taxonomy): domain Bacteria; phylum Pseudomonadota; class Alphaproteobacteria; order Rhizobiales; family Xanthobacteraceae; genus Bradyrhizobium. The sequence continues at coordinate 118,890 of CAWJYI010000036.1, read as the reverse complement.
CGGTTCGGCAGGTTGGTCAGCGCATCGTGACGCGCCATGTGGGAAATCTGTTCCTGGGCCTGCTCCCATTCGGTGATATCCTCGAATGTCGCGACCCAACCACCGCCCTTCATCGGTTGATCGACGATGCGGATCGAACGTCCGCTCTGAATCACTGTCCGCGTCGCGGTGTTGCCGGCGTGCGCTTCCGCGATCAGGCCGGAAACAAACTCCGCGGGGTCGCCTCCCCATCGGCCGAGCGACTTCTGGTCCTGGAGAACGTCGGTCAGCAAACGGCCCTTGAGCGGCAGACCGCTCCGGCCCATCATCTCGCCGTAGCGCTCGTTGAACAGCAGGATGCGGCCCTCCGCATCGAACATGCAAAGCCCCTGCGACATGTTTTCGAGCGCGGTATCCAGCACGACTTTCTGCCGGTGAAGCTCGCTTTTCGAGCGGCGATCGATCACGGCGGCCAACAGCGACATGCCGAGAATAATAGCGGCGGCAGCGGCGGTCAGAAACGACAATACCGGCGCGGGAATCGTAATGCCGTCACCGACAAGGGTGGGATCCGGGATGAGGGTAACGGCCCCCATCGCCGTGAAGTGATGCGAGACGATCGCGATCGTCAGCAGCACGGTGGCCACCACCGTATGGGTGGGATCTTCGCGCCGGGTCGCCACGAACAGCGCCAGCGCTGCGAACACACAGCCGAACAGAATGGAGGCCAGAACGATACCGGGCGACCAGACAATGAGGGCTGGAATTTCCAGCGCCATCATGCCGGTATAATGCATCGCCGCGACGCCGGCGCCAACGACCGCGCCGCCGATCGCGACGGCCCAGCGGTGAAGATCGGACAGCGCGATCGCGAGGCCGACCGCCGTGATCGTGATCGCAAAAACCAGCGAAAGCAGGGTCGTGGCAATGTTGTACGCCGCGCCCGTACCGGGATCGTAAGCCAGCATGGCGATGAAATGGGTGGCCCAAATTCCGCAGCCGCCGACGACGGCGTCCATCCCGATCCAGATCAAACGAGACCGCCCCGACGACGCCCTGGCGCGCTGGAACAGGCTGAGAGCGACGGCGCTGGCGAGCAGACAAACGGCACCGCCGAGCACGACCAGCCGCCAATCATGCTCCGTGGTCAGGCAATTCAGGACTTGATACATAACGGACCCCCAACGGCCCGTAAGAGCATTCCCATTCGTATATTTGAGGTAACCGCCGCGGCCCGGTTGCGCGAATGGTGAACAAACACTTTGGCCGGGCTCGAAGCGTCGCTCGCCGGCTCAAAATTCCGTACTTTTCCGGAGAGTCCGGGGACCAAAATCTGGACAGGCGAGAAAATTTCCGCAAACTACAACCGCTTCACTGTTCGCCTTCGATTGGCGCACCCCACCAGATCACGGCGCCGGCTGCGAGCAACAAGCAAGCCGAGATGATAAGCGACTTGTGCAGGCCCGCCATGAACGCGCCGGACTGACCAATGAACGAGCCGAACAACGCGACCCCGAGCACGCTACCGGTTTGCCGGGTCGCATTGAGCATGCCTGCGGCAATGCCGGAACGCGACTTGTCCACGCTTCCCAGCAGCGTCGAGGTCAGCGGCGGAACCAGCAATCCGAGGCCGGTGCTCATCGCGATCAGTTGCAAACAGATCGCCCAATAGCTCGTATCAGGCGCAATGCCGAGCGTTGCCAGACACCCACCTGACGACAGCGCAGCACCGGCGGCGATCGTAGCAGGCGCGCCGATGCGTTCGGTTACACGCGGCGCCATCAGGTTGACCGGCAGCACCGCGCCCAGCATCGGCACGAAGGCAAGACCGGTCGCGAACGGCGACAATCCGTTGACCTGCTGGAAATACAGGCTGAGCACGAAGATCAGGCCATAGATCGCCACGTTGACGAGCAGGCCGACCAGCGACGTCGATGCAAACACCCGATTCCTGAACAGCGACAACGGCAGCATCGGTTGCGGCGCGTACGCCTCCCGCCAGACGAACAACGCCGCCAACAGCGCAGCCGCCGCGAAACCTGCGATCACGAAAGGATTATCCCAACCACGCGAGCCACCTTCGATGATCGCGCCGGCCAGCGCGCCGAGCGCTGCGATAGCGGCGATTTGACCGGGCAAGTCGATCTCGCGCTGGGGCGATCGCGTCGTCTCGCTGGCGAAGCGCCAGGTGAGCCACAGGCCGGCGAGGCCGATCGGCAGATTGACGAGGAAGATCGAGCGCCAGCCGACCAGCGTGATCAGGCCGCCACCGACAAACGGACCGGCCGTCAGCGCAAGGCTCGCGCCGGCAGCCCAGATACCGACCGCGCGTCCACGCGACTTTTCATCCGCATAGGCATGGCTCAGCAGGGCAAGCGAATTCGGCACCAGTACGGCTGCGGCCAATCCCTGGACACAGCGCGCCGCGATCAAGCTCGCGGCGTTCGGCGCCAGCGCACAGGCAACCGAAGCCGCCGTGAAGATCGCAAACCCCGTCATGAAAATCCGCTTGGCGCCGATCCGGTCCCCGAGCGCGCCCGCCGTCAGAATGAAGGCGGCAAAGGCGATGGTGTAGGCGGTCACCACCCATTGCAGTTCGGAGACCCCGCCGCCGAGCGAGGTTCCGATGCTGCCGAGCGCGGTGTTGACGATGGTGACATCGAGTTGGACGACGCCATAGCCGAGACTCATTGCCGCCAGCGTCAGCGACGAAGCAAACCTTGACGGAACCGATCGGTTTCCGCACCGGACGGCGTCTCCGCAGTCGGAACCGGTTGGAACTTCAGAGAAGCATTTCGCATCGATCACCTCAATTTGGCGAACCAACGCGACACATACACCTCTGTTTCAATCGACACGCTTCGTTAAGTATCGAAGTGTGCTGCAACTGACCAGTCCGAACGAAATATCCCGTGCGAGTTCGCCGGCCTGATGGTCAATCCGCAAAAATCAGCTCGCGCGCCGCCGCCGCGCTAGTACCCCGTCCGCTGACCGGAGGGCGACTGCGATGTTCCCAAAAATTGCGAAAGCGCAATGATGGAACGTCGGAACGGCGCCACGAAAGAGCCGCGGGAACGCCCCCGGTTGCGACTCACAATCGTTAACTGGACGACATATGTAGGGCGTATGACAAACGCGGGGAACGAAGGCAAAAGCCTGGATTGTCAAGGACTGCACAAGCGCAAGATTTTGGCTTATGGGTCTTCGCGCACGGTGCGTTCCGACCGTCCCCTGTCACTACAGTGACGGGTTTTTTTGCCGCCCCGCCGGGAGGATGAATGCATCGGCTGCTGACCACGCTTGGGCGTGGCTTCAAGGAGAAGATCGGCTGGAAACGGCTTGGGATCGCTGCGAGTCTCCTCATTATTGTCTTTGCGGTCACGACGTTGGTCCGAACCCTGAAAGGGGTCGATACCGCGGTGATCCTGACTGCGTTGACCGAAATCGAACCGCACCACATCGCGCTCGCCGCGCTGTGCGTGGTCGGAGCGTTTTGCACGCTCACCTTCTATGATTTCTTCGCGCTGCGGACCATCGGCAAAACCCAGGTCCCCTATCGTATCGCCGCGATGTCGAGCTTCACCAGCTACACCATCGGGCACAATATCGGCGCCACCGTCTTTACCGGCGGCGCGATTCGCTTCCGGATCTATTCCGATTACGGCCTGACCGCGATCGATGTCGCCAAAATCTGCTTCCTCTCGGGCCTGACATTCTGGCTCGGCAATCTGTTCGTGCTGGGTTTCGGCATGGCCTGGCATCCCTGGGCGGCGTCGGCGATGGACCTGCTGCCGCCGGCGATGAACCGGCTGATCGCGATCGGCTGCCTCGCCGGCATCGCCGCCTATTTCATCTGGCTGTTGATGGGCGAGAAACGCCGCGAGCTCGGGCAAAACGGCTGGAAGGTGGTGTTGCCCACGGCGAGGCTGACGCTGCTGCAAATCCTGATCGGCGTGGTCGATCTCGGCTTCTGCGCGCTGGCGATGTTCCTGCTGATGCCGTCAGAGCCGCATATCGACTTCGTCTCGCTCGCGGTGGTGTTCATCCTGGCGACGCTGCTCGGCTTTGCCAGCCATGCGCCCGGCAGCATCGGCGTATTCGACGCCGCGATGCTGGTCGCGCTGCCCCAGTTCAGCAAGGAGCAATTGCTGGCAACGCTGGTGGTGTTCCGAATCCTTTACTTCCTGATCCCGTTCGGAATTTCGATTTCGATCATGGGGATGCGCGAGCTCTGGCTTAACGTGGTGCAGCCCTGGCAGGAACGCCGCAGGCTCAGCGAGGCCTGCACGGCCAAAGCAGGCGTGCGGCGGCCGGTCAAGAGCCGCGGATCCAGCCGGTAACAACGAAATTGTCTGCGTCTTTTTGTCTTTTGGCTCTTTTTATCTTTTAGCTTGGAGCTGCTTCATTCTCTTATTTCTGCCTTACCGCTAACGTCAAACGCGCCATGGCCGGAATTCTCTTTCGCTCGATGATATCTGCTCGCTCGATGATATCTGCCGCGCTGCTTGCCAGCGTGCTGGTTGGGCTGCCCGCGTCATGGGCGCAGGCGCAGACGGCTGCCGACAGCCCCTTGCAGATTTCGTGGGAGGTGCGCAACCGCTTCCGCCTGTTCCGCGAAGAGCGCGACTTCCTGCTGCAGACCGACGCTACGCGCGGCCGCAGCATTTTGGCGGCGGAACAGGCGCTGGAAATACAAAGCGACGGCCGCGGCTGGGCCCGCAACGTCGTGAACCGGCTGTGCATCGACCTGGCCGGACGCGTCAGCGAGCCCTGCACCCGCGATAACGTCAAGGAAAGCTATCTGACGCCGGCCGACCATGCCGTTGTGGTCCGGCTGGCGGGCCCGATTCCGGTCGGCGCCACCTGCGCCTGGTCGCTCGACGACGGCGACGGCCCGACACAATCCACGTTCGACTGCGCCGAGCCGGTCAATTTCCGGGCGCGCTACGGCCGCACCACCGCTGTGACCGTCGACGTCTCCAGCGGATCGGAGGGCAGCCAGCGGGTCTCCACCGAGATCGCGGTGCGCGACATCTTCATCGCCGGGCTTGGCGACAGCATCGCCTCCGGCGAGGGCAACCCGGACCGTCCGGTGGCGCTGGCCGACGAAGGTTTTTGCTTCCGCTCCTATCTGGGAACGGCGTATGCGCAATATTACCGCCCGAGCCGCGCCGGCTATAAGGGCGGGCGGGCCTGCGAAGCCCCGGATACGCTGCAGGTCTGGCAACGGCAGAGCGCGCTCTGGTTCAATTCGTCCTGCCATCGCTCGCTCTATAGTTATCAGACCCGCACGGCGCTGGCGCTCGCCGTGCAATATCCGCACATCGCGGTGACCTATCTGCCGCTGGCCTGCACCGGAGCGACCATTGCCGACGGGCTGTTCGGCGCGCAGCGCGCCCGCGAATGCCCGCCGTCGAAATCGGCGAGCACGTGCCAGGGCACCGTCAACGGACAGCTCGCCGAACTGCGCGAAGCCGTCACCGCCGCCAAACGCCGTCAGCCCGACCGCAAGCTCGATCTGGTGCTGCTGTCGATCGGCGCCAACGATATTTATTTTTCCGGACTGGTCGCCGACGTGATCGTGGACACGCCGACCGAACGCGCGCTGTTCCGGCGATCCGGTGTGATGGCCTCGGTGGACGATGCCCGCGGCGCGCTGACGCGGGACCTGCCGCAGGGATTTTCAAAGCTGCGCGAGGCGCTGAAGCCGCTGGTCGGCGACATGTCGCGGGTGGTCTACACGTCCTACGCCAACCCGACGCTGTCGGGCGGCGGCGCGCCGTGTCCCGGCGGACGCGCCGGCTTCGATATCCATCCGTCCTTCAACGCCGAGCCGCAGCGGCTCGCCGCCGTCTCGAACTTTGTCGAAAGCGAATTCCTGCCGCAGTTGAAGGCGCTCGCCCTGTGTCAATCCGGCATCCTGTGCCGCAATCCGCGCGCCGACCGCATGACCTTTGTCGATGCCCATCAGCCGGTGTTTGCCGATCACGGCTTCTGTGCGCGCGCGCAGACCGATCCCGAATTCGACCGGCAGTGCTTTTCGGCAACAGGCGACAGCTTCGATCCCGATCTCGTCACCGCCGCCAACCAGCCGATGCTGTGCGGCCGCAGCGCCGGCGAATACCGCACCTATCTGCCGCGTGCGCGCTGGATTCGCGACGCCAATGACAGCTATTTCGCGGCCATGACCTATCCGCAAGGCCTGCCGTCCTCGCAGCAGCCGGCCGATATCCATGACGCGACCTGGGGGATTCTGTCGGCGGTCTATGGCGGCGCGGTGCATCCCTCGGCCGAAGGTCACGCCGCGATGGCGGATGCCGCGTTGCCTGCCGCCGCCGCCGTGCTGCAGCTCGATGCGGCCGTGCCTGAGGTCATCTCGCAGCCGGTACCGCCGCTGGCGCCGCGAACCGGCGGCGCAAACTAACGCGCAGGTGCCGGTGCGGGAGCGGCCTTCTTCACCGCTGCGGGGGCCGGCTTTACCGCTGAAGGCGGCTTTACTGCCGCAGCCTGCGCCGGCAAATATTTTGCGATGATGCCGGGGTCGACCTGAGCGAGCGACGTATCCGGCAGGCGGTACCAGATCTCATCCTTGCCGAGCAGCGAGAAGCCGATATAGCCGCGCATCGTCAATTGCTGGCCGTCGGCGCTGACCGTCATCTTGGCCTTGTAAATCTTGCCGTCGCGCGGATCGAGGACGTTGCCGTTCTCATACTTCAACCCGTCGCGCTTCATGTCGCGAATGAAGGAGATTCCGAGCACCGGCGCGTTCTTGCGGTCATCGGTGCATTTCGAGCAGATGTCGATCTTGGCTGGATCTTCGCCGGGGAGCGGAAACGTCCTGGCGATCACGCCCTCGAAAATACCGTCGTGATCGACCACGAGAAACCAGACCACGGGCTTGCCGTTTTCAAGCTTCTGCCACAACCCGGCGGCCGATGGCTCTGCCGGCTGCGCCGCGAGCCCGGTGGCGAACATGAGCCCCATCATGAGCGGCAATATCAGTCGAAATCCGGAGTGTGCATTTCGCATCGTCACCACCTGACCAATCCACAAATGAATGGCCGCAGACTAAGGCCATTTCACGGAGGGTTCCAGTGCCGGCCGGACGATCAGGGGACCGCGGCGAGCGTGCCGCGGCCTCATCGGTCATATTTTGGTTGGAATCAGTTGACCCCGAGCTTCTTCTGCAAGCTCGATGACGAGGTGGTGTACTGGAACACCAGCCGCTTGTCCGGATAGACGTAGCGGTGCGCCTTCTGCGCCATCAACGCGCCTTCGTGGAAGCCGCTCAGGATCAGCTTGAGCTTGCCGGGATAGGTGTTGATGTCGCCGATTGCAAAAATTCCCGGCACGTTGGTTTCAAACGCAGCGGTCTCGACCGGCACCAGATTGTTCTCGAGCGCAACGCCCCAGTTCGCGACCGGGCCAAGCTTCATGGTGAGCCCGAAGAACGGCAGCATCGTATCGCACTCGATCTTCGAAATCGCGTTGTCGCTGCCCTTCATCACGGCGCCGGAAAGCGCGCCGCCCTCGCCTTCAAGCGACGTCACCTGACCGATCTTCAGATCCATTTTTCCGGAAGCGACCAGCGCGCGCATCTGCTCGACGCTGTGGGGGGCGGCACGGAAATCGTCGCGCCGGTGCAACAGCGTCACGCGCCTGGCGATCGGGTGCAGATTGAGCGTCCAGTCGAGCGCGGAATCGCCGCCGCCGACGATCAGGATATTCTTGTCGCGGAACTGCTCCATCTTGCGCACGGCGTAGAACACCGAGGTGCCTTCATAGGCTTCGATGCCCGGCACCGGCGGACGCTTCGGCTGGAACGAGCCGCCGCCCGCGGAGATCACGACCACCTTGCACTCGAACACCTGGCCGGCATCGGTCGTCACGCGAAAGCCGGGATCGCCGATCTTCTCGATCGTCTCCACCATCTCGTTGAGATGGAAGGTCGGATGGAACGGCTTGATCTGTTCCAGCAGCGCCTCGGTGAGGCCCTGACCGGTGACGAAGGGAATGCCGGGAATGTCGTAGATCGGCTTTTCCGGATAGAGTTCGGCGCACTGGCCGCCGATCTTGTCGAGGATGTCGACCAGATGCGTCTTCATGTCGAGCAGACCCAGTTCGAACACGGCGAACAGTCCGCAGGGGCCCGCGCCAATAATCAGCACATCGGTTTTGATCGCTTCGCTCATATCAGCTTCTTTTCGGTTGAACTCGGCCTGAAGGCTGAGCCTGTCTAGCCAACGCGGCGGAAACAGGAAAGCCATAATATGGCAGGAACGGCCGCGGCAACCCCTTGCCGCCATTCGACAAGTGGGCTGTAAGGGAGCGAGATTTTCGGAGAAAAGCCCCGTGAACGCCCCCATACGTCCGGACGTAACGCCGCGCCTGGAAGATTTTCCGTTTCGTTTGTCGGACAACGTGCGTTTCGCCGACCTCGACCCCAATCAGCACGTCAACAACGCCGTCTATGCGACCTATTTCGAGACCGGCCGCGTCACGCTGATGAAGGATCGCAGTTACGGGCTGATGCCCGAGGGCGTCACCTGGATCATGGTGCGGCTCGACATGCATTTCCGTGCCGAACTGCGCTGGCCGGGCACGATCGAGATGGGGCTCGGTGTGGCCAAATTCGGCCGCACCTCGGTGACGTTCGATCAGGTGGTATTTTCAGAGGGTATCTGTGTTGCTTCGGCGCGATCGGTATCGGTGCTGCTCGACGAGGCCACCCGCAAGCCGAAGCAACTCACGCCGGACATCCTGGCGAATTTCGAGCGCTGGATTCGCCGCGGCGTGGACCAGAGCAAAAATTAGATTTGCCAAAAATTAGATTTTTAAGCCTGCCGTTCCGGCGTCGACACCACGAGGCCGTCGAGTTCGTCGCTGACCTTGATCTGGCACGAGAGGCGCGAATTCGGCCGCACGTCGAAACCGAAATCCAGCATGTCTTCTTCCATCGGCGTCGGCCCGCCGACCTTCTCGCGCCAGGCGTCGTCGACATAGACATGGCAGGTCGCGCACGCGCAGGCGCCGCCGCATTCGGCTTCGATGCCCGGAATGGCATTGCGGATCGCGGCTTCCATCACGGTCGCGCCATTTTCGACTTCGATGGTTCGTTTTTCGCCGGAATGGTCGACAAAGTGAATTTTGGCCATGATCGCTCGTGCTGCCGGAATGCGTAAGGAAGGTCCCCGGCAGTCCTATAACGGGTCGATCCGCGCAGCGCCAGCGGTGGGGAGGAAAACCTGAGGACCGTTCCGGCAGGTGTTTGGCCGGCTCCGCAGAGCGTTCCGCTCAGGAGCGGCGCAGGAGCGCCTCGATCGCCGTCCGCGCCAGCGCGATGGCCTCGGCGAGTTCGGCGAGCAGGTCGGACGGATCGGAACCATTGGCCAGGGCCTGCTCGAGCCGGGCGGCCGCCTCACCGACGCCGAAAGCACCGATCGCCCGCGCCGAGCCTTTCAGCGTATGCGCCAGCGCACCCGCATCGGCCGGCAAAGCGGCAAGCGTGCCGATCAGTTTGGTTGATTGGGCCGCAAACATCGCCAGCACCTCTTGCTCGAGGCTGGCGTCGCCAAGCGTCATGCGTTTGAGGTGGTCGAAATCGATGGGACCGTCATCGGGAACGAGCGGCGGCGATGGCATCCATTCTACCCGTTCGAGATGAAGCGGCATGGCTATCCCACATCTCCCTGCCGAATCGATCCAGACAGGGCCGTTTCGGCCAGCCAATCATGAGACTGGTTAAGGGAACGTTCGGTGGACACGCCCCAAGTTCGCCTTGTTTTTGCCGAACGATTGCCTCAATCAGGGGTTCGCCGCGGAAAATTTTGAGTGTCTTTAAGGCCTTATGCAACAAACCTGTTAACGATGATTAAGAATGTCTTAATCGTGACCATTTCATTCGCATCACTCAACCAATAGGATGTTTGCGGATGTGGCGGACAAGCCGTTGACGGGCGCGCGGGTTCGCGGGGGCGTAATTCTCGGTTTCGAGTTTGCGGGGACGCTGGCAAGATCAGCCGCAAGATCAGCCGCATGCGTAAAAGTTAAGAGGGCTCAGACTGCACATGGCGAACAATCCCAAGAAGGTCAAAGATCCCACCGAAGTCGCGCTTTCCGCCATTCAGGAAGCGCTCAACATCAGTGACACGACCGTCGACCGCAGCCGCAATTCGATCGGCAGCGAAGTCGCGCCGCCGAACATGCCCTCCTCCGCATCGTCGTATTCCGAATCGCCGTTTGACACGCGCACGAACGCGGATCGTCAGGTGTTCGATCAGATCGAAGAGCCGCGCGCGCCGCGCCGCGCCGCCAATGACGATCGCGAAACCATCGGACAGATCCTGCAGGCTATTCAGAAGGGCCGCCCTGCCCGCAACGTCTACATGCTTGCGACGATTTTTGCCGGCGTCTGGCTGGTCGGCTGCGGTCTTCTGACCGCCAGCTTCCTGCCCTCGCTGCAGGCCGCGATGGGACAGAGCGGCGGCGTGCTGGTGCTCGGAGGCCTCGCGGCGCTGTTCTTTGCGCCGGTGCTGTTGTTCTATTTCCTCGCAAGCCTTGCCTGGCGCGGCCAGGAAATGCGGATGATCGCGCAATCGATGGCGCAGGTCGCAATCCGCTTCTCCGAACCCGAAGGTGCGGCGTCCGACTCGATGGTCACGGTCGGTCAGGCGATCCGCCGCGAAGTCGCCGCGATGGGTGACGGCGTCGAACGCGCGATCGCGCGCGCCGGCGAACTCGAAACGCTGGTGGCCAATGAAGTCGCCGCGCTCGAACGCGCCTATAGCGACAACGAAGTACGCATTCGCGCGCTGCTGCAGGACATCGCCCATCAGCGCGACAATCTGGTCGGTCAGGCCGAGCAGGTCCGCAGCGCCATTTCCGGCGTGCAGATCGACCTTCGCCACGACATCGCGCTGATCTCGGATGCGATCGCCTCGCGCGTCGACGAAGTCGCCAAGAGCATCACCGGCGCGCTGGAAGAGCGCGGTCAGCACATCACCTCGGCATTGAGTCATGCCGGCGACAACATGATCCTCGCGCTCGGCGAGCGCGGCGGCGACCTGCTCGACCGCCTCGAGGAAGCCAGCGCCGAGACCACGCGCGCCGTGCTCGACGCCTCCGAACGGCTGACCACCAGCCTCAACTTCAAGACCGGACACGTCCACGACGAGTTCGTCGATCTGGCCGACCGCGTCCACGAAATGCTGAACGAGCGGCTCGACCGCATCACCGGCGAATTCGAGCAGCGCTCGTCGACCATCGTCGACGGCATTTCCGACCGCACCGAACAGGTCCACGATTCCCTGAAGAATTCCTCCGACTCGCTGTTGCTTGAGCTCGAACTGCGCAGCGGCGATCTCGTCAGCAAGATCGACGACGCCGGCAACCGCCTCGCGACCCACATCATGACCTCCGGCGACAAGGCGAGCGACGCCCTCGACGTGACGGTCAACTCGCTGGTCGCCAAGGTCGTCAGCCAGACCGAGACCGCGCACGACTCGCTCTCCCTGCAGATGAGCGCATTCGACGAGCTGGTGAAGAACCAGGGCGGCGAACTGGTCGAGAAATTCGCCCGCGACAGCGGCACGCTGGGTGCGCTGATTACCCGCCACATCTCGGAATTCGATCGTACCGTCAAAACCTTTGGCGGCGAGATCGTCGAACGCATGGGCCAGCGGACGCAGGACATCTCCGACAGCCTGAAGAATTATGTCGACAACTTCGATTTGCGCGTGACCTCGAACAGCGGCGAGATCACCGCCTCGCTGGATCAGCGCCTGATGCAGTTCGAAACCACCCTCGGAAGCCGCGTCAGCAATCTCGACGCCTCGCTCGACAACAAGATCAGGTTTTTCGACGAGACTGTCGACGGCCGGCTCAAATCGCTCGAGCAGACCTTCGATACCCGCGCGAAATCCGTTACCGAAACCATCGACGGCCGTCTCGGCACGCTGGCGACATCGCTGACCGAAGGCGCGGTGCAGGCGATCCAGTCGATCGACTCGCGCCTGACCGAACTCACCTCTTCGCTGACGGGCGGCACCGCCCAGGCCATCCACGCCATCGACTCCCGCCTCACCCATCTCACCACGTCGCTGACGGTTGGCGCAGCCCAGGCGGTCGAGGCCGTGGACCAGCGCATCAACAGCGTCACCGAAACCATCGATGGCCGCAGCGCCCATCTGACCGACACCATCTCGGCGCGGTTCCAGGAAATCCACCAGGGCATCGAAAGCCGGGTCGGCGCCATCGCCTCCGACATCGACACCCGCGTTGCGCAGTTCGAAGACCTGCTCGGCTCGCGCATCGAGGCCGTCGCAGGCCGGATCGAAAGCAGTGGCCGGCAGGCCAGCGACGATCTCATGGCGCGCGCCGAAATGTTGTCCTCGGGCATCAGGTCGCATGTCGAGGACGCCGAGCGGTCGCTCACCAACCTCGTGGTCAACACCAGCGAAACCATCCAGACCGGCGCGCGCACCGCGCAGCAGGCGCTGCTCACGGTTTCCGCCGATGTCGGCGCCCAACTGAAATTGACGTCGGCCGAGGTCGAAGCCGCCCTCACCGCCGTCGGCACCGGCGCTGCGAACTCGATCCTGAACAGTTCGCGTGAGGCACAGTCGACGCTGGTGGCGGCATCGACCGATGTCGCTTCGCAGATCAAGTCTTTGTCCGGCGACGTCGAGCGCACGCTCTCGGCCGCCGGCAGCGCCACCGCCGCCTCCGTTCTGTCCGGCGCCCGCGAGGCCCAGACCACGCTGGTAACGGCGTCCGCGGACGCGGCCAGCCAGGTCAAGTCGCTGGCCGCCGACGTCGAACGTTCGCTGTCGATGGCCGGAACATCCACGGCCGAGGCCATCACGGCCGGCGCGCGCGATGCCCAGAACACGCTGGTCGCGGCGTCCACGGACGCGGCCACCCAGGTCAAGTCGCTGGCCGCCGACATACAGCGTTCGCTGTCGATCGCCGGAACCGCCACCGCCGAGGCGATCACCTCCGGTGCACGCGAAGCCCAAAATACCCTCGTCACCGCGTCCGCGGACGCATCGACCCAGGTCAAGTCGCTGGCCGCCGACATACAGCGTTCGCTCTCGATGGCCGGCAATGCCACCGCCGAGTTGATCACCATGGGCGCCCGCGAAGCCCAGAACACACTCGTCACCGCGTCCACGGAAGCGGCCAACCACGTCAAGTCGCTGGCGATCGACGTCGAACGCACGCTGACCGCGGTCGGCGCCGGCACCGCCGCTTCGCTGCTGAGCAGCGCGCGCGAAGCACAGGGCTCGCTCGCCGCAACCTCCGCTGACTCGGCGAGCCAGATCAAGGCGATCGCCACCGATATCGAGCGTTCGCTGAGCATGGTCACCGCCAGCACGACCGACAACATCCAGACCACGGCGCAGAACGCGCAGAACGCGCTCATCGCCGCGTCGAACGAAGTCAACTCCAAGGTCAAGTCGACCTCGGCCGATATCGAGCGCTCCGTGCTCGCCGCCAGCAGCAATTTCGGTTCGACGATGACCGGCAAGACCGACGAAATCGTCACCTACGTTCAGCAGCAGACCGATCGCCTGGCGCAGATCGTCGACAACCGCCGCGGTTCGCTGGTCGAGGCGCTCAGCTCCAAGACCACGCAACTCACGACCGACATCGACCGCGTCACCTCGGACGCGCTCAAGTCGATCGAGACGCGGGGTCAGGCGTTCTCGCAGTCGATGGCGACCCATGGTTCGGACGTCGCGCGCACCATCACTTCCGCCGGCGATCTCGCGACCGGCGCAGTCGCCAAGTCGCTCAAGGACCTCGAGCAGGCGTCACGTTCGGCCATCGATCAGTCGCGTCAGGTATCGATCGCGGCCGTGACCGAGATGCAGGAGACCAGCAAGATCCTGCGCACCGACACGGTGGCGCTGTTCGAGCGGCTGCGTGAAGGCAACATCCTGCTGCAGGAAGTGCTGACCGGCGCCCACGACAACCTCAACTCGCTGGAGCGCGCGCTGGTGACCCGCGTGGCCGATTTCGTCACCGCCATGAACGACGTCACCTCGCGCAACGGCGTTGCGACCCAGACGCTGGAAGACCAGCTCACCGTCTTCAACACCAAGACCTCCAAGGCGCTTGAGGATCTCGGATCGCTGTCGAGCGAGTTCGAGACCCACGGCAAGGCGCTGGTCGATGCCGCAGCCGTGGTCGAACAGGCCAATCGTTCGACCACCTCGTCCGTCGCCGAGCGCAAATCGCAGCTCGAAGCGCTGGTGACCACCATCGATCTCAGGACCACCGATCTCGATCAGCGGCTGTCACGCTTCACCGGCCTGCTGGATGAATTGCTTGCCGCCGCCGAAGAACGCGCCCGCGACATCGCGCGCGTGGTGGCGGAAACCGCAGGCGCGGGTTCTGCCGCGATCAGCCGGCAGTTCGAGGCGGTCCGCACCGCAGCCGAAATCGAACGGCAACAGACGCTCGATGCCATGAACGAACTGTACCAGCAGAGCAATCACGAAACGGATGCGATGTTCAAGGAATCGACGGAGAAGTTCTCCGCGGTGGTGCAGTCCATGAAGCAGATGGCCTCCGAGATGCATCAGGAGCTCGAGGCCACGCGCAACGAACTGCGCCGCGGCGTGCTCGAAATGCCGCAGGAAGCGGCCGACAACACCGCGCAGATGCGCAAGGTGATCGTCGACCAGATCGAAGCGCTGGCCGAACTCAACCGCATCGTCGCCCATCACGGCCGCGGCCTCGACGTCGTGTCGTCCAGCCGCGCCGGCGTGCAGCGTCAGGAAGAGCCGGTGATGGCAGCGCCGCCGGTGGCCGCCCCGACGTGCGCATGCGCGACACCGGCAATAGTGCATCGACGCTGCCGCCGCCGGACCTCGGCATGCCCGCCTCGCGCCGTACCGAAGCGCCGCCGGTCAGCCCGGCAAGCCAGAGATGACTGGACGTGACGGATGGCTGTCCGATCTGCTCAATCGCACCGACGCCGGCGGCCCATCCGGACGCGAGGCCTCACGTCCCCGCCCGCCGCAAGGCGCCGCCAATCCGCTGGAGTCGCTCTCGCTCGACATCGGCCGGTTGCTGGATCGCAACCTCGCCGCCGAAATGTGGGATCGCTATCAGCGCGGCGAGAGCAAAGCCTTCAGCAAGCGGCTGTACACGCCGGCCGGCCAGAAGGCGTTCGACGAGGTCGCCCGCAAATATCGCGCCGACCGCGGCTTCAAGCAGACCGTCGACCGTTACATCGCCGAGTTCGAGCGGCTGCTCGACGAAGTCGCACGCGAGGATCGTGGCCCGCAGGCCCTGCGCGGCCACCTCACCTCCGAAACCGGTCTGGTCTACACCCTGCTCGCGCATGCCGCAGGACGGCTCGGATAAGCCTCGGGCCCGACATTCAGAATAAGAAACGGAGGCCTCGCGGCCTCCGTTTTGTTTTGGCCATGAACGCACATTCGCCATTTCGAACTGCCAATTTCGAACAGACATTCGACAGACAAGGACAATTCGGCCGTAGAGCCGTCATTGCCCGTCGCAAAAAACCTGTTTTCGATCCTCGGCCCATGCGGCTTGCTACATTGTGATCCAAAAACCGGCATTCGAGTTTGCGCACGCGAAAATCAGATCCTATCTGTTCGGCCGGGAAGACGCCTGCCGGAGTGCGTCAGGGAACACCAAGCTGGCCATGCCAAACGAGAGTGAGACAGTTGTAAGCCGGCGCGATCTGCTGTCGCTGGTCGGTACGGTCGCCGGCAGTGCCGCGATGTACCAGGCCATGACCAGCCTCGGCTTCGCGTCGGAGACCAATTACACCGGACCGATCAAGCTCAGCGGCGATGTCAAAGGCGCATCCGTGCTGGTCCTCGGCGCGGGCCTCGCGGGCATGACCGCCGCACTCGAACTGCGCGCAGCCGGCTACAAGGTCCAAATCCTCGAATTCAACAGCCGTCCCGGCGGACGCAACTGGACGCTGCGGGGCGGCGACAGTTTTACCGAACTTGGCGGCGCGACACAGACCTGCGGCTTTGCGGAAGGCCTCTATCTCAATCCGGGTCCCTGGCGAATTCCCTATCATCACCGCGCCCTGCTCGATTACTGCAAGCGCCTCGGCGTCGCGCTCGAACCCTTCATCCAGCTCAACCACAACGCCCTGCTCCACGCCTCGAATGCGTTCGGCGGCAAGCCGCAGCGTATCCGCGATATCAAGACCGATTTTCAGGGGCATGTTTCGGAATTGCTCGCCAAGGTGACGCAACAAGGCAAACTCGACGAAGCCGTGTCGGTGGAAGACAGGGAAATTCTGCTGCAGGCGCTGCGATCGTGGGGCGCACTGGACAGCAATTACGCCTACAAGGCCAATCTGATCTCGGCGGACTATCGCGGCTACGCCAAGGACCCCGGCGGCGGTCTCGGCGCCGCGCCGGTCGCCGGCGAACCCATCAACCTGTCGGACATACTGAAGTCCCGGCTTTGGAGCTCGCTGCGAAATTTCGCTTTGCATCAGTTCCAGACCACGATGTTTCAGCCCGTCGGCGGCATGGACATGATCGGCAAGGCGTTCGCGCGCGAAGTCGGCGACCTCATTCAGTACGACGCGAAAGTCACGCGCATCCAACAAAGCGATGCCGGCGTCACCGTCAGCTATGTCAACGCCAAAGCTCCGGCCACGCCGCAAATGGCAAAAGCCGACTGGTGCGTGTGCACCATTCCGCTCTCCATTCTGAGCCAGATCCAGATCGACGTAGGCCCCCGCATGAAGGCCGCCATCGATGCGGTGCCCTATGCGTCGTCCGTCAAGATCGGCCTGCAGTTCAAGCGCAGGTTCTGGGAGGAGGACGAGGCGATCTATGGCGGCATCAGCTACACGGATATGCCGATCCGCCAGATCTCCTATCCCAGCAGCGGCTTCAACCGAAGCGGCCGCGGGGTGCTGCTGGGCGCCTATCTTTTTGAGGGAGCGAACGCGTACGAATTCACCTCGATGGCGCCTGCGGACCGGGTGGCGCGCGCGGTCGAACTCGGCTCTCGCATTCATCCCCAATACGGCGCCGAATTCGAAAACGGCATTGCCGTGGCCTGGCACCGGGTCCCCTTCACGCTGGGATGCGCGGGATACTGGACCGAGAACGCACGGCGGGAACATTACGACAATCTCTGTCAGATCGACGGCAGGATCGTCCTGGCCGGCGAGCACGCCTCCTACATTCCGGCCTGGCAGGAAGGCGCGATACTTTCGTCTCTCGATGCCATTACCCGGCTGCATGAACGTGTCGTCAGGATGTGATGCGATGCGGCCAAACCCGAGCAAACCAGCCAAACGAAACGTGACGATATTGACGAGCCTTTTTTCAGTCGCCGCAGCGGCCTTGATCTGCCTTGTGCCCTTTGCAGCGCATGCGGACGAAGTAACGCGTTCGCGGCCTCCGGCGTCGCTAAGCACGGGCTTCAGGTTCACGGAATTGACCGGCGAAGAATTGTTCGCCAGCGCGTGTCAGGGCTGCCACATGCCTGACGGCAAAGGCGCTGCCGGCGCGGGCAATTATCCGCCGCTGTCGAATAACGCCAATCTCGAGGCCGGCGGTTATCCGGTTTACATCGTTGTCAGGGGACAGCGGGCGATGCCGCCGGTCGGCATCATGATGAACGATGACCAGGTTGCCGCCGTCGTCAATTATGTGCGGACGCATTTCGGCAACCAGTACCGCGACGCCGTCACCGCCGACGACGTCAAGCGCGTCCGGCCATCGAATGGTCGGCCTTAACGGGAGACGAAGATGAAACAGGGAATGCTCGCGCTGTTGGCGTTGCTGCTCGGCTCGAACGCGGTTCAGGCCGAAATCGTGCGGTACCCGATTCCCAACTCGACGTTTCCGATCGCGCAGGCGGTGCGGGTGTCGGGCGATGCCGTCATCACCTATGTGAGCGGCCAGGTACCGCCTGTCGCCAACAGGGATGCCGACCCCTCAAGTCCGCAGGCCTATGGCGACGTCAAGACCCAGACCGTCGGCGTGCTCAACAAGATCAAGCAGATCCTTGAAGGCCAGGGGCTCGGCATGGGCGACGTGATCAAGATGCAGGTGTTTCTGGTGCACGATTCGCGCGCACCGATGGACTTCAAGGCGTTCATGGAAGGATACACCCAGTTCTTTGGCGGCGCGCAGCCAAATCTTCCCGCCCGATCCGTCGTCGGCGTCGCGGCGCTGGCCAATCCCGGATTTTTGGTCGAGATTGAAGTCGTCGCCGCCAAGGATCAGAAGTAATCTGACCCGGTCAATTTGAAGGGTGGATAAAATGCGCCGATCTTCCGGTTCGGCTTTCCGATGGCGGTCACGCCGCCTTGCGGCGATGTGCGCGGCGGCACTGATGTCGGCTGCGTCGGCGATACCGGCGGCGGCCGCAACCGAAGGTCTGAACCCCGACCAGCAGCAGGCGCTGGACATCTACAAGGAGCTCGTCGAGATCAACACCGTGACGGCGACCGGCGACACGGCGAAGGCGGCCGAGGCCATGGCGGCACGGCTGCGCGCCGGGGGTTTTGCGGATGGCGACGTTCACGTCCTCTCGCCGGCACCGCGCAAGGGAAATCTCGTCGCGCGCCTGAAGGGAAGCGGCGCGCGCAAACCGATCCTGCTCGTCGCTCATATCGATGTCGTCCCGGCCAGCCGCGAGGACTGGTCAACCGATCCATTCAAGCTGGTCGAACAGGACGGATATTTTTACGCGCGCGGCAGTTGGGACGACAAATATATGGCGGCGTCCTTTGTCACCAATCTCATTCGCTACAAGAAGGAAGGTTACAAACCCGACCGCGACATCATCCTGGCGCTGGAGACCGATGAGGAAATTTTCGACAGCAATGCCCTGGGAATTCAGTGGCTGCTGAAACACCACCGCGACCTGATCGATGCCGAATTCGCGCTCAACGAGGGCGGTGCGGTCGGATTGAAGGACGGCAAACCGATCCGCAACTCGATCCAGACCAGCGAAAAGGTCCCGGTGAGTTACGAGTTGACGGTCAAGAACCGGGGCGGTCACAGCTCGGTTCCGGTCAAGGACAATGCGATCTATCGATTGGCGGAAGGATTGACCCGCCTTTCGGCATTCAGTTTCCCGGTGAACCTCAACGAGACCACCCGCGCCTTTTTCGAGCGGACCGCGCCGATGGAAGGCGGTCAGGTCGCCGACGATTTGCGCGCGGTGTTGTCGGGGCAAACCGACCCTGCTTCGGCACCCCTGACGCGTCTCTCCGCCAATGCTTTCTACAACGCCCAACTGCGCACGACTTGCGTCGCGACGATGCTCGAAGGCGGCAGCGCGATCAACGCATTGCCGCAAGTGGCGAGCGCCAAGGTCAATTGCCGGATCATGCCTGGCGAGCCCGTGGACGGGGTGAAGGCCACGCTGGAGCGCGTACTGGCTGACGATCAGATCGCGGTGAGGCAAATCGATCAGGCGACACTTGAGCGCACCTTCCGCCCTGCGCGAGGACGTCATCGGGCCGATCACAAAGCTGTCGGCCGAATTCTTTCCCGGCGCGGTGGTGCTGCCGACGATGAGCGCCGGAGCGACCGACGGCGCCTTCCTCCGCAATGCGGGCATCCCGACCTACGGACATTCCGGCATGGCCGGCGACGTCGGCGAATCCCGCATCCACGGCCGCGACGAGCGCGTTCTGGTCAAATCGTTCTTCCAGGGCGGCGAGTATCTCTACCGGCTGGTCAAGGATCTGGCGGGCGGACGGTAAGTCCGCAAGCTTCGTAAGAGATTCCTACTGCCGCTTCTGCCCGCTCGGGGCCTGCGTCGCTCGCGGCGGCGGGGCCGGCTCCGGCGGTGGGGCGTTGTTGCTTCCGCCAAAAATCACCCGGCTCGGGTTGCGGTCGAAATTGTTCACGGCGCGGCTGATGTCGCCGAGCGTGCGGCGGCCATCGGCTATCAGCGCGCCCGATCGCTTGTCGAAATCATCGGCCAGTTCGCGGATCGACTTCACCATCAGGTTCAATTCGCCGCCGGCGCTGCCGCCCGCGATGGTGTTGAGGCCGAGCATGAGACTGTCGGCTTTGAGCATCACGCCGTCGACCTTCAGCATGACGTTGTCGATCTTCTCGGAGTTGCGCGCCAGCGCGGAGGTGAACATCTCGAGATTCCGCAGCGAGTTCTTCACCGATTCCTGGTTGTCGGCGACGATCCGGTTGACGTTCTGCAGCGTGGCGCGAATGGCCTCGGTCACGTCCTGCAACGCGTTGGGATCGGCGGTCAGGATCGGGACGCCGTCCTCGTCGAGAGGGACGGAGGGTGCAGCTTCCTCGCCGCCCTTCAGCGAGATCGCCGCCACGCCGGTCAGTCCCTGGAATTCGAGGCCGACCAGGGTGTCCTTGCGGATCGGGGCGTTGTTCTCGACCATCGCCAGTGCGACCACCCGCCGCGGATTATCGAGCTTGACTGACGTGACCTCCCCTATTCGGATACCGTTAAAATTGACGCTGCCGCCGTTGCGCAAGCCCGGATGCCGGGCCCTCGAACACGATGCGGATCGGGCTTCGGGCCTTGGCGGTATGCAGGCTCTGGAACCACAGCACGAAGCCAAAGGCGGCCGCGATCACCGCCAGCGTGAAGGCTCCGATCAGGACGTAATTCGCCCGCGTTTCCATAACCCAAATTACTCCGCTGCTCAGGGCCCTTCAGCTCCGCTGATCAGGCCCGTTGATTTCTTGTGTTTGAACATGATCTCTTCCGAAAACCGGTTCCCACTTTCGGGATCATGCTCGTATTTCTTGTTTGAGCATGATCTCCTCCGAAAACCGGTTCCCACTTTTCGGGATCATGCTCAGCCCATTACCGCGCGGGCGCGTTTGCCGTGAAAATATTGCCTCAGCCAGGGATGCTGCGAGGCCTGCATATCGGCGATCGAACCTGCTGCAATGATCTTGCCGTTCCCCAAAACGGCGATGCGGTCGCAGGCCGTGTAAAGGCTGTCGAGATCGTGGGTTACCATGAAAACGGTCAGTCCCAAAGTACGCTGCAGGGTGCGCACCAGTTCGTCGAAATCGCCGGCGCCGATCGGATCGAGGCCGGAGGTCGGCTCGTCGAGGAACACCAGTTCGGGATCGAGCGCGAGCGCGCGCGCCAGCGCCACGCGCTTGATCATGCCACCCGACAATTCCGACGGATAACGGTCGGCGACTTCGGGGCGAAGCCCGACCATGCCGAGCTTGGCGACCATGATCTCGTCGAGCAGGCGCTGCGAGACCTTGAGATATTCGCGCACCGGAAACTGGATGTTCTGCCGCACCGTGAGCGAGGAAAACAGCGCGCCCTGCTGGAACAGGATGCCCCAGCGGCGTTCGACACCGCGGCGCTCGGTGGCGCTGGCCTTGTCGAGATCGACGCCGAACACTTCGATGCGGCCGGCGAGCTTCGGCACCAGCCCGATGATGGTGCGTGTCAGCACCGACTTGCCGGCGCCGGACGGGCCGACGAAGCCAAGAATCTCGCCGCGCTTGACGTCGAGATTGAGCCCGTCGAGCACGCGCGTGGTGCCGAACTGCACCGTGATGTCGCGAACCCGGATGATGGCGTCGGTGATTTCCCCGGCCATGCTCACATCCCGATCGAGGCAAAGAAGATGGCGAACACGCCATCCATGACGATGACGAAGAAGATTCCCTTCACCACCGAGGAGGTGGTGTGCTGCCCGAGCGATTCGGCGCTGCCCTGCACCGCGAGGCCCTCGACGCAGGCGACGATGCCGATCACCGCCGCCATGACGGGCGCCTTGATGATGCCGACGATGAAATGGTCGATCGAAATGGCGTCGCGCAGGCGCAGGAGAAAGGCTTCCGGATCGACGCCGCCATAGAGCCACGCCACGAGGCCACCGCCATAGAGCGCCGCCATCGCGCCGAGAAATGCCAGGATCGGCAACGCCAGCACCAGCGCCAGCATGCGCGGCAGGATCAGAACCTCGATCGGGTCAAACCCCATGGTGCGCAGCGCGTCGATCTCCTCGCGCATTTTCATCGAGCCGAGTTCGGCGGTATAGGCGCTCCCCGAACGGCCGGCGACCATGATCGCCACCAGCAGCACGCCGATTTCGCGCAGCACCAGCACGCCCAGCATGTCGACCACGAAAATATCGGCGCCGAATTTCCGGAAATGGAAAATGCCCTGCTGCGAGATGATGCAGCCGATCAGAAACGTGATCAGCACCACGATCGGCACCGCGCGCCAGCACACCTGCTCCAGATGATGCACGGTGGAAGTCAGGCGGAAACCGCGGGGACGAATGATGACATGGCCGGCAGCCGCGAGCACCGCGCCGAGCATGTCGATCAACCCGAGCAGGGTGCCGCCGACACCGGCCACGGCTGCGGCCGATCTGCTCCAGCATGCCCGATATCGTCACCGAACGGGGCTCGACGACGGGCTCGGCCTTCACGCGGCGCACCTCGTCGACCAGGCTCGAATAGTTCGCAGACAGGCCCGCGATCTTGGCCTCGACGCCGCCCTGGGTCAGGCTGCGGCGCAGCCGCTCGATCAGCCACGCGCCGAAGGTGTCGAGTTTCGAGACCTGGGAGACGTCGATGAAGATGTTCGGCCGGCTGCCGCCGAGCTTTTCGGCATCGGCCACCATGGCTTCCAATACGGGCGCAAAGCGGGCCGTCCACGAACCCGCCGCGCACAGCGCAAGCCCGTTGCCTTGGGCTATCCGCTCCAATGTCGGCTCGCCGCTCACGATGCCCATCCCCCGGCCGGCTTGCTATTCATGCAAAAGGTAAGCTCCTGCACGCAGCCTTGTAGAATCTGTCACTAACCAGCCATAGTTGGTTGCGGCGGGCAAGCTCGTGGTTCAGAAAATTGCCAGATTTTAAAATGACTTCCGGCATATTCCGCACACTTGTGGTGCGCATCGAACGCTGGCCGATCGCAGGTTCCTTCACGATCAGCCGGGGCGCCAAGACCGAGGCCGTCACCGTCGTGGCGGAGGTCAGCCAAGGTGGACTGACCGCTGACCGGACGCGGCGAATGCGTGCCCTATGCCCGCTATGGCGAGACGGCGGAAGCGACGCTGGCCGCCCTTCAGGCGATGGGGGAACCGCTGTCCCGCGGGCTCGACCGGCAAGCCCTGCAAGCCGCGATGCCTGCCGGCGCTGCCCGCAATGCGCTGGACTGCGCGCTGCTGGACCTCGAGGCCAAAAGCGCGGGCCGGCGGGTCTGGGCGCTGCTCGGCCGCCCCGCCCCGCGCCCCTGCACCACCGCCTACACGATCTCGCTTGGAACACCGGAAGCGATGGCGGCCGCAACCGCCAAAGCCGCGCACCGGCCGCTGCTCAAGATCAAGCTGGGCGGCGACGGCGACGCCGCGCGGATCGCTGCGGTGCGCAAGGCAGCGTCCGAATCCGAACTGATCGTCGATGCCAACGAGGCCTGGACGCCGGACAATCTCGAACAAAATCTCGCCGCCTGTGCGGAGGCCGGCGTGACGCTGGTCGAACAGCCGCTTGCCGCCGGCAAGGACGAGATGCTGGCGCGTATCCGGCGGCCGATCGCCGTCTGCGCCGACGAAAGCGTGCATGATCGCGCCTCGCTCGAAGGCCTTCGCGCGCGCTATGACGCCGTCAACATCAAGCTCGACAAGACCGGCGGGCTGACCGAGGCGCTCGCGATGGCGGACGCAGCCCAGGCGCTCGGATTTGAGATCATGATCGGCTGCATGGTCGCAACGTCGCTCGCGATGGCGCCGGCGATGCTGCTGGCGCAGCAGGCGCGCTTCGTCGATCTCGACGGGCCATTGTTGCTGGCGCAGCGACCGCGACGGCGGCCTGCGCTACGACGGCAGTATGGTTTACCCGCCCGAAGCCGCGCTTTGGGGTTGATGCGCATCCTTCGCTTGAAAATGCTTCGCCCGAAAACGCTATAGCCGCTTTCGCGAGGACCACATCAGGATCGCGGCGACCAGCGCCATCGCGGCCATCATGTAATAGACGCCCTGCCCGTAGCGGGCATAGACGATGCCCGACAGGATCGATGCCGTGCTGGTGACGATGCCGCCGCAGGCCGCGAGATAGCCCTGTCCCGCGCGCCATCGTATGGATCGGCACGTGACGCACCAGCAATCCCATGGTGCCGACCTGGGTCAGTCCATAGGTCAACCCATGCGCCAACTGAACCACCGATAATACCGCAACCGATGGCTCCTGCGCGGTGATCAGCCAGCGTGCGACCGCACTGAGCCCGCCGATCACCACCAACAGCGAAGGCGCCAGCGTGAAGCGCGGCGACAGCGCAAACACCACGATCTCGGCCAGCACGCCCAACACCCACAGCCCGGCAATGGTCAGCCCGCCCAGACCCGACGCCTGCCAGGTGATGGAGGCAAAAGTGTAATAGGCGGCGTGGCTGCCCTGGATCAGGGCGGCGGCGAGGATGATGGCGAGGAAACCGCGATCGCGCAGCAAACGGCTCGCGCCCTGCACCGCGGCCGCGGCCGGCTTGGGCCGGTCCAGCGGCTGCAGCCCGAGGCTGGCAAACGCGCCGAGGGCTGCAACCGATGCGATGACCCAGATCAGCTGCCTGGCCGCGATGATATCGACCAGCAAGCCGCAGACGAGCGCGCCCACCACGAAGGCGGCCGAGCCCCATAGCCGCAACGGCCCGTATTTCAGGCCATAACGCGCCACGCCGCGGAGCGCATAGGCGTCCGTCAGCGGCACCATCGGCGTCCACAGCGAGCAGGTTGCGGCATAGGCGAGCAGGACCGCGAGCGGCAAATATTGGGTGCCGATCAGGGCAAAGCCGAGCGCAGTCGCAAATGCGGTAACGGTCAGGGCCCCGCGCAGCGAATAGTGCTTTTCGGCGGCGCTGGTCACGAACGGCAGAACCGTAAACCGCGTCAGCGAAGGCACCGCCGAAATAATGCCGATCCACGAGGCGTCGATGCCGACTGCCTTCAGCCATACCGTGAAAAACGGCAGATGGGTGCCCATCGTCCCGAACGTCGTACCGTAAAATAGCGCCAGCCGCGTCGCGAATCGCTTCGACCCGCCTTGAGAAGGGATGGGGATTTGTGATTCGGCCGGCATCAATTCAATTGCGATTCGCCTGATATCGTGTTGTTTCGTTATCTCAACGCGCGGTGATTTGCGCGAAGAGTTTTGGCATGGCTGACGAAGCATTCGCCCTTTCGCCGATCTCGGCACGCGCCACGCTGCCGAGCGAGGAGGATTATGCCGCGATCAGCGAAGCCTTCATGGAGACTTCGCGCGGCCGCTGGTTTCTGACCGAATATGCCAAGCGCAACCGCAACGCCGACACCAGCATGGTGCTCGACGCGGTGGCGCGGATCGAGCAGAGCCTTGCTGCGCAAAAGGAAGAAAGCCTTCAACGGGAAGCAAGCGCTGCCGCGCAGCAGCAGGCCGCGGCCGGCATCAGCCTCACCGAGGCACTGACCGCGATCCGCAGCGTGGTCGAGGCAGCCCAGGCATCGGCGGCCGAGGCGCTCGATGCGCTCGCGCTGGAGCAGAAGCTCGCGCCGGTCCGCAAGGGCGCGCGGGTGATCCGGGAGATCGCCTGGCGTTTGCGCGAAATCGGCAATGACGGGCGAATCTGCGACCTGATCGATTCGCAGGTCAGCGTCATCGAGGCTGGCGCGGCGGAAATCTCGTCGGCGGAGGCGAAAGCCGCGCTGGAGGCGACCTTCGCTTCGATCGCGGACTGGCTCGCAGAGCTCAGCGATGATGAGGCCCCCAGGCCGTTCGCGGAGGCGGCCGTTGTTGCGCCCTCCCCGGTGCCGCAGGAAATGGCCCCGGAAGCGGTCGCGGAGATATTTGAGGCTGCGCCCGCGCAGCAAGCGTCCGCGGGTCCAACAAGTTCATTCGCTGCCGAAGCCGAACTCGCGGAAGCGGAAGCCGCCTTGGCAGAAGCGGAAGCCGGCTTGGCAGAAGAGCCGGTTGAAGTCATCGACGAGGCCGCGGCCGACGCCCATGACGAGGCGATACTCGACATGATCGCGATGGAAATGGGCGCGCCGGACCCGCTCGACGACGATGGCATCGACGCGCCGATTGAATCTTCCTTCGCAGTACCCACGCCGGTCGAACCGGCGTTGGTCGCACCGGCGCCCGAACCGGTAGTGGCGCCGGTCGAGCCGCCGCCTGTTGCCCGAACCGCTGTTGCCCAAGCCGCGCCCGAAGCACCGCTTGAAATCTCGCTCGGTTCGTCGCTCATCGCGAGCGGCATCGTGAGGAAGCCGGTTGTTGCGGCCAACGACCCGCTGGCGCCGATCCGGCGCATGAGCCAAGCCGAGAAGATCGCGTTCTTCTCCTGATCGCGCTGGTGTCTTGCGGTGCTGCGTGCGGGTGTTCAGCGCTGCGCGGGGGTAAATCAGGCCACCAGCTTCGCGAACAGATCCGCGTCGACATTGCCGCCGGAAAGAACGATGACGACGTTCTTGCCGTGCACGTCGATCCGGCCTGCGAGCAATGCGGCGAGGCCGACGGCGCCGCCGGGCTCGACCACCAGCTTCAATTCCCGATAGGCAAAGGCGACGGCCGCGCCGACTTCCGCATCCGAGGCGGTGACGCCCTGGGCCAGTAGCTTGCTGTTGATCGAGAACGTGATCTCGCCGGGCATCGAGGCCATCAGCGCATCGCAGATCGTGCGGCCCGCCGCGTGATGGGCCTCGCGATGTCCGGCGCGCAGCGAGAGCGCGTGATCGTCATAGCCTTCCGGTTCGGCCACGATCAGCGTGGCCTGCGGAAATTTTGCCTTCACGGCGGTGGCAACGCCCGCAATCAGGCCGCCGCCGGACGCCGGCGCCACCACGATATCGGGAGCGATGCCAAGCGCCGCCATATCCTCGGCGATTTCCCGGCCCGCGGTGCCCTGCCCTGCGATCACGAAGGGATCGTCATAGGGACGCACCAGCGTCGCGCCGCGCTTGGCGGCAATGCCGTTGGCGATCGCTTCGCGGTCTTCCTTGTCGCGGTCATAGAGCACGACCTCGGCGCCATAGCCCTTGGTGCGCTCGCGCTTGGACAGCGGCGCGTCCTTGGGCATCACGATGGTCGCCTGCATGTTCAGGATCTGCGCCGCTGCGGCCACGCCCTGGGCGTGATTGCCGGACGAGAACGCGACCACGCCGCCGCCGCGCGCGGCCTGCGGGATCGACGACAGCTTGTTGAAGGCGCCGCGGAACTTGAACGATCCGGTCCGCTGCAGCATCTCCGGCTTCAGGAACACCTTGGTTCCGACGCGTTCGTTGAGAACCGGGAACGACAACAGCGGCGTTCGCACCGCGAATGGGGCAACCACCCGCGCTGCCGCATCGATATCCGCAGCCGCGACCGCTGCTTGTGGGGCTTGTTCGGTCATATCGGCGTTGTACCGCGCCGGCGGAGCGGCGGGCAAGACGCATTCAGGTGAAGTCAGGCGGCAAAATGCGGGTCTTCCGCCACAAATTCGGCCACCTCGGCTTCCGGCTCCACCGCGCGCACATTCAGGGCGTGGTCGGCAAAGACGCGCGCCGAGGCTTGCCAGGTATGGAGGGTCGCGAACTCGACGCAAGCTTGCGGCGAAATTTGCAGCGCATCCAGGCAGGCGGTGCGCAAATCGTCGCTCAGGACCCCCACCGGCGCGGCGCCAATCACGTCACGGGGACCGGTGACCGGAAAAGCGGCAACCGGCAGGCCGCTCGCCAGCGCCTCCAGCAGGACGAGACCAAAGGTGTCGGTCTTGCTCGGGAATACGAAAATATCGGCCGCCGCATAGATTTCCGCCAGTTCCTCGCCGTGCCGCGCACCGAGAAACACCGCATCCGGAAATTTCCGCTCCAGCGCCGCACGGGCCGGCCCGTCGCCGACCACGAGCTTGGTGCCGGGCAGATCGAGTTCCAGGAAGGCCTCGAGATTCTTTTCAACCGCAACTCGGCCGACGCTGAGGAACACCGGCGCCGGCAAGCACAGGTCGATGGGGCGCCGATGGAACAGCGAAGTGTCGACGCCGCGCGACCACAGCACCACATTGCGAAAGCCGCGCATGCGCAATTCGGCGGCAAGCGCCGGGGTAGCCGCCATCACCGCCTGGCTCGGCCGGTGGAAGACGCGCAATGCCCACCAGATCCATGATTCCGGAACCGCCAGACGCGCCGAGACATATTCCGGAAAACGGGTGTGAAAGCTGGTGGTGAACGGCAATCCGTGCTTGCGGCAATAGCGCCGCACCAATAGCCCGATCGGGCCTTCGGTCGCGATATGAATGCTGTCGGGCTTTGCCGCCTCGATCAGTTCCGCGATCTTCGCCGGATACGGCAAAGCGAGCCGCAAATCCGGATAGCTCGGCATCGCAAACGTGCGGAACGATTGCGGCGTCAGGAAGCTGACATCGACGCCGAAGGCCTTGGCCGCTTCCGCCATCATGGTCAGCGTGCGGACCACCCCGTTGACCTGCGGATGCCACGCATCGGTGGCGACCAGGATGTGCGTCATGCGGCGCGCGCCGCGACACGGGGCACCGGCGCCACCCGGCGCAGCGGATCGGTCCAGGTGATGATCTCGAAACGGCCGTCCTCGTGCTCGACCAGCGCCGTGCAGCTCTCCACCCAGTCGCCGCAATTCATGTAGCGGATGCCGTGCTCGTCGCGGATGGTGGCGTAATGGATATGGCCGCAGATCACGCCGTCGGCGCCATGACGCCGCGCCTCGCCGGCCAGCGTATGCTCGAACGCGCCGATGTAGTTCACCGCGTTCTTGACCTTCAGCTTCGCCCATTGCGACAGCGACCAATAGGGCACGCCGAACATTCGCCGGAAGAAATTGACGAGCCGGTTCATCTGAATGGCGAAATCATAGGCCTTGTCGCCGAGATGCGCGAGCCAGCGCGCGTTCTGCACCACGAGATCGAAGATATCGCCGTGGATGATCAGGTAACGCTTGCCGTCCGCGCCTTCGTGAATGGTGTTCTCCACCACGTCGATGCCGCCGAAATGCGTGCCGTAATAGTTCCGCAGGAACTCGTCGTGATTGCCCGGCACATAGACGACCCGCGCGCCCTTGCGCACCTTGCGCAGCATCTTCTGCACGAAGTCGTTATGCGATTGCGGCCAGTACCAGTTGGATTTCAGCGCCCAGCCGTCAACGATGTCGCCGACGAGATAAATGGTGTCGGCATCGTGGGTGCGGAGGAAGTCCAGCAATCGGTCGGCTTGCGAACCGCGGGCTCCGAGATGAACATCGGAGATAAACAAAGTGCGAAAGCGCCGTTCGGGGCTCTCTTCACTCAAAGAGTCACTTCCCATGCCTGTGCGTCCTACAGGATTCCTGTGACGATGCGATGACGGTCGATGCGGCTATTCGCATCGCGGGAATCGGTCGCACGCCTTTCGCGTGGGCAATAACAGCGCGATACGACAATGGAGCGACACATGGAGCGACTTGGACGTCATTTCAGCGAAGCTGGACCTGAGAAGTCCGGAACCTGACGTGGCTCCGCATTGCCGCGGCGCGAAGCGCCCGGATTGTGCAGGGATATTCCCGCCCAGAGAGGGCGTGGGGAATGCCGGGTGCCCAATGCACCCGCGGCCCGTGTGCAATGGTAGTAAGCACACGGTAGTCACCACAGGTCCACCGGGATCACCCGGCATTCCCGCACGCAATGGTTTTAACGGTTTCCTCCGGGCTCTCCCCGGCGACGAATTCCTCTTGTCGCCGTCGTCGGCGGATTAGCGGTCTTGCCAAACCCGGTTGGGCTCGCAACACCTCCGCCAACTTGACACCAGCAACGGGTGCCAGGACCACACGGCTTTGCCGTCCGCTTTAGCGCCGTTCGTCTGCACGCCGGTTCTCGCTCACGACTCCATGGGAGCCGCCCTGCAATCCCCTGCGTGCCCGACGCTGCCGCGTCCACCGCATCCCACCGCGCGTTTCGTGACGATCGCGATCCGCCCCTTTTTCGGGTGGGATGGCGCGAGCTTGTAGAGATGATTTGCCCGACGACGAAAGCGGAATATTTTTTGCGAGACGGCTGGACAGGAAATAGTGATTTGCCCGTCAGGCATCTTGACCCGGTAGCCTATTGCGCATGCATCGCACTCTGACTAAAAATAGCCCCGACTAAAAACAGCTTCGGGGAAATGCAAACTCCCGATCAGACGGTTCCCGTCCAAGATCTGCGCAACGCTCGATTTGTCGAGAGGATTGCGCATGGACAGCCGAAAACCCCTTCCCTCGCGACGTGTGCCTTGTGGACGAACTGACGCGGCGCCGATCGATTCCGTCCGCGAAAACTCATCGGTCATTTATTTCGGTAGTGCGCAGCAGATCAGCGAGGGCTTCACCATTGCGTTACGCGCGATGGGAGTCGGGACGGACATTCTGCCGGCGGATCCTGCGCCGCCCAACACCAACTCAAACCCGGAGGACAATTAAATGCGCATCAAACTTTCACTCATAGCTTCGATCTTTGCGTGCTGTTTCACCACGGTCGCGACCGCTCAGGAAATCGACTGGCAGAAAGTCGACGACGTGTTCGGACGGAAACCCGCGGTATCGGGCGACGTGCACCGCTACGGTTTTCCCCGCAGCGATTTGACCGTGACTCTCGATGGCGTCACCATCAAGCCCGCTCTCGCGCTGGGCGGTTGGGTCGCGTTCAAGCCAATGCATGGCGAGGCCATGATCATGGGCGACCTCGTGCTGCTTGAGACCGAAATCAATCCGGTGATGCTCAAGATGATCGAAGGCGGGCTGGAGATCACCGCCGTTCACAATCACCTGTTGCGGTCCAGCCCCGCCACCTTCTACATGCATGTTGGAGGCCACGGCGATCCCACAAAGATGGCTACAATTATTCGCGATGCCCTGGCGGCGAGCAAGACCCCGCTCGCGACACCGACCGCGGCAGCGCCTCCGCCGGCCATCGATCTCGACACCGCGCAGCTTGATCAGATCATCGGCGTCAAGGGACAGGCGAATGGCGGTGTCTATCAATTCGCCGTGCCGCGCCGCGATCCCGTCACGGAAAACGGCATGCCGATGAGCCCGGTCGGGCCGATGGGCGTGGCGATAGCCATCGGCTTTCAACCCACCGGCGGCGGCAAGGCGGCGATCACCGGAGATTTCGTTCTCACCGGCGACGAGGTGAATCCGGTGATCAGAGCATTACGAGCGAACGGCATCGACGTAACCGCCGTCCACAGCCACATGCTGGACGAGCAGCCGCGGCTGTTCTTCATGCATTTCTGGGCCAATGACGACGCCATCAAGCTCGCCAAGGGGCTGCGCGCCGCGCTCGACAAGACGGCCAGCACAAAGAGCTAGGCTTATAGGAAGTCGATCAAGCCACTGATTTGAAGTCCGGGGGATTTGCGGCCTCCCCGTCAGATGGATGTCCATCCAAGCGCTCGTTACCTCGCTTTGGGGGCGGCCTATGGATGGATGGATTTTGACTCTTTTTGTTTTCGCGGCCTTTGCAGGCGGCTTCGTCAGCGGCTTTTCCGGGTTCGCAATGGGCCTCGTCGTATCAGGTGTATGGCTGCACATCATTACGCCGATACAAACCGCGGCACTGATCGCCGGCTACGGTCTGCTCACGCAGGGTTACGGCATCCTGAAACTGCGTCAGGCGTTGAACTGGCAGACTATCTGGCCGCTCTCACTAGGCACAACGATCGGCATCCCGGTCGGAGTAATCCTGCTTAACCATATCAACCCGGTCTATCTGCGGCTCGGCGTTGGTGTGTTGCTCGTGCTCTACACGGTTTACAGCCTGGCGCGGCCGGCGTTCAAGCCGATGAAAATCGGGGTCGGCCCTGACATCGCTATCGGCATCGTCAACGGGCTCGTCGGCGGGCTGACCGGACTTGGCGGCATCGTGTCAACTATCTCCTGCCAATGGCGCGGTTGGACCAAGGATGCGCAACGCGCCGTATTCCAACCCGTTCTGTTCGCTGCCTTTGTGATTATTTCCATTTCGATGGCCATCACTGGCGCCGTTACGCCGGAGACCCTCAAATTGTACGGGCTCGGCCTGCCATTTTTGCTCGCCGGCCTTTGGAGCGGGTTCAAGCTCTATGGAAAAATTGACGAAGAAACATTCCGCAAGGCGGTGTTGATGCTTCTTTTGCTCGCGGGCTTGTCGCTGATCGTGCCGGCATTGATCGTGCGTGGCCCCTGATATGGGTCTTGCGAGAACGCACTCGTGTGTTGTTTGAGGTCGAGGATTCCACGTTCACGAACGCTGGGATGGTTGGCCTTTGGACCAAGGCCGACAGTGTCACGCTGTTTGACGATGTAATTTATGGCGAGATGAAATAATCAGCGTCAGCTATAACGCAAATATCTTGCGCAGTCGGCGCGCATCGTCAGCCGCTTCGGCTAACAGCCAGTCGCGAAACGTCGCGACCTTGGGCTTCGTCGAAGTCGCTTTGGGACAGACAATCCAGTACGTCCGGGTCAATTTCAAGCCCACGTCGAATGGCCGGATGAGCCGGCCGCTGATGAGATCCCACGCGGCAAGCGTCGTGCGTGCAAGCGCAACCCCCTGACCGTCCACCGCCGCATCGATCAACATGCTTGCACGGTTTAGAGTAAGGCCGTGCGACGTTTCCGCATCGATCACCCCGGCCGCGTCGAACCATTGCGACCAAGCCTTGCTGTCATCCAGATGCAGCAGCGGCGTTTTCAGCAGGTCTGACGGCTTTGTCAGCCGGTTACGTCCCCCCATTAGTTTGGGGCTGCAGACCGGAAATAGCTGCTCCGTACAAAGGCGGACCGCATCAAGACCGCTCCAATTACCGTCGCCGTGCCGAACCGCAACGTCGACCGCCTCCCGAACGAAGTCGATATGATGCATCGTGGCAGAAACCCGCAAATCGATGCCGGGATAAGCTTCGGCAAACCGGCCCAACCGATTGACGAGCCACTTCGCCGCAAAGTCCGGCGACGTGCTGACGGTCAACACCCCGGCGTTTTGGCGCCGCAGGATGCGTTCGGTACCGTCGGCGATCCGGTCGAACGCGTCACGTACGATATTAAGATACTCACGGCCGGCATCGGTGATGACAAGCCGCTGACGCTCACGATTGAATAGCTTGATGCCGAGCGTGGCCTCCAGCAATTTGACCTGATGGCTGACCGCGCCCTGCGTGACGCAAAGCTCGTCCGCCGCGCGGGTAAAGCTTTCGCTTCGCGCCGCGGCCTCGAACGCTTTCAGCGCGTTCAGCGGCGGTAATTGCCGGGACATGACATGCCTTCATGAAAAAATCTAATGCAAGGTAGAGAAGGGATGCTTTGCTGGCAAGGCACTCCCGGGGTCTATTGGTGAGGCTCCCCGCCGTGGGCTCTCGGCCCGCCGCCAAATGGAGCACCAGGAATGGAAGCGCCCGATTATGTGATCCGCTCGTTGCTGGCTTAATATCATGAGATTTTCTAGGGGCAGCCCGAGAAAATATACGTTGCGAGTCGATCTGACAAAACCCCACATGACCATGCGTCGCCTCGCGACGCACAATCGGGTCCCACACGCAGCCACCTGGTCTTTGAAGACGTTTTCGTCCTCCATCGCAAGGAAATGATCGCTATGAAGATAAGAACATCCGCGGCACGCGCCGGCTTTTTTGCATTGGCCGCGATGATGGCGACGACATTCGCCCCACAGGTACGTGCCGAACAACCAAAACAGATCGTCTTTGTCTGCCTGCACGGGTCGGTGAAGAGCCAGATGGCCGCGGCCTATTTCAACGACATCGCCAGAAAACGTGGACTTCCGTTCGTGGCGATCTCGCGCGGCATCGAAACCGATAGCTCGATTCCGCCGCGCATCCGGGACGGTCTCGCGGTCGATGGGCTGAAACCACTCGACGACGTTCCGCAGGGATTGACGCCGCAGGAGGCGGATGGCGCGTTGAAGGTGTTGGCGTTTGATAATGTCCCGGCCGACCGCAAGGGGGCTGCCGAGGTCTCCTATTGGTCCGACGTGCCGTTGGACAGAAAGGACTACGCGGCGACACGCGATGCCATCATCCGGCATATCGACCAGCTGATACCGACCCTGGCATCAAAATAGACGACCACAACGGCTCCCCTCGCTATCCTTGCGAGGATTCGAGCGGGCCTAGTGGAGTGGATCTGACATTCGGAAAAACGCCCCCCAAGCCGGGATGCGAATGTTAGAATTGGACCACTAGAAACTCTCTATCAGATAAAAGGAAATCCGCCACACAGCTTCGTGACATCAGCGATCACGCTTCCACATTCTCTTGCGTTGGCGCTGCACGCGAATTACAAAGCTGGCACGGGGACAATGCAGACTCCCCATCAGACGGTCCCCCGTCCAAGCTCTGCGCAACACTCGATGTTCGAGGGGATTGCGCGTGGACGAAGAGAGGGCCAGTTTTCTTTTCTCTTATTCTCGGATTGTTTTCAGCGCTCTGATTGTCTTCAGCGCTCTGATTGTCTGCAACGCGCAATGGATAGCGCACCGGGCGCCGTGAGGTCGTCATGTCGCTGAAAACAGCCGGAACCATCGCCATACCGGGCGCCGCGGGCAGTGAGTTTGATCACGCCGCCTTCGATGCGAAGAGCCGGCGCGTCTTCATCGCACACACCGCGCGCGATTGCATCGAGGTGATCGACCACGACGCCCGACGGCACATTGCAACGCTGCCGGGATTTCCGGGCGCGGCCGGCGCGGTCGCCGACGACGGACAGATCCTGGTCACCAACCGCGGCAGTGCCAGCATCGCATTGCTCGATGCCGACACCTTTGAAACCCATGCCGTGTTCAAGACCGGCCCACGACCGAACGGCGCCGTGATCGTGGCGCGATCCGGCCTCGCCATCGCAGCCTGCATCGGCGACGACAGGGAAGCACCGACGCTGCAGCTTTTCGGATTGAGCGATCGCAGGCACGTGTCGGTGAACCTGCCGGGACGGCCGCGCTGGTGCGTCACCGATGCCGCGGCCGAGCGGATCTTCCTCTGCATCCGCGAGCCCTCAATGGTGCTGGTGGCACAGCTGCCCGACCTTGGCGTGGTGACGCATTGGAAAATCCCGTCATCGGGCGCTCATGGCCTCGACATCGATCATTCCAGAGGCCTGCTTTATGTTGCCTGCGATGATTCAACCCTGGTCGAAATGAACTGCAACTCGGGCGAAGTCACCAACGTCTGGCCGATCGGAGGCCCGCCCGATGTCACGTTTTTCAACCCGGCAACCGGTCTGGTTCACGTCGCCATCGGGGAGCCCGGGCTTGTCGATTCCATTGATCCGCGCAACGGCGACCTGACGCGAACCGTGACCGGCGCGGGCGCGCATACGACGGCCCTGGTGGCGCCGGACCAGCTTTACGTCATTTCACCCGCGCATGACGGAATCCTCGTCCTCTCGGACACCTGACATCCGCCGACACGACAACCGCACAGGAGACTCCGCATGAAATGGATCACCCGCGAAAAGGTCAAGGTCGACCGCGTCGCATGCCCATGGCTTATCAAGAAGTTCGTCGATGCGGATGCCGAGTTCGTGTTTGTCCCCGCAGAGAAGGTGATGGCGGAAGCGAAACGTCTCGACGCCATTCCCTACGACGTCAGGGACGTCGAGCTAGGCCATCACGGCAAGGAATGCTCGTTCGAAGCTATCCTGAAAAAGTACAAGCTGACCGGCGATCCCGCCCTCGTATTGCTTGGGCGGATCGTCAACGGCGCCGACACCGATAACACGCTTTACCATCAACCGGAGGGTCCGGGCCTTGAAGCTGTCGCCGAAGGCTTCCGGCATCTTGGGTTCAAGGACGACCACGAACACAACGCGGCAGAGTGGATCGTCTATGATGCGCTCTACGCGTATTGCCGCGAAATGGTAAAGCGCGGCAAGCCGCACGGCGACTTCATGGACTGATGCTTGCTTACTATCGCTTGAGCGCCACAGGTGCATATGATACATAAATTACTCGGGCCAATGACAACTGCCCGATGAGCTTCCGCAGCCAAAAGTTGTTTCGCTCCGATACGGAGGTGAAACATGTCTTGCGGCAGCACAACATCCCAATCAACACATACGACCGACGCACCTTCACTCTCCTTTCCGGACCTTGGATGGTGGGAAACTTCGCTTGTTTGGCTGGCCGGAATAGCATCGGCGTGGGAACGGCGATGCCAATACGAGCAACTTCTCGAACTTGATGACCGACTACTCGCCGACATGGGTATATCGAGGACGACCGTTGAAGAAGTGCGCAAGTCTCATTTGTACATGATCGCGTGGCGCGACAGCCGATAACCGTCCGATGTCCGCTTTGAGTCCGGGGAGCTCCCGGAGCGCCGCAACACGTCACTCTATACGGCAATTCCTCGCAACCCGGTCTCTACGTCGACCGCATCAAATTTCTGCCAGGCATGAAGGTCATGCCCCATTGGCACCCCGACACGGTGCGGACCGTCCTGGTCCTGTCCGGTACGTTCTATTTCGCGGTCGGCGAGCAATGGGACGAAAGCAAGCTCGTGGCCTATCCCGCCGGAACCCTGTATTCGGAACCGGCGAAAACAGCGCATTATGCATGGGCCAAGGACGGAGAAGTGATCCTGCAGGTCACTGCGATCGGGCCCACCGGCAACACCCCGGCTGCGCCAAAGAAGCCGTAAGGCCGGGAGCAATAACGGGGGCTGTCATCAGACCTCCAGGGCCGACGCCGCATTGCGCGGCGGCGGCCACCGGGTACTCAGCTCGCCTTCGCGATTTTCGGCGGCATAGCGCCCTTGATCGATGTCAGGCGTTTGGAAAACGAGGGGCTCGCGACGCAAGTCCAGCCAGGCCCACGAATAGGTCGTGTCGTTGTTGGGAGTGACGATGTCCAGATCGGCAGGTGTCGCTGCGCGAGCATAATGACGGTACTGACCGAAGCCGCCGATATACCCGGGAAAAGTCGCGTCCTGTGTCTGAGTGTAAAGCGTTTGGTACCCGTGGAGCATCGGATAGGCGAAGACGTAGGCATCTTCGGCAATCGACTTCACCTCGGCCGGCGCGGGCGAGGCATTCTGCGCCGAGGCGAACGCCGGCATGAAATACAGGAAGGCTGCGAGGGCGAGAATATTTGATCGATTTTCTCTCATGATTCCGCTCGACATCTCACACCCGTTATTCTGAATTGAACAATCGGATTGCTTTAAAATTCGGCCAGTCTGGTGCGGCGGAGGTTATCCGCCGCGCGTGAGGTATTCGCGCAAGAGCCGATCCATGACCAATTGGGCTCGGTCGCAAATCGAGATGATGCGGGGCTCACGATTGGGCCGAGCAGCCATCCTGCTCGCGCGAAATCCCGTGGAGAACTTCAGGCGTGACTGGCTGGTTGTAGCCGTGGCTATGGATCGAGGCGGCGTACGACATGATCTCTTCCCCAAGCGAAGCGGGCTATTACGAAGCCCTGGATGATCAATTCAGGCCGTTTACGTGAAGCATGCCTGTTTTGCCTGTTCTGTCTGCCAGCAACGCGGGCGAGCTCGACAAGATGGCTGGCTTCGCAATTCGCCGATCGGCAAACACCGGCTGAATGCCGGCGAACTCTGTCATGCGAACCAGATCCGCCACCGTTCGCAGCCCCATCTTTTGCATGATGCGGCCACGGTGCAATTTGACCGTCCTCGTCGCAACGCCGAGCATATTGGCGATCAGTTTGTTGGGAAGCCCCGCGATGACATGCCTCATCACCTCGGTTTCCCTGCAGGTCAATCTCGACAATCGCCCATGAACCATCGTTTCTTCACTGCGGCGAAACCGCAATCTGACGTCCTGTTCGTTAGCTGCTTGAACGGCCAGGAGCAGGTTCGACGGACTGATCGGATTTAGCAGAAAATCGATCGCTCCGGCCTTCATGGCTCTAACGGCGGCTGGAGCGTCATTCACATCGGATAAAAATATAACCGGCCGATCAGTCTCGCTTGAGGCAAGGCGCTGCATCAATTGCAAGCCGTCGATTTCGGGCATCTCGAAATCAACTACCGCACATCCTGGAAGGGTGTGATCGTGTTCTGCCAGGAATTGCCGGGCCGACGCGAACGCAAAGACGCTGTATCCACTTGCTTCCAATATTCTGGTCAGCGTTCGCAGATTACGGCTTTCATCGTCGACGAGAAATACACTGAACCGTAGCTCGCTCATTGCGCCAACCTCCAGGCCTTGTTCCCGACGACTTTTTGCGGGGCGTTCATGAGGCAACAGAAATGACATCGCACGAGAGATGGTACATCGCACGTTCGTCAACTCTCAGTGTCTGAAGAGATAGAACGCTATACATCCGTATAATCCGCGCGCTGAACCCCGACCGGACACGCGCGCTCGCACGGCTACAGGATTCGGACCGGCACGCGATGCGCAGTCCGAGCGCAAGCTATGATGAATCGAGCTATGATGAATGATGATCAGGAAAAGCCGGGTCAGTCCTGCCGCAGCGCCTTGTCCAGGCACTCTATCAGGCTTTCGTCGCTGAACGGCTTGGTCAGGAATCCACAGGCGCCGGCGTTCAAAACGCGCGCACGCATCTTTGAGTCAGGGAACGCAGTGACGAAAATGATCGGCATGCGATAGCCGTCGGCGATCAGTCGATCCTGCAGATCGGCGCCGCTCATGGCAGGCATCTGAATGTCGGTGATCAAGCAAGCCGTGTCCGCCACCCGATCCGACTCAAGGTACTCCTCGGCGGAAGCGAACGCTTCTGCGGCATACCCCATCGACCGAACGAACCCCTTTGTGGCCTCTCGAACCGACGTATCGTCGTCGATGATTGAGATCAGGGGATCTTTTGGCAAATTTCGGGCCTTGGATAAAGCGGTGCTGGATTCGACCATTATCATCGGCGGTATCATTGGCGATCCGGAAGGCCTGGGTAATTATACTTGAGTATCGCGCTATGACGTCGCAGGGCGGATGCCCAGGGCCTCGGCCATCCGCACCAGATCCGCCAGCGACTTGGCTCCCATCTTTCGCATGATGCGACCGCGATGGACCTTGACCGTGATCTCGCTGAGCCCGATTTTGCCGGCGATCTGCTTGTTCATCAGCCCTGACGTGACCAGGCCCATGATTTCCTGCTCCCGCGGGGTCAGGGACTCGAAGCTCGACTTCAATCCGGAAGAAGCGCCCTCGGACTCGATCCGGCTTCGGTCCCTGTCCAGGGCAAGCTGAACGGCATCCAGCATGTCCTGATCCCGAAAAGGCTTGGTCAGGAATTCCACTGCACCGGCCTTCATGGCCCGCACCGTCATCGGGATATCCCCGTGGCCGGTCATGAAAATGATGGGGATATGAATATTGCGTCTGGAGAGGTCGACCTGAAAATCAATTCCGCTCACGCCGGGAAGCCTGACGTCGAGCACCATGCAGCTCGGAACGGCCGGCCGCTTCTCCTGCAAGAACTCCGACGTGGAGGCGAAAACCCGCGCCTTCAACCCGACCGATCGAAGGAGGCTTGAGACAGATTCACGCAGTAAAGCGTCGTCGTCGATGATGAACACGATCGACTGGCCGGAATGATCTTCTTTCATTCGATATGCCTCTGGCGCGGCAACGAAAGAACGGGCTTCGACACCGCATCATATCGTTTGCCGGGCTCTGCGGTAAACCGCCCGCCTCGTCCCAGGCATCAAAAACCGACCAAAGATCAGCGCGAGTTTACCGACTGTCATGCAAACGTCGGACGTTGGTTTGCGCTGGGGATCGTGAGCCGGGAATCGTGAACTGGAAATCGGTACCGTGGGGCGTGCCCGGCGAGGCCCAGAGTCGGCCGCCATGCGCCTGTATGATGCTTCGACAAATCGACAGCCCCATGCCCATCCCCGCGGGCTTGGTCGTGAACAGCGGGTCAAAGATACGATGATGGATCGCTTCCTCGATTCCGGTCCCGCAATCCCTGATCGTAACCTGAATGCTGCCTTCGACGTCGGCTTTCGATTCGACCCGCAGCACGCGAGGCCGGTCGGTCACGGAGCCCATGGCGTCCGCCCCGTTGATGGTCAAATTCATGATGACCTGTTGCAGCTGGACGCGATCGCCCAACGCAAGCGGAAGGTCCTCGGCCAGCATCGTCTGAACCGTCACCGAGCGGCTCCGCAGTGCGCTCCCGGTCAGCGCGAGCACATCCCGGATCGCCTCGTTGACGTCGAGCGTGACGTATTCCGGCTTGCGATGTTTGAGCAGGTCCCGGATGCGCCCGATCACCTCGCCTGCGCGGCTGCCCGCCTCGACGATGCCCTTGAGAGCCGATCTCGTCTCCTCGAGATTGGGCGGGGTTTGGGCCAGCCACCGGAGCGCCCCATTTCCATAGGTGACGGCGGCTGCGAGCGGTTGGCTGATTTCATGGGCGATCGAGGCCGCGAGTTCGCCCATGGTCGTCAGCCGCGCCACTTGCGCGAGTTCCGCCTGTGCCGCATGTACGGCTTCGTTGGCGCGAACACGCTCGGTCTCCGCGTTGATCAGGTCCGTGACATCCCGGTTGATCCCGACCATGCGCACGGGCTTGCCGTCCGCGTCCCGGATGATTTGCGCCACGCCGCGAATGATGCGGATGGCGCCATCGGTTCGCTGCACCTTGAAGTCAGACAAATACTCGCGGTCGCCGCGAAGCGCTGCCTCGACGTCCGCCCTGGCTCCCGCGACATCTTCCGGGGCAATGCACTTCGACCAGGCATCGAAAGCGCCGCTGAACTCTTCCTTGCGAACGCCGTAAAGCCGGTACATCGAGTCGTCCCAAGCCAGCCGGTCCCGTTCGACGTCCCAATCCCAGATCCCGAGCGATGCCGCGTCGATTGCGAGCTTCAGCCGCTCTTCGCTCAAACGCAGGCGAGCTTCGCTTTCGTTCAATTCCTGCTCGCGGCTCTTCCGCGTTGAAATTTCTCCGACCAAATCGTCAAACGACTTCTTGAGCTTCGCCGCCATGGCGTTGAACGATCCGCCGAGGGTATCGAGCTCCTCCAGTTTGGTGCCCGGCACCCGGACGCTCAGATCCCCGCCGGCCATCGTTTGCGTCGCATGCGCCATGTGCCGCAGCGGCGCGGTCACCATGGACGCCAACGCCGCGCCGAGCACGAGCGAGAGCACCAGCGCCAAGGCGAGCACCATCGCGGAACGGCTGTTGGCTTTGCGCAAGCCCGCCAGATAGAACGTTTCAGGCATGGCTGTCATCAGAATCCAATCACGGCCGGCGCTGTGGTCGCGATACGCGGTCGCGTAGGTCAGCCACGTTTCCCGCGAGAGCGGCTTGGCCGTGACGTGATCGAACTGGAACTCGGCCGTCCCTGCGGACAACCCCGATGGACCCGTGTGCCGCGCGAGTGCGGCAATTGCGTTTGCGACCACCGGATCGCCGGCGGAAGCGGACGAGGCGATCGTCTTGCCGGCTCATGTCAAGGATGACGGCCCGTCCATTGGTGCCGACGGCCTGACTTCGCAGAAGGGAGTCGAGGGTGTCTTCGCGCTGGACGCCTGCCGGCGGCGGACGTGCGAGGTAGTCGTCCAGTTGCAGGCGGATGTTCTCCGACATTGCCTGATGGAGCTTCGTCGCCAGCATCTGCGCATCGTCGTCTGCGGACTGAAGCGCGACAATCGCCGTTGTGCCAACCATCAAGAGCACCAGCGCGATGAACGGCGCGAAGATGAATATCCGGATTGGCAGGCGTCCCTGCTCCGGTGAAACCTTTTCCGGCGCCTCGCCGCGACCTGATTCCCAGATCCATTCGCTGCTCCCTATCGCGCGTTCTCTGACACGACCGGGGATATCCGCCCAGAACCATCCGAACCGTCTGGCGAGCGGGAGCGCAACCAGGAAAGCCGCGGGCGCCAACAGCCAGGTAACAGACAACGTGAAAGCAAGCGCCGACGAGATATTGCGGTAGGAGATAATGGAGGTGAATTTCTCCGAGCAGATGTAACCCCACATCACCGGATCAAACAGCATGATCAACGCGACGAACACGCCGTAACGGCGCCAGGTTTGCGCTTGACGAAAATCCGGATTGCGGCCGATGAGCTGATAGGCCATCCAGACAAAGGCAGCCCAGAAAAAATAGCCCTCCGCCCAATTCAGCACGAAGCTCGGCGGCACCCCTTCGATCAGGTCCGACAGCATGTAAGCCGGAAGGACGGCGACGAGCGCGGGATAGCCGAAGAGCACGATGCACAGCAGGACGGCGAGATCTTTCAGCGATTCAAACGTCTGTGCGCCCGGCACAAGCACGATGAATGATCCGATGTAACCGCTCGCGATGATCAACACGCATGTCAGCGGCACGCTCAGGAACGCCTTGGTGTCCCATCGCTGCCGCGCCCGGCCAAATCCCCAATGCTCCCCGATCCGGAACGTAAATCCGCAAAATGCGCAGATGGCCACGAAGAGGCCGACGACATAGCTGAACCGCCCCCACACCTCCAGAACCGGGAGGGGGATGTTGCCGAGGACGGCATCCAGCCACGCGACGATGGCCGTCATGGTCGATTACGGGGCATTGCGACGGTTGCGCAACGCTGTTGGATGCGAAGGACATGGCCGACCGCCGTGACGCCACTCAGAACACCGAGACAGCCCCGTCGCGTCATGCCTGACCCCGACCTCTCTATTCCGGCAACCGCGCCCATTTGCGAATTCCGCACTGCGGCAGCTTGGCTAAAGTATCACAATCTGACGAAGGTTCCACGCCCAGCAACGCCGCAAGAGTCTGGCGTGGCTGCCATGATCGGCGGCCTTTCCTCCAGCAATTTCAGATGTGCGGCCATTTGAATGACCGGCCCGCCGACCCGGCCGCGCTGCACGCCTTGGCGCGGCACGGTTATACCTTGGTCCTGCGGATTATACTCAGGTGCAACTCGACGCATGCACGCTCTGGGCGTGTCATCTCCGACAGTCCCGAAATCTCGCGGGCAAGTGACAGGGAATCCATCCTCAAAGGGATCGATTGGCGCGGAAAGCGAACCCGGGATGTTTGCAAGGGAGCCCCACCAGCGGTGCCAAACATCTCTGAAGCTGCAGTCTCTAAGTCAGAGAAGATCAAGTCTCACCGCTAAAATGGAGAACAACCGCCAACTCAAACCGTCAACGCAAGGAGTTTCGACAATGGGTATTCTCTGGACCATCCTGATTGGTTTTCTCGCCGGGGTCATCGCCAAGTTCATCATGCCCGGCAACAACGAGCCGTCCGGCTTCATCATGACCACTATTCTCGGGATTGTGGGCGCCTTCGTCGCATCGTTCCTGGGACAAACCCTCGGCTGGTACAGCGCGGGCGAAGGCGCGGGGTTGGTTGGGGCCGTCGTTGGCGCGATTCTGCTTCTGGTCCTCTACAGCCTGTTCACGCGCGGCCAAACGGCTTGAGTAGCCCGTCTCGCGCGTAAAGGAGCGGCACCGAACGAACCATCGACTTGTTGGTTCGTTCGGCCCGTTTAAATAGCAGGCACGGCGCCGGAACACCCTACCCGTTCGGCAAGGGAAACGAGTTCGGCCAAGGTTTGGGCTCGCATTTTCTCCATCACCCTTTGGCGATGGGCCTTAATCGTGCGCTCGGTACAACCTAATGCTCTGGCCGCTTGCTTGTTGGTTTGACCGCGAATGATGCAATCGAAGACCTCCCGCTCACGTGGCGTCAATGTCGCGATCTGAGCGCGGATCCCGTCCAGCTTGCTCTTTGAGTCCAGCGCTGCATCATGATGCGCGACAGCCCGTTCGATGGCGGCAAAAAGATCGTCCGACGACACGGGCTTGACCAAAAAATCCTCCGCTCCGGCCTTGATCGTTCGTACTGTCGTCGAAATATCGGGAAGGCCGGTAAGAAAAACGATAGGCAGTGTCGAGCCGAGCTCGCGGAGACGAAGCTGGACTTCGGGACCGCTCAATCCCGGCATATTCACATCGAGGAGAATGCAGCCCCGTTCGGTTTCATTTGGGAGACGATCCAGCAAATCCTGAGCCGACGAATAGGTCCCGACACCATATCCGGCACTTCTCAAACGACGTTCAATTGCCACTCGGAAGGAAGCATTGTCGTCAACGACATGCACAAACGCCAGCAACAACCTCTCCCCAATGTGATGCGTGAAAGAGGTAGTACTAAACCGCTTTCCCACAGGTCGGTTAACTAGCCTGGACGATACTCGAACAATCTCATCCACCTCATGCAAGTCAAGGCTGCCTGCTGCATGATAGCTTTGCTCAACGCAACCGCGCCGCGACGCGATCCGAATTTCTGTTCCTTTCGCATCGACTATCGTGTTCGGACCAAGCGCCATATCGAACCCAATCGATCAGGAAGCTGCGCGTCAAGCTGTCCATCAGGGCAGCGCTAAAGGTTTTTGTCTGGGTTTTGATCTTGCCGGTGCTTCGGTAAGGATTACCCGATACCGAGTTGGTTCTTCGCGTTCAACATCGTTCCGCCTGTGGGACGCTTGGTGGTATGCGAGA
Source organism: uncultured Alphaproteobacteria bacterium (assembly GCA_963847015.1). Lineage (GTDB taxonomy): Bacteria > Pseudomonadota > Alphaproteobacteria > Rhizobiales > Xanthobacteraceae > Bradyrhizobium. Next base: position 74,490 of record CAWJYI010000036.1, on the reverse strand, counting down.
CAACGCGAACGTAATCGGCATGAGGCACCGTCTCTGACAATGACGCTTCGGACAGACGATGCCTCAACGAGCTTCATGCAATCGGGTAGCTCCGCACCGTCTGTGATGGAGGTTTCGGCTTTCACACTTGAGTGCATGGTCGCTGACACGGCAGCAGCCGTGGATCTTGAAGACCGGTAAACTCGATACGTCGCCATTTGTCTCGCGACGTTGCCAAACCCGCCAATCATCCCTATTCGGCGTCACCGATCAGTGGTTCACTTGAACCTGCCGCAAGGCATTGTCGTATATTTTCAGATTGGAGATTTCGATGAAGTACATCTCACACTGGAGAATACCGCCAAGCTCGATTGATGCAGCGATCAAAAAATTTCTGGAGACGGGTGGTGCGCCACCGGCAGGCGTGAAAATGCTCGCCCGTTGGCACGGCATGAACGGTCAAGGATTCGCGATCTCCGAGAGCAATGACGCCAAGGCGATGTACGAATGGTACGCGCAATGGGCAAACGTGATGGAGATTACCGTCACGCCCTGTGTTGAGGACGCGGAGGCAGGCCCCATTTTGGCATCGATGGCCCAACGCTAACCCAACACCATGCTTGCGTAACGAATAGAGGCCGAGGCCCGGTTGGTACGCAACGCCGCCCACCAGCAAATGCGGTGGGCGGCGTTTGTGTTTTTCGTGACCGATACTTTTCGGACCTGCCTAGCCTGGCTTTCGATGTCTGGTCTCCGTGCAAGACTTCTACCGGCAAGATTTCTACCGGCAAGACTTCTAGTCCGCACGGCGTTCACGAGCTGGTAGGCGCCACGCTCGAACGTGTCGTAGACGGCCAACGCCTTGGCGTCGGCGAACGGCAGGTACTGCATCATGATCACGCCGGCGATGCCGCGCGTGGGATCGATCCAGAAGAACGTGTTGTTGATGCCGCCCCAGCTCAGGCTGCCGGGGGAACGCTTGCCAGGTACCTGGTCGGCCGTGATGAGGAAGCCGAGGCCCCATTTGTCGCGGCCGTCAGCGATGAAGGTGAAGTCGGCGCTGCGCGGCAGCGCGGACTTCAGCGCGGGAACCGAGACCGCGCCGATGTGGTTCTGGCCCATCAGCGCCACCGTCTCGGCTTTGAGCACGCGCGCCCCGTCAAGCGCCCCGCCGTTGAGCAGCATGCGCATGAAGCGCCCGTAATCTTCAGCGGTCGAGGCGAGGCCGCCGCCGCCGATCGGCGCCGCTATGGTTAGCCCGGGCTGCGGCTTTTGCAGTTCAATGGCGCCGTCCATGCGTTCGCCGGCGCGCTGCTGTTGCGCGACGAGGCGCGGCCCCTTTGCCTCCGGCACGTTGTAGGAGGTGTCATCCATCTTGAGCGGGACAAAGATGTGCTGGTGGAAATAATCCTCGAGCTTTTGGCCGGACACCGCCTCGACCAGCTTGCCGACGACATCCGTGCTGGTGCTGTAGTGCCAGCGCTCGCCCGGATCGAACAGCAGCGGTCCGCCGAACGGATAGGTTTCGCCGGCGCGCGGCTTGAAATCGCGCCAGATCGCGCTGGTGAACGGATAGGCCAATCCGGACGTGTGCGTCAGGAAGTGTTTGACGGTCGGCGGTTTCGATGGCGGGCGGAGCTGGTAGGCTCCAGTCGCCGCGTCGAACGATTCAAGGACTTTCAGTCCCGCAAGCTCCGGCAGGTATTTTTCGGCCGGGTCATCGAGACCGATGCGGCCCTGCTCGACGAGTTGCATCAGCGCCACCGACGTGACCGGCTTGGTCATCGAAGCGATACGAAACAGCGCGTCTGAGGCGAGCGGGCGACCGGTCGCGACATCAGCCACGCCGAATGCGCTCTGATAAAGCACGCGCTCGCGATCGGTGATCAGCGTGACCACGCCGGGCACGTCCTTGCGCTCGACCGCGCCGCGCAGGCTGGTGTCGAGGGCTGCACTTGCTGCTGAATTTTGTGCGCTCGCGGTGCCGGTCAATGCGGCAACCACAAGGCCTGTGGTGAGGACGATTTCGACGGTCTTACGATGCATGGAAGCCTCCCTTTTCTGATAGCCCGGGTATGCCCGCGCAGCTCTCCCGAGGCTCAATTTTTTGTTCGACGCCGGCTCTTGACGGCAACAAGGACATGGCGCGGCACGGCCTGTCGCCCTGTGACATTAGCACTTGCAATTGGTTAAGTCTCGAATTCTCTCAATCACAAGTTGCCCGCGTTTCGCCAAATTGTTTTCAGTAGAGCCCATGAAAATGATGGATCGGCCCATGGCCATGGCCGACGCTGAACCGGTCCGCAGCCGCGATCGCGGCGCTGATCCAGGCCTTGGCGTTGCGCACGGCGGCTTCCATCTCTTCACCCTTTGCAAGGCCGGCGGCGATTGCCGACGACAATGAGCAGCCGGTGCCGTGCGTATTCCTTGTCGCGATGCGCGGTGCAGCCAGCGCGACGACGCCGCTCGCACCGATCAGATAGTCGATGCTCTCGGTGCCCTGCCCGTGGCCGCCCTTGATCAGCACGGCCCGGCACCCCATCGCCAGCAGCCGCTTGCCTTGATCCTCGACCGCGGCCTCGCTTGCGGCAATCGGTGCGTCCAGCAGCACTGCTGCTTCGGGAAGATTGGGCGTGATCACCGATGCGCGTGGGATGAGTTTGCTGCGCAACGCATCGATCGCTTCCGCGGCAAGCAGACGATCGCCGGAAGTTGCGACCATCACCGGGTCGAGCACGACATGCCTGGGCGACCATCGCGTCAAGGCGGCGGCGATGGCATCGATGCTCGCGTGCTGCGCCACCATGCCGATCTTGACGGCGCCGACCGCGAGATCGGAGAACACCGCGTCGATCTGCGCGGTCACGAACTCGGCCGGCACCTGATGAATGCCGCTGACCCCCGTCGTGTTCTGCGCCGTCAGCGCGGTGATGACGGACGCGCCGTAGACGCCGAGCGCGGCAAACGTCTTCAGGTCGGCCTGGATACCGGCGCCGCCCGAGGAGTCCGAACCGGCGATGGTGAGCGCGACCGGCGTCGTCATTGCCCGCCTCGCGCAGATGGTGGGTTTGGGGCCATGACTTGTCCTAGCGCGTTGTCCTGGTGCCTTCTCCTGCTGCCTTGTCCTAGCGCGGCCGGCAATTGCCAGCAAGTTGGCTTGCCACGGGCTTTCCGTTTTAGGCCTGTTATTTCAGTGCGTTTTCTTCACGCGAACCGGTATCCACTTCGCTTGAAAACGCTATAAGATGCCGCGAATATCTTCGGAGACGACAGCGATGGTTCCCTTCTTCGTCCAGTTCAAATGCAAGCTCGGCCAGTCCTATGCCGTCGCCAACGCGCTCGCGGAAGCCGAAATCGCCTCGGAGATCTATTCCACCGCCGGCGATTACGACCTGCTGGTCAAATTCTATGTCGACAACGACACCGATATCGGCCATTTCGTCAACGAGAAGGTGCAGGTCATTCCCGGCATCCAGGATACCCACACCATCATCACCTTCAAGGCATTCGGCACCGGTTAGGCGCGTACCGGTTAGGCATGTACCCCTGGGACATCATGAATCGGCGACACCTTCTTCGCATGGCCGCGACTGCCGCGGCACTGGGATTGCCCGCACGCGCCTACGCCCAGACATCGGGTCCCGGGCCGGTGATGAGCGCGCTCAGCACCTATATGAGCGGCGCAGCCGCACGCGCCCTGCCCGCCGACATCGCCGAACAAGCCAAATTCCATCTGCTCGATACGCTGGCGGCGATGATCTCCGGATCGGAATTGCCGCCCGGCCAGGCGGCGGAGCGTTACATCCGCGAACGCGGCGCGAAGGGCGCCACGACGGTTGCGGGATTTGCCCTGACGGCCGGACCGATCGATGCCGCGCTTGCCAATGGCGTCATGGCGCATGCCGACGAGACCGACGATTCGCACAATGAATCGCGCTCGCATCCCGGCTGCTCGGTGGTGCCGGCGGCGCTCGCCGCCGGCGAGGAATACGGCATCGACGGCGCCACGCTGCTGCGCGCCGTGACGCTCGGCTACGACATCGGAACGCGCGTTGTGATGGCCATGGGGGGCGCCGCCTTCAGCTACGAGAGCAGTCTCGCGACCCACAGCATTGCCGGCACGTTCGGCGCCGCCGCCGCGGCATGCTGCGCCGCCGGTCTCGATATCAGCCAGATGCGCTGGGCGCTCGACTACACCGCGCAGCAATCTTCGGGGATCGTCGCGTGGCGGCGCGACACCGACCACATCGAAAAAGCCTTTGTGTTTGCGGGCATGCCGGCGCGGAACGGGGTCACTTCGGCGTTCCTGGTCAAGTCGGGCTGGAACGGCGTCGACGACATCTTCTCCGGCGCCGACAATTTCTTCGCCGCCTATGCCCCGAAGGCGCAACCCGAGCGCCTGATCGACAAGCTCGGCGAACGCTACGAGATCGCGCAAACCGACATCAAGAAATGGACCGTCGGCTCGCCGATTCAGGCGCCGCTCGACGGCATCGAGGCGATCCGCGGCAAAAAGCCGTTCGAAGCCGACCAGGTCAGGCGCGTGACCGTGCGCCTTGCACCGTCGGTCGCCAAGGTGGTGGACAACCGCGACATCCCCGACATCTGCCTGCAGCAGATGGTCGCGATCATGCTGCTCGACAAGACCGTTTCCTTCCACGGCGCGCATGACAAGCCGCGTATGCAGGACGCGGCGGCGCTGCGAGAGCGCGGCAAGGTGAACCTGGTCTATGACGAGGAACTCGCCAAACTCCTGCCGGTGCGCGTCACGATCGTCGAGATCGAACTTGCGGACGGAAGCCTGCTGACCGAACGCATTACAGCGGTTCGCGGCACGCCGCGCAACCCGATGACGCGCACTGAAGTGATCGACAAGGCCCGCGATCTCACAGCGCCGGTGCTTGGACGCAATAAATCGGATAGACTGATCGAGACTGTGTTCGCGATCGAATCCGTGGCCGATGTTCGCAGCCTGCGGCCGCTGCTGCAGCGCGGCTAATCCCACCTCAAAACCGGAGTATCGATCCTGTCGTCCGAAGCATCAATTACATTCAGCCGCCTGAAAGCGTTCATCGAGGAAGCCCTGACCAAGCTGGGCTTGCCGGACCAGGATGCCGCCACCGTCGCAACCCTGATGGCGGAAGCCGACCTGCAGGGATCGGACGGGCACGGCGTGACCCGGTTGCCGCAATATGCAAGGCGCATCAAGGCCGGCGGCTTCAACGTCCGGCCGAACATCCGGATCGTGCACGAGCACACCAGCACCGCCGTTTTGAACGGCGACAACGGCATGGGTCATCTCGTCATGAAGCGCGCGGCCGAAATGGCGATCGAAAAGGCGCGCACCTCGGGCATTGCCTGGGTCAATTCGCAATTCAGCAACCATGCCGGCCCGGCCTCGCTCTACGCGTCGATGCCGCTCGCCCACGACATGATCGGATTGTACTTCGCGGTCGGCAACGCCAACCACCTCCCGCCCTGGGGCGGTCTCGACATGCTGCTGTCGACCAATCCGATCGCGGCGGCGATTCCCGCCGGCGACGAGAAGCCGATCGTCCTCGATATGGCCACCACGGTTGCCGCCTATGGCAAAGTGAAAACCAAGGCGCTGCGCGGCGAAACCATGCCGGAAGGCTGGATGATCGATCGCGAGGGCAAGCCGCTCACCGACCCGAAACGCGCCGACGAAGGCATGCTTCTGCCGCTCGGCGGCATGGAGGCCGGCTACAAGGGCTATGGGCTCGCCATGATCATCGGCCTGCTCGCGGGCACCCTTGGCGGCGCGGCGATGGGCCGGGACGTCATCGACTTCAATCATGACGACGACAGCGTCACCAACACCGGACAGGCGATCGCCGCCATCAACATCGCGGCCTTCGGCGATGTCGCGACGTTCAAGAGAAGCGTCGATGCACTGGTGCGCGATTTCCGGGGCAGCGAGCGGATGCCGGGCGTCGAGCGGATCACCGTGCCCGGCGAACGCAGCCATGCCACGCGCGCAGCGAGGGCCCGCGACGGAATTCCGATCGCACCGGCGCTGATGGTTGGGCTGAACAAGGTTGCAGATGAACTCGGGATCGCGAAGCTCGTCTAGATGGTGTACCCATAAACGGGCAGATCGGATGTCCGCTTTTAAGAGCAAAGCGTGGCGATATTGTCAGTAATCGCAATTTGGGTGTAAGATTTCAACCCATGTGGAATGCCGCCAACATTGCACTCCTTAAAGAGCTATGGGCCAGTGGCCACAGTGCCGGGCAGATCGCCAGCCGCCTGGGGAACAGCCGCGACGCTGTGTGCGCCAAATTGCTGCGCATGGGCTTGAAGCGCGGGCACAAGCCGCCAACCGCAAAACCGAAAATCGTATCGGTGCCTCGGCGAAAGCCAACGGCTATAGCCGCCTGTGCTCGCCCGGCTCATAGGGTTGTATCTACGCTCAAACCAGCAGTGAAGCGGCCCGAGGAATTCACTAAGTCACAGTTGAAGGCAATGTTGGCCGAGGCCATCGCCAATACGGCGCGACTGTCTCGATGATGCGTTCAACGTTTGCTTGAAGTCTGAATTATCGCCAGGGCCTGGGCCGATGTTTATTGATGAGGGTGGACTGTCCGGGATCAGCACCTGTGAGACAGAATTAGCGGGTTGAAGAAAGGAGGATTTCTGGCTCATCGTAACCATCAAGGAGTGGAGATGAGACAGAAATCCGTGAACCAGAAGCCGTCGTCCGAGCGGATTGTGAAGGACATTCGGCGAGCGACCCGCAAGCAATATTCGGCCGAGGAGAAGATCCGTATCGTGCTGGACGGCCTTCGGGGTGAGCACAGCATCGCGGAGCTGTGCCGTCGTGAGGGCATTGCCGAGAGCCTGTATTACAACTGGTCGAAGGAGTTCCTGGAAGCCGGCAAGCGGAGGCTGGCTGGGGATACAGCACGAGCAGCGACCAGCGGCGAGGTCAAGGACCTGCGACAGGAAGCCCGGGCGCTGAAAGAAGTCGTCGCCGAGCAGGCTCTGGAATTGCGGTTGCTCAAAAAAAGCATGATCGCGGATGGGGACGGCGAGGAATGAGATATCCGGCGTCGGAGAAACTGGAAATCATCCGCCTGGTCGAACAATCCCATCTGCCGGCGGCCCGGACGTTGGAAAAGCTCGGCATCCTGCGCTCGACATTCTACCGTTGGTATGACCGCTACCAAGCCGGCGGGCCTGAAGCATTGGAAGATCGACCATCCACGCCCAGGCAGGTATGGAATCGCATCCCTGACGAGGTGCGTGAGCGGATCGTCGATCTGGCTTTAGACGCGCCGGAGTTGTCGCCGCGGGAACTGGCCACGCGCTTCACCGACAAGGAAAGCTATTTTGTCTCGGAAGCGTCGGTCTATCGCTTGCTCAAGGCACACGACCTGATTACCAGCCCCGCCTTCGTGGTGATGAAGGCGGCGGATGAGTTCAAGGACAAGACGACAGCACCGAACCAACTCTGGCAGACCGACTTCACGTATCTGAAGGTGATCGGCTGGGGCTGGTTCTATCTGAGCACGATCCTGGACGACTTCTCCCGCTACATCATCGCCTGGAAGCTGTGCACGACGATGAAGACCGAGGACGTCACGAATACGCTGGAGTTGGCTTTGGCCGCATCAGGTTGCGATCAGGCGCGGGTTGTCCACAAACCGCGCCTGCTCAGCGACAACGGGCCCAGCTACGTCTCCGGCGAGCTGGCAAAATGGCTCGACGAGCAGGATATGGCGCATGTTCGTGGCGCGCCCAATCATCCTCAGACCCAGGGCAAGATCGAGCGCTGGCATCAAACCTTGAAGAACCGCATCCTGTTGGAGAACTATTACCTGCCTGGCGATCTCGAAGCCTGCATCGGCAGGTTCGTCGATTACTACAACCACCACCGCTATCACGAGAGCCTGAAAAACCTCACGCCGGCCGATGTCTTCTTCGGGCGCGGGCAAACCATCCTGATGAAAAGAGAAAGGATCAAACGCGACACCATCCAAAACCGCCGCTTGCAGCATCAAAGGAAAGCCGCTTAATTTAACCGTGCCGATGAGCTCGAACCTCCACTAAGCAACGTCGCAAACTGTCGCAATGCATTTGATGACGGACAGCACGTTACGCAAGCCCCAGGATCCGCCGGCCCACTACCCTTTGCCAATGCTTGTCCCCGAATGATGCTTCCCGTCGGCACATAGGCCGTGAATTTCGAACGGGGATCGCGATGCTCGAACTGCTGCACGTCATCGGGAACCTCGACGATGCGCTGCCCTAGCGGCTCCGTCCCGCCGTCCGGCAGCAGCATGTAGAACACACGGGCGATCTGCGTTTTCGGGGCGATATCGGTTTCCACGACCCTGATGACCGGTTTCGGCTTGAGCGAGGCAAAGTAAGCGGCCGCGGCCTGGACCTCGGAGTCGGTGGCCGCTTTGGCGATCGCGATCATGAGGGTGACCGGGCTCCTCGGCGGGCCTGAGAATTTCCTGGCGCCGCTTTTGAAGTCGGCCATCTGCTGGATGATGTAGGCGGCCGGAAGCCCGGCCAGACTAGAGTTCTCCGGACCGCCGGTCCCTTCCACGCGGTGACAGGAGCCGCACGCCCTCACCTCGGGCCGCCTGCCGTTCGCGACGATTTCGGGCATCGGGGGATGATCGGCCGGATGCCAATCGGGTGCGAAGAAAAGGTCACGCTCCTGGGTGAGGGTGAACGCCGCGGCACTGTCCGGGACGTGTCTGGGAACGCCGTCATCGATAGCCGCCTTGAAATCAGGAAGCCAGGGATAGGCCCAGGAGGGAAACGAACCCGCCGCCGCAGCTCGCGGTGCCGACGTCACATTCGGCGACTGCGCCAGTGCGACGCCGCAAGTCGCCAACCCCCACGATACCAGCGCAATCCACCCCAACCTTCCGCACAGCATCATTCACCCCCGGCAGCACCCGCTCATCCATAGCATGAACGACCGCTAAAATCGGCCTGCCATGGGCTGCGCGGCGGAAGGCCCGCGGCCATCAATCGCCTTCCCTAGAGCCTTTTCCGTTCCGATAGAATCGGAACGGAGCTCTAAATTCTTGATTTGACGCGTTTTCTTGACGCGAACCGGAATCCACTTCGCTTGAAAACGCTCTAGCCGCAAGCGATTGGCCAACCTCGGCATTTTGGCGTTCTTTTGCCATACATGGATCATGCTCTCGCCCAGATATTTTTGATTACCTGCAGGAGTCATCCATCGGAAGTTCCGCGGCGGAGGATTTTCCGAGGGGGATATGAGTTGTGAGTACCGCCATGGGGACGTTATACGATTTGCTCGGAGCGCTTCCGAGCGATGATGCCGAGGGCCTGAGGGCTGCCTTCCGCAAGGCGGCGAAGGCGACCCATCCGGATATCAATCCCAACGACCCGAATGCGTCGTTGAGATTCAGGGAGTTGGTGCGCGCCTACGACATCCTCAACGATGCCGAGCAGCGCTCGACCTATGACGAGTTGCTCGCAATTGCAGTCCTGCCGCCTCCCGTGAAATCAACGCGCGTCTACGAGACGATCGGCAAGCTCGCCTCCTGCACGATCGCGGCAACGGTGATTTCGGGCGCCCTTGTCGGGGGTTACATGCTGTTCGCCGACGTCGCCAAAACACAGGACCGTGTGGCAATGGCGAGCGATGCGATGGCACCGCAGCCGGCAGAGATCGTCGCTGTCGAGCCCGCGCCGCAGCCCGATCTTGCCGCGGTTCGAGACGTGCTCCGCGACGCGCAGGCGGCTACCGGGATGTCCGACGGGATGGTCATGACGGCCGCGATTGTGCCCGCGATGTCAAAGGACGGCGAGAGTGCCATTGGCAGCGCGGGCGCCAATGCCGGCCTTGCCAACAACCCTGCCAAATCCTATCGCGAACGAGGCGTCTTCGCCTATCGGGATGGCGACATATACCGCGCGCTCGCCGATTTCGATCTGGCGATCCAGCATGATCCGGGCTTCGCCGAGGCCTACCTCAATCGCGGCATCGTCCTTTATCAGATGCGCCAGTTCAACCGCGCTTTCGCCGACATGGACAAGGCGAGGCGTATCCTCAATTCGAAACGAACCAAGACCGCCTTGCGGGCGCCGCGCAAGACGCCTCCCGTCACGGTCCGCCCGGTGCAAAAAGAACAAACACAGCAAAAACCTCCAATACAAGTGAGCGCTGCCGTCACGCCGTAACGGCGCGAGATGCCGGCACGAGCAGACAGCCCCGTCAGGACTTGCCGCCATCAGGCGCCTTCTTCGGCCGCGGCGGCCCCTCCACCGGCGGCAGCGATTTGATGTAGTCCGCCATCGCTTCGCGATCCCCGGGTGACAATTGCGAAGTGTTCTTGATCACGCGCACCATCGAGCCGCCGGCGCTGTCGCCATCGGGCGTCTGTCCGCTCTCGAGGAAGTAGGCGATATCCTTCGCGCTCCAGTCCGCCAATCCCTTTTGCGTAATGTTGGGCACCCAGCCCTCGCCTTCCGGATTAGGCCCACCGGCAAAACGCTGCGCGGCCACGATGCCGCCGAGGAAATTGCGCGGGCTGTGACATTCGGCGCAATGGCCGAGACTGTTCACGAGATAGGCGCCGCGATTCCACTGCGGCGAATGCGCGGCATCCGGCACGAACGGTTTGTCGTCCAAGAACTTGCCGTCCATGAACAGAAATTTCCACACTCCGACATCGCGTCGGATGTTGAACGGAAACGGCACGTCGTGATCGCGCGCCTTGCCGGTCACCGGCGCAAGGGTTTTCAGATACGCAAACAGGTCGCGGACGTCTTCGATTCTCGCGTGCTGGTAGGACGTGTAGGGAAACGCCGGAAAATAATGCGCGCCATTCGGCGAGGTCCCCTTGAGAACGGCGGTGACGAAATCGGCCTCGGTCCATCGCCCGATGCCGTCATTCGGATCGGGCGAGATATTGGGAGCGTAGAACGTGCCGAACGGCGAAGGTATCGCAAGCCCGCCGCCAAGTTTCAGGCGATCGGGCTGGTTGGGCACCGCGTGGCAGGAGGAACATCCGCCGGCATTGAACGTTGTGAGGCCGTTGGCGAGGTTGGGCGCGTAGGCGGGAAGCGTATTCGCAGCGACGACAGCGGGGATCGTCAGCCACCAGAATATGCCGAAACCGGCGAGGCCGGCTATCACGGCAGCAAGGAGAATTCGTCGCAGCATTCACCGACCCGTCATCAAGCGCCAAAGATTCTTGTTTTGACGCGTTTTCTTTACGCGAACCGGTATCCATTTCGCTCAAAAACGCTCTAGCTAACAGCCAGTATGGCCGCAACTCCAGCCATAAGCTTCCACGAAATTTCAGGCGTCCATCGCCGTTTCGGGAATAAATCCAAAAAGGCCTTGTTTTGAAGCTGACACCATCGCTTGACGTCAACAGGGAGAAAACCATGTCGAACAAGACCATGCTTGCTACCATCGCGCTGGGTGCGGCGATCGCCTTCGCCGGCCCGGCTTTTGCCGACAAGATGAAAGCGACGCTGGACGGCAAGGCCGAAGTGCCGCCGAACGCCAGCGCCGGCACCGGCACCGCTGACATCGACTATGATCCCGCCAGCAAGAAGCTGAGCTGGAAGGTCACCTATTCGGGCCTGTCGGGCCCCGCCACCGCCGCGCATTTCCACGGTCCCGCCGAAGCCGGCAAGAACAGCGGCGTTGCCGTTGCGATCCCGAATGCTGCTACGAGCCCGATCGAGGGCAGCGCCACCTTGACCGACGCGCAGGCCGCCGACCTCATGGCCGGCAATTACTACGTCAACATCCACACCGCGGCCAATCCGGCCGGCGAAATCCGTGGCCAAGTAACAAAGTAAGGCGTGACGAAGTAGGTAACTTCGCCAGCGAAGAAAAATAAAACGACGGAAAATAAAGCGGCGGAAAATAAAAGAGGGCGGACGCTTGTGGCGCCCGCCCTCTTTCGTTGACCAAACCGGAATTAGCTGTTCTTGAGGCGGAAGGTCTCGTGACAGCCGCCGCACTCCTTGCCGACGGCGGGGAATGTCGCCTTCAGCGTGTCGAGATCCTTGATCTTGGCTTTGGCTTCCGTGACGATCTTGGCAAAGCTCGCGATCTTGGCATCAAAGCCCGCCTTGTCTTCCCAGATTTTCGGCGAGGCGCTGTAATCGCCCTCCGGCTTGAGGCCCTTGGTGCTCTCGGGAAACAGCTTCGGGAGCTTCTTGGCAGTGTCTTCGAACTGGGCCAGCGCCGTATCGACGGTGGCCTGATCATAGGGCTTCTCGCCCTTGAGCATCGCCGCCATGGCGCCCGCGTTCTTGCCGTTGGCCTTCATTTCGGCCTGGGTCGACTTGACCAGATCCTGCTGCGCCACGACGGCGCCGACACCGAGCAACAGCGCTCCAGCAATCACTAAAATCCGCTTCATCAGTTCAATCCCCCTTGGTTTACGCGGGTCCGCGTAAGCCGCGAATCCCGCCTGTTTTTGCCAACACCGCGGGCCACGTTTCATTCCGCCTGCGACGATTTATCAGAGATTATGCCGCTTCTGCGCCTCACGGATCGCGATCCAGACCCGTTCGGCGGTCGCCGGCATGTCGATATGGTCGATCTTGTATTCGCGCCACAGCCCCTCGATGATCGCATTGACCACCGCCGGGCAGGAGCCGATCGCACCGGCCTCGCCCGCGCCCTTCACGCCCAGCGGATTGGTCGTGCAGGGGACGTTATGGGTCTCGAAGTGGAATGAGGGCCCGTCGGCCGCGCGCGGCAGCGCATAGTCCATGAACGTGCCGGTGACGAGCTGGCCGTCGCTGGAGCTATAGACCGCCTGCTCCATCAGGGCCTGGCCGATGCCCTGCATCGCGCCGCCATGGACCTGCCCCGCCAGCAGCAGCGGATTGAGCGTCATCCCGAAATCGTCGACGATGACGTAGTTGACGATCTTGATGATGCCGGTCGCGGGATCGATCTCGACTTCGGCCAGATGCGTGCCGTTCGGGTATGTACCGTCGGCCTGCGTGAAGGTCGCGCTGGAATTCAGTTTCGAGGGATCGGTACCCGGACGCTTTGCCAGATCGGCAAAGCTGATCGAGCGGTCGGTGCCCGCGATCCGCACACGGGCGTCGCTGATCTCGAGATCGCCCGCGCTGGTCTCCAGCGCCTCGGCCGCGATCTCCTTCAATTTGCCGCCGAGATCATGGGCTGCCCGCTGGACGCTGACGCCGCCGGTCGGGATCGACGCCGATCCGCCGGTGCCGAGACCGGTCGCGATGCGGTCGGTATCTCCCTGCACGACATGCACGCGCTCGGGCGGCAGCCCGAACTGCTCGGCGATCAGTTGCGCATAGGCGGTCTGATGGCCCTGCCCGCTCGACTGGGTGCCGATCAGGATGGTGACGTCGCCATTGGGATCGAGCGCCACATTGGCGGTCTCCTCGCCCATGGTGCCGCAGACCTCGACATAGCTCGCAAGGCCAATGCCGCGCACCAGCCCGGCTTTCTTCGCGGCCTTGGCGCGCTTGGGAAATTCCTTCCAGTTGGCAACTTCCATCGCGCGCTTCATGTGTGCGGTGAAATCACCGGAATCGTAGACCTTGCCGGTCACGGTCGTGTAGGGCAGCGCTTTCGGCGGAATGAAATTCTTGCGCCTGATGGCATCGGGCGTCATGCCGAGTTTTCGCGCGGCCGCGTCGACCAGGCGCTCGATCACGTAGGCCGCCTCCGGGCGCCCCGCGCCGCGATAGGCGTCGACGGGTACGGTGTTGGTGAACACTGTGCGGACGCGGCAGTGGAAAGTCTGGATGTCATAGAGGCCCGGCAGCATGCCCGCGCCGCCATGCGGGATATAGGGACCGAAGGTCGAGAGATAGGCGCCCATGTCGCCCATCAGGTCGACGTCCATCGCCAAAAACCTGCCGTCCTCGGCCAATGCCATACGCGCCGTGGTGACGTTGTCACGTCCTTGCGCGTCGCCCATGAAATGGTCGGCGCGATCGGCGGTCCATTTGATGGTCTTCTTCAGCTTTTTCGCGGCGACCGCGATCAGCGCGTATTCGCGGTACGGGAACAGCTTGGTGCCGAAGCCGCCGCCGACATCGGGACAGATCACCCGCATCTTTTCCAGCGGCATCTTCAGCACCATGCCGCCGATGATTTCGCGCAGGCGGTGGCTACCCTGGCTGCCGATCGTCAGCGTCAGATGATCCTTCTTGGCGTCGTATTCGGCGACCGCCGCGCGTGTTTCCATGAAGTTGGTGATGACACGCGGATTGACGATCGACACTTGCGCGACCGCATGCGCCTTGGCGAATGCGGCGTCGGTTGCTTTCTTGTCGCCGATCGGCACGTCGAACAGCAAATTGCCGGCATGATCGGGCCAGACCTGCGGCGCACCCTTCTTCACGGCATTGACGACACCGACCACCGCCGGCAGCGGTGTCCAATTGACCTCGATCGCTTCGATCGCGTCGCGGGCCTGATCGATGGTATCGGCGACCACGAAGGCTACGGCGTCGCCGACGTGGCGGACCTCATCCTTCGGCAGGATCGGATAGGGCGGGCCGGTAAACGGATTGTCTTCCAGATTGAACAGGCACGGCAGATCGCCGAGATCTTTGACGTCGTCGGCGGTCAGCACCGCGCCGACACCGGGCATCCCGCGGGCCTTGGCGACATTGATGGTGAATTTCGCATGCGCATGCGGCGAGCGCAGCACCAGCGCGTGCATCGCGGCCTGTGGCGCGTGATCGTCGGTATAGCGGCCCTTGCCGCGGATGAGTGCGTCATCTTCCTTGCGCAGGACGCTCTGACCGACGCCGAACTTAATGGGAGCTGCCATCGTATCTCCAATGACTATCTGGGCGTGATGACTTTCAATCGTCGTCTCGCTCTATCGTTTTGCTTGAGCAGCTGCGCAAACGCGTTCCGCGTTTGTCGCGAGGGAAAACCGGTGCCCGGCCCTTCCCGATCGTGCCCTGGAACCGTTCCATATTGCAGTGGTTCGCCCGCCAGCGCAAACCGCTTTGGTCTCCCGGATCACATTTGTTGCAAAAATAACTCAGCGCGAGGCGGCCCGCGCCCCGCACGCATTCACGTTGATTTACGATGATTGTTACTTGGATTTTTACTTGCGCTTATCACTGCGATCGCGGACCAGCGAGAAGAGCCATCCCCTGCCAAACAGCAGCAGGATCGAAAAGCCATAGACAAAGGCGCCGGCCGCCATCAGCAGCAGCAACGTGGTTTCATCGCGGAACGACTTCATTTGCGCGAAATAGAGACCGGCGAATTTCGCCGTGAGCCACAGCGCGGCCGCGAGCACGACACCGGCGGCAGCAAACCTGGCAAGCGAACTCATCCATTCGCGGTCAAGCGCCAGGTAGCCGGCCCGCACCGCAAAGAACAGCACCAGCAGCAGGTTGATCCAGGCGCCGACGGCGGTCGCGAGCGCGAGCCCGATCTGCGCCAGAGAGCCCATCAGCGCGACCTTCAAGGCAACATTGACGGCAACACCGGTCAGCGCCGCCTTGACCGGGGTTGCGGTATCCTTGCGCGCATAGAAGGTCGCGACCGCACTGCGGATCATCACGAACGGAATCAGCCCCACGGCATAGGCCGCCAGCGTCGCACCTGCGGTCGCGGCATCGGCCTTGGAGAATGCGCCGCGCGCAAACATCGCGCGCATGATGACATCAGGCACGGTCAGGAAGGCGGCGACGAACGGCACCGAAAACAACAGAGTGAAATCGAACGCCCGCCGCTGCGCCGCAGCAGCGGCTGCGTGGTCGTTCGCGGTCAGCCGCCGCGACATTTCCGGCAACAGCACCGTGCCGATGGCGATACCGATCACACCGATCGGCAGCTGGTTGAGACGGTCGGCGTAATACAGCGCCGAAAGCGCGCCCGCGGGGAGGAATGTCGCGATGATGGTATCGGCGAACAAGGCGACCTGCGTTCCCATCGAACCGATGGTCGCAGGTCCCAGCGCGCGGAAGAACGCACGCACGTCTTCGTCGAGCTTCAGCGGCGCAAAGCGCGGCAAGCCGCCATGCCGCGCGAGGTCGCCGGCAAGCAGGAAAAATTGCAGGAATCCGGAAATCAGGACGCCCCAGGCGGCGGCGTAACCGGCGCTCGGGAAGAACGCTGCCAACGCCAGCGTCATCATCATCGCGAGGTTGAGGAAGATTGGCGCGGCGGCTGCGCTCGCGAAGCGATGCATGACGTTGAGCATGCCGCCATAGAGCGTCACCAGCGTGATCAACAGCAGATAGGGAAAAGTGATCCGCGTCAGCTCGATCGCCAGCCGCCGCTGCTCGGCGTCCTCGGTGAAACCGGGCGCGAGGATGCGCATGGCCTGCGGCATGAACAGCCAGGCGACCGCGAGCAGGATCAGTTGCGAGACGAACAGCAGCGTGAAGATACGATCGGCGAATATTCGCGCCGACGCTTCCCCGCGTTCGCCGTGGACGTGAGCGTAGGCCGGAACGAACGCCGCGTTGAACGCGCCTTCGGCGAAGATGGCGCGAAAATGGTTCGGCAGGCGCAGCGCCACGAAGAACGCATCCGCCACCGGACCCGCGCCCAGGATCGCCGCGAGCATGATATCGCGTGCAAAACCGGTCAGCCGCGAAAGCAGGGTGTAGCCGCCGACCGTGAAGATGCGTCCAAGCATGCGCCGCTTCTAGCGCATATTCGCGGCGAAATCAGGCTGAAAGCGCGCCGCGCACAGCCTTGATGATCCGCTCCTGCGTCGGCTCGTCGAGATAGGCGTGGACCGGTAGGCTGATGACGTCATCGGAGAGCCTCTCGCTCACCGGCAGGCCGCCGTCCGCGACCGGGAAATCCTTGTACGCCGTCTGCTGATGCATCGACTTCGTATAATAGATCGCGGTCGGGATCCCCTGCGCCTTCAGCGCCGCCGCGAACCCGTCGCGATCGGTACCCTCCGGAAGCCGGATTGTGTAGCAGGCCCAGATCGAGCTGCAGCCGGGGGCCAGGCGCGGCACGGTGACGAGGTTGCCGAGGCCCCGCGCGTAGCGCTCCGCGACGCGGTTGCGCGCGGCGATCTCGTCCTCGAAGATTTTAAGCTTCTCGATCAGGATCGCGGCCTGGATGGTGTCTAACCGCGCGGTGAGGCCGAGACGGACATTGTCGTATTTGTCGGACCCCTGGCCGTGGACGCGAATGCTGCGCAAGGTTTCCGCAAGGTCCGCATCGTCGGTGAAGATCGCACCGCCGTCGCCGAAGCAACCGAGCGGCTTTGCGGGAAAGAAGCTCGTCGCGGTCGCCAGGCCAAAGGTGCCGAGCCGGCGGCCCTTGTAGCTGGCGCCGAAGCCCTGGGCGGCGTCATCGAGCACGAACAGGCCTTCAGCTTCCGCGACCGCGCCGATCGCGTCATGGTCGGCGCTTTGCCCGAACAGATCGACGGGAATCACGGCCCGAGGCTTCAGGCCGCGCTGCCTGGCGGCGGCGATACCGCGCTTGAGCGAATTGGCATCCAAATTGAAAGTGGCTTCATCGACATCGACGAAGACCGGTGTTGCGCCGGTCAACGCCACCGCTTCGCCGGTCGCGCAAAACGTGAACGACGGGCACAACACGGCGTCGCCGGGGCCCACCTGCTTGGCCATCAGCACCATCAGCAACGCGTCGGTGCCGCTGGCGCAGCTCACGACATGCTTGGCGCCGCTGAATTGCGCCAGCGCTGCTTCCAGCGCCGTCACTTCCGGGCCGTTGATGAACTGGCAATGAGTGAGCACGCGGGAGACGGCCTCATCGATGGACTTGCCGAGCCGCCGGCGCTGCGCGGCGAGATCGATGAATGGAACGGGTTCTGGACGCATGTGCTGGTTCATGGAGCCTGGTTCACGGAGTCCTTGCGGGATTGAATGACGATAGATCAGCCGGCGATGCGGCGCGGCCCCTTGCGCGCGGTGGAGGCCGCGGGCCTGGCGGGCGCTTCGAGACAGCGGATCGCGATTTCGAGACTGGCCACGCCTTCGTCGCCGGAAACCGCCGGCACACTGCCGGCGCGAACGGCCTCGAGGAACGCGATCAATTCGGCGCGCAGCGGTTCGTCATGGCCGACCGGCAAATGCCGCATCGAATAGCTGCCGTCGGGCTTGAAGCCGAAGCACTCCGTCACCTGACGCGTCAACAGATCGCCCATCACATATTTGCCGCGGGTCGCGACCGTGACATTGCGCGCCTTGAACGGCGTCAGCCAGTTGGTGTTGATATGGGCGAGCACGCCCGAGGCGGTGCGGAACTGCAACAGCGCAATATCCTCGCGCTCGGCGATCGCGCTGGAGAGCTGCGGCTGGACCTCGACGATGTCGGATTCGGTGAACCAGCGGATCAGATCGATGTCGTGCACGGCGAGGTCGATGACGACGCCGACGTTCGACATCCGCGGCGGGAACGGTCCGACCCGGGTGATGCCGATCGAAAGAATATCCTCGCCCGAGATCGCCTGCTTGATCGCGGCGACCGCCGGATTGAAGCGCTCGACATGGCCGACCATCAGCGTCACGCCGGCGCGGCGCGCGGCATCGACGATGTCCCGCCCCTCCTGGACGGTCGGCGCAATCGGCTTCTCGACCAGGATATGAATGTTACGCGCGATGCAGATGAGTGCGATCTCGTGATGGAGATGGGTCGGCGCCGCGATCGTCACGGCATCCACGCCCTCTGCAAACAGCTCATCGAGCCCTGCGAAAGCGCGGCAACCGACAAGCTCGGTGGCGCGCAACCGATGCTCCGGCAGCGGATCGACGATGCCGACCAGCGTGACGTCGGGCAACCCCGCCAGCACGCGGGCATGGTTGCTGCCCATCACGCCCGCCCCGATAACGCCCACGCGCAATGCGCGCTTGACGTCGGTCTTCGCGCCCGATGCGGACCCCTTTGAACCCATGTCGTCGACCCCAACAGACTTTTCGGTAGTAACGTCCCGGCGGTTCTCTAGCACGCCGTCACAAATGTGGCGAATGCCATCGGCCCTTTCCGGACACGTTTTGATTTAAAGAATTACATAGTCCTTGACGAAGACTTAGCGGGCTTTTCCGCAAAATTACCTGATGATTCAGGTGCGCTGATAGTCGTCCTCGATACGGATGATGTCGTCCTCGCCGAAATAGCTCCCGGTCTGGACCTCGATCAGTTCCAGCGAGATCTTGCCGGGGTTCTCCAGCCGGTGGACCGCGCCGATCGGAATATAGATCGATTCGTTCTCGTGCACGGTCTTGACCAGTTCGTTGACGGTGACGCGGGCCGCCCCCCGCACCACGATCCAGTGCTCGGAGCGGTGATGGTGCTTCTGCAGCGAGAGCCGGCCGCCCGGCTTGACGATGATTCGCTTGACCTGGTGACGGTCGCCATTGTCGACCGATTGATACGACCCCCAGGGCCGGTGAACCCGGATGTGATCCTCGGTCACCTCTGGCGAGACGGTCTTCAGCTTCGCGACCAGGCGCTTCAGCCCGTTGGCGTCCTTTTGCCGGGACACCAGCACCGCGTCCTGGGTTGCGACCACCACGAGGTCGTCGACGCCTTCGAGCGCGACCAGCGCGCGGTCGGTCGACACGTTGCAATTGCGGGAATCCTCGAACACCGCGGCGCCGCGCGACGCGTTGCCCTCGGCGTCCTTGTCGGACAATTCCCACACCGCATGCCAGGAGCCGACATCGGACCAGCCGCATGCGACCGGAACCATTGCGGCGCGCGAGGTCTTTTCCATCACCGCATAATCGATCGAGATCGACCTGGCCGATCCGAACGCGTCCGCGTCGAGCTTGACGAATCCAAGGTCGCTGCCGGCCTTGGTCACCGCGTCGGTCACCGCCTGCACGCTTGCCGCATCGACGTTGCGATATTCATCGAGCAGCACCGAAGCGCGGAACATGAAGTTGCCGCTGTTCCAGAAATAGCCGGCCTTGATATAGCCGGCCGCGGTCGCCGGATCCGGCTTCTCGACGAACTTCGTTACCGCGCGGACCTTGCCGGCAATGACTTCGCCGGGGCTGATATAGCCATATTCGGTGGCGGGGCGTTCGGGCTGCACGCCGAAGGTCACGATATGCCCCGCTTCCGCGGCCGTGAGCCCCTCGCGGCACGCCGCGACGAACGCATCCTTGTCGCCAACCACGTGATCGGCAGCAAGCGCCAGCACGATCGCGTTCGCGTCGCGCGTCTGTGCAAAGGCGGCGCCGGCCGCGATCGCCGGACCGGAATCGCGCCGCATCGGCTCGAGCAGCACGTCGGCCTCGAGGCCGATCTCCGCCAGTTGCTCGATCACCATGAAGCGGTACGCATTGTTGGTGATGACGATCGGGCGCGCGAACAGCGCCGCGTCCGAGACCCGCAACAGCGTATCCTGGAACGTCGAACGCGTGCCGAACAAAGGCAGGAACTGCTTGGGATGCACCTCGCGCGAGGCCGGCCACAGCCGCGTTCCGGCGCCCCCGCACATGATCAGTGGAATAATTCGTCGGTCCATCGGCGTCTCAAACCTTGTAGTAGCCGCGATACCACGCGACAAAATCGCGAATGCCATCCTCGATCGACGTCTGGGGCTTGAAGCCCGTGTCGCGCACCAGGTCGGCGACATCGGCGAAGGTTGCAGGCACGTCTCCGGGTTGCATCGGCAACATATCCTTGACCGCCGTGCGGCCCAACTCCTTCTCCAGAACCGCTACCACATGGGCGAGCTGTTCCGGATGATTATTGCCGACATTGTAAATCCGCGCCGGCGCCCCGGCCGCCGGCCCGCCATCAGGCGGAACCTGGTCGACAAGACGCAAGACGACACGGGTCACATCGTCGACATAGGTAAAATCGCGCCGCATCCTGCCATGGTTAAAGAGCTTGATCGGAGCGCCCTCGAGGATCGCCTTGGTGAACAGGAAAATCGCCATATCGGGCCGTCCCCACGGCCCGTAGATGGTGAAAAACCGCAAGCCTGTTACCGGAAGACGATAGAGGTGGCTATAGGAATGCGCGATCAGTTCATTGGCCTTTTTCGTCGCCGCATAGAGGCTGATCGGATGATCGGTCTTGTCGCCGACCGAAAACGGCAATTTGGTATTGGCGCCGTAGACCGACGATGAGGATGCATAGACGAGGTGCGCGCATCCATGATGCCTGCAGCCCTCCAGCACGTTGACGAAGCCCTCGAGATTGGCGTCGGCATAGGCATGCGGATGGTCGATCGAATGACGCACCCCGGCCTGCGCGGCGAGATGCACCACTTTCGCAAACCGGTGCTTGGCAAACAGCCGGTCCATCGATGCACGATCGGCCAGATCGATCTGCTCGAACGCGAAATGCGGCTCGCCCCGCAGCATGTCCAGGCGGGCCTGCTTCAGCGCCGGATCGTAATAGCTGTTCAGATTGTCCAGCCCGACCACCACGCGGCCTTCCGCCAGCAGCCGGCGGGCGACATGGAAGCCGATAAAGCCCGCGGCACCGGTGACCAATATTGTCTGATCCGACATCATATCCTTAAACACGGCGCCGGTTCGGCCCGCAGTTCCGTTCCGGGCCTCTTTACCCGCGGTGTCAAGGGTGTCGCAATACCCAGTTGCCCGGCTATTGCCAGATTGGCTTTAAAACCATACCAAGGCGGCGAAGTTCGGCGTGCGGCCCCGATTTGCGCCGTTTTTGACCTCCTTCTCACACCTGGCAAGCGCGAGCGAGATGCGCCGGATCCTGCTTTCGACCATCAAGATATTGATCTCGGCCGCGCTGCTTTATTTGGCGCTGCGCAAGGTCAATCTGTACGACCTCGCCTCGCGCATTCATGTCGAGAGCCTGGGCTGGCTCGCGCTCGCCATCGCCGTGACGTTTCTCCAGATTTTTCTCGGCGTGCTGCGATGGCGCGAAATCAGCGGCGAATGCGGCGCCCCGCTCGAGACCGGGCAGGCGATGCGCTTCAACGTGATCGGGGTGTTCTTCAATCAGACGCTGCCGTCCTCGATCGGCGGCGACGCCGTGCGGCTCTGGCTGGTGGCGCGCGCCGGCGCCGGCTGGCGGGCCGCGACCTATTCGATCTTCGTCGACCGCGCCATCGGCCTGATTGCGCTCGCGATCCTCATCGTTGCGAGCCTGCCCTGGAGCTATCGCCTGATCACCGATCCCGAAGGGCGCTCCGCGCTGCTGCTGGTGGATTTCGCAGCACTCGCCGGCGGCGTTGGATTTCTGGTACTCGGCGTGCTGCCCTGGCCGTGGCTGAAGCGCTGGTGGGCAACGCATCACATTCACGCCTGCGCCGTGATCGCGAACCGGGTGATCTTCAGCCGGAAGCACGGACCGAAAATTGCCGTGTTGTCGATCCTCGTTCACGTGCTGACGGCCGTCATCGCCTGGTGCGTGGTACGATCGATCGCAGCGCCCGTGCTATTCGGCCAGATCTTCCAGCTGGTGCCGCCGGTGATGCTGATCACGATGCTGCCGATCTCGATCGCCGGCTGGGGCGTTCGCGAAGCCACGATGGGGCTCGCCTTCGGGTATGCCGGCCTCGTCAGCAACGAAGGCGTGAACATATCGCTCGTGTTCGGCGCAGTGAATTTCCTTGTCGGCGCGTTCGGCGGGCTGGTGTGGATTCTCAGTCCTGAAAA
This sequence comes from uncultured Alphaproteobacteria bacterium, assembly GCA_963847015.1. GTDB lineage: Bacteria > Pseudomonadota > Alphaproteobacteria > Rhizobiales > Xanthobacteraceae > Bradyrhizobium. The sequence goes on along the minus strand of CAWJYI010000036.1, from coordinate 51,924 downwards.
GGCCGCGCAGGGCACCAAGCCGATCGAGGCGCCCGAATAATACGGCGCGGAAGCGGCTCGCCGTACGGACTCCTCAATGCCCGGGCGACCGGCTGACACTATCCAGATGAACCTCGACGGCGCAATTTTCGATGGCTATACAGCGGACGGCATACCAGGCCTGCGGTCTGCATCTCACCATCATAATCAATTCTGCCGTCTCCGCTTCGACACGCCGGGTACCATGACCGTTACTGAACTGCTCCTGTCGCTGCTTGCCGTCGTGCTCGCGGCGGCGTTGTCGGCCTGCCTGACATGGGCGATCCGGCCCCTGCTGTTGCGCCACGTGCTCGCCAATCCGAACGCGCGTTCCTCGCATCGCGTTCCGACCCCTCAGGGTGGCGGCATTGCCGTGGTTGCGGCGACGCTGTTGGTTGCGGGCTTCATCGGCGTTTACGCCGGCCCGATCAATTTCGCCGTCCCGGCGGCGGTTTTCGGCGCCACGCTGTTCATTGCGCTGGTGGGATTGGCGGACGATATCAAATCAATCCCGGTACTGCCGCGCCTGTTGCTGCAAGCTGCCGCGGTCGCCGCCATCATCCTCGCGGCACCTGACGATGCCCGGATCATCCCGGCCTGCCCGGTATGGATCGAGCGTGGCCTGATCCTGCTTGCCGGCCTCTGGTTCGTGAATCTCGTCAACTTCATGGACGGGTTGGACTGGATGACGGTGGCCGAAATCGTGCCGATCACGGGCGCGATGATCTTGCTGGGTTGGCTTGGCGAGCTTCCCTCTCGGTGACGCTTGTCGCCGCGGCGCTGTGCGGCGCGATGATCGGATTTGCACCCTTCAACCGGCCGGTCGCAAAAATATTTCTCGGCGACGTCGGCAGCCTGCCGATCGGCCTGCTGCTTGGCTGGTGCCTGTTGCGGCTCGCCCATGACAGGCAATTCGCCGCCGCCCTGCTGCTGCCGCTCTATTATTTGTCCGACGCCACCGTCACGCTGTTACGGCGGATGGCGAGGCGCGAACCGTTTTGGGCCGCGCATCGCTCGCACTTCTATCAGCGGGCCACCGATAACGGCTATTCGGTATTGCAGGTGGTCGGTGAGGTCTTCGCGTTGAACGTCGTACTGGCGATACTGGCGGTGGCGTCCATCAAGCTGGATTCGGCCACGGCCGATGTTCTGCTTCTTCTGGCCGGCGCGGCCGCAGTGGCGCTGGTGCTGCACCGGTTCTCGCGGCGGCAGGTGGCGTGAACCAGACGCGCTTCGTTTCGTCAGGATTGGGGCGCGCGTAACGCCCGTTCCAAACCTTCATCGAGGGTGACCTGCGGACGCCACCCGGTTGAAGCGGCCTTGGAAAGATCAAGCTCCTGCGAACCGAGCAGACTGTCGTTGATTTCCTTGCGGCCACTGACCTTCAATAGCGTGCTCAGGAGATTTGTCGGCATCGGAAAAAGCCGCGGTGAAGTGCTCGCCGCTTCGCAAGCCGCTTGATGAATTCCGGCGTAGAAACCTGCTCCTGGTCGGCCACCAGGAAAATATCGAACTTTCCGTTCGAGCATGTCAGCCGATGCAGGATGAACGACGCAGATTTTCCACCGACACGAATGCACGGCGATTTTGAATCGCGGCCAATGGAAGCGGGACACCAAGCCGCCCTCTTCAGCAACGCGAAATTTCCCTTTGCGCCGGAGCCGTAGACCAGCGGCGGCCTGACGACCGTGAAGTTCATCCTGCCGCTTTGCGCCAGGTTCTTCAGGCCGGCCTCAGCGGCGGCCTTCGACATTCCATAAAGGCCGCGCGGCGTCAGAACGTCGGTTTCGCGAAACGGGGCACGCCCGTTGTTGGCCCTGCCGTGCACAAGAACCGGGCTGACGAAGATAAACTCACGGACGCCGGCGCTCGCAGCGCTGCGCGCAAGGTGCAGCGTACCCTCGATATTGACGTTGCGGTAAAGTTCGACGGCATGCTCGTCATGTTGATGATGAACACGCGCGGCGAGGTGAACCACGGCGTCGACGCCGGCAAGCGCTTCGCGCCATTCGGTCGCCGGGCCGATCGATCCGACATGACCTCATCGTCACTTCCGGATAGCGTGCGCACGCCCCGGCGCACCGCCCATCCGTTACGCGCCAGCAAGCGTCAGATGGCGGCCCACGAAACCGCTCGCGCCCGTCACCAGGACCACGGGTAGGCCATTCTTCATGACGTTTGCCCCGACGTTTGCGGACGGCGCAGCAATTTCTGAATCAGCAGCGCGTAACCCGTCAAAGCCCGATCCGCGCTAAAGTTTCTGGCGGCGGTAACGGTGCGTTCCGCCATTGCGGGATCGGTCGATGAAGCGGCCGTGCGGATCGCTTGCGCCAATTGATCGGCCATGCCCGGCGTCACAACCCAGCCAAGATTGTTTTCCGTCACCGTGAGGGCTGCCTCCGCCTCCGGTTCGGAGACCAGCACGACCGGCCGGCCAACCGCGAGCAGATTGTAGAACCGGCTGGGCACCGACACGCCGGCTACGTTCTTGCGATAGGGAATCAGCCAGACGTTTGCGGCCGAGAGGAACGCTTCGAGGTCGCCGTCTTCAACGCGGCCGACCAGCGTAACATTGGGGAGCTTCGCGTCGGATTGCATCTGTTTCAACCTGTCGAAGCCAATTCCCCAGCCTGACAGAAGAAAATGAATGTCCGGATTGTCCCGCAGCAATCGTGCCGCCTCGAACACGATCACCGGATCATGGGTGAAGCCGAGATTCCCGGACAGACCGACCACAAACCGCGCCGTGAGCGGCCGGCGAAACGGATTGTCGGCCTCGATCGGCCGAACAGCGGGAGCCAGCGTCGCCCAGTTCGGAATGAACTGGATCTTGTCTCTTGTCATTCCGCGATACCGCAACAGCTGTTTTTCGGTGTCGCGCCCGATGATGACGACGGCATTGAGCGCGCGGAACATCAACGCATTGACCCCGCGCATGGTTTTCGCCACGACCGATTCAGGTTTCAGCAGCCCGGCCATGACGAGTACGTCGGGATAGAGATCGTGCATGATCAGCGCCGAACTGGCCCGTTTCAATCTGGCGGCGGCCGCGACCGCATAAGGCAGCATGAAGGGCGCAGTCACCGTCAGCGCCACGTCGCCACGCTCCAGTTTCGTCAGCAGCGCGGCGAATATGCGAAGGGTGAAAAGCACCTCGGCGGCGGCGCGCTTGATCAGGGCGCCCTTGCCCGGCATCCAGTTTTTGACTTCAACGACCGTCGGCGTTCCCGTGGATCCCACCGAACCGGAACCCGGCATCCCCGCGAGAACCAGAACCTCCGATTCCGACGCGATGCGGTTTGCGATCGCGGCCATGATCGCGGCCGTCGTGCTGGGATCCGGCGGATAATGCTGGCTGACGATAACGACTTTTCCGGACTTCTGCATCATGGCCCTTGAAACGGTCTTGCTACAGCCGGCGGAGCACGGCTGCGGATTAGGCAGCGTTCGATCCGAACTCGGGCACGGCATCCTTGAGCACGAGCCTGATGGTGGCACGGTCGTCCTTTGCGATCGCCTCTTCGAGCGCCGCGAGCCATTTGCGCAATGTCTGCATCGGCGGCTCGTTCGGCTTGGCCGCCATGATGCCGGCGACCCCGATCTCCACGGTAGGCTCCTGGCTGGCGAACAGGATTTCGTTCAGCCGTTCACCCGGCCGCATGCCGGTGAACACCACGTCGATATCGATTCCGGGCTCGAGGCCCGACATGCGGATCATCCGCTCGGCGAGTTCCACGATCTTGACCGGCTGCCCCATGTTGAGAACGTAAACCGAAACATCCGGCCGCGCCGGCGTCAGCGCGTGCGTGGCGGCGGTGAGCACGAGATCGCAGGCTTCGCGGATGGTCATGAAGTACCGGACCATGTCCGGATGCGTGACCGTGACCGGGCCGCCCGCCTCGATCTGCGCCTTGAACTTCGGCACCACCGATCCGTTCGAGGCCAGCACGTTGCCGAACCGCACCGAGATCAGGCGCATCCGCGGCTTGCCGTCCGATTGCGCCACCAGATCATGGTCGAGCGCCTGGCAATACATTTCGGCAAAGCGCTTGGTCAGGCCCAGCATCGAGACCGGCTCGATCGCCTTGTCGGTCGAAATCATCACCATCGCTTCGGCGCCGGCCGCCAGCGCCGCATCCGCGACATTGACCGATCCGAAGATGTTGGTCTTGACGCCCTCGCTCCAGTCGCGCTCGAGGATCGGCACATGCTTCAGCGCCGCGGCATGGAACACGATGTCCGGCTTGAACTCGCTCATCAGCCGCATGACCCGTTCGCGATCGCGGATATCGGCAATGCGGCCTTCAATGACCGCACTGGTCTCACGCGCCGCCAGCGCCTCCGTCACCGCATAGAGCGCCGGCTCCGAATTCTCGATCACCAGCAGCCGCGACGCGCCAAAGGTCGCGACCCGGTCGCAAATCTCCGAGCCGATCGAGCCGCCGCCGCCGGTCACGATGACCGCCTTGCCTTTCACCAGCGCCTCGAGGCGCGCGTAATCGATTTTCTCGCTGGGGCGCAGCAGCAGGTCCTCGACCACGACATTGGTCAGGCGCGGCACGTCGCCACTTTCGAGTGACGGCAGGCGGCTGACGATCAGGCCGAGCCGCTTCGCGCGCATCAGGACCGCTTCGGGATGCGCATCGGGCTCGAACGCCGACGGCGTCATCACCACGCGCGTGATCGGCTTTTCGCGTCCGGCAAAATCGCGAATCACAGCCTCGATGTCATCGATTCCGCCGAGCACCGGAATATTCCGGATCAATTGCCCGCGATCCGACGCCGATGGCGACAGCACGCCGACCGGCCAGATGTGCTTGACCGCGCCGCTCTCGATGCCGCGCAATACGACCTCGGCATCGGCCGCGCGGCCGACCAGCAGCGTCGGCGAGGCGTCCTCGGTGCGGGCATGGTGACGGGTTCGCGAATAGCGGAAATAGCGATAGCCGAAGCGCAGCGCGCTCAGCGAAAACACCTCGATGAACCAGTAGAGGACGATCGTGATCCGGCCGAGAAAGACCGGTTGTCCCTGAACGTTCGGCGAGACAAAAATAAGGACATAGTCGAGCACCACGAGCGCAAGCGTCAGGACCGAGGCTACACGCAGGATATTCAGCGCATCCGGCAGCGAGATGAAACGCCACTTCGTCGTCGTCAGGTTGAAGAAGTAGCAAACCACCACGCTGAACACGACGAACCAGGGCAGGACTTCCAGCAGCCGCGGCAGCCGCGCAAAGAAGCCGTTGCCGCCCTCGAAACGCAGATAGAAGCTGCGAACAATGCGAACGCGGTCGCCAGCGCGTCATGCGCCGCGATCAGGAAATTACGCAATGTCAGTTGTGAAAAACGCGTCATCTTACTGACCAATTACGAGCAATATCCGGATTGTCGAGGACATCTCGGGCCCGCTGATAGCTCATCTGCAGCGTGCATGCCAGCGATCATGATCGGACCGTGCCCGCCGGTTCCTTGACGCCCTCGCCCGATTTGGCGCGCAGCGCCATGCCGCCGGCAACGCCGACCCCCAGCACGTACATCCAGCCCTCGTGAAAATCGAACAGATGCGAGTTGAACAGCGAACTGAAGATATTTTGCAACACGACCATCAGGCCGATCCAGGCCACCAGCCCCTCGCCGCGAAACAGCAGCAAATGCGACAGCCACATCGCATAGAGGATGACGACCCCGACGCAGCCCCACTGCACCGCGACATTCAGGGTCTGGTTGTGCGGATTGCCGATCACCTGGCCTGGGCGCAGCATCGCGGGCCCGGTGGCGGCGGCTCGAACAGTCCCCGCGTCGATCCGGTGCCGTGGCCGATCAGCGGCGCCTCGGCGAAAAACCGCAGCGATTTCTGCCAGAATTCCAGCCGCAGTCCGATCGAGGTCGGCTGATTCAGCTCCTTGTAGAGCCGGTAGTCCCGCGCGAACGCTTCGGTCGTCGCCTGCAATTGCGGCGATGCCATCCAGGCCAGCGCCGCCAGCACGATCGACGCGCCGAGAACAGCATGACGTTGGTGCGCCATTTCAGATGCATCAGCGCGAACACCGCAAGCATGATCGGCATGGTGACCAGTGCGGTGCGCGACACGATGACGAAGGTCATGTTGACGATGAAGCTCACGGCGATCGCCGCCAGCAACACCGCCTGCCAGATCTTTCTGTCCCGCAGCAGCGTGATGACGGGATAGAGCAGCACCACCGCGCACAGCGCGAATTCCTGGCTCTGGTCGATGTAGTTCTTGACGAAGATGCCGCGCTCGGCATCGCCGTGCTTGAGCGAAAGGCCGGGATCGAGCAGCACCAGCCAGGACACCACCATCAGGAGCGTGCAGGAGACCAGGAAGGCGACAAACACCCACATGCCGCGCGCCGGAACGTTCGAAATGATAGAACAACAGCGGCAGCATCAGCAGCTTGGTCACGGGGCTCAGGGCATAGCTACGCGCGCCCCAGGGCGCGTCCGACCACAGCGTGCCCACAAGCGCGAGCGCGAACAGCGCAATCGGCAGCGCGCAGATCGGCCGCTTCAGCGATTGCAGGAAAAGCCTGAAATCGAGCGTCGGCGCAACGGTCACGAGCCAGATCGCCGCGAAGATGCCGACCAGCGAGGTCGACCACGGCAGCGACGAGCGCGATCAGCACCGCGACGATATCCGACGTCCTCGCCCAGGCGGCGGGATCGCGCCAGAGCGGCAGCCGCGCGTTCGCCGGCGATGTCGCCGTCGCAGCGCTCACGCCTTGCCTCCGCGCGCGCGATCGACCAGCGAGGTCGTGCTGTGGCCGGGCAGGATGTCGACCAGCACCACTTCGCCGCCGCTGAGCCTCGACGATCTCGTGGCCGACGACCTGCTCGCGGGCATAGTCGCCGCCCTTGACCAGCACGCTCGGCCTCACCTGCGTGATGAGGTTGATCGGCGTGTCCTCCTCGAAGATGGCGACGAGATCGACCGCCTCGAGCGCCGCCAGCACTTCGGCGCGCGCGCGTTCGTCCTGGACCGGACGTCCCTCGCCCTTCAGCCGCCGCACCGAGGCGTCGCTGTTCAATCCGACGATCAGGCGGTCGCAGGCGCCGCGCGCCGCCGTCAGCACCTTGACGTGGCCGGGATGCAGAATGTCGAAACAGCCATTGGTGAAGCCGATGCGCAGGCCCTGCTTGCGCCAATCCGCCAGATGAGCGTCCGAGGTCGCCGCCTGCGGCTACGATCTTTTCTTCGGCGGCCAGCGAGGCATGCGGCAGGATCTTGCGCCGCAACTCGGCCGGCGTAACCGTCGCGGTGCCCTTCTTGCCGACCGCGACCGCGGCCGCGGCATTCGCCATCCGCAGCGCGGTCTCCCAATCGGCTTTCGCGGCGAGCGTCAGCGCCAGCGCGGCGGCTACCGTATCCCCCGCACCGGAAACGTCGCGCACTTTCACCGGAAGCGCCGGAACATGGATCGTCGCACCGCCGCGAACCACCAGCGTCATGCCATGCTCGCTTTGCGTCACCAGCATGGCCTCGCAATCGGCCAGATACATCGCGTCCTGCGCGGCATCCGCAATGCTGGTGTCAGAGTCGGCACGGCTGCGGGTGGCTTCCGCAAATTCCTTGCGATTGGGCGTGAGCAGCGTCGCGCCGCGATAGATCGCGAAATTGGCGCTCTTGGGATCGACGATCACCCGCTTGCCGAGCTTTCGCGCGGCATCGATGACGTTCCGGATCACGCGCGCCGTCAGCACGCCCTTGGCATAGTCCGACAGCAGCACGATATCGGCGCGCGGCAACAGCGGCAGGATGGCGTCGATCAGTTTTTGCTCGATACCGGCCGCGGCAGGCTGGGCCAGTTCCCAGTCGGCGCGCAGCATGTGGGTGGAAAAATGCTCGGAGACGAAGCGCACTTTTCGCGTCGTCGGACGGCCCGAATCGGAAACCAGCACGGCCTCGATCCGCTCTTCCTTCGCCAGCGCCGCCTTCAGTTTCGCGCCCGCTTCGTCCTCGCCGATGAGGCCTGCGAAGATGCAGCGCCCGCCGAGCGAAGCGATGTTGCGCGCGACGTTGCCGGCGCCGCCGATATTGGTCTCGCTGCGCTGGACCGCAATCACCGGCGCGGGCGCTTCCGGCGAAATGCGGGACACCTCGCCATAGACGAATTCGTCGAGCATGAGGTCGCCGACGCAGAGCACGGTCTGCTTGACGATCGCCTGGCTCAGGGCTTCAAAATCGAACATCTGGTCCCGTTATTTGTGTCCCGTCAGCGAAAGCGATCGGTGCGGTCGAGAAATCCCTTCACGTAAGTCTCGACTGCGTCTTCCAGGGCGGTGAAGCCGCCATTATATCCGGCGGCGCGCAGCCGGCCGACTTCGCTCTGGGTAAAGTATTGATAGCTGCCGCGGATCGCCTCGGGCATGTCGATATACTGGATATTCGGTTTGGCACCGAGCGCTGTGTAGGCAGCAGACATCAGATCCTTGAAGCTGCGTGCGGTGCCGGTGCCGACATTGAACAAGCCGCTGACCGAAGGCGTCGCCAACAGCCACGTCAACACCCGCACGACATCGTCCACATAGATGAAATCGCGCCGCTGGTCGCCGTCGGCGATCCCTTCACGGTGGGATTTGAACAATTGCACGGGACGGCCGGCCCTGACGTCGTCAAAGCGCCGCGCGAGCACGCTCATCATCGTGCCCTTGTGATATTCATTGGGGCCGAACACGTTGAAGAATTTCAGGCCCGCCCATTGCGGCGGCAAGCGTTCGCCGCGGGCCGCGCGTTCGGCGACCGCCATATCGAACAGATGCTTGCTCCAGCCGTAGAGATTCATCGGCCGCAGTTTTTTCAGGGCCTCGAGCGACGGGTCGTCGCGAAAGCCGCAATCGCCGTCGCCATAAGTCGCGGCCGAGGACGCATAGATCAGCGGCGTCGCGTTCGCCGTGCACCAGTCGAGCAGCCGCATCGACAGCCGGAAATTGGTTTCGATCACCAGATCGCCGTCGGTCGCCGTGGTCTCCGAAATGGCGCCGAGATGGATGACGGCGTCGAGCCGCCGGCCCTTCAGCCAGTCCATGAGTTCCGCCGGCGGCACGAAATCGGCGAGCTGCCGCTTGGCCAGATTGCGCCATTTGCCGTCATGGCCGAGCACGTCGCAGACCGCCACGTCGGTGCGGCCCGCGTCGTTCAACGCGGCCACGACGTTCGATCCGATAAAACCGGCGCCACCGGTCACCAGCAACATGCCGTCCCCTGCCCTGATTGTGCGGCGCCAGCTTTGCCCCAGTCCTGCGTGGCAGGCAACTCTTGCGGCTCGCGGGTGAAGAAAATGCGCCAAACCAAAAGGATACATCACGGTTCCGATTTCATCAGAACCGCGGGTCAAGCCGGTTTGACGTGGCGAACGCGGCCTTAAATCACCTCCTGGGATCACTTTACCTGTCCATGCAGAGCGGTTACCGACGAAGCTGGAATCCGCCGAGCGTCAGACATACAAGATATGAATATAGATTCACAAAATGGGATCGAGATGGAGGATGCCGGCGACACCCGCCCGATCCTGATCATCCCCTATATGTGGATCGGTGACTTCGTCCGCGGCCATACCGTGGTGCGGGTGCTGCAACAGCGCTGGCCGAATCGGCCGGTCGACCTGCTGGTGACCTCGCTCTGCGCGCCGCTGGTCGATTACATGCCGGGGGTGCGCGCGGGGATCGTCTGGGACCTGCCGCGCAGCCGGCTTGCGGTAGCCCGCCAGCGCGGTCTGGCGAGGGAACTACGCTCGCGCGGCTATGAAACCGCGCTGGTCCTGCCCCGCACCTGGAAGGCCGCTCTTGCGCCTGCGCTGGCTGGCATACCGGAGCGGGTCGGTTTCTTCGGCGAAGGCCGATTCGGGCTGATCAACCGGATGCGCTGGGGCGAAAAAGCCCTGCCTCGCTTTATCGACAAGAATGCCGCGCTGGCGCTACCCGATGGCGCGCCGCTGCCGCCGGAATGGCCGGTGCCGCAACTCAGTGTCCCCGCAGACGAAACCGCCCGCTGGCGCCAGGCCAACGGGCTTGGGATGGGCCCGGCAGTGGCGCTGGCGCCCGGCTCCGTCGGCGCCTCAAAACGCTGGACCTATTACCCGGAGGCGGCACGGCTATTGGCCGAACGCGGCCTCGACGTCTGGGTGGTCGGCGGCCCCGGCGAAACGGCGCTGGCGCAGGAAATCGTGGCCGCCGGCGGCCCGCGCGTCCGTGATCTCACCGGCACCGATTTGCGCAACGGCATCTTGGCGATGGCGGCGGCAAGCGTGGCGATCGCGAACGATTCCGGCCTGATGCATATCGCGGCCGCCACCGGCACGCCGACCATGGGCATTTTCGGTCCCACCAGTCCCTATCTCTGGGCGCCGCTGAACGGGCTTGCGGCGACGGTGCTGACCAAAACCGAGTTGCCCTGCCAACCCTGTCAGCGAACGATCTGCACCATGAACGAGCATCGCTGCATGCGCGATATTTCGGCATCCGATGTCGTCGCGACCGTGCAGCGCGTGCTGAATGAGGCCTCGAAACAATGAGCGCGCCTGCGATTCTGAAGCCCGCCGCGTTTCTCGACCGCGATGGCGTCGTCAACCATGACGACGGCTACATGGGCACGCGAGAGCGGATCCGCTGGATGCCGAAAGCGGCGAAGGCGATCCGGCGTCTGAACGATGCCGGCTATTTCGTGTTCTTCTTCACCAACCAGTCCGGCGTCGCGCGCGGCTTCTTCACCGAGGACGAACTCAACACACTGCACGACTGGATGCGCGCCGAACTTCTGGCGCAAGGCGCCCGCATCGACGATATCCGCTACTGCCCGCACCATCCCTCAGGCTCCGTCGCCGGCTATCTCGAAGATCATCATTGGCGCAAGCCAAGCCCCGGCATGATCCACGATCTGATGCAGCACTGGCCGGTGCGGCATGCCGGCAGCTTTGTCATTGGCGATCGCGAGACCGACATCGAGGCCGCGCAGGCCGCCGGCCTGCCGGGCTTCCTGTTCGCCGGCGGCGACCTCGATGCGTTCGTCGCCGACGTGATGGCTCGGACCAGAGCCTGAACGGTTCGCTTGATGGAACGAGCTATTCTGATGAGCGTTTTCTTGACCAACCGGATCCACTTCGCTGAAAACGCTATAGCGTCCGGTAAACCGCGGCGATCGCGTTCGCTTCGGCGTCGAGACTGAATTTTTCCAGCACGCGCCCCCGCGCACGCTCGCCCATTGCGGTGGCGGAATCAGGATCGCGCATCAACGGCTCCAATGCCGCCACCAGCGCATCGACATCGCCTGGCGGCGTCAACATACCGGTCACGCCATCCTCGACCACGAATTCCGCCGCACCCGCCCGCGACGCTACCAACGCCGCCCCTGACGACATCGCTTCGATCAGCGTCAAACCAAAGCCCTCGTTGCGCGAGGTGAAGGCATAGATCGTCAGCCGCCGGTACCAGCGCTGCACTTCCTCGATCTCGAGCTCGCCCGTGATGACGATGCGCGATTGCAGGCCCGCGGCTTCGATCCGCTTCTTCAGACCGCTCGCAAAGGCTTGCTGCTCGGGCACGACCGCGCCGACCATCACGGCGGTGAAATCGGGATAGCGCGGCAGCAACCGGCACATCGCCTCCACAAATACGTCGCTGCCCTTTTGCGCGCGCACCCGGCCGAAGCAGCCGATCGCATAGCGGCCCGGCAGTCCACTTTGGGCGAATGCGGCGGCACGATCGGCCGGCGGCGCGTAAGCGTCGGTGTCGACGCCATGCATCACCACGGTTGCGTCACGCTTGAGAAAGGAGGCCGAGATCGCGCTGGTCGCGATGACCGCGTCCATGCGCCGGATCAGCCAGCGCGTCAGCCAGGTATGGTGTCGCTGCGCCGCGGAAGTGAACACCAGCTTCAACGGCCAGCCGAGCGCGCGCAACAACACACCCGCAATCATCTCGTCGTTGCGCCGCGCGTGCCAGATCAGCGGCGCGCGGCGACGCCATAATTTGAGCAGATCGGCAAACCCCATCCGCGCGATGCCGTCAGGCGCGTGGGAACCGAGCCATGCCGCGCGATACATTTTGGCGAGTTTCGGCGCCACCATCCGGTTGGTTGCCGTGACGCCCGAATAGCGCCTGTGCAGATTCGGCACGATCAGTTGCAGATCGTCGGCTGAATTGTTCTCGATCGGCACGTCCGGCTCCGTTTCGGAGAACTCCTATACGCAACATTAAGCATAGTGGCCAGTTCAGGCGCGCCGAAACCCACTCTTCACCGCGCCCCGGCTAGCATCGTCCCGAAACTTGAGCGCGCATGATCTTTCGCCAAACCGCTCACACTTTGGCGGATCGGGCGCCGGGAGAGGTGAACTCATGACCGTGCTCGTCACCGGCGGCGCCGGCTATATCGGAAGTCATATGGTTCATGCGCTGACTGACGCCGGCGAAAGCGTCGTCGTGATCGACAACCTGTCCACCGGCTTTTCCGCCTTCCTGCCCGAGGGCGTGCCGCTGTTCATCGGCGATGCCGGCGACGAGAATTTGGTCGAGGGCGTGATTGCCCAGCACGCCATCGAGAGCATCATTCATTTCGCGGGCTCCGTGGTGGTGCCGGATTCGATGCGCGACCCGCTCGCTTATTACCGCAACAACACCATGACGACCCGCAGCCTGCTCAATGCAGCCGTGAGGGGCGGCGTCAAACGCTTCATCTTTTCATCGACCGCTGCGGTCTACGGTAACCCCGACCAGGTGCCGGTGCCCGAGCACGCACCGACCCGTCCGCTGTCGCCCTACGGTTCGTCGAAGCTGATGACCGAGATCATGCTGCACGACGTCGCCACCGCCCACGGCATGAACTACGTTGTGCTGCGCTACTTCAACGTCGCCGGCGCCGATCCGAAAGGACGCGTCGGACTGGCCACCGTCGGCGCGACGCATCTGCTCAAGATCGCGGTCGAGGCTGCCACCGGACAGCGCGCCAAGGTCGACGTGTTCGGCGCCGATTATCCGACGCCCGACGGAAGCTGCATCCGCGACTTCATCCACGTCAGCGACCTCGCGCAGGCGCATCGCGCGGCATTGACTTACTTGCGCGGCGGCGGAAGCTCGATCACGCTCAACTGCGGTTACGGCCGCGGCTATTCGGTGCTGGAGACCATTGAGGCGGTCCGCCGGGTCTCGATGCGCAATTTCGCGGTTCAATATGCGCCGCGCCGGCCCGGCGACATCATGACCATGGTCGCCGACACCAGCCGGATCCGCTCGACGCTGGACTGGGCGCCGCAATATGATGATCTCGCGACCATCGCCAGCCACGCGCTGGCCTGGGAAGAGAAGCTGTTCCGCGAGCGCGGCGGCCTCCTGCAACAGGCGGAATCGGCCTGAAATCAAGCTGTTATTTGGCTTGAAAAACGTTGTTTTAGCAGGCAAGGAGTCGCAGTCCGCAGCAGCCCTGACGCGCGGGTAATCTGACCCTGCACCGTCAATGGAACGCGGATGACCGAACTTCCAAGGAAAATCACTGACGACCCCTATGGCGCGGCGATCCTGATTCGCCGCCTGGTCGCCGAACAGGGCCTCGCCTATTGGCGGCGCTATTTGCTGGCGTTTTCGCTGATGGGCGTCGCGGCGGCGACGACGGCCGGTTCCGCCTATCTGCTCGGCGAGGTCATCAACAAGGCCTATGTCGACAAGGATGTGCGCGGCATCGCGATCCTGTCGCTGGTCACCATCGTGATCTTCACGCTCAAGGGCGCGGCGACCTACGGACACACCGTGATCCTGTCGCAGATCGGAAACTCGATCCTCGCCAACAACCAGCGCCGGCTGTTCGCCAAGCTGATGAGCGAAAACATCGCCTTCTATTCCGAGCGGCATTCCTCGGAATTTCTGGCGCGGCTGACCGCGGGCGCGACCGCGGTGACGCAGGTGCTCAATCTCCTGATCAACGCGATCGGACGCGATCTGTTGTCGCTGATCGCGCTGGTCGTCGTCATGCTGATGACGGATCCGTATATGGCGCTGCTCGGCTTCGCGGTGGCGCCGCCCGCGATGATCGTGCTGCGCAAGCTGGTGAAGCGCATCAAGGGCCTCGCACACAACCAGTTCTCCGGAACCGCCGACATTATGGAAACCATGCAGGAATCGCTGCAGGGCATCCGCACCGTCAAGGCCTTCACGCTCGAACAGGCGATGCGCGAGCGCATCGACGCCAGCATCACCGCGGTCGAGCGCAACGCCAACAAGATGGCGCGGGTTTCCAACCGCTCCAGCCCGCTGATGGAAACGCTGGGCGGCTTCGCGATCGCCGGCGGGCTGATGTATGGCGGCTATCGCGTGGTCGCGATGGGGGCTTCGCCCGGCCAGTTCTTTTCGTTCCTGACCGCGTTCCTGCTGGCCTATGAGCCGGCCAAGCGGCTGGCGCGGCTCAATATCGAATTGAACAGCAACCTGATCGGCGCGCGCAAGCTTCTGGAGATCATCGACAGTCCGCCCAGCGAACCCGCCGATGACGACAAGCCGGCGCTGAAACTCGGCGACGGGCGGGTCGAGTTCCGCGACGTGACGTTCGCCTACCGGCCGAACGAGCCGGTGCTGAACCGCATGAGCTTCATCGCCGAACCCGGCAAGACCACCGCCCTGGTCGGGCCGTCCGGCGGCGGCAAATCCACCGTGCTGGCGCTGTTGCTGCGGCTCTATGAGGTCAACGACGGCGCCATCCTGATCGACGGCCAGACCATCTCGGACGTGTCGCGCAATTCGCTGCGCCACCAGACCGGCTATGTCGGGCAGGACGTCTATCTGTTCCGCGACACCATCGGCGCCAACATCGCCTTCGGCAAGGTCGGCGCGACCCAGGACGAGATCATGGCCGCAGCGAAGGCGGCCTGCGCGCACGATTTCATCATGGCCTTTCCGCTCGGCTATGACACGCCGGTCGGCGAGCACGGCGCGCAGTTATCCGGCGGCCAGCGCCAGCGCGTCGCGGTAGCGCGGGCGCTGCTCAAGAACGCGCCGATCATCCTGCTCGACGAGGCGACCGCGGCGCTGAACTCGGAATCGGAAAAAGCGGTGCAGGAAGCCATCGAGCATCTCTGCCGGAACCGCACCACCATCGTCATCGCCCACCGCCTGCACACCATCATGCACGCCGACGCCATTCTGGTGGTCGAGGGCGGCGAGATCGTCGAACGCGGCCAGCACGACGATCTGCTGCGGCGCGGCGGACGCTACGCCTCGTTCTTCCGCCTGCAGCATCGCGATACGGGTCATGCCAGTCTGGCGCCGATCAGCGCAACCGCGTAAAGCTATCTTCCGCATTCCTCACCCTAACCCCACCGAGATCGTTTCATGAACGCCACATCCTACGTCATTCCCGCCCCGCCACAGGCCGCCCTTCCCGTCGTCGGCGAGTCGAAATCCTATCCGGTTCGCCGCATCTGGTGCGTCGGGCGCAATTATCTCGAGCACATCCGCGAGATGGGCAATGACGAGCGCGCGCCGCCGTTCTTCTTCGCCAAGCACGCCGACATGCTGGTGCCGGACGGCGCCACGATCCCCTACCCGCCGCTGACCAAGGATTTGCATCACGAGGTCGAACTGATCGTCGCGATGAAGAGCGGCGGCCTCAACATTCCCGCCGACAAGGCGCTCGACCATGTCTACGGCTATGCCGTCGGCATCGACCTCACCCGCCGAGACCTGCAGATCGCTTCGCGCAAGAAGGAGCGGCCGTGGGAGGTCGGAAAGTCGTTCGACTATTCCGCGCCCTGCTCGGCGCTGCAGCCCGCGTCCAAGATCGGCCATCCCTCGAAGGGCAAGATCTGGCTCACGGTCAACGGCACCGAAACCCAGAAGGGTGACCTCACCGAACTGATCTGGAACGTGCCGGAAATCATCTGGCAGCTCTCGCAGCAGGTCGCGCTCGCGGCCGGCGACATCATCATGACGGGAACGCCCGCCGGGGTCTCGCAGCTTCACCCCGGCGACAAGATCGAGTGCGGCGTCGACGGCGTCGGCACGCTGAAGGTTTCGATCGGCAAGCCGGAATAGCCGGCTTTCATCGGGCTGATGAGACCAAGGCTCCGAACCAGGTTCGGAGCCTTTCACGATAAGCCCGGAGAGTGGCCTAGCCGTCAGCCCCGCGCCATCGCCTGCAGACCCTTGAAGGTCAGGCGCTTGGGATCCGTGACGCCGGCGAGATAGAGCTTCCGGATGAAGGTCACGACCGCCTCACGGTCGCAATCGGTCAACGCAACGATGGCATCGACGGCAATTCGCTGGGCATCCATGGGCTTCCTCGTGCTGACAGTAGCCTCAAGGCCAGAGCGTAGCGGGTCGCCGGTTAATCCGGCGTTAACCGTTCCGCCACGATGGACGATTCGCTGACAACCACGAATACGCGAAACAACGCATAGGGCATCGGCCGCAGGATCTGCGATCGAGTGGCACGGCGTAATGGGCGGCAGGGACCTTGAGCGGCAGGGTCGGCCGAGCCTCTGCCGGACAAAGACCGGATGGTGGCGAGCGCGAGAGACAATCAAGGTGTGAGGATACCGGTCACGAATACTGCATCACGCCGTCGTCGATCTTGCCGTAGCGCAGCGTGACGATGTCGAGCGCGTAGTTCTGGTAAAGCCGCCACGGCCGTTTCGAACCCTGCTTGGGCAATTTCTCGATCGAGCGTTGCACATAGCCGGAGGAGAAATCCAGCGACGGCATTTCCGACACGGTAGGATCAAGATTGTGCGGCATGCACTGCTTGTAGCCGTGCCGGTCCATGTAATTGATCAGGCGACAGACATATTCGCAGGTGAGATCGCATTTCAGCGTCCAGGACGCGTTGGTATAGCCGAACGCCGACGCCATGTTCGGAATGTCGGAATACATCATGCCCTTGTAGTTGAGCGTTCGCGCGAAATCGACCGTGCGACCGTCGACGCTGACTTCGAGGCCGCCGAGCACCTGCAGGTTAAGCCCCGTTGCGGTGACGATGATATCGGCTTCGAGTTCGCTGCCGTCCTTGAGGCGGATGCCCCGCTTCGTAAATGTCTCGATCTGGTTGGTGACGACGGACGCGCGCTGGTCCCGGATCGCCCTGAACAGGTCGCCGTCCGGCACCAGGCACAGCCGCTGTTCCCAGGGATTGTAGCGCGGCGTGAAATGCGTGCGCGATGTCGTAGTCCGGACCGAGCGCCATTTTGACGCCGCCAAGGATCAATTGCTTGGCGCGGTCGGGCTTGCGCCGGCAGAGCTGGAAGAAATACATCCCGAACAGCACGTTGCGCCAGCGGATCATGTGATAGGCGAGTTTTGCCGACAGATTGCGCCGCAATTTATTGGCGAGCGCATCCTCCGCGGGCCGCGCCACCACATAGGTCGGCGAGCGCTGCAGCATGGTGACATGCGAAGCCGTCTTGGCCATCTCCGGCACCAGCGTCACCGCCGTCGCGCCCGAGCCGATCACCACCACGCGCTTTCCCGCGTAGTCGATATCTTCGGGCCATTTCTGCGGATGCACGATGCGGCCGGCGAAATCCGCCGTGCCCCGAAATTCCGGCGTGTAGCCTTCCTCGTATTTGTAATAGCCCGAGCACATGAACAGGAAATTGCAGGTGAAGCGGACGATCTCGGTGGCCCCCTCACCCATTGTGCGCTCGGCCTCCACAGTCCAGCGCGCGGCCTGCGACGACCACGACGCGCGCTTGACGCGATGGTTGAAGCGGATTTTTTTGTCGATGCCGTTCTCGACAGCAGTCTGCCGCACATAGTTCAGGATATTCGGCCCGTCGGCGATCGCCTTCGCTTCCGTCCAGGGCTTAAACGAATAGCCGAGCGTGAACATGTCCGAGTCGGAGCGGATGCCGGGATAGCGAAACAGGTCCCAGGTGCCGCCGATGCAATCGCGGCCCTCGAGAATGGCGTAGCTCTTGCCGGGACATTTCTGCTGCAGATGATAACCCGCGCCGATGCCGGAAAGGCCGGCGCCGACGATGAGGACGTCGAAATGTTCTGATGCCATCATGGTCTCCGCGCCGGCCGCCGGGATCGTTCGGCCATCACGTCGTGCTTACACCGACTGTAGAGACGTAAACGCCGGCACAAGCCCGGGCATCACGAAATTATTCGACAGGTCGATTGCCGGGGCATCGCGCAGCGATGATCCCGGAATGACGTGCTCAATACCGGTAATGATCCGCCTTGAACGGGCCTTCCGGCTTGACGCCGATATATTCGGCCTGGTCCGGGCGCAGTTCGGTCAGCTTGACGCCGATCTTGGCGAGATGCAGGCGCGCCACCTTCTCGTCGAGCGACTTCGGCAGCACATAGACCTTCTTGTCGTATTTGCCGTCCTTGTTGTTGGCCCACAATTCGATCTGCGCCAGCGTCTGGTTGGTGAACGACGCCGACATCACGAAGGACGGATGGCCCATGGCGTTGCCGAGGTTCACGAGGCGGCCTTCCGACAGCAGGATGATGCGGTGCTTGTCGGGGAATTCGATCTCGTCGACCTGCGGCTTGATGTTGGTCCATTTCAGGTTGCGCAGGCCCGCGATCTGGATCTCGTTGTCGAAATGGCCGATGTTGCAGACGATGGCGCGATCCTTCATCGCGCGCATGTGCTCGATGGTGATGATGTCCTTGTTGCCGGTGGCGGTGACGAAGATATCGGCGCGGGGCGCGGCATCTTCCATGGTGACGACTTCATAGCCTTCCATCGCCGCCTGCAGCGCGCAGATCGGATCGACTTCCGACACCATGACGCGGCAGCCGGCCTGGCGCAGCGAGGCCGCCGAACCCTTGCCGACGTCGCCGAAGCCGGCGACCATCGCGGTCTTGCCGGACATCATCACGTCGGTGCCGCGGCGGATGCCGTCGACCAGCGACTCGCGACAGCCATAGAGATTGTCGAATTTCGATTTTGTCACGCTGTCATTGACGTTGATGGCCGGGAACAGCAGCTTGCCTTCCTTTTCCATCTGATAGAGCCGATGCACGCCCGTCGTGGTTTCCTCGGAAACGCCTTTGATGTTTTTGGCGATCTCGGCGAACCAGCCCTTCGGCTTTTCCTTCAGCAGCTTCTTGATCAGCGCGAAGAACACTTCCTCTTCTTCCGAACCCGGCTTGTCGAGAAACTTCACATCGCCCTGCTCGGCGCGGAGCCCGTGATGCACCAGCATGGTGGCATCGCCGCCGTCGTCGAGGATCATGTTGGGCGTGCCGCCGCCGTGCCAGTCGAACAGCTTTGCGGTGTAGTCCCAATATTCAGTGAGCGTCTCGCCCTTGACCGCGAACACGGGAATGCCGGCGGCCGCGATCGCAGCCGCGGCGTGATCCTGCGTCGAATAGATGTTGCAGGACACCCAGCGGATATCGGCGCCGAGGGCGGCCAGCGTCTCGATCAGGACCGCGGTCTGGATCGTCATGTGAAGCGAGCCCGCGATACGCGCGCCCTTCAGCGGCTGCTTGGGGCCGTATTCCTCGCGCGTCGCCATCAGGCCGGGCATCTCGGTCTCGGCCAGCGAGATCTCCTTGCGGCCGAATTCGGCGAGCGACATGTCCTTGACGATGTAGTCGGTGAAGGCGGGCTTCTTGGCGGCTGCGGTCATGCGGTTGATCCCTTAAAAAGCGTATTCCGAAAAGCATTGATGCTTTCCGGAATACGCGAGACATTACGGACGAGACAATTACGGAGAAAGTCAGACGGCGCGCTTCAGCGTCTCGGCGAGATCGGTCTTTTCCCAGGAGAAGCCGCCCTCATTGTCCGGCGTGCGGCCGAAATGGCCATATGACGAGGTACGCGCGTAGATCGGCCGGTTGAGATCAAGATGCTTGCGGATGCCGCGCGGCGTCAGATCCATTGCCTCGGCCACAACCTTCTCGAGCTTGTCCTCGGACACCTTTCCGGTGCCATGGGTATCGATGTAGATCGAAAGCGGCCGCGCGACACCGATGGCGTAAGCGAGCTGCAGCGTGCAGCGATCGGCCAAGCCTGCGGCGACGATATTCTTGGCGACATAGCGCGCCGCATAGGCGGCCGAACGATCGACCTTGGTCGGGTCCTTGCCGGAGAACGCGCCGCCGCCATGCGGGGCCGCACCACCATAGGTGTCGACGATGATCTTGCGACCGGTCAGCCCGGAGTCGCCGTCGGGACCGCCGATGTAGAATTTTCCGGTCGGATTGATGTGCCAGATGGTCTTGCCGTTGATCCAGTCCTTGGGCAGCGCCTCGCGCACATAAGGCTCGACGCGTTCACGGACCTGCTCCGATGTCATGTCCTCGACCAGGTGCTGATGCGAGACCACGATCTCGCGTACGCCGACCGGTTTGCCGTTCTCGTATTGCACGGTGACCTGGCTCTTGGAGTCCGGGCCCAGCACCTTCTCCTTGCCGGAATGGCGGGCTTCCGAGATCAGCCGCAGGATCTTGTGAGCGTAGAAGATCGGCGCCGGCATCAGGTCGGGTGTTTCGTTGCAGGCATAGCCGAACATGATGCCCTGGTCGCCCGCGCCCTCTTCCTTGTTGGTGCCGGGCTGCAGCGCGTCGACGCCCTGCGCGATATCGGCGGACTGCGGATGCAGCAGGATCTCGATATCGCAGGTGTCCCAGTGGAAGCCTTCCTGCTCGTAGCCGATGTCCTTGATGGCGGCGCGCACCACGCCTTCGATCTGCTCGTTGGTGACCGACTTGGGACCGCGGGTTTCACCGGCGATCACCACCTTGTTGGTGGTGGCAAGCGTTTCGCAGGCCGCGCGGATCGCCCACGGGTCGATACCGGCCTTCGGACCTTCGCGGAAAAACAGATCGACGATTTCATCGGAGATGCGGTCGCAGACCTTGTCTGGATGACCCTCGGAAACCGACTCGCTGGTGAACAAATAAGACGCGCGCATCAACCAACCCCTTGTTTCCGCCGGACCGCGGCGGCTGTCTGTTTTGTGTATCCCGGAATGTCAGTCGCGACGGCGCGAAATGACGTAGGATTTGTCGTAAAACCAAAGCCCGTTATGCTTGCGCAGAACCTCTCTGGTGGCATCGAGGCTCCGGCTGTTTTCAGTCATTTCCGTCAACCGGTCGTCTTCGATCTGGGCGACATACACCGCCGCATTCCACGCTGCAAAGGCCGTCGAGGTTCCGATCGAGCCGGTGACCTCGTTGGGCAGCGCTTCCATATCATAACGGAAGATGGAACGGTTATCGGCGTAGGCATTAAAATTAAGGTCGCGCCCGGCCGATCCCAGCTCGTATTTCACTGCGCGCAATAGCTCATGACGGCTTACCGCGAAAGGATTTTCTCCGGGCCAGACGGCCTGGATGATTTCAAGGCCCGGATCCTGCCCGTGGGAGTGAATTCCGATCAATCGGCCCCCTGCCCGCAGCGCCCGCGCCAACGGCGCAATGATGCGTTTGGCGCGGAAATTCACAGAAGATTTGGCCCGGTAGGGCTGGGAAGCGATCACAAGGTCGAAATTAGCCTCGGTCCGGCCCGCCCGGGGGATGATCGAATCAAGCAGGAACCGGTGGTCCTCCCGGTACAGCACCAGCGCGACCGGCCGCTCATAGACCGGCATGCCTGACCGCGGACTGACATTGGCCCGCCAGTTTTGCTCCAGAAATGGGCCCAATTCGGCGATCTGCGCCTCGAATTCGCCCGAAGAGGCCCCCCGCAGGGCGACCTCATGCCAGATCATGCCCGCAGCCGCAGCCGGCGAGGCCGGCGCCAGCCAGGGCGCCTCGGCGTAGAACATATTGGTGAGCACAAAGACCGTCGCCGGGTGCTCGAACATCCGGTCCGGCACCTTCTCCAGCGTCAGCCGGACGTCCTCCAGGCTGAGTTCCTTGCCGGCGATATAGAAGGGCATATGGGGAAAGCGGCCGTGCATCGAGCGCATCACCCGCGCGAGCACCGTGCCGTCGCCGACGCCGGCGTCGAATACCCGCAGCGCCGGTGGCCGGGGATGCAGGCTGGAAAGTTCCAGCGACACCCGGTCGGCGATCACCCGCTTCTCGCTGCAGGTATGGACAAACAGCAGGTATTTCTGCCGGTTCTCAAAGAAACGGAAATTACCTCTCGGATCGCGCTTCTCGGGCGGCACTTGCAGGCCCCGCGGCGGCGGCAGCCCGCCGGGGGTGGAAGTCGCGATATAGGCCTGGATGCGGTCGAGCGTGTCGATGGTGATGCGCTTACCCTCGCGCAAGCGATGCACCAGCTTGCCGTCATTGACCGCGCGCCGGCCAAACGTCGTCTCCGCCATATCGGCCTGTCGGCAGAATTCGGAGATCTGGCTCAGGATCTGGTCGTTTTTCATCGGGCAAGGTTGGGCAGGTTGGGAAGAGCCGGTGGGCAGCGCCGGATTGCCGGCGTGTCCTACCACTATCTGCCCAACGGGGGAAATGAACCCTCTACCCTCCCGCAACGCCTGGCGCGCCAAGGGCGACATCGATCGCGCCATCACTGATGCCATCGAGGCCAGAACAGGCTGAGGAGAAGAAACCTACTTCCCCCACACCTCGTTGGCGACCTCGACCGCGAGCCGGAGCTTTGCCCACTGCTCTTCCTCGGACAGGATGTTGCCTTCCTCGGTCGAGGCAAAGCCGCATTGCGGGGATACCGCGAGCTGATCGAGCGGGGCGAACCTGGCGGCCTCCTGCAGCCGCCGCTTGATGTCATCCTTCTTTTCGAGCTCGCCGAATTTCGAGGTGATGACGCCGACCACCACGACCTTGTTGCCCTTCGGCAAGTACCGCAGCGGCTCGAAGCCGCCGGCACGGTCGGAATCATATTCGAGGAAATAGCCGTCGTAATTGGTGCCGGCCAGCATGGTCTCCGCCACCGGCTCGTAACCGCCGGACGAAATCCAGGTGGAGCGGAAATTACCGCGGCAGACATGCGTGGTGACCACCATATCGGCCGGCCGCTCGGCCAGCGCGTAGTTGATGACCCGCGCGTAGATTTCCTGCAGGCCGTCGGGATTGTCGCCGCGTTCGCGCGCCTTCTGCAACTCGTCCTGCGAACAGAGATAGGCCCACACCGTGTCGTCGAACTGCAAATAGCGGCAGCCCGCGTCATAGAACGCCTTCACTGCCTTGCGGTAGGTCTTGCCGAGATCCTCGAAGAACGGCTCGAGATCGGGATAGACATCCCTGGAGATCGCCTTGCGGCCGCCGCGGAAATGCAGCACCGCCGGAGAAGGGATCGTCATCTTGGCCGTGACATGCGCGATGTCGCACTGCTTTTTCAGAAACCTGAAATGATCGAGCATCGGATGGTCGGCGGGGAAATCGAGCTTGCCGATCACGCGGATGGCGTCGTGCCGGGTCTGCACGCCGGCGAACTGGATGCCCTGGTCGGGGTGAAACAATTCGCAGCCGGTCAGAGCCTTAAGAAAATCGAAATGCCACCAGGAGCGGCGGAACTCGCCGTCGGTCGCGAGCTTCAGCCCGACCGAGGCCTGCCTGTGCACGACCTTTTCGATCTCCAGGTCTTCCGCCTTGCGCAGGTCCGCGGCCGTTATCTCACCCTTCTCCAGCCTGGCGCGCGCTTCCTTGATGCGCGGCGGCCGCAACAGGCTGCCAACCTCGTCGGCACGGAATGGGGGCTTTGGTTCGCTGCATGAGTCTTTCAAGCTTTCAAGCAAGTGGGTACCGGTTCGCTGAAGTCGTAGCCGCAGCGCCGGAGACGCCGAGATAGCGTTCGAGCACCGCGGGATCGGCTTTCAACGCGCGGCTTTCCGCATCGTGCACGATCGCGCCGCGCTCCAATATCACAACACGGTCAGCCAGCCCCAGAATCTTTTGCGCATTCTGCTCGACGATGATCGAGCAGATGCCGCCGGCGCGGGTGATGGTGCCGAGTGCCCTTAACAATTCCTCAACGATGATCGGCGCCAGCCCCTCGGTCGGTTCATCCAGCAGCAGTACCTTCGGATTGAGCGTCAGCGCGCGGCCGATCGCCAGCATCTGCTGCTCGCCGCCGGAGAGCTGGTTGCCGAAATTGCTGCGCCGCTCCTTCAGCCGCGGAAACATTTCGTAAACCTTATCGATGGTCCATGGCCCGGGCTGCGCCACCGCCGTCATGTTCTCCTCCACCGTCAGCGAACGGAAGATGTTGCGCTCCTGCGGCACCCAGCCGATCCCTGCCCGCGCCCGCTGGTCCGGCCGCATCGACGTAATGTCCAGCCCGCCGAGGCTGACCGTGCCGCCAAAGCGGCGGGTAATCCCGACAATCGAATTGATCAGCGTGGTCTTGCCGGTGCCGTTGCGGCCGAGCAGCGCCAGCACCTGGCCCTCCCCGAGCGCCAGCGTCATCCCGGGCAGCACCACCGCCTCGCCGTAACCCGCGCGCAGCCCAGCTGATGGAGAGAAGATCAGCCATCGGCGGCCTCGCCGAGATAGACCGCCTTGACCTGCGGATCGCGCGCCACTTCGTCCGGCGGGCCCTCCACCAGCATGGCGCCGTTGACCAGTACCGAAATGCGGTCGGCGAAGGAGAACACCAGATCCATATCGTGCTCGATCAAAAGCACCGTGACATCGCGCGGCAAGGCGGCCACCGCTGCCAGGATATCGTGGCGCTCGCTTTCGGGCACGCCGGCGGCGGGCTCGTCGAGCAGCAGCACGCGCGGTTTGGTCGCGATCGCGACCGCGATTTCGAGCAGACGCTGCTTGCCGTAAGGCAGCGTCGCGGTGAGTTCGTTCATCACGTCGAGCAGATGGAAGCGCGAAAGCGTCTCCGCGATCTCCTGATTGACATCGGAACGCGTGCCCATCCGCCGCCACCAATCGCCGCCGCGCCCGAGACGTTCGGAGACCGCGAGGCCAATGGTCTCGAGCGGCGTCAAATCGGCATAGAGCTGATTGATCTGGAAGGTACGCGAGAGCCCGCGCAGCACCCGCTTGTGAACCGGCAAATCGGTGATGTCGTTGCCTTCGAGTAAAATCCGTCCGGCATTGGGCTTGAGCACGCCGGTCAGCAGATTGATGACGGTGGTCTTGCCGGCGCCGTTCGGCCCGATCAGGGCATGGCGGGCGCCCTGCTCCACCCGGAGCGACAGGTCGCGCGTGACCCTTAGTCCCCCGAACGATTTTTCCAGTCCCTTGGTTTCCAGCGCCGTCGTCATGACGCGTCACTTTCGGGAACGGCAACGGCGGCTTTGCGCCCGATGAATTGCCGGATGACCAGATTGGGGATCCACAGCGCCCAGCGATGGATGCGCGCGCGACCGACCAGCACGATCACAACCAGCACCAGGCCGATCCAGAACTGCCAGTATTGCGGCGTCATCGTCGAGAAGAATTCCTGCAGCATCTTGAACACGACCGCGCCGATCAACCCGCCATAGAGATAGCCGGTGCCGCCGATGACGAGCACCAGCATCAAATCGGCCGAGCGCTCGAACGAGAACACATCGAGAGAGGCCAGTGCGGTGGTCTGGGTGAAAAGCGCGCCGGCAATGCCCGCATAGAACGCCGCCAGGGTATAGACCGCGATCAGGCGGCGGTTGACGGGCACGCCGATTGCGGAGGCCCGCAGCGGATTGTTCCTGATGGCACGCAAGGACAGGCCGAACGGCGAGTTCACGACGCGGCGCGCCAGCAGGAACAGCAGGAACAGCACGATCAGGGAATAGAAGAAGCCGGTCTTGCCGAACATGTCGAAGGCAAACAGGCCGAGGATCGGCGCCATCTCGATGCCCTGCAGCCCGTCGGTGCCGCCGGTGATGTCGGAGAAGCGCTCGGCGAGTGCTTCCAGCAGCAGCGCAATGCCAAGCGTCACCATCAGCCGGGTCAGGTCGACGCCGCGGATGACAAGGAAACTGGTGAGAAATCCGAGCACCATGGCGACAAGGCCGGCCGCGACCAGCGCAATCACGGGCTCATTGATGATGCCATGCAGCGCCATCAACCCGGCGGAATAGGCGCCGACGCCGAAGAAGGCGGCGTGGCCGAGCGAGACGACGCCGGCATAGCCCAGGATCAGATCGAGCGAGAGCGCGAACAAGGCCAGCCGAACGATGTCGGTCATGATCAGGTAGCGCGACGGAAACAGGAACGCGCAGGCCAGCGCCAGAACCCAGAACGCAATCTCGCCCGGGCGCCAGCGTGCGCGGGCGATGGCATGGGATGAGACGTCGGGAAGCGCGGTCATCGCAAACTCAACGCGCGGCGGTGCGGCCGAACAGGCCGTTCGGACGCCAGATCAGGATCACGATCATGATGGTGTAGATGACGAACGGGCCCATTTTCGGCACGTAATATTTGCCGGCGACGTCGCCGATGCCGAGCAGCAGCGAAGCCAGAAACGGCCCGGTGATACTGGAGGAGCCGCCCACAGTGACCACGATCAGGAAGTAGATCATGAATTTGAGCGGAAAATACGGATCGAGCCCGAGGATCTCGGCGCTGAGCGCTCCGCCTAGTCCTGCAAGCCCGCAACCGAAGGCAAAGGTGAATGCAAAGACCTGCGGCACGTTGATGCCAAGCCCGCTGGCCGCGCGCGGATCGTCCACCGCCGCACGCAGGCGGCTGCCAAATCGCGTGCGCGCCAGAATGAGTTGCAGCGCCACGGTGAGCAGGCCGCAGATCACGACGATCATCAGCCGGTAGCGGCCGATGCCGACGCCGAAGAAATCGAACTGGCCTTCGAGCGCGGCCGGCAGCTTGATGAAGATTCGCGACGACCCCATGATGTAATCGACCGCCGCCACCGACATGAAGACGAGGCCGACCGAGAACAGCACCTGGTCGAGATGGCTTCGCGTGTAGAGATGACGGTACAGCGCGCGTTCCAGCACCGCGCCGATCAGGGCGCTGACGACAAAAGCCAGCGGCAAGGCTGCAAAAAACGGCCAGCCGGACTGGTTGACGAGGACGGCACAGACATAGCCGCCGGTCATGGCGAAGGCGCCATGGGCGAGATTGACGAAGTTCATCAGCCCGAGCGTCACCGCAAGCCCGCAGGCGAGCACGAACAGCAGCATGCCGTAGGCAACACCGTCGAACAGGATGGTGAACAGCGTGGTCATTGAGGGAAAGCCCGGATGCCTTTGAGGACCGTCATTCCGGGGCAGCGCGGAGCGCTGAACCCGGAATCTTGTGCACGACAATATCGAGATCCCGGGTTCGCGCTGACGCGCGCCCCGGGATGACGCTTCGCGTCACTTCTTCGTCTTGCCGGAGTCCTTGACGGCATCGAAGGTCGCGAATTCGACGTTGTAGAGTTCGCCGTCGACCTTCTCGACCTTGCGGATGTAGATGTTCTGCACGATGTCGCGGGTTTCCGGATCGATCGAGATCGGGCCGCGCGGGCTTTCCCACTTCATGCCCTTCATCGCCTCGATCAGCGCATCGCCGTCAGTCTTGCCGCCGGTTTTCTTCAGCGCCTCGTAGATCAGGCGGATGCCGTCATAGCCGCTCACCGCCATGAAGCCCGGGCGCGAGCCGAAGGCCTTCTTGTAGGCGGCGACGA
Organism: uncultured Alphaproteobacteria bacterium; assembly: GCA_963847015.1. Lineage (GTDB taxonomy): Bacteria > Pseudomonadota > Alphaproteobacteria > Rhizobiales > Xanthobacteraceae > Bradyrhizobium. The sequence goes on along the minus strand of CAWJYI010000036.1, from coordinate 24,458 downwards.
ATTCCTTGTTGGCGGCCGATGGATGGGCGGCGGAATAGAGATGCGCGGTGACGGTACCGAGCGCCGCATCGCCCATGCCGTTGAGCAGATCGTCGTCCATCACGTCGCCCGGGCCGATCACCCTGATGCCGGATTTGTCGAGACCGCGTTCGGCATATTGCTTCATGAAATTGCCGCCCTGGCCTGCCGGCACGAACACGAACACCGCGTCCGGCTTGGAATCCTTCATCCGCTGCAGGAACGGCGCGAAGTCCGGATTTGCCAGCGGCACCTTGACCTCCTCGACGACTTCGCCGCCGCCGGCGGTGAAATTCTGCTTGAAGAAGGTCAGCGCGTCGTTGCCGGGCGCATAGTCGGAGGTCAGGGTTGCGACCTTCTTGATGCCGTTCTTGGCCGCCCAGTCACCGATAATCGTCGACGACTGCGCCAGGGTGAAACTGGTGCGCACGATATAGGGCGAACGCTCGGTGATGATCGAGGTGCCCGCCGCCATCACGATTTCCGGGATCTTGGCCTGCGTCGCCAGCGGCGCCGCGGCGAGGGCTGCCGGCGTCACGCCGAAACCGGCGATAAAACTGACCTTGTCGTTGACGATCAGTTCCTGCGCGAGGCGCTTGGTATTGTCGGGAACCGCGGCGTCGTCCTTGAGGATGATTTCGATCTTCTTGCCGGCGACGGTATCGCCGTTCTGCTGCATGTAGAGCTTGACCGCGTTGTCGATCTGCTTGCCGGTCGATGCCTGGCCGCCGGTCATCGGCAGAATCAGGCCGATCTTGACGGCGTCCTGGGCATGAGCCGGCGCAAGAGCCAGCACGCCGGCGACCGCGCTTGCGGCCAGCAAGATTTGACTGCGAATAGGCATGAAATTCCTCCCCATGATCGGTCTTGTGTCTCGAACCGAGTTCCCGGCCCTTGCCTCACCATAGCCCAGATTTTTCGGCCGTGTAGCGCGGCGACATGGCGTCTTCCGGCGGTCCGTTGTCAATCGGACGAAGGATGCGTTCCATGCCCACCGTCTCAACTCGGTCCGGCCGGAGGTGGAGAGGATCGTGAACGGCGACTCTTTTTCGGTGTCATGATACCTGAACCGGCCGAATAAGCCAATCTTACCCATTGAGGACTAGGCTGCCGCCGAAACCTGCCCCTTTGGGCGCCGTAAATCCACCAAGCCGACAGGTCAAGTTTGTAGCGTTCTGCCGATGCCGATCAAAAGCCGCCATATCGTCGCTATCGCTGCACTCGCGCTCGCGGGCTGCGCCTTGAGCGGCTGCGGGACCATCAACGAAAAGCTTGCGGCCGGCGTCAGCGACGCCATTCCGGCTTGGGCCGGCGGCCTGCCCGCAGACGCCCCGCCGCGCCCCGGCACGGCGAAATATGATGAGTTCATGAAGGAGCGCGAGAGGAAGCGGCTGCTGCCGGCGTCAGAACGCGGTGAGGAGGCCAAGCCTGCATCGTCATCCCAGGACGCCATTCACTAGCCGCGGGACGCGCCCTCAATCCATAAACACCACGGTCTTGCGGCCGTTGAGGATCACGCGATCCTCAAGATGATGACGCATGGCGCGCGCCAGCACGCGGCGTTCGATGTCGCGGCCCTTGCGCGAGAGATCTTCCGGGGTGTCGCGATGGCTGATGCGCTCGACGTCCTGGTCGATGATCGGCCCCTCGTCGAGCGTCGCTGGTGACGTAATGCGCGGTGGCGCCGATCAGTTTGACGCCGCGCTCATGCGCCTGATGATAGGGACGCGCGCCTTTGAAGCCCGGCAGGAACGAGTGATGGATGTTGATGCAGCGTCCCGACAGTCTTGCCGACATCTCGTCCGACAGGATCTGCATGTAACGCGCCAGCACCACGAGGTCGGTCTTGCTGTCGTCGGCCAGTTTCAGGACCGCCTGTTCCTGTTCGCGCTTGGTCTCTTTGGTGACTGGCAGATAGTGGAACGGGATCTCACCGAAATCGAGCGAAGCGTATGTCTCGCGCGGATGGTTGGAAACGATCGCAGTCGGGATCATCTCGAGTTCGCCGGTCCGCCAGCGATAGAGGATGTCGACCAGGCAGTGATCGGATTTCGAGACGAGCAGCATCACCCGGCGGCGGCTGGCACGATCGCGCATCTGCCAGTCCATGCCGAAGCGGTCGGCGATCGCGGTAAAGCCGGTCTGCAATGCCGACAGCTCGACCGCGAGATCGGCGGCGGTGAACACCACCCGCATGAAGAATTTCTTGGTCTCGATGTCGTCGAACTGCTGGGCGTCCAGGATGTTCTGCCCGTTATGGGCGAGGAAGGTCGACACTGCCGAAACGATGCCGGGACGATCCGGGCAGGACAGGGTCAGGACAAACTGATGATCGGGCATGGCGCGGACTTGACTACAATTCAGGCAGAAGGGTGAGGCGGCGAATTTGCGCCCTGCTCTATCACCGCCAACCTGCTTGCGCCAATCCCGAAACCGGAGTCAGGATGAACAAAACACGGACGATCTTCGTTGGAATGAGATCATGGCTGACAGACTAAACGGTTACCGCATCCTGATCCTGGAAACGCGCGAGGAAGCGCAGTTTTCCCGCCTGCTCGCCGAACAGGGCGCGGATGTGTTGCAATGCCCGATGTTCACCATCCACGATGCGCCCGATCCGGCGCCGATCGAGGCCTGGATCAAGCGGTTCATCGAAAAACCTTTCGACGACCTGGTGCTGATGACCGGCGAAGGCCTGCGCCGTCTGATGAAGGTCGTGCGCCGTGATCGGCCTTGAGGCGGAATTTATCGCTGCACTTGGCAAGGCGCGCAAATTCGCCCGCGGGCCCAAACCCGGCCGCGCGCTGCGCGAGATCGGGCTGGAGCCGCAGGTGACGACGGAGAAACCGACGTCGGAGGGCGTCGCCGACATGCTGTCGCGCATCGACCTCAACGGCCACCGCCTCGGATTGCAGCTCTATCCGGACAAGGATCACAGCGCGCTGATCGGCGCGATCAAGGCGCAAGGCGCGGAGGTCGATACCGTTTTGCCTTATGTCTATGATGCACAGGCCGCCGATGCCAATATCGCTGCCGCCATCGACGAGATGGCGGCAGGCCGCATCGACGCGATCGCGCTGACCAATCTGGGGCAGGTGCGCCGTCTGATCGAGGTCGCTCGGACGCATGGCTGGGAGGATAGATTGCGCCAGGGGCTTGAACGCACGCCGATTGCCTCGGTCGGACCGGCCGTGTCGGACGAACTCAAATCCCACGGCTTGCGCACGGATATCTATCCGGCCGACGACGCCTTCTTCATGAGGCCGCTGATATCGGCAATGGCGGCTAAGCTCGGCAAGACCGCGCCGCGCACTGCTGCCAAGCACCGAAGCATTGGCATCACCGGATACGATATTATCGTCACGAGCGCCTTCGTTAGTCCACCCTGGCGCCCGAGAACTTGACGACCTTGCCCCATTTCTCGGTTTCATTCGTCAGCAATTTCCAGAAGTCGGTGGGCGACCCCGGGAGCAGGAACGCGCCGAGTTCGGTAAATCGCGCCTTCGCCTTGGGATCGGCAAGGATTTCGTTGATCGTCTTGTTGAGCTTCTCGATGACCTCCGGTGGCGTGTTCTTCGGTGCGCTGATGCCATACCAGGCGCTCGCCTCATAGCCGGGCAGGAAATCGGCGACCGTCGGCAGATCCGGCAGCACCTCCGAGCGCGTCGTGCTGGTGACGGCGAGACCGCGGAGCTTGCCGGATTTGACGTGCTCGGCGCAGGTCGGAATGTTGTCGAACATGACATGGACCTGCCCTGCGAGCAGATCGGTGAGCGCCGGCGCTCCTCCTCGATAGGGCACATGAACCATGTTGATGCCGGTCAGCATCTTGAACAGTTCGCCCGACATGTGGATCGTGGACCCGTTGCCGGAAGACGCCATGTTGAGCTTGCCCGGATTGGCCTTGGCATAGGCAATCAGTTCAGGGATCGACTTGATCGGAAGCGATGGATGGACCACCACCACGTTGGGGAAGCGAATGAGGCCCGCGACCGGCTCCGTATCGCGCAGGAAGTCGAAATTGAGCTTGTCATAGAGCGTGGCGTTGATGGCGTTTGCCGGCGCCGCAAGTAGAAGGGTGTATCCGTCCGGCGCCGCGCGCACCACCGACTCGGTCGCGATATTGGTGCCGCCGCCGGGCCGATTCTCGATGACGAAGGATTGCCCGAGCCGTTCCGACAGCCACTGCCCCATCAAGCGCGCGGTGAGGTCCGCCGAGCCGCCCGGGGTGTATCCGATGACCAGGCGAACCGGCCGCGATGGATAGGCTTGCGCGTTCGCTATCCGTGACGCAGGTGAGAGCGCGGCAGCACCGAGAGCCAGCCGCAAAAATTGACGACGCTGAAATTTCATGACGCTTCCTCCAACAGAACCTGCTGGCGGCGCTAAATCGTAAGGGGAGCGCCAAAGCCGTGCGCATCCTAGCGGGCCGTCACGGATATTCCTATCGAACTGATAGCGGGGCAAGATGCCGCGGTCTGTAGCACGGGGTTAGCCAACGGGTCGAGCGAATGCGCGCCGGATGATAAACTCCGCCAGACCATCCAGAACCTGAACGCGCAATTGGGTCGGTTCGCGCTTCGCAATGAAGCGCAGCTATTCCGCCGCCTGCCTGGATTCGCTGAGGTAGGCCTGATAGGCGAGCCTCATGCCCTCCTCCAGCGTGGTCGTGGCGCGCCAGCCGAGCTTGGCCAACCGGCTGACGTCGAGCAATTTGCGCGGCGTGCCGTCGGGCTTTGAGGTGTCGAAACTGATGTCGCCGGTGTAGCCGACGGTCCTGGCGACCACGCGGGCGAATTCGGCGATGGTGATATCCTCACCGGTCCCGATATTGACCAGTTCGTGGCTGGAATAGGTCTTCATCAGATGGACACAGGCGTCGGCGAGATCGTCGACATAGAGGAATTCGCGCCGCGGCGTGCCGGTGCCCCAGACCACGACACCCTTCGCGCCCGACACCTTCGCTTCGTGGAAACGGCGGATCAGGGCGGCGACGACGTGGCTGTATTCGGGATGATAATTGTCGCCGCGCCCGTACAGATTGGTCGGCATCACACTGATGAAATCCGCGCCATACTGGGCGCGATAGGCCTCGACCATCTTGATCCCGGCAATCTTGGCAATCGCATAGGGCTCGTTGGTGATCTCCAGCGGCCCCGTCAGCATGGAATCTTCGCGCAGCGGCTGCGGCGCCATTTTGGGATAGATGCAGGAGGAGCCGAAGAACATCAGCTTCTCGGTGGCGTTGATTTGCGCGGCGTGGATCACGTTCGATGCGATCGCCAGGTTTTCGTAGATGAATTCGGCGCGCAACGTGTTGTTGGCGACGATGCCGCCGACCTTGGCGGCCGCCATGAACACGACCTGCGGGCGTTTGGCGGCGAACCATTTGTTGACGGCGGCCTGATCGCGCAGATCGACTTCGCTTCGGGTCACTGTCAGCAGTTCGACATTTTCCTGCGCCAGCCTGCGCACCAGCGCAGAGCCCACCATCCCGCGGTGCCCGGCAACAAAGACCGTTTTCCCCTTCAGCTCAAACGGAGTTTTTGCCATTGGCGGCCTCCTGTCTGGCCGTTGCCAGATCGCCCGCCACCATCTCCTTGACGAGGTCCGCGAATTTGGTCTTCGGCTTCCAGCCGAGCTTCGCGCGCGCCTTGCTGGCGTCGCCGATCAAAAGATCGACCTCGGTCGGACGGAAATAGGTGGGATCGATCCGGACGAGCGTCTTGCCGGATTTCTTGTCGATGCCGGTTTCCTCGACGTCCTTTCCGCGCCACTCGATGGCCCGGCCGACCTCGGCAAACGCCAGTTCGACGAATTCGCGCACCGAACGGGTCTCGCCGGTCGCCAGCACGAAATCGTCGGGCGCATCCGCCTGCAGGATCATGTGCATGCCTTCAACGTAATCCCGCGCATGGCCCCAGTCGCGCTTGGCCTCGAGATTGCCGAGATAGAGCGTGTCCTCCAGGCCGGTCTCGATACGGGCGACGCTGCGCGTGATCTTGCGCGTCACGAAGGTTTCGCCGCGGATCGGGCTCTCATGGTTGAACAGGATGCCGTTCGAGGCATAGATGCCATAGGCCTCGCGGTAGTTCACCGTGATCCAGTAGCCGTAAAGCTTGGCGACGCCGTAGGGCGAGCGCGGATAGAACGGCGTGGTTTCCTTCTGCGGCACTTCCTGGACCAGACCGTACAATTCCGAGGTCGAGGCCTGATAAAACCGCGTTTCCTTTTCCATGCCGAGGATCCGGATCGCCTCCAGCAACCGCAGCACGCCGATGGCGTCGGCATTGGCGGTGTATTCCGGGCTTTCGAAGCTGACCGCGACATGGCTTTGGGCGGCGAGATTATAAATCTCGGTCGGACGGATCTGCTGCATCAGGCGGATCAAATTGGTCGAATCCGTCATGTCGCCGTAATGCATCAGGAACGGCACGTTACCCTCGTGCGGATCCTTATAGAGATGGTCGACGCGCGCCGTGTTGAACGAGGACGACCGCCGCTTGACGCCGTGGACGGTGTAACCGAGCCCCAGCAGATATTCGGCAAGATAGGCGCCGTCCTGGCCGGTGACGCCGGTAATCAGCGCAACGCGTCGTTTTGAATCTTGAGCCGACATATCTTCTCCAAACGCGGGTTCGCGCCGGCCCCTTCGGGAGCCCGAATGCCCCCAATCGCCCAGCCAAACCGGACGTGCAAGGGGGATGCTCATGCGGCGCAGGCCATAGCATTCGACCCCCGCGAAGTCTATCGCCAAAGCCGTTTGAAATCAGTCCTTTAGCTGTCAGACCGGGACGCCGGTTCCGGCCCGCCGATCGGCAATTTTATTCGGGGAATGGCACGACTGGCGGCCCGGGTTCAGGGAGCCTATTCGCCGTAATGGCGCAGCCGCTCGAGGTCGATGATGGTCACGCCACCATATTCGAGCCTCAGCAAACCTTCCTTCTCCAGCCGCTTCAGGCACTGGTTGGCATTTTGCCGGGAGATGCCGGAGAGCGCCCCGATTTCTTCCTGCGTGATCTCCAGATGGCGCGTGAGGTCCGGATAGAGAATCGGATTGAACAGCGAGGCGATCGAGCGCGCCAGCCGCGCGGTGGCGTCCAGGGTGCGGCCATATTCCAGCAACCCGATGAACTGGCCGAGGCGTTCGTTGAGTTGGCCGACCAAAAAACGGTTGAATCCCACGCTGTTCTCGAACAGCCACAGGAACGTGCTGCGGTTCATCATCGCCAGACGGGTGTCGCGCAACGCCACCACGTCGTAGCGCCGCGGCTCGTTCTTGAGCACGGTGCCCTCGCCGAACCACGCGCCGGCGGTCAGGCCCGCAAAGCTCGCAGCCTTGCCGCCGCGGGACACGATGCCCATACGCGCGAGACCGGTGACGACGCCGGTCCAGTATTCGAACTGGTCGCCGCGCATGAAGATGAATTCATTGGCGTGATAGGATTTCTCGACGATGCCGGCGCGCGCGATTTCGATCTCGCGCGCGTTCAGTTCGCGTGACCAGGCCGCAATGCGCTTCAGGTAATCCGGAGCAATCATGGTCTTACGGCAACGTCCTCAGCCCGAACATTGCGTCGCGACAACGTTTGTGGTCAGGAACCGGATGCGCGGAACGCCTCCAAAATATAGAGACCAATTGCGCGGGGTGTCACAGCGCTTTGCTGGCTGAGCACACTAGGCTTAAAGCGACACAAGTGAACGGCAACACAAGCGCCAAGGTAGCTTCCCGCCATTTCACAACGACGTTATCCGGATTTTCGGTGCGCAGCCATTGTTGCAATCGTGAGTCCGCGTGATATGCAAACCTATCTTCTTTCGAGCGTCGCCTTTGCGCTCCAACGAGCGTCCGTTTGGCCATGCTTGATTTCGTTCTCCTCTGCTTGCCGATTTTCGGCGTCGTCGCGCTGGGATGGGTAGCAACTCGTTCCAATATCACTTCGGTGACCGCGGTAGACGTGCTTGGCGTTTTCTCGTTTCGCTTTGCGCTTCCGGCGTTGTTGTTCCGGCTGGTTGCCAGCCAACCGCTCGACCATTCGTTCAACGCGCCGTTCTACGGGGGCTATCTCGCAAGCGGGAGTATTATATTTGCTCTCGTGTTCGGCTTCTCGCTCATTGTCAATCGGGCTGCAACGGCCGCTGCCGGTGCCCATGCCACAACCGCGACATTCAGCAACCTTGGTTTCCTGGGCCCGCCGCTGATACTTGCCTTTTTCGGAGAGCGCGGCGCTGGGCCCATGACCATGGCGATGCTCTCCGAATCTACCGTTTTGCTGTCGCTCGGGAGCACCATCATGGGAGTTTCCAGCGGCCGCGCGACAGGCCTTGGTGCTCTCCTGCTCCGGGGCACGGTGCTCAATCCCATTGTCGCAGCCATCGGACTTGGCGCGGGATTTGCGATAGCGGGTATTTCACTTCCCACGCCGCTTGATCGCCTGCTGAGTTTTCTCGGTGGTGCGGCCGGTCCGACCGCCCTCTTCGCATTGGGTGGCGCGCTGGCCCTCCAGCGCATCGATCGCAGTACCGTTTTATCTGCGGCAGCGATCACGGCGGCAAAGCTCGCGATCTATCCCCTCGTTGCCTGGTACGTACTCTCGCGCGTGCTGGGAGTGGAAGCTGTTTGGGCCCAGGCAGGCGTCCTGATCGCGGCGCTGCCGTCAGCCGGCAGCAACTACGTCCTGGCCCAGCGCTATGGCGCTGACGCCGAACATATTTCTGCTGCGATCGTGCTTTCCACGGTCATCAGCACGATCACCGTCCCATTCGTCGCCTGGTTGATACTGCGCTGACAGCACGCATAGTGCATGAGGACGCGCTGGTCGCGCCAACGCGAACTTCGGTCAACTCCGCGAGGAACTGAGTTGCCGTCGCGATGCGCCGGTAATCCGCCGCACCTCCTTTCGCTTCAACAGTTCGCTGGATCAGACCGCTTCCAGCTCTAAATGATCTGCGGCAATCACTGTCCATTGAGCCATCACCTAGCTTCGCGCCGGCACTCTCATGCTGCAGCGCAACAATAGGCTTGGCCGCGTCGCAGCCTTGCCCCTCCCCTGCACAAAACACGAATCACGGCGGCTGACCCAACTTGCCGATGAATTGTCAGGCACAAGACATTTCAAAGGACCGCTTTCCTCTATTAAGGGTCATAGTGCGTCGCACGGCTCGTGGGCAGGTTGGATGAGATGGAAAACAGGGTGCGGCGTTACCGCGCATGACGGCCGGACCCGGTTGGTGCAGAAAGACGGTCAATCCGGCATGACACCGAAGTGCGAGAGGCTGAAAGCGCACCCTTAATGGAATGGCTTAGCTATGATGGCCGATATAAGATCGCGACAGAGCTAACAAACGACCAATCAAAGAGCGTGGCAAGCGCCTGATTAATTACGCTTATCCTGATCGCAAAACCGGTATCCGCTGTTGCGAAGATACGCGTTACGGAGGGAATGCGTGGAATACACGTTGGAAGTGCGCGGAGTGTCGCTGCGCTTCGGTGGCGTCCGTGCGCTGACCGAAGTCAGCTTCGGCGTCAACGATGGCGAATTGTTCTCGATCATCGGCCCGAACGGCGCCGGCAAGACCTCGATCGTCAATTGCATCTCGGGCCGCTACAAGCCGACCGAAGGCCAGTTGTTCTATCGCGGCAAGGATATCACGGGCCTTACGCCCAACGCGCGGCCTTCACTCGGCATCGGCCGCACCTTCCAGAATCTCGCGCTGTTCCATCATATGAGCGTGCTCGACAACATCATGGTCGGGCGTCACCACCTCCTGAAAAACAATTTCATCACGGGATCGCTGTACTGGCTCACCGGCGCGCGGCGCGAGGAGCTGGAGCATCGCCGCAAGGTCGAAGAGATCATCGACTTCCTCGATCTGCAATCGGTGCGCAAGGCCACCGCCGGCACGCTCCCCTATGGTCTGCGCAAGCGCGTCGAACTGGCGCGTGCGATGGCGCTGGAACCGCAACTGATTCTGCTCGACGAGCCGATGGCCGGCATGAACTTTGAAGAGAAGGAAGACATGGCGCGCTACATCGTCGATCTCAACGAAGAGTTCGGCATGACCGTCATGATGATCGAGCACGACATGGGCGTCGTGATGGATATCTCCCATCGCGTCATGGTGCTGGATTTCGGCCGCAAGATCGCCGAAGGCGATCCCGCCGCGGTGCTGGCCGATCCCCATGTGAAGCGCGCTTATCTGGGTGAAGAGGACGAGGTTCTGGTCGATCCCGACGACAAGCCCGCCGCCGCCCCGGAGTGCGCGGCATGATGGACTTCGCCGGTCGCGCGGCTGAAGCCGACACCTATCCCAAACTGTTGCGCCTCAATGCGAAAGAGCATGGCGGCGAGATCGCGCTACGCGAAAAGGATTTCGGGCTATGGCGCGTCTTTACCTGGAACGACTACCAGAGACGCGTGCATGATTTCGCGCTCGGCATGATCGAGCTGGGCCTGGGACGCGGCGACGTTATCGGCATCATCGGTGACAATCGGCCCGACTGGGTGGCGGCGGAAATCGCAACGCATGCCATCGGCGCGATGAGCCTCGGCCTTTATCGTGACGTGCTCGATGAGGAAGCGGCCTATCTCTTGAGCTACGGCGAAGCGAAACTCGTGTTCGCCGAAGACGAGGAGCAGGTCGACAAATTGCTGGCGCTGGCCGAGCGCGTGCCTAACCTCAAGCACATCGTCTATTCCGATCCGCGCGGCATGCGGAAATACGACGATCCACGGCTGATGGAAGCCGAGAAGCTGGCAACGATGGGGCGCGACCGCGCGGTGCGCGAACCCGGCCTCTATGACAAGCTCGTCGACGCGACAGAGGGCGAGGACGTTGCGATCCTCTGCACCACGTCGGGCACCACCGCCAATCCGAAGCTCGCGATGCTCGCGGCCGGCCGGGTGTTGAGACACTGCGCCACTTATCTCTCGTTCGATCCGAAGGGACCGGATGACGAATACGTCTCGGTGCTGCCACTGCCCTGGATCATGGAACAGGTCTATGCGCTCGGCAAAGGGCTGCTCTGCCGGATGAAGATCAACTTCGTCGAAGAGCCCGACACCATGATGAACGATTTCCGCGAGATCGCGCCGACCTTCGTGCTGTTCGCGCCGCGGGTCTGGGAATCGATCGCCGCCGACGTCCGCGCGGGCGTGATGGATTCTTCCCCGCTCAAGCAAAAGCTCTACGACATCGGCATGAAGACCGGCCTTTCGGCGCTGGCCGAGGGCAAGCGCTCCATGCTGGCCGACAAGCTGCTGTTCCGCGCCCTGCGCGACCGCCTCGGCTTCACGCGGCTGCGCTCGGCGGCGACCGGCGGCGCGGCGCTCGGGCCGGATACGTTCAAATTCTTCCAGGCCATGGGCGTGCCGCTGCGCACGCTCTACGGCCAGACCGAACTGTTGGGGGCCTACACGCTGCATCCGCCCGGCAAGGTCGATCCGGATACGACGGGCGTGCCGATGGCGGGCGACATCAATATCCGCATCGACAACCCCGACATCAACGGCGTCGGCGAGATCGTGGTGCGTCATCCCAACATGTATCTCGGCTATTACAAGAATCCGGAAGCCTCCGCCGCCGACATGAAGGACGGCTGGATGCATTCCGGCGATGCCGGCTATTTCAACGATGATGGGCAGCTGGTGGTCATCGACCGCATCAAGGATCTCGCCGAGACCTCGCGCGGCGAACGCTTCTCGCCGCAATACCTGGAAAACAAGCTGAAGTTTTCGCCCTACATCGCCGAGACGGTGGTACTCGGCGCCGGCCGCGACGCACTGGCGGCGATGATCTGCATCCGCTACTCGATCATCTCGAAATGGGCGGAAAAGAACCGCATCTCGTTCACCACCTACACCGACCTCGCCTCGCGCCCCGAAGTCTACGCGCTGGTGCGCAAGGAGGTCGAAACCGTCAACGCCACGCTGCCGCCGGCGCAACGCATCTCCCGCTTCCTGCTGCTCTACAAGGAACTCGACGCCGACGACGGCGAATTGACCCGCACCCGAAAAGTCCGCCGCAGCGTCATCAACGAGAAATACGCCACCATCATCGACGCGATCTATGGCGGCAAGCGTGACATTCCCGTCGATACCGTGATCCGCTTCCAGGACGGCACCACCCAGCGCATCCGCACCACGCTCGCCGTGGTCGATCTCGCGCGCGATGTGGCGACCGCGGAGGCCGCGGAATGAGAAGCGACACGATAGTCCATGTCCATCTCCGTCATGGCGCGGGCTTGTACCCGGCCATCCACGTCCTTTTGGCAGCCAGGAAGTCGAGACGTGGATGCCCGGGACAAGCCGCCCTCGGCCATGACGAAAGACGGGCAGACGCCTCGCGCCAATTACGCGAGCTAACGTCGCATGAACATCCAGTTCCTGATCCAGCTCATCGTCAACGGCCTCGTGGTCGGCACGCTCTATGGCGTGGTCGCGATGTCGTTCGTGCTGATCTACAAGGCCAGCCAGGTCGTGAACTTCGCACAGGGCGAATTACTCCTGGTCGGCGCCTGGGTGTGTTGGGCGCTGCTGGCCAAGTATCAGGTACCGTTCTGGCTCGGCATGCCGATGACGCTGGTATTCATGTTCATCTTCGGCATTGCCATCCAGGTACTGATCCTGCGCCCGATGATCGGTGAACCCATCATCTCCGTCATCATGGTCACGATCGGCCTGTCGACCGTGTTCCAGGCCGCGCTGAAATGGATTTTCGGCGTCAACCCGCAGCCCTTCCCGCGCGTATTCACCAGTCAATCCGTCAACCTGCTCGGCCTGCAGATCCAGACCGTCTATGTCATGAGCCTCGTGGTATCGGTCGCCATGATGATCGGCATGGCCTGGTTCTTCCGCGCTTCGAAATACGGACTTGCGATGCGTGCGACCGCCTTCAACCAGCAGGTAGCGCAATCGCTTGGTATTTCCGTCAAAAGCGTGTTCGCGATGGCCTGGGCGATCTCGGCGACGGTGTCGGCGGTAGCGGGCGTCGTGGTCGCCGTCGTCAACGGCGTTTCCTCCGGCCTTTCCGCCTACGGCATCAAGGTATTTCCGGCCGCGATCCTCGGCGGGCTCGACTCCATCGGCGGCGCCGTGCTCGGCGGCATCATCATCGGACTGCTCGAAAATATCGCGCAGTATATCGACAGCGAATATCTGCACTGGGGCAATCTCTATGAAATCGCGCCGTTCTACGTGCTGATCATCATCCTGATGATCAAGCCCTATGGGCTGTTCGGCACCAAAGACATCGAGCGGGTGTAATTCATGGCTGGTCCCTCTCTCATCCCCTCCGGCGACTTCCGCACCACCTATGCGGCGGACACCACGATCTTTCCGACCACGACCAGCCGCAACTTTGCGATCGCCGGTGTTATCCTGATCTGTTTTGCACCGCTGGTGTTTTCCAACTACTGGCTCAGCATATCGATCCAGATCGGCATTTTTGCGATCGCAGCGCTCGGCCTGAACATCCTGGTCGGCTTCACCGGACAGATCTCGATCGGCCACGCCGCGTTCTTTCTGCTCGGTGCATTCACGTCTGCCTATATCTCCAATACCCTGCCGATCCCGGTATTCTTCGCGATTCCGCTCGCAGGCGTCATCACGGCGCTGGTCGGGTTGATTTTCGGCTTGCCGGCAGCACGGCTAAAGGGGCTTTATCTCGTCATCGCCACGTTGGCCGCCCAGTACATCCTGCTGGACTTCTTCTCGCGCGCCGACTGGTTCTCCGGCGGCTCGGTGCCGGCCAGTGCGAAGCCGTTCTCGATCTTCGGCTACACCTTCCGCGGCGACCGGCAATATTTCTACGTGGTGCTGGCCTATCTCGTGGTCAGCTGTTTGCTCGTGACCAATTTGATGCGCACGCGCGACGGCCGCGCGCTGGTCGCTATCCGCGATCATTATCTCTCCGCCGAGATCATGGGCATTAATCTCACCAAATACCGCACGCTGTCGTTTGGGCTGGCGGCATTTTTCGCCGGTCTCGCCGGCGCGCTTTACGCGCATTACCAGCTCGTCGTCTCCAATGAAGGCTTTGGAATCGAGCGCTCGATCCTTTTTCTGGCAATGATCATCATCGGCGGCGCCGGCTCGGTGATGGGCACGCTGATGGGGACCGCGTTCGTGGTGCTGCTGCCGGAATCGATGGAGTGGATCAGCCATCTCCTGAAAGGCAGCGCGATCGACAAGGCGTTGTCGCTCAACACCAACATTACTTTCCTGCGCGAGATCGCAATCGGACTGATCATCATCGTCTTTTTAATGTTCGAGCCCGACGGGCTCGCGCACCGCTGGCGGCAGATCAAGACCTACTGGAAGCTCTACCCGTTTTCGCATTGAGGTTGGGACGGGACCGATTACAATGACCTCAACAAAAGACCGGAGGAAATGACCTATGACGATAAAAGCACTTTTGAGCACGGTTTCGTTGGCGCTCTTGATCGGTGGCGCTTCCGCAACCGCACAGGCACAGATCGCGATCGGCCATCTCGCGGATTACTCCGGCGGCACGTCGGACGTCGGCACGCCCTATGGACAGGGCGTCGCGGACACGTTCGCCTGGGTCAACAAGAACGGCGGCGTCGGCGGCAAGCAGCTCAGCGTCGACACCAATGATTACGGCTATCAGGTGCCGCGCGCGATCGCGCTCTACAAGAAATGGTCCGGTGGCGACAAGGTCGCGGCGATCATGGGTTGGGGCACCGCTGATACCGAGGCTCTCACCGGCTTCCTCGCGCAGGACAAGATCCCGGATATCTCCGGCTCCTACGCAGCGGCGCTGACCGACCCGGAAGGCACCAGCGGCAAGGCAAAGCCTGCGCCGTATAATTTCTTCTACGGCCCGAGCTATTCGGACGCGATGCGGGCGATGCTGACCTGGGCGGCCGAGGACTGGAAGGCCAAGGGCAAGCCGGGCAAACCGAAATTCGTGCATATGGGCGCCAACCACCCCTATCCTAACGCCCCGAAGGCGGCCGGCGAGGCGCTCGCGACCGAACTCGGCTTCGAAGTGCTGCCGCCGCTGGTGTTCGCACTGGCGCCCGGTGACTACAGCGCGCAGTGCCTGAGCCTGAAGAGCGCCGGCGCCAACTATGCTTATTTGGGCAACACTGCCGCCTCCAACATCTCGGTGCTGAAGGCGTGCAAGACCGCCGGTGTGGACGTGCAGTTCATGGGCAACGTCTGGGGCATGGATGAGAACGCCGCCAAGACGGCGGGCGATGCCGCCGACGGCGTGATCTTCCCGCTGCGTACGGCGGTGGCCTGGGGCGGCAATGCGCCCGGCATGAAGACCGTGATGGAAATCTCCAAGATGTCGGACCCATCGGGCAAGGTCTATCGGCCCGTGCATTACATCGCGGCCGTTTGCAGCGCGCTGTATCTGAAGGAGGCGCTGGACTGGGCCGCCAAGAATGGCGGCGCGACCGGCGAGAATGTTGCAAAGGGCTTCTACCAAAAGAAGGATTGGGTGCCGACCGGAATGGAAGGCGTCTGCAATCCCTCGACCTGGACCGAGAAGGACCATCGCCCGACGACGAAGGTCGATCTTTATCGCTCGAAGGTTTCCGGCGCGACCGACGGCGACATCAACGATCTCATGACCAAGGGCACGATCAAGCTCGACAAGGTCAAGACCGTCGAACTGCCGCGCAAACCGGAATGGTTCGGCTGGTGAGGTAGCGGGTCGCCTGCGGGCGACCAACACTCCGCTGTCATCCCCCGCGAAAGCGGGGGATCCAGTACGCCGCGGCTTCTCGATTCATCGGCGGGCGTCTCTGGAATACTGGGTCACCCGCCTTCGCGGGTGACGACAAGTAGGTGATCAGGACATGACCGAACCGTCGAAACAACTCGCCCGACGCCAGGCGCAGCGATAGCCCCCGCCCCGCTGCTCAGCGTCAACAACATCGAGGTCGTCTATGACGACGTCATCCTGGTGCTGCGCGGATTGAGCCTCGGCGTACCGAAGGGCGCAATCGTGGCACTGCTTGGCGCCAATGGCGCCGGCAAATCGACGACGCTGAAGGCGATCTCGGGCCTGCTCAAGACCGAAGACGGCGAAGTCACGCGCGGCGAGATCGTCTTCGACGGCGAGCGCATCAACGGCGTCGATCCCGACAAGATCGTGCGCCGCGGCATCTTTCAGGTGATGGAAGGCCGCCGCATCATCGCCGACATGACGTCGCTCGAAAATTTGCGGCTCGGCGCCTTTACCCGCAGCGACAACGAGATCGGCGCCGACATCGACATGGTCTTCAAATATTTCCCGCGCCTGAAGGAGCGCACGGGCCTTGCCGGCTATCTCTCCGGCGGCGAACAGCAGATGCTGGCGATTGGCCGCGCGCTGATGGCGCGCCCCAAGATGATCCTGATGGACGAGCCGTCGATGGGCCTGTCGCCGCTGCTGGTCAAGGAAGTGTTCGCGATCATCAAGGAGATCAACCGCGACCTCGGCGTCACCATCCTGCTGGTCGAGCAAAATGCGCGCGCCGCGCTTTCGGTCGCGAGCCACGGCTACATCATGGAGCAGGGCAAGGTGGTGCTCGACGGCTCGGCCTCTGAATTGCGCGACAATGAGGACGTCAAGGAGTTCTACCTCGGCGGCGCCGGCGACCAGCGCAAGAGTTTCAAGAATCTGAAAAGCTTCAAGCGGCGGAAGCGGTGGCTGTGAGCGCCGCGTAGCGTTTTCGAGCGAAGTGGAGACCGGTTCGCGTGAAGAAAACGCGTCAAAACAACAATCAGGCTCTAGCCGAGCACCTGCTCCGCTTCCGCAACCGCGCAGAGCACATGATAAAACGAAGACGCAGGAATCGTAGCGACCAGCGAGTTGCCGTCGCGGTCGAATTGGTCGTACCAGCCGCCGGCGACGGGATGGCTGAGGTAATGCCGCTCGAGCCGCGCCAACGCGGCGCGCGCCTCGTCGGCGGCGCCCGCCTCGCCCGCCTCGGCCTGCGCGATCCACGCCTTGGCGATTTCGGTCTGCGGCCACAGCCGCCGGGTATGCCGCCTGATATTGCCGTTGGCGTCGCCCTCGTCGACCAGGCAGCCGGTCGCCTCGTCGCGATAGCGCAGCGCCGTCTCCAGCAGTTCCGCGCGCGGTACGCCCGGTCGGACAGCCGGTGATGCGTTCAAATCCCTTCAGCAGCCAGACCCACTCCGCCTGATGTCCGGGCTCGACGCTGACGGGCTCGATCTTCGACCAGTCTTCCTCGAAATATTCCCCGAGCACGCGCCGCTGCTTGTCGTAGAGGTTGGCCATGAACAGGCGCGAAGAATTCGCCGGCGCGTTGTTGGAAGACCATGTCGTGCGTAGCGTCGAACCCCGCAATCATCGCTTCGAACAGATGCATGTGCGGATTCTGCCGCCGCGGCATCGACGCCGGCAAGCCTTCGTGAAAGCCGCCATGAGGCGAGCGCAATTGCGTATCGAGGAAATGACACAGCGCGTCGATTTCGGAGCGAATCTGCGCATCGCGATCGAGCGCATAAACGGTGGCCAGCGCCAGCAGCACGAAGGCGTGATCATAGGTATCGCGCAGCGGGTCCAGCACGGCCCCGTCAGGCCAAAGCGTGTGACAAAGCCGGGCCGGCCGTCGGGGCTTTTCGCCTTGGTCAACAGGTGATCCAGCCCCTTCAGCGCGATCTCGCGGCCGTCCGGATACCAGCCCATTTGCGCCGCCTTGGCGAAGCAATAGATCTGCCGCGCCTGCACGCGAACCCGCCGCGGCGCCAAGCGATCGGCGCGGCCGTCCCGATCGAGCCGTTCGATAAAGCCGCCTGCCTTGCGGTCCCAACCTTCGGTCGACCACAGCGGCAGGCAGTGGTCGATCATGCGAAGCTTCAGCTTGCCCGACGATATCGGCCGGATCCAGCGTATCTGCCGCCGCATCGGTATGTGTTTCAGCCATTGCGTTCCCTGGATCATCTCCGACACCGGTAGGCCGTCTGATACCACGTCAGAGGCGGCGCGCAATCGGCCCGAACCTAAGGGATCAGCCATGACCGACCACTACGACGCCCTTGAAACGCGCGAGCCGGCCAAACGCGAGGCCGAGCTGTTTTCCCGGCTCCCGGACATCCTGCGCAAGGCGATGGCGGCGCCGGCCTATGCCGAGCGCCTCAAGGGCGTCGATCCGGCTGCCGTGACCAGCCGGGCCGCGCTGGCGCGCCTGCCGGTGCTGCGCAAGTCGGAGCTCCCTGCCCTGCACAAGGCCGCGCCGCCGTTCGGCGGGTTCGTGGCGGGGCCTCTGGGATCGTTCGGGCGGCTGTTTACCTCGCCCGGCCCGATCTTCGAGCCCGAGCCTGCCCATGCCGACCCCTGGCGCGGCGCGCGGGCGCTGTTCGCGGCGGGTTTCCGGCCCGGCGACGTCGTACTGAACACCTTCAGCTATCATCTGACGCCCGGCGGCTTCATTTTCGACGCCTCGGCGCGGGCGCTGGGCTGCGCGGTGATTCCGGCCGGCCCCGGCAATATCGAAGCGCAGTTCGAACTGATCGAGGCCTATCGCCCGGTCGGCTATAGCGGCACGCCGGACTTCCTGAAGATCCTGCTCGACGCCGCCGCAAGCGCCGGGCGCGACGTCTCCTCGATCAAGCGCGCGCTGGTCTCCGGCGCGGCATTTCCGAAATCGCTGCAGGACGAAGTCAAGTCGCGGGGTATCGATGCCTATCAGGCGTTCGGCACCGCCGACCTCGGCATGATCGCGTTCGAGACATCCGCGCGCGAGGGCATGGTCGTCAACGAGGACCTGATCATCGAAATCGTGCGGCCCGGCACCGGCGACCCCGTTGCCCCCGGTGACGTCGGCGAGATCGTCGTCACCTCGCTCGATCCGCATCATCCCTGGATCCGGCTCGCGCTCGGCGACCTCACCGCGGCGCTGCCAGGGCGTCAGCGCCTGCGGACGCACCAATATGCGGATCAAGGGCTGGATGGGCCGTGCCGACCAGACCACCAAGGTCAAGGGCATGTTCGTGCGGCCAGAACAGATCGCCGAGATCGGCAAGCGCCATCCCGAACTCGGTCGGCTGCGCCTCGTCGTCACGCGCCAAGGCGAGACGGATGCGATGACGCTGAAGGCGGAAACCGCAGGTGCGAGCCAACCGTTGCGCGAGGAGATCGCGGCCAGCCTGCGCGCCGTGACAAAGCTCAGCGGCAATGTCGAGCTCGTGAGCCCGGGCGCACTGCCGAACGACGGCAAGGTGATTGCGGACGAACGCTGAGACACACGCAACGTGAATTCGTGATGGGTCGGGTCTCGCGCGATGGTTCTACGGCTCCCTCGCCTACACTGATAGCCGAAGGTGGGTTGCCCTTGTAGTTGGGGCACTGCAACCGCACCCCACACAAGCTCAGAATGTCTCGGTTACTTTGGTCAGTTGCGGCGGACGATCCGGATCAAATCCCCACTCCCGCGCAGTGCGTTCGATCATGCGATAGGCCGGAACGAGCATGGTGATCGCATCGATTGCGGGGTCATCGTCGCCTAGCCACGGCAGCGTGCTGCGCGGGCCGCCACACAGATGCAGCGCAATCCTGCGCTCCCGCAGCTCGCTTGCCAGCGAATCGATCGTGGCAGCTGTTTCATCCATCAAACGCATCATGATAACCGGCGTCTTTGATGACAACGCAGCGCGCGGGCCGTGCTGCAGCTCGGCGGCGCTGAAACCAAGGGCGGGCAGCCGCAGGATTTCGGCAAGCTTCAGCGCAATCTCGCGAGCTGAGCTCAGGCCAAGACCGCGGGAAGCGACAAACACGGCGGATGCGCTGGCGAGATCGTCGGATACTTCGGACCAATCGAGAGTCAGCGCGCGGTGAATGCGCTCCGGTAGTCGGTCGAGTGCCGACCCAAGAGCCGTGTCCTCGGCCAATTCCGCGATCAGTTCAGCCCCTGCCGCCATCGAGCCGACCACCGTCTTGGTCGCGGCGACAGAATGTTCGGGCCCGGCTTCGATCGGAACGACGAATTCGGCGGCGTCGGAAACCGGCGACGGCGCCGCATTGACGATTGCGACGGTGCGAGCACCAGACGCTCGCGCAGACTGCGTTGCAGCGACCAAATCGGGGCTGCGCCCAGATTGCGAGATCACGATAAACAAGGCATTGCGCAACGTCAGTGGCTTGCGAAACGCCGTGATCACCGACGGCGCGCTGGCGGACACTGGCAGGTGAAGCCGCGTTTCGATGAGGTAGCGCAAGAACACCCCGGCGTGGCCGGAGCTTCCACGACCGCATAGGACGCCAAGCGGTGCTGCGGCAATATCCAGGTGTTTTGCAACGTCAGCGATAGCACGGCGATTGCGGATGATGCGCGAGACGACGTCGGCGCTTTCGCAAATCTCTCGCGCCATCGCCGAAGAAGCGGAGTCGGCCATAGCTCAACCTCCATCTCTACTGCAAAACCAGGGTTCGACTTCACTTGCTTCCGCCGCCAAAGAGATCAGCGAACACACGACGAAGATTACCCTGATGGCTAGCGAGAATGCTCTCGGCTTCCGCGCTGCCGTAGCCCAACACCACAAGTGCGGCCATCTTGATATCCCCGTCGGTCTGCCCGAGGGCACAAGCAGCCTGCGCTTCGCTGCAGCTGGCAATCCGAGCAACCATGGCCTCTGCGCGGCGCTTTAGCTTCGCGTTCGTCATCTGCATGTTTACCATCATGCCGCGATAGACGCGGCCGTGGCGCAGCATAATGCCGGTCGAGATCAAGTTGAGCACGACCTTCTGCGCGGTGCCCGCTTTCATCCGCGTGGAGCCGGCGATCAGTTCCCGCCCCGTCTCGACCAGCACGGGATATGTCGCTGATGTGAGCAACGCAGTGCCGGGATTATTGGCAACGCCAATGGTGATGGCTTGGAATGAGCCTGCCTGCTGTAGCGCCGCCACGGTAAATGGGGTCGTACCACTGGCCGAGACCGCGATCACCACGTCGCACGACGAGAGCCGTGCAGCATTGGTATGTTTGATTGCATCGGCGACATCGTCTTCCGCGCCTTCGGCGCTTACGGTAAATGCGCTTTCCCCGCCGGCGATGATGAAACGGAGCCGCTCTTGAGGCCAGGCGAAAGTCGGCGTCAGCTCCACTCCGTCCTGTACGGCGACCCGGCCCGAGGTGCCCGCGCCAACATAGATCAGGCGTCCGCGATCGCCGAGCGCTTGGCTTGCGGCATTTGTCGCAGCGGTGATAGCAGGAAGCGCGCGCCCTACAGCCGCGACTGCGGCGAGCTGGCCCTCCCACATCGCCTCCATTGCTGAGGTCAGTGACCAAGCGTCGAGATCGGCAACGCGAGGGTCTACGTCTTCAGTGGCCATACGCGCTATCCGCTCCTCTCTCGGATTTGAAACGAGGGTTCGGAAACCGGTTCGCGTTCAGCCGCCGCCTCGCCTACGCAATAGCGCCGCCGCGCCACCAGTAACGCGCCAGCGACCCCATCACCATCGGGAAGTTTGAGGCGGTCGCGCAGATCTGACGTCAACCAAGCCGCAATTGCTCCGGACAACCCGCCGACCAGCGACAGCTTGTCGATTCCCTGCCGCAAGAACATGTCGAGTAGATCGCCGATCTCATCGGCTGCGCGTTCGACGATACGCCGGCCGATCGGATCGCCCTCAGACGCATGCCGCAGTACTAACGGCGCGAAGGTCGCATAGTCGGTCGCAGTCGCCTGTTCGGACCAGGCTACAGCCTGACATGGGTCATGGCCGAAGAAGCCAAGCACTTCCTCAAGCAGCGGCGATGTCTCGCCCCGCTCATCCGCTGCACGGAGCGCAAGTTTGATTGCCCGCAATCCGATGTCTGCGCCGCTGCCTTCGTCCGAGATCGGAAAGCCATATCCGCCGAAACGGAGTTCGCGGCGGCCGATCAGGCCGACGCCGATCGAGCCGGTGCCGGCGACAACGACGGCGCCGTCTGCACCACCATGAGCGCCGAGACAGGCAGCCAAGCCGTCGCTGATGAAGCGAACGGAGGCAAACGGATGCATAATCTCTTTGAGGGTCGCTTCGGCGCCAGCGCGCCCGAGACCAGCAAGCCCGATCCCTGCATGCATCAGCGCAAAATCTTCGCGCTTCAATCCTGCTTGCTCGGCTGCAACCGCGCAGGCGCGCATGACCGAGTGCCACGCCTTGCCGATGCCCAGCCGCGTCGTTGCCGGTCCCGAGCCGCCCTCGCCTAGCACCGCACCATATTCATCCTCGATGCGAGCGCGGCAACGGCTACCACCGCCGTCAACCCCGAGATACAACGCGCCTGTCGTCACCATGTTGTTCCAACGCGGAAAACTAGGTTTAAGGTGGCTAGCATACGCTCTGTTCAACTCTTTTGGGGAATAATCCCCCGCGCCTCGGATTTGCGCGGCAGCGTTTGACCGATGTTAGATTATCACGAGCGGCCGATTCGTGGATGACCGTCATGCCTCCTTCCCCTCCCCCCGCACCTTTCACGATTGCCGCGCCGCAACTATTCGACGGAACTGCCATGCGAGGACCGGCGCTGGTCACGGTTGCGGGTGGCCTGATCGAAAGTGTCAGCCTGCGAGGCGCGCCGTCCGGAGGAACCCAGCTTCCCGCCGACTCAATCCTCGCGCCCGGCTTCATCGACATCCAGGTCAATGGCGGTGGCGGCGTCCTCCTCAACGATCAGCCGACCGAGGCCGGCGTGCGCCGCATCGTTGAAACTCACCGCAGGGCGGGGACCACAAGCTGTCTTCCGACGCTGATCACCGATCGCGCCGATGTGATCGAACGGCTCGCAGCGGTCGCGCCAGCCTCGTTGCAAATTCCTGGCGTGCTCGGCTTTCACCTGGAAGGACCGGCGCTCAACAAAGCACGCAAAGGCATTCATCTTGAATCCGAGATTCGCGTGCCTACCGCACGCGATCTTGCCGCGATGAAAAACTTCGGCAGCTGTGGTCGCTCCATTGTGACCTTGGCTCCGGAATGCGTGCCGTCGTCGCTGATCGACGATCTCACCGGCGCGGGATTGCGCGTCTCGGCCGGCCATAGCGACGCGACCGCACGGCAAATCAGGCTTGCCGCGGATCGCGGCGTGACAGGTGTCACTCACCTGTTCAACGCCATGTCGCAACTGACCGCCCGCGAGCCGGGCGTCGTTGGTGCCGCGCTTGATGATGAGCGGTTATTTGCCGGGATCATTTGCGACGGCCTTCACGTCGACCCCATCAGTTTGCGCATCGCCATGCGTTGCAAGGGGCGCGATCGCTTGATGCTGGTCACCGACGCCATGCCTCTGGTCGGCACGGATCAGCGGCTTTTCCAGTTGCAGGGGCGACGGATCACGCTTCAGCGAGATCGCTTGACTGGTCCTGATGGCACGCTCGCCGGCGCCCATCTGACCATGATGCGGGCGGTGCGCAACGCGGTCGCGCTGCTCGGCGCTTGGGATTGCTGACGCGCTGACAATGGCCTCTCGCACGCCGGCAACGTTTCTGGGCCTAGAGTCCGAGCTTGGCTCGATTGCGCCTGGTTACCGCGCTGACCTTGTCGCCTTCAACAGCGAGTTTGAAGTCATCGAGACATGGGTCGCCGGCCGATCGTGCAAGGGCGGGCAATCGATGTGACACCCTTGCCGCGCCGATCGGCACCAGCTGCCGAACGACGGCAAAGTGATTGCGAACGAGCGCGGCTGATCGCAACGTTGGGGTTCGCTCTGCCACGCCAATAATTCTCCATTCGCGACTCACGATCCACTACGGGAGATCGACGTGTACGGTCGATGGCCGAAGGGGAAGTCGTAAGCCTATGGAACATCGAGAGGAAATTGGGTTCGTTTTGCAAAAAAGAGGAAATTCAATCTAAGATTGATCAACTACGTGATTCTACTTATCCGATCGGGGGATCTTTTTTAAGGTTCTGTCTGATCGCACGGTCGCGCCGAGCGACGGCTCGAGATTCATATCGATCTAGCTTAGCCAGTTCCGGTACGCCCGGCGTACGGCTTCGGCTGTGCGTCCAGGCTCTTCAGTCCGAATTTTGGCCAAGCGGTAGATGCGTTGTTGCGGGGACCGGATACTCGCAATACCTGCTTCCGCAACGATGAAACCGGCGGCCACTGGAAAAAGAATAGTCGTGGAAATAGTTCAATCCGTCGTAGGCTTAGCGACGACTCTGCACTTGCCAGATTAACTCTCCGCGGCCCTGTCGCCGGTCGCTCTCGGACCAGTTCATTGAGAGCGTTAAGGCGGTCCGCTCTGGCTCGTTGGCACTGCTCACAGATCGAGGGCGGCGCTGGGGAGATCTCGCCCCGGTTGAAGCCCCGCCTGGCGATAGGCTGGCGAGATTGCCGACCATCTGAGGGGCATCGAGGGACCCTGCGGACACGCGTTCGATCAGCGCTACTTTGACCTGTCGCCGGCCGGAGCAGAAGGAAGGCCGCTCCGGCCACTTAATCGTGAGGGATTGGGCAATTTTGGATCAAG
>CAWJYI010000035.1:0-28255 GCA_963847015.1 uncultured Alphaproteobacteria bacterium | reverse complement strand
CGAGACCGAGGCGGCTCAAATCGGCGGCTCAAATCTCCGACCGGAAATCCGGCATCTCCCGCCTCCTCGCAGGGCATTGCCC
Source organism: uncultured Alphaproteobacteria bacterium (assembly GCA_963847015.1). Taxonomy (GTDB): domain Bacteria; phylum Pseudomonadota; class Alphaproteobacteria; order Rhizobiales; family Xanthobacteraceae; genus Bradyrhizobium. The sequence continues at coordinate 28,173 of CAWJYI010000035.1, read as the reverse complement.
AGTTTGGGATTGCCCCAAAGGGCGATACCGCGCTGATGGTGCTTCGTGGTTTTCTCAACTCCACCGGCGTAGTCTCCATGTTGGGCTACGGGCACTGTACAATGACCATCACCCATTCTATGGAACACATGCCGCTGGCCGACAGGCCAGCAACTCCCGCAGCTATCTCGTCCAGAGGGCTGAGAAATTGGCTCTGGCCTACGTTGACAGCCTCTCCAGGTGTCGGCTCTCTTCGTGCGCTTGGTGTAAGCGGGCGGACCCTTCGCAAGTTATTCAACGAAATCCACGGGCGGCCGCCTTCCCGCCATCTGCGCTGTTACGCCTATCCGAAGTGCGGAGAGCTCTGCTCTCGGCACGCGGGCAACCCGTGACGGTCACCGAGATCGCGACCGACTTCGGCTTCGCGGAGCTTGGCGCTTCTCCGTCGAATACCGCAAGGCTTTCGGCGAAAGTCCTTCGGCGACGCTGCATCAGGCCCGCGTTTCGAAAGAATGAGGGCTCCGGTTGCAAGCGGCAATCTCGATGTCCGATTTCGCATCGTTCACTTCGAGGCAGGGCCCAGCCGACGGCTACATGGCAACGGAGGTGTGCCACGAACATCAGTTTTGTAACCGGTAACAGGCCTCAACGAACCCATTGTCCCATCTGCAGACACGTAATAAGACTGACATAGCTGGGTGTACTGCCGATGCTTTCCTGTGGGATGCACTCTGCCTTGCCGGCGGCCGGGAATTTTGACCATTGGCTCGCTAACTGCTGACGCGCCCTCTTTTCATCGTTGACACAGTTCTTCAGCGATTGGTCGACGCTAAGTCCCGCGTAGCCGCCAAGTCCAGCTTGCAGCTGCGAACAATGTCGAACTCCAGTACCCGATCTGCGACAGCGACAACCAACTGGGAGCTCACGACAATCATCGAGATTGAAATAGGCATAATGTTCTCCTCCTCTTCCGCTCACATGAAGCGGATATCCATCGGCGGACACACTACCTGCCTCGCAAGCCGCCGATCGCCCTGTCGATAGCATCGAACAAGGTCTCTTCTTGCAATGGCTTCCGGAGACGGGCAACGAACCCTCCATCGTGCAGAATGCGACACCGCGTCGCCGTGCGCGGTGATCAGGATCGTCGGAATGTTTATGCCGTTACTCACCAGGTGCTGCTGAAGCTCCACGCCATTCATGTCCGGCATCTGCAGATCGACAATCAGACATTCGGGAACATCCGTTTGCAACGAGGCAAGAAATTCCTGTCCAGAGCCGTAAGTCCGGGCACGAAAAGAGCGCGAACGCAACAACCGGCTCAAGGCCTTGAGCACGGCCGGATCGTCGTCCACAACCGCAATCCTCGGAGAAGCTTCCGCCATGGAAGATTATTGCGGTCGTACTGGCCGTCCGTCGAGTTGGCCCTTGGGCCAACAGGTACTTTCCCCTACTTCGAAAGATTGAGTTTCTCGGCCATGCGAACGAGATCGGCTACGGTGCGAACGCCCAGTTTCTCCATCATCCGGCTGCGGTGAACCTTGATGGTCTTCTCGACGGTGCCGAGATCGCCGGCAATCTGCTTGTTGAGGCGCCCTGCGACGACATGCACCAGAACTTCGCGCTCGCGCGGGGTCAGGGTCTCAATTTTCGCCTGGATCGATTCCAGTTCGGAATGAATACGGCGCGCCTGGGCGTCCCTGGCCTCAGCTCGGGATATGGCTTCGAACAGATCCTTGTCCTTCACCGGCTTGGTCAGAAAATCGATCGCCCCTGCTTTCATGGCCCGCACGCTCGTCGGAATGTCCCCCTTTCCGGTGATGAACACGACGGGACGATGAGAGCCGGCGGAGGCGGTCAGCGCGCGCTGAAGCTCCAAACCGTCAAGACCCGGCATCGAAACATCCAGAACGGCACAGCCGGGCACCGCCACATCATGCTCTTCGAGGAAAAGCTGCGGCGAAGAATAGGGCTTCACTTCATAGCCCTTGGCGCGGAGCAGTCGCGACAGCGCCTTGAGCACGCCGGGGTCGTCATCGACAAGATGGACTGTGAATTTCTCAGTCATGCAGCATCAATTGCCGGCATTTGGGTCGGCAATGAAAATCCTGCAATCGCGCCGCCGCCCTCCTGGTTTACCAAAGTAAGCCTTCCGCCATGCGCCTGGACGATGGTCGAACAGATCGTCAATCCGAGACCGAGACCGTGGTCCTTCGTGGTATAAAATGGTTCAAACAGGCGCCCGTTTTCCAAGGGACGGATGCCGGAGCCTCGATCCTTTACCAGCACCTCCATGAGGCCATTTTCCGTGCCCGTGTCGAAATCAGGATATGCCGCTGAGCCAGCGGGGTCGAGACCATGGCATCCATCGCGTTCATCACAAGATTAAGCAGGACCTGTTGCAATTGAACCGAATCGCCCGTCACCAGTAATAGCCTGTTTTCCAGATCAAGCCCTACCCCCGTTTCGCGGCCGATCAGTTCGCTGTGAAGCAGCGCGGTCGTGGACCTCACTAGATCATTGATATTGACCGATTCCAGCTTCTGTTCGCCTTTTTTCAGGAGATGACGCAGCCGGTGAATGACCTCGCCGGCCCGATTGTCTTCATGAACGATCTCCTCAAGTGCCTCCCTGATCTCCTCGAGATCCGGTGATTTTTTCTCCAACAAATGGAGCGCTGCCTGGGCATTTGAGAGTATCGCAGTCAGCGGCTGATTGATTTCGTGAGCGATCGAACCAGAGAGTTCGCCAAGAACAGCTACGCGCATGAGATGCGCAAGCTCCTGGCGTTGAAGTGCTGCTTCGGCCTCGGCCTCCCGGCGTCGCCGGCCCTGAAACAGAACATAGCTGATCAGGATCGACTGTAGCGGGATGATCGTCGCGACGGCGATGATAGGCCAGCGATATTGATCCCAAATGGAGGGCTGGCGAAAATGCACAATGCTGCCCGGCGGCAGTCGGGCTTCGCCGATGCCCCAGCGTTCCAGTTCCCGGCTGTCATAGGCCGGCGGCCCGAACAACACGGGTGGCGGCGCGACAGCGTTTGGCTTTTCTCCCTTCAGCATTCGCAGAGCTGCGTCCGCCCCTTGCAGGCCGAGAGCCTTGGTTTGCATCAAGGGCCCGCCAACGATGCCCCGCCCCATTTGATAATCGCCCATCCCAAAAATTGGTACGGCAGAGACTTCACGCAACGTTTCAAGCGCCCGGTCTTCCGTATACGGAATCCCGGCCGCATCTTCCGAAAGCAGAAACCAGAAAATTGCGGAGGTCGGCGCCATGCTGGCGGCTCGCTCCTGCATTTGGACCAACGTCAAATCGTTGAACCAGGTGATGTTGACACGATCGGAAAACGGCTCGAAAGGCACGGTGGAGTTCCGAAGTCCAGTATCGTTCGACCGGCGAATTTCCCACCACCACGGCAATATCCTTGGTTTCGGGCCGCAATTGCAGAATGTTGGTCAGATAGGCCGGAAGATCGAGATCCAGGAAAACGCCGGTATCGTATTCCGTGCGTGTCGAGCCAGGTATCCGACGGATATCGGCGCCCACAATCAGCATCGGCGTCGTCGGAAAAACCTTCGGCCGATTGCGCTGCAGGAAAAACGCAGCCGGGGCGCCAACCGGCACGATCAGATCGGGCGCACGGTTCGAAAGCAACGCCTTGATGTATTCGACAAACGGTGCTTCTTCCCCGGGATCCTGGGCCCGGGCCGTATCAAGCGAGACCTCATAGAGTTCTATCGGTTGCGGCGACTTCTTGATGAGTTCAGCCCGAAAATTGGCGGCCATATCGCTCCACGGCGAGTAGGCGTGACCGAAAGCATGCAAGATCAGCACACGTTTCGGCTCCGCGGCGTCAGACTGCACCGCGAACAGAAAAAGGAGACCCAAACTCCAACAAACTATGCGCGTCCCAGACATTCCGGAAAAGGCCGCCCATGCCAAAACTACAGTGCAAAAACTACGCCGCAAAAACACAGTACAAATTTATTAGCAGCTAAATTGGGGCGCACCCCTCTGCGTCGTCATGCCCCGATCTTATCACGCTTCGGTGGCGTGTCCTGCCTGACCCGATGACGATTTCGTTAGCAAGATCAATGGGGAGCTTTCGCCCTGCGGAAGAAAACCGATCAACCTCTGACCTCAGGTCCATGCGAGCAGTCCATGCGGGCAAGCGCCGTCAGGCGGAAGACATCCCCCGGCACGCCCCGCGACATTTTGGGTCAGTCGCAGCCGGCATCCGGCCGGTTTCGCATAGACCACGAACGACCACCTCCTGTAACAGATTATTGGTCAGGTTTGTGACGCCCGGATGAGCTGCCCCGCGGAGCCGTCGGACAATGCTGTCGAACAGCGTGCATTTGCTGCGCGAATACCTGTTTACCCTGCCTGTGCTTGCGAAGTTCGCGCTGGGGATGGTGATGCTTGCGGTCATCCCTCTTGTGTCTCGCCGGCTGCACATTCCCGCCGCAGTGGGCCTGTTGCTCGGCGGCATTATCGTGGGGCCGTATGTCCTCGACATTTTCGGCACGGTAGGGCCGACTGCCGATTTCCTGGCGGAACTGGGAAAGCTGCTGTTGATGTTTTTTGCGGGCCTGGAGATTGACCTCGCACTCTTCAGGCACGCCCGTAACAAGTCCATCGCCCTTGGCATCGCCACAACTGTGCTGCCCCTGCTGTTCGGCACTGTTGTCGGCTTGCTCTTCGGCTACGCGACAATTCCGGCGATTGTGATTGGATCGCTCCTTGCTTCGCATACCCTCCTGGGTCTGATCGTGGTCAGCCGCCTCGGTCTTGGCAACTCCGAACCGGTCACGGTAGCGGTAGGGGCAACGGTAATGTCCGATACCCTGTCGCTCGTCGTGTTCGCGGTTTGTGTCTCCATCTTTACGACGGGATTTTCTCCGTCAAGTCTCGCCCTTCTGCTCGTCGAGATCGCTGGCTACATCCTGCTGGTGCTGTTCGGCCTGAGCCGCCTTGGCGCTTATGTACTGTCGCGGGTCAAGGACGAGGAAGACGCTTACTTCGTCGTGATGCTGAGTATCATGGCGATCGCCGGTGTCCTCGCGGATGCCATCCAGCTTCCCGGCATCGTAGGCGCGTTTCTTGCCGGACTTGCGGTCAATGCTTCGGCACGCGAAGCGCCGGCCAGCGCCAAGCTTCAATTTCTCGGCAAATCGCTGTTTATTCCAATCTTCTTCATCGTTACCGGCTTTCTGATTGATCCGGTGAAGTTCGTGCATGGGATTTTTGACGATTTTCTGATTGTTTCGAGCATCATCGCCGCCCTGCTGGCCGGCAAATGGATCGCCGCCTGGCTCGTGAGCCGCGCAAATGGATACAATCTGAGTGAGCAATTGACGATCTGGTCGCTCACGCTGCCGCAGGTCGCCGCTACGCTTGCGGCCACGCTGGTTGCCCATCAGACAATCAATGCGGCCGGCCAGCGGCTGCTGGACGATCGGATGCTCAACGTCGTGCTCGTTCTGGTATTTGCCACATCCCTGCTCGGTCCGGTTCTGACCGAGCGGTTTGCATCGCGCATGAAGGCAGCGCCTGACCGGAACTGAGGGTTATCCGGACCACACTCCGGGTCACCGAACCTGACAAGCGTTATGATTTATCGCGAACGAAGACGACATCGAACTTCTGCTTGGCGACCACCTGATCGAAGACGCCGGTCAGCCGGTCGTTGGCCGCGTCGTAACTGAGCGTGTAGGTCGAACCATTGTAGCCGCCGGCGCGCAACTCGAAGAGCAATTTGAGCGCGTTACCGTCCCTGCTCGCGACGGCGACATGAAAAGGCAGCGGTCTCGGATTTGCGTAGCCCGCGTCGAGTTTTCCATCCGCGTCAACAGCCCGGATGGTAATCACGTAACCTCCCTGCAGACGCACCCAGCGGCCCACTAGCCTGTCAAATGCCGATTACCCGGCAGCGGCGTCGTTGCAGGGAGCTGCTGAGAAGGTTGCTGCGCCAACGCCGGATTTACGATCAGGAAAAGACCAAGCATCACGAATGGAATGGGATTCATGTTTCGTCCGATCCGGTTAGCTGGTTGTTCTTCGATACCGCCCATAAGCGTTGCTTCCTGTCATAAGCGCTCAGGTTGCCTTTTTGTAAAGTCTGCGACTGGACAGTCTGTCGCATCCCCCAGCATAGCAGCACGAGCCTGCCGCCGGATGTTGGACCACGGTCCAATAGAATGTGACACGGCTCCTGCTTAGCGTGCCCCGGCCAGATCGTATTTTTGTCGATCTACTGGAAGGCAACGCTCGATATGACAGCGCTTTTCCCTTCAACCACGTTCCAGCCCGATGCCACCGTTCGTGACGGCTCCTCGCAGATCGATCAAATGATCTGGATACCCGGTGGCACTTTTCGCATGGGGTCGGACAAACATTATCCGGAAGAAGCCCCCGCGCATCGTGTGACCGTCGATGGTTTCTGGATGGATCGCCATCCCGTGACAAACCGGCAATTCAGGGAGTTCGTCAAGGCGACCAAGCACGTCACCGTCGCCGAGATTACGCCCGACCCCAAGGATTATCCGGGAATACTCCCGCACATGGTCTATGCGGGCTCGCTGATGTTCTCGCCGCCCGATCATCCGGTCAACCTCCGGGACTTCAGTCAATGGTGGACGTTCGCCAAGGGCGCGAATTGGCGGCATCCCTACGGACCCGGAAGCAAAATCCGTGGGCTGGACGATCATCCTGTCGTGCATGTGGCGTTCAACGATGCGCTCGCCTACGCGCAATGGGCCGGCAAGGAACTGCCAACCGAAGCGGAATGGGAGTTTGCAGCGCGCGGCGGCCTTGAAGACACGGAATTTGCGTGGGGCAATGAATTCACGCCGGATGGCCGTCACATGGCCAACACCTGGCAGGGGGAATTTCCGCGCGAGAACACCAAAGCCGACGGCTTCGAACGCACATCGCCGGTAACCGCTTTCCCGCCAAACGGCTACGGACTGCACGACATGATCGGCAACGTCTGGGAATGGACGGCCGACTGGTATTCGCCAAAACATCAGGCGGATGCGGCAAAGGCCTGCTGCATTCCGCAGAATCCGCGCGGCGGCCGCGAGGACGGCAGCTACGACCCCCGAACGACCAATGTGAAAATCCCACAGAAGGTCATCAAAGGCGGCTCGCATTTGTGCGCGCCGAACTACTGCCGACGCTACCGGCCGGCAGCGCGCCATGCGGAGCCGGTCGACACATCCACAAGCCATCTCGGCTTTCGATGCATCAGGCGAGGACCGTCTGATGCGTTATAAACAGGAGAACGACGCCATGGTTGACTGCATACTAAGAACACATGCCTCTCACCCCACGCCGCAAGAGAGGGGTTGGCATAAGCGATCCTGCGCCGCGCTGCTCGGCGCGACGATGTTGATGTCGTTACGTTGTCCGGACCGGCCAGCACGCCGGCGGCGGCACAACAGCCGGCCAAAAACCCAACATCCTCTTCATCATGGGTGACGATATCGGTTGGATGCAGCCGAGCATTTACCACCGTGGCTTGATGGTAGGCGAAACGCCGAACATTGATCGTATCGGCAACGAAGGCGCTATCTTCATGGACTATGTCGCCATGCAGAGCTGCACGTCCGGGCGCAATGCCTTCTTCACCGGCATGTATCCGCTCCGCACGGGCATGATCCCCCGCAGCTTCCCGGCAGCCCGTCCTACCTGCGCCCCGGCACGCCTGCGCTCGCCAATTCCTGTTCGATCTCGGCTACAACACCGGCGAATTCGGCAAGAACCACCTCGGCGATCACACCGCGGCTCTACCCACCGCGCATGGCTTCCAGGAATACTGGGGCTACCTGTATCACCTCGACGCGATGCAGCAGGTGAGTTTCCCTGACATCAACAAGACACCCGACCGTGCAGGGCGTCGCGCCGCCGTGCAAGAACACGCCGTTCCCCGGCCTTACGGAGGTCCCCGGCGCAGTGGACCCAAAAACGACACCTGTGCCTGATGCCGCCGCGTCCGGTCATCTGGTGCAAGTCCTCCGACGGCACGGAGAAGAACCAGACGTGTAAGGACGAGGGCCCGCTGACGTTGGATCGATCGAAAACGGTGGACGAGGAAATCTCGGCCAAGGTCGTCGACTTCCTCGACCGCAACGATCCCAAGAAAACCAACAAGCCTTTCTTCGTCTGGTACAACCCGGCGCGCATGCACGTCACGACCGTGCTGTCGCCGAAGTACAAGGCCATGGTCGGCGAACCGGGAGGCAAGGACTGGGGCGTCAACGAAGCCGGCATGAAGCAGATGGATGACAACATCGGCGTCGTGCTCAAGAAGCTGGAGGACATGGGCCAGCTCGACAACACCATCGTCGTCTTCACGACCGACAACGGCGCCGAGCAGATCTCATTCCCGGACGGTGGCATCACCCCGTTCAAAGGCCAGAAGGGCGAAGCCTGGGAAGGCGGCTATCGCGCCCCGATGGTCGTCCGCTGGCCGGGCGTCATCAAGCCGGGAACGGTCAAGAACCAGTTGTTTGCGGCGCTCGACTGGGTACCCACGTTGGTCGATATCGCGGGCGGGCCCAAGGGCGACGGGCTGAAGACGCAGATCGAGGCCGGAAGCTATCCCGGCATCGTCAAGACCACGCTCGACGGTGTCAACCAGCGCGCTTATCTCGAAGGAACGTCGGAGAAGTCGGCGCGCGACTTCTTCTTCTATTTCTCCGGGGCGACGCCGTCCGCCGTCCGGTACAAGAACTGGAAGATGTACTACACATGTCGCAGCCAGGACCGGCCGGCTGGATCATGCCGCTCGTTCCCTTCCACTTCACCCTGGTGCAGAACATCAAGCGTGATCCCTTCGAGCAAACGTCGGTTCACCAGAAGACGGCCATGAGCCTGGGCGGTGCGCTCGGCTGGTCCGGTGACCGCGTTCCAGTACGACTGGAACATGCTGCCGATTGGCCAGCCGCTCTGGCTGGAACACCTGACGTCATACGAGAAGTTCCCGCCGCTGCAGACCGGCCGAGAGCTACAACCTCAGCAGCATCCGGACCAGGTCAAGAAGGCCAGCCAGCCACTCCGCGGGCGAATAGTCACGACGTCAAAGCGCGATCATAGAACAAGAGACGCTGCGGCCGGTCGGAAAGGACCGGCCGCTTGTTCCAGAACTCCCACGAGGAATGCATGATGGGGTTTGCAAAGAACATCTGGCCGGGCTTGCGCCTTGGCCGCCGCCGCTTCACCGCAAGCGCGCCAGCTCTCGCTAACCAGCCGCAAGAGCCAAACCAGCCCAAGTTCGGAAACGTCAAAAAACAGAAGGAGAATTGCGTCATGAGCATCGATGATACCTCAGGGAAGACCGAGACCACCGTGGAACAAACCGGCGGAGGGATGAAGCGTCGCGATTTATTGTTGAGCGGGAGTTCGCTTGTCGCAGCATCGGCACTCTCCGCCGTCGGACTGACAAGTTCTGCGCAAGCACAACAACCAACACCGGCGCCGGCGACGGCCGGGCAGCGGCCGAACATCGTGGTCATCATGGGTGACGACATCGGAATGTGGAACATCGGCGCCTACCATCGCGGCTTGATGGCCGGGCGAACCCCAAACCTCGACAAGCTCGCCGCCGAAGGCATGCTGTTCACCGACTATTATGCGGAGGCGAGTTGCACGGCGGGCCGCGCCAACTTCATCACCGGCGAACTGCCGATCCGAACCGGCATGACAACGGTCGGCCAGGCCGGCGCGGCCATAGGTATTCCAGCGCAGGCGGTCACGATCGCCCAGGCCCTCAAAGGCATGGGCTACGCCACCGGCCAGTTCGGCAAAAACCACCTTGGCGACAAGAACGAGTTCTTGCCTACCGTGCACGGTTTCGACGAATTCTTCGGCTACCTCTATCACCTCGATGCGATGGAAGATCCGGCGCACCCTAACTATCCGCAGGACCTGCTGAATGTCGTCGGTCCGCGCAACATGCTTCATACCTATGCGACCAATGTCGACGATCCCACCGTCGATCCACGCTGGGGCAAGGTCGGCAAACAAAGGATCGAGGATGCCGGAACGCTCTATCCCAAACGGATGGAAACCGTAGACGACGAGATCCGCGACCTTTCCCTGAAGTTCATCGAGAAGGCCAAGGCGGACAACAAGCCGTTCTTCCTATGGCTGAACCCGACGCGGATGCACATCGTCACGCATCTCTCGCCCAAATACGAGGCGCTGCGTAACTCCAAGAACGGCTGGAGCATCCATGAGGCCGGCATGGCACAGCTCGACGACGACGTCGGCCTCGTCATGCAGAAGTTGAAGGACATGGGCGTCGATGACAACACTATCGTGGTCTTCACCACCGACAACGGCACCGAAGTCTTCACCTGGCCCGATGGCGGACAAACGCCCTTCGCGCAGAGCAAAGGCACCGTATTCGAGGGCGGCTTCCGCGTGCCCTGCATGATCCGCTGGCCTGGCAAGGTACCGGCCGGCAAAGTCGAGAACGGCCTCATCTCCGGTCTGGACTGGTTTCCGACTTTCCTGGCCGCCGCAGGGAATCCAAACATCGCCGAGGAACTGAAGAAGGGTAAGCAAATCGACGGCACGACTTATAAGGTGCATCTGGATGGCTACAACCAGATGGACATGGTCACCGGCAAGGGACCTTCGAACCGGCATGAAATCTTTTACTTCGGAGAGAGCGAACTCGGCGCGGTGCGCATCGATGACTACAAGTATCGTTTCATCGATCAGCCTGGAGGCTGGCTGGGTGATAAAACCAAGCCTGACGTACCCTATCTGATCAACCTTCGCCTCGATCCTTTCGAACGCACGGGCTGGCCCAATAGCGGGACCAAGGAAGGCGCCCAGCAATATTTCGACTGGTTCAAATACGAATTCTGGCGCTTCGTGTTTGTCCAGCAGCAGGTGGAAAAGCTCGCGATGACAGCGGTCGAATTTCCGCCGATGCAGCGTGGAGCCAGCTTCAATCTCGATGCCGTCAAGGCGAAGATCGAAGCCGCGAGGGCAGCGATGGCCAAATAAAGTGCAAGCTTGAATTAATGGCGGGCGCACCAGACCCTGGGCGCCCGCCTCAGCCATCCACCAACGAAGGAATTCGAACGTGAAACCGATTGCACGATTTCCCCGCATCGATCGCCGGGTTCTGCTCTCGTCGCTGGCGATGCTTCCGGTGCTGTCCGCCTCCCTCCGCTCGACCGCCGCGCTCGCGCAGGCGCAAGGCGATCCGCTGCCATCCTGGAACGAGGGGGCGACCAAGGCTTCGATCCTCGATTTCGTCGCGCGCGTCACGACGCAAGGCGGGCCTTACTTCGTACCGGTGGAGCAGCGCATCGCAACCTTCGACAATGACGGCACGCTCTGGATCGAGCAACCGATGTACATACAGCTTGCCTTCGCACTTGACCGCGTGAAGGCCATGGCGCCCATGCATCCGGAATGGAAGACCAAGCAACCGTTCGCAGCGGTGCTCGATGACGACCTGAAGGCGCTGGCCGCTTCCGGCGAAAAGGGATTGGTCGAAATTATCGCGGTAACACATGCCGGCATGACGACGGCCGAGTTCGAAAAGATCGTCACCGAATGGCTCGCAACCGCGCGTGACCGCCGCTTCAAGCGGCCCTATACCGAACTGGTCTACCAGCCGATGCTGGAACTACTCGCCTACCTCAGGGCCAACGACTTCAAGACGTTCATCGTGTCAGGCGGCGGCGTTGAGTTCATGCGGCCGTGGACCGAGCGGATCTACGGCGTGCCCCCGCAGCAGGTCGTCGGGTCGTCGATCAAGACTCGATATGAAATGCGCGACGGCACCCCGGTGCTGTTCCGCCTGCCCGACGTCAATTTCATCGACGACAAGACCGGCAAGCCGATCGGGATCAATGAACATATTGGCCGGCGTCCGATCGCCGCCTTCGGTAACTCCGACGGCGACCTCGAAATGCTGCAATGGGCGACGCTCGGCACTGGTGGGGTACGGTTCGGCCTGATCGTGCACCATACCGACGCGGTGCGCGAATATGCCTACGACCGCGACTCGCATTTCGGGCGGCTCGACGTCGCTCTCGATGCCGCTGCGGTGAACAAGTGGACCGTGGTCGACATGAAGAACGACTGGAAGCGCATCTTTGCCTTTGATTAATTCGCCGCTCTTCTGCGACCGCGAGAGTGACCCAATCGTCGCTCTGGTGAAGTTACCCTTTGGGCCAATATCCCTTGGCCGCGAGGTCGATAAGGTCAGGTAATTGCAGAGCGCAGCGATTTGTCCTGATGGCAAAATGACAATGAACAAAACATCGTGGAGAAAGACCATGCTACGACCCATGATACTCGCAGCCGCTCTGGTGACATGCGTTCAACTTCCCACAGCCCAAGCCCAACCCAAAAACTGGACTTAGGTCGGAATGTTGACGTGTAAACTTAACCCGAGCATTGGCTTCGTCATTTTCGGCCATCAATCGATGGAATGTCGCTTCGTTCAGAACCCGCCATTGCCGCCGCAACTTTATGAGGGTGCGCTCAATACTGTCGGTATCGATATTGGTGTCACGGCAGGAGGCGTCATGGGCTGGGCCGTGCTGTCGCCCACTGCGGGGCCTCCCCCCGGCGCCCTTGCCGGCGAATATGTCGGCGCCAGCGCAGACGTCGGGATGGGTCTTGGCGCCGGCGTCAATGTCCTGGTCGGCGGTTCCGGACGCAGCTTTGCCTTGCAACCGGTCTCGGTCGAAGGGTCTGTTGCCGTGAACGTAACGCTCGGTCTTTCCGGACTCCAGTTGCGCGCCGCTAACTGAATCGAAAGCGGCAATGCCGACGGGCCGTTCGTCAAGCATTGGCGATAACGGTCGCGGCCATAAGGACAGTTTCAGCTACGATGACCCGCAATTCATCGAAGCCAGCTCCGGCTGCTGGGCGCCGGGCAGAGAGAACTCTGCCAGGGCGCCGCCGGCTTCATCATTCCGCAAGTCAATTTTTCCGCCGTGCTTTTCGATGATCGTCGAACAGATTGACAGGCCAAGCCCAAGGCCGTGATCCTTGGTGGTATAGAACGGCACGAATACCCGCTTGCTGTCCGCCGGTGCTATTCCCGGCCCGTGGTCCTTGAGGCACATCTCGACGGTTCCGGCGGCCGTTACCCGAGTCCAGATCTTGATTTGGCGCAGCGCGTCCGGGGTCGAAGCCATTGCATCCATGGCGTTCATGATGAGATTGAGAAGGACTTGTTGCAATTGCACGGGATCGCCCAATACGGGCGGGAGGCCGGCCGCCAGCTCGCTCTCGACCGTGATCCGCCGTGCGATTAACTCATGACGCAGCAGAGTGGTTGTCGCCTCGACCAGCTGGTTAAGATCAACGGACTCAAATTTGCTCTCGCCCTTCTTGAGCAAGCCGCGCAGCCGCTGAATGATCTCTCCGGCGCGGTTATCCTCTTGCACGATGTCCTCCAGCGCGCCACGAATTTCCTCGAAGTTCGGTGTTTCCGGCGCCAGTAGATGGAGCGCCGCCTGCGCATTCGACAAAATCGCGGTGAGCGGCTGATTGACTTCGTGAGCGATCGCGCCGGACAGCTCGCCCAACACGGTGACACGCGTCAAATGCGCTACTTCCTGTCGCTGCAACGCAGCCTCGGATTCTGCGGCTTTTTGGTCGGTGACATCCAGGAACATCCCGCTGAGTTGATCAGGCGCCCCCTGCCCGTCATGTGCACGGGCTCGAATCCGGACCCAGCGCGGCTCGCTATTTGGGTGGACAATACGAATGTCCGTTGCGGCGGACAGGTCGCCTTTCGATTTCCGCAGTGTGCCGACGGCAATGTTGCGATCGTCGGGATGGACTACCGCCAGGAACGTCTCGAGTGTGACGGAGGCATCTCTCGCCAGGCCCAGTATCGCCCGGCAGTGCTCGGTAGCCCACAATTCTTCGGTTGCCCGATCGAACTGCCACAATCCGATACTGGCGGAAACGGCGGCAAAGGTCATACGGTCCTCGCTCTCCCTCAGCGAGTCTTCGGCTTGGTGGCGACGGCGACGCTGAAACAACAATCCCGCCACGACTAAGGATTGGAGGACGACGACAGCGCCCGTCGCCAAAACAAGATATCGATTCTGCTCCCAAAGGGAGGGCTCGTGGAACAAGACCGTGCTGCCTGGCGGCAGATTGCCTTGCGCCAGGCCCCATCGCTTCATGGCTCGCGCGTCAACGCGAAAATCGGTTGCCCCGCTTGGACTGGTTCGCGGGGGAATATTGGTTACATCCTTGCCCGCAAGGATGTCGGACACCATTGCGGCAGCAGTCGTCCCGATAGCCTCATACGTGGTGATATGGCCCCCGACGATTCCGCCCCCAAGATAGGTTTCAAAGAAGCCATAGACCGGAGCGGCAGACGCTTTTGCGACCGCGGCAGCCACATCCCTGGGAATCAAACGCTTGTCTTCGCTGTCGGCGAACATGGTGAGAAACAGGACGATGGTATCGGCCGGCAATCCCGACACGTCTTGGAGTAGCGAACCGTAAGTACGATCGAACCAGTAAGTTGTTTCGAGCTTCTGATAGTCGGGTTTCTGATTGTTATGAGCCTCGATGGCCTTGCGCGCGTTCTCCCACCAGCGCCGGTCGTCGTTTGTAGTTCCGCCGATCACGATAAGCCGGCGAACGCCGGGCTGAAGGTGTTCGGCAAGTTCCAGCGTCTTGCCTATATTGTAATCGTTGATTACCGCTGTCACGTCGGGAGGCAGCCGCATCGCGTCGTAGGTGGCGCGCGATATATCGGACAATACGACGGGGACGCCGGGCGCAATAATGTCGCGGTATTTCAGAAGAAACGGAATTCCTGCAATACCGGTCATCACGACCGCGTCAAAATGCACGTTCGCGTATTTCTCGTGCAGGAAATTCGCCATGCGCAAGGCGTGTGCCGCATCCGGCCGCCTCGCCAGATCAAGAAACTCGGCTTCGATTTCAAGGCGCCTGGGGAATTCTCCCAGCGCCTTGCGAAGAGCTTCTGAAACAGCCGCCGCCGCCGGAAAAGTATAGTTGTACGAATGAAGAATGAGCACGCGCCGCGGCGCTTCGTCCGCACGGGCTTCCACTCTCAGCAACAAGACCGTCAGCAAGAATGCGATGAGCAGGACAAGCGCGCGCCTGATATCCAGCCCATCAACTCGATCGTCGGCTCGCACGAGGGTTCGATCCAGTCAATGGAAACTCGATAACAGGGTAAGGCAAGCGGTTGACTGCTGTCGAGTCCCGCAGCCGGAAGCCGATCAATCTTTCATCGAAAGCGGTAGTATGGGGTGGCATATGCCACGCCGGATCACTCCGTTTTGTGCAGAAGTCACCGTCAAGTTTGGAGACCGTCGCGGCTCTTGCAAACCGCAACGCCCTCAATCCACCGATGAATAGCTGTCGATTGGCCCAAAGGCCAATGATGCTCCCGAGTTCAAGATAATAACATGCCACCAACCGTGCATGGACATGAAGGATTCCATTTACGGCTTGAACCGAGCAGGCAATCAAGCATCTGATAGCCTCTGGTTCCTCGGCCTTCGTCGGACGGAGTGCGCGAATGACGCGCCTGGTTCTCGGGCTTCTTCGACCCTACCGGGGTTGGCTCGCGGTTGTATTTGTCGCGATGCTGGCCGAGATTGCCACGAGTCTCGCAGCGCCCTGGCCGCTTAAGCTCGTCCTCGACGACGCGCTCGGAAAGCACCACCTGCCTGACTGGCTGGCTTGGGCGCACGACTACGGCTTTGGACGCCATACCCTTGGCGTTGCGCTATTTGCGGGCGTCGCCACGCTGGTCATCGCGGTCATCGGCGCGGTCGCGACCTACATCGACAACTACTACACGACAAGCGTTGGACAGTGGGTCGCCAACGACCTGCGAATTCGCATTTACGAGCATCTTCATCGACTTTCTTTGCGATTCTACGATACGGCGAAGACTGGTACGCTGATGTCGACCATCACCAGCGACGTTGCGACGATTCAGAGTTTTGCATCATCGTCAACGCTAAGCATCATCGTGGACATCATCACCATTGTGTTCATGATCGGCTTGATGTTCTGGCTCGATTGGGACTTCACCCTGATAGCCCTCGCCATCACGCCCTTCCTGCTGATGGCCGTCATGCATTTCAAAAAGGCCGTCAAGGAAGTCACGCGGATCGTCCGAACCAAGCAGAGCGAGGTCGTCGCCGTCGTTCAGGAGGGATTGGGATCGGTTCGAGCGGTAAAGGCGTTCGGACGCCAGGACCTGGAAGTCGCCCACCTCGAAGCAGCGAGTCACGCCACAGTCGAGGCCGCCCTCAAGGCCCGGCAGGTCAAGTCGCTGCTGTCACCCATGGTCAGCATCGTGGTTGCGATCTGCACGGCGATCGTGTTGTGGAAGGGAACGTCGCTGATAGTCGCGGGAACGATGACGGCCGGTGCCCTGACGGTCTATCTCGCCTATCTCACGAAGTTCTTCAAACCCGTGAAAGACCTCGCGAGCATGACCAGCGCGATTGCACAGACGACCGTCGCGCTCGAGCGCATCCAAAAGATACTATCGGCCGACGAAATCATTCGCGAACATCCGGACGCCGCCAATCCCGGCCGGGTCAGCGGCGCCATCGCATTTGAGAACATCGCCTTTGGCTACGACGATGAGACACAGGTTCTGCGGGATGTTTCGTTCAAGATCGCCCCCGGCCAGGTCGTCGGCATAGTCGGGCCAACCGGTTCCGGCAAATCGACGGTACTGAGCCTGGTCCCTCGTTTTTACGACCCCAGCGGTGGACGCATCCTGATCGATGGCGTCGACGTGACAACCTTCAAACTTGACGCGCTACGCACCCAGGTTGGATTCGTGTTGCAGGAAACCGTACTGTTCCGTGGGACAATCCGGGAAAACATCGCCTATGGACGCCCCGGGGCAAGCGACGAAGAAATCGTCGCCGCAGCCAAGGTGGCCAATGCCGACGAATTCATTGCCCGCATGCCGCATGGATACGACACGGTGGTCGGAGAGCGCGGCGACACCTTGTCGGGCGGCCAGCGACAACGCATCGGCATAGCGCGCGCAGTCATTCGCAACAGTCCGATCATGATCCTGGACGAACCGACGGCGGCACTCGATACCGAATCCGAGCGCCTCGTTATCGAAGGTCTGCGGCAATTGATGAAAGGCCGCACGGTCATCATGATCGCACATCGCCTGAGCACCATCAGCGATGCGGACAAGATTGTCGTTCTCAAAGACGGCGTTGTCGCGGAAGAAGGCTCGCACAGCGAACTGCTCGCTCGCGACGGCGTTTACGCCGAGCTTCATCGTATCCAGTACGAAACAACGGGAGCTTCGCCTGCCCATGCAGCCTAGCCCTGAGCGATTTTGGCCTGGTCCAGGAGCAAGATAATGACGCATACGCTTATTGTTCTTCCGGACGATACGGTCGAGGCCATTCTGGCGCCGATCAATGCCGCGAAGCGCTCGCTGAACATCAGGATGTTCCTGTTCACCGAGCCGACGCTGCTCCACGCGGTGATCGCCGCCAAACGACGTGGGGTCAACGTTCGGGTGATGCTCAATCCGGCACGCCGCAACGGCAAGAGCGAAAACGAAAAGGCCCGAAAAGCGCTTCTCGCTGCCGGCATCGAGGTGCGCGACAGCAGCGCCGCGTTTGCTCTCACGCATCAAAAATCGATGGTCATCGACGACAAGATCGGTTTCGTGGAGTCGCTCAACTGGGAACTTCGAGATCTGACGGAAACGCGCGACTACGCGGTGACAACGACTAAAAAGAGCGAAGTTCAGGAAATGGTACGATGCTTCGACGCCGACTGGGCGCGAAAGCCGTTCAAGCCCGACCCGAAATCGCATCTGATCTGGTGCCCCAACAACGGGCGCGAGCGAATCGCGACCGTGATCGACGGGGCGAAGAAATCGCTCTGGCTTCAAAATGAGCGCTATCAGGACACAGTCATCGTCGAAAGAATTGTTCGCGCCGTGAACCGCGGCGTTCGGGTCAGGATCATGGCGCGAGCACCCCATAAACTATCGGGGAAGAAGCTCGCTGAAGGCATCGGCGGATTGCGAATTATGCACGACGTCGGCGCAAAGGTTCATTTATTGAGGCACCTGAAGTTGCACGGCAAGATCGTGATCGCGGATGGAAAGCAGGCGATAGTCGGGTCGATCAACCTCAGTCCTGGCAGCTTCAACTCGAGACGCGAACTCGCGATTGAAACCAAATCGAAGCGCGTTTTAAAGCGTCTCGTGCAGGTATCGCGCCGCGACTGGAAGCATTCGCGACGGCTGAATCTGTCTGATGAGGGTATATTGGCGGACCTGAAAAAGCACGGCGGCATGAATGCCGACGTGCTCGTTCTCGGTGGCGGTGACGCCAAGCGCGGCAGAGCTTGATATATTACGGCGTGGGTACGCAGCGGCCGTAGGGGGCATAATAGTAATACCCGTACGGACAACCGACCGGGGCGGGACCGCCATAATAGCCTGGCGCGTAATAAGCACCCGCGGCGGCGGCACCGACCGCTGCAGCGCCGACCGCAGCCGCACCGATCCCCACCGCCACTCCCGGGCGCACACCACGGTAATAGCCGCCACGATACACGCCACCGCGATACACGCCGCCGCGGTAAGCGCCACCACGATAGACACCAGCGCGGTATGCGAAGGCGTCGGTTGAAATAGTGGCAAAGCACCCGACGCCGATGATAACGGATGCAGCAAGCGAGAGAATAGTTCGACGCGACATAATTGAGATCCTTTCTCAGGTGATTTAGCGGATTGGCCAAAAAGGCGCTTGTAGCGAAGGCGCTTGTAAGGAACGCCCCATATACGCTTTCGGAAGACTGGAGTTATCCTTGTTATGAGCACAGCGCCGGTTCCGCCGGAGGTGCCCTGAGTTGTGACTGTCTGGGTCGATGCGATCTGAGTGCCGAAAAAACCCTCGTAGAGTTTATGTCAATTCCCTCTCCCTAATACAGTTCCCTCCCCCCAAGGCGCTGTTTTCGTTTCGCACGCAGAGCCCACATCTTGTTGCAAGCTTTCGTCTCAGACTATGCGAAATCGGCATGATTCTTCGATTGCCCTTAAGGGAGGGTTCGGCCGCGCTCCAGCCGGTTCGCCGAAGCCTCTGCGAGGTATTTTAACTTTTTTCTACCGCGCCGAAATTGCATAGCCAGCAGAAGAAGAGCCGATCATCGTACCGGTCCGGGCCCTGCTATCTGCAAGGAAATGCCATGGAGGCTCTGTCAGGTTTTTCCGTTGGCTTCTGGGGCTATATGACCTTTCTGTCGCTCTTTGTCCTTGTCGCCGCCGGTCTAGATGCGGCGACCCAGAATGCGAAGAAGGCCAAGGTCGAGCTTGAGTACCAGCAATATCAAAAGCGGATATTCGACAAGCTGGCGCAGGAGCAGGCCGTGCGCGAGGAGGACGTGGAGCAGTGGCTGACCCGGGTGAATGCGGCGACAGCCACCAACGATGCGGCATTGGCCCAACTCGAACGCGCCGAGCTGCAATACAAATCCGAAATTGACGGAGTCAACACAACAGTCGCCAACATGGAAGCGCAACTTCAGCTGGCACGCTACTATCTGGATAACACCACCCTGACCGCGCCCGAGGACGGCCATATGATTAATCTACAAGTCCGCCCCGGAATGGTGGCCGGGATATATCGCGTCGGCGGGATCGCCGCCTTCATCGCGGATGCGGATCGCTACTTGCTCGCAACGTTCTTTCAGGAAAATCTCAAATACGTCAAGGAGGGCCATCAGGTAGAAGTTTCACTCGATCTTTATCCTGGTCAGATTTTCAGTGGAGTGGTGGGCAAGATCTGGCGCGGCAACGGCATAGGGCAGTACTTGCCGAGCGACGACATTCCGAAATTCCAGCAGCCGCCGCCAAATGTCCCCCAGGGACAGTACGCAGTAAAGATTCGTCTCGACCACTCCGATCAATCCAAATTCACGATCGGTGCGCAGGGTTCGGCCGCAATCTATACAGGCGGTGAATACGGCGCATGGGCTGCGCTGCGCAAAATCTCCATTCGCGCCCATTCCTGGTTCAACTGGCTTTATCCAATCAACTTCTGATGAGTGCGTTGAACGGTCATTGCTACGGAGTTCATGAATCAGAATCGCAACGCGCACTCTCGGAATAATCGCCGGCACGATAGATTCCGACAAATCGATGTCAAGTTCAAGGATTCGTTCATCAGTGCAAGGATACGCGCCATGACCAAGACCCCGTTCTTGCTAAGTCTCGCTTTTTTTTCGCTCGCGCTCATACCGACCGCCTCAGCTCAGAAATTCCAGTGTCCCAATCCGTTCACGCCCACCACTCCGGCTAAACTTGAGCAGATCAAGGGCCTGCTTCCAGACGTCAATACGATGAGCAATATCGATCAGCTGACCGTCGCGATCAATACTTTGCGGCGGGAAGGCATGGCAAAGAGCCTGATCGTGGACCACCTGATTGGCGCTTATTGTCCAATGGTCGCTCGAGACAATTCGGTTATTGATGCGGAAAAGGCCACGCTTGTTCGGCGCTTCTCCGGTCAGGTCACAAGGTTGGTCTATAGCCTCGAAAGCAATCTGGACATTATCATCAACGTACCGCTCACGCCTGACGTCGTCGACGCGGTCAACACCATTGCGAAAAAGCAGGGCCTTACGGGCCCTGCCTGGATCGAGATGACGATAGACAACGCGCTCCAGCTGCAGAAGGCCGCACGGCGTCAGTAAGATTCGCTGGCCGAGGCTGCGTCGTGGCACAAAGACCTCGCTTCAAGAGGTGAGCCCGGCGCGCGGGAACTGATATCAGGCAGGCCGGCAGAGGCCACCCGTGCCTTGATTTGGGAAATAGGTTTCGGATCATCGTCACCCGAATACTCGACGAATTTTTTGTACATCCAGCGGCCCCCACGGTGGCGCCGCCATACCATTCCCCAAACGAGCCGGCCGGCGATCGATCGCCGAGGAATGATTACCCGCCAGAGATGCCAGGCGTCAGACCACGTCTGTCCCAGATCCGGACCGACGGCTGACTCAGTATTGCTGCCGTTAGCCATCATTGGTTCGCCTCAACGATATCCTGAAACCGCCGAGCCTTGTGACCCGGCAATGGGGACAAGTTGGCAGCGACAAAAATGCCGCTGCCAACCATGTTGCTCGTTCAGCTGCTTGCGAGCGGCAGTGCGACGTAGTGGGACGCGTCGCCGGAACGAAGGCGCATCAACACACTGCTTTTCTTGTCGGTGCGCGCGGCTGCCAGCGCCTCGTTGACGTCACCGGGCTTCGAAACGCTCTTTCCGGCAACTTCCAGAATCATGTCGCCCTTCTTCAAGCCGCGTTCCGCTGCCACACTCTTGGGCTCCACCTTCGTGACGACGACGCCAACCAAAACGCCGGTCTTGCCCGCGCCGTCTGCCTTGTCTGCCGGGGCAACCGTCAGGCCAAGAGACGGAACGTCGGTGCCTCGATTTGCCCCATTGCCATCGGCGTCGGTCTCGGCTTTGGCTTGCTGGGTATTCGGCAGTTGACCAAGGGTCATACTGACGACCTTGCTCTGGCCTTTATGCAGCACATCCAGCTTGACCGTGCTGCCGGGTGCGAACCCGCCGATGATGCGGGCCAGCTCTCTTGCATCCTTCACCGGCTGGCCATTTGCCACAGTGATGACGTCGCCCGCTTCGATGCCGGCCTTTGCTGCAGGTCCATCCTTCTGAGGATCGGCCACCAACGCGCCCTCCGCCTTCTTCAGGCCCATGCCGTCGGCGATATCCTGTGTGACCGGCTGAATCTGCACGCCGATCCAGCCGCGGCTGACGCTTCCCTTGTCCTTGAGCTGAGCGACCACGCTCTTTACCGTCGATGCTGGGATCGCGAATGCGATGCCGACGCTGCCGCCTGATGGCGAATAGATCGCGGTGTTTACGCCGACGACCTCGCCCTGCATATTGAAGGCCGGTCCACCCGAATTACCCTTGTTGACCGGCGCGTCGATCTGAATGAAATCGTCGTACGGACCGCTTCCGATGTCGCGGCCGCTGGCCGAAACGATGCCGGCCGTTACCGTGCCGCCGAGGCCGAACGGATTGCCGACCGCGAGTACCCAATCGCCAATCCTGGCCTTGCCCTCGGAGAGCTTCGCAAATGGGAGGTCTGAGCCGCCCTCGACCTTGATCAAGGCAATGTCTGTCCGGGGATCTGTCCCGATTACTTTCGCGGTGTAGGTCTTTCCGGCGTCCGTCGTTACTTCGACCTTGTCGGCGCCTTCAACGACGTGGTTGTTGGTGACGGCGTATCCATCGGATGAAATAAAGAACCCGGAGCCCTGCCCCATCGTTTCGCCATGCCGCCCGTTACGGCCGGGATTTTGCGGTCCGCCGTTCGGGCCTCCGAACTGACGAAAGAAGCGCTCCATGGGCGAGCCCTGCTGATCGTTATCGCTCATGTTGGCGGCGTCGCCGGCGCTCTCCTTCATCGTCACCTTGACTGAAATAACCGAAGGCTTCACCCGCTCCACCATATCCGCAAAGCCGATGGGCTGTACCGCACCGGAAACAACATTGCTCGTTTCAGCGTGAGCTGCGCTGCCAAGGATTTCAAACCGGCCGGACGAAGAGCCCAAACCATACACCGCAAGCCCGGTCACCACCGAGGCCATCAGCGCAACTTTTCGTGCCGAGAACAGCGAGTGCGCCTGCTTCCGATGAGAGGAGGAAGCAGACTTATTTTGGTCCGTCATGAGAGAGCTCCAGGTTGAGAATTTGGCGCGCGGCTGCGTGCCCTTCTGCCGCTGTAGATGCGGGCTCTCGCATTACACAATGCTGGCTGGCGGATTAATGTTTCGAAATGAGGCGTGAAAATCGACGACCGCCCGGGTTAAAAAATGGCAATCATGGGCTGCTTTGATCTACGCCAAGGCAAAAGCGATCGACCGGAAAACGCGTCAAGCGGGCTTCGTAATAGGCCGTGCCGGCTCTGCAAAAATCAGCGCGATTGAAGGCATCCCACTCGCGGCAGCAGGGACTCAACGGCCGCTTTATCCCGGTGAGCGACGCGTAGAACGGAATTCCCTGATTTGTTCAACATTGATTTTGCCGATACTCGCAGCAATTATTCGGCCAAAGCCGCCGGCCTCACACACCATAGAGATCATAACGGGAAAATTATTGCGTAAAGGGTGAGTGGCTTCTTGTCCGCGACGTTCACTTTTTGTGATCTGGCACCAACATGCACGGAACGTATCTCTGGTCTAACGCACTTCCTCAGCCATACTCGAATGGTCTGCTCGGAAGAGCTGATACAGTCGGAAGCAAAATAGGAATCCGCCAACCAGATAGCGGCCTGCCAGGCGCCGCGGTTCAAGCAGCATCCGATACAACCATTCGAGGCGAGCTGCCCTTATGGCAACCGGTGCACGAGCAAAGCGGCCAGCGTAAAAGTCCAGGATGGCGCCCCCATTCACGATCAGCCGACCCCGACCGGGCATCTTGGCGATTTCGCTCGATAACAGTTCCTGGCGTGGCATTCCCATCCCGAGCAGGACAATATCGGGATCCAACTCGGCAATGGCTTGGGTGTAGTCAGAGCGGGGCCTAAACCCATCAAGGGCGGCAACTACGCAAATTCCCTGCGCCAGAAGTGCCTTTCGTGCGACGGATAACCACTCTGTTGAGGTCCCGAATAGTGCTACGCGTTTCCCTTTGCCGGCAGCCAAGATGCGGGGAATAAGGTCAGTGCCGTTCATGTTCCGGCCAGCGTTGTGCCGGAGCAACCCCATGCAACACTCAACTCCAACGCCATCTCGGAGGAGCACCGTGCTGCTACGGAGGGTGGCGCGGAAGGCCGGTTGAACAAAGGCTAGGTTGAAAGCGTGTTGATTGAAGAATGAAACGATCGTCGTGTTCCGGACAGCGAGGAGGGACTCAATTAGACATTCTTCGTCGTGGTGGTCTTGTACCACGCGAATGCAGCGCAGCAGTTCGCGCATCTCGTAGAGGGTGTTTCGATTGTTCATCACGATGAAACCGAGCCCCAACCTTTCGATCGTTGGGCGGTTTAACATTTCGCGACATCGTGGCATCGCGCCCTTACGGACTACTCCCAAAGGGGTAGTCGAGTCTTATGGGTAGTACGGTGCGGATTTCCACGATTCCCAACATTTAGCGGCGTCAAAACCAACAAAAAGCATCCCAAGACATTTTATGTCCCGACCGAAAAACAGCGATCTGGTTTGAAGGTCGAGAATGCACCGCGCATCATTCGATCACCTGGTCGGCGAGCAACTGGAGCGAATTGGGCACAGTGAGGCCGAGAGCTGCGGCGGTCTTGAGGTTGATGACGAGTTCGTATTTGAGCGGGAGCTGAACTGGCAGATCGCCGGGATTTGTGCCTCGTAAAATCTGATTAACGTAGGACGCGGCCGGTCGCGCCTGCTCCAGTTGATTGATACCGTATGAAATCAGACCGCCGCTGGCGGCATAGAAGCCAAACGAATAGATCGCCGGCAAACCGAAGCGGGCCGCCAGACTGATAATGAGATCGCGCCGCGTCGCCGTCAGCGCGCTCGGCGTTACGATGAGGCCGCCGCCTTGCTGTCCGAAAGCAGATATCACTCGCTCTATGTCGTCGGCATTGCGGATCTCGGCTGCCGTCACGCCTATCCCCATTTGAGGAGCAACCGCTTCGACCACGCGCAGAAAAGCAACGTTCGGGGCGATTTCCGGAACATGCACGACAGCGACGCGGCGTAGTCCCGGAGCGATCTGGTTGAGATAGGCCAACCACTTCCCGGCGATCGCCGGCTCGAAATTGTGGAAGCCCGTGATCTTACCCCCGGGATGGGGCAAGTTCGTAACGAAGCCGCTTCCGACCGGATCGGATACCCAGGTGAAAACGATAGGGATGGAGCGCGTTGCGTTCAGTGTTGATGAGACCGCCGAATTTGTAGAGACGAGGATTACATCCGGTGCAAGCCCCACGATTTCCTCCGCCATGCTGCGCATCCGCTGCTCGCTGTCACCGGTGAAACGGTAATCGAAACGAATGTTGCGCCCGTCTGTCCAACCGAGGTCCTGCAAGGCTTGTCGGAAGGTGGTCAGATAGGTCTGCCAAACCTCGTCGCTCTCGGCAAAGCCCATGACCACGCCAACACGCTTGGCCCCGTCGTTCTTTTCGGCGAGCGCAGCGAAGGGCCAGATCACCGCTCCGCCGAGCAGTGTGACGACCGTACGGCGCACCATATCCGACATGGGCGTTCCTCCAGCCTATCGTTCTAAATCGCGCTCCGACGCCTTAATCAAGGCCCAAGCAGGTGCATCGTCAATGCAATGCTTGTGGCAGCAGGAAATCAATTGCCTGTTGTAGCTTGGAGCAAAAAAGTACTCGCGATGTCCGCTCCGGGTCAAGAATAGGCGTCTCGGCCCTTGGAGCTCAACTCCGCTTCATCCCGGTGAGCGACACGCAGAAAGGAATTCCATTATGCGCTCGACATTGATTTGCCGAAAGTTGCAGTAGTCAAGCGGGCAAAGCCTTTCTTGCCCGCGTCAACCGCGCCGCGCCATAGATCGCGACACTGGCGACCGCATTCATAGGTCGCCGCTCGGCAAAGTAACCTCGAAGATCGCCCCGTAAGGTTTGTTTGCTAACGCTACGAGGCTTCCGCCATGGGACTCGATGATCACCCGACAAATGGTAAGCCCTACTCCAGTCCCGGTGGACTTTGTCGTAAAAAACGGTTCGAAGACACGGTCCTTATCCTCATCCCCTAGTCCCGTACCAGAGTCTTCCACGGTAACCACAACATCGGAGGACTCCGGGACGACATTGGTGCGCACTTGCAAGTTGCGGGAACGATCGGTCACGGAGCTCATTGCTTCGATCGCGTTCGAAATCAAATTCAGAAAAACTTGCTGCAATTGGCCTCGATCGCCCGACAGTTGGGGGACGCCGTTGCGTAGATCAGTTTTGACCGATATTCCATAAGTGCGCAGATCGAGATCGATCATTCCGAGCGTCTCTAGAACCAGCTCGTTTACATCTAGCAAGATTTGCCCGTGGGCGCCCTTCTGGAACATGGACCGGATGCCGCTGATCACAGCGCTCGCGCGGTGACTGTCATCGATCACGCAACGCAACGCGTCACGTGCCTCGTCAAGGTTGGATGTTGCCCCAGTCAAACAATCCAAGGCCGTTTCGCCATTGAGGACGATTGATGCCAGAGGTTGCCTGATCTCGTGCGCGATCGAGGCGGCCATCGCGTCCATGGCAATCTGCCGCGCATGGCGTTCGTTGCGCTGCCTCGTGATTGATCGTGCGAGGTTTGCATAAAGTAGGAGAGTCTCGGAAAGCAGCACGAGCAAGACAACAAATGTTGCGGCGATACCAAAGCTGCGGCCAGCATACCAACCAAGTTGGTATCGCGCGCCGACAAAGAGGGTGGCGGTTGCGGTTTCAAGCAACCACGCGCAGCACACGACCATAAGCCATAGATCGAGCACAGAGCGCCGCTTAATCCATAGCAGCGTCAGCGCGCCGCCAGCCAGCACCATGATCAAACCACTAAGTGAAGAAGCGAGACTTTGGTTCAAGTGAATGCCGTCAGGCAGGACTATTCTTGGCAGAAACCTTTCTCCTGCGATCGTAATCCAGGTCAGCCCGCACACCGTCGCGGTAGCGGCAGCTATGCTCAGTCCGACGGCTGCGACCGGAGAGCGCCGAGATTCGCTTGATTTGCTATCCGAATCTTTCAGGAGAACCGCGACAATCAGAATTAGTGGTGACCCTATGTGCCAGGAAGTATAGAGCCATGCCGTGGTCTGTAACCCGGGGCCGAGAAGACCGGTGGGCGTGAATAATCCTGGAAATGTGAGCGCCCACGGAATGACTATTAATGACGTAAATAAATACCCGCTGGCAAGCACCAACAGTGTTCTCTGGCGCTCAATGCTGTACATTGAAAATAACAAAATCGCGGTAATGAGATCGTTGATGAGGGTTGTGATTGCATGAATTGGAATGAAGGCGTCAACGCGCGGGAGCTGAACATTCACATACCTCAGCGTGACGACGAATAGGACGAGCATGGTCGCGACGATGCCGCATGCCAATCGAGTCTGCAGCTGGGATGGCGGCAGAGTTGCCAGAAGTAGTTGCCGTTGATCGAGCGCTTCGTGCCCCACCGCCGAAAGATCCCCCGAGCGACTAATCCATATGTAGCATGAGATGACGCCATGGTGAACAAGGAAGGTGACGGACGGCAGCAAGTCTTCCTGCATCAGACGTCGCTTTCCTCATCTGCAAACTGCTGACTGCCTGACGGGCAAATCACCCAAAACCTGTCCAGCCTATCAACGAAAAATATTCCGCTTTCGTCGTCGGGCAAATCATCTCTACAAGCTCGCCCGTCTCGCGCCCACAAGAGGGGCGGCTCGCGATCGTCACGGACGTCGGGCGCGGGATGCGGTGGACGCGGATGTGCCTTTGAC
Organism: uncultured Alphaproteobacteria bacterium; assembly: GCA_963847015.1. Classification (GTDB taxonomy): domain Bacteria; phylum Pseudomonadota; class Alphaproteobacteria; order Rhizobiales; family Xanthobacteraceae; genus Bradyrhizobium. The sequence goes on along the minus strand of CAWJYI010000035.1, from coordinate 700 downwards.
GAACGGCGCTGACGCGTACGGCGAAGTCGTGTGGTCCTGACGCCCCGACGCTGGCGTCAAGTTCTCGAGAAGCAAGCTTCTTGGGGGCGACCGTGACAACAAAGCCCGGTCACGGGGGAGAGCACGAAGGAAACCGTTAAAACCATTGCGCAGGGAAGGCCGGATGTTTCCGGCGTACCTGTGGTGACTACCGTGTGCTTTCTTACGCTTTGCACACGGGCCGCGGGTGCAATGGGCACCCGGCCTTCCCTGCGCCCTCTTTTCTCCGGGGGCGGACATTCAGCAACACCTCGGGTGCATCGCGCCGCGAGAACGCTGGTCTGCGTTTCCATGCGGCGGTGACTTGGCAACCGCCAGCACTCGGAAAATGTCGTGAAAAATGAATGGTCGGAGTGGCAGGATTCGAACCTGCGACCCCTGCGTCCCGAACGTAATAAGTAGCGATCGAATAGGTCAGCAAAAACAATGTACTTTGTTCGTGCTTGACCACCTTTATCACCGTTTGCTTGCGGGGTTTCGGTGGTCAATCGGTCAACTACTTGATCCCCTGGGCTAGGCGGGCGGTAGGAGACTCGATGAACTCGTGGGGCGGGCAAGTCGACCAATCCGCTCGATCAGGCGATGGCCCAGGACCGGGCGATCAGGATACGGCGGCAATGTTCGAAGTGTTGAAGACGAACGAGACCTGACCGTTGACAAT
>CAWJYI010000034.1:0-31754 GCA_963847015.1 uncultured Alphaproteobacteria bacterium | reverse complement strand
GACCGCGAATATTTCATCGTCACCTACAAGACCGATCCTGAGGCGCTCGCGGCGGTGGTGCCGGAGCCGCTCGAAGTCACCGACGCGATCGTCAAATATGAATTCATTCGTATGCCTGACTCGACCGGCTTCGGCGATTACACCGAAACCGGTCAGGTGATCCCGGTGCGTTTCAAGGGCGAGACTGGCGTCTACGTGCATTCGATGTATCTCGATGACGAGGGCCCGATCGCCGGCGGCCGGGAGCTGTGGGGATTTCCCAAAAAACTGGCTTCGCCGAAAATCGCCGTCGAGAGCGACGTGCTGGTGGGCACGCTGCATTATGGCTCGGTGCTCTGCGCCAGCGCCACCATGGGCTACAAGCATCGTCTGGTCGATCACGACACGGTGCTGAAATCGATGAAGGCGCCCAACTTCATGATCAAGATCATTCCCCATGTCGACGGCACTCCGCGGATCTGCGAGCTGGTGCGCTATTGTCTCGAGGACATCACGCTGAAGGAAGCCTGGACCGGCCCTGCGGCGCTTGGCCTGTTCCCGCACGCACTTGCCGACGTGGCGCGGCTGCCGGTTCGTGAGGTGGTCTCCGCACTGCACTTCAAGGCCGATCTCACGCTCGGCCTCGGCACGGTGGCGTTCGATTATATGGCGAAGTAGGCAACGCGCGCGCCGTCCCGACGCGTTCATCTGCGGTCCACGGAGAGATTCTAGGCCTATAGCGACAATCCGGTCTGTCGGCCCGTCTGCCATCAGTCGTAACGCTTCGGTTTCGCGCTTGGTCACGCCGACATCACGCTTGTCTTACTCGCCTTTTCGACTGGATTCGCTTACTGGCCGGGCGTTGCAACGAAACGAAATCTTCTGGAGCACTCATGCTGACTCGCTACGTGGTCGCCGCGGCGGCTATTTGGAGTTGCCTGTCGATATTGCCGCTGAAGGCCGAACAGGCCGGTAAAGCCACTGCCAAACCTCCGCCAACCGGGTCGAAAACCAATTCGCCAGCCAATCCGACAACCTACAAGACTGTCGCCGTCAACGGTGTGAACATCTTCTATCGGGAGGCCGGACCGGCCAATGGGCCGGCCATCCTGCTGCTTCACGGGTTTCCGTCATCGTCGCGGATGTTCGACACCCTGATGCCGTTGCTCGCCGACCGTTACCACCTGATCGCGCCTGATTATCCGGGCTTCGGAAATTCGGAGGCGCCGTCACCGGAGCAGTTCGCCTATACGTTCGATGGCATCGCCGGCATCGTCGACCAGTTTACGCAGGCGCTTCACCTCAATCGCTACGCACTCTATCTGCAAAACTATGGCGGACCGATCGGCTACAAGGTCGCCGTTGCGCATCCGGAACGGGTGACCGCGCTCATTATCCAGAACGCCGTGGCCCACGAAGAGGGTCTGGGGCGCTTGCAGGCCGTGCGCAAAGGCTTCTGGGCGGATCGCGCCGCCAATGAGGCCAAATACCGCGCAGGGCTCGCGTCGGAGGATACGGCCCGGCTGCGCCACATGAACGGTTCACCGCATCCCGAGCGTTACAACCCTGACCTCTGGAAAGAGGAAGTCGCGTTCCTGGCGCGGCCGGGTGAGGCCGATATCCAGTCGGACCTGTTTTACGACTATCGCAACAACCTCGCCGGTTTCCCCACTTGGCAAGCCTGGTTGCGGGAACGCAAGCCGCCGACCCTCGTGCTATGGGGGCGTTACGATCCGGTGTTCGACATCGCCGAGGTCGCAGCCCTCAAGCGGGACGTTCCGAAAGCGGAGACGTACGTGCTGGATGCCGGACATTTCGCGCTCGACGAATCCGTGACCGAAGTGGCCAGGCTGATGCGGAGCTTCATGGGACGGCTGTCCCGTCCGGCCACGCAAGTGAGCGGCCCCCATATCTAAAGCGTTTTCGGGCGAAAGCCTGCCCCGGACTAGATCCGGGGTGGTGACCTGTTGGCACAGCAATCAATTTTACGCAGATTGCGTAGACTTATCTGCGGTAGAAAACGCGTCGCCGCGATCCCGATCCGCGGCGCGCGCGATCTCCGGCGATCAGCGGGCGCCCTTGAGCGTGCAGGAGGTCGAGCAGGTGGTGATCACGCCGTTCTCGCAGGCGATGCAGGCGGCGACGCACTGCTTCATGTCCTTGGGATTGTACGGGGTGAACAGTTTTTTGGCGCAATTGTTGATCGACCCGGTCACTTCATTGCTCTCAGGCGTGCACGAAACCAGTGCCGCCGCTGATAGCAAAATGAAGATAATGGCACGCATGCCCACCGCTCCACTGAGGAAGCCGTCGCTGGAACAAGATGCCGCGATGGCTTCACGCCCTCGCAAAAGAGGTCCCTTCAGGATGGCGCGATTTGATTAATCGAGGATTACCGGTTCGTTAATCGAGGGTTACCGGCCGCGCCGGCGGTGCCCCGCGGCGCCAGTCGCTTCGCGTCCGCAAGCTTGGAAAGCAGGGTGGAACGGTACTCCGCACCGCTGCTAAGACGACATTCAGGCGCTTGGCCCTATGCGGCAAAGCGATTACGCTTGAGCACGTCGGGGCGGAGGTCGGAAATAAATCGGCGTGCGTTCATCGGGCTGATCGGCGGCGCGGCAACTGCATGGCCATTTGCCGTTCGAGCCCAACCGGCAGCGAGACGACCGACTATTGGGTTCTTGGGGGCGGGCTCGCCCGCTGGCTGGAGCCGGTGGACCGCCGCTCTGTTGCAGCGCTTGCAAGAACTCGGTTGGGTCGACGGTCGAACCGTCTCGATCGAGTATCGCTGGGCGGAGGGACGGAGCGAGCGTTATGCCGAGATCGCCGCCGAATTCGTCCGGCTAAACGTAGATGTTATTGTGTCGGTGGGCAGCGGTGCGATCGTTGCCAAGCAAGTTACCTCGACAATTCCGATCGTGTTCACTCTGGCGGCAGATCCGGTCGGCGATGGTATGGTTGCGAGTCTGGCTCGGCCGGCAGGAAATGTCACGGGCCTCTCGATCCAATCAGTCGACGTCGCAGGCAAACGCCTTGAACTTTTGCATGAAGTTATACCGGCTCTGCGTCGGTTGGCGATATTGGCTGAAGCAGGCAATTTCGGTTCTGCGCTGGAGCAGGGCCAGGTAAAGGCTGCGGCCAAAATGATCGGCCTCGAAGTTGTTCCAATAGAGATACGGCGCGCGGATGATATCGCGCCCGTGTTCGAATCGCTTAAGGGTCGCGCTGAGGCTCTCTACGTTCTGTCCAACCCGCTCGCCAACACCAACCGCGTTCGCATCAACGATCTGGCGCTCGGTGCGCGGATGCCGACGATGCACGGCTTTCGAGAGTACGTCGAGACCGGAGGCCTGATGTCGTACGGGCCAAACACGCCGGACTTGTTTCGGCGCGCCGGCGACTACATCGACAAGATTTTGCGCGGGGCGAAGCCCGCCGAAATGCCGGTCGAGCAGCCGACCAGGTTCGAACTGATCGTCAATCTCAAAGTTGCGAAGGCGCTCGGTATTCAACTTCCGCCGACATTCCTGGCCCGCGCCGACGAAGTGATCGAGTGAAGCATGGCTTGTCTCATGGCCTGCAATAAAGCGGACATCATCCGGCGATTGCCGGACGAACGAAATTGATGAGTGCGCGCCCTAGTTCAGGGGTAGCCAGACCAGGTCGCACGCGCGGTTACAGTGATTGCACTGGGCCGGCGGATTGAACGTATCGGCCAGTTCCCATTCCTGGGATTCGTTGCTCCACTGCACCGTGGCGCGGGCGATGATGTCGTCAGACTGGCAGACGGAGCAGACCGGCGTCGACCGTGAAGTTGGCCGGTTGACGATCTGAGCCGGCTCCTGGCTGTGCTCGAACGGATTGAGAAGTGACGTATGTTTCATATGGTGGCGGCCCCCTCAGTAAATCACTACCCCCGCGTGAGGATATCCTCCCGAGGAGGTGCACGTCATCAACGTTTTACATAGCTGTGGATTTTGTCCGGCGGCGTTCGGCTGTCTGAAGAAATGACCCGTCCGCCAGCGGTGTATCGAAGAGGCGAACGAGCCGTCCGAGGGTCTGTTGCTGATCGGCGTCGGCGCTCGGCTTGCCACGCTTCGTTCTCCGGCGCCCTAAAGCGCGATGACGTTAGTACAACATCGTGCTTTAGCCTATTGTTTGCGCATGATCTTTCGGAAAACCGGTGTCCACTTTTCCGGATCATGCGCTAGCGGTCGATCCGAACCCGGAGCGCTGCGTTAGCGCAAAGTGGAAACCGGTTTTCCCAGGGACAAACGCAAAGCGTTCGCCCCCGCGAAGATGCGCCGACAAAAAGATGAGATCATCATCCGCGAGCGATGGCTGCGCAGCAAGGCCGCCTTCAGCGCCGGCACGTTCCATCTCCTCGGCCCCAAGCTGTCTTCTGTCACGTAGTTGTGTATCGGCACGATTCGAAGATCGTTCGCTTCATGTGAGTTGCACGCAGGCGTCATGCCCGCGTCAATCGCCCCTAACAAACGGCGATGTAAATCGCCCGACATCGGCAAACAGATACCCTTGGTTGGGACCGCGATTACCAGCGGGATATCACCCGGACCTGGGCGGCCATGGTTGGCCCCGGCGTGCAACGGCTTGGCCGCCACGACGCGGTGTTCTCCGATCACACCGACGTACGGCCCACCATGCTTGCGCTGCTCGGCCTGAAGGACGACTACATGCATGACGGCCGGGTGCTGACCGAATGGATGGAGCAGCGCGCGCTGCCTTCCGGCATTCGCCAGCACAGCGCGGAATTCGTCACGCTCGCTGAAGCCTACAAGCAGCTCAACGCGCCGCTTGGCGAACTCGGCCGGGCAAGCATGTTGTATGCCAACCGTTCCGTCACCGACACTGACAAGGCTTATACTCACTACCTCGGCAAAATCGCCGAGATCACTGCCCAGCGCGATGCCCTGGCCAGCGAGATCAAGACCATCCTGGATGGTGCTGCGTTCGGCAATCAGCCGGTGAAAATCGGATCGGCGATCAGCCTCGACGTTCGTGCGAGGGAGTTGATCGTGCGCGTCAAGGTTCTCGCCCAGGAAGCGCTTATCGACGATGACAATCACTAAGATGGAGCATTGCTGACCGACAAGTCCTTTGTTCGTCAAGCAAACGAAACCCGTCGGCACAGCCGGCGGGTTTTTTTGTTCCGATTGATTTCGGGGTGGAGTTCCAAACCCCTTGAATCGCTCGCCCGCTACCTCACCAGCACGTTCCGAAACTGCCAGGGATCCGAAGTGTCGATGTCTTCCGGAAACAGGCCGGGCCGGTCCGAGAGCGGGGTCCAGTCGGTGTAAAAGCCTTTCACCGGGCCGAGATAGGGCAACTGGATTTCCAGCAGACGATCGAAATCCATCTCGTCGGCTTCGACGATGCCTTCGTTCGGGTTTTCCAGCGCCCACACCATGCCGCCGAGCACGGCGGAGGTCACTTGCAGGCCGGTGGCGTTCTGATAGGGCGCGAGTTTGCGGGTCTCTTCGATGGAGAGCTGCGAGCCGTACCAGTAGGCATTGTTGTCATGACCGAACAGCAGCACGCCGAGTTCGTCGATGCCATCGACGATTTCGTTCTCATCGAGGATGTGGTGCTTTTCCTGCATCTTCGCTGCGCGGCCGAACATTTCATGCAGCGACAACACGGCATCGTCAGCCGGATGATAGGCATAGTGGCAGGTCGGCCGATAGATTGCCGTGCCCGATGCGTCACGCACCGTGAAGTAATCGGAGATCGAGATCGAACTCGTTGTGGGTGACGAGGAAGCCATACTGCGCGCCGCGGGTCGGGCACCAGGTGCGCACGCGCGTGTTGGCGCCGGGCTGCATCAGATAGATGGCGGCGCCGCAGCCAGCTTCGTGAGTACGCGCATTTTCGGGCACCCATTTTTCATGGGTGCCCCAACCGAGTTCGGACGGCTGCACGCCTTCCGACAGGAAACCTTCCACCGACCAGGTGTTGACGAAGACGTCCGGCTCTTTCGGCGACTTGGAGCGCTGGGTGTCGCGTTCGGCGATGTGGATGCCCTTGACACCAGCCTGCCGCATCAAGTCCGCCCATTCGGCTTTGGTCTTCGGCTTCGGGGCATTGAGCTTCAGATCAGCGGCGACATTGAGTAGCGCCTGCTTGACGAAAAAGGAGACCATGCCGGGATTAGCGCCACAGCAGGAGACGGCCGTCGTCGAGCCCGCGGGGCGCGCCTTCTTGGCGGCCAGCGTCACTTCGCGAAGGGCGTAGTTGGAGCGCGCTTCCGGGCCCTTCGAAGAATCGAAATAGAAGCCGAGCCAGGGTTCGTTGACAGTGTCGATATAAAGAGCGCCAAGTTCGTTGCAGAGCTCCATGATGTCGGTAGAGCCGGTATCGACCGAGAGATTGACGCAAAAACCCTGGCCGCCGCCTTCAGTGAGCAGCGGGGTAAGCAAGTCGCGATAATTATCCTTGGTCACGCCCTGCTGGATGAATCTTACATTGTGCTTCTCGCAATGTGCCTTGCGGCCCTCGTCCTTGGGATCGATCACGGTGATGCGCGACTTGTCGTAATCGAGATGCCGCTCGATCATCGGCAAGGTGCCTTTGCCGATGGAGCCGAAGCCGACCATGACGATGGGGCCGGTAATCTTCGCGTAGATCTGCGAGGCGGGGCTCATGGGATGGTTTCTCCGGAAAGTGCTGGCGGACAAATGGTGAAGGGTTGATCAGGCGGTACGTCGCTTGGCGGTCACTTCGATCTCGACCTTCATCTCGGGCTTGTAGAGACCCACGACGATCAGGAGCGTGGCGGCGGGGCGGATGTCGCCGAGAAATTCGCCGCAGACCGCGAAATGGGCGTCCGCGTCGCTGGCGTCGGTGAGGTAATAGGTCGCGCGAACGATATCGGCCATCGCAAAACCACCCTCTTTCAAGGCGGCCTCGATGGTCTTGAAGCAGTTCCGTGACTGGCTCGTGACGTCCGCCGGCATCGTCATCGTCGTGTAGTCATAGCCGGTGGTGCCGGCGACGAAGGCGAATTCACCGTCGATCACGGCGCGGCTGTAGCCGGCGGTCTTCTCGAACGGCGAGCCGGTGGAAACGAGATGGCGGGGCATCAGAACCTCGATCTGGGCATGATCCGAAAGAAGCGCTTTGGCGCGGTTTACGGGGTTTTCTTAAGGCGGCGCAACCCCTCAGTCCATATCAGCGGGAGCGCTCGGTCACATCGGAGGCCGCCGGCGCAGCGGAGCCCCAGCGGCGCACGAAGATGTCCCTGACGATCATGACCGAGATCATGACCATCAGGATGGTGGTGATGATGCTGCGGAAGCGCGAGCGCGCAACATCATTGGGGGCGGGGAGATTCTCCGGCATGACCATGCACGCTCAAGCCGCGTGCGGCACGGCGAGCGGTGCCTTCCTGGCGCGGGGCGCCTTCGATTTCGGCAGCAGCGCGCCGGTCGGGACAATCATGCCCCAGGCGCCGTCAAGCGCACCCGCGCGCAGCTCGAGGCCGAGCAGGCGGTCGCGCTCGAACGGGCCGGGCAGCGACAGCTCACTCGTCTGGAGCCCCGAGAAGCCGAACCGTGCGTAATAGAGCGCATCGCCGAGCAGGATCACCGCGCTTTGGCCGCGCTGCCGGGCGATATCGAGCGCGCGGTCCATCAGCGCGGCGCCGACACCGAGGCTGCGGCTGGCCGCGTCGACCGCCAGCGGCCCCAGCATCAGCGCCGGCTTGCCGCCCGCGCTGACGTGCCACAACCGCACGGTCCCCACGAGACGTCCCTGTGCGCACGGCCGACAAGGCAAGGCCTTCGGCGGGCGCGCGTCCGTCGCGCAGGCGCTGGCAGGTGCGCGTATGGCGGCTTGCGCCAAAGCAGGCATCCAGCAGCGCTTCACGCGCAACGACGTCCGAGGCTCGCTCCGCACGGATCGCGAACGGGGCGGCGTCGGGGTTCGGGGCAACAGGGGTCTTCCGCAAAGCAGTCATGGCAAGTCAGTCCTGGCACGTCAGTCCTCACTCCAACAGCGATGGGCGCCGCGGAGCGTTGTCAGCAATTTGCAAAATGAGGGGGTGGGAGCCGGCGAACCGGCTCCCGTTATTCGAGCCTTACAAGAGGCTTCAGAGGCGTGAAGCCTCAGATACCAGAGGCTTCAGATGTGGTAGGTCCGCAGCGGCGGGATACCGTTGAACGCCACCGACGAGTAAGTCGACGTATAGGCCCCGGTGCCTTCGATCAGCAGCTTGTCGCCGATCTCGAGCGTCACCGGGAGCGGGTACGGCATCTTCTCGTACAGCACGTCGGCGGAATCGCAGGTGGGCCCAGCGAGCACGCACGGCGTCATTTCCGCGCCGTCATGCGGCGTGCGGATGGCGTAGCGGATCGACTCGTCCATCGTCTCGGCGAGACCGCCGAACTTGCCGATGTCGAGATACACCCAGCGCACCTCGTCCTCGTCGCTCTTCTTGGAGATCAGAACGACTTCGGTCTCGATGATGCCGGCATTGCCGACCATGCCGCGTCCCGGCTCGATGATGGTCTCCGGGATCTGGTTGCCGAAATGCTTGCGCAGCGCACGGAAGATCGACCGGCCGTACTGCACGACCGGAGGAACGTCCTTGAGGTACTTGGTCGGGAATCCGCCGCCCATGTTGACCATGGAGAGGTTGATCCCGCGCTCGGCGCAGTCACGGAACACCGTCGAGGCCATCGCCAGGGCGCGGTCCCACGCCTTCACCTTGCGCTGCTGCGAGCCGACATGGAACGAAATGCCGCACGGCTCCAGGCCCAGGCGCTTGGCGAGGTCGAGCACCTCGACCGCCATCTCCGGGTCGCAGCCGAACTTGCGCGACAGCGGCCATTCGGCGCCTGCGCAGTCATAGAGGATGCGGCAGAACACCTTGGCGCCGGGCGCGGCGCGCGCGACCTTCTCGACTTCGGCGGCGCAGTCGACCGCAAACAGGCGAATGCCGAGCGCGAAGGCGCGCGCGATGTCGCGCTCCTTCTTGATCGTATTGCCATAGGAGATGCGGTCCGCCGTCGCACCGGCAGCCAGCGCCATTTCGATTTCGGCCACGGTGGCGGTGTCGAAGCACGAGCCCATCGAGGCCAGCAGCGACAGCACTTCCGGCGACGGGTTTGCCTTCACCGCGTAGAACACGCGGCTGTCCGGCAAGGCCTTCGCGAAGGTCTGGTAATTGTCGCGCACGACTTCGAGGTCGACCACGAGGCACGGCTCGGTGTCCTGGCCCTCGCTGCGGCGGTTGCGCAGGAATTCCTGAATACGTTCGGTCATAGCACTCTCCCAAACGGCCCAGCGACGGGGTTCCGTTCAAAAAATTGATGTCGGGTATGAGCGCCCTGGCCACATCACGCTTTGGAGGCGCAACGAAGCCACAAGACTCAAACCAGACTGTGCTGCCGTGGATTGGTTGGGAAATTTCCCGCCCGCACACCTGGCAATGAAGGACAAGCCTTTTCAGTAGCCCGCGCCGGCGTTGGAATGCCGGTAGAGACCAAAAAAGCCCGATCCGTCGTTGCTTTAAGTCGCGTCCCCCGTTGAGAGCGGGGTGCGCCGGTTCGCCTCCGGCTGCCAGTCACGGTTGCAAAGGATGCAGAGACCTTCAACGGCATCTCTTGAGAGAGATGCTGGCCGCTCGAACAAGAGCGACCCTCGGTTCTTCATCCCTTGGCGGCTGTCCGGCCTCTTGTCCGGATACCTACCGACTGACACACGACCACAGGCACGTGCGAAATTGGGCAAAAATGCAAATAAGGGTTTTGACCCCGCTTCGCAACATTTTTTTTAGGTTGATGACAAATTTCCCTAACGCGTTGTTACGAAGCTGTTCGCGCCGCGCGCTCGCGGCGTCAAACATGAACAGGCGTTAAGATTTTCCGGGGAAGCGTGAGCGCTTTAACGCCTGTGCCGCAGCGGTTTCTCGCGCGCGCGATCCAGGCGCGTGAAGCTTGACGCCAAGCCAGGCTCGCTTGAAGCAAGCCAGGCTCGCTTGAAGGCAAGTTAGGCTCGCTTGAAGTTAGGCCCGCTTGAAGAAAGGCTCGATGCGCTGGGCCGCGCGGATGAACGCCACCATGATCAGGACGCCGGTCGCAAACAGCACCGCCTGCAGGATGTGCGCGGCCGTGTCGTCGAGGCCGAACAGAATCGCGAGCGCCCAGCCGCCGGCGAAGGCCGCGCCGAACACTTCCGCGCCGATCAGGATCGCCGCCGAGATGACGGTGATGACGCTCGGCCAGACGATCTCGCGGCTGCGGCTCGAAGAAGGCTGTGGGCTCATGGAACAGGTCCTGTTTACGGGCCGCAATCTCTCTGAAAAGCGTCCGTCTATCAAGCGCAAAAGGCCTAAAAATGCCGTATCGCGTGATATAGATTGCCGTCTCTTTCATAGCGTTTTTGAGCGAAGTGGGTACCGGTTCGCATAGCAATCAAGTTTGCGCTGATTGCGTAGACTTATCTGCGGTAAAAAACGCGTCAAACTAAAGATTGGAGCCTTAAGGCTCCGGCGAAAACAGGAACTGTGATGTCAGAAACCCAGCAAATGGCGGCTATTTCGCAGACCGAGACCAACCCGCTGCTGAAGGCGTGGCAGACGCCGTTCGAGACGCCGCCTTTCGCCGAAATCGCGCCCGAGCATTTCCTGCCCGCCTTCGAGCGGGCCTTTGTCGATCATGCCGCCGAGATCGCGGCAATCACCCACGATCCCTCCGCGCCCGACTTTGCCAACACCATCACGGCGCTGGAGCGCTCGGGCAAGCTGCTCTCCAAGGTCTCGGCGGTGTTCTACGACCTGGTGTCGGCGCACTCCAATCCGGCGATCCTGGAGATCGACAAGGAAGTGTCGCCGCGGATGGCGCGGCACTGGAACCCGATCATGATGAACGCGGTGCTGTTCGGCCGCATCGCGCTGCTCCACAACAACCGCGCCACGCTCGACCTGACCGGCGAGCAGATGCGGCTTTTGGAGCGCACCTACACCAATTTCCAGCGTGCCGGCGCCGGCCTCGACGATGCCGCCAAGAAGCGACGGGCCGAGATCAACGAGCGGCTGGCGGAGCTTGGGACCGCGTTCAGCCACCATCTGCTCGGCGACGAGCAGGACTGGTTCATGGAACTCGGCGAGGACGACCGCGCCGGCCTTCCCGACGCATTCGTCGCTGACGCGAAGGCTGCGGCCGAACAGCGCGGCATGGCCGGCAAGGCGATCGTGACGCTGTCGCGGTCCTCGGTCGAGCCGTTCCTGAAGAGCTCCGACCGCCGCGATTTGCGCGAGAAGGTGTTCCGCGCCTTCACCGCGCGGGGCGACAATGGCAACGACAACGACAATAACGCCACCGTCGTCGAGATCCTCGCCTTGCGCGAGGAGAGCGCGAAGATCATGGGCTTTCCGACCTACGCTGCGTACCGGCTCGAGGATTCCATGGCCAAGACGCCGGAAGCCGTTCGCGGCCTGCTGGAGCGGGTCTGGAAGCCGGCACGGGCACGCGCCTTGGCCGACCGGGACGCGCTGCAGGGACTGATCGCGGAGGAGGGCGGCAATTTTGCCCTCGCCCCCTGGGACTGGCGCTACTACGCCGAAAAGCTGCGGCAGATCAGCGCCAATTTCGACGATGCCGCCATCAAGCCGTATCTGGTGCTCGACCACATGATCGAGGCCGCCTTCGACTGCGCCACCCGCCTGTTCGGCGTCACCTTCTCCGAGCGGAAGGATATCCCGGCCTGGCACCCGGACGTCCGGGTCTGGGAAGTGAAAGGCCCCGACGGCAAGCACAAGGCGCTGTTCTATGGCGATTACTTCGCGAGGCCCTCGAAGCGCTCCGGCGCCTGGATGACCTCGCTGCGCGACCAGCAGAAGCTCGACGGCGACATCGCGCCGCTGGTCATCAATGTCTGCAATTTCGCCAAGGGCGCCGACGGCGAGCCCTCGCTGTTGTCACCCGATGACGCGCGCACCCTGTTCCACGAATTCGGCCACGGCCTGCACGGCATGCTGTCTGACGTGACCTACCCCTCGCTGTCGGGCACGTCCGTTTTCACCGACTTCGTCGAGTTGCCCTCGCAGCTCTACGAGCACTGGCAGGAGCAGCCGCAGGTGCTGCAGCAGTTCGCCAAACACTACCAGACCGGCGAGCCGCTGCCGGACGATCTGCTCAACCGCTTCCTGGCCGCGCGAAAGTTCAACCAGGGCTTTGCCACCGTGGAGTTCGTCTCCTCGGCGCTGATCGACCTCGAATTCCACACCCAGCCGGCCGCCGCCAGCCGCGACGTCCGGGCGTTCGAAAAGGCCGAACTGGAGAAGATCGGCATGCCCGCGGAAATCGCGCTGCGGCACCGGCCCACGCAATTCGGCCATATCTTCTCCGGCGATCATTATGCGTCCGGCTATTACAGCTACATGTGGTCGGAGGTGATGGATGCCGACGCGTTCGGCGCCTTCGAGGAGGCCGGCAACATCTTCGATCCCGCCACCGCAAAACGCCTGCATGACGACATCTATTCGTCCGGCGGCTCGCGCGACCCCGAGGATGCCTATGTCGCGTTCCGCGGCCGGGAGCCGGAGCCCGACGCGCTGCTGCGCCGCCGGGGTCTTCTGGAAACGCCCGAGGCGGCCTGAGGTGACATCACCCCTCCGCCGATTGTTCGTTCTCCTGCTGGTAGCGGCCGGCATCGCGCTTGGCGCGGCCACGGCGCAAGCGCACCCCCATGTCTGGATCATCGCCAAAAGCGAATTGATTTACGCCCCCGACGGCACCATCACCGGCGTTCGCCATGCCTGGACCTTTGACGACATGTTCTCGACCTATGCCCTGCAGGGCATCGAGGCCAAGACCAAAGGCGCCTATAGCCGCGAGGAGCTTGGCCCGCTGGCGCAGACCAATGTCGAGTTGCTGAAGGAATTCGGCTTCTTCACCTTCGCCAAGGCCGACGGCGCAAGGAGAAGTTCCTGGAGCCGGTCGATTACTTCCTCGAATACAGGGATAGCCTGCTGACGCTGCACTTCACGCTGCCGGTGAAGTCGCCGTTCAAAGCCAAACAGCTCACGCTCGAAGTATTCGACCGCGCCTTCTTCATCGACTTCAAATATGCCGACGGAGACGCCGTCAAGCTGGTCGGCGCCCCCGCCGATTGCAGGATGCAATTCCAGCGGCCGAACGACGGCACCGCCAGCGCCCAGAAACTCGGCGAACAGAATTTTAGCGAGGGCGGCAGCTTTGGCATGATGTTCGCCAACAAGATCACGGTGGATTGTCCATGAATTCAGATCTCCGGCCCAACGCCGTTCGCACTCTGGCGACCGGCGTGCTGGTGCTGGCCGCCGTGTTGACGATCGACAGCGCGCTGCACGTCCTGATGGCGCAGAATCCGTTCGGGGGCCCGCGTCCTCCCGCCGCCGCGCCGCAAGCCGGCGGTATTGTCGGGTGGCTTTTGGCAAAGCAGTCGGAATTCTATCGCGAGATTTCCGCGACCATCCGCGCCGCGAAATCCGACGGCTCGGCGGTCTGGACGCTGCTCGCGATCTCGTTTGCCTATGGCATCTTTCACGCCGCCGGGCCCGGCCACGGCAAGGCCGTGATCTCGTCCTATCTCGTCGCCAATCAGGAAACCGCGCGGCGCGGCATCGTGCTCTCGTTCGCCTCGGCGCTGCTGCAGTCGCTGGTCGCGGTGGTCGTGGTCGGCATCGGCGCCTGGCTGCTGAATGTCACCTCTCAGACCATGTGCGGGGCCGAGAAAGCGATCGAGATCGCAAGCTACGCCCTGATCGCGGCCTTCGGCGCCCGGCTGGTCTGGACCAAGGGCGGCGGATTTTTCCGCGCACTTCAAACGCAGCCGCCAGCGCCCGCCATGGCGGTGGCGCATGCTCACGGTCATCACCATGACCCCGGTCATCACCATGACCCCGGTCATCACCATGACACCGGTCACCCATCATCACAACCACGGCCATCACGATCACGGCCACGACCATGCTCATGTCCATGACGAGCATTGCGGCCACTCCCACGGACCGACCCCGGACGAACTCGCCGGTCCCGGCGGCTGGCAACGCGGCCTCGGCGCGATCTTCGCCGTGGGCTTGCGGCCCTGCTCGGGCGCGATCCTGGTTCTGGTGTTCGCGCTGGCGCAGGGCCTGTTCTGGGCAGGCATCGCCGCGACCTTCGTGATGGGGCTTGGCACCGCCATCACGGTCGCGACCATCGCCGTGGTCGCCGTTTCGGCAAGAGGCCTGGCGCAGCGCCTGAGCGGTGGCAGCGAGGGCGGCGGCACGCTGGTCATGCGCGCCATCGAATTCGGCGCAGCCGGGCTGGTGCTGCTGTTCGGCCTCGGCCTGCTGCTCGGCTATCTCGCCGCCGAGCGGGTGACGTGTTTGTAGTTCAGGGCGTGCACCCATAAATCTGGAACGGTCGGACATCGTGCGAGGTCCGAAAAGTGCGGCGAGGAGAAATTCGACAGGTTCAGCCCACCTGGAGGCTACTTGGCCGCGGGACAGGGATCACTCTGGCTTGAGGCCTGCGAACTTGACCACCTTGGCCCACTTCTCGCTCTCTTCTGCGATCATGTTGCTGAAGTGGGCGGATGACCCCGGGGACACCGTGGCGCCTAGTTCAGCGGCGCGCGCTTTGATCTTGGGATCGGCAAGGGCCGCATTGATCTCGGTGTTGAGCTTGTCGACAATTTCCGCAGGTGTGTTTCTGGGCGCACCGACCGCCACCCACGCGCTCGCCTCGAAGCCGGGCAAGACGTCCGCCACGACTGGAATGTCCGGCAGCGATTCCGATCGTGTCCCGGTCGTCACTGCGAGCGCTCGCAGCTTGCCGGCCCTGATCTGCTCGATCGACGCCGGCAGGTTGTCGAATGCGGTCTGCACTTGCCCGCCAATGAGATCAGTGACCATGGGCGCTGAGCCGCGATACGGCACGTGGAGCATGTCGATGCCGCTCATCATCTTGAACAGTTCGCCGGTCACATGCGATGTCGTTCCGAAGCCGAACGATGCCAGAGTAATTTTGCCCACATTGGCTTTGGCGTAGGCGATGAATTCGGGAACGGTCTTGACCGGGACTGATGGATGCGCCTCGAGCACGAGCGGCGAGCTGAGTATACCGGCGACCATCGCAATGTCGCGGGCGAAATTGAAGCTGAGCTTCTCGTAGAGCGACGTGTTGACCGTGTTTGTCGCGGTCACCGCAAGCAGCGTATGACCGTCTGCCGGCGCGCGCACGGCCATTTCGGTCGCCAAATTGGTGGCGGCGCCGGGTCGGTTCTCGATGTAGAATTGTTGGCCGAGTTGTTCCGACAGCACTTGAGCAATCAGGCGTGCGGCGATGTCGGTGGTGCCGCCGGCGGCAAAACCGACGATGATACGCACCGGCCGCGATGGGTAGGGCTGCGCCCTGGCGGCGCGGCACACGGCCGGGAGCACGGCTACGCCTGCCGCCAGTTGAAGAAATGCTCGACGGGGAAGTTTCATGACCTTCTCCCAAGATCGTCCCCACGATGATCATCATCGATCACGATGGATGCGGCTCGATTGCAAGACTAGGCCGATTTAGATATAGGACAATTCCCCAATTACCTTTACTGGTATCCGGTTTTACCTATGCCAAGGAAGCTCGATTCCGACAGTCAAATTGGCCGGCGTCTCAAACTGCGGGACCTGCACCTGTTCTTCACTGTCGTCCAGCACGGGAGCATGGCGGAGGCCGCCTCGCATCTCGGTATCTCGCAGCCCGCCGTGTCGGAGGTGATTGCCAATCTCGAGGACACATTGGGCGCGAAGCTTTTCGACCGCCGCCCGCGCGGTGTCGAGGCCACCATGTACGGGGACGCGCTGCTGACGCGCACGCGGGCGGTGTTCGATGAATTGAGGCAAGGAATCAAGGATATCGAGTTCCTGGCCGATCCAACCGGTGGTGAGGTGCGGATCGGATGTTCGGTGGCCGCTTCGGCCACGTTCCTGCGTCCGATCATCCGTGGGTTCTCGGACGCCCATCCGGGGGCCGCCCTCCGTGTCGAGGATGTCCCTGCTGCCGGTTGGGAGCACGGCTTGCGTGAGCGAAGGCACGACCTCCTCTTGCAATGGTTCGTGCCGCCATATTCAAGCGACCTTGCTGCAGGCGAGGTGAAGGTGGAATCCTTGTTCGATGACGATTTGGTCGCGGTGGCTGGCCGGCAAACCCGATGGGCCAGCCGTCGGAAGATCGATCTCGCCGAACTCGTTGGCGAGCGCTGGATTCTTGGACCGCCCGGTACCGCGAATTACGCCGGCATTGCGGAAGCCTTCCGGGCCCGTGACCTCGCCATGCCGAAAGTCGTTTTGGAGACCCTCTCGGTGCCGCTTCGAACCCACTTTCTTGTCTCCGGTGAGTTCATCGCGGCTATGCCGCGGTCGCTCGCGATCCAGTTGCCGGTAAAAATATTGCCTGTCGAGTTACCGGGTCGGCCATGGCAGTTTGCGATATTCACGCTGAAGAATCGAACCGTGAGCCCGGTGGTCAACCGTTTCATCGAGCGCGTGCGTGAGTTCACACGGCCGATGCAGGGGAAGAAACGCGGCGCATCAGCGATGAAATAGTGCACCTCGTCCCATAGAATTTCCTGCCGGTTATCAGTTCAATTTTTCACAAGTTCCCAGCGAGACAAGGAAATTTCCTTTTTCGCCCTGAAAGAGCGCGAAATGGTTTGTGCCGTACAGCGTGAACTTCGCATGTTCGCCCTGAAAATTGTATGTGTCGGTCGAGCCGAGAAAATTTCCCATCGAGGGAGAGAATTCCGCGTCGTAGTTTATCAGGCACCTGTTTTCATGATAACCGTCAAGGTTATCGATTAGACCGTACTCGCTCCCCTCACACCTCATCCGCTTTTCGGCGTCACTTACTTCTGTAATCGTGACGAAAAACTTTTCATTAGCCGGACTGACTTGATCGCTGGTCACTCGCCTCTGTTCGTCGAGTTGCATCCCGGATGTCTTGCTTACCTGGCAGGCCCATTTGCCGACGCGGACGCGTTGTTCGGCTTTGACGCACTGGCCATAAGCCAAAATCTGATCGATGTTTTTTTCCTTCTTGTCCTTCTCCAATTTAAACGCCGAGTCGTGGCAGACTGCGTGGCTGCTGCCCACCGCGAACAAGAGACAGATCGTCGACAAGGCCAGGATTCGGAACATCGATTTCATCTGAACCTCCGAATGGACGATGAGAAACACGTTTGTGCACTCGTTAATACGGACCGCTTCGATACGACATAGCAGCACTCAAATCTCTGTCCCTCGCGTCGCTGCATGCTCCACGCTCTGCCAAGTCCAGAGGCGACCTGTCGCTCATCTTAACTAGCATATTGGGGCGCGGCTGGGTACTCGTCACGCCACGGGATGTCCGAGACGGGTCAATCGCCACCGGTTGCTTGCGGTCAAGCCGGATGCCAGGTCTGTAGCGCCAGTCCGTAAGCCCCAGGTCTGTGGCGGTCCGAATGCAGACCTGGTTCCAATCGGTGACACAGGCTCAGCGATGGCAACGGATCGGAAATTACGCCGTTCGTTTTTGTCCGATCGCTTCGAACTGCGCCTTCTGCTCGTCGCTCAGCGTAGCATAGAAGCTTTCAAGTGCGGTGCTCACCAGATAGACCGCTCGCTGCATGGCGGTGAGCCGCCCGTTTACTGCGTCAAGACGAGCGGGCAGCGTGACCGCGTCCGGCTGGCAGTCGGATGTCAGGATCTCGACGGCCCTGGCATTGGCGTCCTGCAGCGCTTTGAGCGCGGCGCGTTGCGTGTCGTTCGGCTGCAGCCGGGCTTCGATCTCGTCCGCCGGCCATTGCAACGCGGCTGGTTGCGCCGCGCCGCATTGTTGGGCAGGCAACACCGTGGACCCGTATGCGGCGGCCATCTTGCGCCGATCCTCTGCGAGTGCATTGAGCCGGGCTTCCTGCTCGTCTTCCAGCAGGTCATAGAATTTCGTCAGCGGCTCCTGTGCGGCCAATACTGCCTGCATCATCGCCCCGATGCGCTGCTGCATGACGGCCAATCGGCCCGGCGCCGTGAACGCCGCCTGCGCCGGGCACGACGCCCGTATCATCTGGGCGGCCGAGATCAATGCGTTGGCAAGATCGTCCAAAGCGGCGCGCTGCGCCTCATTCGGCTGCATCGCCACTCGAACCTGATCGATGGGGAGGACGGCAATTTCGCTTCCGTCATCGCTGCAGAGCTGCGGCAGCCGAGGGACCCTGCGAGATCTCCGGCCGTGCGGGCCCGGTCCGGCATAGGCGGCAAGCTCCTCATGGCCGTAAGGCCCAAAGATCGCGGCATAAATGTCAGGATAGCCGTAGTTCCAGAAGCCGATGCCATCACCCCAGATGGCGTAGTCGTGGATATCGTAAATGGCGAACGGCCAATATAGCGGCCCGACCCATCCATATCCGCCGTCGCCATGCCGCCACCAGGCGTTCGCGGTACGACCGCCGTGCCAGCCCGCCAGCGCTGCAG
The DNA here is from genome assembly GCA_963847015.1 of uncultured Alphaproteobacteria bacterium. GTDB lineage: Bacteria > Pseudomonadota > Alphaproteobacteria > Rhizobiales > Xanthobacteraceae > Bradyrhizobium. The sequence goes on along the minus strand of CAWJYI010000034.1, from coordinate 13,294 downwards.
AAGCGACGATTTGCCTGCGCACCGCCGGGTTGCCGAGCCCGGCATCCATGACGCTGCGGATGTCTTGCGACCTGAGGGAAGCCGTTCGGATCTGGCCGTGACGCACCCGGGCACGCGCGTGGTGTAATCCCCCCAGTGACAATACGCGGGTGACGGCGAATCTCGCGACCCCAAGCGGACCGATGCCCAGACGCACCCTGGCCAGGGCCGAACTCGACAGCAAAGTTGCCACAATGACAACGGCAATTCCAATGCGGGTCTTCGACATGGCACCCTGCCAAGCCTCATCGCGTTACCTCAGATGACGCCGAGAGGAAGCGAAAGTTCCCTCCCATTTACCTTGCAGACCAAGGAATCGCGCAAGAGAAGTCGGCCGGCCGAGGTCAGCTCAGGGTCGAAAGCGATGGTTTGGCAATCGGCCAGTTGAGCCGGCAGGGTAATCTCGGAAATGCCGATTTTTTGTCCGACGCCGTGGATCACGCGCGATATCGTAGGTGGCAAGAGCGACTTGTCCGCCGTAGCTCGGGCGTGAAGGGGCGATAGCGCGCGCACCCTTTAAGCCGAGATCGCGATGGCGCAAGCGGACCTTTGCCTACGCTACGGCGCCGTGTCGAAAATCCATCGCAGCTTACTGGGCACCAAAACTGGAGAGCAGGGTTCATTCAGCCTTCACTCTCGACGATATGATTCTGACCGACTGCGGGGTGCTGGTCGATTATCAAGGCTACGACGGCAAAGCGGTCCGAATTCACTTTCACTTCAGTCCCTTGGGCAAGATACTCCACACAAGTTGTGGGCTACAGGGACGTCGCGCGGCCTAATAAGACGGTTTTCCAGAAGCCGACCGTCCGAGGCTCTCAAATTCGTGCTGCTGAAGCCGGCGTAGCATGTGTCCGGTAATTGTCGCCAGACGTCGACATTTCGCGGGACGTTACCGCTTTTTCCCGAGGTCGTGGTCGCATGATGTAGGGCGGCCCGCGTGGTTCCCCCAAAATAGGGAAATCTTTCGCTGGCACGCAGGGAAAGTTACGTGCTCATTCCCGCCGCCACGCATTGGTAAGCAATGGCTATAAACAGCCGATACAAAACACTGCTTTCGAGCCGAGGGACATTGAACGTCTGGTAACGGCTTACGAACATACGCTGCGCGTGCTGCGCCTAAGGGATCGCGATGACCCATTACGCAGTTTGTCGCCGAGAAGATCATTGCGATTGGACATGCGCCGCCGCCAAATATACGCAGGGTGTTTGAGATCGTTCCGACGGGTGTAGGGCAAAAAAAGGCCCCAGCGCGTGGGGGCCCGCGCTGAGGCCGCGAAGTGCGTGCAAGTCCGGTTCCTCCGGACCGAAGAATAATTCCGAAATGTTGCACTCGTTCCAAACGAAAACGCCCCGCTACCAGCCGGGCGGATCGGCAAATAAAATCCGTTATGAAACGTCGTCATTCAAGCATCGGCAAATCAACCGGTCTATTCACTTTTGAACCAAACAACGTCCGATAAAATTGCCAGATTGATCCTGTCCGTTGGTGCTGGTCCACGCTATCCGGATAGAGAAAAGCCCCGGCCCATTGCGTGTTGAGGCATAAGAGCCGGGGGCCCGCTCCTGACCTGCACCGTGTGTGAGATGCACCGGCACCAAACCTACGCAGAATGATTGAGATCGTTCCTAACGAGCACCGCTCCATCGACGGGGAGGCCCCGGCCCGTGTAGGAACGGGGGTGTTCATAGAGCCGGGGCCTCTGGCTACGCACGTTGTGTAAGATGCGACGCCGCCAAACCTACGTGAGAGAATTGAGATAGTTCCTGCGCGTCATCGAAACCCCACACCTCGGGTGGTGCGCGGCACCACGGTATCGGTTGATCCGGCTTGTTTCAAACCGGGTGTTCCGAGTGCGAACGCGACGATGAGCAGAAAAACACTCGCGAGAATGACGCCAAGGAAATATCGATCCATAGAGCTTAAACGGATCGCCTTGTGTTCGTTCCCTAGTCAAACTGATCCATCACCCGGCTAAACGCATGATGCTGCTGGTTCTTCACCTTGACCCAATGCGGCGACCGGCCGCCGCGGTACGGGCTCTCCCGATGTTTCTACCTCCAGTCCCATCAGGCACGCGTGCCGGAATAAATCCGGCCCGATCTCGCCCTGTTCGAAGTCGGACAGGAAGATGCCGTCAACGCGCCTTGCCAACACCAGCGCCAGATTGGTCTTGCGCATCGTCAGCGGCAACTTGCGCAGATCCTCGCCATCGCTGACCAACATATCGAAGGCGTGCAAAACTTTATCGCAGGAGATGGTAATCATTATGCGACGACGGACGATCCGAATGCGGCATTCCAGTTCAAGGTGGACGGCAACGTAGTGGCCAACATTACTGCTGCAGACCTTCGCCGCTCGGATTTCAACGGTCTGCATTCCCGCCAACACGATGACGTGTATGACAGCAAGACCCGCTTACCCCAAATACCCCCGCATCGCCGGCAGGAAGAAAATCCCGACATTGATCGCAAAGCCGATGGCCCACAGGATCGAGCGCAGCGTCGGGCGGTTGCCGAGATAGGTGAAGACATAGGCGATCCGCACGATCAGGATAGAGGATGGCGAGCTCATCGATCAGGCGCTGCGGGCCCAGGCGAAACTCCGCCAGCAGCACAGCGACCGCAAAGAACGGAAATGCCTCGATGCCGTTCTGATGGGCGCCGAGCGCGCGGGCGCGGATCGGGTCTTCGTAGAATGCGGGATCGCGCGGCCTCGCATTGTCGAAACGGCGAAATCCACTCCATTTGACGGAAACGATTGTCAACAAATAGAGCATCAGCGTTCCGAAAACGCACCATTCGGCGACCGTCATGGCTCCCCCGACCGCGGCATCCTGTACCCACTTTTCCAGATCATGTTCCGCACGACACTATCGAACCGGCGGTTGTCTTGACAAGGATAGGGCAACGCGCGATGCCACTGAAATCATGACCGTGGCCATTCCCATTGGAAATGCAAAGCCGGCGCCGGTAGCCAAGCCGGAGCGCGTCGGCGTGCTCCTGGTCAATCTCGGCACCCCCGATACCGCCGACACCAGGGGCGTGCGGGTCTACCTCAAGGAATTCCTTTCCGACCCGCGCGTGATCGAAGATCAGGGGCTGAAGTGGAAGCTGATCCTCAACGGTGTCATCCTGCGCATCCGCCCCCGCCGCAAGGCGCGGGACTACCGGAAAATCTGGAACGCCGAGAACAACGAATCGCCGCTGAAGACGATCACGCGTGCGCAGGCCGAGAAGCTGGCGGAGGCGATTGCGGATCATGACCATGTCGTCGTCGATTGGGCGATGCGCTACGGCAATCCGTCGATCCGCTCGCGCATCGATGCGCTGACCGCGCAAGGCTGCGACCGCTTGCTGGTCGTGCCGCTCTATCCGCAATATTCCGCCGCGACCTCGGCAACCGTGTGCGACGAGGTTTTTCGGGTGCTGGCCGGCATGCGGGCGCAGCCGATCCTGCGGGTGACGCCGCCCTACTACGATGATCCCGATTATATCGATGCGCTGGCGGTCTCAATCAACGCGCATCTGGCGGGTTTGCCGTTTCAGCCCGAAATCATCGTGGCGTCGTTTCATGGCATGCCGCAGCAATATGTCGACAAGGGCGATCCCTACCAGGCGCAATGCGTCGCAACGACCGACGCGTTGCGCAAGCGCATGGGCCTTGATGCGTCCAAACTGATCATTACATTTCAATCACGCTTCGGATTCGACCAGTGGCTGCAGCCCTATACGGACCAGACCATCGAGCGATTGGCGAAGGATGGTGTGAAGCGCATTGCCGTGGTGACCCCCGGCTTCTCCGCCGATTGCCTGGAGACGCTGGAAGAGATCGCGCAGGAAAACGCCGAGATATTCAAGCATCATGGCGGCGAGCAATTCACAGCGATCCCCTGCCTGAACGACAGCGACCCCGGCATGGACGTGATCCGCCAGCTTGTTTTGCGTGAGCTGCAGGGCTGGATTTAGCGAGCCATTTGGCGCTTTCAGCGAACTGGTTAACGGTTCGCGTGGAGAAGACGCATCAAAATAATAAGTCGCAGTATTCATCTGGCGGCCGCTGGACGCCTCCCCAATTATAACCATGGGTTGAGAACGGCCGGCTGAACCGGCGCATCCGCCAGGCAGACCAATAGACGACCGCGTCCGGCAACGGCTCTTGCCGGCTTTGGAGGAATTCATGACTGGTTTCGACATTTTCGCGATTGCGTTTGCATCTGCTTGTGATTGTCACGCTGTTCGCCGGCGTCAAGACCGTGCCGCAAGGCTATGACTGGACCATCGAGCGGTTCGGAAAATACACCCGTACGCTGGCGCCGGGGTTGAACATCATCGTTCCCTATTTCGACCGCGTCGGCCGCAAGATAAACATGATGGAGCAGGTGATCTCCATTCCCGAGCAGGAAGTGATCACCAAGGACAACGCCACCGTGACGGTGGACGGGGTTGCCTTCTTCCAGGTGTTCGACGCCGCCAAGGCCAGCTACGAGGTCTCCAATCTCGAGCAGGCGATTATCGTGCTGACGATGACCAACATCCGTTCGGTGATGGGTTCGATGGATCTCGACCAGGTGCTGTCGCATCGCGACGAGATCAACGAGCGGCTGTTGCGCGTGGTCGATGCCGCGGTGTCGCCGTGGGGCCTCAAGGTCAACCGCATCGAGATCAAGGACATCGTGCCGCCGGCCGACCTCGTCGAGGCGATGGGACGGCAGATGAAGGCCGAGCGCGTCAAGCGCGCGGACATTCTGCAGGCGGAAGGCCAGCGCCAGTCCGAAATCCTGCGCGCGGAAGGCGCCAAGCAGGGCCAGATCCTGCAGGCCGAGGGTCGCAAGGAGGCCGCCTTCCGCGACGCCGAGGCCCGCGAACGCTCCGCGGAAGCCGAAGCGAGGGCGACGCAGATGGTCTCTGAGGCTATCGCCAAGGGCGATGTCGCCGCGCTGAATTATTTCATCGCCGACAAGTACATCAAGGCGTTCGGGCAGCTTGCGGATTCGCCGAACCAGAAGATCATCATGCTGCCGATCGAGGCGACCAGCATTTTGGGCTCGCTCGCCGGCATCGGCGAGATCGCGAAGGCGACCTTCGGCGAAAGTGCTGCGTCCGCGGCGGCCGCCGCACGGCGCACCTCATCGGTGCCGACCACAGGTCCGACGCCGCAGCGCTAACCCAACCCTCCCACAAGGGGAGGAGAGGATCGTCGCCGTTGTGTTGAATTTGGACTAACAAGACAGAGGTCGTGTCATGGCCGACATGTTTTCTACCCTGGGCACCTGGAACTGGCTGATCTTCGGCTTCATCCTGATGGCGCTGGAATTGACGGCGCCGGGCGTCTTCCTGTTCTGGCTCGGGCTTGCCGCGCTATTGGTCGGGTTGCTGTCGTTTGCGATCAACCCGTCCTGGCAGACGCAGCTTTTGATGTTTGCCGTGTTCGCGGCCGCCGCCGTGCCGGCATGGCGGCATTTTGCGAAAAGCGCCTCCAGCAACAGCGTGAGCAATCCGTTCCTCAACAAGCGGACCGAAGCGCTGATCGGCCGGGTATTCACGCTGGAAAAGCCGATCGTCGATGGGACAGGCACGGTGCGGATCGACGATACGATCTGGCGTGTCGCGGGCCCCGATGCGCCCGCCGGCAGCCGGGTCAAGGTCGTGCAGGCCGATGGCGCCAGCCTGACGGTGGCCGCGGCTTGATGCATGCGGCCTCGTATTCACCCCGTGACGCGTCTGCTCCATCGCTCGGCAAAATGGCGCAGCGGCAGGAAGCTATCGAACAGCTCCTTTCCCATCGCGGTGAGGCGATAGCCGTCACCGGATATCAGTTCGACCAGTTGCGCCTCCCGGAGCTCCGACAGGCGCGTTTGCAGCACGGTCGGCGAAGCGTCGTCGCAGGCCGTGCGCAGGGCGCGCGAGGTCAGCGATCGGTCGTCGCGAAGCTCCCAGATGATCCGCAACGTCCAGCGCCGCCCCAGGAGATCGAGCAGCGCCATGATCGGCCGGCCGGATCTGGAGCCCCGGACGGTGCGTTTTTTCATGGCTGAGGCCTGTTTCGGCATCGGAAGCTCCTCTTGCGGGTCGCTACAGATATTGTAGCGTGTCGCTACGTTTATTGTAGCACAGGAGCGAGCCATGTCACAAATCGCGTCACAAATCACGCCACGCATCGCGCCGCTGGAGCCGCCTTACGCACCGGAGATTCAAGGGCAATTCGACCGGATCATGCGGGGCGCGCCGCCGCTGGTGCTGTTCCGCGTGATGGCCGGCAATGCCCGCGCCTGGGAGAAATTCCGCGCCGGCAGCCTGCTCGACCGCGGGCCGCTCTCCTTGCGGGAACGCGAGATCGTGATCGACCGCACCTGCGCGCGAACCGGCTGCGAGTACGAATGGGGCGTGCATGTCGCGACATTCGCCGAAGCCGCGCATCTGACCGATGAACAGGTCCGCGCCACCGTGTGCGAAGATGCCGACGCCGCGTGCTGGTCGCCGGCCGAACAGGCGCTGATCGCGGCCGTCGATGCGTTGCACGACCGCGCCACTCTGAGCGATGCCGAGTTCAAGGCGCTATCGGCGCATTACGACGAAGCGAAGATCCTGGAGATCATCATGCTCTGCGGCTTCTATCGCACGGTGTCGTATCTGGCGAACGCGCTGGCCTTGCCGCTCGAGCAGAATGCGGCGCGGTTTCCGAAATAGGCAGGATCGTTACGCGACCCCCGCGCGCAGCAGATCGTGCAGATGCACGATGCCGACCGGCTTGCCGGCATCGGTCACGATCAGCGCGGTGATCTTCGACGAGTTGAGGATTTCCAGCGCCTCGCTGGCGAGCAGATCGCGGCCGATCGTCTTCGGATTCTTCGTCATCACCTCGTCGACGGTGGCGGTCATCAAATCGTGCCGCATGTGGCGGCGCAAATCGCCGTCGGTGACGATGCCGACGATCGCGCCGCGCGGGTCGACGATGCCGACGCAGCCAAAGCCCTTCGACGTCATTTCGACCAGCGCGTCCGACATTTTGGTGCCGAGCGGCTTCAGCGGCACCGTATCGCCGGAATGCATGAGGTCGCGGGTGTATTTCAGCAGCGCGCCGAGCTTGCCGCCGGGATGCAGCACGCTGAAATCGACCGAGGTGAAGCCGCGCCCTTCCAGCAACGCGATCGCCAGCGCATCGCCGAGCGCGAGCATCATCAGCGAGGAGGTGGTCGGCGCGAGGTTGTGCGGGCAGGCCTCGCGCGTCTTCGGCAGCGTCAGCGCGACATCGGCCGCCTTGCCCAGCGTCGATTCGCGCTCCGCCGTCATTGAGATCAGCGGAATCCGGAACCGCTTGGCGTAGGTGATGAGATTCTTCATCTCCGGCTGCTCGCCGGACCAGGACAGCGCCAAAATGACGTCGTCGGCGGTGATCATGCCGAGATCGCCATGGCTCGCTTCCGCGGCGTGCACGAAAAACGCCGGCGTGCCGGTGGAAGCAAAGGTTGCCGCGACCTTGCGGCCGATATGGCCTGATTTGCCGAGCCCGGTGACGATCAGCCGACCCTTGGCGTTGCGGATGCGATCGGCGGCCGCCGCAAAGGGGGTACGGAGATCGGACTGCAGCGCCGCCGTGATCGCGGCAATGCCGCCAGCCTCGGCATCGAGCGTGCGCAGGGCCGATTCGACGGCGGCATCAGCGGGATCGGTGCCGGATGATTTTGCCATCAGCGGATGTCGGATTGGCCATGTCTGGTTCCAGGGAGCAGGGGCATCGCCCCGAACCTCTCCTTAGCATGGCCGATGTCGCGAGGCGACGCGCCCGGTCCGCCCTCAACGGCTCATTAACCATAATTGTTTTAACTCCATTAACGACGTATTCCGCGCGCGCTTGGAGTCCGTCGCCTAAGTTAGTGAATTTGCTGGGGTATTTTTATCGTGATGGCGGGGCCAGCAAGGGGCCGTAGCAGGCGCGCGAACGCCTTCCGCGCGGCTTTGCCTTGCCTTGCGCTGATGGCGCTGACCGAGGCTCCGGCAAACGCGCAAACCGTCACGCCTGACCTGTTTAGCTCGACGCGCAGCAGCCAGATCAGCACGCCGGATTTGCCGCTGCGGCGGACCACGGCTGATACCAACGACAAGAGCGGCGACGCCGCCAGCAGCGCCCGTCTCCGCGAACGGGACACCGACACGCCTGCGCCGTCGCGGATCGGGCAGATCCCGCGATATGGTCTTCCCGCCGCCAGCGGCGCTTCGGACTGGGGCTACGACTCGCTCAACCGCAAGCGCAAGAAGCCGAAATATTATCCGGGACAGGCCAGGCCGAAATCACCGGTCGGTCCCGGCAGCGCGCCGCCGCCGATTGCATTGAACACGCGGATACGGCTGTCGGTCCCGCCGTCAGAGGCCGCCAACAAGGCGCCGATCCCGCCGGCGATGGCCGGCACGGTGGCGGGCCAGCCGCTGCGCAAGCGGCTCAGGATCGACAATGATCCCTTCGGTGCGGTCGGCGATTATGCCGGCAGTTTCCTGATCAAGTCGGCGGTTGAACTCCGGGGCGGCTACGATACCAATCCGGGCCGAACCGTCGTGCCGCGGGGATCGCCGCTCTATGTCGTCGCGCCGGAATTTCTCGCGGTCTCCGACTGGGAGCGCCACGCGCTGGTGGCCGACTTGCGCGGCTCCTATACCGGTTACACCAATAGCTTTCCAGCGGTGGACGGCGTGGTGTCGTCGGCGCCGACCAATGTCAACCGTCCGGATTTCCTCGGCCATGTCGATGGCCGCCTCGACGTCACCAACGATACGCGGCTGTTGGGACAGACGCGGCTACGCGTCGCCACCGACAATCCCGGCAGCCCGAATGTGCAGGCGGGCCTCGCCAAATACCCGGTATACGCGACGTTCGGCGGCACGTTCGGCGCCGATCAGAGCTTCAACCGGCTGCAACTTTCCGCAGGCGCCACCATCGACCGCACCGTCTATCAGAACTCGCTGCTGACCGATGGCACCATCAGCAGCAATGACGATCGCAACTACAACCAGTTCGGCGGTCTCGGGCGTGTCAGCTATGATCTGACGCCGGGCGTCAAGCCGTTCGCCGAGATCGACGGCAACGTCCGTTCCCACGACCTGCTGTACGATCGCAACGGCTATCAGCGCAATTCCAGCGGCGGAAGCGTCAGGGCCGGTTCGTCCTTTGAACTCTCGCGGCTCCTGACCGGCGAAGCCGCGATCGGCTGGGCGGCGCGCACCTATGAAGATCCGCGGCTGCTGCCGCTGCAAGGCTTGCTGACGTCGGCTTCGCTGATCTGGACCGCGACGCCGCTGACCACCGCAAAATTCCTCGCCACCACCTCGATCGACGAGACTACGGTGGTCGGCGTCTCCGGCGTGCTCACGCATCTCTATACCGCGGAGGTGGACCACGATTTCCGCCGCTGGTTGACGGCCATCGGCAGATTCACCTGGGGTACGCAAAAATACGAGGGCGACCTGCGGTTCGACCGCATCTATTCGGTCTCCGGCGAATTGATCTACAAGATGAACCGCAGCCTGTGGATGACCGGCACGCTGCGCCGCGACTGGCTGGATTCCAACATTCCAGGCAACAGCACCAATTCGACGATCGTGATGCTCGGGGTGCGGGTGCAGAACTGACTATTCGTTCGCCGTCGTCTCCGGCCGCCAGGTCAGCAGGCGGTCCTCGACCATGGTCAGCAGCCATTCGGCGATCAGCGCCACCACCGCGATCACGATCATCGCGGCGAACACGCCGTTGGAATCGAACGAGCCTTGCGCGGTCGCGATCAGGAGCCCCATGCCTTCGCGCGCGCCGAGGAATTCGCCGACGATGGCGCCGACCAGCGCGAAGCCGAAGCTGACATGGAGGCTGGCGAGGATCCACGACAGCGCCGAGGGGATCACCACGGCGCGCGTCATCTGCCAGTCGCTGGCGCCGAGAATGCGCGCATTGGCGATCAAATTCTTGTCGGCTTCGCGCACGCCCTGAAACGCATTGGCGAACACCACGAAGAACACCATCACGACCGCGAGCGCGATCTTTGACGCCGCACCCAGGCCCAGAGCCACGATGAAGATCGAGCCCAACACCACGCGCGGGATCGAGTTGGCGACCTTGATGTAGATCGAGAACACGTCCGACAGCAATTGGTTGCGCCCCAGCGCGATGCCGCACAGGATGCCCATCACCGCGCCGATCAGAAAGCCGGCGCCGGCCTCATAGATCGTCACCCAGATTTGCTTCCAGAGCGGGCCGATCGAGGTGCCGTTCTCCGACCAGTCGATCAGTTTTGCGACGATGCCGCTCGGCTGGCCGAAGAAGAACGGATCGATCCACCCGGCACGCACGCCGAGTTCCCAGCCGCCGACCAGGAACACCAGTACCGCAAGCCGCAGCGCCAGCACCAGCCGCGCGCGGCGGCGCTGCCGCTCGACCAGGGTTTCCATGCGGACGGCGGAGGTGGCGGCCGGAGTAGGGATGCTGGTCTCAGCCATGGCTCAATGACCCGCTCTGGCGCGCAACACTTCCTCGCGCAAATCGTCGGAAATGTTGCGTGCGATCGCGATGAAGCGTTCGTCGTAGCGTAGTTTGGCGACGTCGCGCGGGCGGGGCAGGTCGATGGTGTGCACCGACTTCACCCGCGCCGGGCGCGTGGTCAGCACCGCGACGCGGTCGGCCAGCAGGATCGCCTCGTCGAGATCATGGGTGACGAACAGCACCGCGGACTTCGCCTGCGCCCACAATTGCAGCAGCTCTTCCTGCATCAACTCGCGGGTCTGCACGTCGAGCGCCGAGAACGGCTCGTCCATCAGCAAGACCTGCGGATTGTTGATGAAAGTCTGCGCCAGCGCCACGCGCTTGCGCATGCCGCCGGAGAGCTGGTGCGGATGATGATCCTCAAAGCCTTTCAGCCCGACGCGATTGATCCAGTCGCGCGCGGTCTCTTCCGCCTTGTCCCTCGGCACGCCGCGGAACAGCGGCCCCGCCATCACATTGCCGAGCACGTTGCGCCAGGGGAACACCGCATCCTGCTGGAACACAAACCCGACGCGGCGATCGACGCCATCGACCGGCGCGTCGAACAGCGTCACCTCGCCCGCCTGCGGCCTGGCAAGCCCCGCGATCAATCCGAGCGTCGTCGACTTGCCGCAGCCGGTCGGGCCGACGATGGCGAAGAATTCGCCGGGCGCGATCGAGAGATCGAAATCCTCGAGCGCCGACAGGATTTCGCCGGCCGGCGTCACGAAACGACGCGCGACGTTTTTCAGTTCGACGGCGGAGGGAGTTTTGGCGTCCATGTGGGTGCGATGTCTGCTGCGTTTCCGGGCTTGTCATTCCGGGTTCAGCCCCGTGGGCTGCCCGGAATGACGAACACTAATGACCAATTCTAATGCGTGGCGTTGGCCTTGATCACGAACTCCGTGGTGAAGGTCTTGCTGAGATCGATGGTCTTGCCCTGCACGTTGGGCGAAAAGCTCGACAGCACCTTGAGCACGGATTCCGGCGCGCCGTTCGGCATCATGCCGTCGGGCGAATATTGCGCGCGGCCTTCGCGGAGGCCCTGCACATAGAGCTCGAGTTCGCCGGCATAATAATCCTTCGGCATCTGGGCTGCGATTTCTTCCGGCGAATGCGTGTTCATCCATTTCAGCGTCTTGACCATCACATTGACCACCTTCTGCGCGGTCTCCTTGTTGGCTTCCATCCAGGCGCGGTCCATGTAGAGGCAGGCGGCGGGATAATCACCGCCGAGCGCCGCACGCGTCGCTTCCGGCGTGCGCAGGTCGATCCCCACCTTGGCGGTGCCCGCCTTCACCGCGCGCGCCACCGTCGGCTCCGTGGTCATGCCGGAGACGATCTTGCCCTGCTGCATGGCGGCGAGGAACGTGTCGCCGGCGCCGACCGGCACCAGGGAGTAATCCTGGACCTTCAGTCCTGCTTTCGCGGCAAGCGCGCGGGTGAGGAAATCCGTCGCCGAGCCGAGGCCCGTCACGCCGAGTGCGGCGCCCTTCCAGTTGGCGGGATCTTTCAGCCTGTCGGCATCGGCCGCCTTCACCAGCACCACTTCCCCGGGGGCAACGGCGAACTGCACCACCGAGGTGATGAACTTGCCTTTGGACTGCAGGTCGATGGTGTGATCGTAGAACCCGACCACGCCCTGCACCTCGCGCGCCAGCAGTGCGGTTGCGGCCTGCGAGCCGGAGGTCGAGTTGAACAGTTCGACGTCGAGACCCTGTTCCTTGAAGAAGCCGAGCTGGGCGGCGAGCTTTGCCGGCAGGTAAATCTGCTTGTCGATGCCGCCGACCATGATCTTGATCGGGGTCTGCGCCTGCGCGGTCGCGGCAAACAGCGGCGAGGCGCCGATCGCGGCAAAAATGGCGGCGGCAAGAATTTTGCGCATGGGCGTTTCCTTCGGATTCGTGCGGACGGTTGCTTGTCTGGGTGATTCGTTGGCGTTTCCAGGGGACGGCGTTCCCCTTGAAAAGGGCACTTCGCGGCCGGTTTGGAGGCCATGAGGCCTCCGGCGGGACAGGGTGTCAATCGGACATTCGGCGCGTGCTGCCGGTATTACTTGACCGCAACGGCAAAGCAGCCCAATCGTGTCCGACTAACTGAAGGGAGACCGAATGACTCATAATAAACCAGCGCAACGCTCTATCCTGTCGCGTTTTCTGGCCACGCTAGTTCTGGTCGGCATCTATTGCGTCAGCATCGTCGGTGTATCGACGCTACTGGCCGGAGCATCCAGCACGTCCGCCTTTGCGCGCGGCGGCGGAGGCGGCGGCCGTGGCGGCGGAGGCGGTCGAGGCGTGGGCCGCGGCGGCGGCCGAGGTTGGGGCGGCGGTCGAGGCTGGGGCCGTGGTCGCGGCTACTACGGTGGCGGCTACTACATCGGCGCTCCGGTGGGCTGCTACTGGAGCTACCGCTGGGGCCGGCGCATCTGCCCGTATTGATACCGCCACGACGGTGGTGCGGCGCGCGGCGGCGCTCCGCACCATTTTTTTGTCCCGGCGGCGAAACGGCTATCGCGGCAGCGTCGTCGATCCCATCAGGAACTGATCGATCGCACGCGCGCACAGCCGGCCCTCGCGGATCGCCCACACGACGAGCGACTGGCCGCGGCGCATGTCTCCGGCGGAGAACACCTTCTTCAGCGAGGTCTGGTAGTCCGTCAGGTTGGCGCGGACATTGCCGCGCTGGTCGAGATCGACGCCGAGGGTCTTCAGCATGCCCTCGTGCACCGGATGCACGAAGCCCATCGCCAAC
>CAWJYI010000033.1:0-8435 GCA_963847015.1 uncultured Alphaproteobacteria bacterium | reverse complement strand
TTGATTATTGGCTCACTGGAGCCGGCGCGCCCTTCAACGCGGCCAGTTCCGCTTCGAGCTCCGCGATGCGCGCATCGCGTGAGGCCAGCGCCGCCGCTACATCGGCCGCGTTGAATTTTTGCGGGATGTGCTGCGGGCAATTGGTGTCCCACGCCGAAATCCTGAACAGGATGACCTGCTCACCCCGCGCCTTGTAGCCTTTCGGCATCAGCGCTTTCGTCAGCGCCGGATCGTCATCCACCACGCGCGCTTCACCCCAGATCTTGACGCGCCGGCGATGCGCATAATCCATCACGAAGATATGCGCCTTCGGATTTTCCGAGAGGTTGCCTTGGGTAATGTACTGCCTGTTGCCGCTGTAGTCGGCAAACGCGATCGTGTTCTTGTCGACGATCTTCACAAAACCCTTCGGGCCGCCGCGATGCTGGATATAGGGCTGCCCGTCGGCGCTGGCGGTTGAAAAATAGAAGCTATCGGTCTCCGCCAGGAAGGCCGCGAGGTTTTCATCGATCTCGGTGCGCCATCCACCATGCTGCTCGACGCGGGCATAGGCCTCGCGCGAGCCCTTCCGGGTCTGGATCGCCTTCACCGCCGGGGTGAACGCGACATCGCTGGAATAGCTGTGAACGTCTGACATCTGAGCCTCCTGGAATTCAGGGCGCGCCATGCGGTCGTCCGCCACCTGTAAAATGGACTTTTCTAAAATCTAAACAATCATTCGGATTGACACTTTACTATTGCAAGATATGAAATAATCGTCATGGACCGTCTCGATGCCATGCAGGCCTTTGTCGCCGTCGCCGATTTGCAGGGTTTTGCCCCTGCCGCCCGCAAGCTCGGCCTGTCGCCCTCGGGCGTCACGCGGCTGATCGCAGCGCTGGAGGACCGGCTTGGCGCGCGGCTGTTACAGCGCACCACGCGGTCGGTAACGCTGACCGATGCCGGCGCACGCTATCTGGAGCGGGCACGCCGTATCCTCGGCGATGTCGAGGAAGCCGAAGGCTCGGTCGAGGGCGAGCGCACGCGGCCGGGTGGCCTGCTGGTGGTATCCGCGCCGCTCGGGTTCGGCCGGCTGCACGTCAATCCCGTGATGTCGGCCTATCTGAAGCGCTATCCCGAGGTAGCCGCGGATCTGCGGCTGTCGGACCGCATGATCAATCTGGTGGAGGACGGCGTCGATCTGGCGGTGCGGATCGGTCACCTCCCGGATTCGACGCTCGTCGCGCGTCACGTCGGCGAGATGCGGCGGATCGTGGTCGCGTCAAAGGATTATCTCAAAGCCCATGGCGAACCGAAGCACCCTGCGGAAATCGCCTCCCACCAAACAATTCAGTTTGGCGCCATGACCGCGGGCCCGGATTGGCGCTTCGTCGAGGCTGGCCGCGACATTCGCATATCGAGCACGCCGCGCTTTGCGACCAACAGCTCCGATGCCGCGATCCATTATGCCGAGCAGGGTGGAGGCCTGACGCGGGTGATGTTCTACCAGGCCGCAGAATCGCTCAAGGCCGGGCGGCTCAGAATAGTACTCGCCGAATTCGAGCAGCCGGCCATGCCGATCCACATCGTCTACCCGACCTCGCGGCTGCTGTCGGCCAAGGTGCGCACCTTCATCGATCTCGTGACCGAGATCAGCGAATGGCATTTTGGTTAGGAGACTTTACGTTCAGGCAACCCGCTCCTTCCTTCGGCACCACGCGAAACGTTCCATTGGCCCGCGCGATCACGGCGTCGTCGGCCTTGATCAGGCTCTGCGCGAAGCAGATGGTGCGGCCGGTCTTGATCACGTCGGTCTCGACCGCGAGCCATTGCCCGACCTGGGCGGTGCCGATGAAATCGACCGCAAGAGAGATCGTCACCAGCGAGGACGCGCCGCGCAATAGCTGGCCGCAGCTATGGCCCATCGCATTGTCGGCCAGCGTCGCAATCAATCCGCCGTGAATCAGGCCGCGGCCGTTGGTATGCGGCTTCGCCAGCCGCAATCCGATGATCACGGCCCTGTCGGTCCGCTTCGAATAAAGCGGTTCCCAGGGATCGGTAAGCGGACTCTTCCGGTAGTGAGGTTCGAAGCCTTGCGGGATTTCTTGCGAAATATCTTGCGCGCTCATGTGCAACTCGCATGTTCTGATGTTGCGATCATTAGACGCGAAGTGGCGAGTGCAATGCATCGCCTACAAAGTTTTAAACGGGATTTGGGTGAGTGTTTGAAACGCCGTAGCGACGTGCGCTGCACGGCGCGCCGGGCCATCATGTACGGATTATGCGCCGATCTTAGAACGGCAGGCCCACATAGTTCTCCGACAATGATGCCGACGCGGCTTTCGAGCTGACGAGATAATCCAGCTCGGCGATTTGAATCCGCGCGCCGAATTCGCCCTGATCGGGGAATTTGTGCATCATCGAGGTCATCCACCAGGAAAAGCGCACCGCCTTCCAGACCCGCGCCAGCGCCTTCGCCGAATAACCGTCGATGCCGGCGGAGGATTTCTCGTCGTAATATTCACGCAGCGCCTGCGAGAGGTAATGCACGTCGCTGGCGGCGAGGTTCAATCCCTTGGCGCCGGTCGGCGGCACGATGTGGGAGGCGTCGCCGGCCAGGAACATCCGGCCGAACCGCATCGGCTCGGCGACAAAGCTGCGCAAGGGGGCGATGCTCTTTTCGATCGATGGGCCCGTGACGAGTTCGTCGACCGCCTTCTGATCCAGCCGCCGTTTCAATTCGTCCCAGAAGCGCTCGTCGGGCCACTGGTCGATGTGATCGTCAATCGGGCATTGCACATAGTAGCGGCTGCGGTGCGGCGAGCGCATCGTGCACAACGCAAATCCCCGCGCATGGTTTGAATAGATCAGTTCGTGGCTGACCGGCGGCGTCTCCGACAGGATGCCGAGCCAGCCGAACGGATAGGTCCGCTCCACTGTCTGGATCGCCGAAGGTTTTATGCTGGCGCGGCTGACGCCATGGAATCCGTCGCAGCCGGCGATGAAGTCGCAGGCGATCTCGTGGGTGACGCCATCCTTGACGTAAGTGACGCGCGGCTGGCCGGTATCGAAATCATGCGGTTTGACATCGGCGGCCTGATAGACGGTGGTGAGGCCGGCCGCCTTGCGCGCGTTCATCAGGTCGAGCGTGACCTCGGTCTGGCCGTAGATCATGACCGTCTTGCCGGTGGCGGCGTGCATGTCGATGCGGTGCCGCGCGCCGCCGAAGGCAAACTCGACGCCATGATGCACCAGGCCCTCGCGATGGGCGCGCGCGCCGGCGCCGACCTCGTCGAGCAGCGCCACGGTGCCTTCCTCGAGCAGGCCCGCGCGAATGCGGCCGAGCACATATTCGCTGGTCTGGCGCTCGAGAATGAAATTATCGATGCCGTAGGTGTGAAGCAGCTGCCCGAGCAGCAATCCCGCCGGTCCCGCGCCAATGATTGCTACTTTCGTCCTCAATACCTGCTCCCCCAAGTCCTGTAGATTTGAGTCCTGTAGTTCGACGCCCTGTAGGTTCGATGCTTGCGGCCGTCATCGCAAGGCTTGATTTACAAGGCTTGCATCGTTCCAAGCTTGCGATAATTCCAAAGCTTGCAATGGTAGTTATATCATATAACAGTTTTGGCAAAGCTCTGGCGCAGGGCAATGTCTGCAGGGGTCACGCCGCGACGGGAATATGGGTCGCAATCGCGGGAATTATGGGCCGCCCGGTTTTCCGGGCGGAAGCAAGTCACCGGGTCCGCCTTGAAAAATCGGGCAAACCAGATAACAGGTTAACTAACAAGGCTGCTTAACTAACAAGGCTGCGTGAAAAGCCTGCCATCATCCAAGGGAGAGAATGTTCATGAGACGAGCGGTTTTGGCGTTGCTTGTGGCCGCCAGCGTGACGCCAGCACTGGCGCAGGAAAAGACCTTCGAGCTGAAATTGTCGCACTGGGTACCGGCTTCGCACCCGCTGCAAAAGGCACTGGAAGACTGGGGTGCGGCGGTCGAGAAGGAATCCGGCGGCACCATCAAGTCCAAGGTTTTCCCGGCGCAGCAGCTCGGCAAGGCGTTCGACCATTACGACATGGCGCGCGACGGCATCGCCGACGTCACCTACATCAATCCGGGCTATCAGCCCGGCCGCTTCCCGATCATCGGCGCGGGCGAATTGCCGTTCCTGATGTCGGACGCCAAGGGCGGCTCGATGGCGCTCGACGCCTGGTACCGCAAATATGCCGAGAAGGAGATGAAGGACGTCAAATTCTGCCTCGCCTTCATCCATTCGCCTTCCTCGTTCCACTCGCGCCTGAAGAAGGTGGTCGTGCCCGAAGACGTCAAGGGCATGAAGGTGCGCCCGGCGCATGCCACCATGGCGACCTTCATCACCCAGCTCGGTGGCACCAACGTGCAGTCCTCCGCGCCCGAGGTTCGCGACATCATCGAGCGCGGCGTCGCCGACGCCGTCACCTTCCCGTGGGGTTCGCTGGTGCTGTTCGGCATCGACAAGGTGACGAAGTATCACATGGATGCGCCGCTCTATGTGACGACGTTCGCCTTCGTCATGAACAAGGACAAGTACAACCAGATGTCCGACCGCCAGAAGAAGGCGATCGACGACAATTGCAACACCGAAGCCGCCGGCCGCGTCGGCGAGCCCTGGGGCAAGTTCGAGGACGCAGGCATCGACAAGGTCAAGGCGGAGCCCGGTCATGAGGTTTACACGCTGACGCCGGAGCAGACCGCGCTCTGGAAGAAAGCTTCCGAGCCGCTGGTCAAGAGTTGGGCCGATGGCGTCAAGAAGACGGGCGTCGATCCGGACGCGGCGATGACCGAGCTTCGCGCCGCGCTTGCCAAGTACAACGCGCTTACGCAGTAAAGCGCAACCCACCCAGGCGGCGGCAGGATATCCTGCCGCCGTAATCTCCCTGCCAATGCAAAGCCGTCTGGAGCGGACATGAATCGCGCGTCTATGGACCGCTTCATCGACACGATCGAGTGGATTGCGGCCGGATTTGTCGGCATCGTCGCGCTCAATATTTTTCTCGCGGTTATCCTGCGCAACACGCTGAACTATGCGATCCCCGATTCCTTCGACATCGGGCGCATGCTGCTCGGCATTCTCATCTTCTGGGGGATTGCCGCCACCTCCTATCGCGGCGGCCACATCACCGTCGACCTGATCTGGGCCAATGTCAGCCCGAAATACCAGCGCTGGATCGACGTGTTCGCGACGCTGGTGCTGCTGTTCGTGGTGACGGTGCAGACCTGGACCTTGTTCGACAAGGTGCGCGGCACCTACAACGACAATGTGCTCACCTTTGAAATGCACATGCCGACCTGGCCGTTCTTTGCGATTGCGTGGGCCGGCGACGTGTCGGCCGTGCTCTTGATCGCAATCCGGACCTATCGGCTGATCTTCCATCCGGAGGATATCCATGATGCCAAAGTGAAGACGGTGGAGTAGGGCAATGAGTACCGATGCTGTTGCCGTGCTCGGATTTGTCGCGCTGTTCGCGCTGATGCTGCTGCGCGTGCCGGTCGGCATGGCGATGGGCCTCGTCGGCGTCACCGGCTTTGGCTATCTGGTCGGATTTACGCCGGCGCTGAAGCTGGTCGGCCAGACCTCGATGCGGACGGTGACCGACTACACGTTCGGCGTCATTCCGATGTTCCTGCTGATGGGAACGCTCGTCAGCAATTCCGGCATGAGCCGCGAACTGTTCCGCGCCGCCAATGGTTTTGTCGGCCATCTGCGCGGCGGGCTCGGCATCGCCACGGTGGCGGCGTGCGGCGGCTTTGCCGCCATCTGCGGCTCGTCGGTCGCGACCGCCGCGACATTTTCGGCCGTCGCCTATCCGGAAATGCGGCGCTTCGGCTATCCGCAATCCTTTGCCACCGGCGTGATCGCGGCCGGCGGCACGCTCGGCGCCATGCTGCCGCCGTCCACCGTGCTCGCGGTCTACGGCATCATCACCGAGCAGGACATCGGCAAATTGTTCATCGCCGGCATCATCCCCGGCCTGCTCGCGATGACCATGTACATGATCACGATCGCGCTGATCGGTTATTTCCGGCCCGGCTTTCTGCCGACCGGTCCGCAGACCACGTGGCGCGAGCGGTTTGCGGGGCTCAAGAACATCTGGGCGCCGATGCTGCTGTTTATCTTCGTCATCGGCGGATTGTATGGCTTGCCGTTTCTGCCGCGCTTTACGCCGACGGAAGCCGGCGGCGTCGGCGCGACCGGCGCGTTCCTGATCGGCATCGCCACCGGGCGGCTGGACAAGGAAAAGATCCTGAACTCGCTGCTGCAGGCCACCCGCACCGCGGCCGCGGTGTTCACCGTGCTGATCGGCGCGCTGATCTTCGGCTATTTCCTCACGGTGACGCAGACCCCGCAAAAGGTGACGGAGCTCCTCACCGGCCTCGGGCTCGGCCCCTACGGCATCCTTGCCCTCATCATGGTGATGTATCTGGTGCTGGGCTGCCTGATGGACGCGATGGCCATGATCATTCTGACGGTGCCGATCATCTTTCCGGTCATCATGCATCTCGGCTTCGATCCGATCTGGTTCGGCGTCATCATCGTGATGACGGTGGAGCTTGGCCTGATCCACCCGCCGGTCGGCATGAACGTCTTCGTCATCAAGAGCGTCGTGAAAGACGTGTCGTTCTCCACGATCTTCCGTGGCGTGATTCCGTTCGTGGCGACGGATTTGATCCGGCTTGTCATTCTGATCGCGTTCCCGCTGCTGGCGACGTGGCTGCCGCAACGGATGATGGCGGGAGTGCATTGATCTCATGACGCCCACGCTTCAGACCAGATATGTCTTCACCATCACCGCTGAGATCGGCGAGGTGACCTCGGCCGGCGATATCGGCACCGGCGTCCGCCGCATCATTCCGATCATCGGCGGCGAGGTGAGGGGCGAAGGCATCAACGGAAAAGTCTGCGCGTTCGGTGCAGATTTTCAGATTATCCGCCCCAACGAGCTGATCGAGCTCGAGGCCAAATACGCCTTCGAGACCGACGATGGCGCGGTGGTTTATGTCGAGAACAAGGGCATCCGCTTCGGGCCGGTCGAGTTGCTGCAAAAGCTCAAGCGCGGCGAGCCGGTCGATCCCAAGCTGATCTATTGCCGTACCGTGCCGAAATTCGAGACCGGCGCTGCAAAATACCGCTGGCTGATGGAGAACCTGTTCATCGGCTCCGCCGCCCGCCACGCCGACCGCGTCGTCATCGACGTGCATCAGGTGCTGTGAGGTGTGGATTGTAGGATGGGTAGAGCTCTTGCGAAACCCATAACTTCTCCACCAATGATGGTGGGTTACGCCTTCGGCTAACCCACCCTACGCGCTTTTCGGAAGAACTCTGCAATGACGGCCTTGGGGGCTGGCTTACTTGCCGAAAGTTATCTTTTGCGGGGCGGTCGTCATGATCGTCGGCGTCATCCTACAAAGCCGCGATCGTTGTAAGCCGGAAGCCGGTCTTGATGTGCGTCAAACTGTCGGGGGGCAAAGCGGCTAGTAATAAGGTTTTCCCAGCCAGCGTCGGAGCGCGACATGATAAAATGTGGTGTAAAATGGTTGATAATTACCAGTCTTACCGCTGGTTTCGCTGCTGCGGCTCAGGCAGAAGACTTCGACATCGGTAAGTCAGAATTTCAGTCTTCGTGCGCGAGTTGTCATGGTACGGATGCAAAGGGCAAAGGCCCGGTCAGCGACCAGCTTAAAATACCGCCTCCCGATTTGACGATGTTGGCCAAGAACAACAATGGGGTCTTTCCCACGAACGCTGTTTATGAAACCATATATGGATTGAAAACAATTCCCGCTCACGGCACTCGTGAAATGCCAATTTGGGGGGAACGATTTAACCCCATTATCAACTTGCCTCACTATGTTGATCCGTCTTATTGGAAGATGGCCGGGCCGGAGCAAAGCCCGGAAGTCGTCGTGCGAAAACGCATCCTCGCTGTTATCGATTATCTGAATCGTGTTCAGCAAAAGTAGCAACCGACGAGCATCAGATTACTTACCCCCCGTGCCGGGCGCGTTTTAACGCCTCTTGGCCGCGGAGCGCTGACGCTCTTCCTCATTCTGCCGTCGCTCAGTCAAGCCGGCTTGGGCGGGTCGGAGGTCATGGGGTCATTTCCTATTCTGCGATAGCGCCACGGGTCGCCTGCCTTCACGCGGTTTGAGTGGAGGGCTTAGATCTTACCTTGGCTCACCTCGGCCTCGCGAACCGACAGCAACTTCCCTCCGCTGCCGCCGGTGTTGCCTCAGGTAGCACGCCATGGTCATGTCACAAGGCAGTCTGTTTCGGCGATTGCCGCCTCTGCAGCGGCCATTGATCGCTGTCGTCAGCTCGCCGTCCAATGGCTCGCGCAGCGTCTTGAGCTTGCGGATGCATGTCTTCTCTGCGGCCACGATTTACCGCTGTCATCGTCTGCGCAGGCGGGCGATCCAGT
>CAWJYI010000032.1:0-316007 GCA_963847015.1 uncultured Alphaproteobacteria bacterium | reverse complement strand
GGCCTGACGGAACTGATCGCGCAAATCGTCGAACGTCGTCATGCTTCGGAATTTCAGGACGCTGATAGGATCGTTGTTGTATCCGTGGCGCGTCTGCCGGAAGAACACCGGCCCCGGGGTATCGAGCTTGATCATAACGGCGACGATCAGGAACAGCGGCCAGAGCAGTGCGAGCAAGAAGCCGGCCACCACAATGTCGAAACTGCGCTTGAGCAGCCGATCCCGCAGCGAACTCGGACCGCAGAGCAATTCCAGCACCCGCAGCTTGCCGCAGCTCCCGATGTTGCTGTGCCGCATGAACTCCGTCATTTCGATCGGCAGAAGCTGTATTCGGACTGGAAGCTCGGAAAGAGCCGCAACGGCATTCGTCACGACAGCCATATTGTCCGCGCCGAACAAGATCAGAACGGCGTCGATATGCAACATTCTGCATTCAAGCCGGATCTTCGTCAGCTGCGCCTCGAATGACGCCGGCCCCAGGGAGCGACTACCAGGAAGATTGTAGCACCGCACGATCTGGTCGTGCCGCACCGACAGCCGCTTGCTGACGTCTCCGACGCTGCCGGCGCCCGGCATGACAAGTACGACCATGCTTTCGCGCCGCCATTGCCCGCGCCAGCGAACATGGTCAATGAGCTGCCACAGGATCGTCCTCACGGTAATTTGACCGAAAAGCGTGGCCAGAAGCTGCGCCAGGAACGTTCCGCGCGAATAGCCGTCGAGATTATCGACGACAAACCCGGTCGTCAGGAGAAGCACGAAGGCCAAGCCAATTGCCGCACCTCCCCGCGAGGGCGGTGCTCGTTCCATTCCGGTCCGAGCAAATCGTATTGGTTATCTGCGATACATATGACGACGTAGACCGCTGCCACCGCGACGGAAGCCCATGCGTAATCGGTTTCGTGAGGGATGACGCCGTAGGCGAGCGCATTGTACGCGAGGAATGCGCCATATGCGCACAACGCGATCACAATGATTTCGATCGCGACCACCACCGCAGTCCAGAACGCCTTAGTCCTTCGCCCTCCGGCAATAGCCGGGAGGCGTGCGTCTGAACGGAAAATGGTGTCGGTCGACATGAACTTTTCCGGGTGCGGTTTTTTCTGAGGGCCCCGTGGCGCGTCGCTCCAAGTTCGGCGGCCACATGAGCTCAATGCACGCGGCGGGCATCGGTTCTTTTTGTTTGTTCGTGCAGCCAGTAAATCCACGCCGCGCATTTGCGCCCATCCCGATAAGCGCAACCGGTTGCGCTTTTAGCCAACTTGCTCTGTTAGCTCTTTCGTTGCACCCGCATGGCAGCGAGGGATTTCAATCTTCAACGTCTGTTTTGGTGCGATCTCCCAAAATATCGAACGGCGTTGCGCGGCAACAAACCATCCGCTTCAGAAGTTACTCCATCAGGCGATTTTCAAACGCATGACGACACGGTCGCGGGCGCGACATGTGCGTTTCGGACCGTTCCATTCGACTGAGGGAGTCCCGATGTCAGATACGGCGCCACACGCACCACCTGAAATGCGCGTTCCCTTTCACCGATCGGCGCAAACGACATCTATCCGGTCAACCCGATCCTGAACGGTCGGCTCGATCAACTTCCGGCCCATCGGATGCCTGTTGACCGCGTAGCGCTGTGCAGCGGCCAAAACTCCCGCCGGGGAGTTTGAAATGCGTTTCACGATACAGTCGTCCAGGGCGACACCATCGACCGATGTCAGGTACTTCAACGGCTCCCTTGACAGCCTTCTGCAACAGACCGTAAGGCCGAGTAGCGGCCCGCTGTTGCTGGTGACGCCGAACCTCGACCATTTGCGGCTGCTTGCACGCACAGCTTCCTTCCGAAGGGCCTACGCATCCGCCGACCTGATCGTCAACGACAGCAGGTTTCTGGATCGCTACTTCCTGCGCGGAAACGCCCTGTGTGCGCCCGGCTCCGATATCGTGCCGCCATTGCTGCAGCAATTGCGTCCTTCGTCCAGGTCGGTGTCGTGGGCTTCACCGAGACCGTGAAGTCGGCGATAACGAAAGCATTCCCTTATCTGGCGTTCTCGTTCGTGCAGCCGAGCATGGGGTATATTCTGAAGCACCACGAGCGTCAGTCACTGGTCGAGCGCATTCTCAAGCTCAATCCGGATATCGTTCTGGTTTGCACCGGCGCGCCACAGAGCGAGATTTTCGCAGCCCAGCTCAAACGCACCACCGACAGAAACATGTCCATCCTGTGCTGCGGCTCGGCCCTGCATTTCCTCACCGGCGAGAAAAAACGGTCACCGAAACAGGTCAGCAATCTCGGAATGGAATGGGCATTTCGCTTTTTCCATGAAGGCCACACCAGGAAGCGCTATCTCTACGATTCGCTTTTCCTGCTCACGAAACTTAACTCATTCGTCACATTCCGGATCAGCGGACGTGCATCGCTCGGCCGCTATCGGTTGAACGTATACCCAGCGAGTTGAGGGCGCAGGCAATGGGAACGCCTTGGCGCGCGGGTCGAAGCGGCGTCGGGTAGCGATCGCGCGCCCGAATGATCGAGGTTATCATGGTTCAAACAGCCAATCTTGCTTTGTTGCTGCTCGCTGTCGCGATGACGGTTCCGGTGCTGTTCCTCGCCGTGCAGTTGGGCGCCGCACTGCTGCCTGCGAGGGCGCCGGCTCAGCTATCATCCGTACCCTGCCCGCTCATGGCTGTGGTGATGCCAGCTCACAATGAAGAGGCGATCGTCGCGCGGACGGTTGACTTAATCGTAGCCCAACTCCCGGCGAATGGGCGCCTGCTGGTCGTCGCCGATAACTGCACCGACAACACCGCACAGATCGCCTCGCAGGCCGGCGCCGAGGTAACCTTGCGCCGGGATACAAACCACATCGGAAAGGGATATGCGCTGGACCACGGCGTCCGCGTCCTCAGCGCCGATCCGCCGCAGGTCGTTATCTTCGTGGATGCCGATTGCGAAGTTGGCCAAGGCTCGCTGGAGATCCTGGCGAAACACTGCGCGTCGACGGGGCTCCCGGCTCAGGCTCGGTACTCCATGCTGCTCCCGCCGTCGGCGAGTTCGGCCGATAAGGTCTCGCAGCTTGCCTGGGTGATCAAAACATTTGTGCGACCATTGGGCTCCGCCCGGCTTGGGCTGCCGTGTCAGTTGATGGGCTCCGGGATGGCCCTGCCCTTCGAGATCGCATGTCAGCTCGACCTCGCGACCGGGCATCTCGCGGAGGATCAAAAATTCGGCGCCGAGCTAGTACTGATCGGCAAGCCACCGCACTTCTGTCCGCAAGCACGGGTTCTCAGCCAACTCCCGGAGGGAGAATCGGAAAGCGTCAACAGCGCACCCGATGGGAGCATGGACACCTCGCGATCATCGGCGAGTTCTTCTTGCCTCTGACCACGCGCGCCATCTCAGGACGAAGCCTACGAACTCTCGCGTTCGCTCTCGATCTCTGCATCCCTCCCTTGTCGCTTCTCGCCCTGCTTCTTGCACTGACCGAGGTTACAACCCTGTTCTGGTTTGTGGCGACTGGCCTGGTCAGCCCGTTCGTTGTCTCTTCGGCCGCGCTGGGCTGTCTTGCTGTCTCGATCGGTGCCGCGTGGTGGCGCTACGGGCAAGGCGCAGTCTCGCTGCGCGAACTGACGGCAGTGCCTGCCTATTGCTTGCTGAAATCCCGTCGTTCGTCCGTTTCTTTGTCAGCCGTCAGATCGACTGGATCCGGACCGAACGATGAGAGCCATCGGCTGATCGGTGTGGTGCTGCTTACGATCGGCTGGTGTGCCTCTTGGAAGATGCAAGACCGTGAAGCTGCCGACTTAGCCGTTGAGGACCATTCGGGAGGATCGTTCCATGATGTCGTGCCGTGTGCGGTCTCGACTTTTCTGCTCGCGTTTGAAATCGCTGACCCCGTTTGCGTTCGCCGGCGCGGTCTTCGTGTCGGCGCTGTACCACACTCCCGCCCTGGCCGAGAGCCCCCGCGAGAACCCAGCTCATCAATTCGCCATCGGAGAACGGCCGTTCGCCGCGTCATCCTCGTGGAATACGCCGATTGCAGAAGGCGCCATTTACCAGAAGGTCGGCTGGCCAACCGCGGCTCGCTTCGGTGTGGCCTGGAACAGCTACTCTCCGGCCATCTACGCGGCGTCGAATTCTGACCCGGTCGTGTCGGTCCAGTATCCGCCCGGCTGGGGATACAAGGAGGCATCGTCAACGTCCGCATGCCACCGGACGCCAACGGCGCTGTCGGCTCCGATGGCGAGTTATTGGTGATCGATGGCGACGTCGTGCACAATTTCTGGCAATTCAAGCGCCTCAACCTCACCGGGGCGACCGCGCGATTATACGGCGCCACGAACGTCATCGCTGGCAGCGGCTGGGGACGCGCATCTCCGTCTCTGGGTGCCGGCATCGTCGCGACCGGCTCAAGCCAACTCGCCGGCATGCTCATTCAAGCGGAGACGGATCGCGGCGAGATAGAACACGCTCTCCAGATCGCCATCGATATGTCTCTCGCAAAGCCTGGCCACATCGGCGAGGCGATCAGCGGCGACGGACCCAATCGAAATGGCTTGGTCCAGGAGGGGCAACGCTTGGCCATCTCGCCTACTGTGCCGATGCCGCAAGGGCTATCGCCTCTCGGACAGAAGGTTTTTCGCGCCTATCAAAGATACGGCGCTTTCGTCATCGACGTGGCGGGAGGCGTGACGAGTTTGCGGGCTCAGGCGAACGCGTATGATCGCGCAACGATCACGGCGCTGCTAAGAGACGTGCAAATAATCACGCCCATGCTCGACCGCGTGGGATACGCGGAATAGTCAATCCGGTACCGATGGCATTCGTTGTCGATGATGATGGCGGCAGTTGAAGCAACCCAGGACGGGCGATACTCCATAGTGATCTAGCCTGCTACGCGAGATTTCTAATCTACTTCACGACTACCAATAGCCAGGGCCAGCACCACGCGCCATTTTGACTTGTGCGGCCACATACACGATAAAATCCATTCCAAATCCCAGCACGGCTACCACAGTTCGACGCAGCGAATACGGTCCCCTTCGTATGAAGGAGTAGGTGCGGGCATAAAGCCAGGGCAATGGGACCCAGCCAAAAAGGGGGCTCGGTAACAATTTTTTCAAGATCGTCGGAAGCCAAGCCTCGGAATATGCCGCTTCCTCCAATTCGCGCAAAACTTGAAATTTGCTCAAGCTCGCGAAATGGGCAAACAAGGCAGCATTTATAGCGCTCCCAACTACAATCCGGGTTTGATGCTTCAGCAAAGAAGAAACGGTGCGCTCCGACGGGTAAGTATGAAACACATTTTCCGGCTGATCGATACGCGACTGATTTTCAGGCTCGCTGAATAAATTCGTAATGATGGCATGGCGGACAAAGCCATCCTCTACCGGCAATCCAATAGGCAGCTTGATCGCCTTCGCAGCGGCAGTCCGCATAGCATATAGTTGTCCACAAATCGCGGTCCGCAGGTCATGGCCACTCGTACGTCCCCCTGGAAATCATCTCTCGATGAACCCAAGCTTAGTTGGCTGATATTCGATATCCTTAATCGGTAGGCTAGAGGTTGCTTGTATGTCGCGCCGGCTATCCAGGAACTCGATCAAAGAAGCTATTGCGTTTTTCTGCGGGAGGCCAATATCAGCGTCTAGGAATACAAGCATGTCTAAGTCCCGGGCAACTCAAATGGTGCACAAAATCGTTCCATGTTCGTGATTTTCCTCCCTCCTTCAACTCGTAAACATCTACAGCCGCCGGATTGGGAAACTGCTGGGCTGCAGCTTTCGCGACGCCGTAGGTGGCGTCTGTGCACCCG
Organism: uncultured Alphaproteobacteria bacterium; assembly: GCA_963847015.1. Classification (GTDB taxonomy): domain Bacteria; phylum Pseudomonadota; class Alphaproteobacteria; order Rhizobiales; family Xanthobacteraceae; genus Bradyrhizobium. Next base: position 310,197 of record CAWJYI010000032.1, on the reverse strand, counting down.
TTCGCGAGCACGACAAGACGGGCGGAAAAGCTGGAAGTCAGTGAACACGGTTTGTTGCGCTAACTCGGACATCATCGCTGTGATCATAGTCTCTTCGTTATGGGCGAAGATGGCAATGTCAGCGATTGTCACAGCTTTCCCCTGCTGCATGAGGTTCTTAAATTGTATCACGTTATGCGTGAGCTCGCAACGTTCTACACGTCTGCTACTTGCCCGTGCGGTCCGCATTTCGCAATGTCTGGAGGCGATTAGCCTATCGATATGATCGTGCAACGATCACGGCGCCGTAAGGGACGTGCAAAGGATCACGCCCATGATTGAATCAGAACCGAAGCGCTGGTCAATCCAGTACCGATGGCATTCGTTGTCGATGACGATAGGTCAAGTATGAAGATTCTCGATCCTACATTAAGACGGCGCGGTTTCGGAATTGCCCAGCGGTTCAACATCGGCTGTGAACACATACCCAACGCCCCGGACGGACTTGATCAATCTCGGCAACTCGGACCGGGAGTCGATCTTGCGCCTCAGCCGGGCGACGTGTCCATCGATTGTGCGGTCCTCGGGCGACCAGTTCCGGCCGTTGAGCACGCGCATCAATTCGTCCCGGGACAGGATGCGTGCCGGCTGTCTCAGAAAAATTGAGAGAAGACCGAATTCGGCATCGGTCAAATCGATGGTCTCGCCATTTGCAGCTTTCAGTTCGCGTCGCGGAACGTCCAATATGCAGCCGTCAAATTTGTAACGCTCCGCGGGAAGGACGATGGAATTGCCGAGGTCTTCCGCAACGGATTCCAGCTCGTAGCGGCGCAGAACGCTGCGAGCACGCATGAGCACCTCCCGAATGTGGAACGGCTTGACAATGTAGTCGTCGGCGCCTTGCTCCAACCCGGCGACCCGGTCGAATACATCGCCCTTTCCGGCAATCATGATGATGGGAATATTGCGCCGCGCTCGAACCTCCTGCACCAATTCCAATCCATTTTCTCCGCCAAGATCGAGATCGAGCGTAATCAGATCGATAGGCGCCGTTTCAAGGCAACGCAGGAGTTCAGCCTTGTTGCCGGCTTCCGACACTTCGTAGCCTTCCTTTTCCAGGCCACTTCGAAGGAACAAGCGAATGATCGGCTCGTCATCCACGACCAGGATTTGAATCGGAGACTTTGAATTTATTGAATATCGCATGGCTCCGATCTCGATATTCGCGGCCCGCGAAGCATCCGCGAGACGCCGAAGGCAACGAAAGAGACGTCTGGCCGGCCGGACAATTCGCCTAAGATTTTCGCGAGCATTGGTGAATGCGAAACCGAAGCCAACTGATAGTCATCGAATCGTCGACATCCAAGAGAAAGCAAGCGGTACCTGCACACTCCAACGTCGCGCACAGCAATTATGCTCCAGTTCAATTGTAAGGTAAAATCAAAGTTACGCCTCATTGTTTGACGGGCTCTTTGCGCCAAATCCATGATGCGCCGCAAACTCCAACTCGGCCTGCCGTTGCGGCGCCAAGTTTTCATGGCCGGGGCGCGAAGCCCATCTCATCGAGCAGCTCGGCCTCACGCCTTCAAACAATGCTTCTTTGTCACACAAATTCCTGTTCGTGCAGACGCAATTGTCGCGCCGTCGCGCGCAATCCTTTCGTTTGTCCAACGGCTCCCTCGCGAGGGCTGCGTGTCAGATCAGCCGACATATTGATCTATTTGTTGTGCGAAATCTCAGTCGGCGAGGGACCAGCATGTGGTGGGGCGATATCGATCTTGTAGCCGTTGCCAATCTGCAAGAAGTTCGCGGCGATTTCACCTGTCGGCGAAACCGAGGCCAGAGGCGGCGCCAAATCGTCCTTCAATGCGAGAAGGTCATTCCCGTGCCTGCTCATTGCCCACATGGCGGCCTGGGTACGGTTTCGAACGTGGATCTTGCGAAGGATCGCCTTGACATGAACTTTTACGGTTGCTTCGGCAATGCTAAGCCTGCGCGCGACATGCTTGTTTGAGTCACCTTCGATAATGCATCGCAGGATAAATCTTTCGCGTTCCGACAGCCGCGGCTCGCGTTCTTCCGTCCCTATACCATGTCCATTGCTGCACACGCCGCAAGAGCCTCCAGGAGGCTCTGGCGGCTTGCCGATGAGCCTCAGCAATTCGCAAGGCAGGACCGTCTCGCCGAGCATAACAAGCTCGAGTGTCTTGATGAACAATTCGCACGTCTGCACATTGACGAAGTATGCGTTCGTGCCCACGCGAAAGGCGGACAGCAGCTCTTCTAAACTGAGATGGTCGGCGAACAGCGCCACCTTGCCGCCAGGAAACGCGGCCTTGAAGAGCTGAATTTGCTGAAGCGCGCTGCTGACGTCGTGGCTACATTCGACAATGAGGAGACAAGGGCAATTTACGATACCGCCCAAGTCAATCTTCTGCAGGTCGGCTTCAGCTGCAACGACCTGGAAATCCGTCAAGTCAAGCGCCCGCGCTATACCCTCACGACGCAAGGTACGAGGCCCAACAAGAATCGTTTGTGTGGCGGCCTGCACAATAAAACCTATGTACGCATTTACAGGTAAAATATTAACTATTTGATAATCATCACTTTCTCCACGCGAGCAATCAAGATTGAATTTGTGAAGATATGTACGCGCCACCTCCACGCAGCCGTGGGGACCCGATGATGGCCAGACAACTAGCACGCGCCATGGGGGGCATCGAGCGAGGCTCAGCTTCGATCTCACGCGTCCGATAGGATCAGCTATCGTGTTACGAAGGAGCGACGGTTCAAGAAAATCGCAATTTTAAATGGTAGCGAGTTTAAATGGTAGCGAGAGAGGGACTCGAACCCCCGACCCCAGGATTATGATTCCCGTGCTCTAACCAGCTGAGCTACCTCGCCACGGTTCACCCTCACGGCTCAATATGCCGCATTCGCGAACGCGCGGCATATAAGGAGTGGGTCAAGGACCTGTCAAGCAAACCCGCGTCTCCCGACAAGTCCCTACAAAAACGTACCTATTTCGGCCGGATCGCGGGGTCGCCGCCGGGGCTGCCGGGAGGCGGAATCACCGGCATATTGCCGGCGTCCGGCGTCGGCGCGCGCATTTCGGGATCGACGCCGGCCGGCGGGCACAATACGCCATCGGACCGGGCCAGTTTGTCGCCGAGCGGCTCGGCTCGCTGGCCGGTTGTCTGGCCTTCCGGCGCGGCAGCCCCCGGATGGGCCGGCTGTTGCATTGGCGCACAATTGGCGGCGCGCGAGGGCGATGGCGGCGCGGTCTGGGCCGGGGGAGTGGCCGGACCAGGCGGAGCCTGTGCGGTTGCCCCACCGGAGGCCGCCATCAATAGACAGGAGAGAAATAGCCAGCGTTTTATTCCCATGCGGGGAAACGGTCAGCAGGCGCGGAGGTTCCGGAAAAGCTGGTATGTGCGTCCAAAGCGTTTTCGAGCGAAAGCCTGCCCAGGACTTGATCCGGGGTTGGTGGCGTGTTCGCATAGCAATCAAGTTTACGCAGATTGCGTAGACTTATCTGCGGTAGAAAACGCATCAAAACAACGAGCCTCGGAGCTTCGGTTCTGATTCAATCAGAACCGAAGCTCTAGGATTTGCGGAAGCGGATCAGCGAAAAATGCCCCATCGGCGGCATCGGCCGCCGCTCGGTGAGGGTAACGCCGCCATGTTTGGCGGCCCAATCGGTCAGCCGTTCCCACGGAAATTCCGGCCGCCAGCCGAGCCGCCGCGCCAGCGGGGCGAACGCCAGTTCGAAAATGCGGCGCGGGCCGCGTTCGGCGCCGATGTGATTGACCAGAATCAGTTCGCCGCCGGGTTTCAGCACGCGGATGAAATCATCCAGCGTGCCTTCCGGATCCGGTACCGCGGTGATGACATATTGCGCCACCACCGCATCGAACGAGGCATCCTTGAACGCCAGGTTCTTGGCGTCCATCACTGCGAGCGTTTCGACATTGGTCAGGCCCAGTGCGCGGACGCGCTTGCTGCGCCCGGCGCAGCATCGGCTCGGAAATATCGACGCCGCATAGTCTGGTGCTGCGCGAATAATCCGACAGCGACAATCCGGTGCCGACGCCGACGTCGAGAATGCGCCCGCCGATCTTGTCGGCCTCCGCAATGGTCGATTGACGGCCGTGATCGAACACCTTGCCGAAGACGAGATCGTAGACCGGCGCCCAGCGCCCATAAGCCTTTTCGACCCCCTCGCGGTCGATGTCCCCAGCCATTTCCTTAGCGCCCCGAATTTTTTCTTATCCGCGCAACGCCTCGGCGAGCGGTGGCGCAATTGTCTCCTGCACCCCTGCCCTCACCGCGGCATTGCTTGCGGTCGCGCTCCTGATAAATCCGCCGCCGAGCACGCGCGCCTGTCCCGAAGGCGCATCGTAAAATACACAGGCCTGGCCCGGAGAAACGCCCTCTTCGCCGGCGACGAGTTCGACTTCATAGCCGCCATCGACCGCGCGCAGCCAGGCCGGCTGCGGCGCGCGCGTCGAGCGCACGCGAACGAACATTTCGATACCTTCGCCGATCACGCGTTCGAGTGCGCCGCCGCCGATCCAGTTGACGTCGCGCAGCATGATGCGGTCCATCCGCAGCGCCTCGCGCGGCCCGACCACGACCCGGCGCGTCGCGGCATCGAGCTTGACGACATAGAGCGGCGCGCTTGAGGCGATGCCCAGTCCCTTGCGCTGGCCGACGGTGAAATGAACGATGCCCTGATGCCGGCCGATGATTTGGCCGTCGAGATCGACGATGTCGCCGGGCTCGATCGCGCCGGGCTTCAGGCGGCCGATGATGTCGGTGTAGCGCCCGGTCGGCACAAAGCAGATGTCCTGGCTGTCCTGCTTGTCGGCGACTTCAAGACCAAAACGCCGCGCCAGTTCGCGCGTCTGCGGCTTGGTCATGTCGCCGAGCGGAAAGCGCAGGTAATCGAGTTGTTCGCGCGTGGTCGCGAACAGGAAATAACTCTGGTCGCGATCGGAATCGGCGGCGCACACCAGCGCACGCGATCCGTCGCCAAGGCGGCGCGATGCCACATAATGTCCGGTCGCCAGCGCCTGCGCGCCAAGCTCGCGGGCGGTCGACAGCAGATCGCGAAACTTGACCGAACGGTTGCACTCGATGCACGGCACCGGCGTCTCGCCGAGCGCGTAGCTGTCGGCGAAATTGTCGATCACGGATTCGCGGAAGCGGCTTTCATAGTCGAGCACGTAATGCGGGATACCGATCCGTTCGGCGACATTGCGGGCGTCGTGGATATCGCGTCCGGCGCAGCAGGCGCCCTTGCGATGGGTCGCCGCGCCATGATCGTAGAGTTGCAGCGTGATCCCAACCACGTCGTAACCTTCGGACTTCAACAAGGCAGCCGTCACCGACGAATCGACGCCGCCGGACATGGCGACCACGATCCGTGTGTCCTCTGGGCGGCCTTCGAGATCCAGACTGTTGCGCATAAGAGGGGTCATCGACTTAATCGCGAGCCCTTTGGACTCGCGGCCAGGGTTAAAAAGCCTTTTTTATATAAGGCCTTAGGCATCGTTCGGCCAATTCGGGCCGGGTCGGAAGCCGCTCTTTAATATAGGCCGTATTCCCGGGAGGCAATCAGCCGAAAGATTTTGCAAGCCGAAAGGGTTTGCGGCCGAAAGGTTTTGGCGGGGCGCGAGGGACGGCAAATCTTGCCGCCGGGCAGAAAAGGGGGCCACGCCAGCCCCGCCGCAACTTCCCATCATCGTCATTAAGTATCTGAAATAAAACAATAATTTTTACAACGGCGCGTGGCCCGGTCCTTGCTCAAGGGATAGTCGAGGCTCAAGAGATAGCCGAGGTTTCATTGCGAGGGTCGCAAGTGGTTAGTGTCACGTCAGAAGCATCGGTAAACCCATCCTTTCTGGGCTCGCCAACGAGGTCTGCCCGGTCGGATTCCGACCCGTCGAATGGAACCGACAGTTTTGCGGCGCTGGTCGACAGCAATGCGGCCGCCGCCAGCAATAACGACAATCGCTCCCAGGATGCATCCAGCGCCCCGGCGCCTGCCCCTCGCCGCGCCGACGACCCGCCGCCGCCCGACAACCGGTCGCGCGACAACACCGCCGCATCGGACAAAGCCGCGCGCAACGATTCGGACGACCGCAATGCCGCCGCTGCCGCCGCACGCGACGACGCCAATGTGGATGACAAAACCGACAAGACCCGCCGCTCCAAATCGAAATCCGATGCGTCCAAGCCGGACGCTTCGAAGGCTGACGACACCAAGCCGGGGTCACATGCATCTTCCGACGACAGCGTTGCGGCGACCGATCAGACCGGCACGAAACAGGACGGCACGGCAGCCGTGACGGCCAACGCCGTCGCGACCGCCATTCCTACCACCACAGCGACGGTGAACGCTCCCGCTGCGAAGCCTGCAACCGACAAGGCAACCGCGCCGCTGGCGATCGCCGCGGCGGCGATTGCCGCCAGCCAATTGGCCGCCAACGGTACCGCGCCGGCAGCCACTCCGGCGCCCACCGGCACGGATGCAGCCGCCAAGACGGGCGACGCCAAGGCCGCCAATGCCGCCGCGTCGGCGAGGCCGTCGCCACGCAGACTGCGGCGGCCGACACGATCGTGACAACAGGCATCACGCCCGGCACTTCTGCGACCACGAAGGTTGCAGCGAAAACCGCAAGCAGCCTCAAGACGGGGGTCGTCGCGAAGGACGGCACCGCCACATCCGGAGAACAGGACACGTCGGATACTTCCACCGCCGCAACGCCTGCTGGAACGGCTTCCGCGATCACGCCGCAAGCGGCGAGCGCGGGCAAACCGAAAACCGGGAACGGCATTGTCGACACCGCGAAGGCGGATGCATCGGGCAATTCCGCATCGGCATCGGCCGCTGCCAATGCCGCTGGCAACGGGCCTGCGGTCACAGCCGATCCGAGCCAGGCACCGGTCAATTCACCTGATAGCGGCCTTCAGGCCGCCGGCACCCTTCAACCGCAGCAATCGGCTGCCGCCCCCACACCCGCGCCGCAGCTCACCGTCACCGCAGCGACGCATGCGGCGGTACCCCTGAGCGGGCTCGCGATGGAGATCGCGGCATCGGCCAAAAGCGGCAAGAGCCGTTTCGAAATCCGGCTCGATCCGGCCGACCTCGGCCGCATCGATGTCCGCATCGACGTCGATCGCAACGGCCAGGTGACGTCGCATCTGACGGTCGAGCGGCCGGAGACGCTGTCGATGCTGCGCCAGGACGCCAACCAGTTGCAGCGCGCGCTGGACAATGCCGGATTGTCGACCGGCAATAGCGGGCTGCAATTCAGCCTGCGCGATCAATCCTCGCAAGGCCAGAACGACGGCGGTCAGTCCAATCCCAACGCCCACCGGCTGATCGTCAGCGAGGAAGACAATATCCCGGCGGCCGTCGCCGGCCGCAGCTATGGCCGCATGCTCGGTGCGAGCGGCGGCGTCGATATCAGGATCTAGGGAGCTCATCATGGCAGTCGATGCAACAGTCGCAAAGCCGGTCGTCTCGGCGCCTGGGACCAACACTTCAGGCTCGAGCAGTGCGTCTTCGTCGTCGACGCCGACAACCGGGATCGCGGATAATTTCCAGACCTTCCTGACCCTGCTGACGACACAGTTGCAGAACCAGAACCCGCTGGATCCGCTCGACACCAACCAGTTCACGGCGCAGCTCGTGCAGTTTGCAGGCGTCGAGCAGCAGCTCAAATCGAACGACCAACTGAAGTCGCTGGTCGATCTCGAAAAGAGCGCTCAGTCGACACAGGCGCTGGTCTACGTCGGCAACACCGTAGCCGTCGACGGCAGCACGGCCCAGTTCGACCGTTCGGCGACCTGGAATATTCAAGCTCCCGCAGACGCAACCTCGACAATCACGATCACAAACTCGACGGGACAAACCGCCTTCAGCGGCGATTTCTCGCTGAAACAGGGCAACGCCAGTTTCGTTTGGGACGGCAAGGGCAATGATGGCACCCAATGGCCGCCCGGCGCCTACACCTTGACCGCCACCGGCAAGGACGCGTCGGGCAACAGCGTGGCGGTCTCCACCGAAATCCAGGGGATTGTCGATTCGGTCGATCTCACCGCCTCGCCACCGCTGCTTTCGATCGGCGGGCAAAGCTATACGACCGACAAGATCAAGCGGGTGGTGCGGACGGTCCCCGCCACCACCACCTCCTCGAACTAGCCCGCGCCGCCTGCCACCCGGATTCCCGATTTGCCTTCCAGCCCGGCGTCTCCCAGACGCCGGGCCGAAGGGCGTTGGAGGCATTTTCAAGGAAATTCGTATTGGAGCCTTGGGCTTAGGCAAATTTTAAGCCGCACGGCGTAGGTTCTTACCGTGAGTTCAGTGGTTGAGAGTTTGTGAGTACGCCATGACAGAACCCCATCGCCCGAGGGTAAAATACGTCATCGGGCCTGACGGCAGTCCGTTAACAATTGCGGATTTGCCCGCGCCCGGAACCAAAAGGTGGGTAATCCGCCGCAAGGCCGAAGTCGTTGCCGCGGTCCGCGGTGGCCTGCTCTCCCTGGAGGAGGCTTGCAGCCGCTACACGCTGACGGTCGACGAGTTCCTGTCCTGGCAATTCTCCATCGATCAGCATGGCCTTGCCGGCTTGCGGACCACCCGCATCCAGCAATATCGCCAGTAAGCCCTCCCGAATCCAAAGATTTGATGCAAATCGGCCTCGCTCTGCGAGGCCGATCTTTTTCATGCCGAACTTTCGACGCCGCCGTTAACCGGCGTTAACCATATGGAAACCATCACCTAGGCAATAATTGCCCAGTCGGTCCCTCGGACCGAATCCCTGGGGGCCGTTGGTGCAAAGTCTTGTTGCTTTCCTGAGAGGTCTTGGTGCGTCGCGGCTGATGGCGATGGTCGCGGTCACAACCGCGCTGATCGGCTTCTTCGCCTTTGTGATCATGCGCGTCACGACGCCGCAGATGACCACTTTGTTCACCGACCTCTCCGCTGAAGATTCCTCCGGCATCATCAAGGACCTCGAACGCCAGGCTATACCCTTCGAGCTGCGCAACGAAGGCGCGGTCATCATGGTGCCGAAGGACAAGGTCACCCGGCTGCGCATGAAGCTCGCCGAGGGCGGCCTGCCCAAGGGCGGCGGCGTCGGCTACGAGATTTTCGACAAATCCGACGCGCTGGGCACCACGAGCTTCGTCCAGAACATCAATCACCTGCGCGCGCTGGAAGGCGAGCTCGCCCGGACCATCCGCGCCATCGACCGCATCCAGGCAGCGAGAGTCCATCTGGTGCTGCCCGAACGGCCGCTGTTTTCGCGCGAAACGCCCGAACCCTCGGCCTCGATCGTGGTGCGGGTGCGCGGCAGCCTCGACGCCCCGCAAATCCGCGCCATCCGCCATGTGGTCGCATCCGCCGTCAACGGGCTGAAGCCGCAGCGGGTGTCGATCGTCGACGAAGCCGGCCGGTTGCTGGCCGACGGCGCCAGCTCCGATCCCGAAAACGCGATCGGCGACGAGCGCCGCACCGCCCTCGAGAAGCGGATGCGCAACGAGGTCGAAGCGATCGTCTCCTCGGTGGTCGGCCAGGGCCGCGCCCGCGTCCAGCTCACCGCCGATTTCGACTACAACAAGGTCACCCAGACCTCGGACAAGTTCGATCCGGAGGGGCGGGTGCTACGCTCCAGCCAGACCCGCGAAGAATCCTCCGCGACCGCCGACAACAACGGCCAGGTCACGGTCAACAATGAATTGCCCGGCAATCAGAGCAGGGACAGCGCGGGAGTGGCGCGCGACCAGAGCAAGAAGAGCGAAGAGACCAACAATTACGAGATTTCCCGCACCACCAAGACCGAGGTCACCGAGGCCGGGCGGGTCAACCGGATCTCGGTCGCCGTGCTGGTCGACGGCGCCTACACCAAGAACGAAAAAGGCGAGATGGTCTATCAGGATCGCAGCAAGGAGCAGCTCGATCGAATTGCGACTCTCGTGCGCTCGGCGATCGGCTTCGACCAGAAGCGCGGCGACCAGGTCGAGGTCGTCAACCTTCGGTTTGCCGAAGCGCCGGCTGTTCCTCCGGTCGTCGAACCGACCGGCCTGCTCGGCATGCTGCAATTCACCAAGGACGACGTGATGTACGTCATCGAGCTCGGCGTCATGATGCTGCTCGGTCTGGTGGTGCTGTTCATGGTGATCCGCCCGCTGGTCAAGCGAATCCTGGCCTCCGAAGTCGTTCCAGCGCTCACTCAGGGCACGCTGCCGGCGCTGGCCGATGGCAGCGCGCACGGCGGAGAAGGCGGCGCGTCCGGTCAGGCTCTCGTTCCCGGCACCAGCGGCACCGCCGCGCTGATCGACGTCGCCCAGGTCCAGGGCCAGGTCCACGCCCAGGCCGTGCATCGTGTCGGCGAACTGGCCGAACGCAATCCGAACGAGACCGCGTCCATTGTTCGTCAATGGCTCAGTGAACCCGCCGAGTGATCTGACATGGCCTTACCGCAAACCACCAACGCCAACGACATCACGACCGTCATCTCGGCGCTGGCGAGCCGTCAGGCCACCCGGCCCAAGGGCAAGCCTTTGAGCGGCCCGAAGCGCGCCGCCATTCTGATGCTGGCGCTGGGCGAGCAATATGGCGGCAAGGTCTGGTCGTTGCTCGATGACGACGAGGTTCGCGAATTGTCGGTCCATATGTCGACCCTCGGCACCGTCGAGGCCGATGTGGTGGAAGACCTGTTGCTCGAATTCGTTTCGCGGATGTCGGCATCGGGCGCGCTGATGGGAACCTTCGACGCCACGGAACGGCTGCTGCAGCAATATCTGCCGGCCGAGCGCGTCACCGGCATCATGGACGAAATCCGCGGCCCCGCCGGCCGCAACATGTGGGAGAAGCTCTCCAACGTTCAGGAAGAGGTGCTCGCCAACTACCTCAAGAACGAATATCCGCAGACCATTGCGGTGGTGCTGTCGAAGCTGAAGCCGGAGCACGCCGCCCGCGTGCTGGCGATCCTGCCCGAGGATCTGGCCCTCGATGTCGTCGGCCGCATGCTGAAAATGGAGGCGGTGCAGAAGGAAGTGATCGAGCGCGTCGAGCAGACGCTGCGCACCGAATTCATGTCCAACCTGTCGCAGACGCGCCGCCGCGACGCCCACGAGGTGATGGCCGAAATCTTCAACAATTTCGACCGCCAGACCGAAACCCGGTTCATCACTTCGCTGGAAGAGGAAAATCGCGAATCCGCAGAACGCATCAAGGCGCTGATGTTCACCTTCGACGACCTGATCAAGCTCGACTCCGCCTCGGCCCAGACGCTGATGCGCAATGTCGACAAGGACAAGCTCGGCGTCGCGCTGAAGAGCGCCAATGAGGAGGTTCGCAGCTTCTTCCTCGGCAACATGTCGTCCCGTGCCGGCAAGATGCTGCTGGACGACATGGCGGCGATGGGACCGGTGCGGTTGCGCGACGTCGACGAGGCGCAGGCGCTGCTCGTCAACCTCGCCAAGGATCTCGCCGCCAAGGGAGAAATCACGCTGACCAAGAACCGCGCCGACGACGAGCTGGTGTACTGATGGCCGCACCCGCAAAATTTCTGTTCGACATGGACTTCTCGGCGCCGGACAAGGCGCGCGAGCGTCCCGCTACCGCTGCCGAAATCGCACAGAAGGTCGCCTCCGCCGAAGCCCGCGCCTATCGCGACGGCTACGAAGCGGCGCAGCGCGAGGCAAAGGCGGAAAGCGACCGCCGCGGCGCGCTGGCGCTCGAGGAAATCGGCATCGCCATCAAGGGCATCGCATCGCGCTTCTCCGGCATCGAGACGCGGATGGAGACCGAGGCCGTCGACGTCGCGGTCGCGGTCGCGCGCAAGCTGTGCAGCGAACTGGTGTCCCGCGAGCCGCTGGGCGAAATCACCGCCCTGGTAAGCGACTGCTTCTCGCATCTGGTCTCGACGCCGCACCTCGTGGTCCGCATCAACGACGCGCTTTACGAGATAGCCCGCGAAAAGATCGAGCGGCTCGCGCAGCAGAGCGGCTTCGAAGGCCGGCTGGTGATCCTGGCCGAGCCGGAAATCGCAACCGGCGACTGCCGGATCGAATGGGCCGATGGCGGCGTGGTGCTGGAGCGTGCGGCCATCGAAGCCAAGATCAACGAACTTGTCGGGCGCTACATCGCGTCCCGCGATCAGGCCGGAAGGCCATGAGGACTGAACCATGAGTGACACCGACGCACAGGTTCCGCTGCCCGATCTCAACGCCGCCGACGCAGCCTCGGCCGACGATCTGGCCTACAACGAAGACGAACAGGCCTCGCGCATCGCCGCCGATCTGGAGGCCGTGTTCGACGTACCGGTCCAGGTCTCGGCCGTGCTCGGCCGCTCCAAGATGGATGTCGGCGAGCTGTTGAAACTCGGACCCGGCACCGTGCTCGAACTCGATCGCCGCGTCGGCGAAGCCATCGACATCTACGTCAACAACCGCCTGGTGGCGCGGGGCGAAGTCGTGCTGGTGGAAGACAAGCTCGGCGTGACCATGACGGAAATCATCAAGGCGGAACGCACCTAAACGGTAACGCGCATGACAGGCGCGAACAGACGAACAGGAGACTGACATGCGGCTTCTCATCGTTGGCACATTGAAGGGCCAACTCACGACAGCCACCAAGATCGCGATGGACAACGGCGCTTCCGTGACACATGCGGAGGCGAACGAACAGGCGATGGCGGTGCTGCGCGGCGGCAAGGGCGCCGACCTGTTGCTGGTCGACGTCGCGCTCGATATCCGCGACCTGGTGATGCGGCTGGAAGCCGAACATATCCACGTGCCGATCGTGGCCTGCGGCATCTCCAACGACGCCCGCGCCGCGGTCGCCGCGATCCACGCCGGCGCCAAGGAATACATCCCGCTGCCGCCCGACCCGGAGCTGATCGCAGCCGTGCTCGCGGCCGTCGCCAACGATTCCCGCGACCTCGTCTATCGCGACGAAGCCATGGGCAAGGTCATCAAGCTGGCGCAGCAAATCGCGGGCTCGGACGCTTCCGTGATGATTACCGGCGAATCCGGCACCGGCAAGGAAGTGCTGGCGCGCTACGTCCACACCCGCTCGGCCCGCGCCAAGCGGCCATTCATCTCGATCAACTGCGCGGCGATCCCCGAGCACTTGCTGGAATCCGAATTGTTCGGCCATGAGAAGGGCGCGTTCACCGGCGCGGTGGCGCGGCGGATCGGCAAATTCGAGGAAGCCACCGGCGGCACGCTGCTTGCTGGACGAAATCTCCGAGATGGACGTGCGGCTGCAATCGAAATTGCTGCGCGCGATCCAGGAACGCGTGATCGATCGTGTCGGCGGCACCAGGCCGGTGCCGGTGGACATCCGCATCATCGCGACCTCGAACCGCAACCTCGCAGATGCCGTGCGCGAAGGCACGTTCCGCGAGGACCTGCTGTTCCGGCTCAACGTCGTCAATCTGAAGATTCCGCCGTTACGGGATCGCCCGGCCGACATCCTCGAACTGGCGCAGCACTTTGCCAAGAAGTATGCCGACGCCAACGGCGTGCCGCTGCGCCCCATCTCGGCCGATGCGCGGCGCGTGCTGACTGCCAACCGCTGGCAGGGCAACGTTCGCGAACTGGAAAACACCATGCACCGCTCGGTGCTGATGGCCCAGGGTGACGAGATCGGCGCCGACGCCATCCTGACCCCCGACGGCGACCGCCTCGACCTCGCCAAGACCGCGCCCGCGGTGGCCCACGCCACCTTCGCCGCCGAACAGGTAACCCGCGCCTTGGTCGGCCGCACCGTCGCCGACGTCGAGCGCGATCTGATCCTGGAAACGCTGAAGCATTGCCTCGGCAACCGCACCCACGCCGCCAACATCCTGGGCATCTCGATCCGCACGCTGCGCAACAAGCTGAACGAATATGCCGACGGCGGACTGCCGATTACCCCGGCGGGATCAGGCGACTATCAGCGGTTCGCGGCGGCGGGATAGAGCGTTTTCGAGCGAGTGGATACCGGTTCGCATAGCACCGTTACGCAGAGCGTAGACTTATCTGCGAAAAAACGCGTCAAAAAAAATGAGCTTCGGTCTGATCAATCAGAACGATAATGCTCTAGGCGACAGCGAATAGCTCGGCGCATCGGGCTTGCGAAAAATGTGAATGGGATCGCCGGGCTGCAGATCGCGCCCGGTGAAGACAGCATAGGCGTAAAGCGCGAGATAGGCGATCGCGAGGGCGCCTACGCCATAGAAGGCCCAGATCGCGACACGCTTCATCAGGTCACCACGCCACGCGAGCGCGTCCGTACAACCATCATTCAGCAGCCGCGATCTTCGGCGCCGGCGCAACGCTTACCGCCAGCTTGCCATAGCGATCCCTGAACGCATCGGTATCGATCTCTTCAAGCTGGATCGCGCCGCTCATCACGCCGGCCTTCCAGGCTTCGTGCTCGGGGTCGTTCTGGAATTCCGGCATCACTTCCCTGGCGAACAGTTCAAGGAAGTCGCAGATGTGCTCGTGGCTGTTCTTGCCGGCCTGATTGAGCAGGATCACCTGGTCGATATGGGAGGAACGGAAACGCCGCAGCTTCTTGCGGATGGTTTCCGGCGATCCGATCAGGCCGCCGCGCAAGCGCCGCTTCCTGCGCTTCCGGATTGTCACGCTTCCACTTGTTGTATTCATCCCACATGTTGACGGTACCGGGCGCCGGGCGCTGCCGGTTTTGCGAGGCGCCGTAGTAACGCAGCGCGAACTGGAAGAAGGTGGCGCCGTCGGCGCGCGCCCTCGCCTCCTCGTCGGTCTTGGCGCACATGAAGAACGACACCAGCGCCATGTTCGGATTGATCTCGTAATCGGCGAGCTTCTTCAGCCGCTTGGTGATCGCATTGTAATAGGCATGCACCCAGGCGTGCGCCGCTTCGGCGCTGACGAACTGGAAGCCGAGCGCGCCAAAGCCGTTTTCGCCGGCGCGTTCGATGGTCGGCAATTGCGAGCACGCCATCCACAGCGGCGGGTGCGGCTTCTGAACGGGCTTGGGCACCACGTTGCGCAAGGGGATATCGAAATATTTGCCGTGATGCTCGGTGCCGACCTTGGTGAACATCGGGAAGATCGCCTGCACGGCTTCCTCGAACACCTCGCGCTTGGTTTCCATGTCGCGGCCGAACGGCGTCAGCTCGGTGATCGAGGCGCTCTCGCCCATGCCGAATTCGCAGCGGCCGTTGCTCAGCAGATCCAGCACCGCGACGCGCTCGGCGACGCGGGCGGGATGATTGGTGGTGAGCTGGAAAATGCCGTGGCCGAGCCGGATGTTTTTGGTGCGCTGGCTGGCGGCGGCGAGAAACGATTCCGGCGCGGGTGAATGCGAATATTCCTCGAGGAAATGATGTTCCACGACCCAGGCGTGATCGTAACCGAGCCGGTCGGCCGTCTCGAGCTGCGTCAGTGCGTTCTGGTAGAGCCGGAGTTCATCGCCCTCTTCCCACGGGCGCGGCAGTTGCAGCTCGTAAAAGATGCCGAATTTCATGACGTCGCTCCCAAAACCGTCTGTTGTTTTGTTGCAGTGTATTCCCCGCAGACGTCAAGTCTAGCCTCGGGGGCGAAACGTCAATTCCGTGACGCGGAAGCCGGCTTGCATGGCACGCGCGAATGGTTAGCTTTGCTCTTCCGGTGAGTCGTGGCAAATCGCTGCCCGCTCCCCTTCCACCGAGACCCCATGACCACCTTTACGCCGCATCAGGATTCCGCACTGAAGGCCGTTGCCGACTGGCTGAAAGCAAAGCCCGGCAGGAACGGCACGCCGCCGATCTTCCGGCTGTTCGGCTATGCCGGAACCGGCAAGACCACGCTGGCGCGGCACATTGCCGACGGCGTCGATGGCGAGGTGAAATTCGCCGCCTTCACCGGCAAGGCGGCGCTGGTGATGCGCAACAAGGGTTGCGACAACGCCTCCACCATCCACTCGCTGATCTATCGCGCGCGCGAATCCGGCGTCGAGCAGCCGAGCTTTGAATTGTGGGACGATGCGCCCGCCTCGAAGGCAAAACTGATCGTGATCGACGAATGCTCGATGGTCGATGCCGAGTTGGGCCGCGATTTGATGTCGTTCGACTGTCCGCTGCTGGTGCTCGGCGATCCCGCGCAATTGCCGCCGATCCAGGGCGGCGGATACTTCACCGATTGCGAGCCTGACGCGATGCTGACCGAAGTGCACCGCCAGGCCCAGGACGATCCGATCGTGCGGATGTCGATGGATATCCGCGAGGGCCGCGAACTGGAAATCGGCCGCCACGGCGAGAGCGAAGTGGTGTCGCGCAGCGAGCTCGATCCCGATCGCGTGATGCGCGCCGATCAGGTGCTGGTCGGGCGCAACAATACCCGCCGCGCCTACAACATGCGGGTGCGGCAGAAGCAGAACATCGAGGATCCCTTGCCGGTTGCCGGCGACAAGCTGGTCTGCCTGCGCAATAACCGCAAGAAGGGCCTGTTCAATGGCGGCCTGTGGCGCGTGAAGTCGCGGACGCAAGCGAGATCGAAATCGAAGATATTAAGCATGCGGCTCTCGCCGGACGAGGATTTCGGCCACAAGGTCACCAAGGTCTCGGTGCGCCATGATTGCTTCGAGGGCGGCATCGAGACGATACCGTGGGAGCAGCGCAAGCCCTATGACGAGTTCGACTACGGCTATGTGCTCACCGTGCACAAGTCGCAGGGCTCGCAATGGGACGACGTCGTGCTGTTCGACGAAAGCTTTGCATTCCAGGACAGCCGCGCACGCTGGCTCTACACCGGCATCACGCGCGCGGCAAAGCGGCTGAGCGTGGTGGTGTGACGCCCTCTTCGGGCGTCGTTCCGGATGGTGCGCCTCGCGCCTCTAACAGCTTGGACAGGCGCGGTTTTCACGAACTCGTGTGACGGAGGTCGTAACAATATCAACACCGGCCCGTATTTTGGGGCATCGGGGAGAACGTGCTGATTGCGAAACACGGCTCCCGCTCTAAACTGCCCCCAACCCCGATCAACCCAAGAGGAAACCATGTCCCGTAGCCAATTCAGCCGCCTTTCGCTGTGCGCTGCCGCCATCGGCGCGCTGGCCATCGCTGCGTTCGCGGCCGCACCGTTGCGCGCTGCCGAAGAGGCCGTGATCATTCCGGCCCCTGCCGCCGACGTGCAGCCTGCTGCCGCCGGTATCCAGACCGCCGTGATCGCGGGCGGCTGTTTCTGGGGCGTCCAGGGCGTGTTCCAGCACACCGCCGGTGTGGTCAACGCCGTATCCGGTTACGCCGGCGGGGCCAAGGCAACCGCCGACTACAACATGGTCTCGACCGGCTCGACCGGACACGCGGAATTGGTCGAGATCAAATATGATCCGCAGAAGATCAGCTACGGCAAGATTCTGCAGATCTTCTTTTCCGTCGCGCACGATCCGACCCAGTTGAACCGCCAGGGCCCCGACAGCGGCACGCAATATCGCTCGGCGATCTTCACGACCAATGACGAGCAGAAGAAGGTGGCGGAGGCCTATATCGCCCAGCTCAACGCGGCAAAGGTCTTCAAGAAGCCGATCGTGACGAAAGTGGGCCCGCTGGAGGCGTTCTATGCGGCGGAGGCCTATCATCAGGACTACCTGACGCTGCACCCGAACCAACCCTATATTGCCTACAACGACATCCCGAAGGTCGAGAACCTGAAGAAGATCTTCGCGGGACAGTACATCGAGAAGCCGACGCTGGTGAGCAACGCCAAGGTCACCAACTGAGGGCTGTAACGAGAGGAGAACAAATGTCCGACACCAAGATCACGCCCGCCAAGGTCGAGAAAAGCGAAGCCGAGTGGCGTAGCGAGTTGAGCCCGATGCAGTACGCCGTGCTGCGCGAGAAGGCGACCGAGCGGCCGTTCTCCGGCGAATACGAGCATGAGCACCGCAAGGGCACCTATACTTGCGCCGGCTGCGGCCAGACGCTGTTCGAATCCGATGCCAAGTTCGATTCCGGCTGCGGCTGGCCGAGCTTTACCGCGCCCGCGGTGGACAGCCATGTCGACGAAGAGCGCGACGTCAGCCACGGCATGATCCGCACCGAGGTGCTGTGCTCGAAATGCGACGGCCATCTCGGCCACGTCTTCAATGACGGCCCCGGCCCGACCGGCCTGCGCTACTGCATCAATTCAGCCGCGCTGAAACTGCAGCCGAAATAAGTTCGGTCGCCCTCTTCCCTTCTCCCCTCGCGGGAGAAGGTGGCCATAGCGGCCTCTGGCCGCCGTTCGTTCCTAAGGACGCCGATGCCTTGCATCGGCTATGCTCTAAGGACGCCGATGCCTTGCATCGGCTATGCTCTAAGGACGCCGATGCTTTGCATCGGCTATGCGAAGTCCGCGCCGGATGAGGGGTCTGCATCCGCGGAGAGAGACCCTTCACCCGTCTTCGCTTCGCGAGGCCACCCTCTCCCACAAGGGGGAGAGGGAAGAAAAGCCCAGCCCGAAATCCGCTTTGCTCTCGCCCGCGGGAGCGTAATATCGACGCGCCGGCCACCTTTCGAGGGACAGTGCCATGTCGCTTGGAACGATACTCATCATCATTCTGATTATTTTCCTGCTGGGCGGCTTCAGCGGCCGGTTCGGCGGTTATGGCTACGGTATGGGCCATTCCGGCATGGGGCTGGGCGGGGTGATTCTGATCGTGCTGATCATCCTGTGGCTGCTGGGCAAGCTGTAGTCCCGATAAGCCACTGAAATAACGTGATTTATTTCGGACGGGGCGGAGCCATGCGCGGATTCATCATCACCCCCGATATGCCCCCTCAGGAGTCGCATTTTTGTCAAACAGGCTTATATTGGGCTCTGAAATGACGTGCACGGCGCGCCGCCTGGATGCGGCCCACCGTCGTCCAATCCCCATTCGCTCAAAGCAAGAGCCAAAAAGGTTGAGGTCAGAGACCATGCGTCCCTTCAGTTACGATACCGCTGCCGAACTGTTTCCTGCCGCGATCCGCAAGAAGAAGCGGGCGGGCTTTGCATATCGGCGATTTGGCACCGCGGCCGAAGCGGTCCGCTTCGCGATCGAGGAATTGCCTGCGGACTCGCTGAATGGCGCCTATCTGCAGGTCGAGGAAGCGCGCTTCGACCAGAGCGGCATCCGCACGCTTTATGAAAGCGAAGCCTTCCCGCTGCCGCGCCGTCCCCGCGCGCCCGTCACCAGCGACGCCGACGCCGACGCGGCTTAACAGCCAGCATTAAACGATTAGCCCTCGGATGAATAAGTCCGAGGGCTTTCTTTTTGCGCATTTTTTCTTTTGCGCGTTGCGCTTCTTGGCTAACGCGGCTGCTTGTCCATCCAGCGCTTGAGCATCCGCACATTGCGGACATTGGCGCGGAACATCACGTCGAAGGCGTCGCCCGCGAGCGGCACCATTCCGACCACACCGTCGAGCGCGACGTTGCCCAGCATCCGCGTCGTGAGGTGCCAGGGCGCGCCGAGCGCCCGCGCCTCGCGCACCAGCCACAGCGAGATCGCGGTCGTGACGATGTCGCCGACCACCGGGATCAATCCGATCAGGCCGTCGATGCCGTAGCGGATATTGGTGCCCGGCAGGATGAAGGCGACGTCGAGCAGCTTTGCCAGCGCGTCGAGCCGCGCCAGCCGCTGTTCACGGCTCAGATTGCCGAACGGGTTGGCGCTGGAATGACCGAAATCGAACCGGAAACCCTCGAACTGCGGACGCGGACCCGCGTCCGGGATTTCGCGTCCTTCCTGGTCGATGACCGGACCGCGCGCGGGTCCGCCGGGAAATCGGCCGTTCCGCGCGCGCGTGTTTGGGTGGCGTGTAGATATCGTCGTTTGACATGGCCATCAGATGGTAACGCGATCGCGAGGCGCAAGTTGCGTCACACCGCCGCGTTTTAGCTGTCTTGTGTTAGCTGCCTTGTGTTAGCTGCCTTGCGCCGTCGAATGCGCCGGCGGCTGTTCGTCGGCATATTTGTGCGCGAGCCACGACGACAGCGTCGCCGGGACAAAGCCGACGATGCCGTACAGGAAGAATTGCAGTACGCCGGAATCAGGCCCGCGTGAGCCGTAGAGCAGTTCCGCCGCGATGAACCCGATCGCGCCCATGATCAGCATCCGAAGCACGGGGCGGATCCGCGGCACGTGAAACAGGATGTCGTCGATCGCACCCATCATCAGCGCCGGCACGATGCCGAACAGATAAGCGTATTGCAGTGTCTTGACGAAGGCGCCGAGAAACTTTGCGACCTCCGCCCAACTGGTCTCGGTCCAGTAACCCGATGCCACGGTGGTCGCAAACAGCAGCAGGAAGCCGCCGATGAACGGCCCGATGGCTGCGAAGATCAGATAGCGTTTCATGGCGAGCTCTCGTCAAACTCAAGAAAAACTCAAGACCGACCCAAGATCGAATGCCGCTCCGGTTTTACGACGGTTCTGCAGGAAATTCGACGGGCTCACAGCAATTTCTGATGTGACGGAACCACTTTCCACTGTCATGCCTGCTTCAAGCGGGGCATCGAGCAAGCCGCGGCTTCTCTGGAATACCGGATCACCCGCCTTCGCGAGCGATGACGCAAAGTGGTGGAACGATGCGCTCTACTCTCCCCAGGCCGCGAACGCTTCATTGAACGCCCGCTCGCCGGGGGCGCCCTTCTCGATCGCGATGATGGCGCGGCGCTGGTTGACGTAGACCAGCGGCACGTCGAACCACGAGCGTTCCTTCAGGAGCTGCAGGTTGCGCGCGCGGTCGGCGTCGACATTGGAGAGGCCGACCAGGAAGAATCCGTCGGTGACCTTGACGGCGAGACCGGCAAGCGGGGTACCGCGCGCCTGCTCGTTCGACTTCATCAGGATGCCGGGCACATTGCCGACGCCGCCGCCGGAAAAATCCGGCGGCAGGATGAAAGTCAACTCCGCGGTGTGGCTCGCCGGCAGCGAGGTGTCGGTGTTGCGGCGGAACGACATTGTCATCTTGAACTTGCGATCGGGAATCTCGATGTCGGCGCGCACGGCGATGTCGGGCTTCTGGCTGCCGGTCGCCTTGATCTGTTCGGTGCGCCAGATCACCGAGCCGACATATTGCTTGCCCTTCGGATCGGACGGATCCTCGTCATACAGCACCACGCGCTGCGCCACCGGCGCGACCTGGTCCGACGACGAGGGCTGGCCGACGCGATCGGGAATCTTCGGCTTCGACTGCGGCGCGGAAGTATCCTTCGGCGCTTCGACTGTCGGCGACGATTTGAACAGACCGCTGACCATGGTCACGGCCGACTTGCCCCAGAGGATTCCGGCGCCGACCAAAATCAGGACGAGGCCGATCGCGATCGCGCTCTTGAACGGAAATACCGCGCCCGTTCGCACGCGCGGTTTCGGCTCGCGATCGCCGCCGATCCGCGAGCGCTGCGGCGGCATTTGCGGCGGCTGCGGCGCGTAGCGGTCGGCCTCCTCGAGCGACTCGTCGTAGGAATAAGGCTGCTCCGGATCGCCGCCGCGATTCTCCAGGCTGGGCTCGAGCCGGTCGAATTCCGGCGAGGGCGACGGCACGTTGGCGTAGGTCTTTCGCGCGTTGCGGCTGGCTTGCGCTGCGGCGCGGCCGAGATCGTCGGCGTCGGCGGCGATGTCGCGGAAGCCGCGGATGCCCGGCGGCTGCGGCATCTGCGGTGCGTTGTTGTCGGGCCCGCGGCGCGGCGCGCCTGATCGCTCGCGGGTCGGCGGCGGCTCGCTCGGAAGCTGTGGCGGCGGACGCTGGGCTGTTGGCGGTGGCGCATCGGGGCGCAAATTGCGCGGCGGGCGCTGTTGGTCTTCGCCACCCAGCGGCGGCCGGGCATCGCGCGAGGGCGGCGGGGACGGCGGACGCGGGCGGGATGATGCAGCACCGGGGGCAGCGGGCGGTTGCGAGGCAGACGGCGGCGAGGCTGAAGGTGGCGCGGCATTGGCGCGACGGAAGGCATCGCCACTGCTGCGCGGGGGGCCGCCGGGCCGCGAAACGTCGCGGGCGCGCTGGGCAGCCTCGGATTCGACCTTGCGCACGGCTTCTTCCAGCGACAGCCGCTCGCGGGTGATTTCGGATTCGCTCAGGGGGGGCTGCACGCTGCGCAACTGCGCGATCAGCGCGGAGCGTGCCCGCTCGTAAAGCGCACGGCGGCTCTCGCCGGGAGCACTGGGGTCCAGTCCGGCAATAGCGCGTGCGATCAGCGGGTAATAATCAGCCATATCAACTCAATAATGCGGGCCTCGCGGTAACATCCCGTTAAGCCTCGAACGGGTTTTGGACCAGGATAGTATCCTCGCGTTCCGGGCTGGTGGAAAGCAGGGCAATTGGGCAGCCCACGAGTTCCTCGACGCGACGCACATATTTAATGGCCTGGGCCGGCAAGTCGGCCCATGAACGGGCGTTCGCGGTCGGCTCCTTCCAGCCTTCGATGGTCTCGTAAATCGGAACCACCCGGGCCTGGGCGCCCTCGCCGGCCGGCAAATGGTCGATTTCCTTGCCGTCCAGCATATAGCCGGTACAGACCTCGATGCTGTCGAACCCGTCAAGAATATCGAGTTTTGTCAGTGCAAGGCCAGTGATGCCGCAGGTCCGGACAGTCTGCCGCACCAGCACGGCGTCGAACCAGCCGCAGCGCCGCTTGCGCCCGGTGTTGACGCCGAATTCCTTGCCGCGGCGGCCGATCTCCTCGCCGATCTCATCGTTCAGTTCGGTCGGGAACGGCCCCTGACCGACCCGGGTCGTATAGGCCTTGCAGATGCCGAGCACATAACCGACCGCGCCGGGGCCCATGCCGGTACCGGTCGCGGCCTGCGCCGCCACCGTGTTGGACGAGGTAACATAGGGATAGGTACCGTGGTCCACGTCCAGCAGTGCGCCCTGCGCGCCCTCGAACAGAATGCGCTTGCCCTCGCGGCGCTTGAGATCGAGCAGCCGCCATACCGTTTCAGCATAAGGCAGCAGCTTGGGCGCCAGCGCCGTCAGTTCCTTCAAGATGTCCTTGCCGTCGACCTCTTCCAGATTGAGCCCGCGGCGCAGCGCGTTGTGATGCGCCAGCAGGCGATCGATCTTGTGCGGCAGCGTGTCGAGATCGGCGAGGTCCATCAGGCGGATGGCGCGGCGGCCGACCTTGTCCTCATAGGCCGGACCGATGCCGCGGCGGGTGGTGCCGATCGCGGTGACCGCGTTGGAGGATTCGCGCAAAGCATCGAGCTCGCGATGCAGCGGCAGAATCAATGTGACGTTTTCGGCAACGCGCAGATTTTCCGGGCTGATGGAAACGCCCTGCCCCGTCAGCTTTGCAACTTCATCGAGGAAAGCCTGCGGGTCGAACACGACCCCGTTGCCGATCACGGCAAGTTTTGACGGCCGCAGCACGCCGGACGGCAACAGCGCCAATTTGTAAGTCTCGCCATTGATGACGAGCGTATGGCCGGCATTGTGGCCGCCCTGGAAGCGCACGACGATGTCGGCTTGCTCCGACAACCAGTCGACGATCTTGCCCTTCCCCTCGTCGCCCCACTGGGCGCCGACGACGACAACATTGGCCATTTCTAATGTGTTCCCTGCAACTCTGTTGGTCCCAGCATGATCTTTCCGGAAAACCGGGGTCCCCTTTTTCCGGATTATGCTTCTCACTTGCCCAGCCAAAATCCCGGCCGGGGCCGTTCGCATGCAAGGCAGCCCCACCGGATAAAGGAAGCGGGTGATCTAAGCAAGCAAGAACGGGCGTTTTAAGCCCTTTGGATAATCTCCAACCCATTGATATCCCCCCGAAAATTTGTGGCGACGCGAGGGCGGCACGGCATCGGCCCGGGGGACGTGCTACGGTCTCTCGCCGGGCCATGAAAATCAGAGGTAACAGCTCCATGCGTACGATCATCGGCGGACTGCTCGCATGTCTCATCGGCAGCGCTCCGCTCCAGGCCGGATCATATCCGGACCGGCCCATCACCATTGTCGTCCCCTTCGGCAAAGGCACCACCGCCGATCTGGTCGCGGCCGTCGTGTCCGAGACGATGTCAGCGAACATCGGCCAGAAAGTGATCGTCGAGCTCAAGCCCGGGGCCGGCGGCGGTATCGCAATGGAGCAGGTCCAGAAGGCCGCGCCCGACGGTTACACGCTGGCAATGATCACGCAGGGCACGCACGTCTTCAATCTGAGCCTTTACAAGACGCTGCGCTACGATCCGCGGAAGATCATCCCGATCACGCCAATCGCAGCGGTCTCCAACGTCATGACCGTTCATCCGTCCAATCCAGCCAACACGCCGCTGGAAGTCGCGGCCGCAGCCAAGGCTGCGCCGGGCCAATTGACCTATGCCTCCGGCGGCGTCGGCACCTCGCATCATCTGGGCGGCGTGCTGTTCGCCTCGATCGCCGGCGTCGACATCAAGCATGTGCCGCATCTGGTGTCGGTCGATGGCGTGAAGAAAATCGTCAACGGTGAAATCACCATGGGCTTCTTCAACCTGCCGACCGTGATCGAGGAGATCAAAGCCGGCAAACTGAAGGCGCTCGCGGTGACCAGTCCCGCGCGCTCCCCGCATTTGCCCGCCGTGCCGACGCTCGATGCCAGCGGGCTGAAGGGTTATGATCTCGTGACCTGGTTCGGCTTCGGCGCGCCGGAGGGCACGCCGGCAGACATCGTGCAACGGCTGCGCGACGAATTCGCCAAGGCGGCGTCCGATCCTGCGGTGAAGGCGAAGCTCAATGAGGCGGGTCTCGATCCGATCGAGCAGATGCAGCCCGCCGACTTTGACCGCCTCATCGCCACGGATCTCGCCAAATGGACGCCGATCATCAAGGCATCCGGCGCCAGCGCGGAATAGCAGGCGAACTCGCGATGTCCAAAACCACCCGTGCAACCCAGGCGCTGGAGAAGCTTGGCGTGAAATTCACGGTGCACCTCTATGAGTACGATCCGGATGCGGAAAGCATCGGCCTGCAGGCCGCCGAAGCGCTCGGCGTCGAGCCGCAGCGGGTGCTGAAGACGCTGATGGCCGAGGTCGACGGCAAACCGGTCTGCGTCGTGGTGCCCTCGGATGGCGAAGTCAGCATGAAAAAACTTGCCGCGACGTTCGGCGGCAAGGCGGCCCGGATGATGCGCCCGGCCGATGCCGAACGGCTTACCGGCTATCATGTCGGCGGCATCAGTCCGTTCGGCCAGAAAAAGCGCGTGCCGGTTGCGATCGAGGCGGCGGCGCTCGGCCATGCCAGTGTGTTCCTCAATGGCGGGCAGCGCGGATTGCAGGTCGAACTCGATCCCAACGACGCGGTGAAGGCTGCCGCGGCGATCACGCAGGCGCTGACGGTGTGAGGCTTCCTGGACGGTGAGGCTTGTTACGACGCGGCGCGCAGCTCCGCTTCCGGCTGAACGAAAGCACCGCGCTTCGACAGCAACACAAAAAAGAGCGCCAGCGGCACCATCGTCACCAGCAAAGCGGCACTCGCGATCAGGGCTGCCGCCGGCGATCCCCAGGCATCCTGCAAGTACCCCGCGACGGACGGCCCGACGGCGACCAGAACGTAGAAGCAGGTATAGAACAAGCCAAATCCGAGCGAGCGATCGCCGGGCTCGAGCACTTTTGCAGGCAGCGACAGGATCGCTCCCGACAGCGGGCCGATGGCGAGCCCGAAGACCAGGCAGGAAATCGTCGGATAGACATCGGCAACGAACAGCATGAGCGCGAGGGCCGCGACCAGGCCGCAGGCGATGATCGCCACGATCGGTTTGCCCCAGCGGTGAACGAGATATCCGCCCGACGGAATCGCCAGGATGGTGAACCAGATCGCAAGGCTGGTCAGCGATGCCGAAACCGTCGGCGTCGATCCCTGCGCCACCAGCAGCAATGGCGCGTAGCTGAAGAAAAGAATGCAGGCGAGATTCATCACACCCCAGATCGTGCCGGCGACGATCACGGGCATCACCACGGCCGAGGGCAGTTTTGCACGGCCGCTTGCCGCCGCCTGCACCTGCCCGGCGGGCCGCGGGAGAAGCGCGAACAGGCAGAGCACCGCCGCTGCGCAGACCGCGCCCGATGCCATTACCGCGGGCCAGCCCAGCGATTGCCCGATCCAGGCCTGAATCGGCAGCGCGACCATCGCGCCGAACGGCCAGCTCATTTGCAAAAGCGACATCGCAAGCACGATCTCGCGGCTGTCGAACCAATCCACCACCATCTTGGTCGCAACCAAAATGACGATCGTCGCACCGACGCCGCCGACCGTGCGCGCAACCAGCGCTACCGCGATATCCCCGAAATAGCTTAACGCCGCGCCGGAAATCACCATCAGCACCAGGCCTGCCAGTCCAAGCGTCTTTTCCCGGACGCGCTGGCCGAGCAATCCGGCCGGCAACGCGACGATGACGCCGGGCAACAGATAGGCGCCGAGCAGCATGCCGATCTGCGAGTAGCCGAGGCCGAGATCCTGCATCAGCAGGTTGGCGGCCGATCCGACCGATTGAAACTGAAATCCGGTTGCCGCACGCACCGCAAACAATACCGCAAGGATGAGCCACCTTCGGTCCGGCATCCGATACTCCCGGTCAATCCGTTTGTTCACCGCTGACGAGACCGAGACTGACAACGTTGGAGAATTCCGACAATTCGTCCTCGGAAATATCGTGAAGTGTCAGGCGCAATTGCATGATCGCGAGATCGACAAGATGCGCGGCAAAGGAGACGCCACCTGCAACCAGGATGTTGCGCTGCTCCGTCAACACGGGAATGACGTTACGCATGCGACGGGCACTCACCTCATCCATATCGATGGCCTTTGAGAGATCGCTGCGACGTCGCGACCAGCCAGTGGCCGGTGTTCGCCACGTCGGCAAACAGTTCAATGGCTTTCGTGGCCAGGGCGTGTACCGCAGCACCGTCGACATTGGGCCGCGCGCGGCTCGCCGACGCGTCCTTCAGGAACGTGACGCGATGGCCACGGCGCGAGGCGTCGATCGCCGTCGCAAGACAGGTCTCCTCGGCGATGAGGCCGGCGATCGCGAAATTTCCGACTTGCGAAACGACGTCCTCAAAAAGCTGGTTGCTGTAGCAGGAGGGCTGGCGCCGCTCGAACACCATGTCCGATCGTTTCGGCTCGAGGCCGGAAATCCATGCGGATGGGGTCGATCGCTGAATCAACTCCGGCCCGTCTGCACATCGCGTGAATGCGATGGGGATACCCGACATTCGCGCATGCCGTATCGCAGACATGCAGCCTTCGAGCGACCGGTCGAGTTCGGCCACATGACTTTTTGCCAACAGGTCGTAATTATCCTGCTGGAGATCGACCATGACCAGCAGGCGGTTGTTCGACGCGCCGAGATAGGATCTCAGATCGATCACGGAGCTCATGCGATCAACCTGCGCTTCGCAGCGGAGCGGAGCCCCGGCTGGCGGACAATTCAAGTATGCCGGGCGTATCCCACTGCCCCTCGGGACGGATCAGGACATAAGGATCTTCGTCAAGGCTTATGCGTTGCGGATGTTTTGCGGTTTCGAGTTTGACCTCGACATAGTCAAAATCGGAAAACACGAACTCGCGGGCGCCGCGCATACGTTCAAACCCGCGCTGTTCCCAGAAGCCTGAGCAATCGCTTCTGGGAGTGCGCATACAAAACGCGGTATCCCTTCTTCCGGCAAAGCTCGATGGCAGCGTCGACGATCTGGCCTGCCAGGCCGTTGCTCCGGCTTTCGTTGCGGACGGCCAGTCGTTCGAGTTTGGCGAAATCGGCAAAGTAGCGAATTCGCAGGCAGCCGACCGGCTCATGTCCACGATGACAAATGAGATGGGTCGCGGAAAAATCGTTGCCGTCGAATTCCTCTTCGAACGGGCAATGCTGTTCGCCCATGTAGACTGCGCTGCGGATCGCAATCACGCGCGCCATCTCTTCCATCGACCGGACGACCCGGACGGACACCGAATCCTGCTTCCGGGTCCTGGCCGCCGCCGGCGCCTCGTGCGAACGATCGAGCATCTGCAGCCGCGGGGCGAACAACCCGTCGTAGCGCGCCCCCGGCGAAAACCCGAGCGGCTCCAGCACCCGCAGACCTTCCTTGGTGATCGGACGCGAATAGATGTTGACGCCCTGGTAGAGCGGTGTCGAAAATTTCTGCAGCACCAGCGGAATAGCCGCGACGATCGCGCCTTTGGCATGAATCGCCCAGACGTAAATGCCGGCGGGCCGCTCTGATTGGCGCGCGATGAAGGCGATGTCGGGGTTGCGCGTATCGAGACGGCCGTCGATGAGCCGTCGCGTGCCCTCATGCGTCAGCGGCAGTACCGCAAGGAAGCCCTCCCCTTTTGGTGCGGCAATGTCGAATTGATCCTTGCGCGCGATTGCCCAGAACGTGTCCGGGTTATGATTGGCGACGGCCTGAACGATCCGGTTGGTGGTCAGGCCGGGGATGTCCTCGCGCGCCGCGTCCATCAGCGAGGCGATGCCGCCGGCATCCACGGTGAAAATCACCGTGCGCCTTGCCAGTTGCAGCATGGTCATCTTGTCGAGCGAGCGGTTAGGTCCCCCCGCGGCACTTTTTCTGGCAGCTTTCCGAACGAAATCGAGGTCAAGCGCAGTCATCGATCGTCTCGCAAGGTTGTGGATTCGTCTGGTTTCTGCCAAGAATAGAAGATTAGGTCTGTTAATTTAGAAGGCGACAAACGAGGCGATTTGTATGCACTCACCTGAGCGCAGGGGTGCTCACCAGCGTGCGCACCCCTCCAACGGTACGGCGCAGTGGGATCTCGGTCCGAATTTTTCTGGAGGTGGCCCGAATTGGCAGTTTTCGTGCGGCTGCCGTGGAACTTAATGCATCAGCGAATTACCTGCGAAAGCGCATCTTGCAGTTGGAGAGCACTTACAAGACCACTTTAATGACGCGTCACGTCGACGGCGTGAGGCTGACGCCGGAGGGGACGCAGGTTCTTGAGGCGGCCCGGCGGATGGAAGAAGCCTCGTTTGGACTGGAGCGCGCGCTCAGCCGGACGACGCCGACGCTCAACGGAGAAGTCCGTTTCGCGATCACCGAGGGTCTGGGTACCTTTTGGGTGGCCCCACGCCTGATCGAATTTCAGCGGGTCTATCCCGGCCTCCTTGTAGATCTGAAATGTGAGATGCGCTCCGCCGACGTGCTTCGGCTCGAAGCCGACGTTGCCGTCCAGCTGGAGGAGCCGAACAACCCCGATTTGATGCGGGTCAAAATCGGACGGCTCCACATCATGCCGTTTGTCAGCCCGTCCTATGTCGAAATTTACGGCTTGCCGAAAGGCGAGGACGACATCCGGCAAAACCACCGGATCGTGCTTCAGGATGCCGACCAGACCCAGGCGCAGCAGATGTACGACAAATATGCCGGCCGCGAGCAGATCGGATTTGTCGCGATGCGCAACAATGTCAGCAGCGCCCACGTCTGGGCGGTCTCCAAAGGCGCCGGTATCGGCTGGCTGCCGACATACATTCCAGCGGTCGCAGGACCCTTGATCCCGCTCGATATCGACGTCAAATTTTCGTCTCGATATCTGGCTAACCTATCATCCCGACGCGAAACGGATTCCGCGCGTCAAACAATTGATCGACTGGACCATCCAGGCCTTCGACGGCCGTAAATATCCCTGGTTCCGCGACGAGCTTGTCCATCCCAACGATTTGCAAAAAACCTACAAGGGCGAGCCGCTCGTGAATTTGTTTGCCGGATTCGTAGAAAGAGTCACGCTCCAAGATCGGCTGAACCCAGCGATGAGCAAATCCACCGACGGACAGATCGACCAGCTGGTGAAGGCCAAATGGCTTGCGCTTGGGCTTTCGCAATCCGATCTTGCCGAAGTGCTTGGAGCCCCTGCTCAACAAGCGACGGAGAGCGCTAATGGTTCGAGCCGCATCGACGCCAGCCGCCTGATGCAAGTGGCCGAGGCGCTCGGCGTTTCCGCCAATCTCTTTCAAGGCTACGCCTCTGCAACGCAACCGCAACGGACGGAATCCTTCCCCGGCGATTCCGGAACGATGCAGGCGCTGCTCGAATTGCGCCTGCTGCGGGTTTTTCGCGAGTTGCAAGACCCCAATACCAAGCGGGTACTGATCCACCTCGCCGAGCAGATCGTCAAACGCCAGCGCGTCGGCCCCGGCGACGCCAGCTAACCCAGCTTTACGCCGCCGCCGGCCGTTTCCGCGCATGGTCGCGATGCATCTGCCCCATTGATGAACGCCCGAAATCCGTGTCTGTGACGAAGGCCGGGCGAACATTCCGGCCCGGTGCCTGCGCCGGGCAGGCCGCGGCGCCATGAACCGGGCCGTTGTCTCAAGAATGTCTGCTTCCAAACCCACCTCGCGCGCATCTGGCGGAAACTGGCTCGCCAACCAGCCCTACCTGCTGCTCTGCATCACCGCGCTATGCTGGGCCGGCAACGCCATCGTCGGCCGTCTTGCGGCCGGGCATATTCCTCCCGTCACGCTGTCGTTCCTGCGCTGGTCGTTCGCGTTTCTTCTCATTCTCCCCTTCGCGTGGAGACACCTGATGCGAGACTGGGGCGCGATCCGCGGCCATCTCGGCATCCTGACCTTGCTCTCGATCGCGGGCATCTCCGCTTTCACCACCCTGCAATACTGGTCGCTCGAGCACACCCAGGCGCTGAACACGCTGCTGTTGCAGTCGGCCGGACCGCTGATCGTCGCGGTATGGTCGCTGATCCTGCTCGGCGTGCGGCTGACGCCGACGCAAGCCTTCGGGGTCCTGCTGTCGCTCGCCGGCGTGCTGGTGATCCTGCTGCATGGCGACCTCACCACGCTTTCGAACATCGCGTTCAACAAGGGCGACCTCATCTTCACCATGGCGCTGGTGATCTTTGGGTTCTATTCGGTGCTGTCGCTGAAGCGCCCCGGCATCCATGGCCTGTCCTTTGTCGCCTTCACCTTCGGGTGCGGCGCGGCCTGCTTGATCCCGCTGTTCATCTGGGAATTGTTCACGCGCCCCCTGATGCCGCTCGACGCCAATAATCTGCTGACGCTGTTTTACGTGGCGGTGTTTCCGTCGACGCTGGCCTATCTGTGTTTCAATCGCGGCGTCCAGCTGATCGGCGCCAACCGCGCGGCGCCGTTCTTCCATGTGGTGCCGGTGTTCGGCACCGTGATGTCGATCGTCTTTCTCGGCGAGCATCCGCAAGCCTTCCATTTCATCGGCTTCGCGCTGGTTCTGACCGGCGTGTTTGTGGCGTCGCGAAAGCCCAAGACTGATTGACCTGCGCCTGAGGTGCGGGTGCGGCGGTGACGAACGGCGGCAAATCCGCTATGACTTGGATAGCTTCGCAAGGTAGCGGATGAAGGCGCGCGCCAGCAATCTGACGATCGGCATGGTGACCCTGGCGTTGATCGCCGGGTCGTTTGGCACGTTCCTCACCTACCAGAAGCTCGCCGGGATCAAGCAGAAAGTGCCGTTCCGGGTGATCTTCGAAGGTTCCGCCTCCGGCCTGCGCAAGGGCGGCAGCGTGAATTTCGCCGGCATCCGGGTCGGCGAGGTGGTGTCGCTGAAGCTCGACAATCCTCGCCGCGTCGTCGCGCTGGCCATGATCGACGGCAACACCCCGGTCCGCAAGGACACCCAGGTCGGCCTCGAATTTCAGGGGCTGACGGGGATCGCGGCGATCTCGTTCAAGGGCGGTTCGCAGGACGCGCCGCCGCCACCACTGGACCCGGACGGCATCCCCGTGCTGATAGCCGATCCCGACGAATTGCTCAACACCCAGGAAAAAATCCGCGTGGCGCTGCGCAACGTCGACAAGGTCATCGCCGACAACGAGGTCGCGGTAAAGGATACGCTGCGCAACTTCGAATTGTTTACGGCGTCGCTGTCGGGCAATGCCGAAAGGATCACCAGCATCATCAGCGCCGCGGATTCCGGCATCAGCACCGTCGACGGCGCGCTGACCAAGACCCAGGACTTTCTTGGCGGTCTCGCCAGCGACAAATATGGCGGCGAATTGCTGCCGACCGTGATTTCGCTGCGTGAACTGATCGAGAGTTTCGACAAGAAGTCCGGCGCCCTGATCGCCGAGACCAGGAAAATGCTCGGCGATGTCAGCCAGTCCATCAACAAGTCCGACCAGAAACTTGGCGGCCCCGCCCGCGGACGCTAACGTAACACCCGGATCAAGACCAAAAAGAATGGAACGCCCGCCGTGCTCGACAAATCCGCGACCCTGAACCCTCCGCCGCCGACCGTAACGCGAGCCCAAAGCAACGTCCCGCGCGCCCTGAAGCGCTATCTGGCGCTGGACGATTTCGAGCCGACGGCGCGACGCCGGATTCCGAAATTTCTCTACGGCTACATCTCCGGCGGCGCCGAGACTGACGCCGCGGTCCGCGACAACCGGAAATCCTTCGAGGAATACGGCTTCGTGCCGCGCGTGCTGAACGACGTCTCCGGCCGCGACCAGACCACGACGCTGTTCGGCAAGACCTATGCGTCGCCGTTCGGGATTCCGCCGATGGGCTCGTCTGCGCTCTGCGCCTATCGCGGCGACATCGTGCTGGCGCGCGCCGCGGCGGCGACGAACGTGCCGATGATCCTCAGCGCGTCGTCCCTGATCACGCTCGAAGACGTGCGGCGTGAAAACCAGCAAGCCTGGTATCAGGCCTATCTCGCGGGCGAGCCTTCCCGCATCGAGCCGCTGGTCGATCGCGTGGCCGCGGCCGGTTACGACACCTTCGTCGTCACCGCCGACGTGCCGGTACCGCCCAACCGCGAGAACAACATTCGCAACGGATTTCAGGTGCCGCTGGCGATCACGCCGCGCGTCGCCTGGGATACCCTGACGCATCCGCACTGGCTGTTCGGCACCTGGGCGCGCACCGTGATGAACCACGGCATGCCGCATTTCGAGAACATGGACGCCCAGCGCGGTCCGCCGGTGATGTCCAAGAACCTGATGCGCAACATCGGTCATCGCGACCAGCTCGCCTGGAAACATGTCGAGCTGATCCGCCGCCGCTGGAAGGGCAAGCTCGTCGTCAAGGGATTGATCTCACCGGCGGACGCACGCATCGCGCGCGAAAGCGGCGTCGACGGCGTGATGATCTCCAACCATGGCGGCCGCCAGCTCGATTACACCGTATCGGCCTTGCGCACGTTGCCGGAGATCGCAGCCGAGTTGAAAGGCATGACCGTCATGCTCGACGGCGGCGTCCGGCGTGGCACCGACGTGATCAAGGCGCTGGCGCTCGGCGCCAATTTCGTCTGGATCGGCCGGCCGTTCCTCTATGCGGCGATCGCCGGCGGCGAGGGCGGCGTGCAGCGCGCCATCACGCTGCTCCAGGCCGAGATCGACCGCGACCTGGCGCTATTGGGCATTCGCAGCATCGGCGAGATCACGCCGGATCTGGTACGGCGGTTCTAGGGCGTGGACAAATAAGCGCGTAGCCGATGCGGATAGCGGCCAGTTTGACGAAGGCGAGATAGTCGGCTGCGAGTTTGTCGCAGCCCAAAACCCAAAAAGATACCGTTCAGGACGCGCCGGGAGGATCGGGCCTGGCCCTGCGGTTACTTTCCGAGATAACCCGTCGGCGCGGGGCAACCGTTGCTCTATCTTTTGAAACGCCTATATTTTTCTCGGTTTGCAAAGACGTGGGGGGCGTGATGCGATCATTTATCTTAGGGAGTATTGTTGTATCGGGGTTTGTTAGCCTGGCTTCAGCAGCTACTTGCGTAACACCGGCTGAGATGGACGCGGTCCGAAAGAAGGTCGATCCACACAGCGAGTTGGGCGAAGACCAACGCAACATCGCCTCATTGAGCGCTGTCTACCAGTACAAACTGAGGCAGGGCGATCCCCGGGGTACGCAGTGCGCTGCGTTTTCTCTTCTGCAAAACTACCGGCTCGCATCGCAACGCTACGCGGTCATCTCCAATGCCGCAGAGACCGGTACAATCGACGCGAGAGCCAAGGCTGCAATGAAGGCCTACGCCAATATTTCTGACGGTAAAGATTTCAAGATCTGGAAGGAGTCCAACGGAAACCTGAACTATTCGTTCGCCGACGATAAGACCGGCAAGACGATTACCCAGGGGGTTGCGTCGCCGGCACAGTTTACGGCCACCGCAATGCTTGTAGCAACGAAGGGCTTCGAAGAGTTTCTGTTGCAGCAGGCTGGCACGACGGTGCCTGCAAACGACTGTGAAAACGTTTCGCCACGGAAGCCTGCTTCCTCTCCTGAGGGAAAGAAACGGACACTGAACTGTGTCACTTTTGGTATAGGGCGTGATGCCAGTTTTACGAATTGTGATTAGGGTGTGTACTCGTAAACGCTCATGCGATGTCCGCTTTCGGGGGAATAGCGGAAAACATTTGCTCTCGGTTTTGACCCGAGCGGACTTGGGGTCTTACCAGTTCTGAAGCCCGGCTGCGCGCTTGTCTGTAAAGCAGACATGGACCTGATGCATTATAGAGGTATTCTCGGCCGGTCCGGCGGGCGGCCTGGCTGTTGGACGTCAGGCGGCGATTGATAACGGCGTGTTGAAGGCGACATGAATATTACCGAAACCCAAACGACGACCATCAATCACGTTGGCATCCTTTCTCCTATGGACGCCAACGGAGAGAAAGACGTGTGGGATGCGTTCAAGCAAGGCCTCGCGGAGTTCGGCTACTCCGAGGGGAAGGGCGTTACGTTTGTTTCCCGGTTCGCTGAAGGAAACTACGATCGATTGCCCGTGTTTGCCGCCGATCTCGTGCAACTCGGCGTAGACGTAATCGTGCCGGCCACTCCACCGGCGATCAAGGCAGCCAAATCAGCAACGAGCACTATTCCCATTGTCTTCCCGGTAGGATCAGATCCAGTCGAGTTGGGCTTGGTGTCGAGCTACGATCGGCCTGGGGGCAACGTCACCGGCGTCGCCACGATGTCATGGAAGCTCAGCCATCCCCGGTTGGCTTTGCTTAACGAGCTGATGCCCACCGCTCGCAAAGTCGCGCTGATACGCCATTCCGCAAACGTCGCGCTTGATTCACAAGTCCGCGAAACACGCGCAGCCTCGAGCAAGCTCGGCATCGACCTTTTGATGTTCGAGCTTGGCGGCGCGCAAGAGCTGGAAGAAGCATTTAGCGCGGCAAAGCAGCAAGGAGCCTCCGCCATGATGGCGCTGTCCGATCCTATGGCCGCAAACAATTCGGACAGGATCGTGTCGCTCTCATTTAAATATCGAATTCCCGTTGTCTCGCCTTACATGCATATGGCCAAGGCCGGAGCTGTTCTGGCTTATGGACCAAACCGCGCCCTCCTGTACAGACGTGCCGCCTCGCTTGTCGCCCGTGTCCTGAAGGGGGCCAACCCCGGCGACCTGCCCATCGAGCAGCCCAGTCAATTCGACATGGTGATCAACATGAAGTCGGCGCAAAGCTTCCGTTTGCCAGTTCCCGATGCCTTGCTCGCACGTGCAACGCACGTCGTTCGCTAGATCAAGCAGTAGTCGAGGTCCACTTCCGCTTGTGGCAACAAACGGACCTGCCGCCGTTCGTCTGGCATGTCCGCTGTCAGGGGATGAACGGACCAATCGTGACGCAGCCCAAGGTCTCAGTTTGACCCGTCAGCGACATTGGCTGTGCACCGCGCGGCAATATTTTGATGCCGATGGCCCTGTCAAAGGACCTGTCTGAGCCGCTAAGATGCTGTCTCCGGAGCGTGGGGTTGAACATGCGGCGAGGAACATTTATCGGCCTCATGGGTGCTGTGGCCGTGGTTTCACCGCACAGAGCCTACGCGCAGCAAACAGCAATGCCGACAATAGGATATTTGAGCGCAAGGTCGTTTGCGAGCGATGTATCTATGCTGTCAGCGTTCCATCGCGTTTTGAAAGAGGCAGTTACGTCGTGGGTGAGAACGCGGCCGACGACGCGGCGACTATCTCGACAAAACGGCTGTCGTTGCTCAAGCAAATGCTGCCTAACATGCGCCGAGTTGCCATGCTATGGAACCGGGATGATCTTGGTATGTCGCTGCGCTATGGAGCGTCTGCGAAAGCGGCGGAGGTGCTGGGCGTTGGTGTTCAAGCGTTGGGCGTGCGCGAACCCGATGATTTCGACGGAGTGTTCGAGGCGATGGACCGCGAACCGCCCGATGCCATATTGATGGTTTCAGACGTTCTCACAGTTCTCAATCGCAAGCGGGTCTTCGATTACGCAGCTGCCAAGCGTATCCCCGCCATTTACGAAGAACAACAGTTCGTTCGCGACGGCGGCCTGATGTCGTATGGGGCCGATCCGAAGGAATCTTTTGAGCGCGCTGGCGATTTCGTTTCGCAGATTTTCAAGGGCAGGCGGCCCGCCGATATCCCGTTTGAACAACCCACGCGCTATCCGTTCGTAGTCAATCTCAAGACCGCCAAGGCTATCGGTCTTGAGATGCCGCCAACGTTGGTGGCACTTGCAGATGAAGTGATTGAATAAGTCTGACCATTCCGGCCTCTGCCCGCAAGCGAGCGAGGTAAGGCATCTTTGCGCGGCATCCCCTACCCGATCTTGAACTTGCTGTAGGCCTCGCCGGTCGCGATGATGACATGCTCCTCGCAGCCGTTGGTTCGGTGCGGGTCGCAGCGCTGTTCGTAATCGGCCGAAGTCATCATGTCGATGAACGCAGCCACATCGGGATAATATACCAGCGCCAGATAATCCCAGTGATGGCCCGCCTCCAGCCCGAGCGCGACCGCCTTGGCCTCGCCGGTCCACAGCAGCGTGCCGCCGCGCGCCTTGATCATCGGCACGGTCAAGGCGCTGTAACGCAAATAAGCGTCCCAGCCTGAGCCGTCGCCGTCGAGCGAGCGTTCGCGAAACCGCATCAGATTCACCATCACGACCGGCCCCTGGTGCTCCAATTCCTTGAGTCCCCTGACATTCAGCAAATCCACGCCCATGATCGCTCCTGACGGCATCCGGTAAGAAATAACAATATCTTGGACATTGTAGCATTGCAGGCGCGGGACTTGTCGCGCGAAATGAATCCGGCACAACTCGATCGCGGACAATGACCCAACCCGCCCCTGCGCCGCCTGCCTTTCATCCGGCACGGTGGCTGAATAACCAGCCCTATCTGCTGCTCAGCCTGACCTCGCTGTTCTGGGCCGGCAATATCGTACTGGCGCGGCATGTCGCCGGTCACGTGCCGCCGCTGACGCTGTCCTGCATCCGCTGGATCGGCACCTTCCTCATATTGCTGCCGTTCGCCTGGCCGCATCTCAAGCGCGATTGGCCGGTGCTGCGCGCTCACTTGCCGCTGCTGGTGTTTTTGTCGGCGATCGGATTTGCCTTCAACAACGCGATTTCCTACTGGGCCATGCAATATACCCAGGCGCTGAACGCGCTGTTGATCCAGTCTTCGGGACCGCTGTTCGTGGCGCTGTGGTCGCTGCTGCTGTTCGGCGTCCGCCTGACAGGCAGCGCAACTGGCCGGCATCACGATTTCGCTGGCGGGGGTGCTGACCATTATCCTGCGCGGCGATTTCGGCGCACTCGCCGGCATCCAGCTCAACAGGGGCGATCTGATGTTTGCCAGTGCGGTATTGGCATTCGGACTGTATTCCGCGCTGATGCTGCGCCGCCCGGTGACGCATCAACTGTCGCTGATTTCCTTTACCATCGGATGCGGCGCGCTGTTGCTGTTGCCGTTCTCGGTCTGGGAATACGCGAGCGGCTTCACGCTGAAATTCGACGTTTTGTCGATGGCGACGCTGGCCTATGTCGTGATCTTTCCCTCCACGCTGGCGTACCTGTTTTTCAACCGCGGCCTG
This sequence comes from uncultured Alphaproteobacteria bacterium, assembly GCA_963847015.1. GTDB lineage: Bacteria > Pseudomonadota > Alphaproteobacteria > Rhizobiales > Xanthobacteraceae > Bradyrhizobium. The sequence goes on along the minus strand of CAWJYI010000032.1, from coordinate 272,465 downwards.
GCGCTGATCGGGCCGAACCGCGCCGCGCCGTTCTTCCATCTGGTGCCGGTGTTCGGCTCGGCGATGGCGATCGTGCTGCTCGGCGAGCAGCTCAAGCTGTTTCATCTGGCCGGCTATGCGCTGGTGCTGGCCGGCGTCGTGATCGCCTCGCGCAAATCCTCGGCGAAGCCGTGAGAATCCGGGTCGCGGCACCGTAGCGGCTTCCGCTTTCATCGCGGGCAGGCTAGTTTGCCCGCCAACCCGTCAACAAGCATTTCAGAGGAAACGACCATATGATCGCATTATTGAAACGGCATCGCCGCATTGCGGCAGCGGCAGCGCTGATATCTCGCGTTGACCTCCGCGGCTTTCGCGCAGGCTCCCTACCCGAACCGCAACATCACGCTGGTGCTGCCGTTCGCCGCCGGCAGCGGCACCGACACCACGACGCGCCTGATCGGCAAGGAACTGGGCACCGCGCTCGGCGTGACCACGGTGATCGACAACAAAGCGGGCGCCAATGGTTCGATCGCGGCGAGCTATGTCGCCCGTTCCCCGGCCGACGGTTACACGCTGTTCGTCACGACGAATACGACGCATTCGGCCAATCCGTATTTGTTGAAGACCATGAGCTACGATCCGGTCAAGGATTTTACGCCGATCGCACGTACCGGCGACCTGCCCTTCATGCTGGTGATCAATCCGGAAATCCCGGCGAATTCGGTGGCCGAACTGATCGCGCTCGCCAAGAAGGAGCCGGGCAAGTACTCCTACGCCAGCGGCAGCTCGTCGGCGATCGTCTCGGGCGCGACGTTCGCCCGTCTCGCCGGTATCGACCTGCTGCACGTCCCCTACAAGAGCTCGCCGCCGGCCCTGACCGACGTGATCGCCGGCCGCGTCTCCATGATGTTCGTCGACGTCCCGACCGGCCTGCCGCACGTCAATGGCAAGGCGCTGAAGGCGCTCGCCGTCACGACCAAAAAGCGTTCGGCCCTGTTGCCCGAACTTCCCACCATGGACGACACGGTGAAGGGTTTCGATATCACCTCCTGGCAGGGCTATCTCGGTCCGGCCAATTTGCCAAAGGACATCGTCACCAGGCTGAACGCGGAAATCCGCAAGATCGTCGAGCGGCCGGATATCAAGAACCAGCTCGCCGAGCGCGGCATGGAGGCATTTTCCGGCACGCCCGAGGAATTCGACGCGTTCCTGAAGGAGCAGTTGGTGCTGTGGGACAAGTTGATCAGCGACGCCGGGATCGAGAAGCAGTGAGGCGAGGACGGAGTCCTGCCGGATCGGCGAAAGCCGGCGCTTGGCGGAACGAAACCGCGGGCTATAGTGCGTCTTTGGCGGTCGCGAGAAGCTGATCGGAGCGCTTGAAATCGGGAGGCAACGGCCACTTGCCGTGGCCATAACCAACACCGAAGGGTCAAATCGGGGAGCAGGAAATGTCGAAGTTCAGGGTACTGACGCCGAAAGGCGCGAGTTTCACGGTCGCGGGCAGCGGTTACGACTATGAAAGGGAGGCGCTCGATCCGATCGGCGCCGAGATCGTCGAGGCGCCGGCCAATGAAGCCGAGTTCATCGCCGCGGCCAAAACCGCGGACGCGATCTACGCCAAGGGCATGCGGATCTCGAAAACGGTCATCGACGCACTGGAAAACTGCAAGGTCATTACGCTCGGCAGCGTCGGCGTCGACAGCGTCGACGTCAAGGCCGCCACCGCGCGCGGCATCCCCGTCACCAACATCCCCGACACCTTCATCGAGGAGGTCGCCGACCATGCCATGATGCTGCTGCTGTCCGGCTTCCGCCGGCTGGTCGAGCAGGACAAGATGGTCCGCACCGGCCGCTGGTCCGAGGGCCGCCCCGCGCTCCTGAAAATTCCGCGGCTGATGGGGCAAACGCTCGGCTTCATCTCGTTCGGCCGGGTGGCGCGTGCGGTCGCCAAACGCGCGGCCCCCTTCGGGCTTCGGATGATCGCCTATGACCCCTTCATCCAGGAGACGCTGATTTCCGATCATGGCGTGATCCCGGCGACGCTGTCGGAGGTGCTGTCGCAGTCGGATTTCCTGTCGATGCATGCCCCGGCGCGGCCCGAGGTCCACCACATGCTCGGCGAGAAGCACTTCAAGCAAATGAAGAAGAGCGCGATCTTCATCAATACCGGCCGCGGCGCCACCGTGGACGAGGAAGCGCTGATCAAGGCGCTGCAGGAAGGCTGGATCGCGCATGCCGCCCTCGACGTGCTGGAAACGGAACCGCCGTCGCACAACAACCCGATGCTGAGCATGGAAAACGTCACGCTGACCGCGCATGTCGCCTCGGCCTCGGCACGTTTCGACGAGGCGCGCAAGCGCCGCGTGGGCTACGAATTGTCACTGGTCCTGTCCGGCATGTGGCCGGTAAGCTGCGTCAATCCGTCGGTGCTGCAAAATACCTCGCTTCGACGCTGGCAACCCGTCAGCATGGATCGCGGTCCGAACAGCTAAGAGCGGCTCGAAGCGTTTCGAGCAAAAGGGTTCACCGGCGACTCAACGCCGGGAACCGGACGAAGGAGACGACTTAACAGGGAGAAGACGATGAAGAACGACATCACCCGCCGTGATGCGCTCGTTTTGGGCGTATCCGCAGCCGCGCTGGCGGCGACCGCCGCGCAGGCCCAAGCCCAGGCCCCCGCATCCAGCGTCAAGGCCGCCGATGTTCCCGAGCCGAAGCTGGCCCATCGAGAAAGGCGCCAGCCTGCGGATGCTGCGGCCGGTCCGGTTCGTGCCGGCCGACGAGGAAGTCTTCCGCGCCAATGCCGCCAAATTCACCCAAAAAACCGGGATCGAGGTCAAGGTCGATTTCGTCAGCTGGGAAGACATCAACCAGCAGACCGCGGTGACGTCGAACTCGGGGGCTGGGCCGGATATCATCATCGGCTTCGGCGACTCGCCGCACATCTATGTCGACAAGCTGATCGAATTGACCGACATAGCGGACTACCTCGGAAAGCGTTACGGCGGCTGGCAGAACCTTGCCCAGAAATACGGCAAGCGCTCGAAAAGCGACGCCTGGATCGGGTTGCCGTTCGGCGCCAGCGGCGGCCCGCTGGTCTATCGCAAATCGATCCTGCAATCGGTCGGTTTCGACAAGGTGCCGGAAGACCACGCCGGGATCCTCGACCTCTGCAAGAAACTGCAAAAGTTCGGCAAGCCCGCCGGCTTTGCGCTCGGCAACGCCGTCGGCGACGGCAACGGCTTTGCGAGCTGGCTGTTGTGGTCGCACAACGCCTCGCTGCTGGACGAAGAAGGCAATGTCATCATCAACAGCAAGGAGACGATCGCGGCGCTGAAATATCTCAAGGAGCTGTATCCGACCTTCATTGCCGGCACGCCCTCCTGGAACGACGTCAGCAACAACCGCGCCTACTCGTCGCAGGAAATTTCGCTCACGGCCAACGGCGTCTCGCTCTACTTCTCGCTCAAGAACGATCCGGCGACCAAGGCGATCGCCGACGATACCGAGCACCAGTTGCTGCCCAAGGGCCTCGCCAGCGTCTCGCCGATGTCGGGGCTGACGCTGAATGCCATGGTGTTCAAGCACAGCCCGTACCCGAACGCCGCAAAAGCCTTCCTGCAGTTCATGCTGGAGAAGGAACAATACGAGCCGTGGCTGAACGCCAACAGCGGTTACTGGTCGCAACCGCTCGCGGCCTATGCGGATGCCGCGGTATGGTCCGGCGATCCCAAGGTCAAGATCTTCAAGGACACCATGAAGAGCAACTATTACGCCGGCTACAAGGGACCGATCTCGACCGCCACCGGCGCCGTCAACGCCGACTATGTCCTCGTGCAGATGTGCGCTTCCGTCGCCACCGATGCGGCGACACCGGAAGCGGCGGCCGCCGAGGCGGAACGGCGCGCCAAGCGTTACTTCCGCCGTTCGTAAAGAACGTCATTCCGGGGCGATGCGAAGCATCGAACTATGATGTGCACTCGCACATCTGAGAAGCTCGAGATTCCGGGTCTGGTGCTTACGCACCATCCCGGAATGACCGCGTGGAAAGACCGAGGACAAACATCCGATGTCGGTGACGACACTCCCCACGCAACGAGCAGCGCAGCGAGAGCCGGGTTGGCTGGCCCGGCTGTTCGACTACAAGCCGTTCCTGGTCGTGGTTTGCCTCGCGCCCGCCATCGGGCTGCTCACCGTGTTTCTCACCTATCCGCTCGGACTAGGCATCTGGCTCGCCTTCACCGACACCACCATCGGCCGCCGCGGCGTTTTCGTTGGCCTGGAGAACTTTCAGTATCTGCTGAGCGATCCCTTGTGGTGGGGCGCCGTGTTCTACAGCGTGTTCTATACGGCGGTCGCGACCTTCGGAAAATTCGCGCTCGGCTTCTGGCTGGCGCTGCTGCTCAACAACCACTTCCCGTTCAAGAGCCTGTTGCGCGCCATCGTGCTGCTGCCGTGGATCGTTCCGACGGTGCTGTCGGCGCTGGCGTTCTGGTGGATCTACGATCCGCAGTTCTCGATCATCTCCTATCTGCTGGTCGACGTACTGCATATCCGCAGCACCAATATCGACTTCCTCGGCACCCCCTGGCCGGCGCGCTTCTCGCTGATCGCCGCCAATATCTGGCGCGGCATTCCCTTTGTCGCGATCTCGCTGCTGGCGGGGCTGCAGACCATATCTCCCTCGCTCTATGAAGCCGCAATGCTGGACGGCGCTTCGGCGTGGCAGCGGTTCCGCTTCATCACCTTCCCGATGATGATGCCGATCCTGGCAATCGTGATGACGTTCTCGATCATCTTCACCTTCACCGACTTCCAGCTCGTTTACGCGATTACCCGCGGCGGGCCGGTCAATTCCACCCATTTGCTGGCGACGCTCGCGTTCCAGCGCGGCATCGCCGGCGGCGAACTTGGCGAGGGTGCGGCGATCGCCGTCTCGATGATTCCGTTCCTCGTCTTCGCGACATTGTTCAGCTACTTCGGCCTTGCCCGCCGTAAATGGCAGCAGGGAGAGAGCAATGACTGACGCGGTCGCCCAATCCACCAACGTCGCCAGCGCCACGCCGGATACGATGGCGTGGGATAGCCGCGCGCGGCGGATGATGATGATCTATCTGCCGCTGTCGTGCTTCGTGCTGATTCTGCTGTTTCCGTTCTACTGGATGGCGATCACGTCGTTCAAACCGAACGCCGAGCTGCTCAATTACAGGGAACACAACCCGTTCTGGATCACCTCGCCGACGATCGCGCATATCAAACATCTGCTGTTCAACACTGCCTATCCGCGCTGGCTGAAAACCACGATGTTCGTGGCGATCGGATCGACGACGCTGTCGCTGTTCGCTTCCACGCTCGCGGCCTATGCGATCGAGCGTCTGCGCTTCCGCGGCAGTCCCTATGTCGGCCTCGGCATCTATCTCGCTTATCTGGTGCCGCCGTCGATCCTGTTCATTCCGCTGGCGACCGTCGTGGTCCAGTTCGGCCTGTTCGACAGCCCGCTCGCGCTGATCCTGGTGTATCCGACCTTCCTGGTGCCGTTCTGCACCTGGCTCTTGATCGGTTACTTCAAGTCGATCCCCTATGAGCTGGAAGAATGCGCGCTGGTGGATGGCGCGACGCGGTTGCAGATCCTGCGCCGGATCACGCTGCCGCTCGCCGTGCCCGGCCTGATCTCGGCCGGCATTTTCTCCTTCACGCTGTCGTGGAACGAATTCATCTATGCGCTCGCCTTCATCCAGAGCAGCGCCAACAAGACCGTCCCCGTCGCGATCCTGACCGAACTGGTCTCCGGCGACGTCTATCAATGGGGCGCGCTGATGGCGGGCTCGCTGCTCGGCTCATTGCCGGTCGCAGTGTTCTACTCGTTGTTCGTCGATTATTACGTCTCGTCGCTGACCGGCGCGGTGAAGGAATAGCCGCACGCTCAAGCCGAATTGGTCTCGCCCGCCCCTGGGGCTGATCTTACCGTCTTCATTGCGGTCTGATAGGGTTGGGCGGGAAGGTCGCCTTCCCGGCCAGCATGCCTCGCCCGCAGCAAAGCGAGAATGTCATGAAAAATTCAAAAGCGAACTTGCTGTCGCGACGCAGCTTCTGCCTGTGCTGTGCCGGCAGCGCCGCCCTCGCCGCTACCGGCGGATGGCTCTCGCCGCGCCAGGCGTATGCGGAAGCACGCGGGCTCGTCAGCCTGATCAAGGACAGCGCTGCAACATCGACCATCACGACCCACAAGCTGCGCAACAATATCAGCCTATTGGAAGGCTCCGGCGGCAACATCGCCGTGCTGACCGGCAAGGACGGCAAGGTTCTGGTCGACGCCGGCATCGGTGTGTCGCGCGCCAGGATTGCCGAAGCGCTTGCCGCTCTCGGCAACGAGCCCATCACGCATCTCATCAATACGCATTGGCATTTCGATCATGCCGACGGCAACGAATGGCTACATGCGGCCGGCGCGAAGATCATCGCGCAGAACAACACCCGCAAGCATCTCTCCGGAATTCAGCGGGTCGAAGACTGGGACTACAATTTCCTCCCCTCGCCGCGCGGCGCTCTTCCAAGCGAGGTGTTTGCGAAAGAACACAAGATGAAGCTCAATGGCGCGTCGATGGTTCTGAAATATTACGGGCCAGCGCATACCGACGGCGACATCTCCGTGACGTTTGCCGAGGCCAACATCATCCACGTCGGCGACACCTATTGGAACGGAATCTATCCGTTCATCGACTATTCGACAGGCGGCAGCATCAACGGGATGATCGCGGCGTCTGACGCCAATCTTGCCGTAACCAATAACGACACCATCATCATTCCCGGCCACGGCAAGCCCGTCAGCAACAAGGCCGAACTGCAGGCGTTCCGCGACATGCTGGTTGCGATCAGGGACAATGTCGCAAAACTCAAGAAAGCAGGAAAAACCCGCGATGAAACGGTCGCGGCCAAGCCGACCGCGGCTTTCGACGCGAAGTGGGGCCAGTTCGTGATCGATCCCGGCTATTTTACCCGACTGGTTTATGAAGGCGTGTGAGCGTGACCGCAGACGCCGCCCGGCCTGATCTATCGGTTGCGAGCGTGGCGTGCTACACCCTCTTTAGCCGTTCACTCCGCCGTTCATTTCCTCCGCGTCGAATGCGCGCTCTAGAACACCAGCGGCCTTAAAACACCAAGGCCTTAAAACACCAAGGCCTTGGCCTGCTTCACCTGGGGTAACGCCTGCACCCTGGCAAGCACGTCCGCCGGCATCTCGCCGTCGATCTCGACCAGCGCGATGGCATCGCCGCCCTGCTTGACGCGGCCGAGATGGAAGGTCGCGATGTTGATCTTGGCGTCGCCCAGCAGGCCGGCAAAGCTGCCGATGAAGCCGGGCTTGTCCTCGTTGGTAATGTAGATCATCGACTTGCCGAACTCGGCGTCGACCCGGATGCCCTTGATGTCGACGAGCCGCGGCTTGCCGTCTGCATAGACCGTGCCCGAAACCGAGCGTTCCTGCCGCTCGGTGGTGACCGAGACGGTGATCAGGCTTTCATAATCGCTCTGCGCCGCGCGCACGATCTCGTCGACCACCATGCCGCGCTCTTTCGCAACGACCGGCGCCGAAACCACGTTGACGTCGCCCAGCATCGGCCGCAGCAGGCCCGACAGCACCGCCGAGGTGATCGCCTTGATCTTCATTTCGGCGACATGGCCCTCATAGGTGATCTCGACCTTGAGGATGCCGCTCTCGGTGAGCTGGCCCGCGAACGAACCAAGCTTTTCGGCGAGTTCGATGAACGGCTTCAGCTTCGGCGCCTCTTCCGCCGTGATCGACGGAAAGTTCACCGCGTTCGAGATCGCGCCGGTCAGGAGATAATCCGACATCTGCTCGGCGACCTGCAGCGCGACGTTCTCCTGCGCTTCCGTGGTGGCCGCACCGAGATGCGGCGTGCAGATCACGTTGGGATGGCCGAACAGCACGTTCTTGGTGGCGGGTTCCTCGATGAATACGTCGACGGCCGCGCCTGCGACATGCTGGGAATTCAGCGCATCGACTAACGCCTGCTCGTCGACCAGGCCGCCGCGGGCGCAGTTGATGATGCGCACGCCCTTCTTCATCTTGGCGATCGCGGTCGCATCGATGATGTTCCTGGTCTTCTCGGTCAGCGGCGTATGCAGCGTGATGAAGTCGGCGCGCTTCAACAGCTCGTCGAGGTCGACCTTTTCGACGCCGATATCCTTGGCGCGCTCCGGCGACAGGAACGGATCGAAGGCGATCACCTTCATGCGCAGGCCGAGCGCGCGATCGGCGACGATCGAGCCGATATTGCCGCAGCCGACCACGCCCAGGGTCTTGGCCGTGATCTCGACGCCCATGAAGCGGTTCTTCTCCCACTTGCCGGCTTGCGTGGAGGCATCGGCCTGCGGGATTTCACGTGCCAGCGCCAGCATCAACGTGATGGCATGCTCGGCGGTCGTGATCGAATTGCCGAACGGCGTGTTCATCACGATGATGCCCTTGGCCGTGGCGGCCGGGATCTCGACATTGTCGACGCCGATGCCGGCTCGGCCGATCACCTTCAACCGCGTAGCCTTCTCGATGATCTTCGCGGTCGCCTTGGTCGCGGAGCGGATCGCGAGCCCGTCGTAATTGCCGATGATCTCGGCGAGCTTGTCCTTGTCCTTGCCGAGATTGGGCTGGAAATCGACCTCGACGCCGCGATCCCTGAAGATCTGCACGGCGGCGGGAGAAAGCGCGTCGGAAATGAGAACTTTGGGTTTGGACATCTGTGTGTAATCCGTTGAAGGGCGATTGTTTGATGTCGTCACAAGCGGGCTAAAACGCGAAGCGTGTCTTCGCGTTGGAGACCCGCGGGTCCATCTCCTTCGATGGATGGCCGGGTCGAGCCCGGCCATGACAGATGAGATGAACGAACTAAGCCGCCTTCGGAAGCGAAGCCTTGGTCTCGGCGAACGCCCAGTCGATCCACTGCGTCAGCAGCGCGACGTCGCTTGCTTCCACCGTGGCGCCACACCAGATCCGCAGGCCCGCCGGCGCATCGCGGTAATAGGCGAAGTCGTAACCGGCGCCCTCCTTCTCCACGAGCGCGACGAGCTTCTTGGAGAAATCGGCCTGCGCATCGGGCGTCAGCGAAGTGATCGCGGGATCGACGATCTTGAGGCACACCGAGGTGTTGGAACGGATCGAGGGATCCTTCGCCAGGAAGTCGATCCACGGCGTCTTCGCCTTCCAGTCGGCGAGCACCCTGGTATTGGCATCGGCGCGCGCGATCAGGGCCTTGAGGCCGCCGACCGATTTCGCCCAGTTCAGCGCATCGAGATAATCCTCGACGCACAGCATCGACGGCGTGTTGATGGTCTCGCCCTCGAAGATGCCTTCGTTGAGCTTGCCGCCCTTGGTCATGCGGAAGATCTTTGGCAGCGGCCACGCCGGCTTGTAGCTTTCGAGCCGCGCAACGGCGCGAGGGCTGAGCACCAGCATGCCGTGCGCGGCTTCGCCGCCCAGCGCCTTCTGCCATGAGAACGTGACCACATCGAGCTTGGCCCAGTCGAGCGGCTGCGCGAACGCCGCCGAGGTCGCGTCGCAAATGGTGAGGCCTTCGCGGGTCGCGCTGATCCAGTCCGCATTGGGAACGCGCACGCCCGAGGTGGTGCCGTTCCAGGTGAAGACAATGTCGGACGCCGGATCGGCCTTGGCGAGATCGGGGATATCGCCATAGCCGGCATGCAGCTTGGTGACGTCCTTGAGCTTCAATTCCTTGACGATATCGCTGACCCAGCCCTCGCCGAAGGATTCCCAGGCGATGGTGGTGACAGGCCGCGCGCCGAGCAGCGACCACAGCGCCATTTCGACCGCGCCGGTATCGGACGCCGGCACGATGCCGATTCTGTAATCGGCCGGCACTTCAAGCACTTCACGCGTCAATTCGATCGCGAGCTTGAGTTTCGCCTTGCCGACCTTCGCGCGATGCGAACGGCCGAGGGCTGCGTCCTTGAGATTTTGGGGGTTCCAGCCGGGGCGCTTGGCGCAGGGGCCGGAAGAAAAATGCGGCACATTGGGCCGCGAAGCGGGCTTCGCTACGGTCATCATCTATCCTTCCAGATAGTAAGCCTCCCGTTGGGGGGAGGTGTCCCGCCGCGGTCATTAAGGGAATCCCGCCCAATCGTCAAGGAACTTCGGGGCAATCGAAAATGTCCCTGACATCACAGGTGATTGAAGGCTCGTCACTTGCGGCCGCAACCGCAACTACGCAGGGACGCGTCAAAATCGTATCGTCATGCCGACATGGCTTCGCGCAAATCCGAGCCGCTCGTAGAACCGCTGCGCATCGACGCGGGTGTGGTGGGTGAGCAGTTCCACCAGCTTGCACCCCTTGGCGCGCGCTTCCGCGACCGCCCATTGCACCAATTGTTCGCCGATGCCGCGGCTGCGGCAATGGCCGGCGACGCGAACATCCTCGAGCAGACCGCGCGAGGCGCCCTGCGAACTCACTCCCGGCAAGATGCAGAGTTGCAGGCAACCGACGACGACGCCCTCATTGTCCACCGCGACGACAAGCTGGATGTTCGGATCGCGGTCGACTTTTTCGAAGGCCTGAAAATAGGGCTGCGGCAGCGGGTCTTCGAGCCGCTCGCGCGCGCCGCCAAGCGGATCATCCGCCAGCATCGCAACGATGATGCCGAGGTCGTCACGGCGGGCGCGGCGGATGGTGACCTTCGAAATAGACATGAGTGTTTTCCGATAATCTTCAGCGGACTGGCGACAGGCCAAGAAATCTCTCGGTCTCCCCGATCCAGCGGCGCACGGCGGCATAGCCGTCGAGATCAAAGCCGCCTTCATGCGCGACGCGCGTATAGGCCAATAGCGAAACGTCGGCGAGCGAGACGGCGTCGCCCACCAGAAATGGCGTGATCGCGAGTTGTTGCTCCATCCGCTCCAGCGCTGCGTAACCGCGCTTGACCTTGTCGGGATCGAGATCGGAGGCGGGCTTGCCCAGATAGAACATTTGAAAGCGGCAGACCGCGATATAGGGCTCGTGGCTGTATTGCTCCCAGAACAGCCACTCATCCATTTTCGCCGCCGCGAAGGCGTCGGACGGAATGAGATCGCTGCCGTGGGCGAGATAACGGATGATGGCGTTGGATTGCGCCAGCGTGCGGCCGTCGTCGAATTCGACCGTCGGCACTTGCCCTGCGCTGTTGAGCTTGAGGAATTCCGCCGTCCGCGTCTCGCGTTTGAGCGTATCGACGGCGATCCAGGTGTAAGGCAGCGACAGGCGGTCGCAAACCCACTTCACCTTCAGGCAATTGCCCGAATTGGTATCGCCATAGATCTTCATCGACTGTGAGAGCACCGTGGACAGGAGCAGCAATCGGAGCAGCCGCGTCGTTTCCTGTCAAGCCGGGCGCTTGCCTGATGTCAGAATTTGTAACCGAGGCCCGCGCGCACCGTGTTGATGCTGGTGTCCACGTTGGAAGTGAAGCGGATATACTCCCATTCGCCGCGGAAGAAGAGGCCGCCGATCAGGTTCACGTCGAAGCCGAGGCCGCCGGAATAGCCGTAGATGAGGTGATTATGCACGGCATCCGTGGCGCTCAATGTCGCCAAGGGGAAGAAGGGCCCTCCGTTGGAGACTGCGTCGTGGACGACGACCGTGCGGGAGATGTCGGCATTGCCGAGCGCAATTCCAGCGAACGCATAGGGCAGGAAGCAACCCCATGCATAAGCGGCGCGAGCGCGGAGCGTCGCCATGTCAGTCACATGGATCGATGCCGATGAGTTCAACCGCAACACTATGGAAGAGTCCGTCGGACAGTGCGCTGCCGCTGACGAGAGCCTTGATCGCGTGATTTTCACCGCCGAACGAGCCATGCAGGTAGCTACCCTCGAGGCCGATGACGACGTCGTCCCATTGCCAATTATAGCCGGTAAACGCGCCGTATCCCGGCGAACGCGACGATTGCTTCCCGAGACCGAGATTCCATTGCGAGACCTGCATTTGCTCGATCACGTTGTGATCGAGCAAGGCTGCCAGCATGTTCGCGTTCGAGCCGGAAAAACTTTCGTCGGACGATCCATAACCGCCCTGGGCGCCGAAGTAGAAGCCCTGCCAATTGACCCTGCTGCTGGTCAACCCTTCGGTGTAGCTCCCGCGGAGAATGGGAAGATCGGAGAGATCGGCGGCTTGCGCACCGGCCGCAACGCCGCACATCATCACCGCCAGCAGGAATCTACGCATCGGGACGCTCCATCGGACACTCTAAACTCGACGCTGATCATCGCTCGTTAACCCTAACCAATCGTTATCGCCGGCGCCGATTGATGCGATCTGGTCGAAAAACGCAAAAATCTCCTGCGCGTCTTCTGCACGAAAACGGTTTCGCGGGATCGCGCCATCGAAAACAAACGACGAAAACAAAACGGCGCGGGAAAATCCCGCGCCGTCAGCTTTTCGTTAACGAATGAAGGTCCGAATTAACCCTTGCGCACCAGCGGCGCCTCGTAGACCTGCGGGCTGTTGAGCTCCCAACGCATGCCGACCGTCAGATCTTGCGACGTGATGTCTTTGAACTGCATGGTCCGACCGCGTGTGAAACCGGTGAAGTCGGTCAGGGCGCCGGTGACGCCGTCTCCGAGATTCATGTAGTGATATGCGAGTTCAAACGTGATGCCGGGAGTGACCTTGTACGCGACACCCGCATGCAGGGCCCATGCGAAATCCCATTTCGAAGCGGTCGGCGCGAACGCAACGCCGAGGTTCGGCGTATTGATATCAACGAAATTCGAAATCGTGTTGCGCGACATACCGATGCCGGCGCCGACGAACGGCGTCATGCACCACCAGGTGCCGAGATCGGCATAAGCGTTTGCCATCGCCACCCATTCGGATTTGCTGGCGCGATACTCATCGGTTCCGATGACCGCGCCGTTGAAGCTGACGATGTCGAGCCCGTGCATGTTCGAGTTGCCGCGATACTGGCCGGTGACGTCGACGCGGAACCAGTTGTTGAAACGATAACCGACACCGAGATCGAAAACCCCGGCGGTATCGAAGCCGAGACCGATCGTCGGGGGAACAGTGATACCGGGATCGTGATAGCCCGGGGTGTCGAGGTGGTTCACCCGCTGATTGCTGAAGCCGATGTCGCCACGCAAATACCAGCCGCCAAAATCCTCGACTACCGGCGGCGCGTACATCGGCGGCGCGGCAATCGGCATGTCCGCGGCGAATGCCACCGACGACAACAGGGATGCCGCTCCGGCGGCGACGAGAAACTTAACGCTACGCATTGGCTTCGTCCTTTTGTCCGGTGAGGCGTACTGCGGAGCCCCACATCCAAAAACTCACGGGCGGACGATGGCACCAAATGTTTAAGCGCCGCTTAACCCTAATTTTTAAGGTTGATAATCTCCGAAGATTTTCGCGATGCCGCGTTTGCAACGCCGCCGCTGATGCATATGAAGCACAGGAATTGGCGAAACCGCCTTACATCCTAACGCGGTGTTGACGAAGGTAACCGGTGCGTTAACGCGGAACCGGCTCCCTTCCCGTTATCGCGATAACGTAACAGGCTTTCACGCGAGAGTTTTTCGTCAGCGCGCGAGCTTCGGCATCTTCGGCAGGAACACCGCGAGCAGCCCCAGCGCCGGCAGGTACGCACAGATCTGGTAGACGAAGGCAATGCCGGTGTGGTCGGCGACCTTGCCGAGCACGGCGGCGCCGAGGCCGCCGATGCCGAAGGCGACACCGAAGAACACGCCGGATATCATCCCGAAGCGGTGCGGCATCAGCTCCTGCGCGAACACGATGATCGACGACGTCGCCGACGACAGGATCAGGCCGATGAACACCGTCAGCACCGCGCCGGTAAACAATCCGGCATAAGGCAGCGCCAGCGTGAACGGCAGCGCGCCGAGGATCGAGAACCAGATGACATATTTGCGGCCGAAGCGATCGCCGAGCGGCCCGCCAAAAAATGCCCCTGCCGCGTTCGCCGCGAGAAAGACGAACAGATAGAGTTGGGCTGCCTGGGTCGAGACGCCGAACTTGTCGATCAGATAGAAGATGTAATAGCTCGACAGGCTCGACACGTAGAGCTGTTTTGAAAACAGCAGCGCGACCAGCACTGCAAGTGCGATCTTAACTCCGCGCTGGTCGGGCGCATCCGGATGGCGCTCCACCACCGCCGATTTCTTGGTCACGATCTGCGGCCGATACCAGACGCCAATCCGCCACAGGATGACGATCGCCAGAAATGCGATCGATGAGAACCAGGCGATGCTGGGTTGGCCGAACGGCACCACGATCAAGGCCGCCAGCACCGGCCCCATCGACGTGCCGAAACTGCCGCCGAGTTGGAACACCGATTGCGCAAACCCGTAGCGCCCGCCGGAAGCGAGGCGAGCGATGCGCGCCGATTCCGGATGGAACACCGCCGATCCAAGCCCGACCAGCGACGCCGCGATCAGAATGACCCCGTATTGATGCGCGACGCTCAGCAGCAGCAATCCAAGGAACGTGGAGCCCATGCCGATGGCGAGCGAAAACGGCTGCGCCTTCTTGTCGGTGAAATGTCCGACCAGCGGTTGCAGCAGCGACGCGGTGAACTGGAATGCCAGAGTGATCAGTCCGATTTGCGCATAGTCCAGTGCATAGCTGTCCTTGAGGATCGGATAAACCGATGCAATCAGCGACTGCATGGTGTCGTTGAGGAAATGCGAAAAACTGATTCCAGCCAGCACGACATAGGCAGGCCCCGCAGCCGCCGCCTTAACGGCCAATCCCGGCGTCACGTCCGGAACGAGCACCGGCGCGACCAGTGCTTCCTCAGAGACGATGACGGGCTTGTTCACGCAGGACTCCCAGGGGATTCGCGGATAGCGGCTTATTATCTACGCCGCGGATGCGAGCCCGACCATTACTATTCGCTAATGGCTGCGATGCGTTCACGCCGCCGCGGCGTGACCGAGCGCGGTGACGATGTGATCGACCACTTCCTCGACCAGGATACGGTCGTCGCCCTCGCCCATCACGCGGATCACAGGCTCGGTGCCGGAGGAGCGGACCAGCAGGCGGCCATGGCCGTTGAGGCGATTTTCGCCATCGATGATCGCCGATTTTACCTCGGCATCGTCGAGCGGCTTGCCGCTGCGATAGCGCACGTTCTTGAGGATCTGCGGCAGCGGATCGAAGCGGTGGCAGACTTCCGACACCGGGCGGCGAAGCTTTTGCACCACGGCGAGCACCTGCAGCGCGGCGACGAAGCCGTCGCCCGTCGTCGCGTAATCGGAAAGGATGATGTGACCGGAAGGCTCGCCACCGAGATTGTAACCCTGGCTCAGCATCTGCTCGAGCACATAGCGGTCGCCGACCGGCGTGCGCACCATCTCAAGGCCGATGCCCTGCAGGAAACGCTCGAGGCCGAGATTCGACATCACGGTGGCGACGATGCCGGGCCTCGCAAGCCGGCCGTCTTCCTTCCAGCTTTGCGCGATCACCGCGAGCAGCTGGTCGCCATCGACCACATGGCCGCGCTCGTCGACCAGGATGACGCGATCGGCGTCGCCATCGAGCGCGATGCCGATGTCGGCGCGCATCTCGCGCACCTTGCGGCTCAGCGCCTCCGGCGAGGTCGATCCGCATTCCTTGTTGATGTTGAATCCATCAGGCTCGACGCCCATGGCGACGACGTCGGCACCCAGCTCCCACAGCGCTTCCGGCACCACCTTGTAGGCCGCGCCGTTGGCGCAATCGATCACCACCCGCAGGCCGTCGAGCGAGAGTTCGCGCGGCAGAGTGCGTTTGGCGAATTCGATGTAGCGGTCGTGAACGCCGTCGATGCGGCGGGCGCGCCCGAGACTGGCGCTCTGCGCCAGCTTGCGGTCCATCGGCTCGTCGAGCAACTGCTCGATCTGCTTCTCGACGTCATCGGACAATTTGAAACCCTGCGGGCCGAACAGCTTGATGCCGTTGTCCTCGAACAGATTGTGGGAGGCGGAAATCATCACGCCGAGATCGGCGCGCATCGACTTGGTCAGCATCGCGACCGCCGGCGTCGGCATCGGACCGAGCAGCAGCACGTCCATGCCGACCGAGGTAAACCCGGCCACCATGGCGTATTCGATCATGTAACCGGAGAGCCGCGTATCCTTGCCGATGACGACACGGTGGCGGTGATCGCCGCGCTGAAACACCAGCCCGGCCGCCTGCCCCACCTTGAGCGCGAGCTCCGGTGTGATCAGACCATTGGCACGGCCCCGAATCCCGTCGGTACCGAAATATTTGCGGCTCATGTGACCCCCAGCGATTTCGCGGCCTCTCAAGCCATTGGGCAAGAAGCGGCGAACGCTCACCATCATAACGTGCAGGAGTTATAATCCCTCAGTGGCTAAAATGGCGTCAAAAAATATGATGAATCATTACGGCCGGGCCACGGCCGATTCGGCACCCAAGCCTATTGTAATATAAGGGATTATTTCTCCAAACCGGCATCGGCCGGGGCGATGCGGCTCAACCCTCGTCCTTGCGCTTGACGTGATGGTCGGCCTTCGACGGTGCCGGCTGGGTCACATTGACGGGGTCGGAACCCGGAAAGGTCTCTTCCAGACCCTCCTCCAGAGCCTGGTCGAGCTGGCGCTTTTCGGTAGCTTTGGCAGCTCTGACTTTGGCGTGGGCTTGGGAGCGCGATCCGTTCATGGGCTGTCCTTCCAGCGGTCAGCGAGACGCGATTTGGCAGATCGATCAACCATGCTAGATGACGGCACAGCAAAGGAATTCAAGAAGGGCCGGGACGTCCATGAAGCAAATTACCTGCATCGAAGATCTGCGCCAGCTTCACAAGCGTCGCGTACCCAAGGCGTTTTTCGACTATGCGGATCGTGGCTCCTACACCGAGGATACGCTGCGCGCCAACCGCGCCGACCTCGAAGCGATCAAGTTCCGGCAGCGGATTCTGGTCGACGTCTCGAAGCGCGATCTCTCCACTACCATTCTCGGCGAACCGGCATCGCTGCCGCTGATCCTGGCGCCGGTCGGGTTGCTCGGCATGCAGCACGGCGACGGCGAAATCGCCGCCTGCCGCGCGGCACAGGCCGCCGGCATTCCCTTCACGCTGAGCACGATGTCGATCTGCTCGATCGAGGATGTCGCCGCCGCCGTCGACAAGCCGTTCTGGTTCCAGCTTTACGTGATGAAGGACCGCGGCTTCATCAAGTCGCTGATCGAGCGCGCGATCGCGGCGAAATGCAGCGCGCTGGTGTTGACGGTCGACCTGCAGGTGATCGGACAGCGTCACCAGGACATCAAGAACGGCATGACGATTCCGCCGCAATGGTCGTTGTCGAAATTGATCGATTTCGCCACCAAGCCGGCCTGGGTTGCCGGCGTCATGCGCGGCAAGCGCCGCACCTTCGGCAACATCGTCGGCCATATCAAGGGCACCGAAAGCATCACGCAGCTGTCGCACTGGACCAATTCGCAGTTTGATACCACGCTGAACTGGAAGGACGTCGACTGGATCCGCAGCATCTGGCCGGGCAAGCTGATCCTGAAAGGCATCCTCGACGTCGAGGACGCCGAGGAAGCCGTCAAGACCGGCGCGCATGCGATCGTGGTCTCCAACCATGGCGGGCGGCAGCTCGACGGCGCGCCGTCGTCAATCGAGGTGTTGCCCGAAATTGTCGACACCGTCGGCTCGAAAATGGAGATCATGTTCGACGGCGGCATTCGCTCGGGTCAGGACGTGATGCGGGCGCTCGCGCTCGGCGCCAAATCCTGCATGATCGGCCGCGCCTTCGTGCACGGCCTCGGCGCCGGCGGTCAGGCCGGCGTAGAGAAAGCGCTCGACCTGATCCGCAATGAGCTGAACGTGACCATGGGCCTGTGCGGCGTCAACACCATCGCCGAGATCGACGATCACGTGCTGGCGGTTTGAGGCAAGACTCACATCTTTCGTCGTCCCTGCGAAAGCAGGCGACAGGACGGTAGAGAACATGTTCGTGACGCTCGCGTCACAGAGTGTGTTTGTGACGCTTCGCGTCACATCGGCGGCGTGATGCCGTCGCGGCCGACATTGACGCGGTTGGCTTCAAGCGTGCCGTCGTCCTTCTTGACTGCGCCGAAGATGATGATCTTGGCGCCCGCCTTCACTTCGGACTTGTCGCTGGCGACGAAGGTGACGATCGGCGTATCCGGCGGCACCACGACTTTCTTTTCACCGTCCTTGTACTTGACCAGGATGTTCTGGCCGTCGGTGCCCTTGACCGTCTGCGCGACGGTGGCGTTGGTCATGGTGGAGTTGGGGCGCTGGTCCCAGGGCCGAAAACCTTCGGCCGCGCCGCGCTGGTTCTCGGGGAAGATGTGGACCGCAACGGCTTTCTGGGTGCCGTCCGGCTCCGGCAGCGCGGTTACGCCGATATAGGAACCTTCCTTGATCTCCGACAGTTCGGTCTTGACGACGGCGAACACCGCCACATTGTCGGTCATGTGCACCTTCATGTCGGCGCCTTCACGCGATTTGATCGACAGGACGGGCCCGTCGACCGCCTCGATGGTGCCGCGAATCCGCACCGTCGGCGGCTGCTGGGCCCAACTTGTCGCTCCAAGCACAGTCACAAATGTCAGCGAAGCCGCGACCAGGCGCGGCATCCAGGAAATCGTCGGCATGATACTGTCCCTCCCAAAGGCCGCTCTAGCGGCCGAACAAGCGCACAAAGGCCGCTTTAGCGGCCGATGAAGCGCAAACACCGGAAAGAAGTACCTATTCCAAATATCTATTCCAAGGCCCTCGCCGCCCGCCCACTCACATCGGCGGGGTCAGCCCATCGCGGCCGACGCTGACGCGGTTGGTCTCGAACGAGCCATCCGGCAGCTTTTTCATGAAGGCGATCACCTTGGCCCCGGCCTTGAGGTCGGATTTGTCGGCCGGGACATAGGTCACGACCGGCGTTTCCGGTGATACCTGGACTTTTTTCTCGCCGTCCTTGTACTTGATCAACAAGGTGTGCCCGTCATTGCCGACCACCGAATTCGCCACCGTCGCATTGGTCATGGTGCTGTTGGGACGCAAATCGTAGGGCCGCGAGCCCTCGCCGGTGCCGCGCATGTCCTCCGGGAACACATGCACCTCGACCGCGTCCTGGCTGCCATCCGGTCCCGGCACCGTGGTGGTGCCGATGAAGGAGCCGACCTTGATGTCGGACAGTGCAATCTTGGTGATTCCGACCACTTTGATATCGCCGGTCATATGCAGCTTGACGTCTTCACCGCTGCGCGACTTGACAGCGAGCACGTCGCCGTCAACGCCCTCGATGGTGCCGCGAACGCGCGACGGCGCAGGCGGCTGCTGGGCGATGGCGTAGAACGACGTGGCGGCAACGACCGCGACGGCAAGGAGCGGACGAAGGAGCGGACGAACAAGCGGCGGACGAACAGGCTGGGCATAACGAACTGACATCAAGCGATCTCCAAATGGGGCGATATCGACTTAACGATTGACCCCGGTTTCCTGACAATATTCCGGCTCAAGATTGCGCGAGCAGCGCATCATGCTTTCGTGAGGTCCGCCTCGATCAGCGCGCGAAGTTCCAAGGTCACTTCGGGGCGCTGCCCGAACCACAGTTCGAATCCGCGCACCGCCTGATGCAGCAGCATGCCGAGACCATCGGCGGTCTTCAGTTCCCGCGCACGCGCCGCTGACAGCAATGGCGTTTCCAGCGGCACGTAAACCAGGTCGGCGACGACGGCATTCGAAGGCAGCAGGCCGACATCGAGTTCGAGCGCGGGCTGGCCGTGCATGCCGAGCGACGTCGTATTCACGAGCAACCCGGCGCGCGGCAGCAGGCCAGAGGTCGCCTCCCACGCCACCGGCAATACGCAGGCGCCGAATTGGTCCGCCAGCGCGCGGGCCCGCTCGATGGTACGATTGGCGAGATGTACGCGCTTGATGCCGCGCTCAGTGAGGCCGAACACGACCGCGCGGGCGGAGCCGCCCGCGCCGAGCACCAGCGCCTCTTCCGCCTTGTCCCAGCCGGGCGCACAGGCGTCGAGATTGTTGATAAAGCCTTCGACGTCGGTGTTGGTCGAGCGCAACTCGCCATCGTCGTACCACAACGTATTGGCTGCGCCGACCGCGCGGGCGCGGTCATCCGGCTTCGACAGCGCCAGCGCGCGCTCCTTGTGCGGAAGCGTGACGTTGGCGCCGACGAAGCCATGCGCCGACAAACGCCGGATGAATTCGGCAAAACCTTCCGGCGCGATCGCCTCGATGTTGTAGCCGCCGTCGATGCCAAGCTTGCGAAGCCAGTAATGATGGATCAGCGGCGAGCGCGAATGCGCCGCCGGCCATCCGATCAGGCATGCGGCGCGGGGCTTTGTTCCGATTGTCATGGCTGTCCAATCGGACAAGCCGGGACCGCTGTCAATGCCGTCGCGCTCGCGGATTGATTGTGAGCGGATAGGATTGGACTCGTCATTCCGGGGCGATGCAAGGCATCGAACCCGGAATGACGGTGCCTACATCACGCCGCCACCCGGTGCGCGGCAATGATCTGATCGGCGGCGCGGCCGGTGACTTCGGCCATGCGGTCGAACTGCCGGGTAAAGCTGCCGGCGCCGGCCGTGGCCGACCGCAGTTCCACGATCAAATCGCCGATTTCGGCTTCCGGCATGGTGGCGCGGACGCAGTCCCATCCGGACCACCCCTCCCGCGTGTCGAAGCCGAGAATCTGGCCGCGCCGTGCCGACAGGATGGCGTTGATCTTCGCCGTCGCGTCGGTCGGGCAGAAGATCTCCACCATGTGGATCGGCTCCAGCAGCACCGGCTGGCATTGCGGCAGCGCTTCGCTCATGCCGATCCGTGCCGCCGTGCGGAAAGCAAGATCGGAGGAATCCACGCTGTGATAGGAGCCGTCCGTCAGCGTGACGTGAAGGTCGATGACGGGGAAACCAAGCGGCCCGCGCGTGAGGCCGTCGACCACGCCCTCTTCCACCGCGCCGATATAGTTGCGCGGCACCGCGCCGCCGACCACCTTCTCGTGGAACTCGAAACCGGTGCCGCGCGGCATCGGCTTGATTTCCAGCACGACATCGCCGAACTGGCCGTGGCCGCCGGACTGCTTCTTGTGGCGGCCGCGCTGGGAGATCGATTTGCGGATGGTCTCCTGATAGCCGATCGCGGGCGCCTGTGATTTGACGTTGACGCCAAAACGGTCGCGCAGGCGCTCGAGCGCGACGCGTAAATGCATCTCGCCCTGCCCCCACAGGACGATGTCGTGGGTGCGCGGGTTCTGCACCATGGTCAGCGAGGAATCTTCCTCGTTCAACCGCTGGAGCGCCTGGCCGAGCTTGACGTCGTCCTTGCGGTCGGTCGCCGACAGCGACATCGCCAGCACCGGCGGTGTCGGCGCGACGCTGGCAAGCGCCGCCGGTGCGGTCTTGCCGCCCGACACCGTGTCGCAGGTCCTGACGCCGTCGAGTTTTCCGAGCGCCACGGTTTCGCCGGCCTCGGCGGACGGGCGCTTGGTGTCGTAGGAGCCGTTGACGCTCAGGATGCCGGACACCCGCCCGCTTTCGCCGGAGGAGGATTGCAACGTGGCGCCGTCGTCGAGATGGCCGGCCAGCAGCCGCGTCAGCGACAGCTTGCCGCCATGCTGCAAATGCACGGTCTTGAGCACATAGGCCAACGCATCCTTCTGCGAGGACAGCACCCAGGCGCTTCGCGGTCTCCGCAATGCCGGGCGATTCATGCCGCAGCGCCTTCATCAGCCGCAGCACACCGTTCTCGCGCGCGGCCGCGCCCAGCAATACCGGACAGATCAATCCTTCGCGCAGTTCGCGGGCGAGATCGTCGAACACCGCGTCGCGCGGCGGCTGGATGTCTTCGAGCAATTGCTCCATCAGCGCGTCGTCGTGGTCGGCGAGCTTTTCCAGCATCGAGAAGCGGGCCTCCTTCTCGCGGTCAAGATTGCCGCCTTCCAGCGCCACGACTTCGGACGGCTTGTGTTCGCGGTAGACAAAGGCGCGCTCCAGCGCGAGATCGACAAAGCCTTCGATCAATTCGCCGTTCCAGATCGGAATCTGCCGCAGCACCAGCGGCACCCGCGACGCCGGCTGCAGGGTCGCGAGCGTTTCGCGGATGCGCTTGCTGGCGCGATCGATCTTGTTCAGAAACAGAAAACGCGGAATGCCCAAATCCTCGAGCTCGCGCAGGATGATCTGCAGTTGCGGCAGTTTTTTCTCGTCCGCCTCGCAGACCACGACCGCGGCATCGACCGCGGGAAGCGCGGCGCGCATGTCATGCGCGAACTCGATCGAGCCGGGACAATCGATAAAGGTGTAGCTGTCGCCCATGAAACTGGTGGTGGCCGCGCTCAGGCCGACGCCCATCTTGTGGTTGCGGGCCTCCGGGCTGGAATCGCCAACCGAGGTTCCCATCTCGACGCTGCCGGCACGATGAATTGCGCCCGTGCGCGCCAATATGGCTTCAAGAAGTGTGGTTTTACCGCTCTGGAAAGGGCCCACCAGCGCAATGCACCGTGGACCACGGGGACTTCTGACGTCTTGTCCCATTGCCGCCTCCTGAAGTTGGAGCTCGGCCCGTGATTGGGTCGGCGGATCAGATGCTCCGCCCGTCCCGACAATTTGGCAAGTCAGAAATCGTCGCTGCGGTGCATCGTGACGGGTGGACGCCTGCTTCAATCCCCGTTCCTTGCCGGGAAAGACTATCGTTCGATGACGTCGCATGGCGAACGAGAAAGACTGGAGATTCGGCTCAGATTGAATCAGAATCGAAGCTCTGGATTGTTGTTTTGACGCGTTTTCTACCGCAGATAAGTGTACGCAATCTGCATAAACTTGATTGCAGGTAAGTTTCGTAATCTGCGTAAACTTGATTGCAGGTAAGTCTACGCAATCTGCGTAAACTTGATTGCGATACGAAAAGGTCACCACCCCGGATCAAGTCCAGGGCAGGCTTTCGCTCGAATACACTCTAGCGCCCCGGCCGAAGTTCCAGGCTTTCGAGCCCGGCGGCGACGCTGACGCCGACCTGGCCCTGCACGCTGAGCGGCTGCAGCGCGATCGAATTCGCGGAGCCGCCGACCAGCAAATTGCCGCCGACACCGACGCCCAGCGTCGCGCTGCCTTGCGCGCCCGCATAATTGCCGGAGAGGTCGCCAGGCCCAAGCCGCGCCACCGGCGCGTAAACGCCCCAGGCCAACGCCAATTCCTGGGTGATGCCGAGATCAAGGCCCACTTTACGGATGGTGGCGATGTAACGGTCTTCCGGCATCCCCTCGACGCGCAGCACGCAGCCGAGATTGGTCACGGAACCGACGATAAAACCGATGCTGGCACCGCCGCGGCACTCCAGAATGCCGACCTGCACGCGCTGCATCGGCTGCTGCGCGCCGGCGCTCGCGATGGACGCGGCCAAATTGCCGATAACGGCACCGGCAAGAACAAGAGAGCGACGCATGAAGAAATCTCCGGCTGAAAAGATGTGATGCGAGCAGAGAGAAGAAAACCCGCGGGTTGCGCAACTTGTGGCACAGTATAGATGGCCGTGCCAGATTTTGGTCGCCGATGAGGCCGGAGGGTTCATCCACACGACGTCATTGCCGGGCGCGCGAAAGCGCCAACCCGGAACGACGTGACTCAATCACGGGACTCGCAAACAAAAAGAAGCCCGCTTGCGCGGGCCCCTTCCTCAATCCTTGTCGCTCTTAGCCGTGACGGCGGTGGCGGTGATGATGCCCGCGAGGGCCGCCGGGAAAATATGGCTGCAATTCGATGCCGGCGATACCGGCCGCGACGTTCAGCCCGGTCTGGCCTTGCACACTGATCGGCTGCAGCGCGTAAGCATTGGCCGGACCGCCGACCAGGAAATTGCCGCCGCCGCCGACACCGACGGACGCATTGGCGCCGACGCCACCATAATTACCCGCGAGTTCACCGCGTCCGAGCCGGCTATTGGGTGCGTTGACGGCCCAGGAAAACCGGGTCTGCTCGGTGATGCCGAGATCCAGACCGATCCGGCGCACGGTCGCGATATAGGGTTCGGGCCGGCGGCCTTCGCTCTGGAACACACATTCGAAGCTGGTCACCGAGCCGACGACGAAGCCGACATTCTGGCCACCCTGGCATTGGAGGATGCCGGCGCGCACTGGCGGCGTCGCATCGGCACTTGCGATCGGCGCCACGAGGGCCGTGATGGCGATGGTGAATGTCAGGAATCGCATTGGTCTTTGTCTCCGCATGAATTGAATTAGCGGAGCGGACAGGAAGGAAGCGCCGTGTCCAAAACAAGGCGCTTTCAAGAAGCCGTCAAAACATCAAGGGTTCGACGCGTGATGTGAATTTGACAGGTCAGTTTTTTCTGACGGGCTTTCATGCACGTTTTCTTGCGCGTTTTCTTGACGCGAATCGCAACCCATCCCGCGTCAATTGCGGGATGGGTTTAATTGCGGGATGGCTTTGCTTGAAAACGCTCTATCTCAAATTGCCGCAAAAGCGCTGGATGCGTTTGCAGGCATCCTCGAGATCGGTGGTTTTGGTGGCGTAGGAGATCCGGAACGCAGGTCCGAGACCGAACGCCGACCCCTGCACCACGGCGACACCTTCGTTCTCGAGCAGTTCGGTGACGAAGTCTTCGTCGTTGCCGATCACCTTGCCGGTCGGCGAGGTCTTGCCGATGGTGCCGGCGCAGGACGGATAGACGTAGAACGCGCCTTCCGGCCGCGGACAATCGATGCCCTTGGCCTGGTTGAGCATCGACACCGCCAGATCGCGCCGCTCCTTGAACACCTTGTTGTTCGCGGGAATGAAATCCTGCGGACCGTTCAGCGCCTCGACCGATGCCCATTGCGAGATCGACGACGGGTTCGACGTCGATTGCGACTGGATGGTCTGCATCGCCTTGATCAGTTCGGCCGGTCCGCCGGCGTAGCCGATGCGCCAGCCGGTCATGCAATAGGCTTTCGACACGCCGTTCACGGTCAGCGTGCGATCGAACAGTTTCGGTTCAATCTGCGCCGGCGTCGTGAACACGAAGTCGTCATAGACCAGATGCTCGTACATATCGTCGGTCATCACCCAGACATGTGGATGCTTGACCAGCACATCGGTGATCGCCTTCAACTCGGCGCGCGTATAGGCGGCGCCGGTCGGGTTCGACGGCGAACAGAGTATGATCCACTTGGTTTTCGCTGTGATCGCCTTTTCCAGCGCGTCGGGCTGCAGCTTGAAGCCCTGCGCCGCCGTGCATACGACCGACACCGGTTCACCGCCGGCCAGCGCCACCATTTCGGGGTAGCTGACCCAATAGGGCGCGGGAATGATGACCTCGTCGCCGGGATTGATGGTCGCCATCAGCGCATTGTAGAGCACCTGCTTGCCGCCGGTGCCGACGATGATCTGGTTCGGCTTGTAGGTCAGGCCGTTCTCGCGCTGGAACTTGCCGATGATGGCTTCCTTCAGCTCGGGAATGCCGCCGACATCGGTGTACTTGGTCTTGCCGGCCTCGATGGCGTGGATCGCCGCCAGCTTGATGTTGGCGGGAGTGTCGAAATCCGGCTCGCCGGCGCCGAGGCCGATGACGTTGCGGCCCGCCGCTTTCAGCGCCCGTGCTTTATCCGTGACCGCGATGGTCGCGGACGGCTTCACACGGTCGAGCGCAGCGGACAGGAACGGCATCATCATCTCCTTGCAAACGTCGTGACTTGGGGATTCCACGACTTCTTTCTGATGGGATCGGCGCACCCTAAGCCGCGCCACGCTGCATCGCAAGAAGCTTGACCCGAAAGGCCCAAACTTTAGGGAACGTTAAAGCGAGGTGGGTACGGTCAGCGCAACTTTTGCAAAAAATCCGCGGCGAAATGACTCATTTCTGGCACGGGCTGCTCTGGCAAGCGCTGCGATCCGGCGAATGGCTGACGGCCGCGCGCATGCGCGGCTATAGCCTGATCCTGCTCGCCTTGTCGGTCCTGGTGTTCGCCGGCTGGATCGCCGTTTCCGACGGCCTGATCGACCGCAACGGCCAGCCGATCGGCACCGATTTCTCCAACGTCTACGCCGCGGGCACGCTGACCTGGCAGGGCCGGTCCGCGGAGGCCTATGTGCCCGCGCTCCAGCACGCCGCCGAGAAGGCGGTGTTTGAGGGCCGCGATGTGCCGTTCTATGGCTGGCACTACCCGCCGTTTTTCTTCGCGGTCGCGGTTCTGGTCGCCGCCATTCCCTATGCGGGCGCAGGGCTCGTTGCTCGCAATGCTCGCCGCCAGTCTCGCCTGGCTGTGGCACAGCGATGCCGGGTTCGAACTCAAGGCCGCGGCGGGCCATCCTGGATCGCGCCGATGTCGCCGTCGGCGCGCAGAGAATCGCGCAAGCGTGATCTTATTTGTTCCCACGTGATAGAATCATTCTGCGCGCGTGCAGTGCGGTAGAGCTTTTCAACTTTTTCCATTTCACGGGCCTTGCGACACGTCCGTATCGGCATCATTGTTTAGCCGCGTTGCCGCGCGACAAGCCAGCCCGCACGAGATGCGGGACGAATTCGTCCGCGTCCGCCGTACGCGCTTTGCGTCCCAATCGATCGAATGAAATCCGTCACGATGTACAAGCTCTATTCGATGCAGCGCTCCGGCAACAGCTACAAGGTCCGCCTTGCGCTGGCGCTGCTCAACGCGCCGTATCACGCCATCGAGGTCGACATCCTGCGCGGCGAAAGCCGCACGCCGGATTTTCTGGCGAAGAATCCCAGCGGACAGGTGCCGCTGCTGGAAGTCGCGGAGGGACGCTACCTCGCCGAATCCAATGCCATCCTCTGGTATGTCTGCGGCGGCACGCCGCTGGCGCCGGAATCGCGGGTCGAACGCGCCGAGGCGCTGCAATGGATGTTTTTCGAACAGCACGCGCTCGAACCCAATATCGGCGCCGCCTATTTCTGGCTCTCGCTGGTCAGGGGCGGCCGTGACCTGCAGACCCACGCGCTGGAAGATTGGATGGAGCGCGGCTATGCCGCGCTTCAGGTGATGGAAAACCATCTCAAGACCCACCAGTATTTCGCCGCCGGCCAGCTCACGGTCGCCGACATCGCGCTGTACGGCTACACCCATGTCGCCGACCGTTGCGACTACGATCTGACGACCTTCCCGGCGATCCGCGCCTGGCTGCGCCGGGTCGAACAGACACAAGGTTTCGTTGCCATGGACTGGCAGCCCGGGACCGAAATTGACGACACCGCGAGCATCGCGGCCGGGGCTTGAGCCGGCAGGCCTACTTCATTTCGACGCGCGAATCGGGATCCGCAGGGATCGTGGGGGTAGATTTTGCGCTCGAAAATGCTCTGAAAAGCTGAGAACAGCGGGAATAACGTTGGTTTTTGCCGCGATTTTGCCACTTTCCGGGCGCCAGCCGCCGCAATGTTGCCGGCGGGCCTTGCGAGCTTGCCTGATGTCGCGGGTGATTCGCCCGCGCCTTGAAGGATTTAGACCATGATACGGTCGACGGACAATGCGGGCCTTGTGAGCCGCCTTGCGCCAGTTGTTTCTTCCCGGTTGACCAACGCCGTCGCCGCCTCGCTCGCGATCGGCGCATTGTCGATTTGCCTCGTCATTATGCTGACCGTGCTCTCGATCAAGGGCACCATGGCGATGCCGATCCCGGCGTAATAATCCCAAAAATAATCCCGAGCGTTTTTTCGTTTGCAACTTTTACGCGGCAACGCGCGATGAACTTCATCGCGATTGGGACATGATGAAAACACCTGTCGGACTTGTGACCGTTGCGTTGACGGCGGCGATCCTGTTGACGGCAACCCTGGTGATCGCCACCGGCACGCGGGGCGAAGACACCGTGTTCCCTTCGTCGGCGGGCGAGCTCGAAGTGCGGACCTTCGCAAGGGGCCTGGTCCATCCGTGGGCGCTGGCGTTCCTGCCTGACGGCAAGATACTGGTGACCGAGCGGCCGGGCCGCATGCGGCTTGTCACGACGGAGGGACAGCTTTCGCCGCCGCTCAAGGGCGTGCCCGACGTCTGGGCATCCGGCCAGGGCGGTCTCCTCGACGTCGCGATCGACAAATCCTATTCCGCAAAACAAGACGATCTATTTCTGTTTCGCGGAGCGAACCGGCGGCGGCGGACGCACGGCGGTCGCCCGCGCAAAACTGAACGACGCCAATGGCCGCCTCGACGACACCAGGATCATCTTCCGCCAGGACGGGCCGCTGTCTTCGGGAAATCATTACGGCTGCCGCATCGTGCAGGCCGACGACGGCAATCTGTTCGTCACGCTCGGCGAACATTTCACCTACCGCGACCAGGCGCAAAATCTCGGCAATCATCTGGGCAAACTGATCCGGATCGCGCCGGACGGATCGGCGCCCGCCGGCAACCCGTTCCTCGGCCGCGCCGACGCGAGGGCGGAAATCTGGAGTTACGGCCACCGCAATCCGCAAGGGCTCGCGATCAATCCGGCATCCGGCGCGCTCTGGGAAATCGAGCATGGCCCGCGCGGCGGCGACGAGGTCAACATCATCGGCAAGGGAAAGAATTACGGCTGGCCGGTGATCGGCTACGGCATCGATTACAGCGGCGCGAAAATCCACGAAAGCAGCAGCAAGGACGGCATGGAGCAGCCGATCAAATACTGGGTGCCGTCGATCGCACCTTCCGGGATGGTGTTCTATACCGGAGAACTGTTTCCGAAATGGTCCGGCAGCCTGTTCACGGGCGCATTGGCCGGCGCGATGCTGGTGCGGCTCTCGCTCGACGGAAATACCGTGACCGGTGAAGAACGCCTGCTGCAAAATCTGCACGAACGGATTCGCGATGTCCGGCAAGGGCCGGATGGCGCCTTGTGGTTGCTCACCGACAGTTCGGCGGGGCGGATATTGCGGGTGGCGCCTGCTTCGAAGTGACGGGCCTCAACGAGGCGCTACGCCCATTTGTGGAAAATCAAGAACGCCCCGGCGGCGATGAGGGCGAAACCCAATGCGTGATTCCAGCCGAGCGGCTCCTTCAGATACAGCACGGAGAATCCGGCGAACACGATCAGCGTGATCACCTCCTGCATGGTCTTGAGTTGCGCCGCCGAATACACCGCGCTGCCCCAGCGGTTGGCCGGCACCGCCAGCCAATATTCGAAGAACGCAATGCCCCAGCTCGCCATGATGACCAGCGGCAGTGGATGTTCCTTGAATTTCAGATGGCCGTACCAGGCAAAGGTCATGAAGACGTTGGAGGCGAACAGCATCAGGAAGGGCAGGATCGTCGGGGAAATAGTCGGCATCGATGCTCACTTTCAAATGTCCCGCGTTCAAATGTCCCGCGCTAACCCTCGGGCGGGGAAGGCGGTTCCATCCGCTTCGATATCATTTGATTTCAAAAACGCGAAAGCTTTGCCCGGCTCCGGCAACGCCGTCTTAAGAATACAAAAAGAAATCCCGCCATAATTCAAATCTTCGGGCAAACTCGTTGCCCTTATTGTCGGCGGACAACGAGTACGGACATGCAGTTCGACTGGCGCGCGATTTCCGGGCCGGCTTTGACGACGGTGACGGCGTTGATCGCCTTCTTCGTCGACCGCCATTTCGTTGCCGTCCCAAATCCTGCGCCGCTGTTCGTTTGCATCGTCGCATTTGCGAGTTCGGTGAGCGGCACCACCTCCGGGCTGATCAGCGCCGTCATCGCCGTGGTGTCCTCGGCGCTGTTCTTTCTCAATCATCGCGCCGTGCCCGGCTATGACACCTCCGATCTGGCGCGCATGCTGCTGCTGGCTGCGACCGCCGCCGGCACCGCCTTGATCACGGGTCTCCTACGGCAAAAATGGATCGACGCGTTCGCCTCGGAGCAGGGGCATCACGCCACCGCCATGCGGCTTTCGGCGGCGCTCGATCAGGTCGACATCGGCATCGTACTGCTCGATTCCGATACCCGCGCCGAATTCATCAACCGCGCCTTCCGCGAATATTTTTCGCTGTCCGACGAGCAGGCCGACAGCAAGCCGCCGTTCATCGCGCTGATGTATCACGGCCGCGATACCGGCGCCTATGAACTGCCCGAGGATGAATTGAGCGCATTCATCGCGCGGCGCACCGAGATGATGCGCGCCGGCGATTCCACGCCGATCAATATCAATCTCGCCGACGGACAGGTGCTGCGTTTCAGTTGCACCGCGCTGCCCGACGGCGGGCGCATGCTGAGCTACACGCCCGTCACCGACCTCGTCCGCCACACCGACGATCCCGCCTACGCCGACTATGTCCGCTCGCTGCGCGGTGGCGGCGCTCGCAGTCCGGCCCGGCACCTGCGCGCGGCCGAGTAGACGCACCGGGACGCGCGCGGTCTCGCCGCGCGATTGATCCTTTGCGGTGGCGCCTGTAGGCTGACGTCACCCGCCCGCGCGTCGACGACGCCGCTCCTTCCCCGAACACGGAAACAAACATGCCCGGCGATCTGACGATTCGCTTTGTCACCCGACAGGATTACGCAAAATGGCTTCCTCTGTGGGACGGCTACAACGCGTTCTACGAGCGGTCGGGACCGACCGCGCTTGATCCCGCCATCACCGCGATGACATGGGCGCGCTTCTTTGATGCCTACGAGCCGGTGCACGCGCTGGTCGCCGAGCGCGGCGGCGAACTGCTCGGGCTGACGCATTATCTGTTTCACCGCAGCACGACGGCGATCGAGCCGACAATCTATCTGCAGGATCTGTTCACCAGCGCAGCCGCGCGTGGCAAGGGCGTCGGCCGCGCGCTGATCAACGGCGTCTACGAACAGGCCAAGCTTGCCGGATCGTCCGCGCGTGTATTGGCACACGCACAACACAAACCACACCGCGATGCAGCTTTACGATAAGGTCGCGGAGCGCTCCGGCTTCGTGGTTTACCGCAAGCTGTTCTGACGCTTTCGAGCGCCGGCCTGCAGCGGTCTGTGGATAAGTCCCGATGTCATGGCCACGTAACAAAGCGTGGCTAGGTTGCGCCTCGCGTATGATCCAGGCCCCCCGTCTCAGATCACGCGCCCCAAGCGGCCCCCGTCAGTCGCCGCGTCTGACCGGGGCCGCATTTTTTTGAAGCAGCACATTTGAAGTACCCTTTTGACTCCTCTTTTGAGTGCGACCGCCCCCGTTTTTGACATGTCAGACCCGCCGGTCGTGTCGGGATCGCGGTAAGGACCGCACCTTGAAGGTTTGGGCCGTGCGGGCCACAATACGGCTCCTCTTTCTCGCCCACCCCCCCACAGGATCGATTTATGCAAATTCGCAATCTCGGCGGCTCCGGCCTGCGTGTTTCCGCCGTCGGCCTCGGCTGCAACAATTTCGGCCAGCGCACCGACCTCGAAACCTCGCGCAAGGTGATCCACAAGGCGATCGACCTCGGCATCACCCTGTTCGACACCGCCGACATCTACGCCGGCATGGGCGGCTCGGAGACCGTGCTCGGCGCCGTGCTCGGCGACCGCCGCAAGGACATCGTGCTGGCGACCAAATATTCCAAGCCGATGAGCCAGGACGGCACCAAGCAGGGCGCCTCGCGCCGCTACATCATGTCCGCCGTCGAAGCCAGCCTGACGCGGCTGAAGACCGACTACATCGATCTCTACCAGCAGCACGATTACGACCCGCTGACGCCGATCGAGGAAACGCTCCGCGCGCTCGACGATCTGGTCCGGCAGGGCAAGGTCCGCTACATCGGCAATTCGAATTTTCCGGCCTGGCGCATCGCCGAAGCCGAACTGATCGCACGGCAGATGAACGTCAGCCGCTTCGTGTCCTGCCAGGACGAATACAGTCTCGTCGTGCGCGGCATCGAAAAGGACCTGCTGCCGGCGGCCCAGGAATACAAGCTTGGGCTGTTGCCGTTCTTCCCGCTGGCGAGCGGCTTGCTGACCGGCAAATACAAGCGTGGCGCCGCCGCGCCCGATGACACGCGCTTCGCCAAGGCGCCCGCGCTCAGGGATCGCTACGTCACGCCGCGCAACGAAGAAATCGTCGAAAAGCTGCAGGCCTTCGCCGAGAAGCGCGGCCACACCATGCTCGAACTGGCGTTCTCATGGCTGGCGGCGCGCCCGCAAGTCTCGAGCGTCATCGCCGGCGCCACCCGCGTCGAGCAGGTCGAGCAGAACGTCAAGGCGATCGACTGGGCACTGAGCGCAGAAGAAATCGCCGAGATCGACGGGATTACGAAGTAAGCTTCGAAGCATCCACGATGTCGTCTCGACGGATGCGCAATTGCGCATGAGGCGGAACTCATGCACCACCAGCGATAGTTGGTTCGCACGCTGGTCGTTATCTTCCTTTGCCAACAACGCGGGCACGCGGCGTATGGGTCCTTCGGACGCTCGCGGAACGACATACTCTACCCCACCAATCCCTTCATCGGCTTCACCGGGGCGCTATCCGGAAACACGCTTTCCGCCAGCACGCGTTCGGCGAGGCCGAACTGGTCGTGCAGCACGCCCTTCATCACCGCGCGCAAGTCGATGGTCGGTGCGAGATCGCGGCCCTGGTAGAGGTTGGCGACTTTCAGTCCCGGCCAGTCCGAGATCACCCTTCCGCCTTTCACCGCGCCGCCGGCGAGCAACGCGACGGTGCCGGTGCCGTGATCGGTGCCTTCGGTGCCGTTGATGCGCGCGGTACGGCCGAATTCGGTGACGACCACGACGGCCGTGTCGCGCCAGCGCGCGCCGAGACCGCTTTCGAATTCCGCCAGCGCGCCGTCGAGGCCCGACAATAGCTGCGCCAGCCGGCCGACCGGGCCGCCTTCATTGGCGTGGGTGTCCCAGCCGTCGAACGCCAGCGCGCCGATCCGCGGACCGTCGTCGGCCGCCATCAGCTTGGCGGCGCCACGCGCCACCAGCCGCATCGCGCCCGCGCCATTGGTGCCCGGTTTCGGTTTCATGTCGTCGCCTTGCGCCGCCTTGTCGAGCGCCAGACCCTGCGTCAGCGCGCTTGCCAGCGCGGGATCGCGATGGCTGTAGAGTTCGACGAGCCGCATCGCGGTATCGTCAGCCGCTTGCGGCAACGCCACCGGCGTCCAGCCGACGGTTGGCGCCGCGCCGCGCAGCACCAACGGCGTGGTCGGGCCGACCGCGAGCGCGCTCGTCACCCGGTCGCCCTTTGGCAGCGCTTCCAGCGCGCGGTTGAGCCAGCCGGATTGCACCCGGCCCGGCCCGGCAAAACCGCTTTCCAGCACGTCCTGGCCGTCGAAATGCGAACGGTCGCGGTAGGACGTTGCGACGGCGTGAATCACCGCGGCCTTCTTCTCGCGGTACATCCGCGCGAACTCCGGCATCGCCGGATGCAGCGCGAAGAAAGAGTCGAGCATCAAGGCCGCGTTCGGACCGTCCGGCCGCAGCGCGATCGAGCCGTGCAAGGCAGCATAATCGGGGTCGCCGATCGGCGCGACGGTGGCGAGCCCATCGAGCGCGCCGCGCAGGATCACGACGACCAGCCGTGGATCGCGCCCGTCGGCAGCGCGCGCAAACTTTCGGCAGATAGGCCCACGCCGTAAAGCTGGCGCCGCCGAGCAAAACCGCGCGTCGCGATGTGACCGACGATATCGGGGATTCGCAGCAATCATTGGACGATTCCATTGGCGTCATCTCCTCTGGAATTCCGGCGCCATCAGCAGCAGCGCCAGCGCCTGCTGCCGCGATTCCGCACGCTCGATGGTCCGCCGTGTCTCCGCCGATGCGGCGTCGGCCGCGACCAGTTCCAGCAGATCGCGGGGATCGATGCTGTCGGCAAGGCGCGAGGCAATCTGCGCGGAGATATCGAGGCGCAGTTTCATTCCCTCCGGCGCCGCCCACGCCGCATTGGTATCGGGAAAACCGTTCGGCCCCGCCGGCGACCATAATGGCTGGCCCAGCACGTTCAGGCCGCCGAGATAGCGGCCGGGGTCGCCCGGAATTTGCGCCAGCAACCGGCCGCTCGCCACCAGGAATTCGTAAGGCGAGCGCATTTTTGTCAGCGGGGCTTTCCAGGCCTCCTCGGAATCCACAAGCGCGCTCGCGAACGCCCTAAGGTCGCCATCGGATTTGCCGAACACGTCCGCAAGCCGCGCCACCAATGCGGGCGGCGGATCGTCGGCCACGAAATGGCGCACGAATTTGGTGGCGATGAATTTTGCGGTCGAGGGATGGCGCGCAATATCGGCCAGCACCGCTTCGCCCTGCGCCAAGCCATTGGCCTCGTAGATCTTGCCCATCACGCGCTGCGCGCCGGGCTGGTGCGCGTTGGCGTTGAACACGAAGGTGCCGGGCGTCCCGAGCTGGCCTTGCCTTCCCGCATAGGTCCAGCCCGTGATGATGCGCGCCAGCGACGTCACGTCGTCCTGCGAATAGCCGCCGCCGACGCCGAGCGTATGCAGCTCCATGATCTCGCGCGCGAGATTTTCGTTCAGGCCGCGGTTGCGGTTCTGCCCGGCGCGCGAGTCGGGACCGAGCGACTGCTGGTTGTCGAGAAAGAACAGCATCGCCGGATGCTGCTCGACCGCCTTCAGCATGTCGCCGAAGCGCCCGAGCACATGGGGGCGGATCGCCTCGCGCTCGAACGAGCCCGCCCACATCCGCGCCAGCCCGCCCTTGTTGGCGGAGATGCAAAAATGATTGGACCAGAACACCACCAGCCGCTCGACGAAGCCGCAATCGACCATTACGCCGCGCTGGATCCGCGCCAGGGCCTCCGCGCGAAACGTCTTCTGAATGATGTTGAGCGGTTGCGGCGGCGGTTTTGGCGCATTGGGCTGCATCGTCTCGGCAGACGTAGCTGCGGAAGACGTAGCTGAGGGACTGGCCATCGGCGCGTTGGCATTTGACGCATTTGCATTTGACGCATTGCCAGTTTCCGGCGGCTTCGCCGCCGGCTCCTTGGCCGTGATGTCCATCGCGATGCTGCTGAGCGACAGGTTTCGCCGTTGCCCTTTCGCGTCCGACGTGTGCCGGCGTCTCGGTCGCAGCGGCTGGCGGAGCCGCCTTCGAGGCGGCGTCGCGGGCCCGCTGGATCTCGAACTGATAGTCGAACACCGCCTTGCCGAGCGCCGCCGTCGACAGCAATCCGGGCACTTCGAGCAGCACGGCGTTGGGGCGGCCAAGCTCGGCTTTGACAAAGCCGCGCGGATCGGAAGCGGCGTTGACGAAATCGCCCGATGCGCCGCCGCGCGCGCCGAATCCGAAGCGATTGAGGGCAACTAACGCGGCTTGCGAATCGCGGGCCATCGGATTTGCCTCGGGCTGTCCCAATACACGACGAGGTATATGATTTGCCCGACATCATAACGCCATTCGGGATGAACCCCGAATTAAAACCCGGTCACAAAGCAGCCCGTTTCATGCCAAACCGGACAGAAGATCAGCCCTCGCGCCGCCTCGCCTGCGCAGGCTGCGGCACCGAATTCACCTG
Source organism: uncultured Alphaproteobacteria bacterium (assembly GCA_963847015.1). Taxonomy (GTDB): domain Bacteria; phylum Pseudomonadota; class Alphaproteobacteria; order Rhizobiales; family Xanthobacteraceae; genus Bradyrhizobium. Next base: position 237,099 of record CAWJYI010000032.1, on the reverse strand, counting down.
CAGCCTTGCGGGGCCGTGCTGGTGCGCCGAGGAAGATTTTCGTTTGCCGATGCCGTCCGACGGGAGCGATTGCCTGTGCCCGGATTGCCTCCGGAAAGCGGCAGCGCGCGCCGCGAGCGCGGCAACGTGAGCGGCCAATTGCGCGTCAGCGCCGTCCTGCTCGACATGGATGGAACGCTGCTCGACACCGAGAAGGTTTACTTCGACAGTCTGGTCGCGGCGCTGAATGCGTCCGGCTATACCGACGACATCATTCCGCTCTGCCACGCGATGGTCGGCCTTCCCGGAGCTGAATGCGAGGCCATGCTGCACGAGCGCTACGGCGCAGGCTTTCCGCTCACTGAGGTCAACAAGGCCTTCATCGCCAGGCGCGACGAAATTCTTGAGGCGGGACTGCCGTTGAAGCGCGGCACCATCGAACTGCTGGACGCCTTGCATGCGATCGAATGCCCGACCGCGATCGTGACTTCGTCGTCGCGCCGCAACGCCGATGCGCATCTGACGCTTGCCGGAATCCGCGACCGTTTCGAGACGATCCTGACCTGCGACGACGTCGCCCGCGGCAAGCCGAGCCCCGATCTGTATCTGCTGGCGGCGTCCCGGCTTGGCGTGAAGCCGGAAGTCTGCGTTGCGGTCGAGGATTCCAACCATGGCGTAACGGCCGCGCACGCCGCAGGCACCATCACCATCATGGTGCCCGACATGGTGCCGCCGACGGCGGAGTCGCGCGCCAAATGCGCGGCTGTCATGCCCGACCTCGGCGCTGTCCTCGACATGCTGCGGACCAGATGCCGGATCGAACGCCGGCCACTATGAAAGCCGGCTGCCGCATCTGCCGTTGACGCAACTGCGCATTCGCTTGGCTAGCACGTGAATCCATAAATTCAGAATGGTCGACCGACGTGGCGCTGCAAAATTACTAGCCCACGTCCGTTCCGGATCGATTGTGTTGAAGAAGTCGGCGGCTCACCAGGGCTATGAACGCGCTGCCGCGTCTGCCGTCTACGCGACTGCGCATTCGATCGGCTAGCGCGTATCGATAAATTCAGAATTGTCGCCGACGTGGCGCTGAAAATTACTAGCCTCACGTCCGTTCCGGATCGATTGCGCCGAGATCGGCGGCTCACCAGGATTCTCCTCGGCCGCATACTTAGGATGATTTGATTTCGCCCATTCGCTCGACAAGATGCGCACGCGAGGGTGCAGGGTCAAATCGATCGGCGAAATATTGCGTTTCGTTGGCCACCAGTCCTTCGCGGAATTCCATGATGCTCACCGCGTAAGACGGTATGCCGTCATAGCTGAGCACGAATTCAGTGACCCAGAGATCGCCGCCGCCGATGATCCGCCGGACCGTAAAGCGCTTCTTGTTTGGCTGGACGAACCGGCTCTCTTGAATGTTGTGCCGGCCACGGATCCGCTCGCCCGATTGCGGATATTCAAGCACCGCATCCTCGCGGTAGATTTCATGTTCGACATTGAAATCGTTCGCGTCCGAAGCATCCCAATGGCGCTGCAGCGCCGCGCGCACGGTTCGATCATCCATCTCAATCTCCCATCGCGTCAGTCGCGAGTCCCTCACATGGCGGGCGATTGCGGTTTTGATTTGAGAATACGCCTGTAGGCAACCCCCGACAATGCGCGGATTTCATCGGCCCAAGAACCTACCGCGCGCAACCCTTCAGGAACGATTTGGCGCAGATCTGCGCGCGCCGCTCCAGCTCTTCCCGGCCAGGGGCCGGCGCGTGGCCGAACAGCACCGCACGCTGCGGCTGGAAGGCAAGCATGCCTAGCAGCATGCCGGCGGCGGCATCGGCATCGTCGATTTCGATCAGGCCGCGCTTGCGCTGGGCCTCGAGCCATTTCGCAAGCGTGCTTTCGGTACGCTTGATCGCCCGGTGATAGTACGTCTCCGCGATCTCGGGAAACTTGTCGCTCTCGCCCAGGATCATACGCTGCAGCGCGATCACGTCGCCGTCCAGGATGAGCTCACCACAGACAATCAACGCTTCGCGCAATGCCGCTTCGATGTCGCTGCCGTCGCACGCGCGTAACCGAACCACGGACGCGAAGCGGTCGATCCGCTCGGTGAGCATGGCCTCGAACACCGCCGCCTTGTTCGGGATCAGCCGATACAATGTCCGGGTGGAAACCCCCGCGCGCCGCGCCACGCTCTCCATATTGGTTGCCGCATAGCCGCTTGAAGCGAATTCGTGCCGCGCCGATTCCAAAATCACCGCGCGCGTCTCGTCGTCCGGCCGCGCCTGCGGCCGTCCACGGCCGCGACGCGCTTCCGTCGTTGCGTCCTGGTCCGACGCTCCCGTCTTCATGATCGCCATAACGAGCCGTCCTTCAGATCGAGCCATGCCTTTAAATGATACCTGTCATTCCATTGACAGATCCAATATGCGGTCTATTTTGGAAAATATCAAGTTTCCAAATTGTCAGGGAAGATCGCCATGAGCTCCCAATCCCTGAATTCCCAATCCACCTCTCTCCAGGTTGGCCCGGTTCAGCCTGATACGGCCCAGCAACTGGTTCCGTCCGCGTCCGCCTGCCAACGAAATCGCCAATCCACCGCCAAAAGCCGTGAAAAAGAGCGGAATTCGGCGGGTGTTGCTGGCCGGAACCGCGCTCGCCATCCTCGCCGCCGCCTCCTGGTACGGCTGGGATTACTGGACCACCGGGCGCTTCCTCGTCTCGACCGATGACGCCTATGTGAAGGCCGACAACACGACGATCGCCCCCAAAGTGTCCGGCTACCTCGGTGAAGTCCTGGTTGGCGACAATCAGCATGTGAAAGCCGGCCAGGTGCTGGCGCATATCGACGACCGCGACTTCAAGGTGGCGCTCGACCAATCCAGGGCGGACGTGGCCGCCGCGGAAGCCGCGGTTACCAGCAAGCGTGCCCAACTGGACGTACAGCAGGCCGTGATCGAAGCGGCCAAGGCGACGCTGGATGTGGATATGGCGGCGCAAACTTTCACCAAACAGGAAAACAAGCGCTACACCGATCTCGCCGCAACCGGCTACGGCAGCGTTCAGAATGCCCAGAACGCGCAAGCGCGCGATGTGAGCGCGGCCGCCGCCATCGAGCGCGACAAGGCCAACCTCGTCTCGGCCGAGAGGCAGCTCGCGCTGCTAAGGGCCGAAATCGCGCAAGCCGTCGCGGCCGAAGCGCGCGCCAAAGCGTTGCAGCGCCAGGCAGAACTCAATCTCTCCTACACGTCGATCTTCTCGCCCGTTGACGGCGTGGTCGGGAACCGCACCTTGCGCGTCGGGCAATTCGTCCAGGCCGGCACCCAGTTGATGTCCCTGGTGCCGTCGAACGGCGCCTATGTCATCGCCAACTTCAAGGAAACCCAACTGAGCAACGTGCGCGAAGGCCAGCCGGTCGATATCGACGTCGATATGTTCCCGGGCAAAACCGTGCGCGGACATGTCGACAGCATGGCGCCAGCGAGCGGCCAGGAATTCGCGCTGCTGCCGCCGGACAACGCCACCGGCAACTTTACCAAGGTGGTGCAGCGCATCCCCGTCAAGATCACGCTGGACAGTTTTGGCGTCGACCTTCGCCCCGGCATGTCGGTCATTCCGAGCATTCAAACCCGGGCTGTGGCTACCAATATCCCGCAGCCCCCACGGCCGGAAACCCCTGTGGCCCGGCTCGCTTTGCAGAGGTGATGCCATGTCCGACCTCGCCCTCACCAACCCGGCACCGGCGCGCGGCGCCATTCAAAGTGCACCGCCCGCCCCCATCGCCCAAACCGATCGAGCCAGCGCCACGATGTGGATTTCCATCATGGCCGCCATGATCGGTGCGTTCATGGCGATCCTCAACATCCAGATCACCAATGCCTCGCTGCTCAACATCGAGGGCGGCATCGGCACCGGCGTGGACAACGGCTCCTGGATCTCGACCTCCTATCTGATCGGCGAGATCGTGGTGATCCCGCTGACCGACTATCTCAGCCGGGTGTTTTCGTTCCGCAACATCATGCTCTCGTTTGCGACCTTGTTTGCCGCCTTCTCGGTCGCCTGCGCCTTTACCCATGACCTGCCGTCCATGATCGCGATGCGCGCGTTTCAGGGCTTTTTCGGCGGCGTGCTGATCCCGATGGCATTCACGCTTGTTTTCACCAAGCTGCCGAAGGCGCAGCAGCCGATCGGCCTTGCGATGTTCTCGCTGGCGGTGACCTTCGCGCCCGCGATCGGCCCCACGATCGGCGGCTATCTCACCGAAAATTACGGCTGGCAGACGATTTTCTTCGTCAACGTCGTGCCGACGGCGGTCATGGTCGCGATCCTTTACCTCACGCTCGAGCGCCAGCCGGTCAACCTCGGTCTGTTGCGGGAAGGCGACTGGTTCGGCATCGGCACCATGGCGGTCGGCCTTGCCGCGCTGCAAGCCGTGCTGGAGGAAGGCAACAAGAACGACTGGTTCGGTTCGCCCTTCATCGTGAAACTGGCGATCCTCGCCGCCGTCAGCCTGACGCTGTTCGTGGTCAATGAGCTGGTCGTGGACCAACCGCTGGTGCGGTTGCGATTGCTGACACGGCGAAGCTTCGGGCTCGGCACCGTCTCGGCTATCTTCGTCGGCTTCGCGCTGTTCGGCTCCGTCTATTTGCTGCCGGCCTATCTCGGCCAGGTGCAGCATTACAATGCCGAACAGATCGGCGGCGTGCTGGCCTGGACCGGCTTGCCGCAGCTCATCCTGATTCCGCTCGTTCCGAAATTGATGCAGCGCTTTGATATTCGCTACATCGCGTTCGCCGGCATGAGCATCTTCGCCATCAGCTCGTTCATGAACACGGCGATGTCGCTCGATTACTCCGGCGACCAGCTCTTCATTCCCAACATCGTGCGCGCCGTCGGCCAGGCCCTGATGCTGGCTCCGCTGAGCGCAATCTCGCTGGGCAGCGTTGCGCCGCAGGATGCCGCCGCGGCCTCCGGCATTTCCAACATGATGCGCAACCTCGGCGGCGCGATCGGGACGGCCGTCCTTGCCACCATCGTCACCAAGCGCGAGCAATTCCACTCCAACATCATCGGCCAGGCCGTCGATCTCGGCCGCGAGGAGGTGCGCGCCAGGATCGCGCAAACGACCGACTACTTCACGGCGCATGGCATGACCGATCCTGCCGGCGCACATCAGCAAGCGGTCCTGGCGCTTGGCAACGCCGTCAAGCGTCAGGCCCTGGTCATGGGATTCAGCGATACCTTTGCAGTGATCGGCGTCGTGCTGGTGCTGGCCGGCATCGCCATCCTGATGACGGGCAAGCCGAAGGGGCTCGCTGCGGGCGGTGGGCATTGAAAGAGCCTGGCTCGCGCGGAAGATCACACCGTCATTGCGAGTGAGCGAAGCGACAAAGCAATCCATAGCTGCTTCGCTGCGCGATGGATTGCTTCGAGGAACTCGAAATGATCGGAGACAGCTATACATTCACACATCTCGTCATGCCCGCGCGAAGGCGGGGCATCCGGTACGCCGCGGCTGTCCATGCGAACCGCCACCGCCGTGCGATGACTGGATCATCCGCCTTCGCGGATGATGACACCGAGGTCGACGCCGCCCTACCGCACCACCGCCGCGGTCTGGCCGAACAGCAGCTTGCGCTCTTCCTCGGTACGGATCGCGGGCTGGCCGAAATTCGGATTGACCTCTTTCGCCTTGGCGTAGGCGCGCTCGGTCGCGGGCCGCGCGCGGATGGTTTCGAGCCAGCGCTTCAGATGCGGGAAATCGTCGATGTTCTGCTCCTGGTTCTTGTAAGGAACGATCCAGGGATAGCTCGCCATGTCGGCGATCGAATATTCGCCGGCGATGAATTCGCGATCCGAGAGCCGCTTGTTGAGCACGCCGTAGAGCCGGTTGGTCTCGTTCACATAGCGGTCGATGGCGTATTTGATCTTTTCCTGGGCGTAGTTCCGAAAGTGATGGTTCTGCCCGGCCATCGGCCCGAGGCCGCCCATCTGCCAGAACGTCCACTGGATCGCGTCGTAGCGGCCGTAGAGATCGGCGGGCAGGAATTTTCCGGTCTTCTCGGCGAGGTACAACAGCATCGCGCCGGACTCGAAGATCGAGATCGGCTTGCCGCCGCCCTTCGGCTCGTGGTCGACCATGGCCGGGATCCGGTTGTTCGGTGCGATCGCCAGGAACTCCGGCTTGAACTGATCGCCCTTGCCGATGTTGACCGGGAAAATCTTGTAACTCAGCCCGGTCTCTTCGAGGAACATCGTTATCTTGTGGCCGTTCGGCGTGGTCCAGTAATGGAGGTCGATCATGGGACGATCCTGCTGTGATTGGGATTTGGTTGAGATTTCCGGGCATCGCGAACTGGATGCGGCTGCATGAATTTGGGCAGGTCGCGGGCGCAAGTCAATGGCGGCGGCCCGGCGGCGCGCGAATGTGATGAGGCGCCTGCACGATGAATGCATTGAGCAGCCGCGCGATTGCACCTAAGCTTACGCCTGTCGCTTTTCAAACTTCATTGCCGGCATTGGGGAGATAATCATGATCAGGGATCTGGCCCGCCGCGATTTTCTGAAAGCTTCTGCAGCATTTGCCGGCGCCGCCGCCGCGAATGCATTTTCATGCGTCGAGATCGCAAGCGCCGCGCCGATCGCGGTACCGGCGGTGGACAAATTGACGATCCGGGTGCTGGTCGATTCCAGCTACGATCAGTTCTTCCGCCCCAAGCAGGCCAACGGCGTCTCCATCGTGCCGCCGGCGAAAGGCGCCGATTTCCGTAAGACGCTGCACAATGAATGGGGGCTGTCGCTGTGGCTGGAATTGCAGGCCGCCGGCAGCCAGCGCACGCTGATGCTGGATTACGGCTATACGCCCGAGGTTCTGCTCAACAACATGGAACTGGTCGGCGTCGATCCCTCAAAGCTCGATGCGCTGATCGTCAGCCACGGGCATTACGATCATTTCGGCGGCCTGCTCGGCTTCCTCGACAAGTTCCGCGACAAGCTGCCGGGCGACGTCAAACTCTATGCCGGCGGCGAAGACAATTTCTGTCACCGCGTCAGCCCCACGCCGACCAAAGGCCAGTTCGCGGATTTCGGTGCGCTCGATCGCCGCCAGCTCGCGTCGCAGAAGGTCACGACCGTGCTGTGCGAAACCCCGACCGTGATCGCCGGTCATGCCTTCACGACCGGCAAGATCACGCGCCGCAGCGGCGAGCGCATCCTGCCGCAGACCTGGGTCGAATTCGGCATGAAGGACGGTCTCGGCTGCAATGTCGGCCACTATCTGCCGGCGGAGATGGAAGGCAAGATCGTCCCCGACGAGCATATCCACGAGCACGCGACCTGCTTCAACATCAGGGATATGGGTCTGGTCGTGATCAGTTCCTGCGGTCACGTCGGCATCGTCAATTCGGTGAAACAGGCGCAGGAGGTTTCCGGCATCCAGAAGGTTCACGCCATCGTCGGCGGCTTCCATCTCGGACCCGCGCCGGGCGATTACCTCAAGCAGGTGGTGAGCGAGATCAAGGCGCTCGATCCCGACGTGCTGATCCCGATGCATTGCAGCGGACTGAATTTCGTCCAGGAGGCGACCGCGCAGATGGGCGACAAGGTTTTGGTCACCACCACCGGCAGCCGCCTTTCGTTCGGCATATGATTTTCCGCGCCGGCGTCGCGCTTTGGCTGTTGCTGGTGCCCGGGCTGTTGCTGACGCGCGCTGATGCCGGCGACGCGCCGGCGCGAACGGCCGCCGAGATCATGGACATCCTGATGTGGAATCGGGAGCCGGTCGGCGGGCCGTTCGAACTGGTCGACCACACCGGCAAAGCGCGCACCGAGCGCGATTTTCGCGGCAGGCTGATGCTGGTCTATTTCGGCTTCACCTATTGCCCCGACATCTGCCCGACCGATCTGCAGGCGATCGCGCTGGCGCTGGATAAATTGGGCGCGGATGCCGACAGCGTGCAGCCGCTGTTCGTCACCGTCGATCCCGAACGCGACACGCAGGAACATCTTGCCGAATATGTAAAACTGTTCCATCCGCGCCTGATCGGACTGACCGGCGGCACTGAGGCCATCCGCCGCGCGGCGGATGCCTACAAGGTCTATTACGCAAAAGTCCCGCTCGGCAAGGACGCCGGCGACTACACCGTCGATCACACCGCCTTCATCTACCTGATGGATCGCGACGGAAACTATCTCGGCTTTTTTCCGCCGGGCACGTCGGCCGATCGCATGGTGGAAATCATCCGGCCGCGCCTCGCCGAACCGGCGCGGTAGCGCCGGCCTGAAGCAGGCGGTTCAAACAGCATCAACCGGCGCGGCCGTGCTCGCGCAGGAATTTCGCGCCGCCCTCGGTGATCGCGATCCGCACGCCTTGACCTGCAACGCCTTGACCTGCAACGCCTTGGCCTGCAACCGCCTGCCGCGCGACATAGCCGCGATCGACCGCATCCTCCCAGATCGTCAAGCGCGGGCATGAGGTGCGCCAGGCGTCGATCACTTCGGAATAGAGCCTCGGCTCGCGCGCGATCCATTCGACGAGATCGAGCACCAGTGCATCGGTTGCCTCGTTTGTCCCGGTCATCGGCCCCGCTCCGATCATTGCGCCATCGCGCTCGTGCGCGCGAACAACAGCCAGCCGGCATAGAGGATGTAGTAGCTGGCAACGGTCGTGATCAGCCGGTTCGCCCAGGTGCGAAATTGCTGATCGCTCATGGCTTCGAGGATGCGCCGCGCCAGCGTGGTGCCGAGCATCGAGGCCGCGATGGCGACCGCGGCGAGCACCGGATCGAGCGTGGCGGCCTGATCGATGATGCCGCCGAAATAGATCAGCTTGGTGAAATGGCTCGCCACCTGGCAGGTCGCCTTGGTGGCGACCACCTCGCGGCGGCCGAAATTGCCGCCGAGGAAAAACGTGTCCATCAGCGGTCCGGAAACGCCGGTCATCAGCATCAGTCCCATGCAGATGGAGCCGTAGAAGCTGCCCTGCCAGATGCTGTCGGGATCAGGCTTGATGTTCTTCGGCATCAGCCGCGCCATGAACGGCGTTATCCCGAGCAGCAGCAGCGCCACCGGCTTGTCCGGCACATAGCGCGCGATCGACCAGACCGCGAGCGCCAGCGCGCAGCCGATCAGATAGACGAACACCGGCCGCCAGCGGATATGGGCGCGCCACAGCAAGGCGCGCCAGCCGTTCGACGCCATCTGCGTGATCGCATGCAGCACCATCGCCGTCGGCAGCGGCATCAGCGCCAGCAGCACGCCGATCAGGATCAGCCCGCCCGCCATGCCGAACAGACCCGACAGAAAAGCTGTCGCGACCATCAGCAGGCCCAGCGCGGCAATCATCAAACCCGTCATTCGAATCTCCTTCGCCATATCTGCCGCGCTTGGACGCGATACGCAAACTGAGTTATCTTGGTCTGGCATAAGTTTTCCTGAGGGTATGGAATGCGTCGCCTGCTCTTTCTCAACGGCATCAAGGCGTTCGAGGCCGCGGCGCGCAGCGGCAGCTTTGCGGCGGCCGGCGCCGAGCTGAACGTCTCGGCCGCGGCGGTCAGCCGGATGGTGCATCTCCTCGAAGAGCGGCTTGGCCTCGCGCTGTTCGAGCGCAAGGCCAACCGGCTGGTCGTGACCGCGGCCGGGCGCGCCTATCAGAGCGGGCTGACGCCGATCTTCGATGCGCTGGCGAGCCTGACCGCGCAGGTGACGGCGCCCTCCAGCGTCCGCGTACTGACCATCGGCGTCGGGCCGACCTTCGCGATGCGCTGGCTGATCCCGCGGCTGACGGATTTCCGCAAGCAAGAACCTGATATCGATGTGCGGATCACCACCGGCGGCGCGGCGGCGCCGTTCGGCGACGACTGGAGCTGCGGCATCAAGCTCGGCGACGGCGAATGGCCCGGCCTGATCGCCGAACCGCTGTTCGCGGCCGATTTGCTGCCGGTCTGCGCGCCGCGGCTCGCCAACCAGCTCAAGCGCGCCGGCGATCTCAAGGGCCCCACTTTGTTGCGCGTCGCGCATTCGCCGGACGATTGGCCGTCATGGCTGAAAGCCGCCGGCGTCGCACGCGTCACCGCGCGCGGACCGGAGTTCGGCTTTTACGGCCAGGCGCTGCAGGCCGCCGTCGATGGCCTCGGCGTCGCCATGGGCATCCGCCCCTATATCGACGACGACCTCGCCGCCGGGCGGCTGATCGCGCCGTTCGCGCTGAGCGTGCCCAAGGGCATGCGCTGGTACCTGGTCTATCGCGGCTTCCGCACCGAGCAACGCGATTTTGCCGCCTTCCGGCGCTGGATCATCCGCTCGGTGGCCGAACCTGCCGCGCGCCGCAAAGGCCAGCGCCATGCCGGTTGAACGGATCGAAACGCTGGTCATCGGCGGCGGCCAGGCCGGCCTCGCGATGAGTTACCGGCTCAAGCAGCGCGGGCTCAATCATCTGGTGCTCGAGCGGCACCGGATCGCCGAGCGCTGGCGCAGCGAACGCTGGGACGGGTTGAAATTCCAGTTTCCGAACTGGTCGATCGAGCTTCCGGAGTTTGCCTTTCCGCAGACCGAGCCGGACGCGTTCGCTTCCGCCGCCGAGATCGTCGATTTCATCGACGCCTATGCCGCCTTTGTCGCGCCGCCGATTCGCTGCGGCGTTGAAGCCAGGCGGCTGCATCGCCGCAACAGTGGATCCGCCTTCATCGCCGAGACCTCCGAGGGAACGATCGAGGCGAAAAATGTCGTCGTCGCCACCGGCCCCTATCAGCGCCCGCTGATGCCGGATTTGCTGCGCGACCGAGGATATCTTTCAGGTTCACGCCAGCCGATACCAAAATCCCGGCACAGCTGCCGCCGGGCGCGGTGCTGGTGGTCGGCGCCGGCTCTTCGGGCGCGCAAATCGCCGAAGAGCTGCATCGCGCCGGCCGCCGCATCTTTCTCTCGGTCGGCCGGCACAGGCGCCTGCCGCGCCGCTATCGCGGCCACGATCTGATGTGGTGGTTCGGCGCGCTGGGTCTATTTCAGACGACGACGGAAAACCGAGGGCCGGTCCAGACAAATCCGGTCATCACCGGCGCCTATGGCGGCCACACCATCGATTTCCGCCGCTTCGCCGCCGACGGCATCACGCTGCTCGGACGCGTCAAGGCGGCGCGCGATGGCGTCATTGAAATCGCGCCGGGACTCGCCGGAGATCTGGCGAACGGGGATGCCAGCTATCTGACATTCCTCGACATGTTGGACGCGCATGTCGAACGGCACGCCCTGAACCTTGCGGAAGACCCCGCCGCTCGCGCGGTGCTTTCGGACCCGCCCTGCATCACCGCGCCGCTGCAGCACCTCGACCTTGGCGCCGAGAACGTCAGCGCGGTGATCTGGGCCACCGGCTACGGTCTCGATTTCGGCTGGATCGATGTCCCGGTGCTGGATGCAAATGGCGAACCGGTCCACCGCAACGGCATCAGCGACGTAGCCGGGGCTGTATTTCCTCGGCCTGCATTGGCTGTCGAACCGGAAATCCGCCTTCCTGTCCGGCGTCGGCGACGATGCGGCCGTGCTCGCCGACCATATTGCCGCTCGCGGCTGATTTTCGCCCCACCTCCGCCAGAAAAAAGCCGGGACGTGTGAAGCCGTTCACAATTGCTTTCGCCGGGTCATGTTTTGCTCCGCCGGGGCGATCCCGGGAGCAAGGCCATGATCTATAGCGGCTTTGAAATTCAGTCGTTCGAGGCGGGGAGTGGGCTATGGCACGCCAGGATTCAACGAGCCGATCACGCGCCGGTCGTCATCGATGGCATGTCGTTTCCGACGCTCGAAGTCGGCATTGCCTGGTCCGATCCGGACGCGGCGATAGCGGATGCGAAAGCCCTGATCGACCGCTACCGGCCAATTTATCAGACAGCGGACCGCCCAATCCCGTCCTAACCGGCTGGAAAATGGCTGCGCCGATGCCGCGATGCGAACCCGAGCCGGCACCGGCATCCAGGCCGGTGATGTCCAACTGCCCGCAATGCAACGCAACCCTGGCGGTTCTGAGCGTCATCCCCGGCCGGGCCGGCGCCGAATACTGGACCTTGCGATGCACGCGATGCGGCGGGATTCATCTCGACATCATCAACGGCGCGCCGGCTGCCGCTATTCCCCAGGATTCCGGCGACATCAGCGCGTGAGAGCCGCGCCTGCGGCCGGTTCCGAATCGTCATCCTGCTGACATCCGCTGACATGACGCCGCGCAGGCAATAATTGCGGCGCGCGGCATCGCTGATTCATGCGCACGGTCGCCGCATCCGCCCGCGCGACGGCCATTTGCCCTTTTCTCAGCCCCGGACTCGCCCCATATTCCGGCGCATGGCGAAGAAACCAGACAATCCCAAAAAGCCCGGCAAAACCCCGAAATCCAAAGCACCGAGTTCCAAGGCACCGACTTCCAAGGCGTCGAGGCCCGAGGTTCAGCCGATCGGGCCGGCGCTGGCCGAGTTGCTCAATCCCGCGATCAATCGCGGCGATGCCGGCATGGGCTCGGGCACCGGCCTGCAGCCGCCGCCGGACAATTCCTGGGATCGCCGCGCCGGTGGCGAGGCCGCCGCCCATCGCGCGCGGGCATCGACGCGCGGCACCAGCGATGACGTCGCGAAACGCGACGCGCAAGGTTTCGAGGAAGCCCCGCAAGCCAATTACGGCACGGCGGCGACGATCCCGACGCTCGATCCCGAACTGGCGCGGCAGCTTGGGCTGCCGACCGCGGAGGATGACGACGCCGCGCTGGCGCGGCCGCCGCGCAACAAGATGGAGGCGCTCGGCGTCGCCGCCACCGCGGATGCGCTGGAAGCGCTGATCCGCGACGGCCGCCCCGAATTCAAGGGCGAAGACGGCCAGGTGAAAATCTGGACGCCGCATCGCCCGCCCCGCCCGGAAAAATCCGAAGGCGGCGTGCGCTTCGTGATCAAATCCGAATACGAGCCGAAGGGCGACCAGCCGACCGCGATCGCCGAACTGGTCGAGGGCATCAGCCGCAACGACCGCACGCAGGTGCTGCTCGGCGTCACCGGCAGCGGCAAGACCTACACCATGGCCAAGGTGATCGAGGCGACGCAACGCCCGGCGATCATTCTGGCGCCGAACAAGACGCTGGCGGCGCAGCTCTATGGCGAGTTCAAGAGCTTCTTCCCCGACAACGCCGTGGAATATTTCGTCAGCTATTACGACTACTACCAGCCCGAGGCCTATGTGCCGCGGACCGACACCTATATCGAGAAGGATTCCTCGATCAACGAGCAGATCGACCGCATGCGCCACTCGGCGACGCGCGCGCTGCTGGAGCGCGACGACGTCATCATCGTGGCCTCCGTGTCGTGCATCTACGGTATCGGCTCGGTCGAAACCTATACCGCGATGACCTTTGCGCTGAAGAAGGGCGAGCGCATCGACCAGCGGCAATTGATCGCCGACCTCGTGGCGCTGCAATACAAGCGCACCCAGGCCGATTTCACCCGCGGCACCTTTCGCGTTCGCGGCGACGTCATCGACATCTTCCCGGCGCATTATGAAGACCGCGCCTGGCGCGTGAATTTGTTCGGCGACACCGTGGAAAATATCGAGGAGTTCGATCCGCTCACCGGCCACAAGCAGGACGATCTCGAATTCATCAAGATCTACGCCAATTCGCACTATGTGACGCCGCGGCCGACGCTGGTGCAGGCGATCAAGTCGATCAAGAGCGAGTTGAAGCTGCGGCTGGACGAACTCCACAACCACGGCCGCCTTTTGGAAGCGCAGCGGCTGGAGCAGCGCACCACGTTCGATCTCGAAATGATGGAAGCGACCGGCAGCTGCGCCGGCATCGAAAACTATTCGCGCTACCTCACCGGCCGCCGCCCCGGCGAGCCGCCGCCGACGCTGTTCGAATATGTCCCCGACAACGCGCTTGTCTTCGCCGACGAAAGCCACGTCACGGTGCCGCAGATCGGCGGCATGTTCCGCGGCGACTTCCGCCGCAAGGCGACCTTGGCCGAATATGGCTTCCGCCTGCCCTCCTGCATGGACAACCGCCCGCTGCGCTTCGAGGAATGGGACATGATGCGCCCGCAATCGGTCGCGGTGTCGGCGACGCCGAGCGGCTGGGAGCTGAACGAAATGGGCGGCGTGTTCGTCGAGCAGGTGATCCGCCCCACCGGACTCGATCGATCCTCCCGTCAACATTCGCCCCGCGCGCACCCAAGTGGACGATCTCGTCGGCGAGGTCCGCGCCACCGCGGCGGCCGGCTATCGCTCGCTCGTGACCGTGCTGACCAAACGGATGGCGGAGGACCTCACCGAATATCTGCACGAGCAGGGCATTCGCGTGCGCTACATGCACAGCGATATCGACACCATCGAGCGCATCGAGATCATCCGCGACTTGCGGCTCGGCGCGTTCGACGCGCTGGTCGGCATCAATCTGCTGCGCGAGGGCCTCGACATTCCCGAATGCGCGCTGGTTGCGATCCTCGACGCCGACAAGGAAGGTTTTCTGCGCAGCGAGACCTCGCTGATCCAGACCATCGGCCGCGCCGCGCGCAATGTCGACGGCAAGGTGATCCTCTACGCCGACCAGATGACGGGCTCGATGGAGCGCGCCATCGCCGAGACCGACCGCCGCCGCGAAAAGCAGGTCGAATACAACACCGCGCAACGGCATCACGCCGGAGAGCATCAAAAAGTCCATCGGCGACATCATGAACAGCGTCTACGAGCGCGACCATGTGCTGGTGGAAATCGGCGACGGCGGCATGGCGGACGACGTCATCACAATCGGCCACAATTTCGAGACCGTGCTGGCCGACCTCGAAACAAGAATGCGCGAAGCCGCCGCCGATCTGAATTTCGAGGAAGCCGCGAGACTGCGCGATGAAGTCAAACGCCTGCGCGCGACGGAGTTGGCGGTGGTGGACGATCCCACCGCGAAACAGCGCGCGGTGCAGAACAAGGCCGGCGCTTATGCGGGAATGAAGAAATACGGCGAAGCGGCCAACCTGCCGGCGAGCGCGATGAAGAAGCGCGGCGGCGTCTTCCCCCTCGCCCCGTTCTGTCACGGGGAGAGGGTCGGGTGAGCGTCGCCACCGGCGGCGTCGTGCCACAAAAGTCCACAAACCCCATCTCGACGAAATGCACGGCCCGGAATCCCTGCCCTATCGCCCGGACGGCGCCAAGCCGCGCAAGCCAGAACTCAGCAGCGGCAGCAAAATCTTCCAGCCCACCGACTCGCGCCAGTCGGGGCCGGAGTTCGGCCCTGCGCCGCGATCGAGTGGCGGGGCGCCGGGGCATCGGGGTGGGTGGAAGAAGAGGTAGGAACGATTACCCGCGACACCGGATTGCTGGTCTCAGTTTTTCTTGGAAAAATGTTTGGGGTCTTTAAGAAGTTCGTTCGGCCTTATCCAAAAATCTTCTGACTGATCTCTCACGACCTCCGCATCATGCGCAGCGAAGCCAGCCACAAACCAGACCGGTACGGAGTTGCGCAAAACATCCCAATAATCCATCGCTCATCGTTCAAATCATAACGGTATTCAAACAGTTTCCGCAGATTCCACTTGCCTTTCGTTAATGTGGCGTATCTTGGAAAGATTTCCTAAAAACTCAGGTGGAATGCCATCGCTTCGCGAAGTCTTCTTTGGTTCTGCCAATGTGCGGAGATTCGTCCAGAATTCTGACGCACGCCTCTTGAAATGCTCGAAATAGAGACAAAGGGTCGCCTTGTGAGCAAAAATATTTCAATTGCCTAATTGTATTCAGGTCCGATGGTTATCCAAGCCTGCGTCATCGGGAACATATACGCCGTAGCGCCGCAAATCGCTCGCATTCATACATCTTATCCGATCGAAGCCATCCCGCCTTGTCCATTCAGCAATCAGTTCAGGCGTCCTGTATTCTTATCTTGGTTGGCCAAGCGACTCATGAGTCCGTTTGCTCCCGTGTTCCGGGCTTATCCGTAATTCCAATCGACTTACCATCGCCGCCGTGCAGATCGGCCTTGCTTCGTTCCGCCATTGCACTCGTTGCAAGCTGGCATCACCTAGCTTATCCGGACGATGCGATCGATCGAACAGGGCCTTTGGAGGCATATGCTCCCGCGTCGCGCTCGGTCGATCGCCGCCGCACAAGGCGCAATGAGGGAATTCGTCAATATACTTCCTTGTGGTACTTATTCTTTCAATTTAGCTTCGCCCAATTGCCCTTGCCTTTCGAAACGAGTGAAACTCCATCAGTTCACGCAATGTATGTCTTAGAGATTCTCGCACTCATACGACTACCTATGAAACTCGGATTCGAAAATTCGCAATCCGCTTATACCAGCGGCTCGCAAAATGCTCGCGCATGGACGGAAGCCTGGGTCAGCGCATGGGCTTATTGCCCTCACTGCGGCAATGCGAAGATTTCATCTTTCCCAAACAACAGTCCGCTTGCCGATTTCTTTTGTACCTCCTGCAGCGAGGAATTCGAACTCAAAAGCCAGAAGGGAAAATTCGGAACCAGAGTTGTCGACGGCGCATTCAAGACCAAGTGCGAGCGTCTGGCTGCCAGTAACAATCCGAACCTGCTCCTTATGAACTACGACCTCAAGTCGCTTGCAGTCGTCAATCTGTTCATCGTGCCGAAGCACTTTTTCGTCCGCGAGATCATCGAGGAGCGAAAACCATTGGCAGCGACGGCGCGGCGCGCGGGCTGGATCGGTTCGAACATCCTGCTCAGCCGCGTCCCGGAGTCCGGCAAGATTCATATCGTGCAGAACGGCCTTGTTCGGGAGAAGGAACGCGTCCTCGCTGAATGGCAGAAGACGCTTTTCCTGAGAAACGAATCGCCCGAGACGCGCGGCTGGTTGCTCGATGTCATGAAATGCGTGGAGTCGCTTGGGAAGCGTGACTTTACGCTTGACGAGGTCTACGCTTTCGAGCGGCACCTGGGTGACCTCTATCCCGGCAACCAAAACGTCAAGCCGAAGATACGCCAGCAACTCCAGTATCTGCGTGACCGCGGGTTTATTGAGTTCGTTTCTCGGGGCCAATATCGCTTGCGATCATAGGATGGCTCGCCATGGCGTGGTTTCTTAATTTCTACAAATGCGATCAGTGCAGGCGTCGATGGACCGACGAATGGTCATGCATGTGCGACGACGAATGCCCACGTTGCGGCGCGCGGGACATGACGCCGTACAACAGCGAGGATTTGACGGAACTCATCGAGCAGGACGGCGGCGAGTTCGTTGCGCTTCGCTCACCAGAACTCGGCGGAGCATGACCCTGACTATCACGAAATTGGCCGCTTTCCGACGCACGCGGAGGCTGAAGAATTTCTGGCTTCGGTTGACGCAAAGTAACCTTGTCATTCCGGGATGCGCCTGGCGCAGGCCCGGAATCCATACTCATTATCGTGGTTATGGATTCCGGGTTCGCGCTTCGCGCGCCCCGGAATGACGCGGGAGGGAGCGGAATGACCCGCTTGCTTCCGCCCGACGGGCCAGTCACGCCTGTCGGGCAAATCGCTGTCCAGCAGGTAGGATGGATTGAGCACTTTGCAAAACCCATCGTCATTGACAACGACCGGCCCGCTCTGCGGCTTCGCGTACAGATGAACCCTACCGCTTCTCAAGCCTCCCTATTTCTCGAACGCTCCATACACGACATTCTTCAGAGCCACCCGGATGCGCCCGCGCTGCGACACTGTCTGCGCCATGAAAACCACGAACATGTTTTCCTTGGGGTCGAGCCAGAAGCTCGTCCCGCCGGCCCCGGACCAATTCATTTCTCCGACCGAGCCTTCCGCCGCGCTGACGCCGGCTTCCGTTCGGACCGCGAAGCCCAGCCCAAAGCCGAAACCGGGTCCGGGCAAATAGTAGGGTCCCGGCGTCACGCCCGAGCCCGGCGCGATGTGGTTTGAGCCCATGTAAGCTACCGTCTTCGGGCTTAGATATCGCCGCCCGTCCAACGTGCCACCGTTCAGCATCATCTGCGCGAACCGCGCGTAATCGCCGATGGTCGAGACCATGCCGCCACCGCCGGATTCCCATCGCCGCGTGATGCGCG
This sequence comes from uncultured Alphaproteobacteria bacterium, assembly GCA_963847015.1. Taxonomy (GTDB): domain Bacteria; phylum Pseudomonadota; class Alphaproteobacteria; order Rhizobiales; family Xanthobacteraceae; genus Bradyrhizobium. The sequence goes on along the minus strand of CAWJYI010000032.1, from coordinate 219,082 downwards.
GATCGCCCATCACCGAGTTGTTGCCGATCGTCCTGTCATTCGGGAACGGTTCGGCCACCAGAGATTTCTTGGCCGGGTCGGTCACGTAAAAGGCCGTGTCCTTCATGCCGAGCGGCTCCAGCAGCCGCTCTTTCTCAAACTGATAGAGAGATTTTCCGGAAACCACCTCGATCACCCGCCCCAGGATGTCGGTCGATTGGCTGTAGTCCCAGGTCGTGCCGGGCTGATAGGCGAGCGGCAGCTTGGCTATGCGTTCGGCGAACTCGGCATTGTCGGCGTCTCCCGCATTCAGATCGGCATCCACATAGGCCTTCTTGACCATACCCTCGCCGAAGAAGCCATAAGTCAAACCCGACGTGTGGCGCATCAAGTCCTGGATGGAGATCGGGCGTTTTGCCGGGACCAACTCCAGTCCCATTACCCCGTCCTCGCCCTTCTTCTCGACGCCTACTTTGACGTTAGCGAAAGCCGGGATGTATTTTGACAGGGGATCGTCGAGTTGCAGCTTGCCTTCCTCGACCAGCATCATGGCGGCCACGGTCGTGATCGGCTTCGACATCGAGTAGATACGAAAGATCGTGTCTGGCGTCATCGGCTCCTTGGTGCCGGGATCGCGAACGCCGAAACTGTTGAAATAGGCCGTCTTCCCATTGCGCTGGATCATCATGATCGCGCCCGGAATCTTGTTTCCGGCAATCTCGTTCTTGATATAGGCGTCGATCCGGGCAAGCGCCCGCGCTCGTAAAGCCGGCGTCCTCAGGTTTGGCGACGGTCGGGCCTTCGGCAAAGGCAACGGGAGCGGCAACGAAAAGCGCCGCGGCGGTCGCAACGGCGCGCCAGCGAACCGATGAAAGCATCTTGTTTCCTCCTGCTGTCGGATCTTGAGCGTCCGAACAACGGCATTACCCGACACGGGTTGCCGATTGGTTTCGATATTTGCTTGGCCGGGAGTTCTTGGCAAGACCCGTGACCGATGACCTCATCCTGAGGAGCACGCGATCAGCGAGCGTCTCGAAGGATGGAGCACAGGCGACGTCGGGGACTCATGGTTCGAGACGGCGCTGCGCGCCTCCTCACCATGAGGGCTCAGACCGCCCGACAGGCAAATCACAGCCCGTCAGGCAAATCCCTGTCCATCCCTCGCACGAAAAATATTTCCCTTTCGTCGTCGGGCAAATCATCTCTACAAGCTCGCCCCGTCCCACCCCGGCAAGAGGGGCGTGTCATGATCGTCAGGAAACGCGGGATGGGATGCGATGGACGCGGCAGCGTCGGGCGCGCGAGATGTGTTCGCAGGGCGGTTTTCCGTGAGCGAACACCGGCGCGCGGACGAACGGCGCTTTTCGCCTTCGCCAAAATTTCGGCGGGACCGGCACATGGCCCGCTGGAAATTTTTGGCGCAAGGTGCTGCGGACGGCGAAGTCGTGTGGTCCTGGCATCCGTTGCTGATGCCAAGCCTGCGGAGGCGCGTTGGCCCAACCGGGTTTAAACAAGCCATATCCGCCGGCGATGGTGGCAAAAGGAATTCGTCACCAAGGAGAGCGCGAAGGAAACCGTTAAAACCATGGCGCGGGGAAAGCCGGGTGATTTCCGGCGTACTCGTGGTGACTACCCTGTGCCATCTACCAATGCACAGGGGCTGCGGGTGCAACGGGCACCCGGCTTTCCCTGCTCCCTCTGCTTTCTACGAGGGACAAGATCATGCAAAGCTCGGGCGCATCGCGCCGCGAGAATGCGAGGTCGTATCTTTTTGTAGGATGGGTTAGCGCAGCGTGGCCCGCCATTCGGCGATTGACTGGTGCGATACGCCATGCGTCAGCGCACGGCGAAGTATCGCCTTCGCCCACCCTACCAGCTGGCTGTTTGACAATTGAATCAGAAAATGGCGGCTCAGCCCGAACGCTTGTTGCTGGTGTTCTGCGTCAGATTGCCGTGATCGCCCTGTTCGCGGATGTTGTGTTTCTCGTCGTCGCGATGACCCTTGGTGGTGTCGAGCGGAACATCAGGTGCGCTGCCGGGGCCCTTGTGGCTCTGATTGTCCTGGGGAACGGGCTGGATGGTTTTGGTCAGCGGTTTCGTCATTCATGTCTCCGCTGTTCACGGAGAAAGATAACGCTGATGGCAGTGGACTCGTTCCCGGGAGAACCATGCCCGTCGTCGCAATGACGCGGAGATAACCTTACAGTTATCTTTTTTCTTACAGCTTCTCTTGGCCGGCCGGCGCTTGGCCGCCTTGCGTCTGCCGCGGCTTGTCCTGTTCGTTGGCGCGGTGGCGGCCATAGGCGCAGCCGGCGATGGCGCCGACCACGCCATGGTGCCCGGCATAATGACCGGCGACACCGCCGACGACGGCGCCTTTCAGGCAACCTTTGGCGTCGGCGGGAGAAGTCGAGATGAGCGCCAAAGCGGCGACGGCGAAAATGGCGGCTGCGGTTTTCATGACGCGGGGACTCCGTGAAGAATTTGCATCCTCAACGGTCCGTGCGCCGCGAAGTTCCATGCTCCCGCCGCAACACTCGTCATCGCCCGGCTCGACCGGGCGATCCAGTATTCCAGAGACGCCAGCGATGGAATCGAAAAGCCGCAGCGTACTGGATCACCCGCATGCGCGGGTGATGACGACCGTGGGCTTGGCGACAGCGCGCGCGTTACGTTGCGGGACGCTAATTCATCTTCTTCCCGCCGTCGTCACCCCATCGAGAAACGCCCCGGTTTCGCGGTTGAGAAACTCCACATCCGCCGGGATCGCGCCGCCGGCGGCGGCGTGGCCGGTCACGGTGCCGGGGCTGATCGTCATCATCTTCACATCAGGAATGTTCTTGCCGGCTTCGATCGGCTCGAATTCCGGATTGAGCAGATCCTTGGTGCCGGTCAGGATCAGCGTTTTGGCCTTGATCGAGGCCAGCGCTTTCGCCGTGTCGCCGCCAAAACCTTGCGTGGTGCCGACGTCGTGCCGGTCATAGGCCCAAGTCTGATAGATCCAGTCATTGGCGTCGAATGCCTTCAGCGCCGCGGTCTCCTGCTGCTCCATCCAGGGCAGCACATCGAGGCCGTTCTTGAACTGCGCGGCGTACATGTCCGGCGTGCGGGCCGCGAGCAGCGTGAGAATGTCGCGCCACAGCCGGATCCCCTTCTCCGGCGGCGCCTCGTAATTGCCGTCCTTCCAGGCCGGATCGGTCATGATCGCCTTGCGCGAGGCTTCCATGACGCCGACGCTCCAGGCCGGTGTCTTCGACAGCGGCACCATCGCCACCAGTGCATCCATGAAATCGGGATGACTGACGCCCCATTGCAGCACCTGCATGCCGCCCATCGACGGACCGACCACGGCCACGACGTGGTCGATGCCGAGTTTCTCCTTCAGCAACCGGTATTGCAATTCCACCATGTCGCGGATGGCGAATTTCGGAAAAGCCATGCGCGGCTGCGCCTTGGAGTTGCTCGGCGACGTCGTGAAGCCGTTCGCAATCGCGTCGGTGCAGATGATGAAATATTTATCGGGGTCGAGCGCCTTGCCGGGGCCGATCATGAAATCGAGCCGGTGGTGATTGCCCGAGATCGCCGTCACCATCAGGATGGCGTTGGATTTCTTCGCATTGAGCGTGCCGTGGGTGACATAGGAGATCGAAAAATCCTTGATCGCCTCGCCGCTCTCCAGCTTGAGGTCGCCCTCGTTGAAGGACTGATGCGGCGGCTGCTGCGGCGTGTGGGCCGAGGCGAGTTGCAGGCCGGCAACGACAGCAACAGGCCGGCGGCGGCGAGACAGGTGATGCGATTCATTGTTTTCTCCCCAAATCCAATTGTTCGCATTCGCCAAAGCGAACCGGTTTCCTAGTTTGCCTGACAATGCATGCAAACCGGCTTCTACCGGCCGCCCTTGGCACAAAGCGATGCGCACCATAGGAGCGCAGAGCAAGGACGCGATCACAGATTTGCCCTGCAGCAGTCACGAAATAAACCGGCGGTATCGGCGGTCACTCTGTTTCGCGTTCGCCTTGATCGCAATTCGCGACGCCGAGATCGCCATCAAGGGAACGGGTGCGCCGGAGCGACCGGTAAGGGGCTGAAAACCATTACATTTGTGCAATGCAAAAATGACAATTGCATTTCGGCTCAAAAATCTTTATTTGAAGCTTCAAATATTTGAGTGCTGCAACCAGGCACGGCGTCGATGCTGACGCCCTCAGGGCCGTTGCCGTTTAAAATTTCCGTTTCAAGGACCAAACCAAATGACAGAGCATTGCCTCTGGCGTTTTTCTCGCGCATTGCATCGCGCGATCAACGAACGCCAACCCGAAGACCTCGAAGCCCTGCTCGACGATGAAGTCGATTGGGCGATCTATGGCCCCATCGACATGTTTCCGTTTTTCGGATCGCGGAAGGGCAAGGCGGCCGTGATCGAAGTGATCCGGCAGATCGCCGAGAATGTCCGCGTCCACCGCTTCGACCGCGAGTCGATCATGCTGGGGGTGGATTCGGCGTCCTCGATGATGCGCTATTCGCTCACCGCGCTGGACTCCAACAAGCCGATCAGCCTGCGCGTCGCGCATTTCGCACAGTTCAAAGGCGGCCGGCTGACCAATTTCCGCGTGCTGGTCGATACTTTCGATCTGGTCGAGCAGACCATGGGCCATCCCATTCACCTGCCGCGAATGGCGATTTAACGGTCCTGCTTCGTCATGCCCGGGCTCTTCCCGCGTCCGTCTTCACCAGCCCCAAGATGACGACGTGGACCGCGATGACGAAGCGTGCGAGGGCGTTTAGGCGCCCTCGCCATAATTTTGCACCAGAGCGGACGCATTGTCGGACGGTTCTGGAATGCGGGCGGGCTATGATTTCCAAGAGTAGATATGGCCGGGCAAGGCTGCCGATGCTGGTGGCCGGCTTCAGCCTGGCCGCGATGCTGGCGGCAGCGGCGCAGACGCCGCCTGCTGAAGACGACGACGCGGAGGCGCCGGCGGCGGAAGCCGCGACGCCCGACGTCAACGACGCCGACATCATGCAAGACGACATCATGAAAGGCATCGACGTCAGCAAGCTGGACTGGAGCCAGCTCAATGTCGATGCCTCCACCCTGTCCGCCCCTGCACCGAACGGACGCCCCGCGTCGAGGGCGGCTGCGAATTCCGACACATCCTGGTCTTCCAGCCAGAAGGCGAACGGCGCATCCGGCGTCTCGGTCAAGCAATCGGTCTCGCCGTTCCTGGACACACGGATCGGGGCCGACATGACGGTCGCTCGCCAAGGCACGCTGACGGCCTCCGAACTGCTCGCCAATGGCGGCAACCAGCCGCAATCGTCCGGCACCGCATGGGCGGCGATCACCGCGCCCGGCGTCGCCTCGATCTGGGACAAGACGGCGGTGGAAGCCCGCGTCGATCCCGGGCAGGAGCAGAGCAAGCTCGGCACCTCCTTGAGCAAATCGGTGCCGCTCAACGAGCAATATTCGCTGACGCTGCAGAACGGCTACAATCTGGTCCAGCAGGGCCTCGTCCCCGTTCCCGGCATCGTCAGCCATCCGGCGCGCAGCTACGAAACCGACCAGTCGGCCAAGTTGAGCATCGCCGATACCGGCACCAGCTTCACGGCCGGCCAGACCCTGTCGACATCCGACGACAAATGGCTGCGCAAGATCGGCGCCGAGCAAAAACTGTTCGACGGCGTCACCATTTCGGGCTCGATCGGCGAGACGCCGTCCGGCGCCGCGAACAAGAGCCTCAGCGCGGGATTCAAGCGCAGCTGGTAGCACGCGCTGTTTATCCCACCCTCATAATGATCGAGCATTGCCGCATATTGGCCTAGATGCGGTCAAAATCGGCAGCCCTGATAGGACCGTACCACTTCGTCGTCGTGCGGGGGACGTCCGCGCTCGCTTCATGCGAAACAGAGGAATAGCCGATGAACGCTACCATTCGTTCGGAACAAATTGAATCAACCGAGGAAGTCGACGGCAACCTGGCTGCCGTCTCCGAAGTCGAGGCGGGGATCCGCGACTTCGTACGTAACGACATCGCCTATCTGCGCCGCCCGGCCGTAACGAGCACTGAAACGGTGCCGGTGGATGCCACCGCCGATGCCACCGTCAACAACGTCAACTCGTTGATCCAACGCGTCGCCGGAACCTCGCTGGCGGAAATCGAGAAGCTGATTTCGGAACTCGAAAGCCTGCGCGACCTGCTGCATGCCGAAGGCCAGCGCGTTCAGCGCGAGATATCGGGCTATGCGCAGCTCAGCCAGGCCGCGATGAAATCAACGCGCATGATTGCCGACAACGTCACGCAATGGAAACTCGCAGCCGACGGACTTCGCAACAGCTGACAGCAACCGTTGCAAAAATCTGACACCCGCCGCTTTCCGAATCGGAAGGCGGCGGTTTCGTTTGGCTGTGCCTGATTTCAACTTTATAAGCAGCCTCGCGACCAAGGACGGATGCCGTCACGTGGCGGCAACCAACTTCTGAGGGGGCACTCATGCATCAGCAAAGCGTTCAGCCGGACAGCACGAACCCGATTGCGTCGCGGCAGTCGGCCCACGGCGTGGGCACCCTCGTGATCCGTTTTGTCGGATTGCTGACCGCCGCCGTCGTGGTGATGGCGCTGATCTGGAGCAACTGAGTTTGCGCGAGAGCCGTTTGAGTTAGCTAATTCACGCGCGATTTCGTACCTATGGTTAGCAAACGCTCAATTTACCGGCTGGCGATCAACGTGCCCTCGGGGACGTAGCCACCGTCGGCATAGCTTTCCACCAGCATCGCGGTGGTGAGCATCACAGCCAGTGTAATGGTTGCGAAAATAAAGCCGACAAGTTTCAGGCCGCTGCGATCCACCATGGTCGTCCCCTGCTACTTTCCCCTGAGTCACTTTGGCAGGGATAAAGTTCAAAATGCGTTAGCAAAAGATTTGTTCCCTCGATTCATCGGTTGCGAAGAGGGGCGAAGTTGTTGGTAACGTTAATCATACGCCCGCTCCCGCCCTGCCGGGACGAGCGTGGGGACGATGGGTGAGAATGCGCCGATCCCTCAACCGGCGTTTCGGCGCGGCACGAAGGCGGTCGCCAGAAACGAGAACACCGGTTCGCCGCGCTGATTGGTGCCGCTGTTGCGGCTCTGCAGGATGCCCCATTGGGGACGCTTCTCCGACGGCCGCTTCGATTCGACCACGCTGGCGAAACTGACGGTATCGCCGGCCAATACCGGCCTGATCCAGCGCAGTTCGCGAAAGCCGGGCGATGGTCCCCAGACCGCAATCTCCTCGCCGCGCGCGGCGGCCTCTTTCATCTGGCGCTGGCCTTCGGCCACCAGCAGTTTCATGCACACCGAACCGACATGCCATCCCGATGCGGCCAGGCCGCCGAACAGGGATTTGCGTCCCGCCTCCTCGTCGAGGTGAAAGGCCTGCGGATCGAATTGCGCGGCGAACTTCTTGATCGACTCGGCGGTGAAAGTGAACGAACCCACTTCACGCCGCACGCCGATCTCAATGTCCTCAAAGAAATGCATTGGACTTCCCTACGCCGCAGCGTCGGCGCGCCGACGCACGATGATCGGCGACACCATCTCGCACAGCACGACGCCGGCCGCATTGCGGACCACGCCCTTGAACGTCACGATGCCGGTCTCGGGGCGGCTTTTCGAAACCCTCGCCTCTGCCACCTCGATGTCGACCGTCAGATCGTCACCCGGCCGCAGCGGCGCGAGCCAGCGCACTTCGTTGACGCCGGGCGAGCCCATCGAGGCGGTTCGGCCAATGAAACCGTCGAACATCATCCGCATCAGAATCGAGCAAAGGTGCCAGCCCGAGCCTGACAGGCCCTGCAACATCGAGGCCTTGGCCGCCACCTCGTCGAGATGCATCGGCTGCGGGTCGAATTCCAGGGCAAACGCCAAGATCTCCTCGCGCGTGACGTGGCGCGGTCCGAACGTACCGAAATGGCCGGGCTTGAAATCTTCGAAGGTCAACATTGTCATGGTTTGAAGATTCGGATTGAAGATCTGGCTTGAAGATCTGGATGGCTTGGGGGAAGCCCGATTGTGGCCGTTATTTGCGGCAATCTCAACCCGCCCACTCGCATGGCTCGTCCCTGACTTGCCCGCAGCAACATTCGGCGCTAGCCCTGTGCCAGGTTAGACGCTGCTCATATTCGATTCACCGGGAGAACCACCGATGTTCGATTTTCAGGATCTGTTTCAGTGGGACCGCTTCATCAGTCCGTGTAGCACCGATACAAGACCGGGTGGTTCTTTTGGGCCGGTGGAAGGCCGCGACATAGGAGGCTCTGATGTTTGATTTTCATGACCTTTTCCAATGGGATCGGTTCATAACGCCAACGATCATCAAGACCTTCTATTGGCTGGTGATCGGACTGATCGTGCTGTTCGGCATCTCGGGCATCTTTTCAGCGCTCGCCGCTATGGCTATCAGCCCGTTTGGAGGGTTCATCCTGCTGTTGTCCTCAATCGCCGGAGTGGTCGTCGGCGTGGTGTTCTCGCGCATCGCCGCGGAGCTCATCCTGATCGTGTTCCGCATCAACGAGCATCTCGGTGCGATCCGAGACCAAGGTCAGATGCGTTAAGGCTAGCGGCCCTCGCTGCACGGCCCCGTAGGGTAGCCGAGGCGCAGTGATAAGTCCTCTGGATAATCCGAGGTTTGGTGCGGACGCCATTGGCACGGAAGATGCGGCCGAGCCCGGCATTGTCTGGGATGCCCATGTCGGTCCAGTAGATATGACCGGCATCAACATCGACGACGACGTCGTCCGGCATGTGGCAGTCCGTTACGATGGTCTTGCCGTCAGAGCCGTCCGTATTCATGGAGTGGATGCGACCGGCGGTCAGCTCAAGCACAAAGAGACGGGGAACGACGGCATTGTCGCCAGCGCTTCGAGTGTGTATCTTGACGGCTTCAGACATGTGGCACCTGCATGGCGATCTGGCGCGAACTTGGTAAGGGCTTGACCGCGACTGTCCCGCGAATACTTGCCACGATATTGAATGAGACGATCGTCGCTGGAATGGTTGTGCTTCTTCATCGCTGTGGTACGGCGCGCGTTGCCGCTGTTCTAGCTTAGACGCTATAGCGTCTCCATCTTGGTGGAGCATGCAACAGCTTGCCTGCCGCTGCAGGCTCTATGTCGTTGCGCTGGTCGCAACAGAATTGAGGGCACGAACCAGCAAATCGGAGCGCGTCCAGACAAGCGGCGAAATTCCGCGCTGGCTAAGTCACGGTGCCACCAAGTCAGACACGGCGCATGGAGGTCCGGCGAGGCCTAACAACCAAGACGGTCATGAACCAAGTGGAGTCAGGCATGGACATACCGACCTCTGGTGAGGATGTTCAAAATACGTCCGACGCACCAAGTGACAGACAGGACACGCGCACGGCGACCCGTGCTCCTTCCATTATTGTCGGTATCGTTGCAGCTGTCGTTGTTGCGTTATCTGTCTTCTATCTCTTGCGACCGGAACCACTTCTTGTACAGGGTGAGGTCGATGCAACACGCCTCGATTTAGCCGCGCGTGTGGACGGACGGGTCAAGGAAATCCCTGTCGAACGTGGCCAGAATGTTGCCGCAGGCGCGGTGCTCGTACGGATCGATAATCCCGAAACCCTGGCCAAACACGAGCAAATGAGTGCGGCAAAGGCTGTTGCCGAGGCCCAGCTTGCCAACGTACTTGCCGGAACACGAGCGGAAGCCATTGCTGCACGGAAAGCGCAAATGGAGCGCGCGCAGGCAGCGCTAGTGCTTGCGCAGAAGACCTTTGACCGCACTCATACACTGACCGAGCAAGGCAACGCGCCGCAAGCCCGCCTCGACCAGGTGACCGATGCGCTGCACGAAAGTGAACGCGCAGTCGATCAGGCCAAATCAGCCTACGACCAGGCCGTCAATGGTTACACAAAAGAGGAGCGGGCTATTGCCAGGACCAGCGTCGAAAAGGCAAATGCCGATATCCAAAGCGTTCAATCGATCATCGATCAACTCGTCGTCTATGCCCCCGTCGCCTCGCAGATCTATCAGCGCAATGTGGAGCCGGGCGAATATGTATCGCCGGGTGTGCCGCTCGTCACCTTGATCGACTTGGCCGATGTCTGGATCCACTTCGATCTTCGCGAGGACCTCGTCAAGGGTTTGAAGGTCGGCGATCGATTTGATGTCCGTATTCCAGCTCTCGCTGACCGCCGTGTCACGGTCGAGGTCAAGCTTGTTGCGACCAAGGGCGAATATGCGAGTTGGCGGGCCACGCGTGCTTCCGGCGATTTCGACTTGCGGACGTTTTCGATTCGCGCCTACCCGATCCAGCCGGTGCCCGAACTGCGACCTGGAATGAGTGCTTATCTCGACTGGCGATCACGGCAATGAAGGCGGCGTTAAAGCCCGGATTTCTGCTGGTCGCACGGCGCGAGTGCCGCTGGCTGCTTCGCGATCGCGTGGCGCTGCTTTTGATCTTCGGCGTGCCTCTCTTCGCGTTCGTAGTCCTCACAACCGTCTTCAGCCGTCCGGTGATACGGGGGCTGGGCGTGACGGTCGTCGACGAGGACAAATCGGACGCTTCGCGCGCCCTGGTGGAATATGTCGCGGCGTCGCCGAGCCTGAAAATCGTCGACCGCTCCGGTACGCTGTCCACGGCCGTGCGGGACATACGGTCCGGAAAGGCGATTTCGGCAATCCATATCCCGCCGGATTTCGAGCGCGACCTGAAGGCCCAGCGCCGGCCGCAGCTCGTCGGGTTCTATAACCAGCAATTCCTGACGGCGGCCGGCATTGCGTCCTCGGGCCTGAACGACGCGCTTTCCGCCGCGGCGGCCGTCGCCGCCCCCGCCAGCCGCGCCGCCCCCGCACCGGCTTCCATGGGAACACTCGCCGCGGAGACCATCGCGCTTGTCAACCCGCAAAAGAACTATGCGCAATTCCTGCTCCGTGCGCTGCTGCCGACGATCATCCATGTGGTGATCACGCTCGCCGCGGGCTATTCCGTCGGCTCCGAATTCCGTCGTCGCGACGCACGGGCCTGGCTCGAAAGTGCCGGTGGCGATCCGGTCGTCGCGTTGGCCGGCAAGCTCGCGCCGCTGTTCGGCATCTTCTTCCTGATCATGCTGGTTGAGCCGCTATTCCTGGAGGGCGTGCTGCAAATCCCCTTCAGGGGAGACCTGCCATTGATGGTCGCCGCTGGCTCCCTCCTGATTATTGCCTATTTGTCGCTGGGCGCCTTGCTGCAACTCCTGGTCGGCGATCTTGCGACGGGGCTCGGACTTGCGGGCCTCTTTGCCTCTCCTGCATTCGGCTACGCCGGCGTCGGCTTTCCCACGATCGGCATGAATGCGTTTGCGCAAGTCTGGAGCGCGATCCTGCCGCTGCGCTGGTACATGGCCGTCTTGCTGGGACAAGCGGCGCGGGGATTGCCGGTGTCGGAATCCGCCGTTCCGTTCGCAGCGCTCGCGGGCCTGGCGATACTCTTTGCCGGTCTCGCATTGCTGCGCATGGCGAGCCTCAAACGCAAGGGCTGGTTTGAGGCCGCGCGACCTGCCGAGCAACCAGAGATCGGCCGCACACCGCGAGGCGTCGGCGGCGCCTTCATGGCGGAGTGGCGGCGCGTGCTCGGAGCGCGGAGCGCCTTCAGCGTTCTGTTCCTGGCTCCCCTGGTTTACGGCCTTTATTATCCGCAACCCTATCTGAACCAGATCCTTCGCAAGCTTCCCATCGCTGTCGTCGACAACGATCTCAGCGATCTCAGCCGCCGGATCGTCGAGACGCTGGATGCGAGCGGCGCATTGAGCGTTACAGTTCGCGCGCGCACCCTTGCCGAGGCGCGCACCGAAATCGATCGCAGGAAGGCTTTTGCCGCGGTTGAAATCCCGGCAGGTACCGAGCGCGACGTGCTCAAGGGCATCACCGCTCACATCCCGGTCTATGCGGACGCCACCTACCTCTTCATATTCAGGTCGACCGCAAGCGGGATCGCCACGGCCGTCGGAGCATTAACGTCCGAGCTCGTTTCGCGAGGCGCTCGCTCGGACGGCAGCCTCGTCAAGGCAAAGTTGGCGAGCTCGAGCCCGGCCGACGTTCTGCTGCAGCCGATCTTCAACCCGGTGGGCGGCTATGCGAGCTACATCGTTCCGGCGGCGTTCGTGCTGATCCTGCAGCAAACTCTCCTGATCGGGGCGGCGATGTTGACCGGCACCGCGCTGGCGACGGCGAGCGGCGCGTTCGCCGGCGTGCTCGGCCGCGGCATCGCCCATCTAACCATCTACCTTCCGGCGCTCGCGCTTTACCTCATCGTGCTACCACGCATCTATGGCTTTTCGACGCTCGGACATCTTCCGCAAATCTTCGCGCTCGCGACCGTCTTCTTGCTGGCGACGAGTTTTATGGGACAGGCCGTCGGGGCCTGGTTCACGCGGCCGGAAAACGCGACCCTCCTCCTCCTGGCAACCAGCCTGCCGCAGTTCTTCACCGCCGGCTTCGCATGGCCTCGCGAAGCAATCCCCGACGCGGCGATTGCGCTGGGTCGGATATTCCCCGCCGACTCCGCGATCGACGGCCTCGTGCGCATCAACCAACTGGGTGCCGGCATCTGGGAGGTCGCGCATGACTGGCTCGGACTGTGGTGTCTGGCGCTGGGCTATTTCGTGCTCGCGGTGATCTCGGCACTTGTCGTCAAGAGAGGACAGCGACATGCACAAAGCTAAGCGTGCCGCCATCGTTGCGATCGCGCTCGTGCTCGTCGCGGGCGCTCTGATCTATTCCGAGCGTCGTTCCGGATCGCCAACCACCATCGTTGGCGTCGTGCGGGCGACCGAAGTCAGGGTGGAGCCGGAGGTGAGCGGCCAACTCGTGTCGATTGCGGTCGAGAAAGGCGCCTACGTGCACGCGGGCGATGTCCTGGCGCGGCTCTCCGCGGTGGAACTGACGGCACAGGCAGACCAGGCGCGTGCCGCGCTCGCGTCGGCAACCGCGAACCGCAACAACGTCTATGCCGGTGTCCGTCGTGAACAGGTCGACTCTCTGAAAGCTGCGATCGCCAAGGCAAGCGCCCGCCTCGACTACGTGCAGGCCCAGCTCACAAGGACCAGCACGCTGGCACGTCAGAGCTTTGAGTCCCAACAGTCGCTTGACCAGGCCGAAAACGACGCAGCAGGCGCACGAGCCGACGTGGCGGAAGCCCAGGCGAACTACGATGCGGCCGTGGCAGGCCCGACCCGGGAGGAACGCGCGATCGCCGACGCGCAAGTGCAGGCCGCGGCCGCCGCGGTCACCGTGCTCGAGCGCCGTCTTGACAAGATGGTCTTGCGCGCTCCGGCCGACGGTGTGGTCAGCGTCATCGCCGCAGAGGTGGGCGAGAATGTTCGCGCGGGTCAACCGATCCTGATGGTCGAGGCGGCGGGCAAGCTATGGCTCTCGTTCAATGTGCGCGAAGACCGTCTCGATCGTCTCTCGATGGGAGAAACAGCGAACGTAATGCGGAACGGCGACTGATGGTGCGATCAAAGCGGTCGTCACCGAACTGCGGCCGCTCGGCACCTTCGCCACGTGGCAGGCCGAGCGGGTCATTGGGGATCATGACCGCAACACGCTTCGCTTGCGCCTCGACTCGAAGGGGGAACCGGCGGGCCTTGAGCCGGGCATGACTGTTTGGATCGAGAACTAGCGAGGACGTGAGCGCTGAAGAAGCGCTTCGACCGCTGAAGTGTCAATCAGCTCACAATTCAATTTGATCACCCATCGGGGTGTAAAAATTCTAACTCCTTTGAACCGAGGGTTTACTGTTGCGTATGAACGGCCGCTTTGCGCGCCAGAAGCGAACCTTCCCGCGAGGCTCGGCGGCTCTTCCGAGACGAGGTCAGAGGGTCTGACGCACCCCGGCCGCAACACGCTCGAGTGGCAGATTGTCGCTCGCCAGTTAACCGTCCGTTAACCAACGCACCCTAGTTTAGTCTCGCCGCCCAGTCACCATCAGCCCAATTCCCGCCCGGTTCGTTCGAGGAGAACCGCCGATGCCCGTTGGATCGCTGGCTTATGCCATTTTAGGTGCCCGCCTGACAATCTCACCAGAGTTCGCTCGTTTGCTTGCCAAGCAACTCCGGATGCCGCACTCCCTTGCGGACGATCGCAAAGCCTTTGTGAGAGTGACCGAGCTGCCGGTTCGATCGACAGCCAGGTACAAGCAGCAAGCCGTTGGGACAACTAGCCACATCCATAGCGGAAGCAGACCGCAAGGCTGGTAGGTAGCAATCCGTGTCCTCTCAATTCCCAGCGCTGCTGGAACAACCGCGAGGAAAAATGACCAACATCACAGATATTCGCGAGATGAAGGCGCGCATTATCGTGTTTGGAGTCGGCGGCGCCGGCGGCAATGCTGTCAACAACATGATCGAGGCTGGACTACAAGGCGTCGACTTCGTCGTCGCCAATACCGACGCACAGGCGCTTACCATGTCGAAGGCCACGCGCGTCATACAGATGGGCACCCAGGTGACCGGAGGCCTTGGCGCCGGCTCGCAGCCCGAAGTGGGGCGCGCCGCTGCGGAAGAGGCCATCGACACGATCCGCGATCATTTGACCGGCGCACACATGGTGTTTGTTACTGCCGGCATGGGCGGCGGTACCGGCACAGGGGCGGCGCCCATCATTGCCAAGACTGCGCGGGAGCTTGGCATTCTCACCATCGGTGTAGTCACCAAGCCATTCCACTTCGAGGGTCAGCGCCGCATGCGCTTTGCCGAGGCCGGCATCGCGGAACTGCTGAAGGCGGTGGATACCCTGCTGATCATCCCGAACCAAATTGTTTCGGGTGGCCAACGAGAAGACTACGTTCGTTGACGCCTTCGCGCTGGCCGATCAGGTGCTTTATTCAGGTGTAGCCTGCATCAGCGACCTTATAGTCAAGGAGGGTCTGATTAATCTCGATTTTGCCGACGTTCTCTCCGTAATGCGCGAAAAGGGGAAGGCCATGATGGGCAGAGGCGAGGCTTCCGGCGAGAAGCGCGTACTTACCGCCGCTGTGGCTGCGATTTCCAATCCATTGATCGAGAACCCTTCGATCAAGCGTGCCAGTGGCCTCATAATCTCCATTACTGGCGGCAAAGACCTGATGCTGTTCGAGGTCGACGAAGCCGCCACCCGCATTCGCGAAGAGGCCGATCAAGACGCCAACATCATCGTCGGCGCATCTTTCGACGAAAGCCTGGAGGGTATCGTCCGCGTCTCCGTGGTGGCGACCGGCATCGATAATCTCGACGCGGCGCGTCAGTCTCAACCAAGGGAAAGCTCACTCACGGAGCTCGCTGACCGGCTCGGCAACGACAGCCGTCGCGTCGCCGATCGGAGCGTGCGTAACGCACCGGTTCCACAACTACAAATCCGCAACCCCGCCCAACAGCCCGCCGCCCCGAGCAACCTGCAAGGCCGATTTCGGAACATGCGCGCCACGCCGATCCCGCCGCAAGGCCTCGACCCCTACGGCCGCCCCTTTCCAGTGCGCAATCCGATCGAAGAACACATTCTCGATATTCCGGCCTTCCTGCGCCGCAAGGTCACCTGAACCGACTTAAGAACCAGAGTTACCTTCTCAAGGTGCCGGAAATAGACCGCCGCAACACCACTTCAAAAAGTCCACGGTCAAGCTGCTACCTGCGCGCGAGACGCAACTCGACTCTCCGATTTGGTTCCACCCCTTTGTATGCATGTACAAAGGCGGAAGAGAAGATCACCGAAAAACGGAAATACCTCTACACCTGATCGACGTACTGATCGCGCTCTTTCGGATCACCCCTTACTGAGGTGCAGCTGCGGATGGCTTGTTGTCGCCAATCCCCCGCGGAGGCCAATTCTGATGGATGCTTAGTAGCAGTTCATCTTGAGGTGGCGATATGCGTACTCGACGTATGCCGGTGGTCTCGTGGCGTGATGGGAATTTCATAGGCGACACCGACCGCCAAATTCTCGAGCGGCGCGCCGATAATTCATGCTGCTGTGCTGCGCGGGTTCTCCGTTGTTTCTTTTTTTTCTACCCCTATGTTGCGAGACAGCCATCCGGGAAAACGAAGTAGCCAATCACTATTATCTTTGGCGGCTCGACCGGAACCCCATTTGCTAGACACGGGAGATCTAGTGCAGCGTGGCCAACTCGCACCGCATCCGCGCGCTGATCCATTTCGCGCAACAGGAAATCGACTACGCTATCGACTTCGGTCGCAACCGATAATAGAAAGCTGTTAAACTCGCGAGCTTCGGGAACGACTGCCACAGCCCTCTCGGTCGCCTCGCATAGCTCACCAATGACAGGCGCGAACGCGCTGGTGGCTTGTTTGAGTCGTTGTTTTATTGCTTCGATTTCACCTAAAACGTGATCACGCTCCCGCCTGGCTTTTTTCCTCAGAAAGGCGGGCTTCGATTTCAGCGATCTGAGCCGTCAGTGTCGTAACTTCGGATGCAAGTGCGTCGCGTCTACCGCGCGCCCGATCCAGATCGCGGCGGAGATTGTCCACTAAGTTGTCCTTTCCGAACATTTTTTGCTCCGCGTAGGACGGCCTCAACACGAACCGCCAGCCTGGCAAACGAACGAAAGGTTGGATCGACCAAAAAGGGCTTCAACTTCGTTGCGTTGTCGCAGGCGGCCGACATGGTGATCCCAACTGGTCACATTAGGCGACCGCAGGGTTAACAAGTGGTTAATTTCAACGTCTCCTGCAGGAACTCATCCTGATCATATTCCGCATCAACGAACATCTGGGCGCGATCCGCGACCAGGGGCAGATGCATTAGGTGTTGAACCGGAAATGCATGACGTCGCCGTCGGCGACGACATATTCCTTGCCTTCCAGCCGCAGCTTGCCGGCGTCGCGGGCGCCGGCTTCACCGTTCAGTGCGGCGTAATCGGCATAGGCGATCGTCTCGGCGCGGATAAAGCCCTTTTCGAAATCGGTATGGATCACGCCCGCCGCCGCCGGCGCCTTGGTGCCGCGGTTGATGGTCCAGGCGCGGGCCTCCTTCGGACCCACGGTAAAATAAGTGATGAGGTCGAGCAGCTGATAGCCGGCGCGAATCAGACGGTCGAGGCCGGCCTCTTCCAGGCCGAGCGTGTCGAGAAATTCGGTACGCTCCTCGCGTGACAGTGTCGCGATCTCGGATTCGATCTTGGCCGAAATCGCCACCGCGACCGCGCCTTCTTTCTTGGCGTGTTCGAACACCTGCCTGGAAAAACTGTTGCCGTCCTTGGCCGAGCCTTCCTCGACGTTGCAGACATAGAGCACCGGCTTGGAGGTCAGCAGGCCCAGCATGCCAAAGGCGCGTTCTTCCTCCGGCTTGCGTTCGAGAAACCGCGCCGGCTTGCCGTCGCGCAGCAACACCAGCGCGCGGTTGACGAGGTCGAGCTGTTCCTTGGCGTCCTTGTCGTTGCCCTTGGCCTTCTTCGACAGATTGTCGACGCGCTTTTCGAGGCTGTCGAGATCGGCGAGCATCAATTCGGTTTCGATGATCTCGATATCCGCCAGCGGCGCGATCTTGCCTTCGACATGGGTGATGTCGGAATCCTCAAAGCAGCGCACCACATGCGCCACCGCATCGACCTCGCGGATGGTGGCGAGGAACTGGTTGCCGAGGCCCTCGCCCTTGGACGCGCCGCGCACGAGGCCCGCGATATCGACAAAAGTCAGCCGCGTCGGGATGATCTGCGCCGATTTGGCGATCGCCGACAGCTTGTCGAGCCGGGGATCCGGCACCGCGACTTCGCCGACATTCGGCTCGATGGTGCAGAACGGATAATTGGCCGCCTGCGCCGCTGCCGTCTCGGTCAGCGCGTTGAACAGCGTCGACTTGCCGACATTGGGCAGTCCGACGATACCGCATTTGAATCCCATAATGTGTCCTGAAGTCCGTTGCTGGCGGTCAGCGGCGCGTTACGCCGCGCCGTCATCGCCCTTGTCGAAAAATCCCTTGGCCTGCAGCGCCAGATGCACCTTGTTCTGAAACGTCGAGTCGCGGCCCGTGGTGAGCAGACCGGCATTGTCGGCGATCGCCTCGCACAGCGCCTCGACCCACGGCCGATCGCTCTTGGCGAAATCCGACAACACGTGGCTGTGCACCAGCTCCTTGACGCCGGGATGACCGATCCCGAGCCGCACCCGGCGATACTCGTTGCCGATATGCGAGGAGATCGAGCGCAAGCCGTTATGGCCGGCGATGCCGCCGCCGATCTTGACGCGCACCTTCGCGGGCGGCAGTTCGAGCTCGTCCTGAAACACAGTAATCTCGCCGGCTCCGAGCTTGAAGAAGTTCGCGGCTTCCTGCACCGCGCGCCCGGACTCGTTCATGAAGGTCGAGGGCCGAAGCAGGACGACCTTCTCGTGGTCGAGCGCGCCTTCCGACGTCTCGCCCTGAAAGCGGCGGCGCCATGGTGAAAACCCATGACGCCGCGCGATCTCATCGACGACCGCGAAACCGATATTGTGCCGGTTGTTCGCGTATTTTGCGCCGGGGTTACCGAGGCCGACAAAGAGGCGCATGACGCGGCATCCCGCTAGCGCGCGATCAGCAAAAGTGGAAGCCGGTTTTGCGTCCGATCGCGCGCCAACTTATTGATTGGCGCATGATCTTTCGCCAAACCGCTCACACTTTGGCGGATCATGCGCTTTATTCTTCTTGTCGCCGCCACCGGCAGGCGCCTTCGCACCCGCCGCCGGAGCAGCACCCGCCGCAGGCGCAGCAGCCGCAGCCGCCGCCGGAGCAGCACCCGGAGCCGCCGCAGCACCCGTACCGGCAGCCGCAGCAGCGGCCGCAGCCTTCTGCTCTTCGGCATAGCCTGACGGCGGCACGATGGTGACGAGCGTCGCGTCTTCACGCGACAGCGACTTTACGCCGGCCGGCAGCTTGATGTCGGACAGATGCAGCGAGTGGCTGATTTCCAGTGCGCCGACATCGGCCTCGATGTACTGCGGAATGTTGTCGACCGAGCATTCGAGATCGATGGTGTGGGTGACGATGTTGACGGTGCCGCCACGCTTGACGCCGGGCGCCGATTCCGCGCCCACAACGTGCAGGGGAACGCTGACGCGGATGGTGGCGCCTTCGCCGAGCCGCATGAAATCGACATGCAGCGGGAAGTCACGCACCGGATCGAGATGGAAGTCGCGCGGAATCACGCGGTGCTTCTTGCCCTCGAGATCGATGTCGTAAATCGTGGTCAGAAACCGGCCGGCCAGAATGCGCTGGCGCAGTTCGGCATCGTCGACCGAGATGGTGACGGGGGGCTGGTTGTTACCATAGATCACTCCGGGAACTCTCCCGGCGCGACGCTCTGCCCGGGCGGCCCCCTTGCCGCTCTGCGGACGCGCGGTCGCCTTCAATTCCTTGACGGTCGCCATCGTTGTAAGTCCTTGTTTTCTAAAAAGTTAAAGGCCGCATCGCGGCCCGGTAGCGTCCTACAGCAAGCCTCCAGGGGTGCGGGGGCTGCGGACGTGGCGGGCTTTTAGCCCCAAAGGGCGGAAATGACAAGGAAATGAAGGGATTTTTCTGCGGTTTTGGGGCGGAAACCTCCCCAACTCGTCATTGCCGGGCTCGACCCGGCAACCCATCCCGCCGCCGCAAGAACCTTCGGAAGAATTGATGGATGCCCGGGTCAAGCCCGGGCATGACAGACGTAAGAGCACCATCCAGCCTACGGGGTGCCCCCCAGCTTGGCTTCCAGCGCCGCGATCCGTACCTTCAGCGCCTCGTTTTCCTCGCGCGCCAGCCGGGCCATGTCCTTGACGGCGTCGAACTCCTCGCGCTTGACGAGGTCGAGATCACGCAGGATCCGTTCGGCCTGATTGCGGACCACCGCATCGACCTCGCGCTTGACGCCCTGGGCGGCGCCGGCGGCGTCGTTCATCAAACGGCCGATCTCGTCGAAAAACCGATTGCTGGTCTGGGTCATCAGGAACGCTCCGGTCGCTGCAAATTTTCGTTACGCAAGACTTGTTTACACGAGACTTGTTCACACAAGACTTGGTTAGACAAGACAATGGCGATCCCCGAGACAGTGTTCAAGGGCGCGGTTCGAGGCCAACGTGATCGCCGTTCGCCTTGTCATGCTCCCCTTTCCTTGCAATCGTATTGAACTCCAACCAGAAACCAGAACCATAACAGGCAAAGAAACGGCCATGATCGACCAGCAAATCGACATTCCCACCAAGGACGGCAAGACCACCACCTTCATCACCCATCCCGAACGCGGCGGTCCGTTTCCGGTCATCATCTTCTACATGGACGCGCCGGCGATCCGCGAGGAACTGCGCGACATGGCGCGGCGGCTCGGCACGTCGGGCTACTACGTGATGCTGCCCAACATGTACTACCGCTCCGGCGCCATGGAGCTCGGGCCGATCAATCCTGATCCGAATTCGCCCGAGCGCAAGCGCATGTTCGAGCTGATGAACTCGCTCAACATTCCCCTCGTGATGGAAGACACCAAAGCCCTGCTCGCCTATGCCGAGGGCCAGTCTGCCGCGAACACAGAGATCATCGGCACCGTCGGCTACTGCATGAGCGGGCAATACGCCGTCAACGCCGCCACGCATTTCCCCGAACGCGTCAAGGCCGCGGCCTCGATGTATGGCGTGCAACTGGCCACCGACCGGCCCGACAGCCCGCACCTTGCCGCCGGCAAAACCAAGGCCGAACTCTATTTCGGCTGTGCCGAGACCGATGTCTACGCGCCGCAGGAGATCATCGACAAGTTGAAGGAGGGCATGAAGGGTTCGAAGAACGAGGTCGAGATCTATCCCGGCACCCATCACGGCTTTGCATTCCCGAAGCGCCCGGTCTACCACCGCGACGCGGCCGAGCGGCATTGGGAACGGCTGCTGGCGCTCTATCGCCGCAATCTCTCTTAAAATTCCGGATTCGATGCCTTTCCTCACGATTGCCTTTCCCGTGTTCGACCCGATCGCCATTTCGATCGGGCCGATCGCGATCCGCTGGTATGCGCTGGCCTATATCGGCGGCATCGTGCTGGGATGGATCTACGCGCGCGCGCTGCTCAAGAACGAGAAGCTGTGGGGCGGCCCGGCGCCGATCTCGCTTGTCCAGCTCGACGATTTCATCCTGTGGGTCACCCTGGGCATCATCGTCGGCGGCCGCACCGGCTACGTGCTGTTCTACAATCTCGGTTTCTTCGTGCAGCACCCGGCCGAGATTTTCGAATTGTGGAAGGGCGGCATGTCGTTTCACGGCGGCTTCCTCGGCTGCGTCGCCGCCGTGATCCTGTTTTGCCGGGTGAACAAGCTGCCGATCCTGTCGCTCGGCGACATCACCACCGCGGTCGGGCCGATCGGGCTGTTCCTCGGGCGGCTTGCCAATTTCATCAACAGCGAGCTCTGGGGCCGGCCGGCGGATTCGAGCGTGCCGTGGGCGATGGTATTTCCCGAACGGCGGGCCGCTGCCGCGCCATCCGAGCCAGCTCTATGAGGCGGCGCTGGAGGGCATCCTGCTGTTTACGATTTTGGCGGTGATGATTCGGATCGGCGCCCTGAAGCGGCCGGGCCTGATCCTCGGCAGTTTCATCACGATCTACGCCCTTGCGCGTATCACCGGCGAATTTTTCAGGGAGCCGGACCCGCAGCTTGGATTTTTGTGGGGCGGCCTGACTATGGGTATGCTGCTGTCGGTGCCAATGATCATCGCCGGGGCCATCCTTATTGTGATGGCTTGCCGCCGCAAGGCGCCGGAGCATATGCAAAAGTCAATTTAAGGCAGGCCGTGACCGAATATTCGCCGCTGCAGTCGGAGATCAGGAAACTGATCAAATCGTCAGGACCGATGCCGGTCTGGCGGTATATGGAACTTTGCCTGACGCATCCGCAGCACGGCTATTACGTGTCGCGCGATCCGCTGGGCCGCGAGGGCGATTTCACCACGGCGCCCGAAGTAAGCCAGATGTTCGGCGAACTGCTCGGCCTGTGGGCTGCGTCGGTCTGGAAGGCGATCGGCTCGCCGCCATTGCTGCGGCTGGTCGAACTCGGACCCGGCCGCGGCACCATGATGGCGGATGCGCTGCGCGCGCTTCGGGTGCTGCCGCCGCTCTATCAGTCGCTCAGCATCCATCTCGTCGAGATCAATCCGGTGCTGCGCGAGAAGCAGCGCGCGACGCTGTCGGGCGCGCGAAACATCGCCTGGCATGACAGCATTGACGACGTGCCCGAAGGCCCCGCCGTCATTTTCGCCAACGAGTATTTCGACGTGCTGCCGATCCATCAGGTCGTGAAGCGCCAGACCGGCTGGCACGAGCGCGTGGTCGAGATCGATCCCAACGACAGACTGGCGTTCAGCTGGTCGGCCGACCCCATGCCGCGTTTCGAGGTACTGCTGCCGCCGCTGGTGCGCGCCGCGCCCCCCGGCGCGGTATTCGAATGGCGCCCCGATGCCGAGATCATGAAGATCGCGACACGAGTCCGCGATCAGGATGGCGCGGCGCTCATCATCGATTACGGACACGTGCGCAGCGATGCCGGCGACACCTTTCAGGCCATTGCCCGCCACAGCTTTACCGATCCGCTGAAGAATCCCGGCCAGGCCGACGTGACCGCCCATGTCGATTTCCAGGCGCTGGGGCGCGCCGCGGAAGATGTCGGGGCGCGCGTCCACGGCCCGGTGACGCAGGGCGATTTCCTCAAACGGCTCGGCATCGAGACCCGCGCGATGACGCTGATGGCGAAAACCACGCCTGAAGTGTCCGCCGACATATCCAGTGCCCTCAAACGGCTGACCGACAGCGGCCGCGGCGGCATGGGCTCGATGTTCAAGGTGCTGGCGATCACGGAGCCGAATCTCACTACGGTCGCAGGCCTGAGCGACGAACAACCGGATTCCGGGACTGAGCCGCCATGACGTTCGGTTCGTCGCTGCTGTCAGCCATTCCCGGCCTGCGCCACGCCTTCTTCACGCGCGAAGGCGGCGTATCCGATGGAATTTATCAGAGCCTCAATGGCGGCCTCGGTTCGAACGACGATCCCGCCAATGTCGCGGAAAATCGCCGCCGGATGGCCGAGCAGATGGGCGTCGCGCCCGAGCGTTTTTTAAGCGCGCACCAGATCCATTCGCCGGACGCCGTGGTGGCGACCGGACCCTGGCAAGGCGAAGCGCGGCCGCGGGCCGACGCCATCGTCACGTGCACCGAGGGTATCGCAATCGGCATCACCGCAGCCGATTGCGGACCGATCCTGTTCGCCGACCCGGTCGCGCGCGTGATCGGCGCCGCCCATGCCGGCTGGAAAGGCGCGCTGACCGGCGTGCTGGAATCGACCATCGCCGCGATGGAGAAACTCGGCGCCGACCGCAACAGCATGGTGGCCGCGATCGGCCCGCTGATCCGCCAGCACTCCTACGAAGTGGGCGGCGAATTCGTCGAACGTTTTCTCGATGCCGACGCGCAGAATGCTTCGTTCTTCATTCCCTCGGTACGCGACGGGCATTCGATGTTCGATCTTGCCGGCTTCATCCGGCTACGGCTCGAAAATGCCGGCGTGCTGATGATCGACGACATCGGCGTCGACACCTATTCCGACGAGCGCTTCTACAGCTACCGCCGATCGGTCCACCGCAAAGAGCCGGACTACGGCCGCCACGTTCACACCATCGCGCTGGAACCGTGACCGGCCGCTGGAAGTGCTTCAACTTGAACGAAAATTCTTGTTGAACAAAATTCTGCTGAAAGTCCCGGTGAACGCCGCGCCGCACCCGATGAATAGCTGTGGCTTCCCTGCCCTAGACCTTAACGTATTTTAACGATATCGCAGGGAGCAATGAGGGACCGCCATCCCAGCTCCTTGCCTGAAAGCACCGCGTGCGATGATCGCCGCGGCGCTGCTTGTCGTGGCCTGCGCGCTGGGCGGCTGTGCCGGTGGCGGCGCGGCAAGCGGCTCATTCGCGATGGCTTCGACGGGTAGCGGCGCAACCGTCGCCTTCGAATCGATCGACGGCCCGCCGCCGCCGGTGTTTGACCGTATGGTGAGCGTGCTCGACAGCGAATCGAAATTGCGGAATCTGTCGATCGTCTCGCGCGAAGGCGGCGCTTCCTACCGCGTACGCAGTTATCTCTCGGCACAGGTGGTTCGCGGCAAAACCATGATCGCCTGGGTCTGGGACGTCTATGACAGCAACCAGCAGCGCGCTTTGCGCCTCTCCGGCGAAGAGCCGGCCGGCAAGGCCGGACGCGACGCCTGGGCCGCGGCCGACGATCTCGTGCTCCGCAAAATCGCCCAAGCGGGCCTTGCCGGCCTCAGCGGCATGATCAACGGCACACCGGAGGCGCCGCCCGCGTCCCAACCCGGCCGCCGCGGCCCGGCGGTCGCGAGCGCCGACCAGACCTTGGGCGCGGCAGAGCCATTTGGCGTCGCATCGCTGGGCTACGCCAGCCATTGAGCCCCCGGATAGTCCCGGCATGGTCCATTTTTGCCCGGGAAAACCGGGGCAATGGGTTGCCAGCCGCGGCCCCTCCCTGATATCTCCTCGCTCGTCAAAACGCGCCGGTTCCGAGGATTTCTCGATATGCTGAACGTTGTATCCAGCAAGGCGCGGGGAGAAGCGTCGATGTCGGCCAAGAACGGCTCGATCAAGCTGGTCGCCGGCAATTCCAATCCGGTACTGGCCCAGGAAATCGCCAGCGGGCTGGACCTGTCGCTGACCAAGGCCGTGGTCCGGCGTTTCGCCGACATGGAAATCTTCGTCGAGATCCAGGAGAACGTCCGCGGCTCGGATGCCTTCATCATCCAGTCGACGTCGTATCCGGCCAACGACCATCTGATGGAATTGCTGATCATGACGGATGCGCTGCGCCGGTCGTCGGCGCGCCGCATCACCGCGGTGATTCCGTATTTCGGCTATGCCCGGCAGGACCGCAAATCCGGCTCGCGGACGCCGATTTCGGCCAAGCTGGTCGCCAACCTGATCACCCGGGCCGGCATCGACCGCGTCATGACGCTCGACCTGCATGCCCTCCAGATCCAGGGCTTCTTCGACATCCCGACCGACAATCTCTTCGCCTCGCCGGTCATGGTGCGCGACATCAAGGAGCGTTTCGACCTCGCCAATGTCATGGTGGTATCGCCCGACGTCGGCGGCGTGGTGCGCGCGCGCGGCCTCGCCAAGCGGATCAACACGCCGCTCGCCATCATCGACAAGCGCCGCGAACGCGCCGGCGAATCCGAGGTCATGAACGTGATCGGCGATTGCGCCGGCTATACCTGCATCCTTGTCGACGACATCGTCGACTCCGGCGGCACGTTGGTGAATGCGGCCGACGCGCTGCTCGCCAACGGCGCCAAGGACGTCTACGCCTACATCTCCCACGGCGTGCTGTCGGGCGGCGCCGCCGCCCGCATCGCCGGCTCCAAGCTGAAAGAGCTCGTCATCACCAACTCGATCCTGCCGACGGACGCGGTCAACAAGGCCGCCAATATCCGCACGCTGTCGATCGCGCCGCTGATCGCCGAAGCCATCAGCCGCACCGCGTCGGAAGAATCGGTGTCGAGCCTGTTCGACTAGGTCAGCTTCGCAGATGCACAGCGTGCCCACCATTTAGACTTGCGGTTGGGACAGATGGTGGGCCCGGCGCACGCGCGCCTTGGCCCACCCTACGATTTCGCCTCTCACTCATATCCCGGCCGCGGCACCAAATTCATCAGCAGTTGCACGTAGCCGCCATCGACCGTGATCTCGTCGCCGTTGACATAGGACGCTCGGTCGCTCGCCAGGAACAGGATCGCATCGGCGATGTCCTGCGGCATGCCGATCCGCCGCGCTGGGACCACGGCGGTGCGCCGTTCGGTCACGCCAGGCGTATCGTAGAAGGCCTGGCTCATCGGCGTGACGACGAGGCCGGGACTGACGACGTTGCTGCGGATGCCGTGCGGTCCCCATTCATTGGCGAGCTGCTGCGAGAGCATGATGACGCCGGCCTTGCTGACGCTGTAGGCACCGCTCTGCCCCTGCGCATGACTGCCCGCGATCGACGCCACATGAACCAGGCTGCCGCGCCCAAGCTTTCGCATCTGCCGGCCGAATATCTGCGCGCAGATGAAATAGCCGGTCAGGTTGACGGAGAGGACGGCGTTCCACTCGGCCAGCGACAGGCGTGTCGAGCCCGCCCGGCCGCAACACCGCCGCGGTGTTGACCAGCACGCCGCAGGGCCCGAGCGATTTCTCGATCAGCTCGGCCGCGGCGGTAACGCTGTCCGCGCTCGTCGTATCGCAGGGCGTCGCGACATGGTCGGGGCCGAGTTCACGCAGCTCCGTGCGCGTGACTTCCAGGCCGCGTTCGTCGCGATCGATGGCGGCGACACGGGCACCGGCCCGCGCGAGACTTAGCGCCGCGGCGCGGCCGATGCCGCCGCCGCCACCCGTCACGACGCAAACCCGGCCCGACAGGCCGAGCCAATCGGATGAATCTTGCACGGTCATTTTTGTTTCCTCCCGCCGGCAAGCCTACAGGCTCGGCGGCGGGAATGACAATCAATCGATTGCCGGCATTTTTTGTGACGCGTTTTCCTGCTGCGAAAAGTTACCTGCCCCGCATCGAGCGTGGGGCAAGATTGCTTAAAGCGCTGCGGCGTTCACACAATCCCCGCCGCGACCTGGCCGCGCAGCCGTTCGAGACTGAGCAGCGTATTGGCGCAGGCTTCCGCGACTTCGATGCCCTTGATGACGAAATGCTTGCGGAAGAAGTCGTGATGCACCGCGCTTTCGTGGAATTGCTGCGGCGTCAGCACCGCGGAGAAAACCGGCACTTCGGTCTTCAACTGCACATCCATCAGCGCCTTGATCACGGTGTCGGCGACGAATTCGTGCCGGTAGATGCCGCCGTCGACCACCAGGCCCGCGGCCACGATCGCGGTGTAACGCCGCGTCTTGGCGAGCAGTTGCGCGTGCAGCGGGATCTCGAACGAGCCGGGCACCTCGAACAGATCGACTTGCGCGCGCGTGATGTGGCGCGTCTCGATCTCGGCAAGGAATGCGAGGCGGCATTCCTCGACGACATCGCGATGCCATGACGACTGCACGAAGGCGACCCGCTGCGGCTTGGCAAATCGCGGATGCGTCGGCGCCGGCGGACGCTCCGGCGTATCGGGAGCGTTTTCTACTGCGGAAGAATTTTCTACGGCGAGGTCTTCTACAGGATCTTGCAACATCTGATTCATGGCTTTCCTCTTTCAGGACCAGAATCAGGGCACACGGAACGAGACAGCCCCACGCAAACGCGCGAAGCCATCGCAACCGTTCTCTTTCATCCGGACTTTAACCGTCGGCTTCGGAATCACACCGAATCTGCTGACCCTTCTTCGGGAGAAGAAGGCGCTCGCGGGCTTGGGTTACGTCACCCTTACCGCCGGTGGGGATTTTCACCCCGCCCTGAGAACATCGGCCGCCCGGAATGGACGACCTGAGCGCAAATATGCCCAAGCGCCGATACGCGGGCAAGCACCTTTGGCATGGGGAAACGGCATGTCCCCATGCCTCCGGAACAGGGCAGGCTTGGCGAGCCCTTATTCGAGCTCCGTTCTCGCGCGCTGGCCGGCAGACTTCATCCCGTGCTGCAGCCGGGATCTTGCTTGCGCGGCCTCGTCGAGACCGTAGTCGATCTGCGATCGGTAAATTCCGATATCTCGCAGTTCACGGCCGTTGAGGTGATGCAGCGCCGCCAGTGCCGCATGACGCTCACGCCGCGCGATCGCGGCAGCCACCATGCGGTCGATGCGACGGCGCGTGCGCGCAAGAAAAATGGCAAGAGAAATGGTAGTTCGCCGCCAGGCAATTGGCGTGGTGGCCGCGGATAAAATGTCGTCGAGCACAGTCATAGGCGTCGTCTTTCAAAATAGCTGGAACTCAGGAACCGCCTTTGCTCCAAGAGGGTATGGGAACAGCGTGACCATGGCCCATCCGGAAACCCGGAACTTCCAGAGCGCAGCGATTTGTCGTCCAGATGAACTTGATATGTCCGTGAGCGGAGCGTGACGAATGCACGCTTCGCCGTGCCGACGTCGCGAGCGCGGTCGAAAAAGCTGCCGCTAAATTCAGATTGAGCCGCAGCCTTGTCGCCATGAGCGCAAGCGCTTACTGAGGCCGGATCAATTGGGATAGCTTCGCTGCCAGGAAGGGTGCGCCATGAAACTTCTCCGCCGACAATTTCTTCAATTCACCGCGGGTGTTTTGGCAGCACCTGCCTTTCCGCAGCTCGCATCCGCGCTCGATTATCCGACGCGGCCGGCGCGCATTGTCGCCGGTTTTGCCGCCGGCGGCGGGGTGGACATCACCGCGCGGCTGATCGGCCAATGGTTGGGCGATCACCTCGGCCAGAACTTCATCGTCGAGAACCGCACCGGCGCCGGCGGCAATATCGGCACCGAGGCGGTCGTGAACGCGGCCCCTGACGGATATACGCTGCTGCTTGCGACCGTCCCCAACGCGGTCAACGCCTCGCTATACGAAAAGCTCAGCTTCAACTTTGTCCGCGATATCGCGCCGGTCGGCGGCGTCATCCGCGTGCCGATGGTGGTGCTCGTCAATCCGGCAGTTCCGGCGCAGTCGCTGGCCGAGTTCATCAGTTACGCCAAGGCCAATCCGGGAAAAGTGAACATGGCTTCGGCCGGTAGCGGCAGCGCGCCGCACATGGCGGGCGAGTTGTTCAAGATGATGACCGGCGTCGACATGGTTCACGTCCCCTATCGCGGCCAGGGACCGGCGCTGACGGATTTGTTGGGCGGCCAGGTGCAGATCCTGTTCGCCGCGGCGCCCGGCACCGCCGACTACGTCAAGACCGGCAAGCTGCGCGCGCTCGCGGTAACTACCGCCGCACGCATGCAGGAGATGCCTGATATCCCGACCGTGGGAGATTTCGTGCCGGGTTATGAAGCGAGCCAATGGTACGGCTTTGCCGCGCCGAAAAACACGCCCGCTGAAATCGTCGACAGGCTCAACAAGGAAATCAATGCGGCGATCGCCGATCCCGGCATGTTGGCGCGGCTCGCCGCCATCGGCGGCCAACCGATCCCGGGCTCGCCCGCCGAATTCGGCAGACTGATCGCGGAAGAAACCGAGAAATGGGGCAACGTGGTTCGCGCCGCCGGCATCAAGCCGGAGTGAACTGCGCCGCTTGCGGCTGTCAATCGAGCGGTAAGAAAAAATTAACCATTGTGGCGGGCTGGTTCCCGCCACAAGCGAAGCCGCTGCGCCGGACTCCTTTCCGGCGATTCCGATTCCGGTTTGTTCTCAAATTAATAATTGTGACGGACATCAGCTGTGGACGACGCAGCTTTGCCCTGTGGACGGACTCAGGGGTCGGTTGCGCGGATTCCGCAAATCACATCACTTGAGCCCGGCAAGCTCCGAAGCGATCAGGGGGTTGCACTCGGCAGCGACGCTTCAATCCAGCGCGTGCCGGTCCGCGCGTGCGTATCAATAGAGCAAAAGAACAAGGGTCGAGACGGCATGTCCCTCCTCGAAGGTATGATCGATTCCGGGAACAACCCGCTTGCGGTGGTCGAGGATATCGCCGCCGATAACAATTGGGCGTTCGAACGTTCCGGCGAAGACGAGGTGACCATCGTCTCCAAGGGCGACTGGACCGACTACCAACTCTCCTTCACCTGGATGCCGGAGATCGAGGCGCTGCATCTGGCCAGCGCCTTCGACATGAAGATTCCACCCGCAAGGCGCGCCGAGGTGCAGCGGCTGATTGCCGCGATCAACGAGCAATTATGGGTCGGCCATTTCGACATCTGGACCCACACCGGCATGATCATGTACCGGCAGGCGCTGGTGCTGCCGGGCGGGCTCACCGCCTCTGCCGCGCAATGCGAGACCATGCTGGCCGCCGCCATCCACGCCTGCGAGCGCTATTATCCGGCGTTCCAGTTCGTGGTCTGGGCCGGCAAAAGCGCAGCCGAAGCCATGAGCGCGGCGATGTTCGATACCGACGGCGAGGCGTAGGGCGCGTCGTCCTTCCACCGTCGTCCCGGCGAAGGCCGGGACCCACACGCCGTGACGTCGAAGTTTTGGCACCCTGCTTGTGGCCTGCTCTTCGCTTCACTAAAATCGCTGGTGGCTATGGGTCCCGGCCTTCGCCGGGACGACGAGAGAGTATTCGTCAGTGACATCTTCAAGTACCAACGCCATGAAAAACATCACCGGCACCATTGCGCTCGCCGGCGCAGGAAAAATGGGTGGCGCGATGCTGACCGGTTGGCTCGCGCAGGGCCTCGATCCCAAACGCGTCGTGGTGATCGAGCCGCAGCCGTCCGCCGAGATCAATGCGCTCAACGCAAAGGGCGTTCGTCTCAATCCATCCGCAAAAGATGCGGGCGCGATCGAGACGCTGGTGGTCGCGGTCAAGCCGCAATCATTTCGCGAAGCGGGCGCGGCACTGAAGTCGTTCACGGGATCGTCGACGCTGGTGGTCTCGATCATGGCGGGCACGCCTATCGCGGTGCTGGAAGAGGTTTGCGGCGGCATGGTGGTTCGCGCCATGCCCAACACGCCGGCGGCAATCGGCCGCGGCATCACGGTTGCGGTCGCGGCGAAAAATGTCAGCGCGGCGCAGCGTGCGACCGCGGATGCACTGTTGCGCGCGACCGGATCGGTCGAATGGGTCGATGACGAAAGCCTGATGGACGCGGTCACCGCCGTCTCCGGCTCGGGTCCCGCTTATGTTTTCCTGCTCGCCGAAGAACTCGCGCGCGCCGGCGTCGAAGCGGGCTTGCCCGCTGAGCTCGCCACCAGGCTTGCGCGCGAAACCGTGGCCGGCTCCGGCGAATTGCTGCATCGCTCGGACCTCGCCTCCGCCACGCTGCGCCAGAACGTCACCTCGCCCGGCGGCACCACTGCGGCCGCGCTCGAAGTGTTGATGGCCAAAGACGGCCTGCAGCCGCTGATGATCCGCGCGATTGCCGCGGCGACGAAGCGTTCGAAGGAATTGGCGAAGTAGTTTTTCGCGGCCTTCCTCATCCTGAGGAGTGTGTTGCTGCTCCGTGCCGCTACTTCGCCCCGAGCCGCTTGTTGAAACTCGCGACATTCACGAGACCGCGCGCGTGGCGGCCGTCGCCGATCTTGCGCTCGCCCTCAAAGGCTTCGACCTCGAAGCGGATCACCCGGCGCTCCACCGCGACGACTTTTGCCGTGGTCCGCACGGTCGAACCGACCAGCGATGCCGCGAGATGGC
This sequence comes from uncultured Alphaproteobacteria bacterium, assembly GCA_963847015.1. GTDB lineage: Bacteria > Pseudomonadota > Alphaproteobacteria > Rhizobiales > Xanthobacteraceae > Bradyrhizobium. The sequence goes on along the minus strand of CAWJYI010000032.1, from coordinate 187,899 downwards.
GGATATCGACCTCGGTGCCGACCGTGACCCAGCCCGGCTGAAGATGGCTTCTGATGGCATCACCCGACGCCATCTCCATTTCCAGGATCATCATCGGCGTCGCATAGACCATCGGCATGCCCGGAACGAAATGTCCGACCGTGCGCTCCACCGGCACCACCAGCGTTCGCTCCGCGCTCATGCCGATCCTGATGAATTCGCGTGCGTCCATGAGTGTTTTCGATGATTGCCGTCATTCCGGGATGGTGCGGCAGCACCAGACCACAGATGCGCAATTGCGCATCGGGGAATCCTTGGATTCTCCGACGTGCAATAGCACATCGTAGTTCGATGCTTCGCATCGCCTCCTGAATGACGCAAGAAGCTACTTCTTCGCGGCAGCCGCGCGTTCGACGAAGGTCTTGCCGCCCTTCATCTTGTGGGTGAGCGGCGCTTCGTTGATCTGAATCACGACCGCATCGGCATCGACGCCGAGGTTCTTCACCAGCGCCTGCGTGATGTCGCGCATCATGCCGGCCTTCTGTTCGTCGGTGCGGCCGGCGGCCATGCTCACGGTAATCTCAGGCATATTGGTCTCTCCCTTTTTTTGTTTTCGTCATGGCCGGGCATCGTAGTCTGTTTTCGCAGACGTACGTAAACTTGTCTTCGATCCCGGCCATCCACGACCTTCTCTATCAAACAAGACGTGGATGCCCGGCACAAGGCCGGGCATGACGTCTGGAATGAATGTGCTATCCCCACCTCACGTCATGGCGCGCGAGCACTTCGCGCACTTTGGCGACGATGTCGCCCTCGGCGCAGGAAAACTGCGCCGGCCGGGTCTCGCGCCATTCCTGGTTGGAGGCAATCGCGGCCGCCGCCTTGGCGCCCTCGATCAAATCCTTGATCTGAATTTCACCGCGCGCTTTTTCATCCGAGCCCTGGATGATCACGCAAGGCGAATTGCGCCGGTCGGCATATTTGAGCTGGTTACCCATGTTCTTGGGATTGCCGAGATACAATTCGGCGCGGATGTTCGCGTTACGGAGCTGCGCAACCATTTTCTGGTAATCCGCGACACGGTCGCGGTCGAACACGGTCACCACCACCGGGCCGAATTCCGGCTTGGTGTCGAGCTTGCCGAGCATGGTGAGCGCCGCTTGAAGCCGCGACACGCCGATGGAAAATCCAGTCGCCGGCACCGGCTCGCCGCGAAAGCGCGAGACGAGACCGTCATAGCGCCCGCCACCGCCGACCGAGCCGAAGCGCACCGGGCGACCTTTTTCGTCCTTGGTTTCGAGCGTGAGTTCTACTTCGTAGACCGGGCCGGTGTAATATTCGAGGCCGCGGACGACGGAGGGGTCGATACTGATTTGATCCGCTCCATAGCCGGATGCGGTGACCAATTTAGCAATCTCTTCAAGTTCGCTAACGCCGGCCTGACCGACCGCGCTCTTGGCCAAATAAATATCTGCCGCCGCAATCGCCTCTTTCCAATCGTCGCGCTTTTCCGTGACCGCCAAAACAATATGAGCGTCCGCCGGGCTAAGGTCGGCGCCTTTCGTAAAATCGCCCTTGCCCTCTTCGCCGCCGTCCCATCTTCCGGGACCCAGCAATTTGCGAACTTCGTCAGCGGGAAATTTGTCCAGCTTGTCGATCGCGCGCAGCACCGTCAGCCGTCGCCCCGCGTTCTCCTCGCCGCCGAGGCCAATCGCCTCGAGCACCCCATCGAGCACCTTGCGGTTATTCACCTTCACCACATAGCTGCCGCGGGGAATACCGAGCGCTTCCATCGTATCCGCCGCCATCATGCACATCTCGGCGTCGGCCGCGGGTGAGGCCGAACCCACGGTATCGGCGTCGAACTGCATGAACTGGCGGAAACGCCCCGGACCCGGCTTCTCGTTGCGATAGACGTAACCGGCGCGGTAGCTGCGATAGGGTTTTGGCAGCGCGTCGAAATTCTCGGCGACATAGCGCGCCAGCGGCGCGGTCAAATCGTAGCGCAGCGAAATCCATTGCTCGTCGTCGTCCTGGAACGAGAACACGCCCTCATTGGGCCGGTCCTGGTCGGGCAGGAATTTACCGAGCGCGTCGGTGAATTCCATTGCAGGCGTCTCTACCGGCTCAAAACCGTAGCGCTCATAGACCTCGCGGATTTTCTCGACCATTTGCCGTGTCGCGGCGATCGCGGCGGGGCCACGATCTTCCAGCCCGCGCGGCAGGCGCGCTCGGAGTTTTTGGGGTTTTTTGGGTTTGTCGGCCATGGCTCTGTTGTACCAGCCTTGGGCGGCGGTGTACAGCCATACGCGCGAGGCGGCAACCGTGTCTCCCTTCACCGCTTGTGGGAGAAGGTGGCGCGAAGCGCCGGATGAGGGGTATCTCTCACTCGCATCGAACCGCGGAGGACCCGTCACCCGCCTCACTTCGTGAGGCGCCACTCCCCACAAGGGAGAGGGAAGCAGCGGCGCCTGTCGCGGACAGCTACGGAATCATCCACCACCGATCACAGGACCTTTCTGATCCAGTTGTGCGGGTCGGCTGCGCGACCGTACTGGATGTCGACCAGCTTCTTGCGCATCCCCATGGCGACGGGGCCGGCGGCGCCGCCGCTGATGAGAAAATCGCCGCTTGCGGAACACACCTTGCCGATCGGCGAGATGACGGCCGCCGTGCCGCAGGCGAAGGCCTCTTTCAGCTTTCCGCTGGCGGCATCAGCGCGCCACTGATCGATCGAGTAGGCCTCCTCCCGCACCTGCATGCCGGAATCCTTTGCGAGCGCGATGATCGAATCGCGGGTGATGCCCGGCAGGATCGTGCCGAGCGGCGGCGTCGAGAGCGAACCGTCGTCGAACACGAAGAAAACGTTCATGCCGCCGAGCTCCTCGACGTAGCGGCGCTCGACCGCATCGAGGAAGACGACCTGATCGCAGCCGTGATCGATGGCCTCGGCCTGCGCGCGCAGGCTCGCGGCGTAATTGCCGCCGCATTTGACGGCGCCGGTGCCGCCGATCGCGGCGCGCGTGTAATTCTCGGACACCCAGATCGACACCGGCGCAGGTCCACCCTTGAAATAGGAGCCGACCGGCGAGGCGATGACCGCGAAGATGTATTCCGCTGATGGTTTCACGCCGAGGAAGACCTCGCTCGCGATCATGAAGGGCCGCAGGTAGAGACTGCCCTCGCCGTCCGGTATCCAGGCGCGGTCGATGCGCACGAGCTGCTCGACCGCTTCGATGAACACGGCCTCCGGCAACGGCGCCATGGCCATACGCTCGGCCGAATTCCGGAAGCGGCGGGCGTTGGCGTCGGGACGGAACAGGTTGACGCCGTTGCCGCGCTTGTAGGCCTTGAGGCCTTCGAAAATTTCCTGCGCGTAATGCAGGACGGCTGCCGCCGGATCGAGCGGAAAATTCGCGCGGGATTCGACGCGCGCGCCATGCCAGCCCTTCGCCTGATTGTAACGGACCACAGCCATGTGATCGGTGAAAATCCGGCCGAATCCCGGGTCCACGAGCTTTGCCGCGCGCTCCTGTTCGGACATCGGATTCGTCGCAGGCTGGATTTCGAATTTCAAACTCATTCTCTTGCTTCCTGCCCTTGCTTTCCGCCCTTGCTTACCGCTGTCCGAACCGGCACGATTTCCGGCGCTGGCCTGTTCTTTCCGGTCCTGCTGGCTTGATAGGTCTGAACTTCACCACCACCGAACGGCCTTGCCGCCGGTTTCCATCGCCGTCATGCCCGCAGGACAAGCTTTTGCGGAATGCCGAAGTCCAGTATGTTTGCCGATATGCCGCTCGACAATCGCACGGTAGTCCAATTCACGACCGTAGCCGCCATTGCTGGCTTTTTCCGGCTGCTTGAAACGTCGCCAAGTCGGAACGATCTAAAGTTTCGCCGTAGCTGGCAGTTTTGTAACATTGAACCCAAGATATGTCAACATGACTGACATAAATTTCTCAGGCTCCGCCGTCACCCCCGATTCGAAGGGCGGCGACGGCTCGACTGCCAAGTCCGGCGACCTGCGCTGGGACATTATCGAGCTGCTGTTCTTCGCCTACCGGGACTTTGTCGGCGACGCCGATCATGAGTTGGAGGTGTTCGGATTCGGCCGCGCCCATCACCGGGTGATGCATTTCGTCCATCGCTATCCCGGCCTGAAAGTCGCCGACTTGCTGGACGTGCTGCGCATCACCAAACAGTCCCTCGGCCGGGTACTCAAGCAACTGCTCGATGAAGGCTACATCGTGCAGAAGACCGGCAATAACGACCGCCGGCAGCGCCTTCTTTACGCCACGGCAAAGGGCGAGGCCCTGGTGGCGAAACTGGCGGGCTTGCAGACCGACCGCATCAACCGCGCGATAACGAGCATCGATCCCGCCGGCGTCGAATTGGTCCGCCAATTCCTGCGCGCAATGATCGATCACGACGACCCGGACAAGGTGCTCGAGACGATATTCGGCGCCGACGCCAAGAAACCAAGGGAGTGATCGTGGCCCAGGCTGCAACAATTGCGCGACCGCCGGCGCAGCCGGCCGACGATGCCCCCCATCTGCTGCTGGTCGACGACGATCGCCGCATCCGCGACCTGTTGTCGCGCTTCCTGTCCGGGGAAGGCTATCGCGTCACCACCGCGTCGAGCGCCGGCGACGCGCGCGCCAAGCTGCTCGGCCTGCATTTCGACCTGCTGATCCTCGATGTGATGATGCCCGGCGAAACCGGGTTCGATCTGGCACGGTTTATCCGAAACTCGTCGTCGGTACCGATCATCATGCTGACCGCGCGCCACGAAGCGGAAGCCCGGATCGAGGGCCTGCAGATCGGCGCCGACGATTATGTCGCCAAACCCTTCGAGCCGCGCGAACTGGTGTTGCGGATCGGCAATATCCTGAAACGCAGCGCGCCGCCGCCGGTGGAAACGCTCGAGCAGATCGCGTTCGGGCCGTATGTGTTTCATCTCGAACGCGGCGAACTGCGCGAGGGCGAGGAGATCATTCATCTGACCGACCGCGAGCGCGAAATGCTGCGCATTCTCGCCGTCATCCCGGGCGAAACCGTGCCGCGCGCGGCCCTGACCGGCGGCGGCACCGTCAACGAGCGCGCCGTCGACGTGCAGATCAACCGCCTGCGGCGCAAGATCGAGCGCGATCCCGCCAATCCGCTGTTCCTGCAGGCGGTGCGCGGCATCGGCTATCGCCTGGTCGCCTCGCCCTGAGCCGAATGTCCATGAACCTTTCGCAGAACCGTTCGCAGAGCTTTGGGCCATGAGCACGCTCGACACCGGCCTCACGATGATCCGCACGGCTGCGGGCCGGGTTTCCGCGGTCAATGGCTGGATGGGCAACGCGTTCAAGAGCTGGATGCCGACCGGCCTCTATGCCCGCGCGCTGCTGATCATGATCGTGCCGATGGTGATCCTGCAGACCGTCGTCGCCTTCGTCTTCATGGAGCGGCACTGGAACACGGTGACGCGGCGGTTGTCGGCAGCCGTGGTGCAGGACATCGCCAGCCTGATCGACGTCTACAAGGGTTATCCGCAGGACAAGGACCGCGCGCAGTTGCGCCGCATCGGGCAGCGGCTGCAATTGGTGGTCGATTTTCTTCCCGTCGGCGACATGCCGCCGCCCGGCCCGAAGCCGTTTTTCTCGCTGCTCGACCAGACGCTCTCGGTTCAACTCGGCCGCCAGATCGGCCGCCCGTTCTGGATCGACACCGTCGGCAACTCCAATCTGGTTGAAATCCGCATTCAACTCGACGACGCCGTCATGCGCGTGTTCGCCCAGCGCAGCGCGGCCTATGCCTCGAATTCGGAAATCTTCATCTTCTGGATGCTCGGCACCTCCTCGATCCTCCTGATCGTCGCGGTGCTGTTCCTGCGCAACCAGATCAGGCCGATCCTGCGGCTCGCCGATGCCGCCGAAAGCTTCGGCAAAGGCCGCGAGGCGCCGAACTTCCGTCCCCGCGGCGCGCGGGAAGTGCGGCGCGCGGCGCATGCGTTCCTGGAAATGAAGGGCCGCATCGAGCGCTCGATCGAGCAGCGTACCGCGATGCTGGCCGGAGTCTCGCACGATCTGCGCACCATCCTGACCCGCTTCAAGCTCGAACTCGCGCTGATCGGCGACAGCCCCGAAGTCGACGGCATGCGCAAGGATGTCGACGAGATGTCCGGGATGCTCGAGGACTATCTCGCCTTTGCGCGCGGCGACAGCGGCGAGACCGCGCAGCCGACGGACATGGCGGTGGCGCTGGAGGAATTGCGCAGCGACGCCGAACGCAACGGCCACGCCGCAACCGTGACGTTCCACGGACTGCCGGTCGTGATCGTGAAGCCGGCCTCGTTCAAGCGCTGCCTCGCCAACCTCGTCTCCAATGCGGCGCGGCACGCCAATTCGATTTCAATCACCGGCCATCGCGACCACCGTTATCTGACGGTGACGGTGGACGACGACGGACCGGGAATCCCGCCTGCCATGCGCGAGGAAGTGTTCAAGCCGTTCCTGCGGCTCGACGACGCCCGCAACCAGGACGAAGGCGGTACGGGCCTCGGGCTTGCGATCGCCCGCGACATCGCCCGTTCGCACGGCGGCGACATCACGCTCGGTGACAGCCCGATGGGCGGCCTGCGCGCGGCGGTAAGGGTGCCGGTGTAAGTCGTACGATGTTTCGGTACGTGGCCATCCTTCGAGACGGCGCTTCGCGCTTCCTCAGGATGAGCAAACCCTCTGAGGAGCGCAGCGCAGCTGCGCGTCTCGAACCACGAGGCCACGAAGCCGCAACAACAACTACTTCGGCATTTGCTTGGGGATCATCCCCTTCAGCTTTTCCATGTCCTTGATGTTCATCTTCATGCCGCCGGGCATCATGATGTCGCCGGGCTTTTGGTCGGCCTTGCAGGCCCCCAGCCATTTCGCCTCGATCGTCGTGGTCGAGTCGCGTGGCGCGCCGGCCGGGCCGCGCTCGGAGTGTGCCGTCGACTTCACCGTATAGGCGGAATTGAAGTCGCCGGTGATTTCGGCATGCGAGGTGATCGACACGCCGGCGATGCCGCAGACGGAATCGCTGACGTAACCGGTCGCGGTCTTCTGGATGTCCTGTTTGGAGCACATCTCCTTGCCCATCGGCGAGAACGCGCTGCTCATTTCCTTGTCGGTGGTCTCGTCGGTGCAGTGCTGCATCGTCATCTCGGGCGCCGGCGAGCCGGTGCGCAGCACCTTCATTTCCCACAGGCCCGGCTTGCGGACCGGCAGGTCCAGCGCGCGGGCATCGCTCGCCGGCAGCAGCGCCAGCAGGCAAAGCGCCGAACCACAAAGCGCCGAACCAAATGACAGAAGCTGTCGCGTCATGCTCGCGCTCCCGGCTGGTGATCTGGTTGGCGATCCCGGTTGTTGCGATCCTGCCTGGAAAGCTGCCCGCTCAGTAAAGCTCGCGCTCAGTAGAGCGTGCGCAGCGGCGCTGCATTGGCGCCGTACGGCACCCAGCGGCAGGCGAACGAGATATATCCGCCCTCGTAGGGCTGGACGGCGAGGAATTTCACCACCTTGCCGTAAGAGGCGCAGTGCTCGACCGCGCGCTGGCGCGCATCGGTCTGGGTCGCCAGCGAATAGGCGATGATGCCGCCGGTATCATTACCCTTGAACGGGGGCACCCAATCGGCCCGCGCCGGCGCGCCCGCCAGCATCCCGCAAACGGCAACCAGGCACGCAGCCCCAATCATTCGCATCGCAGACTCCATTTCGCTGCCCACACCATAGAGGGCGACGGCCGCCGTGAAAAGAACGACGGGCCCCTGGATTGCGGCTTCTCCGGCAGGTGTTGCCGCGTTGCACTTGACGTTGTGCGGGCTTCGCGGCACCGTCCCCACCTTGGATTACCGGGCGGACTCAGATGCGCAACCTCTTCATATCCTTGAAAGCACTCGTTCTTGAACCGTTCTCCTTGGACCGGTCCTGGGCGCCGTGCTCGGCCTGCTGGCGTTCGGCCAGGCGGCCGAGGCCGCCAACCCGCTGGAACTGAATTTCTGGCTGAACGGACCCAGCTATGACGGGCGCGTCAGGGAGTGCGAAGCGGCGCTGGGCGTCATCAGCTCGCAATTCCAGGAGAAGGAAAGCACGTTCTGGAATTCGCCGCTGACGATCACGGCCTATGGCCGGATCCACGAAACCGCGTTCCGGCCCTGGCAATCCGACAATATCCCGCGCCGCTATTGCACCGGCGACGTCATGCTGAGCGACGGCAAGATGCGCACCGTGCACTACTCGATTATCGAGGATGGCGGCTTCGCCGGCTTCGGCCAGGGGGTCGAATGGTGCGTGACCGGTCTCGACCGCAACTGGGCCTATAACCCCGACTGCAGGGGCGCCCGGCCCTGATTCCAGCCTGAATTCCGGCGACGGACGCACAAAAAGCTCGATCGCAAGAAGGCCCGACCGGTCCCAACTCGACCGTTTCGGCACAACCTCTCATTTTGTTCTTGAAATGTTCTCGCTCCCTGCTAGGCTCGTGGCCGTCAAGTAAAGGGGGCGTTTAATGTTTCGTTCGGTCATTTTTTCGCGGTTTCTGCTTTCGCTGGTTCTCATTGTCGTCTCTGCCGGGATGGCGTCCGCCCAGGACCGCCGGCAAAACGCCCCGGGCGAATTCGATTTTTACGTGCTGTCGCTGTCATGGTCGCCGTCCTTCTGCGAGGCGGCCTCGGAACGCGGCAATAGCGGGCGCTCACAGATCCAGTGCGGCGGCCGGCCTTTCTCCTTCGTGGTTCACGGCCTGTGGCCGCAATACGAGCGCGGTTTCCCCGAATATTGCCAGCGGCCGTCGCCGCGGCTGGCCCGTAACATCATGAATTCGATGCTCGACCTGATGCCCGCGCCCGGGCTGATCTTCAGTGAATGGGACAAGCACGGCACCTGTTCGGGACTTGGCGAGCGGGCCTATTTCGAGACCATCCGCAAAGCCCGCGCAGGCGTGAAAATCCCCGAGGAATTCCTGCAATTGTCGGAGCCGAAAACGATCGCGCCCGGCGAGATCGAGGAGGCCTTCATCAAGGCCAATCCGGGCCTGAGCAGCTCCGCGATTTCGGTGACCTGTGACTCCCGGCGCCTGAGCGAAGTGCGGGTATGCCTGAGCAAAGACCTGCAATTCCGCTCCTGCGAGGAAATCGACCGCCGAGCCTGCCGGCGCGACGAGGTGCTGATGCCCCCAATTCGGGGCGGGTGAATCAAGGTTCGTCATTCCGGGTCTGGTGCTTATGCACCATCCCGGAATGACGAACGTTACTTTTGCGACGCGATGTCGTAACCCCCTGCCATGAATTACCGACACGCCTTTCACGCCGGCGGCTTTGCCGACGTCATCAAGCACATCGTGCTGGTGCGCATGCTGACCTATCTGCAGGAAAAGCCGGCGGCGTTTCGCGTCCTCGACACCCATGCCGGCGCCGGGCGCTACGATCTCACCGGCGACGAAGCCCGCCGCGGCGGCGAATGGCTGACCGGCATCGCGCGGGTGATGCAGGCGCGGTTCTCGGAAGCGGCCCTGCCGCTGGTTGCGCCCTATCTCGACATCGTCAGGGCCTTCAACCCGCAACGCGACTTGCAGACCTATCCCGGATCGCCGTTGATCGCCCGCGCGCTGCTGCGGCCGCAGGACCGCCTCACCGCGTGCGAAATCGAACCCAATGCCCGCAAGCAATTGATCGATGCGCTGCGCCGCGACACCCAGGCACGGGTGGTCGATCTCGACGGCTGGACCGCCTTACCGGCCTTCGTGCCGCCGAACGAGCGGCGCGGCCTGGTGCTGATCGATCCGTCGTTCGAGCAGAAGGACGAGTTTGAAACGCTCGCCGACGGTTTTGCCGAAGCCTTCGCGAAATGGCCGACCGGCAGCTATCTGCTCTGGTACCCGGTGAAAAGCCGGCGCGTCACCGATGGCCTTGCGCGCCATGTCGCCGGCTTGGCCGGTGCCGGCAAGCCGGCGGGCAAATGCCTGCGGCTCGAATTCAGCGTCGCGCCGCAGGCGGCGGGCGGCCCCCTGACCTCCACCGGCCTCCTGATCGTCAATCCGCCGTGGACGCTGGCGGCTGAGCTGAAGACGATTTTGCCCGAACTGGAAAAGCCGCTCGGCCAGGGCGGCGCCGGCCGCTTCAGGCTCGAAACGCCCAAACCTTAGGCCCCGGCGCTTCCGGTGAAAAGTGCGATTGGCCATAGTCAATTTGCGCGGAACCGTATTATGCTCACCCCTGTTTGGACTGGCTTTACGTTCCGCTTCCGCGAATGGTTGCGGCGGAGTGACAAGGCCTAACAAAAATCCAGGCCGATCGGGGGCGTAACCCGGTCGGTTCAGGTGGCCAAGCTTCCGGCAGCGAATGTCCGGTCGGCCGATACGCGACATGCGCGTAGCGGCGGAGCAATACGGGGGAGGAGTTTTCCCGATGGCCATGACTGGGACAGTCAAGTTCTTTAATGGAGAACGCGGGTACGGCTTCATCAAGCCCGATGACGGCGGCCGCGATGTGTTCGTTCACATCACCGCCGTCGAGCGGGCCGGATTGAAGGATTTGACTGAAGGACAGCGCATTACATTCGAGGTCGAACCGGACAAGAAGGGCAAAGGCCCCAAGGCGGTCAACCTGGTGGTTTCGTAGTGAGCTCACGCTTGCCGTGAAGGCGGTGTGAATTGTTGCCTGCAAAGTCCGGCTGGGCGCGAAGCAGCGGTCAGATCGTGGAGGCGTGCATGATATGGCCGCCCCGCCCGGACGCCGCACGCTCGGCCTCCGGAAAAAAGCGCGCCGCGATCTCTGCCGGGCCGATATCCCTGACATGGCGGAAGCCGGCGCTGCGCATTTTCGCGCCAAGCGGTTCGGTATCGAAATAGCTCTGAATCCGTTCTCCGACCGCGGCCACCGCTTCGGCAAGCGCCTGATGCGAGGCGCGGCCGGCCGGTGCGATCGAGCCGGCCGGATTGACATAGTCGAACAGCACCTCGGCGCCGCCTTGCAGTTGCGCGATGTAACCGAGCGTCGAGAAGATCGCTTCCTCGGTGAGATAGGGCACCACGCCAAGCCAGCTGAACAGGCTGCGCTCGCCGGCCACAAAACCCGCCGCGTCGAGCGTTGCAGCCAATGTCTGCCGTTCGAAATCGATCGGGACGAATCTCAGCGTCTGCCGGCACGGGAATTCCCGCGGCGGCCAGCATTTCGCGTTTACGCGCCTGCGTCGCGGGGAAATCGACCTCGAAGATGCGCAAGCGATTCGCAAGCCGCGTCCGGTAGGCCAGCGTATCGAACCCGGCGCCGAGCATCACGAGCTGCGTCGCGCCTTCGTTCACCGCGACATCGAGCGCCTCCTCGGTCAGGCGCGAGCGCGCCGCAATGAACCACCGCAATCGCGGTCCGGACACGTGCGCCCGCGCATGCGCGAGCGACACCTCGATGTCGCCGCCGAGAATCCGCGCGGCCAGCGGATCGGCCAGGATCGATGCGTCGTCCAGCACCTGATGCGCCGCACGGAGACGGGCGGCGCTCAACGCGGTCAGGCTTGGTTGCCCGGGCTGCATGACCTGTTCTATCGCGTTTTCGCGTGGAGTGCCGTTCACTATGGCGTTTTCCAGCGAAACAGTCCCCGCGGCTTGATCCGGGGCTGGGTGCCGGTTCGCGAGAAGAAAGGGCGTCGAAGCAAGACACGAGCGCCGAACCGGCTCGAGACAAAAAAATCCCGGCGGCTTACTGCCGCCGGGAGGTTGTATCCGATAGTTTTCTTGTTCTCAGAAGCGATAGTTCACGCCGGCACGCACCAGGCCGAAGCGGTAGCCGTTCGACGCGCCGGTGATGACGAAGTTGCTGTTGGAAAGATCGACGAAGAGATATTCAATCTTGGCGCTCCAGTTCGGTGCAAAGCCCATTTCGGCGCCGGCGCCCAGGGTCCAGCCCGCATTGGTGTGGGATTCCGACAGGCCGAAGGTGGTGGCGCGCAGTTCGCCGAAGGCCAGACCGCCGGTGCCGTAGAACAGTACGTTGCCGAGCGCGTAGCCGGCCCGGCCGCGCACGGTGCCGAACCAGGGGTTGGAGAATTTCCATGGCGCAAAGGTTTCTTCGGCGCCGGTGACCTGCAGGTCGCCTTCGAGACCGAACACCCAGTAACCGTTCTGCCAGTTGTAGCCGGCCTGAACGCCGCCCGAGAAGCCCGACGGCTTGGTCGGGTTGTTGTCGACCGAGCCCCAAGCGTAGCCGAGATTGCCGCCGAGATAGGGGCGGGCCCAGCTAAATTAGTCATTGAGCGGCTGATTGACGGTGAAGCGGCGCAATCCGTAATTGAGGTCGGCCGCCTGCGCCGACATGATCCAGCCTGCGGCGATCAGCGCGAGAGCGCGCAATGCAAACCTGCTCATCACTCAACTCCACCACGCAACTGCCGTCACCGGCCGGCGCAACGGGCCGGTTTGGTTACGGAATTCCACTTTTTCCGGTAAGATTTATCGAGAGTTTTAAGTTAAAGGCCTGTTAAGACGGGTTACCGCCCGCTCATCATTCTTAAGAATGTGTTACCGGACGTAACCCTCCCCCACCTGCGGCCGCGCTGGCGATGCCGCCCTCCAGCGCTTAATTTGGGCCCATGGATCACGATTCTACCGACCAGCCGAAGGGCCCACGCAAGCCGCGGCGCGGCTCCCGATCCGATTTGCCGCCCCAGGACCTGACTGCCCAGGACTTGACTGCCCGGGACCTGACTCGCCCGAGGAGCCCGTCTCTGCGGACGTCGATCCCGCGACGCCCGCCGTCGAAGAGGACGACGAGGCGCTGCTGCCGGAAGCGCCGGAGGAGCTGGCCGAGGCGATCGCCGAAGGCCCGCTGGCGGTCGGCCACGCCGCGATCGAAAATGCGGTGCGCCTCGCGCCGACCTCGCCCGGCGTCTACCGCATGCTCAACGCCGCCAACGACGTGCTTTACGTCGGCAAGGCGAAAAACGTCCGCAAGCGCCTGTCCTCTTACGCCCGCATCAACGCGCCCCAGCCGGCGCGCATCCTGCGCATGATCGCGGCCACGGTGAACGTCGAGATCGTTTCGACCACGACCGAGACCGAGGCGCTGCTGCTCGAGGCCAACCTCATCAAGCAGCTGCGGCCGCGCTTCAACGTGCAACTGCGCGACGACAAGTCGTTTCCCTATATCCTGATCACCGGCGACCATTGGGCGCCGCAGATTCTCAAGCATCGCGGCGCGCAATCGCGACCGGGCCGGTATTTCGGGCCGTTCGCCTCCGCCGGCGCCGTCAACCGCACCATCACGGCGCTGCAGCGCGCCTTCCTGATCCGCTCCTGCACCGACGGTTTCTTTGAAAGCCGCACCCGGCCCTGCCTGCTCTACCAAATCCGCCGCTGTTCGGGTCCCTGCACCGGCGAGATCGATTTCCCCGGCTATACCGAGCTGGTGCGCGAGGCCAACGACTTCCTGTCCGGCCGCAGCCATCTGGTGAAGAAGGAACTGGCGGGCGAGATGGAGAAGGCGTCCGCCGAACTCGAATTCGAAACCGCCGCGCTCTACCGCGACCGGCTCGCCGCGCTGTCGGCGATCCAGTCGCAACAGGGCATCAATCCGCGCACGGTGGAAGAGGCCGACGTGTTCGCCATCCATCAGGAGGGCGGCTATTCCTGCGTCGAAGTGTTCTTTTTCCGCACCGGCCAGAACTGGGGCAACCGCGCCTATTTCCCGCGGGCGGAAAAATCCTTCACGCCGGAAGAAGTGCTGGCCTCGTTCCTTGCGCAATTCTACGACGACAAGCCGCCGCCGAAACTCATCCTGCTGTCGCATGAGATCGAGGAAAGCGGATTGCTGGCCGACGCGCTCTCGGTCAAGGCCGGATCCAGGATCGAAGTCTCCACGCCCAAGCGCGGCGAGAAAAAGGAACTGATCACCCACGCGTTGACCAATGCGCGCGAGGCGCTCGGCCGCAAGCTCGCCGATACCGCGACCCAGGGCCGCCTGCTGGAGGGCATGGTCACCACGCTCGGCCTGCCGCAGGCGCCCAAACGCATCGAGGTCTACGACAACAGCCACATCCAGGGCACCAACGCCGTCGGCGCAATGATCGTGGCCGGGCCGGATGGTTTCATCAAAAACCAGTATCGCAAGTTCAATATCAAGTCCGAGGGCCTGACGCCCGGCGACGACTACGCGATGATGCGCGAGGTGCTGGAGCGGCGCTTCAAACGGCTGCTGAAACCGGCGGAAGACGGCGCGGCCCAAGGAGAGGCCCAAGAGCGACCCAAGGAGAGGCCAAAGGAAAAGCTCCGGCCAAGGCGGACGATGATTCCTTTCCGCAATGGCCGGATCTCGTCATCATCGATGGCGGGCGTGGCCAGCTCAACGCCGTCCGCGAGATTTTCGAGACCCTCGGACTGAGCCAGGTATCCCTGCTCGCGGTCGCAAAAGGCCCGGACCGCGACGCCGGCCGCGAGACCCTGTTCATGCCGAACCGTGAGGCGATCAAGCTGGAGCCGCGCGATCCCGTGCTGTATTTCATTCAGCGGCTGCGCGACGAGGCGCATCGTTTCGTGATCGGCTCGCACCGCAAACTGCGCAAAAAAGACATCCGCGAAGCGGGCCTGCAGGAAATTCCGGGCATCGGCCCGTCACGCAAACGTGCCTTGCTGCATCACTTCGGAACGCTGAAGGAGATCGAGCGGGCCTCGATCGCCGACCTCGGCAAGGTTCCCGGCGTCAGTGCCGAAAGCGCCCGCAAGATTTTCGAGTTTTTTCATGCGCAGCCGGGATAAACGGGGTTTACCGGGGTTAACGGGGTTTTGGGTCACATCAGCGTCGCCTGCGACAGATGATCTTGGGTACGCACGGTTGACCTTCACGCTCGAGCGGTATTGGTAAGACGGATGAACATCGCCACGACAAAGGGACAGGCGAAATCCATGTCCCTTCCGAATATCCTGACTTATGCCCGCATCGCGGCCATCCCGGTGGTGGTCGGCTGCGTGTTCTGGCAGTCGATCCTGGACGGACCGCTATGGCTGCGCTGGGTGGCGCTGGCCGTCTTCATCGCCGCGGGCGTTACCGATTATCTGGATGGCTACTATGCACGAATCTGGGATCAGCAGTCGGCCTTCGGCCGCATGCTCGATCCGATCGCCGACAAGCTCCTGGTGGCGTCCTGTTTGCTGATGCTGGCGGCGGACAACAGCATCCACGGCTGGACGCTGTGGGCCGCCATCGTGATCCTGTGCCGCGAAATCCTGGTGTCGGGCCTGCGCGAATATCTCGCAGGCTTGCGGGTCAGCGTGCCCGTCACCAAACTCGCAAAGTGGAAGACCACCATTCAGCTGGTCGCGATCGGCTTCCTGATCGCGGGTGAAGCGGGCGAGCAGATCATACCCCCGACCACCCTGATCGGCATCGTCCTGCTGTGGATGTCGGCGATCTTCACGATCTATACCGGCTGGGATTATTTCCGCGCCGGCATCCATCACCTCATCAAGGAGGATGAGGGATGAAGGTCAAATATTTCGCCTGGGTCCGCGAGCGGGTCGGCATCGCCGAAGAAACGGTCGAGCCGCCGGCCAGCGTGCGCACCGTGGATGACCTGATCGGCTGGCTGTCGAAGCGCGGCGACACCTATGCTTACGCTTTCGAGACGCCCAAAGTGATCCGCGCGGCGATCGACCACGCCCATGTCAAACCGGACGCCGCCATATCGGGCGCCCGTGAGATCGCGTTCTTTCCGCCGATGACCGGGGGCTGACAAAGCGTTTGCGTGAAGAGAACGCGTCAAATTGAAGATGTTCAGATGACCGCCGACGTCACCATCCGAATCCAGCAGGCCGATTTCGACGTCGCGCAAGAGATCGCAGCGCTGACCGGAGGCCGCACCGATATCGGCGCCGTCGTCAGTTTCAGCGGTATCTGCCGCGGCAGCGAGAACGGCGAGCCCATCGCGGCGCTGACACTCGAACATTACCCCGGCATGGCCGAGGCCGAAATCAAGCGGCACGCCGACGAGGCGATGTCGCGCTGGCCGCTGACCGGCCTCACCGTGGTGCATCGCGTCGGGCGCATCACGCCCGGCGAAAATATCGTGCTCGTGCTGGCGGCTTCGCAGCACCGGCAGGCGGCGTTTCACGCGGCCGAATTCCTGATGGATTATCTGAAGGCCAACGCCCCGTTCTGGAAGCGCGAGGAAAGCGCCGGCGGCGCGAGCTGGATCGAAGCGCGCAGCCATGATGACGCTGCCGCGGCGCGCTGGACCAAATCCTGATGGCGAAACGCAGCAAGCCTCTACGCAGCAAGGCTTTACGCAGCAAGGCTTCGGCCAAACGCGGCCCCATGGTTTCGAAATCCCGCAAGGTCGGCCCCGGCGAATTGCTGACGCTGCTCGATTTCGTCCGCTACGCCGTGAGCGGTTTCATCGAGGCCAGGCTGGTGTTCGCGCACGGCACCACCGATCCGGTGGCGGAGGCCGCGTTCCTCGTCTGCGAAACGCTGCATCTTCATCCCGACCAGTTCGAGACGTTTGCAACGGCCCGCGTCACCGCGGCGGAGGGCAAACGGATCCTCGACCTGATCGAGCGTCGCATCGCCACGCGAAAGCCCGCGGCCTATCTCGTCAACAAGATCTACATGCGCGGCCTGCCGTTCTATGTCGACGAGCGCACCATCGTGCCGCGTTCCTTCATCGGCGAATTGCTGGATTCCCATTTCGGCGGTGACGGCGATGAAGAAGGCGGCTCGCTGATCGATGATCCCTTGGCCGTGGAAGACGTGCTCGACCTCTGCACCGGCTCGGGCTGCCTCGCCATTCTGGCCAGCCGCAATTTTCCCAATGCCGAAATCGATGCGGTGGATATTTCAAAGGATGCGCTCGAGGTCGCCGCGCGCAATGTCGGCGATTACGGGCTGGAAGGTCGTCTCACGCTGCATCGTGGCGACCTGTTCAAGCCGCTGGGCAACAAGCGTTACGACCTCATCATTTCCAATCCGCCCTATGTCGATGCCGAAGGCATGGAAGGCCTGCCGCGCGAATGCCGCGCCGAGCCGAAGCTTGCCTTCGACGGCGGCGCCGACGGACTCGATATTGTCCGTCGCATCCTCGACGAGGCGAAGGCGCACCTCGCGCCGCAGGGCGGGCTGTTATGCGAGATCGGCCGCTGCCGGCCGGCGCTGGAGGCCGCCTACCCGCAATTGCCGCTGCTCTGGCTCGACACCGAGGATTCCGAGGGCGAAGTATTCTGGATCGCGGCCGCCGACCTGTGAGTTCCCGTCGGATCGCGAAGGCCGTCGCGGTCACAGCCAATCACACTTATGCCGGGTAGCGGAAATAGCCGCACGGCCCGGCCATAAGCGTGATAACAGGGATCAATAACAACCGAAATGGAAGTCCTCCGGGGCTATGTGCGCGATGGCCGGCCCGACAATTCCGCAGGAATTCCTCAAGGCCGAAAATGTCGGCCTGCGCATGCTGCTCGAGCAGGCCGGAATCGACGCCAGGGCGTTGCTGGCGCAGGCCGGGATTGAAGCCAAGGAACGCGAGGCCGCCGACCGGCTCCAAAAGCTCATCCTGGAAGAACTGCACCACCGCATCAAGAACACGCTGGCGACGGTGAGCGCCATCACCTCGCAGAGCCTGCGCAACGCCGACAGTATCGAGCAAGGCCAGCAGGCGATCGAAAGCCGCCTGTTGGCGCTGGGCCGCGCGCACGATCTGTTGCTGCAGGCGCGCTGGTCGAGCGCCAGCCTGTCGCACATCGTCCAGAGAGCCACGGAACCTTTTGACGGCCATGGGCGAAGGAAAGTTTTCGATTGCGGGCGATGACCTCCAGATTACGTCGGGAGCCGTCATCGCGCTGGCGATGACGCTCAACGAACTCTGCACCAACGCCACGAAGTTCGGCGCCTTGTCGGTGCCGGCAGGGCACGTCGAGATTGCCTGGACCGTCGAAGAGAAATCCAAGCGGCTACGTTTGACCTGGACCGAAAAAGGCGGCCCGTCGGTTCGGGCGCCGACCCGGCGCAGTTTTGGAACCCGGCTGATCGAAACGCTCGGCAAACAACTCAACGGCGCGGTCGAACTGGCCTACGATCCGAACGGATTTATCTACGCCCTCGATGTCCCGCTCGGCTCCTTGAAACCACCGGATTGAGCCAGCAAATATCACGTTCCAGGCGTTCCCGACACACGACGAAGCTGATAGCTTGGCGGCCAACTCGCCACGCCCCAAAACACCAAAGAGGCCCCCATGCTGGACAAGAGCCCCCGCCCCACTGCCGTCAACGTTCCGAACGACCTCGCCGCGCACTGGATGCCGTTCACGGCCAATCGCGCGTTCAAGAAGAACCCGCGGCTGCTCGCCGGCGCCAAGGACATGCACTACATCACGGTCGACGGCCGCAAGATCATCGATGCCGCCGCCGGCATGTGGTGCTGCAATGCCGGCCACGGCCGCAGCCAGATTTCATCCGCCATCGGCAAGCAGGCCGAGGCGCTGGATTATGCCCCGCCGTTCCAGTTCGGCATTCCGCAGGCTTTTGAGCTCGCCAGCCGCATCGCCGAGCTGGCGCCGGCCGGGCTCGACCACGTGTTCTTCTGCAATTCCGGGTCGGAAGCGGCCGACACCGCGCTGAAGATCGCGCTCGCCTATCACCAGATCAACGGCCAGGGCACCCGGACCCGCCTGATCGGCCGCGAACGCGGCTATCACGGCGTCGGCTTCGGCGGCACCTCCGTCGGCGGCATCGTCAATAACCGCAAGATGTTCGGCACGCTTTTGGCGGGCGTCGACCATCTGCCGCACACCTATGACCGCGAGAAGCAGGCCTTCAGCAAAGGCGAGCCGGAATATGGCGCGCATTTCGCCGACGAACTGGAGCGGCTCGTCAATTTGCACGGCGCCTCCACCATCGCCGCCGTCATCGTCGAGCCGATGGCGGGATCGACCGGCGTGCTGCCGGCGCCGCAGGGCTATCTCAAGCGGCTGCGCGAGATCACCCAGAAGCACGGCATTCTGCTGATTTTCGACGAGGTCATCACCGGTTTCGGCCGGCTCGGCTTTGCCTTTGCCGCGGAACGCTATGGCGTGCTGCCGGACATGCTGACCTTCGCCAAGGGCGTCACCAATGGCGCAGCGCCGATGGGCGGCGTGCTCGTGCGCGACACCATCCACGACGCCTTCATGAGCGGCCCGGAGCATGCGGTGGAACTGACCCACGGCTATACCTATTCGGCCCATCCGCTGGCCTGCGCCGCCGGCCTTGCCACGCTCGACATCTACCGCGACGAAAAGCTGTTCGAACGCGCCAATGCGCTCGAGCCGAAATTTGCGGAAGCCGTGATGTCGCTGCGGAAAGAGCCGGGCGTGCTGGATATCCGCACGGTTGGCTTGACGGCGGGCATCGACCTCGCGCCGCTTGCGGATGCGCCGGGCAAACGCGGTTTCGCCGGGCTGAACAGCGCCTTCCACGACAATGATCTGATGCTGCGGGTCGCCGGCGACACGCTGGCGCTGACCCCGCCTTTGATCGTCAGCGAAGACCAGATCGGCGAGATCATCGAGAAGGTCGCCAAGGTGATCCGCGCAACGGCGTAACCGCCGTTTCCAGGAACATTCGAAACCAGCCCGCGTTCATCCCCCGGCGGAGACAATCATGTCTCCGCCGGTGGAGGAATTGCAGATATGCTCGCGCCTTCGAGCGGCCTGCTGCGCGCCGGCATGGGGCTGAAGCTCAACCAGATCAAACTGGCGACGCGATCTTATCTGCGCGACCGCACCAATCAGGCGACGGGGACCGTCGCCTCCTATGCCGTCGCTGCCGGGTTGTTTGCCGCGGCCGGCATTTTCCTGATCGCAGCCTGCATCGTCGGCACCATGGCGCTGTTTCGCTGGGTTGAAATCAACTACGGGCAGTTCTGGGCATTCGGCGCCGTCGGCGCGCTGCTGGTGGCGATCGCGGCCATCTGTGCCGGACTGGCAGCGATGAAGCTCAACCGCCCGCCCCCGCACTTCCCCTCTCTCACCAGCCGCTTGCGGGTCGCGATCAAGGCCAACCCTCTCAAATCGGACCAGATCGAGGCTGCGCGCGACACGGCCGCCGAAATTCTGATGACGCCCTCGGCGCCGGTGACGCGCACCAACCGCAGGCGGCGGCCCCGGCCCGGACGCAACAACAGGAAGGCGCAGGCCGGCCTGATCTTGCTGGCGGCCGTATTGGGCTGGGCGGCGACGCGGCGACGGCAGCAGGCGCGACAAACGGAAATCTGATGTCCCGCGCGGATTCCGAGCATCGAGACAATCTGCTGCTGATCGCGGCGACAACGATCCTGATCCTGACCGCGCAGCGATATTTTCAGACCAGCACCACGCCGCCTCCCGCCGATGCCGCGGTCGCGCCAAGTGGCCACGGTCGCACACGAACTCTCACAGCATGGTCGCGGCCGCCATTCGCGCAACCCGTTCCGGATTCCGTGGGCGGGCTGGAAGGACATTCTGTGGCGCACCTATGTGCGGACCAATGACGACCGCCTGCTCGCCACGGCCGCAGGCGTGGTGTTCTTCGGGCTGCTCGCGGTGTTTCCGGCCGTGACGGCGCTGGTCTCGTCCTATGGACTGTTTGCCGACCCCTCGACCATCGGCGCCAATCTGCAAACGCTGGCGCTGATGCTGCCGGAAGGTTCGTTCCAGATCGTGCAGGACCAGATCGCGCGGGTGCTCGACAAGGGCAGCGCCGCGCTGGGCGGGACCTTCCTGTTCGGCCTGGCCCTTGCGGTCTGGAGCGCAAATGCCGGCGTGAAGGCGATCATCGACGCGCTCAATGTGGTCTATGAGGAGCGGGAAAAGCGCAGTTTCGTGAAATTGAACCTGCTCTCGCTGGCGTTCACCACGGGCGGGATCGCCGCCCTGCTGCTGATGGTCAGCGCGGTGGTGGCGTTTCCGTTGGCGCTCGACCACCTTGGGCTCCAGCCTGCAAAGCCAGTTTATCGTCAGCCTGGCGCGGTGGCCGCTGATGTTCGTGGTCCTGCTGGTGGCGCTCGGAATCCTCTACCGCTTCGGACCGAGCCGGCGCGCGCCGCGCTGGGAATGGTTGAGCGTGGGAACGCTGGCCGCCGCCCTGCTCTGGATCGCGGGCTCGGTGGCGCTGTCCTGGTATCTCTCGAATTTCGGCAATTACAACGCGACCTACGGTTCGCTCGGCGCCGCCATCGGCCTGATGATGTGGATGTGGATGTCGGCCATCATCGTGCTGTGCGGGGCGGAGTTGAACTCGGAAATCGAGCACCAGACCGCCGTCGATACCACCGTCGGAACGCCCAAACCGGCGGGAAGTCGCGGAGCAGTCATGGCCGATACCCTGGGTCCCTCAGTTCCGGCCGTGTCAAAACAACACTGGTCAACCGAATCAACATTAGTGCTAAGGTCACCGCGCTTGGGGGAGCGCAAACAAGACCATGCCTGAAGATTCCCGTGTTTTCCCGGCTGGAGGCGGTTCCGACCTGAAGGCGTAGCGCGCGACATGATTCGCATTTCGACGATTTTCATCGCCATCTGCATGGTGCTGGTCGCAGCGTCGCTTGGCTTGATCCTGCATTCGGTGGTGGGGATCAGCGGCTCGGAATCCGCGATCGTGGCGCTCACCGCGCTGACCTTTCTGATCCTCTACAACGCCGTATCGATGCGGCTGCGCGACCGCTCCGATGTCGGCGGCCAGATCGCGGACCTGTCGCGCGGCACCGCCGACCTCGCCCGCCAGGTCGCCGAATTCGGACGGCGCCTTGCCGCCATCGAGGGCCGGGTGGTATCGGCGAACTCCGCAAGCTCCGACCGCATCCAGGCCGTGGTCGGCGAGATCAACGAACTCGGGGTGCTGGTCAAGCAGCTCGCGGTCTCGGTTGCCAGTCATGAGGACCTGTTGGCCTCGCCCGCCTTTGCCACGACCCCGGTACCGTTGAGCAGGCCGGATCGCGACGAGGAAAACGAAGTTCCGCTCGCCAGCGAGAGCGAGGCGCCCATTGTCATCAGGCAAGACGTCACCAAGCAAGACGTCGCCAGCGCCCAGCCAATTGTCGCCAAGCAGGCCCCGGTCGCCGCTGCGGCGCCGGCGGCCGTTGCCGCCGAGGCCGCCGCCTCGCGAAGCCAGCAGCAGCTGCTGCTCGCCGCGGTGAAAAACGCGGTCGATGAAAACCGGCTCGATATCTATCTGCAGCCGATGGTGACGCTGCCGCAACGCAAGGTGCGGTTCTACGAGGCCGTGACGCGGCTGCGCGACGACAGGGACCAGGTTCTCACCGCCGACGATTTCATCGCCGTCGCCGAAACCGGCGGACTGATCGGGCGCATCGATCACATGGTGATGCTACGCTGTGTGCAGGTGCTGCGCCGCCTGATGGTGCGCAACAAGGATGTCGGCGTGTTCTGCAACGTGTCGGCGGCGACGCTCGGCAACCCGACTCATTTCGCGCAATGCCTCGATTTCCTCGAGGCCAATCGCGCGCTGGCGCCCTCTTTCGTGCTCGAATTCAAGCAGGCGACGTTCCGCAATCTCGGACCGACCGAGATGGAGAACCTCGCTGCGCTGTCGCAGCGGGGCTACCGCTTCTCGATCGACCATGTCAGCGACCTCAGGGTCGAGCCACGCGACCTCGCCGACCGCGGCGTCCGCTTCATCAAGGTGCCGGCGGCGCTGCTGCTCGACCCCAAGCAGACCTCGGCGTCGGACATCCATCCCTCCGACCTGTCCGATCTGCTGGGCCGCTTCGGCATCGACCTGATCGCCGAAAAGATCGAAGGCGAGCGCGCGGTGGTCGATCTGCTCGACTATGACGTACGGTTTGGGCAGGGCTTCCTGTTTGCGCCGCCACGCCCGTTGCGATCCGAGGGAGCTTCTGCTACCGGCGGGGCCACCACAAGCAAGGCTTCCGAATCCAGTGTCTCCAATGCTTCCAGCAATCCCGTCGCCGGCCCGGCCGCAGAACCCCCGCCGCGAGCGACCGGCAATGCCGCGCTGGCGCGCCGAGCCGCCGGACCGGGCTAACCGGTTCCCGATATCATGACCACATTGCGTTTCGTCGAGCGGCTGCGCGACCTCATCGATGGCGTGGACGTCGTCCTCTCCGATATCTGGGGCGTCGTGCATAACGGGCTTGAGGCGTTTCCCGAAGCCTGCGAGGCGCTGCATCATTTTCGCACGCGCGGCGGCACCGTCATTCTCATCACCAACGCCCCGCGGCCCGCCGATTCGGTGCAGCGGCAATTACGCAAGCTCGGCGTCGCCGACGATACCTATGACGCGATCGTCAGCTCCGGCGATCTGACCAGGCTTTTCGTTGCCGACCACCCCGGCAAGAAGATGTTCTGGCTCGGCCCCGAGCGTGACGGTTCGGTTCACCGTGGACTCGATTCCGTCATGGCGCCGCTGGAGCAGGCCGACTACATCGTCTGCACCGGGCTGTTCGACGACGAAACCGAATCGGCTGAAGACTATCGCGAGATGATGTTGCAGGCGCGCGAGCGGAAGCTGACGCTGATTTGCGCCAACCCCGACATCGTCGTCGAGCGCGGCGACCGCCTGATCTATTGCGCGGGCGCGATCGCCGAACTCTATCGCGAGCTCGGCGGCGAGGTGATCTTTTACGGCAAGCCGCACCGGCCGATCTACGAACGCGCGATGGCGCTTGCCGCTGAGCGTTCCGGCCACAAGCCGCAGCTCAGCCGCGTGCTGGCGATCGGGGATTCCGTGCGGACGGATCTCGCCGGCGCGCACGGCTTCGGGATCGACTGCCTGTTCGTGACCCGCGGCATCCATTCCGAAGAGTTCGAAGGCATCGACCAGCTCGACCCGGCCTCGGTGAAGGAGCTGTTCGGCCACCCGCCCCGCGCGCTCATGCGCGAGCTGCGCTGGTAGCCGAAAGATTTTGCCGCGCCCTAAGAACGTGGATGCCCGGCACGAGGCCGGGCATGACGAACTCTGATACTTAGTGCCTGGGTGGCTTCCTTGCGCATGATCCGGAAAAGTGGACACCGGTTTTCCGAAAAGATCATGCGCAAACAATAAGCTAAAGCGCGATGGTGGTCGTACCTAAAGTCATCGCGCTTTAGCCTTTACGCCGTCGCCATATCCGGGAAGACCGCCTCGATCTTGGTCTTCAGCGTGGCGGCGTTGAACGGCTTGACGATGTAATTGTTCACGCCGGCCTTCTTGGCGGCGATCACGTTCTCGGTCTTGGATTCCGCCGTGATCATGATGAAGGGCGTGGTGGCGAGGTTGGGATCGGCACGGACCTCCTTGAGCAGGTCGTAGCCGGTCATCGGCTCCATGTTCCAGTCGGAGATCACGAGCCCGTATTTCTTGCCGCGCATCTTGTTCAGCGCTGCCGAACCGTCGCTGGCGTCGTCGATATTGTCAAAGCCGAGCTGCTTCAAAAGATTTCGGATGATGCGGATCATGGTGTTGTAGTCATCGACCACCAAAACCGGCATGGATAAATCAACCGCCATCTTTTCCCCCACTCGACGCGTACGCCACTAATTGACGCGTACGCCACTAATCATCGACAGGCCTGCGCGACGCGCAGGCCTCCCGACTACCTCTAGCAGCAGGCATTAAACAGCCCGTTAACCGGCCAGCGCCGGATTGCTCGCGTTTTGATCCGATCCCGCCCGCTTGACTTGGAAGGCGCCGCCGCGTCACGGTCCGGCCGCGTTCGGCCAGAAAACCCAGAGAAGACCGGCAAGAATCCCTGCAATGACAACTGGTTTTACCGTTATCCGCGACACCACGGCTGCGGCCGCCATCCCCAAGGGGGCGGTGGTCGCCATGGGCAATTTCGACGGCGTGCATCTCGGCCACCGCGCCGTCATTGCCGCCGCCCTGCAGATGGGCCGCAGCCACGGCAAACCGGCCTTTGCCGTGACCTTCGAACCGCATCCGCGCAGCTTTTTCAGCCCGAACAGCCCCCAATTCCGCCTCTCCGACGAGACCAACAAGCTGCGGCTGTTGGCCGGGACCGGGCTCGACGGCGCCGTGGTGATGACCTTCGACAAGGCCCGCGCCGGCACCAGCGCGCAAGATTTCATTCACCATGACCTGATCCAGCGGCTCGGCATCAGCGCCATCGCGGTCGGCTATGATTTTCACTTCGGCAAAGGCCGGGTCGGCTCGCCCAGCCTTCTGGTCAGCGAGGCGCCGCGGCTCGGAATCGAGGTCGACGTCCAGGCCCATGTCGATATCGCGGAGCGGCCGGTATCCTCCAGCGCCATCCGCATGGCGCTCGCGGAGGGCCAGATCGACGACGCCACCGCCATGCTGGGCGGGCCGTGGTTCGTCACCGGCGAGGTGATCCATGGCGAGAAGCGCGGCCGCGATCTTGGCTACCCCACTGCCAATATCCGCCTCGACAAGAATTGCAGCCTCAAGCACGGCATCTATGCGGTGCGGGTCGGCCGCGGCACTGAGCGTTTCGACGCCGTCGCAAGCTTCGGCCGCCGTCCGACCTTCGACAATGGCGCGCCGCTGCTCGAAGTGTTCCTGTTCGACTTCAAGGACGACCTCTACGGCACCGCGCTCGACGTCGCCTTTATCGGCTTCATCCGCGACGAATTGAAATTCGACGGCGTCGATGCACTGATCCGGCAAATGGACGACGACTCCGCCCGGGCAAGGGCGCAACTCGCCGCTGCGCCGGAGGCATTCCCGAAGCTCGGAGCCATCGGTTGAGCTGGGAAACCCGGCCCTGACGGCGCCCGAGGCTTTGCGATTTCTCCGCCCGGCTGCTATGGAAAGCCCCATGTTTGCGCGGCGCACCATCAGCATTAGCGGCCCGGCTTCCGCCTGAGCTTTCGGCTCGGCGCAAGACCGGGATCTCCCTCGTTCATCCGCAATGAAAACGCGTTTCTCGCGCCCTTTGAGCCAAACCAGAGTCTTCATGTCCGAAAAACCCCAAAAGTCCGACGTATCAGACTATTCCAAAACCCTGTTCCTGCCGCAGACGGAATTCCCGATGCGCGCCGGCCTGCCGCAGCGCGAGCCGGAAATCCTCAAGCGCTGGAACGAGATCGACCTCTACGGAAAGCTGCGCGAGAGCGCGCAGGGCCGCGCCAAATTCGTGCTGCATGACGGCCCGCCCTACGCCAACGGCAACATCCATATCGGTCACGCCCTGAACAAGATCCTCAAGGACGTGGTGACCAAGAGCCAGCAGATGCTCGGCTTCGATTCCAATTATGTGCCGGGCTGGGACTGCCACGGCCTGCCGATCGAATGGAAGATCGAGGAAGAGAACTACCGTTCCAAGGGCAAGCAGAAGCCGGACTTCCGCGACTCCGCGGCGATGGTGGCGTTCCGGAAAGAATGCCGCGCCTATGCGACGCACTGGCTCAACGTGCAGCGCGAGGAATTCAAGCGGCTCGGCATCATCGGCGACTGGGATCATCCCTACGCCACCATGGACTATGCCGCCGAAGCCCAGATCGCGCGCGAGCTGATGAAGTTCGCCGCCAACGGCACGCTCTATCGCGGCTCCAAGCCCGTGATGTGGAGCGTGGTTGAAAAAACCGCGCTGGCCGAAGCCGAGGTCGAATACGAGGATTACACCTCCGATACGGTGTGGGTGAAATTTCCAGTCACGTCACCGGCGCATGGCGTGCTGGCCGATGCTTCCGTCGTGATCTGGACCACGACGCCGTGGACGCTGCCCGGCAACCGCGCCATCAGCTTCTCGCCGAAAATCGCCTATGGTCTCTACAAGGTTACCGACGCGCCCGCCGACAACTGGGCCAGGAGCGGCGATCTCCTGATCCTGGCCGACGCGCTCGCCGAAAGCGTGTTCAAGCAGGCGCGGGTCACATCATATGAGAAGGTGCGAGATCTGCCCGCCGATACGCTCGATGCGGTGGAATGCGCGCATCCGCTGAAGGGTTTTGCCGGTGCTTACGAATTCACCGTCCCTCTCCTTCCCGGCGATCACGTCACCGACGACACCGGTACGGGCTTTGTGCACACCGCGCCCGGCCACGGCCGCGAAGACTTCGACGTCTGGACCGCCAATGCGCGCGAGCTGGAAGCGCGCGGCATCAACACCGCCATCCCCTATACCGTCGATGAAAACGGCGCCTTCACGGATCATGCGCCGGGCTTCACCGGCAAACGCGTCATCAACGACAAGGGCGAAAAGGGCGACGCCAACGAGGCCGTGATCAAGGCGCTGGCCGAGCGTGGCATGCTGCTCGCGCGCGGCCGGCTCAAGCACCAATATCCGCATTCCTGGCGCTCCAAGAAGCCGGTGATCTTCCGCAACACGCCGCAATGGTTCATCGCGATGGACAAGCCTATTGTGGACAACGGCAAGGCCAAGCCGGGCGACACGCTGCGCGCCCGCGCGCTGCACGCGATCTCGGTGACGCAATGGGTGCCGCCCGCGGGCCAGAACCGCATCAACGGCATGATCGCCGGCCGCCCCGACTGGGTGATCTCGCGCCAGCGCGCCTGGGGCGTGCCGATCGCGGTGTTCGTTCGCGAAAAGGGCGACGGTTCCGCGGAAATCCTGCAGGACGAAATCGTCAATCAGCGGATTGCCGAAGCCTTCATGGAGGAAGGCGCCGACGCCTGGTACATGGACGGCGCCCGCGAGCGCTTTCTCGGGGATCGCGCGGCTGAGGACTGGAAGAAAGTCGACGATATCTGCGACGTCTGGTTCGATTCCGGATCGACCCACGCCTTCGTGCTGGAAGACCGCCAGAACTTTCCCAACCTCGGCAATATCGTTCGCAAGATCGACGGCGGCGAGGATACCGTGATGTATCTGGAGGGAAGCGACCAGCATCGCGGCTGGTTCCATTCCTCGCTGCTGGAGAGCGCCGGCACCCGCGGCCGCGCGCCCTATGACGTGGTGCTGACCCACGGCTTCACGCTGGACGAGAACGGCCGCAAGATGTCGAAATCGCTCGGCAACACCGTCGAGCCGCAAAAGGTCATGAAAGACTCCGGCGCCGACATCCTGCGGCTCTGGGTCTGCGCCACCGACTATGCCGACGACCAGCGCATCGGGCCGGAAATCCTGAAAAACACCATCGAGACCTATCGCAAGCTGCGCAACTCGATCCGCTGGATGCTCGGCACGCTGCATCATTTCAAGGCCAGCGATGCGGTTGCGCGAGCGGACATGCCCGAACTGGAGCGGTTGATGCTGCACCAGCTTGCAGGACAGTCTGCGATCGTGCGCCAGGCCTATGCCGAGTTCGACTACAAGACGGTGGTGGCAAGCCTGTCGGCGTTCATGAACACCGAATTGTCGGCGTTCTATTTCGACATCCGCAAGGACACGCTGTATTGCGACGCGCCGTCGTCCGTGGCGCGCAAGGCCGCGCTGACCACGATCGACATCATCTGCGATGCGATCCTGCGCTGGCTGGCGCCGGTGCTGAGCTTCACCACCGAGGAAGCCTGGCGGATGTACCGGCCGAACGACGAACCGTCGGTGCACCTCACGCTGTTTCCGGAAGGGTTCGAGCAATTCCGCGACGACGCGCTCGCCGCGAAATGGGAGACCATCCGCAACGTGCGCCGCGTGGTGACCGGCGCGCTGGAACTCGAGCGTGCCGCCAAGCGGATCGGCTCCTCGCTGGAAGCCTCGCCGCTGGTCTATGTGTCGGACAAGAATATCTTCAACACGCTGTTCGACGTCGACCTCGCCGAAGTCTCGATCACCTCGAATGCGATGGTGACCAATCAAGACGCCCCGCCCGATGCGTTCCGGTTGAACGACGTACCGGGTGTCGCGGTGGTGGTCGAAAAAGCGGTCGGCATCAAATGCGCGCGGTCGTGGAAGATCCTGCCGACCGTGGGCGAGGACGCCGAATATCCCGACGTGTCCCCGCGCGACGCGCAGGCGTTACGGGAGTGGAAGGCGCTGGGAGTAAGTGTGTAGATACTATCGTCGTCCCTGCGAAAGCAGGGACCCATAACCACAGGCGTCCGTGATAAAAAAGGAAGATGACCCAGAGTCATTCAAACAACCAACGGCACGGCGACGCGATGAGCGCTATTGCGCTCACGCTGGGGGTCCCGGCTTTCGCCGGGACGACGCAGTGGTTTGTGGCGGACACCCCATGAACTCCCATCTCCGCGCCGGCATTCTCGCGGCGACACTTACGCTGATCATCGATCAGGCCTCGAAGCTGTGGCTCTTGTTCGTGTTCGATATCGCCCATCGCGGCGCGGTGAAGGTGACGCCGTTTTTCGACCTCGTCCTGGCGTGGAATGTCGGGATCAGTTTTGGCTGGTTCCAGAACGACGGCTTCCTCGCCCAGATCGTGCTGACGGCGATCAAGGCGGTCGCCGTGATCGTGCTGGCGATCTGGATGGCGCGGTCGCGTCACCGGCTTGCCACCGTGGCGCTGGGCCTCATCATCGGTGGCGCCATCGGCAACGCCATCGACCGCGTTGCCTATGGCGCGGTGGTCGATTTTGCCCTGTTCCACGTCCAGATCGGGGAAAAAACCTTCAATTGGTACGTGTTTAACCTTGCGGATGTGGCCATTGTTGCTGGCGTTGCGGCCCTATTGTATGATTCCTTCCTTGGGGTACCCGCCGCAAAAGCGCCCTGATCCCGGCCGATAGGGACCCTCAGCGATATGTTGCCTGCAAGCGCGAAATTATGCGCATATGGCTTGCGGAAATATGAATGGGAACAGCGCGATGCCTGAGATCGAAGCCAGCTTCTCGATGGTGCAGAACGCCTCGCTGACACGGGCGCTGCGGCTGGCCGCCATTGCCTTGGGCATCGGCCTCGTGATGGCCGCAGGCCCCGTCCGCGCCGGCGATGACGACGATGAGGACGACAAGACCTTCGAGGAAAAAGTCATCGAAGGCATCATGCGCGGCATCGGCGGCACCAACATGGAAAACCGCGGCATCGATTATCGCGAGCGCTCGCCGCTGGTCGTTCCCCCCAAGCTCGATTTACCGGCGCCTGCGGGTACGTCGGCTGAAGTGAAGGCCCCGAACTGGCCGAAGGATCCCGACGAGCAGCGCCGCAAGGCCGCGATCGCCGCCCGGAAGAAAGCCAACAAGGACCCGATCGAAGCGAGCCGCATCCTGACGCCGAGCGAACTCGCGGCCGGCAAGACCGCCGGGAGCGCCCGCACCAGCAACGATTCGGTTCAGCCGGGCAATTCGTTCAACAATCCGATCCTCAGCCCGTCGCAGCTTGGGTACAACGGCGGCTTCAGCGGCCTGTTCGGCGGCAACAAGGCCGAGACGGCGCCGTTCAAGGGTGAGCCGACGCGCGATACCCTGACCATGCCTCCGCCCGGCTACCAGACGCCGTCGCCGAGCTTTGCCTACGGCACCGGGCCGAAGGAATCGCTGAACAAGGAATACAATCCGGCCCAGGGCAAGTATGGCGAATAGTTAAGTATGGCGAATAGTTAAGCTGATCTCTCGCCTTCGTGACGATTGTCAACCTGCGCGCAGTGTACGGTGCCGCCGCATTACCCGAACGCTTCGGTTCGGACAAATTTCAATCTTTTGCGCGAAATCCTTGCCGCAAAGCCCTTAACCACCTTTGCGGAATACGCGCCAGACAGGTCATGATGTCCTCAACCCGCTTTGCCGTTTCGCTTCTTGCCGCTTTTGTCTCGACATTTGCTTTCTCGGCCGGAGGCGTTCTCGCCCAGACCACGGTCACGTCGGAACGTCCCGCAAGCTTTACGCTTAACAACGGCCTGCAAGTGGTCGTGATCCCCGATCACCGCACCCCCGTCGTCACGCAGATGATCTGGTACAAGGTCGGCTCCGCCGACGAGACGCCGGGCAAATCGGGACTGGCGCATTTCCTCGAACATCTGATGTTCAAGGGGACAGCCAAGCATCCCGCCGGTGAGTTTTCCCAGACCGTGCTTCGAATAGGCGGCAACGAGAACGCCTTCACCTCGGTCGACTACACCGGCTATTTCCAGCGCGTGCCGCGCGAGCAACTCGGCAGGATGATGGAATTCGAGGCCGACCGCATGACCGGCCTCATCCTCAAGGATGAAAACGTATTGCCCGAGCGCGATGTCGTGCTCGAGGAATTCAATATGCGCGTCGCCAACAATCCGGATGCACGGCTGACCGAGCAGATCATGGCGGCGCTGTACCTCAATCATCCCTATGGCCGCCCCGTGATCGGCTGGCGCCAGGAAATCGAAAAGCTCGACCGAGAGGATGCGCTGGCGTTCTACAAGCGCTTCTACGCGCCGAACAACGCGATCCTGGTGATTGCCGGCGACGTCGACGCCAAGGAGATCCGCCCGATGGTGGAGCAGGCCTATGGCGCAATCCCGGCCCAGCCGGCCATTCCTGCGCAGCGTATCCGCCCGCAGGAGCCGGTGCCGGCAGCGCCGCGCACCGTGACGCTGTCTGATCCGCGCGTCGAACAGACCAGCTTGCGGCGTTATTATCTCGTTCCTTCCTCCGCGACCGCTGCGGCCGGCGAAGGCCCCGCGCTCGACGTGCTCGCGCAGTTGATGGGCGGCGGTTCCAACTCCTACCTTTATCGCGCGCTGGTGATCGACCGGCCGCTCGCGACCAGTGCCGGTGCCGGATATCAGGGCACGTCGCTCGATCCGTCGCAGTTCTCGATCCTGGTTTCGCCGAAACCCGGCGTGGAGTTTTCGCAGATCGAGCAGGCGATCGACGGCGTCATCGCGGACGTCATCCAGAATCCCGCGCGCGCGGAGGATCTCGAACGGGTGAAGACCCAGTTGATCGCGGAGGCGATCTACGCCCAGGACAACCAGGCGACGCTGGCGCGCTGGTATGGCGGCGCACTCACCACCGGACTGAGCATCGACGATATCAGAAGCTGGCCGGACCGCATTCGCGCCGTTACCGCCGAACAGGTTCGCGACGCCGCGCAGAAATGGCTCGACAAGAAGCGCTCGGTGACCGGTTATCTGATCAAGGATCCCACGCCCAAGCGCGAGGAGAAGCGTTCGTGACCCATTTTCGGACTGGCGCGCAGCGCTTCGCATCCATCCTTGTCGTTGGCGCAGCGCTGCTGTCGCTGGCATCGACGCCATCGCAGGCGGCTGCAAAAATCCAGCGGCTGGTCTCGCCCGGCGGCATCGAGGCCTGGTTCGTGCAGGACGCTACCGTGCCCCTGATCGCGATGGAATATGCCTTCAGCGGCGGCGCCAGCCAGGACCCGGCCGGCAAGGCCGGCACCGGCAACATGGTCGCCAGCCTGATCGACGAAGGTTCCGGCGATCTCGATTCCAAGACCTTTCACGAACGCCTCGACCGCCGCGCCATCGAATTGAGTTTCTCTTCGACGCGGGATTATTTCCGCGGCAGTTTGCGGATGCTGAAGGACAACAAGGACGAGGCCTTCGACCTCTTGCAGATGGCGCTGACCTCGCCGCATTTCGACCCGACCGACGTGGAACGGGTTCGCGCGCAGGTGATCTCGGGCTTGCGGCGCAACTCGACCAACCCGTCCTCGCTGGCGAGCCGAAAATTCCTCGAAGTCGCGTTCGGCGATCATCCCTATGGACGGCAGGCGAACGGCACACTGGACAGCGTGCCAACGATCGAAATCGCCGACATGAAGGACTATGTCGCCCG
This sequence comes from uncultured Alphaproteobacteria bacterium, assembly GCA_963847015.1. Classification (GTDB taxonomy): domain Bacteria; phylum Pseudomonadota; class Alphaproteobacteria; order Rhizobiales; family Xanthobacteraceae; genus Bradyrhizobium. The sequence continues at coordinate 155,336 of CAWJYI010000032.1, read as the reverse complement.
CTCGATCGCGAAGGATACGCTGCGGGTCGCCGTGGTCGGCGATGTCGACGCCGACACGCTCGGCAAGCTGCTCGACAAGACCTTCGGCGGATTGCCGGCCAAGGCCAGGCTTACGCCGGTCGCCGACGTCGAGGCCGCCAAGCCGCCGCAACGCGCCTTCATCCCGCTCGACGTGCCGCAGACGGTGGTGACGTTCGGCGGTCCCGGCATCCGCCGCCACGATCCGAATTTCATGGCCGGCTATGTCGTGAACCACATCCTGGGCGGCGGCGGCCTGTCGTCACGGCTCTACAAGGAAGTCCGCGAAAAGCGCGGACTGGCCTATTCCGTCTATGAATCGCTGCTCTGGATGGATCATTCTGCGCTGTTCGTCGGCAATACCGGCACCCGCGCCGACCGCGCCGGGGAAACCGTCGATGCCATCGAAAAGGAAATCCGCCGCATCGCCGAGGAAGGCCCGACCCAGAAAGAGCTGGACGAGGCCAAGTCCTATTTGAAGGGCTCGCAGATGCTGGCGCTCGACACCTCATCGAAGCTGGCGCAGGCGCTGCTGCAATACCAGCTCGACAAGCTCCCGATCGACTACATCGAGAAGCGCAATGCCATCGTCGATGCCGTGACGCTCGACGACGCCAGGAAGGCCGCGAAGCTGTTGTGGGGCCAGGGCCTGCTGACCGTGATCGTCGGCCGCGCACCGCAGGCCGCCGCGCAGCCCGCAGCAGTGGCGCCAAGGCGAACTGACAAGGCGAACTGACGTCCCAACTTCAACGCAAAACCGCTATTCTCCGCTCACCGATTCCATCCTCTGTTCCGGTGAGCGCCATGCTGCGGGTTGCCCGCGACCTTACGATCGACGAGAACGACATCGAGATCGACTTTGTCCGCGCCTCCGGTCCCGGCGGGCAGAACGTCAACAAGCTCTCGACCGCGGCCCAACTGCGGTTCGATACGCGGAAGATCACGCTTCCCGAGGACGCCACGCTGCGGCTCAACCGGCTCGCGGGCCAGCGCATGACCAAGGACGGCGTGATCGTGATCCACGCCCAACGCTTCCGCACCCAGGAGCGCAACCGGGCCGATGCCATCGACCGCCTGCTCGAACTATTGCGCGAAGCCATGGTGAGGCCGATACCGCGGCGGGCGACCAAGCCGACATTCGGTTCGAAGCAGCGGCGTCTCGAAGGCAAAAAGCGCCGCAGCGACGTCAAGGCCAAGCGCGGCACGACGCGCTTCGACGACTTAGGGGCGCTACCTTTCATCATCCGCGCCCGGTGAACGCCCCATTCGGCGCCGGCCGCCCGTTTGGCGCCCCTCCCGTTCCGGAACCTGGGCAGGGCGAAACATGCCGCTTTTGTTCTGCCGTGAAACAGCCCGCTACTACCACCGCCTGCTTGCTGCGCCCTAAGGTCTGCGCACACAACGGTGACGCATATGACAAAGCGGCGCTCGACACCGATGATCGGGCTGGTATTTGCGATCGGGTTGGGATTTGGCGGCGCGTTGCTGGTCGTCGGCATCGCCGGCGCCCAAATGCCGCTGCCCGCCGCGAAACCGGCTGACGGCGCAACGCTGTTCAAGCAGCAATGCGCGACATGTCACACCACGAACCTGTCCGAGCCGGTCCGGCAAGGTCCGTCGCTTTTCGGGATCGTCGGCAAGCCCGCCGGCAAGGCCGAAGGCTTCCACTATTCGGCGGGTTTCGCGAAGGCCGACTTTGTCTGGGACGACGCCAAACTGGATGCCTGGCTGACCAATCCGCAGGACATCATCCCCGGCGCCATCATGGCCTACCGGCAGGCAAAGCCTGAGACCCGCGCCGCCGTCATCGCCTATCTCAAGGAGCTGAACTGAATGGCAAAACCGGTTCACTCGATGATCCGCGTGCTCGACGAGGCGAAGTCGCTGGATTTTTACGCGCGCGCCTTCGGGCTCGAAGTCGCCGACCATCTCAAGTTTGCCGATTTCGCGCTGATCTATCTGCGCCATCCCTCGTCGCCATTCGAGGTGGAGCTCACCGTCAACTTCGATCGCAAGGAACCCTATTTGCTTGGCGATGGGTACGGCCATCTCGCGGTTATCGTCGATGACGTCGATTCCGAACATGACAGGTTCGAGCGGGAAAAATTGTCGCCCGGGCCGCTGCGCGACTTCAAGCATGACGGCAAGACACTGGCGCGCTTTTTCTTCGTCGCCGACCCCGACGGTTACAAAATCGAAGTGATCCAGCGGGGTGGCCGCTTCGGTTAATCGCAATCAATAAACCTTCAACGGAGGACACCCATGAGAGAAGTCGATCGTCGAAGCAAATATAATCGCCGGGTCTTTCTCCAGGGCGCGGCAACGGCAGTGCCGACAGTCGCGATTGCGGCGAGCGCCGGACTTGGCATCGAGGATGCGTGGGCCGACGAAGCGACCACACTGACATCGTCGACGATGAAGACGCTGGTGAAGGTCGCGCGCGATATCTATCCGCACGATTTCCTCGGCGACAGTTACTACATCACCGCGGTCAAACCGTGGGACGCCAAGGCCGCCAAAGACCCGGCGGTCAAGTCGCTGATCAATGACGGCGTCAGCCGGCTCGATTCCGAGGCCAACGACCGTCACAAGGTGCCCTACGCGCAGGTGCCGTGGGAGGCCGATCGCGTGGCGCTGCTGCAGCGCATCGAGCAGAGCGCCTTCTTCCAGAAGATACGAGGCGACCTCGTCGTCTCCCTCTACAACCAAAAAGAGCTGTGGCCGAAGTTCGGCTACGAAGGCTCCTCGGCCGAACATGGCGGCTATATCAAACGCGGCTTCGCCGACATCGACTGGCTCCCAAAAGTGTAGGCTCTTGTTTTTGACGCGTTTTCTTGACGCGAACCGGTATCCACTTCGCTTGAAAACGCTTTAGGCCGCAACGAACGGTCAGGAGGAACTTCCAATGGCAAAATTCGATCTGAATGATAGCGGCGTGGTCGTGATCGTGGGCTCAGGCGCCGGCGGCGGAACGCTCGGAAACGAACTCGCGCAGAAGGGTGTCAAGGTCGTCATCCTTGAAGCCGGCGCGCGCATCGAAAATCAGGACTTCGTCAACGACGAATGGGAAAGCTTTACGCAGCTCGCCTGGTCCGACATGCGCACCACGTCGGGAAGCTGGCGGGTCGCCAAGGACTTTCCCAATCTACCAGCCTGGATCGTCAAGGCGGTCGGCGGCTCGACGACGCACTGGGCCGGCGCGTCGCTGCGCTTCGACGAGCACGAGTTCAAGGCCAAGAGCACCTATGGCGGCTTGCCCGGCGCGAACCTTCTGGATTGGCCGATCACGCTTGCCGAAATGGAACCGTGGTACGCCAAGGCCGAAGACAAGATGGGCGTCACCCGCACCAACGGCATTCCCGGCCTGCCCGGCAACAATAATTTCAAGGTGCTCGAGGCCGGCGCGAAGAAGCTCGGCTACAAGACGGTGCACACCGGCAACATGGCCATCAACAGCGAGCCCCGCGACGGGCGTGGCGCCTGCCAGCAGATCGGGTTCTGCTTCCAGGGCTGCAAGTCCGGAGCAAAATGGTCCACGCTCTACACCGAGATCCCCAAGGGCGAAGCCACCGGCAATCTCGAAGTGCGCCCCAACAGCATGGCGATCAAGATCGAGCACGATCCGTCGGGCAAGGTGACCGGCGTGGTCTATGCCGACGAGACCGGCGCCATGCGGCGCCAGAAAGCGCGCGTGGTGGCCGTCGCCGGCAACTCGATCGAAAGCCCGCGCCTGTTGCTCAACAGCGCCTCGAACCAGTTCCCCGACGGTCTCGCCAACTCATCCGGACAGGTCGGCCGCAACTACATGCGGCACATGACCGGCAGCGTCTATGCGGCGTTCGAGAAATCGGTGCACATGTATCGCGGCACCACCATGGCCGGCATCATCCGCGATGAAGCCAGAAACGATCCGAAACGCGGCTTCGTCGGCGGCTACGAGATGGAGACATTGTCGATCGGCGTGCCCTTCATGGCCGCGTTCCTCAATCCGGGGGGATGGGGGCGGCCGTTCTCAAGCGCGATGGAATCCTATCCGCGAATGGCCGGCATGTGGCTGGTCGGCGAGGACATGCCGCAGGAGACCAATCGCATCACGCTCGACCCCAAGGCCAAGGACAAGTTCGGCATGCCGGTCGCGAGCGTGCATTTCGACGATCATCCCAACGACATCGCGATGCGCGATCACGCCTACAAACAGGGTGCCGCCGTCTATGACGCCGTCGGCGCTACCGTGACCTATCCGACGCCGCCCTATCCCAGCACCCACAACATGGGCACCAATCGGATGAGCGAGAAACCGAGGGACGGCGTGGTGAACAAGTTCGGCCAGGCCCACGACATCAAGAACCTGTTCGTGTCCGATGGCAGCCAATTCACCAGCGGTGCCGCCTGCAACCCGACGCTGACGATCGTTTCGCTCGCGATCCGGCAGGCGGACCACATCGCGGGCGCCATGCAGCGGAAGGAGATCTGACACGCCGCGCAAGAAAACGGCTCTGTCCTGGACAGAGCCGCGCCCGGCATGAGGCACGAAGAGGCCGAATGCCTATTCGGCCGCGTCGAGAATAGCCGCCGGATTGTTACGAAATTCCGGGACGATGGCGGCTGTCTTCGAACGATAGATCAGGCAGGAACATCGCAGCAGCGACGCGAAATTATTGACCTCGCCATGGTGGTCGAGGACTTCGTTATGCAGCCTCGTAAGGAACTTCGCGAGGCTCATCCCCTCCTTCGCCGCGATCTCCTCCAGCGTGTCCCAGAACGACATTTCGAGCCGGATCGACGTGCAATGGCCGCCGATCCGCAGCGATCGGGTGTGCGATTCATAATCGCGTTGAGGCTGGTGCGCGAACAAATGGCACATGGCGCTTCTCCCGTCAGATTATAATTTTTCTAAACGATATACCCGCTCGCGCGACCTCACAATCCCACGTCGTACGAACACGAGGCGGTCCAGCCACCTGCGACGCAGCGCCGAATGTCAGCATCTTCAATGCGATAGTCGGGGCTCGTCCCCAGGGAGACGGTTTCTGCTTGCACCGCATGCATTTGCCGCCGACACCGGCCTAGAATACGCTGAACCCCGACTCGTACCTTGAACAAAGCCCATGCCCGTCCGCCAGCTCCCCGAACAGATCGTCAACCGCATCGCCGCCGGCGAGGTGGTCGAACGTCCTGCGAGCGTGGTCAAGGAACTCGTTGAAAACGCTATCGACGCCGGCGCCAGCCGGATCGACATCTTTACCGATGGCGGCGGAAGGCGGCGGATCGGCATTACCGACGATGGCAGCGGCATGACCGCAGCCGATCTGGCGCTCGCGGTAGACCGCCATGCGACCTCGAAACTCGACGACGAGGACCTGCTTCGCATTCGCACGCTTGGGTTCCGTGGCGAGGCCCTGCCGTCGATCGGAGCGGTGGCCAAGCTCGGCATCACCACCCGCCACGCGACGCGAACCGCATGCGTGGTCGCTCTCGGTCGAAGGCGGCGCGAAATCGAAGATCATGCCGGCCGCGCTCGGCCAGGGTACCCGCGTCGAAGTCGGCGATCTCTTTTATGCCACGCCGGCGCGGCTGAAATTCCTCAAGACCGATCGCACCGAAGCCGAAGCGATCCGCGAGGTGGTGCGGCGGCTGGCGATGGCGCGGCCCGATATCGCCTTTACGCTCGCGGGCGAAGAACGCGCACCCGTCACCTGGGCCGCGGCGTTGCCCGGCGCCGCGGGCCGGTTGACGCGGCTCGGCGATATCTTGGGCGCTGATTTCCGCAGCAGCGCGATCGAAGTGCGCGCCGAACGCGAAGGCGTCGCGGTCGAAGGTTTTGCCGCCGCGCCCTCGCTGACCCGCGCCAACGCGCTCGGGCAGTATCTGTTCGTCAACGGCCGGCCGGTGCGCGACAAGCTGATCCTCGGCGCGGTGCGCGCGGCCTATTCCGACTATCTGCCGCGCGACCGTCATCCGGTGGTGGCGCTGTTCGTGACGCTGGAGCCGCAGGAGGTCGATGCCAATGTGCACCCGGCCAAGACCGAGGTTCGGTTCCGCAATGCCGGACTGGTCCGCGCGCTGATCGTGCATGCGCTGAAAGACGGCCTCGCCCGCGAAGGCCGGCGCACCGCCGCGAATACCGACGGCGCGGCGATATCGGCGTTCCGTCCGTCCTTCGCGCCGCGTCCCGGCAATTGGGACTGGCGCAATTCGCCGGCCTATCCGGTCAGGCCGATGCCTTCGTTCGACGGTTCGGCCGCACCGGCCTTCGCCGAACCGGGACAGGCCGCGTTCGATGTCGGTACGCCCACGGCCGACGTGCGCTTCGAGGCGCAACCATCCGCCGATCTGCTCGACCGCCCGCTCGGCGCGGCGCGGACGCAGATCCACGAGACCTATATCGTGTCGCAGACCCGCGACGGCCTCATTGTCGTGGACCAGCACGCCGCCCATGAGCGCATCGTCTATGAAAAGCTGAAGGCCTCACTGGCCAAGAACGGCGTGCAGCGGCAGATCCTGCTGATTCCGGAGATCGTCGAACTCGACGAAGCCACGGTCGAAAAACTGCTCGCGCGCGCCGACGAACTGGCGTCGTTCGGGCTTGCGATCGAATCCTTCGGCCCCGGCGCGGTCGCGGTGCGCGAAACGCCGTCGCTGCTCGGCAAGGCCAATGCGGCCGGGCTGCTGCGCGATCTCGCCGAGCACATGGCCGAATGGGACGAGGCGTTGCCGCTGGAGCGGCGCCTGATGCATGTCGCGGCCACCATGGCCTGCCACGGCTCGGTCCGCGCCGGGCGACGCCTCAAGCCGGAAGAGATGAACGCGCTGCTGCGCGAGATGGAAGACACGCCGAATTCCGGCCAGTGCAACCACGGCCGCCCGACCTATGTGGAATTGAAGCTATCGGATATCGAGAAGCTGTTCGGGCGGAGGTGACGTCGCGTTGCTCGCACACATTCAGCTGTCATCGCCCGGCTTGCACCTCGCTGACGCTCGGAGAGCCAACCAGGGAAGCCTCGGCGAGCTTGGCGTAGCCGGGACCGGACGATCCAGTACGCCGCGGCCTCTCGAAATCTTGCACTTCTCGGATACTGCCCCGCCCGCGCGGAGCATGACGCAGTTATGATTCGGAACCGCGCGCAAGAACACGAACTCGGTATCGTCATAGGCTCGCCGCTCCAGTTCCTCGAAACCATCGGGCGCCACGAACGCGGCAGCTTTCGCTTCCTCCACCACCAGCAACGCGCCCGGCGTTAGCCAGCCGCCGTCACGCAGCGAAGCCAACGCCTTGTCGGCCAGCCCCTTCGCATAGGGCGGATCGAGGAACACCAGAGAGAACGGCTCGATCGGATGCGCCGGGCCGAGATCGGTGGCGTCGCGGCGATAGACTTTTGTCACGCCGCCCAGACCCAGCGCCTCGACATTGTTGCGCAACAGCGCACGCGCTTCCGCGCCATTGTCGACGAACAACGTGAACTTCGCGCCGCGCGACACCGCTTCGATGCCGAGCGCGCCGGTGCCGGCGAACAGGTCGAGCACGCGGGCATCTTCGATCGGATCGTCATAGGCGTGGATCAGAATGTTGAACACCGACTCGCGCAACCGGTCCGCGGTCGGGCGAATGTCGCGCGATGATGGCGACGCGAGATTACGGCCCTTCAATCGCCCACCGACGACGCGCATCAGTCCTTACTCGTCCCGCGGCTTCAGGTCGCGCTTGCCGTGATAGCCGCGCTGTGGACGGCGCGGCGGGCCGTAGCCGTTGGCCTCTTCCTCATTGCGGGCGCGCGCTTCGTCGCTGCCGGTGCGCTGCACCAGCACGCGGCGGCCCTTGCGGTCGGCGATCAGCGCGCTTTTTCCGGCCGGCTTGAACGGCTTTTTGCCGCGCGGCGCATCGGCCTCGCCGTCCTCGGATTTCTCGGCGTCAGACTGTCCTGGCATCGGCCGGTTGAAATCGGCGCCTGCAAGCGTGGCAATCTTCTCGCCGAGCTGTTCGCGCAGCACGCGGGTCTTGACCTCCTCGACCTCACCTTCGGCGAGTTCACCCAACTGGAACGGACCGTAGGAAACGCGGATCAGCCGGTTCACCTCGAGGCCGAGATGCGCCATGACGTTGCGCACTTCGCGGTTCTTGCCCTCGCGGATCGCAAACACCAGCCAGACATTGGCCCCCTGGTCGCGCTCCAGCGTCGCATCGATCGAGCCGTATTTGACGCCATCGACTTCGACGCCCTTTTTCAGCTCATCGAGCTGCGCCTGCGTGACCTCGCCATGGGCGCGAACGCGATAGCGCCGCAGCCAGCCGGTGTCGGGCAATTCGAGCGCGCGCGCCAGCCCGCCATCATTGGTGAGCAGCAACAGGCCTTCGGTGTTGAAATCGAGCCGGCCGATGGAGATCAGCCGCGGCAGGCCATCCGGCAGATTGTCGAACACGGTCGGCCGTCCCTCGGGATCGGCGTGCGTGGTCATCAGGCCGCGCGGCTTGTGGAACATGAACAGCCGCGTGCGCTCGCGCGGCGGCAACGGCTTGCCGTCAACGACGATGACGTCATTGGCCGTGACATCCAGCGCCGGCGAATTGATGACGCGGCCGTTGACGGTGACGCGGCCCTGCGTGATCCACTCTTCGGCGTCGCGGCGCGAGGCAAGCCCTGCGCGCGACGACCACCTTGGCGATCCGCTCGCCGGATTTCTTTTCGCGCGGCGGACGCGGCGCACGCTTTTCGAAATCAGGCGTGCGCTCGCGATAGGCGCCACGGCCGCCGAATGCCGGACGCTTGGCAAAAATCCTGCTGTCGTCTTCATTGTCGCGGCGCGGGCGATCGTCACGCGATTCACTGCGCGGATGTTCCTGCCAGCCGGTGCGGCCTTCGGGCCGCCCAGCGTCGCCCTGGCGATCGCGGCGGGGGCGGTCGAATTTCGGGCGATCTCCGCGATCTTCGCGCGGACGATCGAACTTCGGACGCTCGCGAAACGGACGATCACCAGACGGGCGATCTTCGCGCGGCCGGTCAAAGCGCGGCTTGTCGAAATTGCGCGCGCCGTCGCGCGAGGGACGGGAGTCGCGTTCGCCGCGATCCTCGCGCTTCTGCCACGGCTTGGAATCGCCCCGCTCCGGGCGATCGCCAAAGTCCTTGCGTGGACCGCGATCCGGCCGGCTGCCAAAATCCTTGCGCGGACCCCGATCCGGCGCGCCACGGGAGAATTTCTTGTCGCCGCCAAATTTTCGCTCGGGCCGGTCACCGTCACGCGGCGGACGCGGGCTGTACGGACGATCGCCACGCGGACGGTCGCCGTCTTTGCGAAAGCCTTCGCCGCGTGGCGTATAGGGTCGCTTTTCGCCGTCGCGCGGCGCATAGGGTTTCTTGTCACCAAACTTCCTGTCGGCGGATCGCGTGGCCGGGCGGGCGTCGTCGCGGTCACGACGAGGCGGGCGGTCATCGCGGCTGAAGTTCGGTCGGTCCGCGCGCGGGGTGTACGGGCGCTTGTCGCCGCCACGGTCTTCGCGCGGCTTGAACGAACGCTTTTCACCGTCACCGCTGCGCGAGGGTCGATCGCTAAACGGCCGGTCGCCGCGAGGCCGCGGCGCATCGCCGAAATCCCGGCGCGGCGGACGATCATCGCCATCGCGCTTGCCGGCGTAAGGTTTGCCGGCGTAAGGCTTGCCTCCGCCCGCATAGGGCTTCTTGCCAAAGGATCTCGCGCCGTCGGGTTTGCCGGCATAGGGACGCCGCTCGCCGTCGCGCTTGTCGCCGTCGCCCTTGCCCGCAAAGCCGCGCTTGGCGAATTTCTTCTCCGGCCCCCTCGCCGCCCCGGAGCGGCCCTTGCCGCCGGACGGGCGATCACGCCGGCCGCGGGAATCGTTGTTTTTATCGCTGTCGCGGGGCATGAAAGGTCCCAACTCTCGGTACGAATGAAAATGCGAACGGATTGGCATAGCAGCAAGGCGCGCGCTCTTGGTTCGAGCCGCATTCTCACGCAAAACCGGTATCCACGTTTGCTGAAGGCGTTGCTAGTAGCAGGTTTCTTCCGATGATACGAGGCATGACTGCCCCTTCTTTCATGGATTTAGCCCTCAAAACGGCCGAAAATGCCGGGAAAGCGGGCGAAGTCCCGATTGGATGCGTGATCGTGCGCGGTTATGAGGTCATCGCCACGGCCGGCAACCGGACCCTGACCGACCGGGATCCGACGGCGCACGCCGAGATATTGGCGATCCGGAAGGCCGCCGAGGCCATCGGCACCGAGCGGCTGGTCGATTGCGATCTCTATGTCACGCTGGAGCCCTGCACGATGTGTGCAGGCGCGATCTCCTTTGCGCGCATCAGGCGGCTCTATTATGGCGCGACAGATCCCAAGGGCGGCGCGGTCAATTCCGGCGTGCGGTTCTTTGCACAGCCGACCTGCCACCACGTGCCGGAGGTCTATTCGGCGGTGGGCGAGAGCGAAGCCGCGACGCTGCTCAAGGAGTTCTTCAAGGTCAGGCGTGCTAGATCGACCCGGCACTCCAGAAAAAACTCCCGCAGCAACCTTCGCCGTCAGCATCCGGATTTTCCTCCGTCAGAAAATGCCCGGAGTCCACCGGCGATCCCGTCACGTTCGTCGCCCATTTCTTCCAGGTATCGAGTGGCGTCGCTGCGGCACTGGCAATTCCGGCGTCGCCCCACAGCGCCAGCATCGGGATCGTGATCTTCTTGCCGGCTTCGAAATCCTGCTTGTCGATGTCGTAATCGGCATAGGCGCCGGCGCGATAATCCTCGCACATCGCATGAATGCGAGAGGGATCGCGGAACGGGGCGAGATAATGCTCCAGCGCGCGGGGATCGATCGCATCGAGCGTTTTCGATTTGGTCTGGCTCGCCATCTTCTCCTTCAGGAAGAACTCGCCTGCGCCTGAGATCAACGTCTCCGGCAATGGATGCGGCTGCGCCAGGAACGTCCAATGATAGATCTTCAGCGCGTAAAGCCGGTTCATCCGCTCCCAATAATCATAGGTCGGCAGGATATCGAGCACCGCGAGCTTCGACAGCCGGCCGGGATGATCGAGCGCCAGCCGATAGGAGACCCGGCCGCCGCGATCGTGACCGGCGAGCGCGAAATGCACATGGCCAAGTTGCTCCATCGCCTCCACCATGGTCTGCGCCATCGCGCGCTTGGTGTAGGGCGTGTGGTCCTTGTCGCTCTCCGGCATGTCCGACCAGCCATAGCCGGGCAAGTCGGCGATGATCAGCGTGAACTTGTCGGCAAGTTTCGGCGCGACCGGATGCCACATCACATGCGTCGACGAAAATCCGTGCAGCAGCAACAGCGGCGGCCCCTTGCCGCCGACGCGGGCGAAAATGCGGCCCGATTTGGTGTTGATCCATTCGGCGGCGTATCCGGGAAACAGATCGGCAAGGTCGGGCATATCCGGCATCCTTCGCGGCTAAATTGACGGCGTCGCGGGCGGAGACACGACGACGGCAAGCGCTTTAAACATTGTTTGTCGTTGCCGCTGGCACGTCCCCGGTTTATGCCATCCGCCAAGCCCAACCATCAAGAAGCCAAAACGAGGAAGTGCCATGTCGATCGATTTCGAGATTCCGGCCGAAGCCAAGGCGATCCGCGAAAAAGTCCGCAAATGGGTGCATGACGAATGCATTCCGGCGGAAAAGGAACTCGACACCAAGCCGCTCGCCGAAGTGCTCGGCCCGCTGCGCAAGAAGGCGCGCGCGCAGGGCCTGTGGTGCCCGTGGGTGCCGAAGGAATATGGCGGCATGGGCCTTGGCCCGCTCGCCAACGCGCTGGTTCAGATGGAGCTCGGCGAAAGCATGCTGGGCGCGCTCTCGATGAACACCCAGGGGCCCGACGACGCCTCGATGATGACGATCCTCGCCCATGGCACGGACTATCAGAAGGAGAAGTTCCTCAAGCCTTTGCTCAATGGCGACAAGCGTATCTGCTTCTCGATGACCGAGAAGGCGGCCGGCGCCGACGCGACGGGCATGCAGACCACGGCCGTGAAGGACGGCAACGAGAATTACATCCTCAACGGCGAGAAGTGGTTCTCTTCGTCCGCCAGCGTCGCCGACATGGCGCTGGTGATGGCCAAGACCGATCCGAACGCGCCGCGCCACAAGCAATACTCGACCTTCCTCGTTGAGCTGCCGAACCCCGGCTACAAGATCAAGCGCAATGTCGCGAACATGGCGATCGAAGGCCCGCATGCCGACGTGATCCATGGCGGGCATTCCGAGATCGAGATCAAGGATCTAAAAGTACCGGCCGACAATCTGCTCGGCGGCGAGGGCAATGGTTTCAACATGGGCCAGCATCGCCTCGCCTATGGCCGCCTGCGCCACGGCATGCATAACGTCGCAAAGGCCCAGCGCGCGCTCGACATGGCGGTCGCGCATATCACCAAGCGCTCGACCTTCGGCGTGCTGCTCGCCGACCGGCAAGCCGTGCAGTTCATGCTCGCGGACTGCGCGAGCGAGCTTTATATCGGCCGGCTGATGCTGCTGCATATCGCCTACAAGGCGGAAAAGGGCCTCGACATCAGGCAGGAAAACTCGATCGCCAAGATCTTCCACGCGCACATGGTGCACAAGGTCATCGACACCGCGATCCAGCTCCATGGCGCGCTCGGCTTCAGCCAGGATACGCCGCTCGCCAAATGGTACACGCAAGTACGCGCGCAGCGGCTGGTCGATGGTCCGGACGAGGTGCACAAGTGGAAGATCGGCAAGAATGTGATCAAGGCCTTCCGCGAGCACGGCACCACAGCGAGCGCGGTAGGCGGGGATTTGCTTTAACTCACGCCGTCATTCCGGGGCGGCGCATAGCGACCAGCAATCCCGGAATCCCGAGATCGGGTGCAGAGGCGCTACAGATTCCGGGTTCGATGCTTCGCATCGCCCCGGAATGACGGAGGCTGAGGCTACTTCGCCTGCTCCCGCTCCACCGCCTGCCAGCCGATATCGCGGCGGCAAAAGCCTTCGCGGCCATTTGATACGATCGACCGCCTGATAGGCGCGGCGCTGCGCCTCGGTGACTGATTTTGCCCAAGGCGCAGACGTTCAGCACGCGGCCGCCATTGGCGAGAATCTTGTCGCCATCGGCCTTGGTTCCGGCATGAAAGATCTCGACACCTTCGACCTTGGCGGCGTCATCGAGTCCCTCGATCACGGAGCCCTTGCCATAGTCGCCGGGATACCCCTTGGTCGCCATGATCACCGTCAACGCCGCATCGTCAAACCAGCGCAGGCTGAAATTCTTCAACTGCCCGTCAGCGCAAGCGATCAGCGCCGGCAACAGGTCGGACATCATGCGCAACATCAAGACCTGGCATTCCGGATCGCCGAAGCGCGCGTTGTACTCAACGAGTTTGGGACCGTCCTTTGTCACCATCACGCCGGCAAAGAGCACGCCCTTGTAAGGCGATCCCATCGCCGTCAATGCGCGCAGCGTCGGATAAATCATCTCCTCCATCACCCGCGTGCACATCGCCTCCGTCATGACGGGCGCCGGCGAGTAAGCGCCCATGCCGCCGGTGTTCGGGCCCTGATCGCCGTCGAAGGCGCGCTTGTGATCCTGCGCGGTCGCCAGCGGCAGCGCGTGTTCGCCGTCGCACAGCGCAAAGAACGAAGCTTCCTCGCCCACCATGAACTCTTCGATGACGACCTCGGCTCCCGCGTCACCAAAACCGCCACCGAACATCATGTCGACGGCAGCCAGTGCTTCCGCTTCCGTCATCGCCACGACCACGCCTTTGCCGGCGGCAAGCCCGTCGGCCTTGATGACGATCGGCGCACCCTGTTGGCGGACATAGGCCTTTGCTTTTTCCGCATCGGTGAAATGCTCATAGGCCGCGGTCGGAATATGATTGGCGCGGCACAACGCCTTGGTGAAGGTCTTCGAGCTTTCCAGCCGTCCCGCGGCCCTGGTGGGTCCAAATGCCTTGAAGCCGGCGGCGTTGAGATCGTCGACGATGCCGGCTGCGATCGGCGCATCCGGGCCAACCACGACAAAATCCACCTTGTTGGCCTTGCAGAAGTCAATCACGGCCGGATGGTCGGTGATATCGATCCCGACGCATTCGGCCTCGCGGGCGATGCCGGCATTGCCCGGTGCGCACCACAATTTTGTCAGCAACGGGGAAGCGGCAATCTTCCACGCGAGAGCGTGTTCGCGGCCGCCGGAACCGAGCAGGAGGATGTTCATGATTGGAGCCAATGCGGGAACTGGGAGCGAAGTCGGTCGCACGAATCTCCCTTGTTCGGCAAGAGGCAAGACCTCTCCGTCGTTAATCCGGAAACGCCACCTGGCGCAGGCCCCACCGCCGGGCTCAACATGGCTTTTTCTCACGAAAAACCTATATTTCCACAGGGCCCCGATTGGCGGGGATCGGCAAAAGTCCCTACCTTGCGCGAACGCCTCAAGAGTCCGAATCGATTGCCCATGACGTCGGTAGAAAACCTGATCAACGCGCCTGAATTCACCGTCTCAGAGCTGTCCTCGGCGCTGAAGCGGACGGTGGAGGATGCCTATGGGCATGTCCGGGTGCGCGGAGAAATCTCCGGCTTTCGCGGGCCGCACTCTTCCGGCCACTGCTATTTCGCGCTGAAGGACGAGGGCGCCAAGATCGAGGCGGTGGTCTGGAAATTCGCCCACGCGCGGATGCGCTTCAAGCCGCAGGAGGGGCTGGAGGTCATCGCGACCGGCAAGCTCACTACCTATCCGGGCTCGTCGAAATACCAGATCGTCATCGAGGCGCTGGAGCCCGCCGGCGTCGGCGCGCTGATGGCGCTGATGGAGGAGCGCAAGAAGAAGCTCGCCGCCGAAGGCCTGTTCGACGAGGCGCGCAAGCAATTGCTGCCATGGCTGCCCGAAGTGATCGGCGTCGTCACCTCGCCGACCGGCGCGGTCATTCGCGACATCCTGCATCGATTGGAAGACCGTTTTCCGCGCCGCGTGCTGGTGTGGCCGGTGAAGGTGCAGGGCGAAGGTTCGGCCGAGCAGGTCGCAGCCGCCATCCGCGGCTTCAACGCGCTGCCTGAGGGCGGCAAAATTCCGCGGCCGGATCTCCTGATCGTCGCGCGCGGCGGCGGCTCGCTGGAAGATCTATGGTCGTTCAACGAGGAGATCGTGGTTCGCGCCGCCGCCGACAGCATGATCCCGCTGATTTCGGCCGTCGGCCACGAGACGGATATCACGCTGATCGATTTTGCCGCCGACAAGCGCGCGCCGACGCCGACGGCGGCCGCCGAGATGGCGGTGCCGGTGCGCAGCGAATTGTTCGTCGAGGTAGCGGACCTCTCGCGCCGCACGATGGCAGGCTGGCAGCGCGGCCAGGAAAGCCGCCGCACCGAACTGCGCGCCGCAGCGCGGGCACTGCCTGCGGCGAACGAGCTGCTCGCGATCCCGCGGCAGCGGCTGGATCATTTGAGCTCCACCCTGCCCCGCGGATTGAAAGCCAATACGAACGCGCACCATCGCCGCTTCTCGCGTATCAGCGCCGGCCTGACGCTGAAGGTGCTGCGCGGCCAGGTTGCGCAGGCGAACCAGCGCCTGACCGTATCGGGTGAGCGAATAAGACTTTCCGCTCGCGCGCTGCTGCGCAATCGCCGCGATCGCTTTGCCGGGCTCGAGATCAGGCTGAAGGCGTCCAAGCTCTCGAATGCGCAGGCGCAACGCAATGCGATCGCGCGTGACCGCGAGCGCACGCTGCGGCTGGCCGAGCGTGCACGCCGTGCACTCGCCACGCTGCTGCAGCGGCTCGACGCGCGCGTCGGGCACAGCGGGCAATTATTGTCGGCGCTGTCCTATCGCGGCGTGCTGGCGCGCGGTTTTGCACTGGTGCGCGACGAGCAGGGACACGCCGTGCATGCCGCCGCCTCGATCGGGCCGAACGCGCATCTCTCCATCGAATTCGCCGACGGCCGCGTTGGCGCCACCGCGGATGCGGATCGGCCGGCGGCAATTTCCGCACCGGCAGCCACCGACGGCCGCGCCGCGCGACACCAAGCCCGAAACGAAGCCTGTCGCTCCGAAGCGCCTGGCAAAGCCGGTGGATCAAGGCAGCTTGTTTTAGCTCACCGCGCCAGCCACTCCGCGACGCGCTTTTGCGAATCGCTGCGCGCGTCGGCATCGGTGCCGATATGACCGCGCTCCGGCGACGCGGCGTCGGAGCCTGCGCCGATCGCATGCAGCGGCAAATCGGCGCGGTCGAAATCATGCGACGCGCCGGGATAGACCTCGATCCGCGTCAGCGCACTGCGGCCGCGCGCGCCGTCGACCATCTGACGGCAGGCGGAGGGCGAGCTGACATCGTCCTTGGCGCCGATCAACAGCAGCGTCGGTACGCGTGCGCTCCAGCCGAGCCCGGAAGAGAGCCGGCAATCCGGATAGAACGCGATCGCCGAGCGGAAATCCGGGGCGCCGCTGCGCGACGACAATTGCGGACGCACCGCCCACAACAACGCGCTGGCGCCATTCGCCCATCCCATCAGGCTGATGCGATCATGCGCGACCCAGCTCTGCTCCAGCAGCCATTGCCGCGCCGCATTGATGTCGGCCACCCGCTCGCGGCGGGCCAGCACCTGGCGCTCCTTGACGCGGCATTGCGGGCCGAGTTCGCGCGAACCGTAACTGTCCGGCAGCAGCACGGCATGGCCCGTCTTCAACAATTCTTCCGCCCAGTCGCGGTAGCGCGGCAGCACGGCTTCGGAATGACCTGGCCAATCCGCCGCAGCCATGCAGTGCGATGACGGTCGGAAACGGTCCATCGCCGTCCGGCTTGTAGAGCTGCGCATGCAGCGTCAGGCTGGCCGAGGGGATGTCGACCTGGTGCGGGGCCGGCAGCGGCGCGGCATCCGCGGCGAGCCTTGCGGAAAACGCCACGGCGAAGAGCGCCAGGAATAGGGTTGCTGACAGGGAGCGCATCGGTTTCGGCCGGATCATGATGGCGCTGCAAGCACAGCGAGCCATGAACGCAAGGCTATCATGCGGCAAGGTCTGAAATTCATCACAAGTAGGTGGGTTTCGGGAGCGGACAACACGACCTATTTATGATAGATCGCATCAAGAAAATACACTTGGCCGGGCCGGCAAGGGCCGGTTTATCGGAGAGTTTGACGGTGCTCAATAAATTCGGTCCCTCGGGGCATGGCGAAGCGCAGGTGCAATATCTGGACGGCGATTTCCGCGTGATCTCGCCGGGAACCTATGTGCGTTGCGCCGTCACCGATGTGCGGATCCCGCTCGACGAGCTGAAATATTGGAGCGTCGACCTGCAGGAAGCCTATGCGGTTCCGACAGCCGTGCTGCAGCGGCATTTTCCCGGTGCGCTGAAGACGCAAGAGCTAACTTCTTTGGGCTAATCACCTCCCGCTGAGCTTTTTCTCGCGCGCCTTGAACAGCCGGTCGGTCACGAATTTTCGCAAGCCCGCCGCGTCGTCGAATTCGAGCGTCACCGCGAACGGCACGATCTGCTTGGCGCAATCCCGCAGCCCTTCGCTATTGCGCAGCCGCGCAAAATCCTTTTCCGTCGTCACCAGCGTCAGCCCCTCACGCGTCGCCTCCGCGGTCAGGCTTTCGATCTCGGCCAGCGAATATGCATGATGATCGGCGAAGGCCCGCCGCTGCACTACCTCGATGCCGCTGGCTTCGAGCGTGCTGAAAAATCTCCGGGGATCGCCGATGCCGGCAAACCCCAGCACGCGCTTGCCGCGAAGCGAGGCGACCGACACTTCGTCAGGCCTGAGATAAGCGCGCAACACCGGCTTGCCCTGCGCCGCGATATCGGCCGCCACCGTCGCGGCGGCGGCGCCGCGGCCGACGATGACGAGCGCATCGGTGCGGGCAAGTTGCGGCCGCAACGGCGCGCGCAACGGACCGGCGGGAATCACCTGGGCGTTGCCAAGGCCGCGGTCGCTGTCGATCACGATCACGGATACATCCTTGGCAATCGACGGATTCTGGAACCCGTCGTCCATCAGGATCACGCTCGCGGCTTGCGCGCGCGCCAGCGGAACCCCCTCGGCACGGTCGCGCGAGATCACCACCGGCAACGAACCCGCCAGCATCAGCGGCTCGTCGCCGACATCGGAAGCCGCATGCCTCTCGGGATCGACCCTGAGCGGTCCCTGTAATTTTCCGCCATAGCCGCGTGACAGCACGACCGGCGTCTCGCCGAGCTCGCGCAGCAGTTTTGCCAGCGCCAGCACGGTCGGCGTCTTGCCGGCGCCGCCGACGTGATAATTGCCGACGCAGAGCACGGGGATGCCGGCATCGATTCCCTTGCGCTGCAGGCGTTTGGCGGCGACGGCGCCGTAGAGCGCACCGAGCGGTCTCAATAAATGCGATTTCCAGGACAACGGGCCGTGCCAGAAGCCCGGCTCACGCATTGGCGGCTCCCATCTCGAGCCGCAACTGCAACAAATAAGGTTCAAGCGCCGTGAGCGTCCGCTCCAGCGCGCCGCCAAGCTGTTCGACCACCCGTTCGGACGCGACAAGGGAAGCTTCGCGCGCCCTGGGATCGTCGAGCAACTGGCCGAGCTGTTTCACCAGCGCTTCCTGGCTATCGGCCCTGCGCGCGCCGCCGGCGGAATCGAGCGCCTCGTACACGTCGGTGAAATTGAAGACGTGCGGGCCATGGACGACCGATGCGCCGAGCTTGATGGCTTCGATCGGATTTTGCCCGCCATGCTCGACCAGCGAACCGCCCATGAACACGATCGGCGCCAGGCGGTAGAACAATCCCAGTTCACCCATGGTGTCCGCGACATAGATGTCGGTTACCGCCGTCGGCAATTCCTCGCGCGAACGCAACGCCACGTTCAGGCCGCCGGCCCCAATGGTGCGCGCAACCAAATCGCCGCGATCGGCATGCCGCGGCACGATCACGGTCAACAGCTGCGGAAAGTATCCGGCGAGCGTCCGGTGCGTATCGGCCAACAATTCCTCTTCGCCGGGGTGGGTAGAGGCTGCGAGCACGATCGGACGGCCGCGCGTCACCGCCATCAGCTTCTCCAGCTTTGCGGTATCGGCGGGTGGCGCGGGAACGTCGAGCTTGAGGTTACCGGTGGTCACGACATTGCGGCTGCCCAGCGCGGAAAAGCGATCCGCATCGAGTTGCGATTGCGCCAGGCAAAGGTCGAACCGGCCGAGCAGCGCCGAGATGGTGCCTGAGACCCGGCGCCAGCGCGGGAACGAACGATGCGACATCCGTCCGTTGATGAGCACCATCGGCAGCCGCCGCGCCGCACTCGACAGGATCAGGTTCGGCCACAGATCGGACTCGATGAACAGCGCCAGCGAAGGCCGCCAGTGATCGAGAAACCGCGCGACATAGCGCGGCGAGTTGTACGGCACATATTGATGGATGACATCGGCCGGAAACCGCTTGGCGACGATCGCCGCCGAGGTCACCGTGCCCGAGGTCAGAAGGATACGCAGATTGAGCGCCCGCAGCTTCTCGATCAGCGCGGCGGCCGCCAGCACCTCGCCGACGCTGGCGCCGTGAATCCAGACCAGCGGGCCGGACGGGCGGGGGTCGGCGCTCATGCCGCGGCGCTCGCTGACGCGCGCCGGGTCTTCCTTGCCGAGCTTCAGCCGCCGCTTGATCAGCGCGGGCGCCAGCGGCACCATCGCGAACGACAGTTTCCGGTAGACGCGCAACGTCATCGGCAGCGTGCTAGCCAAGAGCGGCCTCCGGTCGCCCGACGGCTGCATAAGCGCGCCGGGTCGCTTCGTTGAGATAAGTCTCTACCTGTAGACGCAGTTTTTCCATGGTCTCGGCGTCGGCGTCCGGCGGCACGAAAATCGCATCAATGCCTACCACGGCACCGCGCCCGAATGGCAAATTGATGGTGGTGCTGTCCCAGTTTTTCAACCGGATAAACCGGCTGGTCACCATCGCAAACGGCATGATCGGCCGCCCCAACTCCCGCGCCAGCATGATGACGCCGAGGCCCGCGACCCGCGCGCGCTTCGGCACGTCGGCGGTGGTTGCGACATTCCAGCCGTCCTGCAGCGCTTGCACCATCTCCTTGAACGCACCGACACCGCCCTTGCGATGAAAGGCGCCGCCATGATCGCCGGAGCCCCGGATCGTGCCGATGCCGAGCCGCTCGGCGGCAATGGCGTTGAATTCGCCGTCGCGATGCCGCGAGATCAGCACCTTGGCGCGATGGCTCTCCTTGGTCTTGATGAACGGCGTCATGAAATGCTGGCCGTGCCAGAACACGAAGATCCCGGGCATGATCGGCTCGACCTGGTCATAGACGTCCGCCGGCTCGTAGCTGTAGCGGTTGGTCAGCCAGACCAGCCGCAGATATTCGGCCGCGAGCACACCCAGCGCACGCTGAAGCCAGCTGCTGCGCAGCAAATCGCGAAGAAATTTTTTCAACTGGAGAGCTTTGTTTCTTGACCTGGCGAATGCTGACCTGGATCCAGCAGCCGGTGGAGGTGAACGACGAAATAGCGCATGTGGGCATTGTCCACGGTTTGCTGCGCCTTCGCCTTCCAGGCGGCAAGAGCGGATGCGTAATTGGGGAACACGCCGACGATGTCAACCTGATCGAGATCCTTGAACGTGATGTGTTCGAGATCGGTCAACTCGCCGCCGATGACGAGATGAAGCAGTTGCGGCTGGGCACTATCTGACATGATGGTCTTTCCTAACGAGGCGCCCGGCAAAATAGTCTGGTCGTGTGGATCGCAAGATCGGTGACGTAGCGGAAGACGTGGCTTAGCGGAAGATCAGCGACTTAACGGACGATTAGCGGCGCGTCTCTGACGGGTTCAGGGCAACGGGCGGTTGCGAAAATGCTCGACAATGCGTGCATGACGATCGCGTCCCGCTGCCACCAGCACCCCGTGCGCCACCTCCCGGCGATTGTACTCAATCGTGTCCCCCGAGAGCGCGGTCATCCTACCATCCGCTTCCTGCACGATCAAATTCGCCGCCGCAAGATCCCAGTCGCGGCTCTGGCCGCCTGCAAAAGCGGCATCGAGACTGCCTTGCGCGACCCGGCACAGGCGAAGCGCCAGCGATCCGATTCGCGGATAAAGCGTGATTTCATCCGATGACGGGCTCAGCCGTTGCACCAGTGGTTTCGGCCCGGCCATGCGGGAAAAATCCAGATCGGTACCCGCGGTCGCATGAACCGGCCTGTCGTTGAGGGTGGCGCCCTGGCTGCGCACCGCGAAGAAGAACTCATCGCTGACGGGTGCGAACACCGCCGCCAGCAGTGGTGTCGCATCCGCGACCAGCGCCACGCTCACGCACCAGTCTTCGCGGTGGGCGAGATAGGCACGCGTGCCGTCGATCGGATCGACGATCCAGACCAGCGGCTTGCCCAGGCGCGCTTCGTCGTCGGCGCTTTCTTCCGACAGCCAGCCATAATCGGGCGTCGCCGAACGCAGCCTGTTCTCGACCAGATCGTTGACGGCGATGTCGGCCTCGGACACCGGCGACGAGGCGCCCTTGGTCCAGTTCTTCAGCTCGGTGCGGAACAGCGACAGCGCCAGCGCCCCCGCCTCCCGCACCGTATCCGTCAGCAACGCGACATCGCGCGGCTTGATCTCGTCGGCCGTGTCAGCGTCCGCCAAGCGTCAGGCCCTCGATGCGGAGTGTCGGCGCGTTGACGCCGTAACGGAATTCCAGATCGTTGGCTGCGACCAGCGATTTGAACATCGGCAGCAGATGACCCGCGATCGTCACCTCGCTCACCGGATAGGTGATCTCGCCGTTCTCGATCCAGAAGCCGGAGGCGCCGCGGCTGTAATCGCCGGTCACGCCATTGACGCCGGATCCGATCAGGTCGGTGACGTAAAATCCCTGCTTGATGTCGGAGATCAGTTCTTTCGGCGTCGCGACACCTGCTTCGAGATGCAGATTATACGATCCCGGCGATGGCGACGACGATACGCCGCGATGGGCGTGGCCGGTCGTGACCATCCCGAGTTCGCGCGCGGTCGCGCAATCCAGCAGCCACGAGGTCAGGACCCCCTCGTCGATGATCGCGAGCTTCTTCACCTGGACGCCCTCGGCATCGAAGGTCTGCGAACGCAATCCCCGCACCCGCAATGGATCGTCGATGATGCGGATGTTGCCGGCGAACAATTGCTCACCGAGACGGTCCTTTAGAAAGCTGGTCTTGCGCGCGATCGAAGCGCCGTTGATGGCGCCGACGAGATGGCCGACCAGCGAGCCTGAAACCCGCGGGTCGTACACGACGGGCACCTTGCAGGTCTCGACCTTGCGCGGATTGGCCCGTGCAACCGTGCGCTCGCCCGCCTTGCGGCCGACGCTTTCGGGCGAAGCGAGGTCGGAGGCATGCGGCGCCGACGTAAAATCATAGTCGCGCTCCATGCCGGTGCCCTCGCCGGAGATCGCCGTCATCGAGATGCCCTGGCTCGATCGCAGATAGGAGCCGTGGAAACCGGTCGAGGTCACCAGAACCATGCCGCCGATGCCGCTCGAGGCCGACGCGCTGCCGGATTTGGTGACGCCCTTGACCGCGAGGCCTGCGGCTTCGGCTTCGCAGGCGCGACGCTCGAGTTCCGACGTCGATGGAATTTCGCGGTCGAGCAGATCAAGATCGGCAAACTCGCGCGCCAGCAGCGACGGATCGGCGAGGCCTACATATTGGTCGTCGGGCGCCACGCGCGCCATCGCGACCGCGCGCTCGGCCAGTTTTGCAATGCCGTCGCCGCTGACGTCGTTGGTCGAGACCACGGCCTGGCGCTGTCCGACCAGCACGCGCAAGCCGACATCGTCGCCTTCGGAGCGCTCGGATTCCTCGACGCGGCCGTCGCGCACTTCGACACCTTGCGAAACGCCGCGCACCGCCACCGCGTCGGCGGCATCAGCCCCGGCCCGCTTTGCAGCTTCGACCAGGCGCTGCGCCAGCGTCGAGAGGGCCGATTGGTCGAACAGGTCGGAGGTCGCAGAAGAACGCGAAAGCTTTGAGGCCGTGGATGGTGAAGAGTTCACAAACAAAATCCCTGACATTTAAGGGGGTTGGAACGCAAATCGGCAGACCGTTCAGATGTGCCTGATTCACAGGGATTTCAAGCATTTTACGGCGCCAAATGCCAAACAATTTCGGCGCTTCCGCAAGGTCTCGTCAATCATGTGAGCCAAGGTCTTGTCAATCATGCGGATAGATGCGGGACCGGTCACACCGGATTAACCAGCCTTTTTAAGCCGAAACGGAAACGGCTCGGCTAAGGTCTCGCGTATCGACCGGGAACATAATTCCGGCGGGGAGACCAGGCCGTGAGGCGTCAAACATCAAAAGGCGGGATCAATCCCGCCGGGTCGAGCCGCGCCTTGCGGCTCGACCCCCTTTCTCTTCCGCTCCGCTTCGATGCGCACGACAGCCGCGCAGACGGCGGCGTGCGGCAAATCGAACTTCATCGCGAACGCGTTGTGTTGCGCCGCGCCGTCCACGGCATGCGGATGGCCGTCAATGTTCGCGTCAGCGATTTTCTCGGCATCGCGCTGCGCGGTATCGACGACGCCGAGATGCTGGTGCTGGTTCACCGCGATCCGTCGCTGAACATTCCGCTCGCCGTCAGCTCCGACCGCGAGGAACTCACGGCCGCCTGGCAGATGTGGAGCGAAATCTTCCACCTGCCGCAATTGCCGGAAGACAAGCCGTCCGAACCGGCCGCCCGCCGCCGCCGCCACAACGCAATCCGCGCCCGCCGGCCGAAATTTCTGGTGCGCCGCCGTGCCGGCCATTTGCTCAACCCGGCGAACGTTCATCAGGACGAGCGCGAGATCATCGCGCGGGATTGAGCGAGCGGCAGGTAAAATCGTCATACCGTCATACCCTCGAAAGTGAGGTGATCGAGTACTCTGCGGCTTATCGACTCTACTCACTGCTCCCCTTGGGATACTGGATCGTCCGCCTTCGCGGACGATGGCGGTTGGGTTTGGTCTGCAAGCGCGGCTTCTCGTTCTCGCGGCGCGTTGCGCCCGAATTTTTGCATCTACGATGTCCCTCTTAAGAACAGAGGGCGCAGGGAAGACCGGGTGCGCGCTGCACCCGCGGTCTCGCGTGCAAGATGCACAAAGCAAAACGCACACGAGCATACAGGTTCAGCGGAGGCAATCCGGCCTTCCCTGCGCGATGGTTTTACGGCTTATATCGCGCTCTCCTCGGTGACCGGGCTTTTTTGTCACCGTCGCCGCGCGGACACTTCCGCGCAAACTTGACGCCAGCGTCGGGGCGTCGGGACCACACGACTTCGCCGTCCGCATTGGTACGTTCGTCTCACGCACCGCCGCGTCCATCGCATCCCGAGCCCAACGTTCGTGACGATCGCGAAACGCCCCTCCTGTGGGCCGGGATGGGGCGAGCTGATAGCTGTGATTTGCCCGACAGGTTAAGCGAAATGTTTTTCGGTCGGGCGCTTGACGCCTGTGCACGCGATTTGCCCGTCAGGCAATCAGCCCGCTCGGTTTACGCGTGCGCCCGCATCACCGCATCCACCAGCAATCCCGCAAACAGCAACAGGCCCGCGTCGCGGTTGGATTTGAAGACGCGCAGGCACAGCGCGGGATCACTGATATCCAGCCGCCGGATCTGCCAGACCAGATGGACCGCGAATGCGGCGAGGCCAATCCACGCCGGCCATCGCGCTTCGGCCAGCCACAGCGCCATGCCGATCAGGACCACGGCGAGCGTATAAAACAGCACCAGTGCGCGATGGGTGCGCGCACCGAACAGGCGCGCGGTCGATTTGATTCCGATCAGCGCGTCGTCCTCGGCGTCCTGATGCGCGTAGATGGTGTCGTATCCGATCACCCAGGCGATCGAACCGGCATAGAGCGCGAGCGCGGTCAGGTCGATCCGCCCGAGCGTGACCGCAAATCCCATCAGCGCGCCCCATGAGAACGCTAGTCCCAGCACGACCTGCGGCCACCAGGTGATGCGTTTCATGAAGGGATAGACCGCGACGATGATCAGCGAGGCGATGCCGGTCATCACCGCAAAACGGTTGAACTGCAGCAGCACCGCGAGCCCGATCAGCGCCTGCACGACCAGGAACGCCAGCGCCTGCGCCACGCTCACCTGTCCGGCCGGGATCGGCCGCGACCGCGTCCGCTCGACCCTGGCGTCGAGATCGCGGTCGGTGATGTCGTTCCAGGTGCACCCGGCCCCGCGCATGACAAAGGCGCCGACGAAGAACAGCAGGATCACAAGCGGCAATTGGCGGATGTCGTGCGCTACCCCGGCGGCCAGCGCCGCCGACCACCAGCATGGCATCAGCAGCAGCCATGATCCGATCGGACGGTCGAGACGGGAGAGCCGCAAATAAGGCCGCGACCAGGACGGCGCACGCGTATCGACCCAGTTGCCGGTCGCATCGGCAACCCGGGCCGTGGCGTCGTTCATCGGAAAGCGGTCATCGCGCGAGAACGTTGCCGTTCAGCGTATCGAAGGTGCTGCCGCCCTTCTTCACCGGTTGCGCCTCGGGAAGTGCTGCCGAAGAGCCCAGCACCTCGCTCAGGCTGGGACCGGCCGGTCCCCGCGTCTGCGCCTGCTGCGCCACCGCGCAGACCTTCGTCCGCATCGCCTCGGTGTTCTTGTGACCAGCCTGGAGTTGCTCGCCGATCTGCGGCGGAATTCCGCATTTCGCCGCATTCTCCTTGATGTAGTTGATCATCTTGACTTCGGACTGGCCGAAATTTGCGATCAGCTTGCAGGCCTCATCCGGCGCTGCATGCCGGTCGCTGGCGGCCTTGATCAGCTTGCCGCGCTTTTCCGCCTCTTCGCGCAAGGGCACGAACCCCTTCATGCACGCCTCCGACGGACCGCCCGATGGCGGCGCGGGCCCCCGGTCGAACGCCGAACCGGACACCGGCGCCGCTCCGCCGGACGGGAACGGCGAGGGAGCGCCCAGCGACGCCCCCGGTGCGGCCCCGTTCACGGGCGGAAACGGCGAAGCGTTCGCAGGCGCGGCCTGATTGGGCAGGGGCGCCGGAAACGCGCCCTGCGCAAAGGCCTGCCCGGCGTGAACGGTCACGACGGCAACAGTCACGACAGCAACACTCAGCGGCACAATCAGGCGGCGGATCATCAAGGGTGTCTCTCCGGCAAGGTCCAGCAGGCCCAAAGGTCCAGCAAGCCTCAAGGTCCAGCAAATCTTGCGTGTTCCGATTCGAAGCACGATTTCCGAAAGGGCTTTTTACGATTGCTGGGTGCCCTTAACAACCCGCCGAATCAGGCAACAGCGCGGCACAGGGCCGCATTATCGGGCAATAATAACCACTGATTCTAGCCCTTTAGGCTAAAAGCGGCGCGGATTGGAACATCAAATATGCCTGAACTCGACTTTCGCGCTCCCCGTCTGTTCGTCGATGCCGCCTTGGCTCCGGGCCAAACGGTCGCGCTGGAGCGGAACCAAAGCAATTATCTCGGCAATGTGCTGCGGCTCTCCTCGGGCGAAACGGTCCTGGTGTTCAACGGACGCGACGGCGAGTGGCGCGCGCAGATTGCGGGCCGCAAGCGGCCCGATCATCTCGAGATCGTGGCGCAGACCCGGCCGCAGGATCGCCTGCCCGACATCGCCTACATGTTTGCGCCGCTCAAACATGCCCGGCTCGACTACATGGTGCAGAAGGCGGTCGAAATGGGTGCGTCCCGCCTGCAGCCGGTTCTGACGCGTTTCACCCAGGTCTCGCGGGTCAACGGCGAGCGGATGCGCGCCAATGTCATCGAGGCCGCCGAGCAGTGCGGCATATTGAGTCTGGCCGCGGTCGCCGAACCGATGCCGCTGGATCGCCTTGTCAGCCAGCGCGAGGCCGGGCGCCTGCTGGTTTTCTGCGACGAGGCGGCCGATGCCCGAAATCCCCTGCAGGCGCTGCAACAGGGGTTAACCGTCTCCGACGGGATCGATGTCCTGATCGGGCCCGAGGGCGGCTTTGCCGAGGAAGAGCGCGCGCTGCTGCTGCGTCAGCCAAAAATCCTGCGGCTGTCCCTGGGTCCCCGAATCCTGCGGGCGGATACGGCCGGCGTGGCGGCGCTGGCGCTGGTGCAGGCCGCGCTCGGCGACTGGACCGACCCGGGATAGCCAGCGCGGGATAGTTAACCCGGGATAGTCAATGACGGCCTAACCCGTTAAGGCAGCTCGTAATTAAGTCCCGCATTAAGCCCCTCATCAAGTCCTTGCCCAATCCCTGTCGAAACCCCGCCCCGGCCATGCTAAGGCCTGCGCCAACGAACCCTTGGATACCTCCTTGGAGCCTCCTTGGGCCCCCTTTGGAACCCGGTTTTTCCGGGCATTTTTGGACGTCGAATGACC
Source organism: uncultured Alphaproteobacteria bacterium (assembly GCA_963847015.1). Lineage (GTDB taxonomy): Bacteria > Pseudomonadota > Alphaproteobacteria > Rhizobiales > Xanthobacteraceae > Bradyrhizobium. Next base: position 128,030 of record CAWJYI010000032.1, on the reverse strand, counting down.
GCAACCGCCGCCATGAGTGGTGCCGCCGGGTCCGCCGCATGGGCGGACGCGCTGCTATTGTCGTTTGCTCAGGCCGGCTATGTGCAGGCCGAGCCCGATATCCTGCAGCCGGCCGACCCGTTCCTCGATCTCTCGGGCGAGGACATCCGCAAGAGCCTCTATCTGACCACCGACGCCAGCGGCGAAGAACTGTGTCTGCGTCCCGATCTCACCATTCCGGTGGCGCGGGATTATCTCACCTCGGGACGTGCCGGGCAGCCGGCGGGGTTCAGCTATCTCGGTCCGGTGTTTCGTTATCGCGGCGGCCGGCCGAGCGAATTCCTGCAGGCCGGCATCGAATCCTTCGGACGGCAGGACCGCGCCGCGGCGGATGCGGAAATGCTGGCGCTGGCGCTGGAGGCGACATCGGCATTTGGATTGAAGGACGTCGAAATCCGCACCGGCGACGTCGCTTTGTTCAATGCGCTGATCGATGCGCTCAATCTTTATCCGGTCTGGCGGCGGCGGCTGATCAAGGATTTCAACCGCAAGCTCAGCCTCACCGCTGATATCGAGCGGCTGACGCTCGCAACCGCTCCCGGCCGCAACGAATATGAGGGCGTGCTGGCAGCCCTTGCCGGCTCCGACCGCAAGGCGGCGCTGGCGCTGGTCACCGACCTGATGTCGATCGCCGGCACCACCAATGTCGGGGGCCGCACGGTTTCCGAAATCGCCGATCGCTTCCTCGAACAGTCGACGCTGAAGGGCGGCGCATTGCCGCGCGATGCGCTCGGTATCATCAAGCGTTTCCTTGCCATCGCCGGCGACCCCGACGATGCGGTGGCGCAATTGCGCGCGCTGGCCGGCGACGCCAAGCTCGATCTGTCGGCCGCGATCGATCAGCTCGAAAGCCGCGTCGGCTTCATGGCCGCGCGCGGCATCGACACGAGTCTGACGCGCTTTTCGACCTCGTTCGGACGCGGCCTCGACTATTACACCGGCTTCGAGTTCGAACTGCACGCCAGAGGCAACGGCGTCGAACCGCTGGTGGCGGGCGGGCGCTATGACGGGCTGATGACCCAGCTTGGATCGGCGACGCCGATCCCGGCGGTCGGATTCTCGGTCTGGATCGAAGCCCTGACGCAACTCGGCAAACCTGTCGCGCCCGGGAGCGTGTCATGACCGCGCCCTTCGTTCTCGCCGTTCCGTCCAAGGGCCGTTTGCAGGAAAACGCCGAGGCCTTTTTCACGCGCGCCGGGCTGTCGCTGGCGAAACCGCGCGGCGCGCGCGACTATCGCGGCACCATCCCCGGACTCGATAATGTCGAGATCGCCTATCTCTCGGCGAGCGAAATCGCCTCGCAGCTGGCGCGCGGCATGGTGCATCTCGGCGTCACCGGCGAAGACCTGTTGCGCGAAAGCATCGCGGACGTCGACAAGCGCGTGCTGCTGATCGACAATCTCGGCTTCGGCAGCGCCAATGTCGTGGTCGCGGTACCGCAGGCCTGGATCGACGTCCGCACCATGGCCGATCTCGACGACGTCACGACAGGTTTTCGCGCCCAGCATAACCGGCGGATGCGGGTCGCAACCAAGTACATCAACCTGACCCGGGCGTTCTTTGCTTCCCACGGCGTGGTCGACTACCGCATCGTCGAAAGCGCGGGCGCCACGGAAGGCGCGCCGGCGGTGGGCACCGCCGAAATGATCGTCGACATCACGACCACAGGCGCGACCCTTGGCCGCCAACGGCCTCAAGGTGCTGGACGACGGCGTGATCCTGCGCAGCCAGGCCAATCTGGTGGCGTCGAAAGACGCCGACTGGTCGAGCGGGGCGCGCGAGACCGCGCGCGTGATCCTGGATCACATCGCAGCCCGCGCCCGCGCCAGCAAATACCGCGAGGTCCGGACCCGCTTTGCCGGCTGTAACGACGCGTTGCTCACTGAAGCCCATAACCGCTTCGGCGTGGTCGCCCCGTTCGGCGGGCCGACCTCTTCGGGAATGCTGACGCTGCACTGCCCACCGGCGCAACTTTACGCGCTCGGCAGCTTCCTGCGCGACCACGGCGCCGACACGGTTTCGGTGGCCTCGCTCGACTATGTGCTCGACCGGGAAAATCCGCTGTTCGCCAAACTTGAAGCGTTCTTGCAACAATAAGGCGGAGCGACGCTGTAAGGTGAAGCGATGCTGCCGCCCCCGTGGCGACAAGCCGCGGCGATTGCCATATGCTGCCCATGAGCAAGGTTGGAACTGATACGATGATGCTGGGTACCGATGTCTCCGCGCTGTCCACCACCGCTTCTGCCGCCGCGGCGCAGGGACTGTCGATCGTCGTGCCGTTGTATAACGAGGCCGCGGGGCTGGCGTTTCTGCACGAACGGCTGGTCGGCCTCGCCAAGACGCTCAAGAGCCGTTACGGCCTGACCTGCGACGTGGTCTATGTCGATGACGGCAGCGCCGACACGACGCTAGCCATCGCCCGCGGGCTCAAGGCCGAAGCGCTCGACATCCAGGTGGTGTCGCTGTCGCGCAATTTCGGCAAGGAAGCCGCCCTGATGGCGGGACTGGACCATGCACGGCGCGGCGCCGTGCTGTTCATGGACGGCGACGGCCAGCATCCGCCGACGCTGGTCGAAAAACTGGTCGGCCACTGGATCGATGACGGTTACGACGTGGTCTATACCGCGAAGGCGCATCGCGACAATGAACCGTTCCTGCGCCGCCAGGCGGTGCACGCCTTCTACGCGCTGATCAATTGGGGCGCGCGGCAAAAGATCCCCGAAGATGCCGGCGACTTCCGGCTGCTGTCGCCGCGCGCAGCCGCGGCGCTGCGGCAACTGCCCGAGCGCAATCGTTTCTTCAAGGGTCTCGCAAGCTGGATCGGCTTCCGCCAGATCCGCGTCGACTATGAGCCGGCGCCGCGCGCGCACGGCGTCACGACATTCAGCCCGGGCCGGCTGGTCGGCCTGTCGATCGAAGGGCTGACCTCGTTCTCGGTGGCGCCGCTGCGGTTTGCCAGCCTGCTCGGCGTGGTGCTGGCGACGGTGGCGTTCCTGTTCGGCCTGTCGATCCTCTGGGAAACCTGGACCACCGGCAAATCAGTCCCCGGCTATCCCTCGCTGGTGGTCGGCCTGATGACGATCGGCGGCGTGCAGCTCATCATGATCGGCATCGTCGGCGAATATATCGGCAAGATTCTTTCCGAGCTGAAAGCGCGTCCGATCTATTTCGTCGCCGACTATTCCGAGAAGCGCGCCGATTCGGAGACGGCCGCGTCCCCCACCGAACGGACCGCCGCCGAATGAACGATACCGCGCCGCCGCGCCGTATCTGGCTGTGCGCCGACGATTACGGCCTGAGCGAGGGCGTCAACCGCGCTATCCGCGATCTGATCGGGCGCGGCCGCCTCAACGCCACATCGGTGATGATGGTAGGCGCCGCGATCGGCCGCGACGAGGTCACAGCATTGCAGCGTGTCGCCGCCGATAGCCCGCGCTGCGCGATCGGCCTGCACGCGACGCTGACGGCGCCGTTCCGCCCGCTGACGATGCATTTCAGGCCCACCGACGGCGGCATATTCCCGGCGTTTCCGGCGCTGCTGCGCGCGGGGCTGCTGCGGCGTCTCGATCCCGAGATGATCCATGCCGAACTGATGGTTCAGCTCACCGCCTTCAAGGAATTGTTCGGCCGCGCGCCGGATTTCGTCGACGGCCACCAGCATGCGCAATTGTTCCCGCAAGTGCGGGACGCGTTTCTGCAAGCCGTAAAACAGGCCGCACCCGGCGCCTGGGTCCGTCAGGGCGGGCGAAATCAGCCGTTGGCGCAGCGGCTCGGCGCGCCCAAGGCGCTGGTGCTCGATGTCTTGAGCGCACAGTTTCGCAAGCGGGCCGCATCAGTCGGCATAGCGTTCAATCCGGCCTTCGCCGGCGCCTATGATTTTTCCCGGCGGCCCGAATTCGGCGCGCTGATGCGGCAATTCCTCGATGGGCTGCCGGAAGGTGGCCTTGTGATGTGTCATCCCGGCTTCGTCGACGAAACGCTGGTCAGCCTCGATCCCTTGACCACCCAGCGTGAACACGAGCACGCGTTTCTCGCCAGCGACGGTTTTCCGCGCCTGCTGGCGGCGAACAATGTTACATTGGCTTGATATCCATCAAGGAAAACGGCCAGCCGTTTTGTCGCATACCGAAATTTAATTCGGCCTCCCACTACTCGCGACAGAAACCCGGCCTACATCTGGTTCCGCGTTTCGGTCCCCCGACGCGATGGAGAAGGCCATGACACCGCAAGAACGCCAACTGATTGACGATCTTTTCGACCGGCTCGCCAGACTGGAGGACGCCCCGCGCGATCCCGAGGCCCTGTCAGCGATCATGCAAGGCCTGCGCAAGGCGCCCAACGCCGTCTATGCGCTGGTGCAGACCGCGCTCGTTCAGGACGAGGCGTTAAAGCGCGCCAACACCCGGATCGAGGCGCTGGAAGCGGCTCATGCGGGCGAACAAAATCAACCCGGCGGGTTCCTCGATTCGATGCGCGAGGCGGTCTTCGGGCAAAGCCAGGCGCGCGGTTCGGTGCCCAACGTCCGCGCCCCCGACATCGGTAGCCGCCCGGTATGGAACAGCGGCCAGGTGATGCAGCAGACCCAGGCGCCGGGACCATCTGGTCAAGGTCCATCCGGACAGTATGGCCAGCAGCCCGGCTACGGTCAGCCTTACGGCGCGCCGCAGCCCGCGTTCGCGGCGGCGGTGGCGGCTCGTTCCTCGGAACCGCGGCGGCGGCCGCAGCCGGTGTGGTCGGCGGCTCGATGCTGCTCGGCGGCATCCGCTCCATGATGGGCGGCGGCCACCAGCAGCAGGCCTTCGGCGATTCCTCAGGGCTCGGCGGCGGAAGCGGAAACCAGAAACCGTGGAGCGATCAGTCCGGCAGCGATCTGGCGCGTGACGCCGGGATCAACGACATCGGTTCGTCCTCCAGCCAGCGCGCCGACGACAACCATGGTTCGCGCGCGGGACTGTTCGATACGGCCTCGAACGATGACGACGGCGACGATCACGATGCCGACGGATTCGATGATGATGGCGGCTTCGATGACGATGGCGGCGACAGCGATTACGCCTGAGCGGCGTCAGGTGTGAAACGGAAACGGCCGCTCGATCGAGCGGCCGTTTTTTGTTGCGACTTAGAAAACGATCAGATGACGACGACCTTGGCGCCGACGCCGACGCGGCCGTAGAGATCGATCACGTCTTCATTGCGCATCCGGATGCAGCCGGAAGAGACGTTGGTGCCGATGGTCCAGGGCTCGTTGGAGCCGTGGATGCGATAGAGCGACGATCCCAGATACATCGCGCGCGCGCCGAGCGGATTTTCCGGACCGCCTTCCATGTGCCGCGGCAGATCGGGGCGGCGCACCAGCATTTCCGGCGGCGGTGTCCAGGCCGGCCATTCCTTCTTCGCCGAGATCGTCTTGACCCCCGACCAGGTGAATCCGGGACGGCCGACGCCGATGCCGTAGCGCAACGCCTTGCCGTCGCCCTGCACCAGGAACAGGAACTTGTTCGGCGTATCGACCACGATCGTGCCGGCGCTTTCCCTGCCGTGATATTCCACGACCTGCTTTTCATACATCGGATTGAACGAACGTTGCGCCGGATCGCTCGCCTCGCCCTGCTGATACATCGACTGCCGCGGATCCATCGGCGGCAGCAATTCGCGGCGCGCGCCGTAGTCCGGCTGCTGCTGATACATCGGCTGCTGCTGATAGCGCCCGCCTTGCGGCGGAGCGTCACCGAACAGGAATTCGATGAAGCCGCCGCCCATCTGGGAGCGTTCGGCATAGGCCGTCCGCACCTGCTGGCGCTGCGCGGGTTCACGCGCGTAAATCACGGAGGGCTCGGCGAACGATGCGGCATCGATCGCTGCGGCGGGATTCGCAAAGCCAAGGCAAGACGCGCTCGCGAGGAGCGCAAGAGACATTTTTTTTGACATCGACGTACTCTGTACTGTTTCGTCGTGAGAGCGCCCGAACAGCGCCGTTGCACGCGATCAATACAAACGAAAACCTGATCGGTTTGGTAAACGGGAACGGCGTTTCGATTCACCACGTCGTCAAATGCGCGCGGATTTGGTGGACAGCGTTTATTTTGAATGAACGCCGCACGCACATGGTTAATCGTTGGTGTGCCGCCACCGCAATCGTCGGCTGCGACGTGTTCCCGCGTGAACCTGACGTTAAATCGCGCCGGTCTAAAACACCGGAAGTGAAGGGGTGGGAAAAACTCATGACGGTCAATCGCAAACGTTTTCGTATCGAAGAAGCCTTTATGGGCGACGTGTCGGTGCCGGTTGCCGAAGGTGGCGACATCGGCCCGATGCATCGCGAGATCATGGCCGAGCTTCGCTCGATCCGCGCCCAGATGGCCGCTGCCGGCCCCGGCCGCGCCGCCGTAACCGAATCCGCGGAAGCCTCCGCCGCGCGCGACGTTGCCGGAGCGCATGCGCTGCTGGAAACCTATCGCGCCCAGATCGAGCAATGCGAGAAGCTCAAGATCGAGCTTGACCTCATCCACGACGCCATCAGCCGCACCAAGCGCGAAATCGCGGTGCTGCACGGCAGCAGTTTCAACGGCGAGGAAATGGCCAAGGTCAATGGCGAGCTCGGCGCCGTCGTCGGCGGCACCGAACAGGCCACCCAGCAGATCCTCGAAGCCACCGAGGCGATCGACCAGGCGGCGACCGCGCTGTCCAAGAACACTTCACCCGATCAGCAGAAACTGCTCAGCGAGGAAATCCAGGAACGCGTCGTATCGATCTTCGAGGCCTGCAACTTCCAGGATCTCACCGGGCAGCGCATCAGCAAGGTGATGACCACGATGAAATTCATCGAGCAGCACATCAACGCGATGATGGACATCTGGGGCGGCGTCGACGCGATCAAGGCCCACGGCACCCCGGTCGTCGACACCCGCGAAGGCGATGCCAAGCTGCTCAACGGCCCGAAGCTCGATGGCGACGCCGGCCACGCCTCGCAGGACGACATCGACGCGCTGTTCGACTGAGTTTCACGATCAGCACAGATACAAAAACGCCGGCCTCGAGGCCGGCGTTTTTCGTTTCATGAACCAATTTGAGATGTCATTCCGGGATGATGCGCAGCCCAGACCTCAGATGCGCAATTGCGCATCGGGGAATCCTTGGATTCTCCGATGTGCAATAGCACATCGTAGTTCGATGCTTTGCATCGCCCCGGAATGACAGAACGAACTCACGCCCGCGGCGCGCAGCGGACATAGACCATGTTGCCGTAGCGGGTGGCGGCATCCTTGTCGATGAAGCGGGTGATCAGGACGCGGCCGTCGAACGAGACGATCTCGCGATCCTGCTCGCCGGGGGTGGGGCCGGCCGGACCGATGTAATTCTTGCCGCTCGGGGTACCCTTCAGCCGCAACTCCTGCGGCGTCGCCTGGTCGGCCAGATGCATGACCACCCCGCCGGACTGGCCGGCGCTGATCACGTAAGGTTGCTTGCACTGCTCGCGCGCCATCTTTTCGGTGCGAGCCCGATCATTGGGATTCTGGAACGAGGCAAGGCCCCAGCGGCCGACGATTTCGTCGGAGCGGATGGTTGCCGGCATTTCGGGCGCCACACCGGGTTCGGGTTCGGAACTCGGCGATAGCGAGGGCAGGTTCGTGCTCCCGCACGCCCCCAGAAAGACCGTCAGCGCCGAGGCCATCACCAGGTTGGCGACCGTGCGCGCGTTAAGTGACGTGATCATCGCATTCCCCCGAGCAGTTTCCCGGCCGTACCCGTCAACAGCCAAGCGCAAAATGCCAGCTTGAGCAATGACGTCCGTTGAAATGACGCCATCGCTCCGAATTGGTTTCCGAACGAGCATCCTATACTGGCCTCACCAAGGCCTTAAACCCCCTTGCTTGACAGGATCGGCGCCAAGCCATATTCCCCGGCCCACTATTAGCACTCAATTACCATGATTGCTAAGGGCTGAGCCGTCCCGCCCGGGGGGGCGGTGTCGAATACCGGCATTCCCGGCCATTTCGATGGCAAAGCAGACCTGAAACCAAGCCTCCACGAGGAACTTCCAGAGGAAACGTCATGGCTAAATCCAAATTCCGTCCCTTGCACGATCGCGTCGTGGTCAAGCGTATCGATGCCGAAGAAAAGACCAAGGGCGGCATCATCATTCCCGACAGCGCCAAGGAAAAGCCCTCGCAGGGCGAAGTCACAGCCGTCGGCCCGGGTGGCCGTGACGAAGCCGGCAAGCTGATCCCGATCGACCTCAAGGTCGGCGACCGCGTGCTGTTCGGCAAATGGTCCGGCACCGAGGTCAAACTCGACGGTGAGGAACTCCTGATCATGAAGGAGTCCGACATCATGGGCGTGCTGAGCTGAGAAACCTGAACAGCAGCCGCGTTTCCGGCTGTCATGCCCGGACTTGATCCGGGCATCCATCGCACTTCGAAACAGTCTTGCGAAACAGATGGATTGCCGGGTCAAGCCCGGCAATGACGAGTGGAAAGAAGCGCGGCGGACGACCGTATCCAATCATTCCCAGGAGCAATTCAAATGGCTGCCAAAGACGTAAAATTTTCCGGAGACGCCCGCGATCGCATGCTGCGCGGTGTCGATATCCTCGCCAACGCGGTGAAGGTGACGCTCGGTCCCAAGGGCCGCAACGTCGTCATCGAAAAAAGCTTCGGTGCCCCGCGCATCACCAAGGACGGCGTCACCGTCGCCAAGGAAATCGAGCTCGAGGACAAGTTCGAGAACATGGGCGCGCAGATGCTGCGCGAAGTCGCTTCCAAGACCAACGACACCGCCGGTGACGGCACCACCACGGCGACCGTGCTGGCCCAGGCGATCGTGCGCGAGGGCGGCAAGTCGGTCGCGGCCGGCATGAACCCGATGGACCTCAAGCGCGGCATCGACATTGCCGTAGCCGCCGTGGTCAAGGATATCGAGAAGCGCGCCAAGCCGGTGGCTTCTTCCGCCGAAGTCGCCCAGGTCGGCACCATCTCGGCCAATGGCGACACCGCGATCGGCAAGATGATCGCGCAGGCGATGCAGAAGGTCGGCAATGAAGGCGTCATCACGGTCGAGGAGAACAAGTCGCTCGAGACCGAAGTCGACATCGTCGAAGGCATGAAGTTCGACCGCGGCTATCTCTCGCCCTACTTCATCACCAATGCCGAGAAGATGACCGCCGAGCTGGAAGACGTCTACGTGCTGCTGCACGAGAAGAAGCTGTCCGGCCTGCAGTCGATGCTGCCGGTGCTGGAAGCCGTGGTGCAGTCCGGCCGTCCGCTTCTGATCATCGCCGAGGACGTCGAAGGCGAGGCGCTGGCGACGCTGGTGGTCAACCGCCTGCGTGGCGGGCTCAAGGTCGCCGCCGTCAAGGCGCCCGGCTTCGGCGATCGCCGCAAGGCGATGCTGGAAGACATCGCGATCCTGACCGGCGGTCAGCTGATCTCCGATGAACTCGGCATGAAGCTCGAAAGCGTCACCGTCAACATGCTCGGCCGCGCCCGCAAGGTCGTGATCGACAAGGAAAACACCACGATCGTCAGCGGCTCGGGCAAGAAAAAGGACATCGAAGCCCGCGTCACGCAGATCAAGGCGCAGATCGAGGAGACCACCTCGGACTACGACCGCGAGAAGCTGCAGGAGCGTCTGGCCAAGCTCGCCGGCGGCGTCGCGATCATTCGCGTCGGCGGCGCCACCGAAATCGAAGTGAAGGAAAAGAAGGATCGCGTCGAGGACGCCCTCAATGCGACCCGTGCCGCCGTGCAGGAAGGCATCGTGCCGGGCGGCGGCGTGGCGCTGCTGCGGGCCAAGAAGGCCGTCGGCCGCATCCAGAACGACAACTCCGACGTCCAGGCCGGTATCAACATCGTGCTGAAGGCGCTGGAAGCTCCGGTTCGCCAGATCTCGGAGAATGCCGGTGTCGAGGGCTCGATCGTGGTCGGCAAGATCCTGGAGAACAAGTCCGAGACCTACGGCTTCGACGCCCAGACCGAGGAATATGTCGATATGGTCGACAAGGGCATCATCGACCCCGCCAAGGTGGTGCGCACCGCCTTGCAGGACGCTGCTTCCGTCGCCGGCCTGCTGGTGACGACCGAAGCCATGGTCGCCGAACTGCCGAAGGAGCCGGCAGCGCCGATGCCCGGCGGTGGCGGCGGCATGGGTGGAATGGGCGGCATGGGCTTCTAGGCCCTTCGGGCCCGGTTCCCTTGTTTTCGCCCGAAAACGCGGGGAACCCTGCCATTATCTCTATGAACAGATCGAAGGCCGCCTCCGGGCGGCCTTCTTTTTTTGGCGATGGCGCACAGGTTTGCTACTTACGACATGACCGATTCCGCCCCTCGAGGAATTCCATATGCGCGCGCTTTTGCTTCTCGTGCTCGGCTTGGTGGCCGCCTCCTCCGACCTCGCTTTCGCCCAGATGAAACTTCCGTCCAAGACGGCGCCGGGCAGCAACGAAGTCAGGTATTTCAACTCGATCGACGGGCTGATGGACGGCAATGCCGACGTCGTCCTCAAGGAAACCCGCCAGGGCAAGGCCGTCACCGCGGCCGTGCTCGACGTCTGCTATCCCGCCGAGAAGGGCTCCGACCGCAAGGACCGTTTCATCGTCAACCTCGCCGTCAACGGCCAGAACCTGACCGGCACGACGCAGAGCCTCGCTGACAAGCTGCCGGTCACCGTAAAGCTGTCGCGCAAGCCTACCGGCGACAGTTTCGAATTCCGCGGCCAGATCACCGTCGGCCAGACCGTGACGGAAGTGACCTCGACCGACAATTCCGATCTCAGCGAGAAGGAATTTCTCGACAATCAGACCAGCGATGACGGCATCACTCCGGCGCCAAAGGATTTTACCGAAGTTTCCCCGGAATCGATCGGCGTGCGGGTGAAGCTCGACGCCGTGCTGGATTTCCTCAAAAGCCTGAGAGGCCAGGAGGTCGAAATCGGCCTGAGCAGCCTCGCCATCTCCTGCGATGCACTCCGCGCCGGCGAGCAGACCATCAACCTCACCGTCGATCCGGATCGTGCCGCCGCGCTGATCGCCAAGCTCAAGTCGATGCCCGGCGTGGTCGCAGCGGGATGGGCCAGCGGCATTATCGACATGGAGCGCACGATCCGTTTTGCCGCCGCGGATTGGCGCGACGGCGACAAGACCAACAAGGACAAGGTCGCGGCAGTCATTTCCGGTGTGCTGGAAAAAACGCTAGCCGCGAAAGCGGTGGCCGCGGCATGGAATGCCAGTACCGGGAAACTGAAATTGACCTTCAAGCGGCCGAGCCAGATCTACCCGGCGCTCGGCCTCACCGAGAACGTCGAGATCACGGCGCTGGTATCGCCGGAAAAGCCCGGCGCTTCCGACCGGCTGATGCTGTGGATCTCGAACCCCGCGATCACGACGACGGATGACGGCGCGCCTCCCAAGCTGAACCTGTCCGAAGAATCCAGTGGCGACGAGGAAGGCGGCGAACCCAGGGATGACAATGGTTCGCTCAATGCGCTCGCCAGGGAATTCAAGGGACAGCGCTGGGACGCCGATAAATCGATGTGGAAGTAGCCGGCTTTCCCGAACACGAGGGGCCTCTCGGCTTTTGCGCGCCCGGCCCATGCAGCCGCGCATTTGACATGCCGCGCCCCAGCGGCAATGAACAATGCTTCTTTGTGCAGGCGTTTCCCAAGGTTTCACGTTGAATGGCGCGGTATGATGTAGTGGTTGTCGGCGCCGGCCTTGGTGGGCTTACCGCCGGCGCAATCCTGGCGCGCGCAGGCCGCAAGGTCCTTGTCATCGAGCGCAGCAACTCGGTCGGCGGCGCCGCGTCGAGCTACAAATCCGGCGAACTCTTTGTCGAGGGATCGCTGCACGAAACCAGCGATCCGCATGACCCGCGCGACCCCAAGCACGACGTGCTGACGCGCGCGGGCGTGATCGACGCCGTCAAATGGGTCCCCTCCGGCGCGCTCTACCAGGCGCGCGGCGGCCCGCTCGATCAACCGTTCCTGATGCCCGACGATTTCGGCGCGGCGCAGCGCGCCTTGACCGAACGCTTCCCGGAAGCGCGCGCCGGCATCGATCAACTGCTCGGCGAGATGGCGCGGATTGCCGCGGCGATGAGTATCTTTTCGCAAGGCAAGGACGCGCTCAAGAACCCGCGCGAAAGCCTGAACGCACTATTGAAACTGCTTCCGGTGGCGCGCGACTGGCCGCTGTCGCTGTCGCAAAAGCTCGACAAGGTGTTCGGCAACAACGAAGCCGTCAAATGCGCGCTCGCCGCCAACCTCTCCTATTTTCACGACGATCCCACCACGCTGTGGTGGATTTTTTTCGCGATGGCGCAAGGCAGCTATCTGCAAAGCGGCGGCCGCTACGTGCAAGGCGGCTCGCAGCGGCTGTCGAGCGCGCTCGCCCGCGCCATCAAGGTCGCCGGCGGCGAGGTGCTGGTGCGCCGTGTCGTCTCCGGCATTGCGGCGGGCGGCAATGCCAAGACCGTCACCCACACCGCCAAGGACGGCAGCGATCCGCAGATCGTGGAATGCTCCCGGATCGTCGGCAATGCGGCGCCTGCCGCGCTCGAGCCCTTGATGCCGGCGGATGACGCGGAAAAGCTCAGCCAGAGTTACGCGCGGCAAACCCCGTCGGCCTCGCTGTTCGCACTGACGCTCGGCCTGTCGAAGCCGCCGCGCGAATTCGGCATCGCCGCCTATTCCACGCAATTGCTGCCGCCCTGGATGCGGCTTCTGTCGGATTATGCGCAAGGGGCGGCGCTGATGGCGGAAGAGCCCACCGAACGGATGCCGCCGATGTCGATCGTCGACTACGCGGCGATCGATTCCGGCGTGCCGGCCCCGCCCTATGTGCTGTCCATCCTCGGGCCCGATCTGTTGTCGAACTGGGACAGTTCCGACATGGACGCCTATCGCGACAAGCGCGGGCGCTGGCAGGAGGCGATCGTCCGCTATCTCGCGTCGATCTATCCGGGGCTGGCGGATAGCGTGGTGGCGTCGTCGTTCAACAGCGCGCTGTCAGTCCGGCAATATCTCAACGCGCCCGATGGCGCCGTCTACGGGTTCGCACCGACACCGCCGTCCTCGATCTGGCGCACGCCGTTTCGTTCGCCGCGCACGGCGGTGCCCGGGCTTTATCTGGCGTCGGCCTATGCCGGTTTCGGCGGCTACACCGGCGTCGTGCAGGCCGCCGGCGTCTGCGCCGACATGATCTTGCGCGAGGGCCCGGGGTAACTGTCGTTAGAGCAAGCGGAAGTGGATTCCGGTTCGCGCAAGAATAGCGTCGATGGTGATCGTCGTAAGTCGGATCGCCTTTAGTCGGTATTTCAGTTGGTGTTGATCTGAAATCGCAGTGTCTTGGCACCAATGAACGAGACGAAATTGCCCTGCCGCTTCCAGGTCGCCGCATCGGTCAGCGCCGCGATCAGATCATCGTCGGCCTGCGCCCGGTCCGGCGCGCAGGTTCGGTTCTCCATCGCACCGGCGACGAAGATCACGGTATTCCCCGCCACCGAAAACTGGCCCTTGCCGCCCTTGCACCAGAGTTCGAGGACCACCTCGCCATTGTCGCCAATTTCCAGGTTCGGTATTCGTTTCGATCCCGCCTGACGCCCGACGTCCAACGTCATTTCCGTCCCGAACGGGAAGCCGTCATCGGCGTGGGCCGGACCGCCAACAAGAGCGGATGTGAGCAGAGCCAGCACAGCGGCGATTTGCGTCCAGGCGATTTGGTCCAGGCAATCCGCGCCCAAATGCGTGTGGTCATGATGCGTGTGGTCATGCAACCTCTCGAATATCGGATCATGCTTGCTGCGACGCGCCGTTCTATTGGAGCAGGCCGGCATTGACCAGATCAGTCACCGCATAAAAGTAATTCTGGAAAAGCAAATCCCCGCGGCCAGAGGCCGCGGGGATTTTTGACTCGTCAATTCAGGCCAGCCGTCCTATTTCAGGACCATCAGCGTGAACGGATAGACGTAGGCCTGCAGCGTTACCAGCACACCGACAAGGCAGGCCAGCACGATCGAATGCAGGAACACGTAACGAAGGATCGAACCTTCGTGGCCGTACCAGTTGGTCGCAGTCGAGGCGACGACGATCGACTGCGCGTCGATCATCTTGCCCATGACGCCGCCGGAGGAGTTGGCGGCGGCCATGAGGATCGGCGACAGGCCGAGTTGCTCCGAAGTGATCTTCTGCAGATTGCCGAACAGCACGTTGGAAGCCGTGTCCGATCCCGTCAACGCCACGCCCAACCAGCCGAGCAAGGTTCCGAAGAAGGGATAGAGCACGCCGGTCGCCGCGAAGGCGAGGCCGAGCGTTGCGTCGACACCCGACAGACGCGTCAGCGTGCCGATCGCCAGCATCGCCGAGATCGTGATCAGCGAGATCGCGCACAGCTTGATGGTGCGGCCATATTCCCCGATCAGCTTTGCCGGACCGACGCCCATCAGGAAGCCGGAGATGATCGCAGCAATCAGCATGCCCGTCCCGGTGAAGGACAGATAGGTGAAGCCGAACACGGCGCCTTGCGGGGTCGGCTTGGCCGCGACCGGCGGCATTGTGTTGATCATGTTGTGCAGCTCGGGAACGGGATAGTTCCAGACGAAGATCTGAATTCGCCCAGGTTTTGAAGTCGCCATTGCCCCAGATCAGCATCACGATGCAGACGATGATCCACGGCAGCAGCGCGCTCCACAACTCGCTTTGGGTCAACGGCGCCTTGTCCAGCGGCTTCGGCGTCGCCATCGTCGCTGCCGATTCATCCGTGCCGCGCAGGGCCGGCGACAGCCAGAGCTGCTTCGGCTGCCAGACCTTGAGGAACAGGATCAGGCAGCCCATCGAAATCAGCGACGCCCCGATGTCGACGATCCATGGATTGATAAAGTTCGAGATCACGAATTGCGGAATCGCGAACGAGACGCCGGTCACGAGAATGGCCGGCCATACGTCCTTCATGCCTTTCCAGCCGGCAAAGGCCCATACCACCCAGAACGGCACGATCAGCGAGAACACCGGCAATTGCCGGCCGACCATGGCGCCGAGAATGTAGGGATCGAGGCCGGTGACCTGAGGCAAGGCCCTGGATCGGCGTGCCGAGCGCGCCATAGGCGACGGGCGCCGTGTTGGCGATCAGCGACAGACCCGAAGCCGCGAGCGGCGAGAAGCCGAGGCCGAGCAGGATCGAACCCGTGATCGCCACCGGAGTGCCGAAACCCGAAGCGCCTTCGAAGAACGCGCCGAAGCGAAAACGCGATCAGCAGCAGTTGCAGGCGTCGGTCTTCGGTGACGCCGCCGACCGCGCGCTTCAACAGCTCGAAGCGGCCGGTCGACGACCGTGACCTGATAGAGGAAGATGACGTTCAGCACGATCCAGCCGATCGGGAAGAACCCGACCACGACGCCGAGCAGCGAAGCGCGAATCGACATGCCCGCAGGCATGGTGAAGATGACGATCGTGATGATGTTGGCGACAATCAGCGCGATGATGGCCGCGATGTGCGCCTTGACCTTGCCGCTGGCAATCAGCACCAGCAGCGTGACCACCGGGATTGCCGCGGCAATCGTCGATAGCACCGTATTGCCAAGCGGATTGTATATTTGATTCCACATTTGCGCATCCTCCCCACGCGATTATGCAGCGCACCGGCCAGCGTGAAAGGCCCGGCGCGTCCGCGAGATCGCAGGGGCGCTTCATGGAATGTGCAAGATCGGTTGCGAATTCGGCGTCGCCAAACCGCTCACAACCTCGCGAAATCCGAAGGTCCCCCGCCCCTCGCCGTTGACCCATGCTAGGGTTGACACCGACACCGCGACAAGCCGACGCTGGCCGAGGAAATCTACAACCTTAGTCTAATACCCGCTAATTTCCCCAATTTTTCAGGCCTTTGAGGGCCATTCCCCGGAGACGGTAATCTGTGAACAACATTCGCTCGACGCTCGCGACGGTATGGCGCATCGCCATCCCCTATTTCCGTTCCGAGGATAAATGGGCCGGCCGCGCCCTGCTCACAGCGGTGATCTCGATCGAGCTTGCGCTGGTTGCGATCGACGTGCTGCTGAACCAGTGGAGCAACCGCTTCTATACCGGGCTGCAGGAGAAGAACTGGGACATCTTCGTCCGCGAGATCGGCGTCTTTTCGATGCTGGCGGCCTGCTTCATCGCGCTCGCCGTCTACCAGCTCTATCTCAATCAATGGCTGCAGATCCGCTGGCGGCGCTGGCTGACCAGCCACTATCTCGGCGAATGGATGGACGGCGCCAACCACTACCGCATGCAGCTGCAGGGCGACGCTGCCGACAATCCGGACCAGCGCATCGCCGACGACGTCAAGTCGTTCGTCGAGCGCACGCTGGATATCGGACTGAACCTTCTGAATTCGGTGGTGACGCTGTTTTCCTTTGTCATCATCCTGTGGGGGCTTTCGGCGGCGGCGCCGTTGCATTTTTTCGGCCAGGAGTTCGCCATCCCCGGCTATCTGGTCTGGGGTGCACTGATCTATGCCATCTTCGGCACCGCGCTGACCCAGTGGATCGGCTCGCCGCTGGTCAGGCTCGACTTTCAACAGCAGCGCTTCGAGGCCGATTTCCGTTTCAACCTGGTGCGGACGCGCGAAAACTCCGAGCAGATCGCGCTGCTGCAGGGTGAGACCGCCGAACGGCAGCGGCTTTGGGAACGTTTCAATCACGTGGTCGAAAACTGGTACGGCATCATGAGCCGGACCAAGCGGCTGACCGCGTTCACCGCGAGCTATTCGCAAGCCGCCGTGGTGTTTCCCTACATCCTGGTGGCGCCGGCGTTTTTCGCCGACAAGATCCAGCTCGGCGGCCTGACGCAGACCGCTTCGGCGTTCGGCAGCGTGCAGAGGGCGCTGTCGGTCTTCGTCACGATCTATCGCACACTGGCGGACTGGCGCGCCGTCGTCGCCCGTCTCGATGGGTTTGAAATGTCGATCGCCAGCGCCACGACGCTGAAGAACGGCCCCGATTCCATCGGCGTGGTTTCGGCCCAAGGATTCGGTCCAAGGATCGGCTCAAGGCGGCAAGGCCATCGACCTGCGGCAGCTATTGGTTCGCCTGCCCAACGGCACGCCGCTGGTCGCCGCCGACGGCCTCAGCCTTCGCGCCGGCGAGCGCACGCTGCTGACCGGTCCGTCGGGCTCCGGCAAGTCGACGCTATTCCGCGCTATCGCCGGCATCTGGCCGTTCGGAAGCGGCTCGATCGCCATTCCGGCCAACGCCTCGCTGATGATGCTGCCGCAGCGGCCGTATTTTCCGATCGGCTCGCTGCACGCGGCCATCAGCTATCCCGGTGAAACCGAAAGCTTCAGCGCGGAGCAGGTCAGGGATGCGCTGACCATGGTGGGCCTGCCGCAACTTGGCGTCCGGCTGGATGAGGAGGCGCACTGGAATCGCATGCTCTCGCTGGGCGAGCAGCAGCGTCTCGGGCTGGCGCGCGCTTTGCTGCACAAGCCGGAATATCTGTTCCTCGACGAGGCGACGGCTTCGCTCGACGAACCCTCGGAAGCTGCGTTGTACAAACTGCTGGCGGAGAAATTGCCGGCGACCACCATCGTCTCGATCGGTCACCGCTCGACGCTGGAGGCCTTCCATCAGCGCAACCTCGCCATGGTCCGCGATGGCGACCGGTTCAAATTGCAGGACAGGAGCAGCGTCCGGCCGGCGGCTGGTTAGATAAACCAGCGCTGCGGCCATCGCTGGCGGCGAAACCAATGGTGCCAGAGATAGGCGAACGCAGTCAAAAGCAGCGCGCCGGCCAGCACCGGCGCGAACAGGAACGTCCACGGCAGGTTGCCGGAAACCACCAATAGCGGATTGATTCCAGCCGGCGGGTGGAAGGTTCCGGTCAGGTACATCGCCAGAATGGAGAGGCCGACGGCGGCGGCCGCCGCCGAAGGCTGCGGGCCGGTCAATTTCAGCACGGCGAAGCCGACCAGGGCGCTCACGAGATGGCCGCCGATCAAGGCGCGCGGCTGCGCCGGCTCCGCGTCCGGCGATCCGATCACCAGCACGATCGACGTCGCAAACGGAATCGCCGCCAGCGGATAATGCGCGGCGAACGAAAACCACTCCATGACGCCGATGGCGATCGCACCGCCCAATCCCGCTACCGCTCCCGCCAGCATGTTGCGGTGATCGTTGCGGGCAATCACCCACGACGCCATCCCGCATCTTCACGCGAACGGTCCCCACCCCAATCCCGGCATGCTTCATCGAGCGCCATGGTTCCACCATCAAAACAAAGGGGCGGCAGATTGCTCTGCCGCCCCCTTGTCTTCGACAGGAAGATCTTACTTCAGGTTGGTGATCGCGGTCAGGTCAGCCGAGAGCTTGGCGATGCCGGTCGCGCCGCACCAGTTGGATTCGAAGCCAGCCGGATTGATGGCGGAGACGCTGCCAAGGGTGGCGATCCGGGCGGTGAAGTCGCTGGTGAAGGCGTTGCAGGCACCCTTCGAGAGGTTGGTGTCGGAGTAGCGCAGATCGAGCGTGAACACCTTGTAGGTGAAGCCGATGCCGATGTTCCAGGTGTTGTAGCTCGGCTCAGGAATACCGGCAGCGAAGGCCGGGTTAATCAGGCCGGTACCATAGAAGCGGTCAGACGTTCCGAGCCACTGACGGCCGAACTCGCCCGAGATATACATGCCGACGCCGCTGGCGCCGAAGGTCGTGCTCGGCGCAGTCCACTTGCCGGTGATCGAAGCGTAGTTGCCCCAGGCGCCGAGGTTCAGGAAGTTCGGCGAATAGTACTCGTTGGCGCCGATCTGGAACTGGTCGTTGAGGGTGACGTTGACCTTGGCATAGCCTTCATAAAAGCTGGCGCTCTTTCTTGGCGACGTTGCCGTTGATCGGCAGGGCACCGGTGATCGCGTCGGCATTCCGGACGCTAGCCCAGTTCCGAGCCGGGAATGCCCGAGCCGGGGAACGCAGCGGCGTTGTAGCAGGTTCCGCCCGGATAGAGGTAACCCCAGACACCGAAGTCGAAGGCGAACATGCCGACCGTCGGGCGAATACCGCCGTAGATATCGATTTCAGCAGCGGCGCGGTTAGCGAACGAGATGCTCTCGCCGGCGGCGCCGATATAGAGCTGGAGGTCCTTGGTGACGTTGTAACGCGGCTCGAAGTAAGCGGCGACCGAAGGCTTGTGGTTGGACTGGGTGACGCCACGGAAGATGTAGTCGTTCATCAACGCGCTGCCGAAAGCGATATCCCAAGGCTCGAACGCTACCGGCGGCGGCGCCTTCACGGCCTTGACAGCCATATCCGCAGCGAGAGCCGAGCCCGATACCATTGTCAGCGCCGTTGCCAACAAAGCCAGTTTCTTCATGACGATCCCCATCACCTTATAAAACAGTCCCGTTCCGGCGCCCCCAAGGGCATGCGACAACTGACTGCAACCAAATTCCGTAACGTGATTGCAATCTGGAACACGGCACCCCCACAGGTGAAGCAAAAATGTCATGCATCTGCCGACTTTTTAGGCGTTCTGACCGTTTCGGATGATGTTGTCGGCGGGTGTTGCATTCCCACAACAATTTTGGCGGTTCGGATACCCGTCGCGCCTCCTTCGGTGCCGCAAAAACACGGCTGACGGCAGGGCGCCCGACGGCCCCGGCCGAATCAATCGTGACCATCAAAGCCCCGAGGCACGCCGGATGCAGGCCGTGAAAGCCGGGTGCGGCCCGCATGAAGGCCGGGTGCGCGCAACATGAAAAAGGCCGCAGCGGTCAACGCTGCGGCCTCTCGAAGGATCGCTCCTGATGGATGATGTGGCCGGTCAGCTAGTGCTGATCGCCACCACCATCGGATGAGCCAGAACCCCATGACGGGGTGGATGGCTCCGAACTCGGGGTGGCCCAGCTTGTGGCGGAGCGGGCTCGGGCTCCGGCGCCGGGGCTGCCATCGGAGCTGCAGGCTTGGGGGCAGCAGGTTTGGCAGCGGCCTTCTTTTTCTTCGCCGGGCTCTTCTTGGCAGCTTTCTTCGGCGCCGCCTGCTTGGCAGCCTTCTTGGCCGATTTCTTGGCGGACTTTTTGGCCGATTTTTTCACAGCCTTCTTCGCCGATTTCTTGGCGGCCTTCTTCGACGACTTTTTCGCGGACTTCTTCTTCGCCGCTACTGCCTTCTTGGCCTTTTTGGCCTTCTTGCTTTTCTTAGCCTTCTTCGCTTTAGCCATCGTGGTCCTCCTGTTGCCGCTGATCCAAGTCTCTAGATCTAAGTCTGTAGATCCAATTCGAGTCGATCCAATTCAGTCGATCCAATTCTATTGATCCAAGTCTCGTCTGAGCATGGTCTTCTCGGAAAACCGGTGCCCACATTTCCGGATCATGCTCGAGGCCCGGTCGATCAATTCAATCCTGGGCCCCTCTCAATTCAGGTTTTGGACCTCCTGTCGCCCAATCGAGAAGCTCAATCGTGTGCACCACAGGAACTGACGTACCGCCGGCAATTTGAACCATGCACCCAATATTGCCTGCAGCGATCATGTCCGGTTTGACTGTCGCAATATTGGCGACCTTGCGGTCGCGCAATCTGCTCGCAATGTCGGGCTGGAGAATGTTGTAGGTCCCCGCCGAACCGCAACACAAATGGCTCTCGGGTACATCTTTCACCACGAATCCATTCTTGGAAAGCAATTCTTTCGGAAGCTGTGTGATTTTCTGTCCGTGCTGCAGCGAACAAGCCGAGTGATAAGCGATGGTGACGTCGCTTTTCTGGCTGGATGGATTGAGATCGATGCCGGCGAGATACTCGGTGATATCCTTTGCCAGCGCGGATATCCGCGCGGCGGGGCCTGCGAAATCGCGGTCCTCGCGCAGCATGAAACCGTAATCCTTGATGACGGTGCCGCAGCCCGACGTCGTCACCAGGATGGCGTCGAGACCCCCTTGTTCCGCTTCCCTTTGCCACACGGTGACGTTGGCTCGGGCGCGCGCCAGCGCGTCGCCATCCCGACCAAGGTGATGGGTCAGCGCGCCGCAGCATTGCTCGTCCTTGACCAGCACGACCTCGATGCCGTGGCGCGTCAACAGATTGATGGCGGCCTGATTGATGCGCGGCGCCAGCACCTGCTGGGCACAGCCCTGCAGCAGCGCGACGCGTCCGCGCCGCTCGCCGACGGCCGGAAAAACGCTTCCGCCTGAGGCTCCCGGCGCCGGCAGGCGGTTCGGCGCCAGCGCCAGCATCGCCGTGATCCGCCGCAACAGGGACGGCGTGGCCGCCACTTTGGGCGTCGGCAGCAGCGCCGCGAACGGCCGGCCGAGCCGCGCCACGACCATGCTCAGGCGGAATAGCCCGGGCCGCGGCAGAACCCACGCCAGCACGGCGCGCAAGGCGCGCTCGGCCAACGGCCTTGAAAAGTCCCTTTCGATCCTGACCCGCGCCTGATCGACCAGATGCATGTAGTTCACGCCCGACGGGCAGGTGGTCATGCAGGCGAGGCAGGAGAGGCAGCGATCGATATGCTTGACCACCTCCGGCGTCGGCGGGCGATCCTTTTCCAGCATCTCCTTGATGAGATAGATCCGGCCGCGCGGGCTATCGAGTTCGTCGCCGAGCAACACATAGGTCGGACAGGTCGCGGTGCAGAAGCCGCAATGCACGCAGGCGCGCAGGATCTTGTCGGCTTCGGCGATATCGGGATCGGCGAGTTGGGCGAGGCTGAATTCGGTCTTCATGGCGCAACCACCCGCGTCAAGCGGCCCCGGTTGAGGATGTTTTTGGGATCGAAGCTGTGGCGGACGCGTTCGCTCAAGCCGGCGAGGCCGCCGGTTTGCGGATGGAACACATCGACATTGCGCCGGACCGGTTCGGAAGCCCGGATCAGCGTCGCATGGCCGCCGGCCGCCTCGACGCGCTGACGTACCAGGCCCGCTTGCGCGTCCGGCCCGGGCGGTAACGCCACCCAGATCAGGCCGCCGCCCCAGTCGTAGATCACGTCACCGCCGGTATCGCGCGCGAGCTGTTGGCCGAGCGCGCCGCCCGAGGCCGGCGGACAAACGATCCGCCACACCGGCCATGCGCCCAGCGCAGCATTGGCCGCGAATGGTTTGATATCGCGGATCGAACTCCAGATCGCCGCCGAGACGGAATCCTGCACGATCTCCACGGCCCCAAACGGCGCCAGCGTCTGGCCGAGCGAGTTGGCGCGATGGGCAGCTGAGGCCGGGATGCCCTCCAGCCGCAGCAACGTAACGGCCTGCCCCGGCGCGCCGAGCCCGGCCAGCGCGCCCACGGCGGGGCGGGACGCTGAATTCGGCAGATGCGCCGCGCCGGAAACGTCGAAGGGCGAGCCCAGCGCGGCCGTCATCGCCCGGTTCGCAGTCAAATCGTCCAGCCCGCGCAGCAGCAGCGTGCGCTCGCTCTCGGGCTTCGGCATGACTTTCAGGGTCACTTCCGTCATCACCGCCAGCGTGCCCCATGACCCCGCCAGCAATTTGCAGAGGTCGTAGCCGGTGACGTTCTTCACCACCCGGCCGCCGGTCTTGAAGCTGTCGCCGAAGCCGGACACCGCGTGCGCGCCCAGCAGGTGATCGCGGGCGCCACCGGCCTTGATACGGCGCGGGCCGGCAAGGCCTGCGCCGATCATGCCGCCGATGGTGCCGATATCGGGCACGCCGAGCAGCGCGGAGGTATCCATCGGCTCGAATGCAAATTGCTGGTTCTTGGAATCGATCAGCGACAGGACGTCGGCCAGCGGCGCGCCCGCCTGCACCGTGATGATCAGTTCGTTCGGTTCATAGGCGCTGACGGCGTTCAAGTCAGACAGGTCGAGCACCGCGTTGGTGGCCATCGGCTGGCCGATCAGGCGCTTGGATGCCATGGCCGATGATTTCCAGCGGCTGGTCGCTCGCGATCGCCGCGCGCACCACCTGCTCGACATCCTTGGCGTCACGTACCTTCAGAGTGTCCACGACCTTACACTCCTGAACTCGTTGTCGTCGATCGTCCGCGAAAGCGGACGATCCAGTGATCGCAGGAGCCGCAGGACGAAAATCGGCGGCGCGGAATACTGGATACCCCGCCTGCGCGGGGTATGACGATTGAAAAATTGGCGAAGACCATGCTCAAAACCGCGGAATTCAGGAAACGCCAGTCTGCCGCCATGCACATGCACGCGGCCGAGTTCGGCGCAGCGGTGCAGGGTTGGAAACACCTTGCCGGGATTGAGCAGGCCCTGCGCGTCGAAGGCGCATTTCAGCCGTTGCTGCTGGTTGAGATCGATCTCGCTGAACATCTCCGGCATCAAATCGCGCTTCTCGATGCCGACGCCATGCTCGCCGGTCAGGACGCCGCCGAATTCGACGCAGGCCCGCAGGATATCGGCGCCAAAGGCTTCCGCCCGCTCCATCTCGCCGGGCTGGTTGGCGTCGTAGAGAATCAGCGGGTGCAGATTGCCGTCGCCGGCGTGGAACACGTTGGCGACGCGCAGGCCGTATTTGGCCGAGAGGTCGCGGATTCGCGAAAGCGCCTTCGGGAGCGCCCCGCGCGGAATGGTGCCGTCCATGCAGAGATAGTCGGGCGAAATCCGCCCCACCGCCGGAAACGCCGCCTTGCGGCCGGCCCAGAACAAATTGCGCTCAACTTCCGAGTTGGAAATCTGGCAGGTGGTCGAACCGCAGCCCTGCGCGATCGCCTCGACGCGACGGATCAGTTCGTCGACTTCCACGCCCGGACCATCGAGTTCGATGATCAACAGCGCCTCGACGTCGAGCGGATAGCCGGCATGGACAAAGGCTTCGGCGGCGTGGATCGCCGGTCTGTCCATCATCTCCATGCCGCCCGGAATGATGCCGGCGCCGATGATTTCAGCCACGCACTGGCCGGCGGCCTCGACCTCGGCAAACCCGACCATCAGCGCACGGGCGGTCTCGGGTTTTTGCAGGATACGCACCGTGATTTCGGTAATGACGCCGAGCAGGCCTTCCGAACCGGTAATGATGCCCATGAGGTCGTAGCCGCCGTTCTCGGCCGCCTTGCCACCGATCCGCAGGATTTCCCCGGACATCAGCACGATCTCGCAGCCCAGCACGTTGTTGGTGGTCATGCCGTATTTCAGGCAGTGCACGCCGCCGGAATTCTCCGCGACATTGCCGCCGATCGAACAGGCGATCTGCGACGACGGATCGGGCGCGTAGTAGAAGCCGGCATGCGCGACCGCCTGGCTGATGGCGAGATTGGTGACGCCGGGTTCGGTCACCACCACGCGGTTGTCGAAATCGATCTCGCGAATGCGCTTGAATTTGCCCAGGCCCAGCAGCACGCCGTCGGCCAGCGGCAGCGCGCCGCCGGACAGCGAGGTACCAGAGCCGCGCGGCACCACCTTGATGCCCTGCTCGCAGCAATATTTCAGGACTTTTGAGACCTGTTCGGTGGTGTCAGGCAGCACCACGACCATCGGCGGCTGGCGATACGCCATCAGCCCGTCGGACTCGTAGGGGACCATTTCGGCCGCGCTGTCGATCACGCCCTCCCCGGGCACGATCGCGCGCAAAGCGGCGACAATGGCGTCGCGGCGATCCAGGACCCCCTGATCGGAAGCCGGCATCATGATGGCCATGCGTATCCTCCAGGCCCAGCGCTTTATCGATTTGTCACGGTAAATCAAGCACGTCCGGGCCAATTTGGGTAGGCCATCCCTGAGGGAATGGACCTTTCGCGAATGTCGGCTATTGATCTCGAAGGCTGCGGCAGTCATGAAACCCGTCAAGCTTTCGAGGCTTGTCCATTCCGAGCGGGCCGTGCCAAAAGCGTCCGCACCTCTGTCCGGGAAAGATCAAAGAGCACCCCATGAAAAAACTGAATTTCGGCGCGCTGGTTGTCGTCACCGCCATGGCTCACGGCATCGGGCGCGCTGGCGCAGGATGCCGCGGCCGGCAAGACCTCGTTCAACAAATGCCTGGCCTGTCACGCGATCGGCGAAGGCGCCAAGAACAAGGTTGGCCCGGAGCTCAACGGGCTCGACGGCCGCAAGTCCGGCACCGCGGAGGGCTATTCCTATTCGGACGCCAACAAGAACTCCGGCATCACCTGGAACAAGGATCAATTCCTCGACTACATCAAGGACCCGAAGGCGAAGATTCCCGGCACCAAGATGGCGTTCGCCGGCATCAAGAACGAGAAAGAGGCCAACGACCTCTGGGCGTTCGTCTCGCAATACGACAAGGACGGCAAGACCAAGTAGGACTTAAGCTACCCGGCACGACACGCCCAGGCGCGGGCGTCGTCTGTGCCGGATTTCGCGCGGCTCAAGCCCTCCTCCTGGCTTTCGCGCGGCTCAAGCCCATCCTCTGTCCTGGCTTTCGCGGGGCTCAAGCCAGTGTATGCACGATCACGGGTCCGGCCGTCGCCGTTGCCGGCCCGGTGAGCAGCGGCGCAAGATCCTTCTCGATCCAGGCGAGCGCGCGCTTGTTGGACTCCTCGGCTGCGGCAAAATTGTTGAAGAGGCTGATCGCGACCACGGTGTCGTCGGGCGCGTAGACCACATAATAGCCCATGAAACCTTCGACATCGCTGATGATCGGAATGGCGCCTTCCTTGATCCGGCGTGCCAGCTCTTCGGCCTGACCGGCCTTTGCCTTGCCCTGACGAATGGCGGCGTACATGGCGCTCTCCCTCAAAGGTCAGCTGCCCGAAATCGCTATCCGCAAAATCGCGCTCATCGCTGGCGGGACGAGCAGCGGAATCCCGCACGCAAGGAGAACCCTACCCCATCCAGCGCCGGCGGGCCATCGCGCCTCTACCCGATACCAGATCACCTCATCGGCACCCGGCAGGATCGACGCCTCCCATCGGACATGATTGCCCGCGTCCATGATTGGAAATGGTGATAGCCTCGCGCAGTTCTCGGGAGCACGGGCGATATGCGTATTTTGGTCATCGGAGCCGGCGCGCTGGGTGGATATTTCGGCGCATGTCTTGTCCGCGCCGGGCGTGACGTCACGTTCATGGTGCGGCCGCGCCGCGCGGAGCAACTGGCACGCGACGGATTGCGGGTAGTCAGCCCGCATGGCGATTTCGAGGTTCCCGTAACCACCGCGCTCGCCGGCACGATCGGCGAACCGTTCGACCTCATTCTGGTCGGCGTAAAATCCTATTCGCTCGACGAGGCGATGGATCAATTCGCGCCGGCGGTTGGACCGGACAGCATGATCCTGCCTGTCCTCAACGGCATCGGACATCTTGACCGGCTGATCGCACGGTTCGGCGCGGCGCATGTCGTGGGCGGCATGGCCAATATCAGCGCCGGCGTGGACGCGGAGGGCCGCATCACCCAGTTTTTCCCGATCCACGATCTCGTTTATGGCGAAATCGCTGATGGCCCGAGCGAGCGGACCCGCACGCTGCAGGCCTGTTTCGACGGCGCCGGCTTCAATGCACGGGCGAGCGACGCCGTGATGCAGGACATGTGGGAAAAGTTCGTGCAACTGGGCCTGGGCGCCGGAATCACCTGCCTGATGCGCGCCAGCATCGGCGATATTCTGGCGGCACCCGGCGGGCGCGAGGCGATGTTCCAGATCTTCGACGAATGCTGCGCCGTCGCCACCGCCTCCGGATTTCAAGCCGAGACCGGCCTTCATCGAGTTCGACACCGCGCTGATCACCACGGTCGGTTCGCCGCTGAAATGGTCGATGCTGCGCGACATCGAGCGCGGCTCAACCACCGAAGGCGAGCACATTCTGGGCGATATGGTCGCCCGCGCCCGTACCCTTGGCGTCAAGACGCCGATCCTCGATTTGGCGCGCACGCATGTCGCAGCCTATGAAATCGGGCGCGCACGCAGCGCTGCCGGGTCATGATGCCGGCACAAGATTGCCGATGACCGCCTCGATCTCCGCAATCACCAGATCGGGCGCCGCGTTCTGCACCATGTGACCGACGCCCGGCAGCACGATCAGCCTGGCGTTGGGCGCGGTGGCCGCGAGCGGACGCGAATGGATGTGGGTGGATACCGTCTTGTCCGAGGCGTCGCCCGCGATGATCACGATCGGCGCCTTGATCTCGGCATAGCGCGGCGCCTGTTCCGCGACCGCCGCCTTCAGCGTCACCAGATCCCAGGCATTGGCGAGAAACTCGCGCGGGCGCAGCAGTAATGAGGTCGCGGTATTTTCCACAAATCCATCCGGCATCGTCTGCGGCCGGAACACGCCGCGGGCGCCGGGCTCGGACAGGAAAGTGCCGAGCGGCAGCGTGACCGTCCAGGCCAGCAGCGGACCGATCACGGGAATGGTGACGATCCTGTTGTATAGGCCGACGCCGCCGGGCCACGGATAGGCGACCGGCGCCAACATTACCAGACCTGCAAGGCGCGCCGGATAATCCAGCGCCATGCGCAGACCCAGCGCCCCTGCCCAGGAATGCACCACGAAGATCGCCTTTTCGACGCCGAGCTTGGTCAGCGCCTCCTCGATCATCCGGCCCTGGATCTCGGGCGTCGAGTCTTCGAGATTTGCCCGCGTGCTCCAGCCATGCCCGGGACGATCGATCAGGATCACGCGATGGTTCTTCGCCAGCCGGTCGCCGACAGGCTGCCGCATCACTTCGAGATTGGAACTCGCGCCATGCAGCATCACGATCGGCGGGCCGGCCGCGTCGCGCGGACCGATATCGACGACGTGAAGGGTAGCGCCCGCGACCGCGATCATTTGGCCCCGTGCGGGATGGGCGCGCTGCGTCAGCAATACGCCAGCCTGCGTGACCAGCGCCAGGTCAGCAGCCAAGGCCGCCAGCGCCGCCACAATCACTGCCACCATTGAGAATGTCCGGATGATCTTTTGCACCGGCGAGATACGGCTCAAGCCGATGCGGGTTTCGGAAGGAAGTTGTCCACAGCACGCGCCTTCTGTGGATAGCGGGGTCACACGGGCGTCATCGGCCACTTTATACGATTGCGTTGACACTTTCGCCATGTGTCGGCGTGCCTGATCGGGGCGTGGCCGATGCCTGCGTTTGTACCCAACATCCACAGGAACGCGGGCGGGGACCACGAATTGTTCCACGGTACAATCAGAGGACTTTCAATGATTTCCAACGCAAACGAAGCGGCCATCGACCAGATCGTGGCAAGTTGCAACGGCGACATGCGGGGCGCTCTGAAGGCGCTGCTGCTGGTCAACGAGCAACTGGAGGCGGAACTGGCGCAATTCTACGCAGCCGTCGGCCTGGACGGGATAGCTCGCGGCAGCATGGCCGTCCACTAATCCGGCCTGCCCAAATCCGGCCTGCCACGTCAACCTCTGTTCGGGAAATCGGCCCGCGCGGCGCTAACGCGGCCTTTCGGGTCCGGATCAGGCCCTAGATATCGCGGCCTTCGACCTTTTCGGTGAGCGTCTTGACCAGCTCCGGCACCTTTTCGAGGTGCGGGTTGACGGCGAGCGCCTTGCGGAAGGCGTCAAGCGCACGCTTCTCGTCGCCAATGTCCTGCATGATCATGCCGAGCCCCGCCAGCGCACCGAAATGACGCGGTTCGCGGGTCAGGACCTCGCGGATGTCTTCGAGCGAATGGGGGTAGTCGTTCTTCAGATAATAAATCGTCGCGCGCCTGTTCCAGGCTTCGACATAATCCGGACGCAGCTTGACCACGGCATCCAGCAGCTTCAGCGCGACATCCATCTTCTGCGCATCCATCGCCGCCTTGGCGCGCATCATCAATAGCGCCGCGGTGTCGCTCGGGGTCTGCAGCCACATCGCCCAGATCCGCGCCTCGACATGCTTGGCGCTGGCTTCATCGGGTGCGGCCTTCAGCGCGCCAAACAGGAAATCCAGCCCGCGCGTGCGGTCGGCGCCGACCTTCGGCAGCTTGCTCGGCGCTTCCGGTAATTTCTTCTGGCTCTTGGGCGGAGGGACGACCCTGGGGTCGTTCTGGGCAAACGCCACGGCAGTCGCCGCCATCGTGACGACGGCGAGCAGGATCGCGATCCCGCAGTTACGGGCGTTCGCGAATCTCAAAGCCACGGATGAAGCCATGGATGAAGTCTAGCCGCACAAAATCGCGCTGCAAAGCAGCAGATCGTCAAAGACCTGTGAAGCGAAGTCGGAGCGGCACGACCGGAACAGCGAACAATCGGAGCGGCGAAAGGCAGGCCTTGCATTGGCTTAGCCCTGACGAGCCTTGAAGCGGCGCTGCACCTTGTTGATGACGTAAACCCGGCCCTTGCGGCGGACCAGACGGTTGTTGCGGTGGCGGCCGCGCAGCGATTTCAGCGAGTTACGGACCTTCATGGGAACAATCCTGATGCTTTGAAAGGCCGTGTTGGAGGCCGAACCGAGTGATACCCAAAAGTGGCAAAATGGGATTAATCCCGCCAGCGGCCATCCGCCCGGGACGGGGCGGTTTCTAAGCCATGGCGGGACCGAATGTCAATGCAAACGGGCGCCTTTAGGCCCATCTGGTTGGGGTAAATCCGGCCCATATCGAACGGGTCAGGCTTGAAATCGCTGGAAAATTCAGTCCAGCGGGAACTCGACCATGGCCTCGCCGGTGGCAACCTTCTCATCATGCTGGTTCCGGACCATCACGTCGATCAGGACCCAGCGCGAATTTTGGGTCACCTGCTTGGATTTGACCAGTCCGGTGGGCTGGATGGTGTCGCCGGGCCGCACCGGCTTGACCCACCGCGTTTCGAGGCGGCGGTGGACGGCGCCGGCCGGATAGGCCCAATCGGTCAGCATCCGCGAGATCAGCCCGAAACTGTTCATGCCGTGCATGATGATGCCGCCGAAATTGGTCTTGCCGAAATTGCCTTTCATGTAGTCGTCGTCGAGATGCAGCGGGTTGTAGTCGAGCGAGGCGTCGCAAAACAGGCGGATGGATTCGCGTGAGACCGAAAATTTCGGCCCGTCGATACGCATCCCGGCGGCGAGCTTTTCGAAACTGGTGGTCATGCAATTCTCCCCTTATGCCGGCCGAATGGTCCAGCCGCGGCCGGAACAGATCACGTCGCCATGCTGGTTGAAGAAAACATTGTCGTGCACGACGAAGAGCCGCTCGCGCTTGATGAACTTGTCGAGCGCGCGGGCCTGCAACGTGATGACGTCGTTCGGCCGCGCCGGAATGTTGTAACTCCAGGATTGCCCCGCATTGACCGTGCCGGGCGAGCGCATCCAGTCGTCCGCCGGCGTGCAGGAGAACATCAGGAGGATATGGATCGACGGCGGCGCGATCAGCCCGCGATAGCGGGTGGTCCTGGCGTAAGCCTCGTCGAAATAGATCAGATGATCCTCGCCGACGGATTTGCAGTAGAGCTCGATCGCCTCTCGCGTCAGCGTGTAGGGAATGGTCTTGCGCGGCTCGCCGGGAACGATGTCGTCCCAGACTTTTCGCAAATTGGCGTCTTTCCAGAAATCGGTCTCGAAGGGTTCCTGCGCCATGCCGTCCTCCCTGTTTCCGCGATCTTGTTTCTGCTGCCTTGCGGAATTTGTTATATAGTATAATCAATTTCCCGGACCGAAAAATCAAGCCGCCGGAACCTCCAAATGCCCAAGCTGAAGCTGCCCAACATCGAAGACGTCGTGGCGATCGACATCCACACCCATGCCGAAGAGCCCTGCGGCATGCATGGTGACGACGGCTATGACGATTTTCAGGCGCAGATGGCGGAGTATTTCAAGTCGCCGCACAAGCATCCGCCGACGGTGGGCGAAACTGCGGCCTATTATCGTTCCAAGAAAATCGCCGCGGTGATCTTTCCGGTCGATGCCGAGCGCGAGACCGGCTTTCGCCGCTACAACAATCACGAGATGCTGGAAGTCGCCTCCGACCATCTCGACGTCCTGATCCCCTTCGTCAGCATCGACCCGCACAAGGGCAAACTTGGCGTGCGCGAGGCTCGCAAACTGATCGAGGAATACGGCGTCCGCGGTTTCAAATTCCATCCGACCATGCAGGGCTTCTATCCCAACGACCGCATGGCCTATCCGCTGTATGAGGCGATCAACGAGGGCGGCGCGATCGCGCTGTTCCACACCGGCCAGACCGGCGTCGGCAGCGGCATGCCCGGCGGCATGGGGATGCGGCTGAAATATTCCAACCCGATGTACATGGACGACGTCGCGGCGGATTTTCCGGACCTGAAGATCATCCTCGCGCATCCTTCCTTTCCCTGGCAGGAAGAGGCGCTGTCGGTCGCGACCCACAAGCCGAACGTCTATATCGACCTCTCCGGCTGGTCGCCGAAATATTTCCCGCCGATCCTGGTGCGCTATATCAACTCGATCCTGCAGGACAAAATGCTGTTCGGCTCGGACTGGCCGGTGATCACGCCGGATCGCTGGCTGTCGGACTTCGCAAAACTCGACATCCGCGACGAGATCCGCCCGAAAGTATTGAAGGCCAACGCCCGGAAGATTTTGGGTATATAAGAGCCGTCCGACGAGCGGCGCGAATGCCGTTTTCCCAAGACGGTGGTCTGTGACGAACTTCGCCAAAGCTGCCTTCGTCAGCGCACTTCTGACCGGAAGCGCGGGGGGATGTTTTGCGGCCCAGACCGAGCCGTCCGCGACCGTCGTCGAATTCGAGAATCCGCTCGCCAGCACCCAACCGCTGCAGGGCTACCTTCGGCAACCCAATGGCGCGGGCCCCTCGCCCGCTGTGGTGCTGCTGCATAGTTGCAACGGCAACTGGCAGCGGCTGGACGAACGCTGGGGCAAGCGGATCGCGTCCTGGGGCTATGCCACGCTCACCGTCGACAGTTTTGGGCCGCGCGGACTGAAGAACACCTGCAGCGGCGGCGCACCCGTCGATCTCGCCATGGACGCCTACCGTGCGCTGAATTTCCTGGCGCAGCAGCCGTCCGTCGACCCCGCCCGCGTCGCCGTGCTCGGATTTTCGCAAGGCGCCTGGCAGGCGCTTTCTTCCGTCGAGCGCGGCATCCTCGAGCAGACATCGCCCAATAAATTCCGCGCGGCGGTGGCATTCTATCCAAAATGCCTCGGCTTCAAGGGCAACATGACCGTACCGACGCTGATCCTGATCGGCGAACTCGACGATTGGGCCTTGGCGCAAGAGTGCCGCAACATGGTCGATGGCCGGGACGATTGGGGGATATCGCGCCAGAAGAACCAGGGCGTTCCGATCAAGCTCGTGGTCTATCCCGGCGCCTATCACGCGTTCGACGCAGCCAGCCTCAAGTCACCCATTCAACTGCTCGGCCATCATCTCGAATTCAACCAATCGGCGACCGACCAATCGATCGGCGAACTCCACCAATTCC
Organism: uncultured Alphaproteobacteria bacterium; assembly: GCA_963847015.1. Lineage (GTDB taxonomy): Bacteria > Pseudomonadota > Alphaproteobacteria > Rhizobiales > Xanthobacteraceae > Bradyrhizobium. The sequence continues at coordinate 95,783 of CAWJYI010000032.1, read as the reverse complement.
TCGACGCAACCATCGGCAGGAGAGAGCAAGTCAGGTGAATATCAAAGCCGTTGTATTCGATGCCTATGGCACGCTCTACGACATACAGTCGGTGGCGTCCGTCACCGAACAGACATTTCCCGGCTACGGGGAGATCATCACGCAAATCTGGCGCATCAAGCAGCTCGAATATACCTGGCTGCGTTCGCTGATGCGGGCTTACGAGGATTTCTCGGTCGTGACGCGGGAGTCGCTGGCCTACACGCTGCGGATCCTCGGCCTGCAATATGACGAGCAGGCGTTCGCGCGCATCATGGACAAGTACCTGCATCTCGAACTCTATCCCGATGCGCTTGCCGCATTGACGGCGATGCAGGACAAAAAACTTGCCATTCTCTCCAATGGCAGTCCCGATATGCTCAACGCACTGGTCAGGAATTCGGGCCTCGACCGTGTGCTCGACGCCACCATCAGCATCGATGCCAAAAAGATCTTCAAACCGAGCCCGGATGCCTACACCCTGATCGAAGAAAATCTCCGCATTCCGCCTCACGAGGTGCTGTTCATCTCTTCCAACCCCTGGGACGCCTGCGGCGCCAGGGCATTCGGGCTCAACGTCGCCTGGATCGAGCGCGTGACGCCGGAAGCGATGGCGCTGGCCTGTGTCAAAAGCGATCTCGTCGCGCCCTTGACGATGTTCAAGGCGATCCGTACCCAGATGGACGAACTCGGGCTTGAGCCCCATCATCGCATCCATGCCCTCTCCGAATTGCCAGATCTGGTCGAATTGTCAGATCTGGTGGCCGCCAAAAAGTCCTGAAATATGAGCATTGAATCGGTTCGCGCCTTCTTCGCCGAGAAGGCACCTGACATCGCTGTGATCGAATCATCGATAAGTTCGGCCACCGTCCCGCTCGCCGCCGAGGCCTATGGCGTCGAGCCGGCGCGGATCGCCAAGACGCTGTCCTTGCGGATCGGCGAACGCGTGGTGCTGATCGTCGCCGCCGGCACCTCGCGGATGGATAACAAAAAGGTGAAGGGGCTGTTCGGGGGCAAGCCGAAGATGCTCGGACTGGACGAAGTCGCCGAGATCACCGGCCATGAGGTCGGAGGCGTCTGTCCGTTCGGACTGAAGACGCCGCTGCCCGTTTACTGCGATATATCGTTGAAAGCATTCGACATCGTGGTGCCGGCCGCCGGCTCGACCCACAGTGCGGTCCGCATTGCGCCTGCGCGCATGGCGGCGCTCACTTCAGCCGAATGGGTCGATGTCTGTCAGGGACCCTCCTGACGCCCCTGCGCTTGCGCGCATCTGGAAAATGAAATCTTCTGCCGCCGCCGGGCAACAGCAAGATTGGATTTTTCGATGAGCGACAAAATAGCAAGACGCGACTTTCTGGGCACCGTCGCACTGGCAGGCGCGGCCGCCGCGGCCGGACAGAATTTCATCACCGCCTCCGCGAAGGCGGCCGGCGATAATCCCATCATTACATCTTCGGCGAGCGAGCTTGCCGGCGCCATCCGCTCGAAGAAGCTCAGCTCCAAGGCTGTCGTCGAAGCCCATCTCGAGCAGATTGCCAAGGTCAATCCGAAACTCAACGCGATCGTTCAGCTCACCGCCGACCAGGCGCGAAAAGAGGCGGACGAAGCCGACGCGGCGCTGGCGCGCGGCGAAATCAAGGGTCCGCTGCATGGCGTACCCATGACCATCAAGGACACGCTGGAAACCGCCGGCGTGATCTGCACCGGCGGCACCAAGGGCCGCGCCAATTTCGTTCCCAAGGCCGATGCCACCGCGGTGGCCCGCTTGCGCGCCGCCGGCGCCATCTTCCTCGGCAAAACCAACGTGCCGGAACTGGCGGGCGCGCTGGAAAGCGACAATCTGGTCTACGGCCGCACCAACAATCCCTATGACCTCGCGCGCACGCCGGGCGGCAGCAGCGGCGGCGAGACGGCCATCATTGCGGCCTGCGGCTCGCCTTTGGGTCTCGGCACCGACGCCGGCGGCAGCATCCGCGTGCCCGCGCATTTCTGCGGTCTGGCGGCGATCAAGCCGACCTCCGGCCGGGTGCCGCGCACCGGACAATTTCCGCAACCGATGGGCGCCCGCGCGCCGGTCTTTCATGTCAGCCTGGTTTCGCGCCGGGTCGAGGATCTGGCGCTGGCGCTGCCGATCATCTCCGGACCCGACTTCCGCGACAATTCGATCGTCGGCATGCCGCTGCTCGATCCGAAGGCGGTCACGCTGAGCGGATTGAAGCTGGCATTCTTCGACGATGACGGCGTAGCGACCCCGACCAAGGAAATCGTCGCAACCGTGCGCGATTCCGCCAAGGCGTTCATGGATGCCGGCGTCAAGGTCGAGGAGAAGCGTCCGCCGGATGCCGAGAAGGCTGCCACCGTCTATCACGATACGAGCCGCGGCGACGGCGGCGCAGGCACCCGCGCCTTCCTCAAGAGCATCGGCAGCGATCCGATCTCGCCGCTGTTCGAGAAGGCGCTGACCTATTCGGTCGCGCCGGCGATGGCCAACACCACCGAAGCGCTGGCAGCGTTCGTGCGCTGGGACCTGTTCCGCAATTCGATGCTCCGCTTCATGGAGAACTACGACGCGGTGCTTTCCCCGGTGGCGCCGTATCCGGCGCTCCTGCACGGCACCAGCTTCGACGAGGCCAGCCGCAAGGGCTTCGGCTACGCGCAGATGTATAATCTGACGGGATGGCCGACGGCGACCGTTCGCATCGGCACCTCACCCGAAGGCCTGCCGCTCGGCGTTCAGGTCGCCGCGCGGCCGTGGCGCGAGGACGTCGCGCTGGCGCTGGTGGCGCATCTGGAAAAAACCTTTGGCGGCTGGAAAATGCCGACGGCGGTCTGAGGAAACCGACGCGCGGCATCGACGCCGCGCGTCGCCCACTCCAAATGGATTCGAATTACTCGTCGTCTCTGTAAGGATTTAGCTGCGGCGCATTGTAAGGATTTGGCTGCGGTCGCACAATGCGAGGCTGAGGTCTCGGCGCAGTTTGTCCTGGCGCCGTTTGCTGCGGCCCGCTGGCGTTCGATTCGAACACGGCGCGGCAGGAATTGCCAAGTGACGCCGTATTCTGCCGCAGGCACGCCACAATACGGTTCACATCGGGTATCTGATCGCTGCACAACCGCATCACGTCGGGCGTGCAGGCCATTTGCTGTTCCCAGGTTCCGCGATATTCCTCCGCGAAGGCGACGTTTTGGGCGGCGGTTCCGCCACCGGTCGCTATCGCAAGGCTCAGGACAAACCGCTGCAATCGCATGACCGGGTCCTTTCTTTTAATTTCAGTTGGCGCGGGAGTTCCACGCGGCGATGGTTGAACACCCTGTCGAATGAATGGGACAAAGGAAGGTTCGCGCCGGACAACAAAATGTGAAATCGAACGCTATATGCCCGATCCCTTCATGGACGATCCTTTGGGCAAACGTTCCAGAAAGAAATGCGTGTCGGTCTCGCTTGTTCGACTAAATCCGTTACGGAGATAAAGACGGCCGACCGGATTCCATTTCAGATATTCCAGGCGCACCGGGAGATTTCCAGCGTCCGCCAGCGCCAACAGATGTTGCAGGATGCGCGTTCCCAGGCCCGCGCCTTGACACCTCGCGAAGAGATAGAACTCTCCAAACCGCGCGTGGTCGTCGTGGACCAGCCATGACAGGACGCCGACCGCTTCTTCTCCATGCCAGATTCGAAAAAACGGCTTTTCAGCAAATCTCTCGCGATGGACTTGCCGTTGATAGTCCTCATCCCACAGCCAGCGCGCGCAAATATGCGGGCCCAACGCTTCCCGTTTTAAAACGAACGCAAATTCCCGATTTTCCGGCGACGGCAACAGCAGTTCGAACCGGATGTCTGGCGGTAGTCGTTCGAGCATGACGGCGCCGTCCCCTACTCCACCTTGCCGATCTTCTTCACCGCCGCGATCAGCCGCGCGCTGTCTTCGGCGACGAATTTCGAGAATTCCGGCGCGTCCATGTAAGCGACCGGGCTGCCGGCGGTCTCGAAGGTCTTGATCACCTCCGGCGCCTTCACCGCCTGCGCCATCGCTTCGCGCAGCCGCGTCATGATCGGCGCGGGAAGCGCGCTTTGCGCAAACAGTCCGGCCCAAATGTAGAACTCGACGTCCTTGTAGCCAAGTTCCTTGAAAGTCGGCAGATCGGGAAAACTGGAGACGCGCTCGGCGCCCCAGTTCGCCAGCACGCGCATCTTGCCGTCATCGACCTGCTGCTTCAGCGTGCCCGGCGCCGACGCCAGCGCCTGCACCGTGCCACTCAACAAAGCCGTCAGTGCGGGACCGGCGCCGCGGAACGGCACGTGGAGCAATTTGATGCCGGCGCTGGCCGCAAACATCTCCATCGCCACATGCAGCGTGCCGTAGGGACCGGATGAGCCGTAGGGAATTTGCCCGGGGCGTTTTTTGGCGTCGTCGACAAAATCCTGCAGCGTCTTCCATGGCGCCGAGGCCGGCACCGCGAGCAGCGTCGGATCGGCCAGCACGCGCGCGATCGGCGCGAACTGCGAGACCTCATAGGCAACGGGACGGTCGAACAGCCGGTCAGCCTCCGGCAACACCGCCAGCGACGACAATGTCATCAACAGCGTATAGCCATCCGCATCGGCGCGCGCGGCCTGCGAATTGCCGATTGATCCACCGGCGCCGCCCGCACGGTTGTCAACGATGCAAGGCTTGCCGAGAATCCTCTCCAGCGCCAGAGCCACCGGCCGCGCCGCAAGATCGGCCTGCCCGCCGGCCGGGAACGGCACGATCATGGTGATGTTGCGTGAGGGATAGGCCGCCTGCGCGGATGCCGCGTTGGAGAATACGGTTTGCGCCAGCGGCAGTGCGGCGGCGGCTTTCAACAATTCGCGGCGATTCATCGGTAGTTTCTCCCGGTCATTTTGTCTTGGTTGAGCGTAACCTAGCCGAAACTCAGAACATTGCGATAGCCGCGCCTCCTTACACTGCCCCCAGGGGATGGTGAAGCTGTACCTCATCGATTCTGCGCACCTCTCCCCCTGCCCTTCGTCCTTTTCCTGACTTTCGTAAAATGCTTCGTCATAAAATCCGCCAGCACCTCGACGCGTGCGGGGCGCGGGCCGCCGGGGGGCGTCACCAGATGCACCGCGCCTTCCGGCTGCTTCCAGCCTTTCAGGATCACTTCGACTTCGCCCGACGCAATCGCGTCGCCGACGATGAAGTCCGGCAGATCGGCGATGCCGAGCCCGGCGATGACCGACGGCAACAGCGCCTCGCCATTGTTGACGCGCAACTGTCCGGCCGGGCGCACGCTGGCCTGCTCGCCGGCCGCGTTGGTGTAGTGCCAGACGCCCGCCGTCGAGAGATAGGCGTAGCCGAAGCATTTATGCTGGGCGAGATGCATCGGATGCGTCGGCCGGCCGTGCTGCTTGAGATAGGACGGCGCCGCCACCGTATAGCGCGGCATCGCACATAGGCGCCGCGCGATCAGCGAAGAATCCGGCAGCCGCGCGATGCGCAAGCCCGCATCGAAACCCTCGCCGATCAGATCAACCGTCGCATCGCTCAGATGCAGATCGATCGAGACTTCCGGATATTGCTGCAGGAATTCCGGCAATAACGGCGCGACGGCCTTCACCCCGAACGTCATCGGCACTGCGAGCCGCACCAACCCGCGGGGCGCGACCGACTGCGACAAGGCTTCGTTCTCGGCGGCCTCGCCGTCGGCCAACAGGCGCGCCGCACGCTCGGACAGTTTTTGTCCGGCATCGGTCAGCGCGAGCCGCCGCGAGGTGCGGTTGAACAGGCGCGCCCCGAGCCGCTCTTCCAGCCGGCCGACGGCCTTCGAAACCGTGGCCTTGGACAGCGCAAGCTCGGCGGCTGCCGCCGCAAACGACCGTAATTCCACAACTTTTGCGAAAATCGCCAGCCCTTCGAAATCCGGAAGTTTCGCCATCGGGGCTCGCTCCATATGACAATTTTGGAAACAATGAGTTTCGATAGTTTCTATTTATATACCACCCCGGGAAGCATATCCAATGGCCATCGAATTCAAGCAACGGAGAAATCCAATGACCAGAAAGCTCTCAGGCAAGGTTGCCCTTATCACCGGCGGCTCGCGCGGCATTGGCGCGGCCAGCGCCCGTGCACTCGCAGACGAAGGCGCCAACGTCGCCATCAGCTACGTCGCCTCCCCCGACAAGGCCGAAGCGGTCGTTGCGGAATTGAAAGCCAGGGGTGTCGAGGCCCGCGCCTACAAGGCCGACCAGGCTTCATCGGCCGAAGTCGATCAACTGGTAAAGAACGTCGCCAGGGATTTTGGCCGGCTCGACATCCTCGTCAATAACGCCGGCGTTGCCGTCGGCGGGCCGATCGACGACGCCAACACCGACACTGCGGCGCTCGCCCGCCAGGACGCGATCAATGTCCACGGCGTGATTACCGCGATCCGCACGGCCTCGAAACTGATGGGCGAAGGCGGACGCATCGTGACCATCGGCTCCGGTATCGCGACCCGCGCCTCGTTCCCCGGTCTTGCCGATTACGCCGCGAGCAAGGCCGCGATCGTCGGCTACACCAAGGGCGCATCGCGCGACCTCGGACCGCGCGGCATCACCGTCAACGTGCTGCAGCCCGGTTCGATCGACACCGACATGAACCCGAAGGATGGCGGCGAGTTCGCGGAAGCCCAGCGTTCGCAACATGCGCTGCAACGCTTCGGCACCGCCGAAGAGATCGCAGCCGGCGTCGTGTTCCTCACCAGCCCGCAAGCGTCGTTCGTGACCGGCACGGTGCTCAATGTCGATGGCGGCTTCGGCGCCTGAAAATTCAAGCAACATTCAAGCAATCCTACATTCTCGCAATCAAGGAATATCACATGATCGAACTCAGACCCTTTGCAAAGCTCGGCAGCGCCGACCATGGCTGGCTGAAGGCCAAGCATCACTTCTCGTTCGGCAGCCATTACGATCCCGACAATATGGGCCACGGCTCCTTGCGGGTGTGGAACGACGACGAGATCGCGCCCAACACCGGCTTTCCCGCCCATCCCCACGCCAACATGGAAATCATCACCTATGTCCGCGAAGGTGCGATCACGCACCAGGACAGCCTTGGCAACAAGGGCCGGACCGAAGCGGGCGACGTCCAGGTGATGAGCGCGGGAAGCGGCATCCGTCACGCCGAATACAATCTGGAGCCGACCGACACCCGCATCTTCCAGATCTGGATCGAACCGACCACGAAGGGCGGCGAGCCGACCTGGGGCGCCAAGCCGTTTCCGAAGTCGGATCGTTCCGGCAAGCTCGTCACCATCGCCAGCGGCTTTGCCGGCGACAAGGACGCGCTGCCGATCCGTGCCGATGCGCGCGTACTCGCTACCACGCTGAAGGCCGGCGAAAGCGCGGAATATACGCCGCAACGGAAGCGCAACCTCTATCTGGTGCCCGCGGCAGGTAGCGTCGAAGTCAACGGCGTGCGCGTCAACGCCCGCGACGGCGCTGCGATCCGCGACGAAGCGAAACTCACCATCACCGCGCTGGAAGATTTGGAGCTGGTGCTGGTCGACGCGGCGTAAGCGCCAAGCAGCGGCCTCACCCAAAACTCGTCATGCCCGGGCAAAAGCGCGAAGCGCGTCTTCGCACCTGATGACCCGGGCATCCATCCCCTTCGTCGAGACTCTCGCGAGGAGCGATGGATTGCCGGGTCAAGCCCGGCAATGACGTCCCTTCAAAAATCAAACTCACCCAAACTCACGGAGAACCATCATGGCCAAAGTACTCGTGCTCTATTATTCCGCCTACGGTCACATCGAGGCGATGGCGAACGCCATAGCTGAAGGTGCACGCAAATCCGGCGCCACCGTCGATATCAAGCGCGTGCCCGAACTGGTGCCGGCAGATGTCGCGAAGGCGTCGTATTACAAGCTCGATCAGGCGGCTCCGGTCGCGAAGGTCGAAGAGCTTGCCAATTACGACGCGATTATTGTCGGCACCGGTACCCGCTTCGGCCGGATGGCTTCGCAGATGGCAAACTTCCTCGACCAGGCCGGCGGCCTCTGGGCCAAGGGCGCCCTGCACGGCAAGGTTGGCGGCGCCTTTACCGCGTCCGCGACCCAGCATGGCGGCCAGGAAACCACGCTGTTTTCGATCATCACCAATCTCCTGCACTTCGGTATGACCATCGTCGGCCTCAATTACGGTTTTGCCGGCCAGATGAAGCTCGATGAGGTCACCGGTGGCGCGCCCTATGGCGCCACCACGATCACCGGCGGCGACGGCAGCCGCCAACCGAGCGAGAACGAACTCGCCGGCGCACGTTATCAAGGACGTGTGATCGCGGAGACCGCCAAGAAACTGCATGGCTGAAATCCATGGGTGAAATCCATAGCTAACTGCATGGCTGATGCGACAAGGGCGGTATTCTCTGACGCGAGTGCCGCCCTATCTCTCCATCGGGGACGATGGATGAGCTATGGTCGAAATTCTCTTTATCGCTCAACTGGCGCGCGGGCCGCTGCAGGCCATGGCGCGGCGGTGGTGGTGCAAAAGCCTGTACCGTGCCTCGCGCGGCGAGCGCCGCTGCCGGGGATGCACCAAATCGTGAGGCGGTTGTGAAGACCGGCCAGCTAAGCGCCGGGGCTATCGCGCCCGTTCGAGCGCAACCGTGGCCAAGCGAATTCCAATCCCGATCAAGACGACACCCGCGACAAGCGAGACGCTGACAGCCTCGCCGAGCGTCAGGGCCGAGATCAGAATACCCAATGCCGGCGTCGCGAGTAGCGCCATCGACATGGTGCCCGCTCGAAAATGGCGGCCCGCCTCGACCACTGCCCAGTATGCAAAGGCGGTAGCAATCGGGCCAACATAAGCGAGCGCCACCACACCGCGCGCGCCGATTCGAGGCAGAGGGCCTTCGGCGGCGAGGGCCAGTGGCAGCAAAAGCGTCGCCGCCACCAGCATCTGCCAGGGGGCAAGTGCGAGCGCCGATGCCGCGAAACGGTGTCCGCGCACAAAGACGATTGAGAACGCCCATGCAGCGGCCGCAGCCATCAGCATGGCATAGGCGATAATCTGATCTCTCCCGTCCGCATGGAGCGAGGGAGCGGCGATCGCAATCACGCCCAGCAGACCGATGGCCGTCCCCGCCAAAGCCTGACGCGAGACGGATTTGCGCAGCCGCCACGCGGCTAGCGGCACGACCCAGATCGGGGTGGAAAATGCCAGCACGGAAGCGCGTCCCGGTGGAAGAATGGTCAGCGCAAGCCCCGTCAGCGCCGAATATGCACCCATCTGAAGCGCACCGGAAACCACAACGAGCGACCAATCCGAACGTGACGGAAAATTGAAACCTTCGCGCATGCCAACAAGAGCAAACACACAAAGCGCCGCGACGGCATAGCGCAGGCAGCCGAACCAGATCGGCGGTACCGTCGCGACGCCGACCTTGATCACAGGCCAGCTGATCGCCCAGGTCAGAACCAGGAGGATCAGCAGCAATCGATGATGGATGCGGTTTGCCTCAACCGTCGCAGCAGTCATGATTTCCAAATATTTCCACCGGCCACCATGGCAATCTGGTTTTCACTCGTCGCTTTGCTCGTAGCGCCGGCAAAAGCATGATCACTTGCGAGATTTCACGTAACTGACGAAGCCTGCGACATCGCCGGCGACAAGCCTGCCAATGGCCGCGGTGGAATACACACCGGTGATCACCTTGCCATCGGGATCCAGGACAAAGCCAGTGGATTGCAGGTAGCGCGGATTGTCGTTGGTGTAGGCCCCGGTGGCCGCCGCGACAGCGTCGGCATCGGCGCCGTAGCCAACCGGGAAAGCGAGACGATGCTTTTCGACGAGCGCTGCAGAGGTCGCCGCATCATCGACTGACAGCGCAACAACCTTGACCCCGAGGTCACCGAGCTTTTCCGCGGCGCTGGAGAACGCCGCGAGCTGCGCGTTGCAATACGGGCACCACGCCCCGCGGTAGATCAGCACCACGCCGAAGGCGCCCGCGAGATCGCCGGGCAGCGAAATGGCGCCGCCGCCGACAGCGGCAATGCTGAGAAAGGGAAAAATCTCGCCGTTACGCAGTGCTGGCATAGGGAATCTCCAATTGGACTATTTAGTCCACTTTGCTTGCCAGGCCGCGCCTTGTCAACTATTATCGTGCGATGGGAAGAATCGATATTCAGCCCACCCGGACGGCACGAGGAACCGCGACGCGCGCGCGCATCGTCGAAGCGGCGACCGATCTCGTGCGCGCACACGGTGTCGCCAACACCAGCCTCGATGCTGTGCTCGCTGCCAGCAATGCCAGCAAGTCGCAGCTCTATACGAGTTCAGCATGAGCAACGCCTCGCAAACCCCGTGGCCGGAATTGCCGACCGCGGCGTGGCGTGACACCTATGCCACGCTGCATCTCTGGACCCAGATCGTCGGAAAAATCCGGCTGGCCAAGGCACCCTGGCTCAATCATTCCTGGCACGTGGCGCTCTACGTCACCGCACGCGGGCTGACGACGTCGCCCGTGCCCGATGGCGCGCGAACGTTCCAGATCGACTTCGATTTCATTGATCATCTCTTGCGGATTTCGACCAGCGGCGGCGCGCAGCGGCGATTTGCGCTGGCGGGGCATTCGGTCTCCAGCTTCCATGCCGCGACGATGGCGGCGCTCGCCGAACTCGGCATTGCCGCGACCATCGACGAAATGCCGAACGAATTGCCGCACCCGATCCGGTTTTCGCTGGACACCGCGCACGCGTCCTACGACGCGGACGCGGTGCGGCGGTTTTCGCAAATCCTGGTGAATAGCGATCGCGTCTTCAAGCAATTCCGCACCGGCTTTCTCGGCAAGGCGAGCCCGGTACATTTCTTCTGGGGCAGCTTCGACCTCGCGGTGACCCGCTTCTCGGGGCGGCGCGCGCCGCGCCATCCCGGCGGCGTGCCGCATTTGCCCGATGCGGTGGCGCACGAAGCCTACTCTCATGAAGTGAGCAGCGCCGGCTTCTGGCCCGGCGGCGGCGCGGTCGATTATCCCGCGTTCTATTCCTATGCCTATCCGGAGCCGCCGGGCTTCCGCGCCGCCAAGGTACGGCCCGAGGCGGCGTTTTTCAGCGAGGCGCTCGGCGAATTCGTCCTGCCCTATGATGCCGTGCGCACGGCCAACGATCCCGACAAGGCGCTGCTTGATTTCTTGGAAAGCACCTACGAGGCGGCCGCGATATCAGCGAAATGGGATCGCGACGCGCTGGAATGCGCGTCTGGACGACCGCGCGTGGTGCGGCAGGTGTAAGACCGCTTTACAGGCGCGTTAGAGAGCGTTTAGAGCGAAGTGCATATCGGTCTCGCGTAAAGAAAACGTGGTGGGCACGGTCGCAAGTGCTTCGTGTTCCCACTCAATCGAACGATCATGGCTAGTGTCGCAGCTGCGGCTTGACCACGGTCTGCTTGACCTCCGCGCCGCAGTCGGAGCATTCATAGGTGAACTCGATCTTCGCCATGCTCCAATGCGGTTCGACGTCCCGCACATACATCGGAAGCCCGACACAGCTCGGACAAATGATGAAGGCTGGCTCGATGTCGTCATGACGGTGGATATAGGCTGGCATGTCGGCACTCCCTACGCATTCACCAGTAGCCCTTGGCCCGACTTACAGCATACGCCGCGTCGGTGAAGGCGATCATCAACTCTGGCGAACACAGGAGGAACGGCTGCAGATTCCTGGCAAGTGTGACCGATTTGCACCGCCATGTCGGGCGCGCAACAGGCCTCAATTCTCTTCGCGCGACAATGGTTTACCCAGCGCCCGCTTCAAGAAAGCGGTGAGTTCCGGTGAGTTGCGCAATTCACGCGCGGCGCGGTCGCGCAACGCATGGGGCCATCCGCGCCAGCTCAACGCGGCGCTGATATCGACCAGCGGCAAGCGAGCGACGCCGAAGCGGCGCTTATAGGCATAATTGCCGATGCTGAAATCGAACTCCCGCACGCCGTCTCGATGCAACGCCGCCATGGTGCGTTCGATGATCAGCCGGCCCGGCGAACAATTCGACCATTTGTCGCCGGCATTGCTGATGCGGATCATCACGTAACGCGTACCGTGGCGAATACCGAGCAGCGTCGCTACGACTTCGTCACCGACCGTGAGCGCCGACACCAGGGCATAACCGCCGCCGACGCCGTCGCGAACCAGATTGCGGTAGAACGCAGCGCAGGTCTCGTCATTGAGGATGAAGTTCAGCCCGAGGCTCTGCATCCTCGTGCCCTGCTGAACCTCCGTGGTCGAAAGGATCCGCAGCGCTTCCTGATTGTCCGTAATGAGCTTGAACGTCGCGGCAGGATCGCGCGTGAACACGCGCCAGCTCCGCTCCAGCTCCTTGCGCACGGTCTTTTCCAGCGTGTAGCGCCAGGCGTCGTAGTCCTCGCCTGTGAGGACGAGGTTGCCATTGAGCGAGCACGGACCGGCGCTATCGAGCAGCGCCAGCGGATTGGGCCGGCCATCGAGATCGACCGGGATCTTGCGCAGACGAATGAGATCGGCGCCGCCCTGCATCCGGCGCAGCGCCGACAAGAGATCGCGCCACAGCGCACGCGCAGCCCTCACATCGCGCGGCGCGGCGTTACCCAGAACCGGCGCGTTGTAATCGGTAAGGTCGAGATCGGCGAATTCGACGATCCGGATATTGTTGTGCCGGCGGCGGATCAGCGGCAGCAACGCCGCGCCCTCGCCGGTCGATGCATCCGTGACGACGGCAATCAGCGGCTCGACGCCATCGACGCCGGCGAAGGCGCCGTACCAGGCGTCGTACCATTGCGGATGCTGGAACGGCGTCGACGGATTGACATCATGCCAGCGCGCGATGGCAGCTTTCCAGTCGCCCACCAGCTCGACGCAGAATGCCAGCCGCGCGGGTCGTGCTCCACGCGAGCGGTTTTCCCACAGATGTCGTCAGCACCGTCATCGGCGTTGGGTCCCGCTTATGCCGCCTTCGGCAAATCGACGATCTTGCCGGGCTGGGCCCGGTCGAGACGGAAGTCGACCTGGCGGCGGACGCTACGCTCGCGCTTGACCCATTTGCCGTTACGCAACAGTTTTTGCATCACCGCCTTGGCGAAGAAGGCCGGCCCGCGCAGGCTGCGGGTCTTCGGCTTGTAGCCGAAGCGATGGCGCAACATGCCGTTGGCGAGATTGACGATCTCGGCGCGGCGGATTTCGTCATTGGTGTAGGAGATGGTCATCGAGACGCTGAAGGTATCGAGATTCTCGACCCGGTGCGGCGCGTTCATCGGCCAGCCCAGCATCTGGCCGGGGCCGATGTCGAGCACCTTGGCGTGGTCGTCGTACCAATCCTTGTAGGGCAGATCGACCTCGACATCGAACAACGCGATGTCCTCGAGATGCTCCGGCCGGATGAACGGCGCGGTGTTGGGATAGACGTAGACGCGCTTGCGGCCGGCAATCTGCACCAGACCCTGGCCGGGCAGGTCGGCATGGTAATACACCTGCGCATCGGGCGACGAGATCAGGATGCTTTCCTGATGGCCCTTCGGAATTTCAAAGCCCGGTACCTTGGCGGCGACTTCCTCGAACATCCGGTCGACCAGCTTGCGGTAGCGGCTATCGACCGCGCCGACGTCGCGCATGTTGAGCCAGAGGCCGCCGCGGGAGATCGCCTCGATCACTTCGCGACCGCTGAGATTGCCGATATCGCCTTCGCGCCACACCCGGCTCGAACCACGGGCGCCGGTCTTGACCAGGCTGTACTGTTCGCGGGGATAGCTTTCGATCAGCCGGGCGAGGTCGTCCATCGAGAACGCGGCCGATTTGTGCATTTCATGCTCAAGCCGGATCGGCTGATGGGACCACAATTCGGAATGCGTCTCGTCCCATTTGGTGAAGACCCTGCCTGTCGTCATTGTCGCGCTCCTGCTGGCTTCATTTGCAACGGCTGCATCACCCGATGTCCCGTTATGAGACGGCCGGATGATCTGCACGCTTCAATTGGCAAGAACGATGCCGCGACGGATGCTGCCGCTTACCGGAAGCTAATGTCTCGGCGTTATCGCTAACGCGGATGTTCCCGGGAAATCTTGCAGCGGTACGATGACGTCAGACCCCCGATATCGGGCGCTGTTTCTTGGCGCGGGACCGCAAATGCAGTGCGGCATCGGGCACTTTACGCGATTGCTGTGCGAGACGATCGAAAAGACCGAACCCGGCAGTAACACATCGTTAACCCTGACCCGCTCGGAAGGATCGCTTGCCGACATCTGGCGCGCCGTCGGCTCGGCGAAAAGCGTGGTCTGCAATTTTCCGATCGTGGCCTGGAAGCGCGTGATCCTGCGCCCGCTGCTGGCGCTGGCCGTCGCAAAATTGCGGCGACGCAGGATTGTCCTGATTCAACACGAATGGGCCGGGCTGCACTGGCTGCGCCGGATCACCTACGTACCGGTGCTGTGGCTTGCCGATACCATCGTCATGTTCTCGCCGCTGGTGCGGCACGAACTGGCTGAGGATTCGCTGGTCGGCTGGACCGCAAAAAAATGCGTGCTGGCGCCACTGCCGCCGAACATCGAAGCCCCAGAGGGGATTGCGGATTCGAAATTGCGGCAGCGCCTGGTAGCCGCGCGGGCCGACGGACGGCTGATCGTCGGTCATTTCGGATCGATCTATCCCGCCAAGCAACCCAACGCCCTGCTCAACATCGCAGCGATCCTTAAGGAACGTGGACTCAGGCCGATGGTCGTCTATATCGGCTCCTTCATCCGCGGCGTCGACAAGGTCGAGGAAGAATTCCATGCCCGCGCCAGCGAGCTCGGCATCGCGGACGACGTGGTCGTCAGCGGCTTCGTCGCCTCCGATCACGAGGTGTTCGGCCTGTTCAACGAGATCGACGCGTTCTGTTATCCGCTGGACGAAGGCTTGACCGCCCGGCGCTCCAGCATTCTGACCTGCGTCCAGTCAGGCAAGCCGCTGATCGTCACCGGCCCGGACCTACGGTGCGAATTCGATCATCACCCGCGGTTCAAGGAATTGATCGACCGCGGCGCCATCGTGCTGGTCGCGCGCGATTCGGATAACGCGGTCTATGTCGACCGGATCGTATCGGCGCTGAAATGGCCGCAGGTCAACTCGCCCTTTGATTTTGACGGTTGGTGGAAAGACGTGGCCGGCGCGGTACAGGCGCAGTTCTAAAGCGTTTTCGAGCGAAGTGGATACCGGTTCGCGTGAAGTAAAACGCGTCAAACAAGAATCTAGAGCTTCGGTTCTGATTCAATCAGAACCGAAGTTCTAGGCGTCACGCCTTGTCTCAAGCCTTGTCTCAAGCCTTGGCGCGAAACCGCCCGAGATAATGCAGGCCGAACACCGCGAGCAGGAAGGTGAACCACAGCGGATCGGCGCGGTCGAGGAAGAAACTCTCCATCGACGACAGATAGAGCCCGAACAGCCAGATGCGCAGGAACACCATCGCCAGCGGCCCGTTGTTGCCGCCCTCATCGCAAGCCTGGAAATCGCGCAGTGGCTTGATCACCATCGCCGCGAGCAACAGCGCCAGTCCCGGCAAGCCCATGCCGAGCGTGGTGTCGAGATAGCCATTGTGGCTGTGCGCGGCGAAGGCCGCCCATTCCTTGCCTTCCGGCAGGTTCTGAATGGCACTGCTGCCCCAGAAGGACGCGAAGCCATAGCCGGTCGCCAATCGTCCCTGCAGCGATTGCACGCCAAAGGTCCAGATGTCGGTGCGGCCCGTGAAGCTGGAATCCAGCGGCAGCAGCTTTGCGATTTCGGCAAGGGCCTCGCTCATCACCGTGCCGACGCTGAGCAGGTTCAGCAATATCAGCGGCGACAGCAGCATCACGGCGCGCGCCCGGAACGAGCGAACGACCGAGGTGAGCGAGGTCAGCACCAGCACGGAAATGCATAGCGTCAGCGAACTTTTGCCGGCGGAATATTGCATGAAGAGCGACACCAGGCCGACAACCGCCACGCCGGAAATCCAGCCGCCGGCGCGGATGAAGTAGATGCCGAGGAACAGCATCATCGCCATGATGCCGGAAGCCATGTTCTTGTGGCCGAACGAGCCACGCCAGTTTCCGGCAAGCCCAGGCTCCTGCGCGTCGGTCGCCAGATGGATCGTCAGATGCGGCGCCAGCAATATTCCAAGATAGCAGGTCACGAGCAGCACCAGCGTCGCGATGCTGAACCAGCGCATCATCTCGTGCTGCGATTTGGCCAGCAGCGGCAATGCCGCGGTGACCGCGATCACGCAGACGGTCAGGCTGGCGCGCCGCATCGACGTGCTCGGATCGAACGACAACAGCACGGTGACGCACAGCCAGCCGGCGAACAGCATGAACACGGGTGACAGTAATGTCGCCAACCCCCGCGCATTGTCGCGCATCGCCAACGCCGTTGTCAGTACCGCGAGGCCGCCGAACGCAGCGTAGGTCAGCACCTCGTTTCCGGTGGTGGCATCGCCGATCTGCATATTGCCGAGGTCTTCGAACGGATGCAGCGACACCCACGCCAGCAGCAGCGCGCCGACGAAAACGGCGCCGCGAACGATGTCCAGCACCTGCTGACGCCGGATTTCACCGACGACGGCGCGGACTTCCGACGTGGTGACGAACTGGCTCAAGCTGTGATCTTCGAGGCTTTGTAGGGTTGCGGTTCGATGCCGATAGCGGCCAGAACGCTGCCGACCGCCACCGTCATCGGGTGCATGGCGATGGTCCGTTCATGCTCGGTCAAGACCGCGCGCGCGGCATAGACGAGCGACAACGGCAACGCCGCCAGCAATTTAAGGGCCAGTTGGGCCCGGAGCCGCATCGTGGGCGTCGCCTTGCGCTGGACGTGATAATTGATCGCACCGATTCGCAAGCCGCGCGTGATGAGCCAGCGTAAATTGGTCCGGCTCTGCGGCACGGTTTCGCTGATCGTTGCTTCGGCGACCCAATGAAATTGCAAACCGAGCCGCAGGCAGCGGTAAAAGAAATCGGTGTCGCCACCGCCGAGAAAATTGAAGCGAAGATCGAAAGCCGGCGCGCCGACGCGTTCGAACACCGCGCGCTTGATCAGGCAGTTGCCGCAGCCATAGATGACCGGCACCGGACCTGAAATGTCATAGGCCGGCGCGAATGCGGGATGGCGGCGCAGCCCGCGCTTCTGTTCGTCGTCGAAGTTCGGCAGGACCGGCCCGCCCACGATGTCGGCGCCCGTCGTCTCGGCCGCGCTTATCATCCGCTCCAGCCAATCCACTGAGGCGATTTCGTCGTCGTCGATCATCAGAAAACTGGTCGCCATGGGAAATGTCGCCAGCGCCGTCTCGAATGCGGCGTTGATGGCGTGGCAATTGCCCTGACGCGGTTCGACCACGCAGAGTCCCTGAATTTTTCCCGACGCCAGGAATTGCGCCGCAACCGGGACGCTCTCGCTCTTCGACGCGTCGTTCTCGACCATGACGACGGCGAAGCGGCGATCAGTGCGCTGGCTGGCCAACGATTCCAGCGTCTGCCGCAAATGCTGCGGCCGCCGGAAGCAGGGAATGCAGACGACGATCTCGATCGACGTGTCGAGCGAAGGCGACACCGCCACCAGCGCGCAGTGCGGTCTGGCGTCAGCATTGTCCATCCGCGGCGATCCAGTCGAAATCGAGTTCATGTTTTCCGCCTACCGTCGTTCCGAACCGGGATTGCTCCCTCGAATCAGGACATAGCCGTCCCGATATGACCGTTCATTCCCCGAAATTCCCGGCGATCCAAACGATACAAGGGCAATGTTGCAATATCGGGTCCGGCAGCACGGCGTGCAGCGCCGAATGCTTGCGACGGTTAACGGACGGGGTTAACCGGGGCTAAACGTCGCCGAGATTCTCAGCGGCTGAAGAGCTTTTTGAACAATCGCTGGGATTGCGGAAACTGACCGTTGTCGATTTGCGTTGGCCATAATCCATCGGTGTCGAAATAGGCCGCATAGGCGATATTGCCTTCGTTCTTCACAAGCCACTCGCGCATCTGCTGAATGAAGAAGGGATTGTCGCCGGCATTGCCGACGCCCCATTCTGGATAGCTCATCAGCTTTCCGTGTTTGACGGCGAAGTCCCGATGCCATTCCAGTCCGAACGGCGCTTTCAGGTAGAAATTGTTCCAACGCTCCTCGACCGAGCCTTCCTGCTTGAAATCATAGACATCGAGACCGATGTAATCGACGAAATCGTCGCCCGGATAGGCCAGCTCCGCCGGCGCATCCTGCGCACCCCATCCGGGGCACCAGTCGTATTTGAAATCGCGCGAGTGGCGCCGAAAGATCCCGACGACCCGCCGGAACGCGGCGATGTACTCGGCCTCATGCCCCCCGGAGAACCATCCCATCTGGGAGAGATTCATCTCCCACCCCAGACGAATGATGGCCTTTGGCTGCGCCTCGGCGATCGCGCGGGCGGCCGCCTCGAATTCGCCGTCGTGCAGGCCGTTGGCGACATCGGCGAGCGGCGTTCCCGTGACCGTCAATGGCACCGACCAGACGACATTCCGCGCCGGATTGAGTTTCTTCCAGATGCCCGGCACCCAGGTCACTTTGTGGAAATCGTCCCATGACGACTGGCCATAGAAGTCGACGCCCAGCACCGACGACGGTTCCTGATTCAACCATTTTTCCCAGGCCTGCAAGGTGTGCTCGCGGCCGACCGAGCCCCCAGTTGACGAAAGCGCCGGCAAATTTTGCGGAGCTGGAAGCGGCGCGCGAGGCGGCATTGGTATCGGCGCGGGCCAACAGCAACACGCTGAAGACAAAAGCCGTCAGGAAGAATACCAGCCGCTTCAGCCCGCCCTGCCGGCGGCGGGCGCGATCAGTTCGACGCATCGTTCGTCCTTACAGGTTTCTTGGCAAGTTTCCCGGCAAGGGCGACGGGAACCCGGTTACCGGCAAAGGCCTTCGCTGTTTCAAAAGCGAACACGCCGGACGATCCGCTTGTGCCAAAAAGGATTAACGCCGCGGCCTTCGCGCCGCGCGCGAAGCAATCCGACCGGAAATACCGACATAACGACATACGCCAACCCCTCTGCCGAAGAGCTTCGGCGATGCGGGCTCAGGCTTTGCAAGATCCGGGCAATGTACGTTCCGGCGTGGTTATCGCACGGAAACGACGCGTTCTCATGGTTACTTTCATGCCGTTAACCGGCGCGCGATGATCGATTGCTGACAAAATTAACCACCGCCAATCGCCTGAACTACGCGCGGAGCGGTTCGGCACCGATCTTGCTCAATGACCAGCCAAAGGGAATCTGCGTCCAGAGCAAAGCTCCCGTGAATGTTATCGTCAGAGAGACTTACGAGATGAATTCTGTAGCGTTGTTAACCCCAACTTACGGGCGCGACCTGGAACTCTGCACGCTGCTGTGCGAGAGCGTGGACCGGCACGTCACCTCGTTTTCGAAACATTATCTGCTGGTGCCGGATTGCGACCTTCCGCTGTTCGTCCATCTCGCCAGCGAGCGCCGCATCGTTATTCCGGCATCGGCCTATCTGCCCGACTGGCTGCGTCCGCTGCCGCGGATCATCCAGCGCAAGCGCCGTCAATTCTGGTGGTCGCTGCGCGCCAAGCCGGTAAGCGGATGGCATGTCCAGCAATTTCTCAAGATCGCCGCCACGGTCTCTCTGCCCCACCAGCGTTACTGCATCCTGGATTCGGACGTCGTGTTTTTCCGGGATTTCGACCTGTCACGCTTCGAATATCCGAACGCGATCCCGCTGCTCACCATGGAAAACGCCGTGACCGCGGATCAACCGCGTCATTCGCGCTGGCTCGAGACCAGCCACCAATTGCTTGGCCTGCCGACGCCGCCGTTCCCGGCCCTGGATTACATCGGACACATCATCTTCTGGGACCAGCAGACGACCCGCGCACTGGTTTCGCGGATCGAAGAAATCACCGGCCTCGACTGGATCGATGCACTCTGCAAGACCCGCGAATTCTCCGAATACATGCTGTACGGCTATTTCGTGCAGAACGACCCGGCCTCCGCCGTCCGCCACACCGTCGTCCCGACGACGCCGTGCGTCAGCTACTGGGATCAGCCGACCCTGAGCAAGGGCGAATTGAACCAGTTACTCCAGAGCGCCGACAGGCACGACGTCGCCTTCTCGATCGCATCCTTCTCCGGCACACCGGTCGCAACTATTCGCGCCGCAATCGCCGAGAGCGATGCCATTCTCGCACCGGCTCCCGTCTTGCACCAACCAGCGCGGCTGGCGGTGCCATGCTGATCGGACAAGCCAGCATCAACCTGACCGCCAATATCTTCTCGGCATTGCTGGGGCTATTGAGCGTGTTCATTTTCACGCGGCTGTTTTCGCCGCATGATTATGGCGTCTATCTGCTGGGTGTTGGCTTCGCGTCGGTCATCAGCGTCTTCCTGGTCGGCTGGTTCCGCAACCTGATCCTGAGCGGGCACGCCCGCAACGACGGTACCGACGTCCGCGGACTGGTGATTTCCGGATATCTGATCTGCTGCCTCACCGCGCCGATCGCCTACGTCCTGGGACGGCTGGTCGGATTGGACACGACGGCGGCATTGGCTGCGGTCGTGCTTTCGATTGCGATCGGCCTGTTCGAGTTGACGCAAGATCTGGTGCGCGCCCGGCTGATGGCGCTCTCGGTCATGAAGGCGACGCTGGTGCGCGCTGCCGCCGTGCTTGGCCTCGGTGTTGTCGTAGCCCTGGTCAGCCCGACCGGATTCCTGCTGCTGCTGTCGTCCGCGCTGGCGTATCTGCTCGCGGTCCTCGTGCAGTCGCACACGGCCTGGCGCGGCACGATCCTCAAATTCGACGGCGCCGACCTTGCGTCCATGGCGAAGACCGGCCTGCCGCTGACGCTCTCTCTGACCCTGCTCGCGATCTCGAGTGTCACCGACCGCTTCATGATCGCCAATCTGGTTGGCGCTGCGGACGCCGGAAAATATGTCGCGGCCCTCGATCTGGTACGGCAGACCCTGATGATGCCGGCGATGAGCGCCGCCGCGGCGTTCTTCCCGCTCGCGGTACAGATTCACGCCGGCAAGGGCGACGCGGCGGTCCGCTCACATCTTGCCGAATGCGTCGAACTTCTGCTCGCCATCACACTGCCGGCCTGCCTCGGCTTTGCCGTCATCGCTCCGCATGTCGCCAACGTCATTCTCGGAGCCGATTTCCGCGAGCCGGCGGCGCAGATCATGCCGATCATCGCGGTCGCCGTGATCTTCCAGATCCTGACGCAGCAATATCTGCATGCGAGCTTCCTGCTGTCGGGACGCAACTCCTTCTATCTGATCAACACCGCCTCGATCATCGCCGCCAATGTGATCCTGTCCTATGTCCTGGTCGGCCATTACGGCACGATCGGTGCGGCCTGGGCGCGGCTGGGCGCCGATGTCGTTGGCTTCGTCTGCGCGCTGGTGCTGAGCCGCCTTGCGTTCCCGATCCCGCTTCCCGGCCGGCTCGCCTTGACCGTCATCGCTGCGCTGGTGATGGCGCTCCTCGTCGCCGCCATCGACCGAAGCTTGCACCTTGCCGACCTCACCGCCTGCATCGTGCTGGCCTGCATCGGGCTCGTCGCTTACGCGGCCCTGTGCTGGCTATTCGACATTTCCCGGATCCGTGGACGCCTGAAGACCGGCCTTGCAATGTTCCGGACCAAATTCGCAAACATCAACATTGGATAACAAGAGCAATGAACAGCGCAGTGACCATTGACCTCATCCATGCGAAGCCCACGGCCGCACCGGCCATGGCTGCGGCATCAGCGCATCCGCAGTCGCTGCTCGATCTGCCGCCCGGCGAGGCGCGGCAGAGCCTGCTGACCGTTCACAGCATTCTCGAAGCGACACTGCCCGCGTCCGATCTTGCGATCTACGAAGCCGGCGGCGGCTCGACCAGCTTCCTGCCGCTTGACGTATTGCGCCGCGCCCATGTTACCGTCGTCGATATCGACGAGGATCAAATCCGCAACAACGACTACGCGGAAGAGACGATCCTGGGCGACATCCAGACCTACCGTTTCGCGCCCAACAGTTTCGATCTCGTCATTTGCTACAATGTGATCGAGCACGTGCCCGATGTCGAAGCGGCGCTGCTCGGCTTCTGCCAGTCTTTGAAGCAAAATGGACTGATCCTGATCGGCGCGCCGAATCCGCGGTCGCTGTCCGGCGTGGTCACCAAATACTCCCCACACTGGTTCCATGTCTGGTTCTATCGCCATGTGCGCGGCGACAAGAATGCCGGCCTGCCCGGCTGTGCGCCTTTCCCGACCCACTTCCATCCGCTGGTCACGCTTGCAAATCTGGAATCCTTTGCCAAGAAGCACGGCCTGCAGATGATCTACCGCAAGCAATATGAGAGCCCGCGCTATCCGGAGATGCGCCGGCGCAAGCCATTGTTTGCCGCGCCTGATCGACGCCGCCGCCAGGGCGATGAACCTGCTTCTGCCGGGCAAAGCCGACGTACGCCACGGCGATTACCACGTGATCCTGCGAAAGCGCTGAACATGAACGCGATGTGGTCCGAGGCAAGAGTGAAGGTGAGCCACCGGTTGGCGATGCATCTGCACGTCGATAGCTTCCGGCTGCGTAATGCCACGCCGATGGTCAGCTTCACCTTTGACGATCTTGCGAAGAGCGCCGTGACGACCGGCGCCGCTCTGCTCGAGGCGCATGGCGCCCGCGGCACATTCTATGTGTCGGGCGGCATGGTCGGGGTCGATACGCCGGACTGGACGGCAGGCGATGACAACGACGTGCTCTCGCTCCATCGCCGCGGCCACGAGATCGGCTGTCACACCTTCACGCACCAGCGCGCCTGCGATCTCAGCGAGGCGTCGCTGGCCGACGAAATCGCGCGCAACCGCGGTTACTTCCGTACGCTCGATTCCTCCATCGAGACCGAGACCTTCGCCTACCCGTTCGGCTACGGATCGTACCCCCGGAAGCAGCAGCTCAAGGGCCAGTTCGAGACCTGCCGCAGCATCGTGCCGGGCATCAACAGCGGCAGCGTGGACTTGCAGTTCCTGCACGCCATGCCGTTGATCGAGCGCCAGATGGATCGCGACGGGATCGAGCGCGCGTTCGACGAGGCGCAAGCCACTAACGGATGGTTAATTTTCTACGGCCATGACGTTGCCGACCGGCCGAGCCCCTACGGCTGCTCGCCGGCGTTGCTCGATCATGCCCTTGAGACGGCTGCTCGCCGGAAAATGCCGGCTCTCACCATGGCGGAGGCGATGCGATGCGCCCGCGCTTAAACGCTTTGTTTGCCATTTTGGTGAATAGTCCCTCAAAGAGTATGGTTAATTTTCCCTGTTGCGTATTTCCCGCGTTGAAGTCCGAGACGCGTGGCGTGACCCGAAGAGTAACCCCTCAGCCGATGCGTGCGGCAGTTGTGATGGAAGCTGGGGTCGATGCTTAATTATGATCAGCCGATAATCCCGGCCCAAGACCAAGCCAAAGTTCAGGCCAAAGTTCAGGCCAAGAGCGAAGGCGTACCTGACGCCAGGCCTGCAGTGCCCGGCTTCAGCGTGCTCGATCTGGCGCGGCTGTTGTGGCAGCGGAAAATCGCGATCGCCTCGGCGGCGCTGATCTGCGCCTGCGCCGCGGTCGCGGTCGGCAAGAGCCTGACGGCGAAATACACTGCAACCGCCCAGCTTTATGTCGACCCCCGCGAACTGCAGCTGGTCGAACGCGAACTGACGCCGCGCGCCCAGGATATTTCCGGCCTCGCGATGGTGGTCGAAAGCCAGGCGCGGCTGATCACCTCGAACAATGTGCTGCTGCAGGTCATCCGCGACACCAATCTGGAAAAGGATCCCGAATTCGGCGGCGGCAATTCCAAAAGCCTGTTCGCCTCGATCCTGGGCCTGTTCGGGATCGAGCCGCGCACGACCGCCGAGCAGCAAAAACTCATTCAGATGGGCGCGCTGGAAGCGCTCAACCGCCACGTCAATGTGAAGAAAACCGACCGCACCTTTATCGTCGACATCGACGTCTGGTCATACGAGCCGGCCAAGGCGGCAATGCTCGCCAACGCGATCTCGAAAGCCTATCTGGCCGAGTCCAGGCAGTCGCAGTCCGCAGCCGCCCGCCGCGCCACCAACGACCTTTCCGGCCGGCTGAAGGAATTGCAGGAACGGCTTCGCAACGCCGAAAACACCCTTGCCGTCTACAAGGCGCAGAACAATTTCGTCGGCACCCAGGATACGCTGATCAGCGACCAGCAGCTCTCCGCCAGCAACCAGCGGCTCGCCGCGGCGCGGGCGCTGACGCTCGACGCACAGGCCAAATACGACCAGATCGAATCGAGCCGCAAAGCCTCGACCGACGCCGGCGCCATCCCTGAGGCGCTGCAGTCGCCGACCATCGCCAATCTGCGTGCACAATTTGCCGACGCCAAGAAGCGCCAGGCCGAATTGCAGGGCGAATTGGGTCCGCGGCATCCCGCGCTTCGCCAGATAGAACAGCAGGTCGGGGATTTGCGCCGGACCATCAATGAGGAAGTCAATCGCTACGCCCAGTCGGCGAAGAACGATTTGACCCGCGCCCGCGATTACGAAGCGTCGCTGAACAAGGCACTCGAGACCCAGAAGCGCCAGAGCGTCCAGATGAGCCAGGCCTCGGTGCGGCTGCGCGAGCTCGAACGCGACGTGGAGGCAAGCCGCGACGTCTATCAATCCTTCCTCAAGCGCTCGCGCGAAACCGAGGAACAGGAAAGCCTGAACACCTCGAGTGCGCGCGTCATCGGCGACGCCACCGTGCCGCAGCGACGAACCTTCCCGCCGGCCATGAGCCTGCTCGCGATGATCGGCTTCGTATTCGGCGCGGTTGCCGCCGCCGCCTGGATCATCGCAGCCGACCAGTTGGCGCCGGGCACGAACCCCTTCCCGTCCAGGAAGCCGGCTGCGCCGCCGGCCGCCTCGGAGAAACGGACAGCCGCCGCCGCGAAGCAGCCGCCGGACACCGAAGCCCTGCCGCAGCCCGCGGTCAGCGTGATCGAGAAGCCGCTGATTGCACGGCTGCAGGAATCCGACGTGATGCAGACGCTCGGCGGCATCCTGGCAACGGGCGGCACGGCCGACGTTACCCGGCTGGGCTGGCCGACGCTGCGCGCAGGCGGCCCGCTGACGACATTCTGCAACGACATGCGCGAGATGCGGACGGCGCTGGCCAGACGCGCCGCCAAGGAGACTGCCAAGGACACCGTGCCCGTGATGGCCGTGATCGGTGCGGGTGCCGGCCACGACCGCAGCATCGCCGCGCTGAACATCGCGCTCGCGGCCGCGCGCGACGGCGCCAGGGTGCTGATGATCGACGCCGATCACAAGATGCACGCGCTGTCGGACAAGGTCAGCCGCCCGGTCAAGACCGAGCCCAGCCGTCTCGGCTGGCTCAGCATCGGCTCCAAGACATCGCGCGCCATCACGACCACGAATGGAATTTCGATCCTGCCGGCACTCACGGCCTCCGACGCCAAAATTGCCGATACCAAGGTTGCCGACGCCATCCGCAAGGCGATCGCGCAGGCGCGTTCGGCCGGCGGCTACGATCTGGTGGTGCTCGACGGACCGGCGATGCCGTGGAGCCCGACCGACCGCAAGCTGTTCGACATCACCGACGGGCTAGTTGCGGTCCTGCCGGTCGATCTCGACATCAACGACAGCATGGAAGATATCATCACGGCGCTGGGCGGAGCGGAGCAGAAGCTCGCCGGTGTCGTCCTCAACGAACTCAACCCCACGGCCGTCAACCGTCAGCGAGACAAACAATATGCGTGAGCGTCGCTTAAATCCCACCGGGAGAGCCGCCACCGCGAGCGTGCCCCGTATCACCCTGGGCGGGCTCCGGCTCGCCGTGCTCGATCTCGAGCAGACCGCGAACTTCATGGTCGACATGGTGTTCCCGCAACGCCAGGCCGACCGTCCGCTCTATCTGACCTCGGCCAATGGTGAGGTGCTGGCGCGCTGTTCGACCGAACCGATGACCGACCGGCTGTTCCGCTCCGCCGACCTGATCAACGCCGATGGCCAGCCGCTCGTCACCGTGTCGCGATTCAAATCAAAGACCCCCCTGCCCGAGCGCGTCGCGACCACCGACCTGTTTCATGTCGTCGCCCGCAAGGCGCAGGCGGCCGGATTGACCTTCTATATGTTCGGCGCGGACGAGGTGGAAAACGCCGCCGCCGTCGCCAATGTGCGCGAGCTTTATCCTGACCTGAAGATCGTCGGGCATTCCCACGGCTATCTTCGCGGCGATGCGCTGCGCGCCAAGGTCGATGAAATCAACGCGCTGGCCCCCGATTATCTCTGGGTTGCGCTTGGCGTTCCCTATGAGCAGGCCTTCGTCGAGGAATTCGCTCCGCGCATGCCCAATGTCGGCGTCATCAAGACGTCGGGCGGCTTGTTCAACTTCCTGTCCGGCAGCCGCGCCCGCGCGCCGCAATGGATGCAGAACATCGGCCTCGAATGGGCCTGGCGCATCTGGCTGGAGCCGCGCCGCCTGTTCTGGCGCTATCTGACCACCAATCCGCGCGCGCTGTATCTGCTGTTCAACCAGAGCCGGACGCCGGTCTCCGATCGGGCACGCCAGGGATGAGCGACCGGCCGGCCATCCTTGTCACGGGCGGCGCGGGCTATATCGGCTCGCATTGCTGCCGCGCACTGGATAGAGCCGGATTCCATCCGGTCGTTTACGACAATTTCTCCACCGGCCACGCCAGCTTCGTGACGGGTTCGCTGGTCTCCGGCGACATCGCGGACAAGGCCACGCTCGCCCGCGCCTTTGCCGAGCATGAGATCGCAGCCGTGATGCATTTCGCGGCGTCAAGCCTGGTCGGCGAATCCGTCACCGATCCGCGGAAATACTATGTCAACAACCTCGCCGGCACGCTGTCGCTGCTGGATGCCATGCGCGAAGCCGGTTGCAGCCGACTGGTGTTTTCGTCGACCGGCGCGGTCTACGGCAACGCCGACAGCAAGGCGCTGCCGGAAAATTACCCCTGCGCGCCGATCAATCCCTATGGCGCCTCGAAGTTCATGATCGAGCGCGTGCTGGCGGATTATCGCGGCGCTTACGGCCTCGGCTCGTTCGCGCTCCGCTATTTCAATGCCAGCGGGGCCGATCCTGCCGGCGGGATCGGCGAGCTGCGCGACATTGAAACCCACCTGATTCCCCGCGCCATGATGGCGCTGCAGGGGCATGTGGGGGATTTCGCCGTGTTCGGCGACGATTACGCGACGCCCGACGGCACCGCGATCCGCGACTATATCCACGTGACGGACCTGGCAGCAGCCCATGTGCAGGCGCTGAAACTGCTGCTGCAGGGCCATTCCGGCGGCGTCTTCAATCTCGGCACCGGCAATGGCTTTTCCGTGCGCGAAATCCTGGCGGCGATCGCGGCCGAGACCGGCCGCGAGGTGCCGCATATCGTCAAGCCGCGCCGCACCGGCGACCCGACCTATCTGGTGGCCGATGCCTCCGCCGCGCGCGAGACGTTGAACTTCCGTCCCGTCTATTCGGACCTTGCGACCATCATCCGCACGGCCTGGGCCTGGCATGAAAAAGCCCACCCGCTGAAGACGAGTGGGCCTTCATAGGCCAGCGAACCTGTCGCCTGGCACAGAGCAAAGCAATTTCCGCGCGCGGAGGGCCCGCTTACAGCGGCTTGATCTGCACCTTGCGGAACTTGACCACGCCCGAACCGTATTGAAGCGCGATGTGGCCGCTGGCGTGCTTGGAGTCCTGTGCATCGACGGTCTTTTGACCATTGAGCGCTACAACGAAGTGCGGACCCTGCGCGGTGATTTCATAGACGTTCCATTTGCCGGCCGCCTTCGGCATCGGATCGACCTTGCCGACGTCGACGATCGCGCCGGTGCCGTAGCTGGGATCCGGTCGCTTGTCGAAGACATTCACCTCATAGCAGACCTTGGAGTCGATCTTCTTGGTTTCCTCGCAGCGGATGAAGATGCCGCTATTGGCTTCCTCATCGGTCCAGAACTCGGCCCTGATCTGGAAGTCCTTGTAGGAATCCTTGCTGACGAGATAGGCCAGGTCCTTGCCGTCGAGCTTGTCGGCCACCAGCGCGCCGTCCTTCATCGCCCAATTGGCCTTACCGACCTCGGTCCATTCGCCCATCTTGTTGCTGTCAACCAGCGTGATCCAGCCATCGCTCTGGCCGGACGCCACGCCTGAAAATTGAAAGGCGGCCGCAGTGATCACGAGGCCCGCCGCGAGTGTCGACACATATTTTTTCATGAAGATAGTCCTCCCTGGTTGTTCTTGGTTGGCCACAACCTATCACCGCGACGCGCGGCGTAAATCCGATTTCGATGCTGCAGTTGCGTTATACGGCCTTTCGCTTGTCACATCACGCATGCGCGCGCGTGGCTTGCCCAGCAGGACTGAGACCGGCTAGCATCGGAGACAACAGAGACGAGCGGATTCCAGCTCGCGGAATTGGCAAATGGAGGAAACCATGAAGGCGACAAATCGGTTTTGGCGATACCTCGTGACGCCGCTGGCTCTCGCCGGCATGTTGAGCGTCAGTTCCGCAGCCGAGCTCAATCCCGCCGCCGTCATCTACAAATTGCCGGACCAGATTCCATGGGGTCCGGTCAACGCTGCCGGCGCGCAAAGCGCTGTCGTTGCCGGCGATCCGACCAAACCCGGCTTCTACGCGGTCTATAATAAATGGACCAAGGGCAATCATTTCAGCCGCCCGCATTTCCACCCCAACGACCGCTACATCGTGGTGTTGCAAGGCACCTGGTGGATCGGCTCGGGCCCGAAATTCGATCCCGCCAGCACGACACCGATGCCGGCCGGGAGTTTCGTTACCCATTTCGGCAAGCAGGTGCATTGGGACGGCGCCAAGGATGAAGACGCGGTTCTCCTGATCATGGGCGAAGGCCCGGCAACGTCGACGGCGGCGGAAGAGAAATAACACCGGCGCCACACTTCTATTCCAGCGATAA
Source organism: uncultured Alphaproteobacteria bacterium (assembly GCA_963847015.1). GTDB lineage: Bacteria > Pseudomonadota > Alphaproteobacteria > Rhizobiales > Xanthobacteraceae > Bradyrhizobium. Next base: position 66,814 of record CAWJYI010000032.1, on the reverse strand, counting down.
ATCTTCGTTCGAGAAGCGAAAGCTGCCCATGCGATCGATGGTTCGAGCCGCTCTCACGGTTCAACTGCTGCTTTGTCCGTTGCCGGCGCTGGCGCAGGACGCCTACCCGTCGCGCACCGTGCAGGTCGTGGTGCCCTACCCGGCCGGCGGCTCGACCGACCCGCTGGTCCGGATCATCTGCGACCGTCTCTCGCGCAACCTCGGCCAGACCTTTGTCGTGCTCAACCAGCCCGGCGCCGGCGGCAACACCGGCACCGCCAGCGTGGTCCGCGGCGCCCATGACGGCTACACGCTGGTCGCCAGCGCCGCCGCGATCGCCATCAACGCGACCTATTATCGCAACCTGCCGTTCGACGTGGAAAAGGATCTGGTGCCGCTGGCGGTGATCGCACGATTTCCCATGGTGTTCGTCGTGCAGCCCTCGTCCGGCCTGAACTCGATTGCCGAACTGGTCGCGCGCGCCAAACAGAAGCCCGGCGACATTTCCTACGGCACCAGCGGCAATGGCGTGCTCGACCACCTCATTGACGAGAAGTTCAAGGCCGATACTGCCACCCAGATGCTGCGCGTTCCGCACAATGGCGTGCCCGCTACCTTCACCAGCCTGCTGCGCGGCGACATCAACTTCATGGTGGCGGCCAGCAACGCCGTGATGCCGTTCGTGGATGCGAAGACCGTAAAGCCGCTGGCCGTGACCTCGGCGGCGCGGTCACCCCAATTGCCCGATGTGCCGACCATGGAAGAGCAGGGCTTCAAGAACTTCCAGATGTATGGCTGGGCCATGCTGTTTGCGCCGTCAAACACCCCGCAGCCGATCGTCGAGAAACTGCATGACGAGATCGCCAAGGCGCTGACCGATCCGGCGGTGCGGAAATTACTTACCGATCAGGGGGCGGAATCGCCGCCGCTGTCACTTGCGCAATTGCGCGATTACGTTCACCGCGAAAGAGAACTCTACGGCGCGATCGTTCGCGCCGGCGATATGAAGGCAGAATAAACATTCCGTTTGTGCCGTTCGATCCGGACGGCGCCCCCGCAACATCCCGAATGCAACACCCCTAATGGAAATTTCCCCATGCTGTTTCAATGCAAAGTCTGCGGCCCCGCGACCGATCACGGCAGCGCGCCCTTGCGCGCCGGCAAAGCCAGAACTTTCAAAGACAAACCTTGGCGCACCATCGACATTCATTGCCACTGCATGGTGCCCGAGGCGAATGCGATGGTGCAAAAAGCCACCGGCATCGCCGGTGGCGGCGAAACGCCGAACGCCAACGCGCATGTCAACGCGCTGACCAAGAGCATTCAGCCGCAGCGCGGCAAGATCGATTTTCCGAAACTGACCGATCTCGAAACCCGCCTCGCCGACATGGACCGCGACGGCATCGACGTGCAGGTGATCTCGCCCTATCCCGGCCACTTCGTCTATGCGGCGCCGCCCGAAGTGGCGCGCGACAGTTGCCACATGGTCAACAATCACATCGCCGATATGGTCGCCAAACATCCCGACCGGCTGATGGGCATGGGCACGGTACCGTTGCAGGATCCGGGCATGGCCGTTACCGAACTCGACCGCACCGTCAAGGAGCTCGGGTTCCGCGGCGTCGAACTCTGCACCAACGTCCGGGGCGTCGATCTCACCCGCGCGGGCCTCGAGAAATTCTTCGCGCGCGTCGAGGAACTCGACGTGATGATCTTCCTGCATCCGTTCGGCACCAGTCTGGTCGGACGCATGGAAGATCATTATTTCCCGAACACGATCGGCCATCCGCTGGATTCCGCGCTGTGCGTCGGGCAACTGGTGTTCGACGGCTATCTGGAGCGCTTTCCAAAACTGAAAATCTGCATCGCCCATGGCGGCGGCTACATTCCCGGCTATTGGGGACGCTTCGACCACGCCTGGGAGCATCGCGAGGATTGCCGCGTCACCATCAAGAAGAAGCCGTCGGAATATCTGAAGAAGCTCTATTTCGACACCGTGGTGTTCGATGAGCGCGAACTCAAGCACCTGATCGAGATCTGGGGCGCCGACCACATCATGCTCGGCACCGACTATCCGTTCGACATGGCGGAGCCCGACCCCGTCGGCTTCCTCGGCCGCGTCAAGGGCGTCAGCGAAAACGATATGGCGCTGGTGGCCGGCGGTAATGCCGAGCGGCTGCTGGGCTTGCCGGCAAGGGCAAAAGCAAAGGCGTAACAACCTTTGGCAACCTTTGGCGCGGTGGCGCGTTTCTCGTCCCTGACAATCCCTTAGGGAGATCAATATGGTTGCCACTTCACAGATCAAGGAACATATGGACGTCATTTCGTCGGACAAGAAGACGGTCGGAAAGGTCGACCATCTCGAAGGAACCGACAAGATCAAGCTGACCAAGCAGAGTTCGCCGGACGGGCAACATCATCACTTCATTCCGGTATCGTGGGTCGATCATGTCGATCAGCACGTTCACCTGAACAAATCAGGCGCGGATGTGACCTCGCACTGGCAGCATGGCCGGCAGTAACGCGCCGGCGCATTGCGCCGGGCGCAGATGCAGATATCATCCGGCAGTAGATATCTTCCGGCGGTCAGGGATTTGATGCATCCAGCCCTCATACTGCAACTTGAACGCATGATCGGCGAATTTACGCGCTGGCGTGCAGTTCCCGGGACGAGCGATCGCCGGCGCCGGCATGGTGGTGGGGACCGACGATGGAATTGCGCGGCATACCCGGGCGGCTGCCGGTCGAATGGTGCAGCCAGCTCGGATTGCCTGACGGCGCAACTTACGCGGCGGGCGCCGAGTTGTTTCTTGGCGCATTTGCCGGCCAGACGTCCTTGCCGTGGCCCTATGATTTTCCGCGCAAGCAGGATGCTCCGGACCCGGCGGTTCGTGAGTTGCATCCGCAGCCGTCAGACGACAGCGCCTTTCAGCCATGATGGCTTGACGGATTCCCCGGCAGCGCCGCAGCCTTCTTCCCCGTCGGCGGCGTCGGCTTGAGGTTGCAGCGGTGGCGATTCATGCCGAGATTCCTGCCGAGATTCCGCCGCGAAGCAACTCGGCCATCTGCTTGGCGGGCAGCGGCTTGCTGAACAGAAAACCCTGCATTTCATCGCAGGCGTGGTTGCGCAGGAACGTCTCCTGCTCGAAGGTCTCGACGCCCTCGGCAATGACGGTCATTCCCAGCGCCTTGCCCATGCTGATGATGGCCTGCGCGATGGCCTGGTCCTCGGAATCGTTGGGCAGGTCGCGGACGAAGGAGCGGTCGATCTTGATGGTATCGATCGGGAACTGCTTCATCAGCGACATCGACGAATAACCGGTTCCGAAATCGTCGATCGCAAGGCGGATGCCGCGGCTCTGGATCGCATCGAGCACCTTGATCGCCCGCGATACGTTGCGCATCACCATGCTTTCGGTGACTTCGAGCTGCAGCAGGACCGGCGACATGCCGCTCGCCAGCAACGCCTCGTCGATATCGTGCAGCAGATGCGGATCGGCGAATTGCCGCGGCGAGAGATTGACCGCCATCGTCACCGGCAGCAGGCCGCGGCGTTGCCAGGCCATGTTCTGCGCGCAGGCCTCCTTGAGCACCCAGCGGCCGATCGGCACGATCAGCCCGGTTTCTTCCGCCAGCGGAATGAATTGCCCCGGCGACACCAGGCCGCGTTCCGGATGCATCCAGCGCAGCAGCGCCTCGACGCCGGTGATCTGGCCGCTCGCCATGTCGACCTTCGGCTGATAGTGCAGCGAGAACTGGTCGCGCTCCAGCGCGCGGCGCAAGGCGGTCTCCAGCGTCAGGCGCTCGATCGATTGCGCCTTGATCTCGTTGGTGAAGAAGCGGAAGCCGTTCTTGCCGTCCTCCTTGGCGAGGTACATCGCCATGTCGGCGTTCTTGGTCAGCGTCTGGATGTCGGAACCATCCGACGGATACATCGCGATGCCGATCGAGGCGGTCGTGTGGCATTCGTGGCCGCTCAGCTGCAGGGGCTGGCCGAGCACGGACAGAAGTTCGCCCGCAATTCGTTCGACCTCGTGGCGTTCGGCGCTTTCTTCCAGAATGACCACGAATTCGTCGCCGCCGAGCCGCGCCACGACGTCGCTCGAACGCAACGCGCCGCGCAGCCGGCCCGCGATTTCCACCAGCAACATGTCGCCGGCGGCGTGGCCCAGTGAATCGTTGATGAGCTTGAACCTGTCGAGATCGATGAACAGCAGCGCAAATCGCCGCTGATAGCGCTCCGCGGCGTCGATCGAACGGCGCAGCAGTCCGTTGAACATTTCCCGGTTGGGCAGGTTTGTCAGGCTGTCATGCGACGCCAGATATTCGATCCGCTCATCCGCCCGGGTCTTTTCGTCGACACGATCGAAACTCTCCAGCGCGAAGGAGACGTTGTCGGCCAGCCGTTGCAGCAGTTCAGCAAACTCCGGCGAGAACGTATCCTTCTCGATGGCGATGAAGACGATGATTCCGACCACCTGTCCCCGCGCGAGCAGCGGAAACGCGGCGCCGGACCTTGCCTCGTCGCGGCGCGCCCTGGCATGGAACGCCTGGCTGCGCGGATCGGCCAGATAATCGTTGATGATGCTGGCCTTGCCCGAGCGGAATGCCATTCCACTGATGCCTCGCCCTTCCGGCCGCGCCTCGTTGACCGACATTCTGACCTGGCGCGCGCTAGCCGCGGTCGGCCCGGCGGTGGCGACGATGTCCAGATATTCGCTGTTCGGGTTTGCCAGCGCGATAGTAGTTGCGGTGAACTTTCCGCCATTCGCCGCGGCTTCGCACACCAGTTCGAACAGCTCACCGCGGGACCTTGCCCGCATGATCGCTTCATTGGTCGCGCTCAGCGCCGCGAACATGCGTGTCAGGCGCTCCTTCTGTTCCTCGGTCCTTGCCTTCTCATCGGCGCGATCGAAGCTTCCGAGCGCAAAGGACACATTATCGGCCAGCCGCTGCAGCAGTTCGGCGAATTCCGGCGTGAACGTGTCGATCTGGGAGGAGATGAACAGCATGACGCCAACGGGCCGTCCATCGACCAGCAGCGGAAACGCCGCGCCCGACCTTGCGCCTTCTTCACGGATGATCGGTAAAAATGCCGCGCCCCGCGGGTCGTTGACAAAATCGTTCGCGATGCTGGCCTGTCCGGCGCGGAACGCGGTTCCACAGAGCCCGCGCCCTTCCGGAAGATCAGGATTGGTCGACACCTTGACCCGGCGGGCATTGTTTGCCGTCAACCCTTCGACGGCAACCATATCAAGATAATCGCTGTCGGGCCGGACGAGGACGATGCTGGTGGAATTGAACCTTCCGCCTTTCGCCGCAGCCGCGCACACCAGTTCGAACATTTCGGTTCGCGACTTTGCCCGCATGATCGCTTCGTTCGTCGCGCTCAGCGCCGCGAACATCCGCGACAGCCGCTTCTTCTGCTCGTCGGACTTCGCCTTCTCGTCGGCCAGATCGAAATTTCCGAGCGCAAAGGAAATATTGTCGGCAAGACGCTGCAGAAGGTCGACCGCATCCGGCAGGAACGCGTTCTGGTCGCGTGCGATAAACAAGAGAACGCCAACCGGTTCGTCTCTGTTGAACAGGGGATATGCCGCGACCGCCCTTCCCCCTTCGTCGCGAATTGACGCCTGAAACCCGGCGTTGGCGCGCGGGTCGTTCAGGTAATCGTTGCTGATACAGGGCTTGCGCGAGCGAAACGCCCTCCCGGAGATCCCGCGGCCTTCGGGACGATGTTCCGCGACTGACAGCCGCACTTTCTTCGTGACTTCCGCGGTCGGTCCCGCGCAGGCCACAATGTCAAGAAAGTCCTCGCCTTGTCGCACCAGACCGATGGTCGTCGATGTGAATGTGCCGCCAGTCGTCGCGGCCGCACACGCGAGTTCGAACAATTCGGTTCGCGACTTGGCGCGAATGATGGCTTCATTGGTCGCGCTCAACGCTGCGAACATGCGCGTGAGGCGCTCTTTCTGAACGTCGGCTTTCGCCTTCTCGTTGGCGCGCTCGAAATTGTCGAGCGCGAATGACACGTTTTCCGCGATCCGGGCCAGCAGCGCGATGACCTCTTCGTCCGCGGCCCATAGCTTGCCGACAAAGAACATCAGGACGCCGACGCTCTCGCCGGCCTTGATCAAGGGTGTCGCGACGCAAGCGACAGTACCGACTTCGCGTCCGGACGGCTGCCACAGCTGCCCCTGCGCTGAGCTAAGGATATCGTTGTTGATGCAAGGCTTCTGCGTCCGGAACGCGTGGCCGCAAACGCCACTGCCATGGGCTTTGTCCGGGTCGCTGGAGAATCGCATGCCCGCGAGTTGCTCGACAATTTCACCCGTCCCGGCCACCGGTTTCAGCCAGATCGAGCCCGGCTCCGCAAGCAAGGCCATCGTGGCGATGGATTTCCCGCTGTGAACCATGGCGTCGCAAACGCGCTGATAAAGGTCCTGCTCGGTCTTGGCGCGAAGAATTGCTTCGTTTGTCGCCGTGATGGCGCCGAACATCCGGTTCAGCCGGCGCATCGCCCGCTCGCCGTTCTTGCGCTCCGCCTCATGATCGAAATTGTCGAGCGCAAAGGAGACGTTCGCCGAAACGCGCTCGAGCATCGAGACGATCTGGGCGTTGATCGATCCGGCGTCGCGCCGTGTGACGAGGAAAACGCCGACGCTGTGGCCATTGCGGATCAGCGGCAGCGCCGCCGCGGCGCCGACATTTCCGGCGGCGACACCCTGGCGCCAGGGCAACGAACGCGCGTCGTTCAGGAAATCATTGCTGATGGATACCCTCTGGTCGCGAAAGGCTTGCCCGCAAACCCCGGATCCCTCGGGCGTATTGGCCATGATCGAGATGTTGATGCTGCGCAGCCGTGCGATGTCTTCGCCGAAGCCGGCGGCAAACCGCAGCAGGCCGGTCTCGGCCTCCAGCAAAAAGATCGCCGATGCCAGGAAGTCTCCGCCGGAAAAAGCGGCTTCGCAGATCTTCTCGTACAGCTCTTCGGGTGATTTTGCGTACAGGATTGCTTCGTTGGTGGCATTCAACGCCGCGAACGTACGCGCGATATTGGTCTCCAAAGTCCTGGCTCCCCAGCGGACAATACGGGCTGCTCCCGCCGCAGTTTATGCGTGGGAGACGCCTAAACGGACGTTATTGGCGGCCGGGAGTTGCGATTCAGAGTAAATGCCGGACCAAAAACGGGGGCGGCCCTCCGAAGAACTACGGTTCCGTTCACCCTTTATCAGCTATGACAGCAGCGACGCCGGCCGGGCGACGTCCGGCCGGGGCAATGCCCAATTCCGCACGATGAAATCCGAGGGCGCAAGACCGAGCCGGCGGCATGGCTATCAGGACATTCTGCCCTTGCTCTGATGCCGCCGCTTTGAGACCATGATATCAGCGACAACAACAAGACCCGCACCCACACGCGGGCGCTTCGATTAAGGAAATCCCATGCCGATCGTCCAGGCCGACCGTCTTACGCGCATCGGCGCGGCGCTGCTGAGGGCTGCCGGCGCGTCGGATGAGGAGGCCGGTGCCGTGGCCGTCGGCTGCGTTAACGCCAATCTCGCCGGCCATGACTCGCACGGCATCATCGCCATTCCGACCTATATCGACCGCATCAAGGCCGGCCATATCGTGCCCGGCGCAAAATGGACCATCGTGCAGGAATCGCCGACCACGACCGTGATCGACGGCCATTGGGGTTTCGGCTTCCACGTCAACGCCAAGGCGATGGCGCTGACGATCGAAAAGGCGAAGACCGCCAATGTCGCCGCCTGCACGGTATTTCGCCAAAGCCATGTCGGCCGTCTCGCCGCCTATCCCTTGATGGCCATCCAGGAAGGCATGATCGGCATTGCGACCGCCGATTCCGGCCGTTCGCCCAAGATCGTGGCGCCGTTCGGCGGCCGCGAGGCCCGGCTCGGCACCAACCCGATTTCGATTGCCGTGCCTTCCGATCTCGAGGCGCCGTTCTATCTGGATATGGCGACATCGGCGGTCGCCGCGGGCAAGATTGCGCTCGCCGTCTCACGCGGCGAAGACATCCCGACCGGCTGGATCGTCGACAGCGAAGGGCGGCATACGACCGACCCCAAGCAATACCGCAAGGGCGGCGCGCTGCTGCCGCTCGGCGGCACCGAAGGCTACAAGGGCAGCGGATTGGCCGCGATGGTCGAAGTGCTGTGCGGCCTGCTCACCGGACTTGGCTTCGGCGTCGAGCCGACCGGCCGCCACAATGACGGATGCTTCATGGCCGTATTCAACGTCCAGGCTTTCCGTCCGCTGAAGGATTTCAAGAAGGAAGTCGCTGAATTTGCGCGCTATCTGAAGGAAACGCCGCCGTCCGAAGGCTCCGCCGGTGTATTTTATCCGGGCGAGGTCGAACATATCCGCGAGCAGCAGCGTAAGGTGTCCGGCATCGAAATCGAGGATGCCACCTGGGACAAATTGAAAGCGCTCGCCGGCGAGTACAAACTTGCCTCCGAGCTCGATCTCGCGTGATACCTCGCTCGGCCGATACAGGGAGAACGACATGACACGGCAAATGGCGATGGTCGGATTCCTGCAGGCGCAGAACTGCACCAATTTGCCGAGCTCCTGGCGGCATCCGGAATCGCGCGACGATTCGATGTCGGCGGATTACTATCAGGAGATTGCCCGTATCCTCGAGGCCGGCAAATTCCATATGGCGTTCTTCGACGACCGCCTGGCGATGCCGGATCGCTATGGCAGCGACCACGCCCATACCGTCGAATACGGCATCCGCTGCGTGAAGATGGACCCGATCGTGGTGCTGACCACGATGGGCATGGTCACCGAAAAACTCGGCCTCGCCTCGACCTGCTCGACCACCTATTACGAGCCATTCGACGTGGCGCGCCGTTTCGCCACCCTCGATCTGATGACCAATGGCCGCGCGGCCTGGAACGTCGTCACGTCGGTGAATGACGGCGAAGCGCTCAACATGGGCAAAGACGCGCATCTCGAACACGATTTGCGCTACGACCGCGCCGACGAATTCATGGAAGTCGTGCTCGGCCACTGGGATTCCTGGGAAGACGGCTCGCTGATCATCGACAAGAAGAGCGGAATTTTCGCCGATCCGACCAAGGTGAAACGTCTCGATCACAAGGGCGAATTCTTCAAGTCGCGCGGGCCCTTCACCGTGCCACGTTCGCAACAGGGCCATCCCGTCGTCATCCAGGCCGGCGCCAGCGGTCGCGGCCAGCGTTTTGCCGGGCGTTGGGGCGAAGTGATTTTCACCGCGGCACGCAATCTGGCGAACGCCAAACAGGGCTATGAGGCGATCAAGAACGAGGCCGCGAAAGCCGGCCGCGATCCCGACCAGATGTTCCTCTGCAATCTGATCACGCCGGTCTGCGGCGCGACCAAATCGGAAGCCGAGGACAAGATGGCGCTGATCGGCAAGCTGCCGCTCGAAATCGATGCGCTGTCGCTATTGGCGGAGGGACTGAATTTCGATTTCGCCGCCAAGGGCATCGACGAACCGTTGACGACCGAGGAACTGCAGGGCATGCAAGGCATGCTCGGCATTCGCGATGGCGTGCTGAAGACGTCAGGCAAGACCAATCCGAGCACACGCGATTTCATTACCTTCTCCGGCCGCGGCCAGACCCAGGACGCCATCGTCGGCGGGCCGAAGGAAATGGCCGACAAATTGGAGGAGATGTTTGTCGGCCGCGGTTGCGACGGCTTTGTCATCGCGGCAACCTATGTGCCCGGCTCCTATGCCGACTTCGTCAAGCACGTCGTGCCGGAACTGCAGCGCCGCGGCCTGTTCCACAAGGATTACACCGGCAAGACGCTGCGTGAAAATCTCGGCTTGCGGCGTCCCGCCGCCGGCGCCTGGAAAACCCGTCCGCAGGCCGCCGCCGAATAAGAGCAAAGTCGAATAAGAACAAGCCGAATAAAAACAACAAAAAGGACAATTCATGCGTTGGCTCACATTCACCGCCGCCGGCAAGACCTCCTGGGGCATCGTCGAGGGCGACAAGGTGATCGCCGTCAGCGGCGATCCCTTCGGCGAGTGGCAGCGCACGCCGCAATCCCACGCGCTGAAGGACGTGAAGATCGAACTGCCGCTGATCCCGCGCACTTTCTATTGCGTCGGCCTCAATTACCTCAAGCATCTGAAGGAAGCCGCCGACAAGGCCGGCACGGTGCCCAACGTGCCCGATCGGCCTGAAATCGGCTATCGCGCCCAGAACGCGCTGATCGCGCATGACGAAGACGTCGTGATACCGGCGACCGCGACCGAAAAAATCCACTACGAGGGCGAACTGGCCGTCGTGATCGGCAAGAAGGCAAAGCACCTCACCGAAGCCAATGCGATGTCCTGCGTATTCGGCTACACCATCGGCAATGATGTCAGCGAGCGCACCTGGCAGAAGGCGGATCGCGGGCTGTGGCGGGCCAAGAATGCCGATACGTTCAAGCCGATGGGACCCTGGATCGAGACCGACGTCGACCTCGACAAGATGGAAACCGTCATCCGGGTGAACGGCAAGGAGACCGGCCGCTTCCACACCAATGAGATGATCTTCGGCATCGTGCCGTTCATCGTCGAGCTGACGAAATATTTCACGCTATGGCCGGGCGACGTGATCTGGATGGGCACCGACGGCGCCTCACCCGACCTGAAAGCCGGCGACGTCGTCGAGATCGATATCACCGGCATCGGCACCTTGCGCAACAAATTCGTCGCCGAGAAGCGCTAGGACATGAGCCGCTACAGCACCGCGCATTATTTCCTCGAAGGTCTGGTCGATCTCGGGGTCGAATACATCTTCGCCAATCTCGGCACCGACCATGTCTCGCTGATCGAGGAGATGGCGCGCTGGGACAAGGAAGGCCGCCCCCATCCCGAAATGATCCTGTGCCCGCATGAAGTGGTCGCGGTGCACATGGCCGGCGGTTACGCGCTGGCGACCGGACGCGCCCAGGCGGTGCTCGTGCATGTCGATGCCGGCACGGCAAATGCGTGCATGGCGATCCAGAATTTGTTTCGCTACCGCCTGCCGGTGATGCTGTTCGCCGGCCGCGCGCCGCACACGCTGCATGGCGAGTTGACGGGTTCGCGCGACACCTATGTGCATTTCGTTCAGGACCCCTTCGACATCGCGAGCATCGTTCGTCCCTATGTCAAATGGGAGTATTCGCTGCCCTCCGGCGTCGTGGTGAAGGAAGCGCTGGCCCGCGCCGGCGCCTTTGCGCAGAGCGACCCGCCCGGCCCCGTCTACATGATGCTGCCGCGTGAGACGCTGGCCGAAGAATGGGACGAGGCCGCCATGCCGGCCTATCCGGCCGCGCGCTATGGCAGCGTTCACGCCGGCGGCGTCGAACCGGCTCGCGCAGAAGCGATCGCGAAAGCCTTGATGGCGGCGGAAAACCCGGTGGCGTTCGCGGCCTATCTCGGCCGCAAGCCCGAAGCGGTGGCAGCACTTGATCGTCTGGCGCGCGCGACCGGAATCCGTGTTGCCGAGTTCAATTCGATCGACCTCAATATCCCCCAGGATTCGCCGTGCTTCGCCGGCTCCGATCCCCTGCCGCTGCTTGAAGACGCCGATCTCGGCCTGCTGCTCGATTCCGACGTGCCGTTCGTGCCGCAATATGCCAAGCGGGCGAATGCGATGAAATGGATCCAGATCGATATCGATCCGCTGAAGGCGGATTTTCCGATGTGGGGATTTGCGACCGACATGCGCATCCAGGGCGATTGCGCCACCGTGCTGCAGCAGGTGCTCGAGGCCGTCGAAGCGCGCGCCGACGATCGTTACCGCAAGCGCGTTGCCGATCGCATCGCAAGCTGGAGTGCTGCACGCGACGCCTCGGCAAAACGCCGCGCGGCCGCCAGCGCCAACAAGGGCGTATCAGGCGCGCTGAACCCGGCCTTTGTGTTCGCGACGCTGAGCGCAAAGCTGTCGCAGGACGACGTCGTACTCAATGAGGCGATCCGCAATGGGCCGATCCTGCAGGAGCACGTCACGCGCACCAAACCGAACAGCTATGTCGGCCTCGCCGGCGGCGGGCTTGGATTTTCCGGCGGCATGGCGCTGGGGCTGAAACTCGCCCAACCCGGCCGCCGCATCGTACAGGTGATCGGCGACGGCGGATTTCATTTCTCCTCACCCGACAGCGTCTATGCGGTGGCGCAGCAATATCAGATCCCTATCCTGACCGTGGTGCTGGACAATGGCGGCTGGCAGGCGGTGAAATCCGCGGTGCAGCGGGTCTATCCGAAGGGCATTGCCGCCGAGACCGATCAGTTCCAGTCGCGGCTGATGTCGGGCCGTCAGGGCGACCGGCGGGATTTCTCGGAAGTCGCAAAGGCGTTCGGCGCCCATGGCGAATGCATCACCGAGCCGGACGGCCTTGCCGCCGCGATCGATCGTGCGTTCGCGGCGCTCGATGACGGCAAGGCTGCCGTCCTGCATATTCATGTCACGCGGCTCTGAATGATGTATTTTGAGGGGACCTGTTCGCATGACGATTCGAGGCCGGCATTTCCTGACGGGCGCGTGGGTTCGATTTCTGGGTTTTGGATTTCTGGCGCTCACCGCGCCTGCGCTCGCGCAGGAGGATGCGTCAAAATACCCGAGCAAGCCGATCCATATCATCGTCGGTTTCGCGGCAGGCGGCGGCAACGACATCATCGCGCGCGTTTTCGGGCAGAAATTGTCGGAAAGCCTGGGCCAGCCCGTCATCGTCGAAAACAAGCCGGGCGGCGGCGCGATCGTCGCCACCGAATATGTCGCGAAATCCGCACCCGACGGCTACACGCTCCTGATGAGCGCCAGCGGCATCTCGATCAATCCCGCCGTCTACGCCAAGCTGCCCTATGACGCGATCAAGGACTTTGTCGCGGTTTCGGAGCTGGGCTCGTTTCCGTTGATCATGATCGTCAACGCGGCCTCGCCGATCAAGTCGGTGGCCGAGCTCGTGACTTACGCCAAGGCCAATCCCGAAAAGATGAACTATGCGAGTTCATCCGCCTCGTTCCAGCTGGTGACCGAACTGTTCAAGCAAAAGACCGGCGCGCCGATGCAGGTCATTCCCTACAAGAGCGCCAATGAGTTGGTACTTGCTGTCGTCGGGGCCCAGGTGACCACGACCATCGCGGACGCAGGCCCGGTGCTGCCCCAGGTGAAGAGCGGCACGGTGCGTGCGTTGGCGGTCGCGGCTCCCAAACGGATGGAAGATTTGCCGGACGTACCGACGCTGAAGGAGGCCGGCGCCGACGTCGATGCGGTGTTGTGGAGCGGCATCTTCGTGCCCAAGGGCACGCCGCCTGCGATCGTAAAAAAACTCGAGGGCGAATTCATGCGGAGTGCGAAATTGCCTGACGTCATCACCCGCCTCAAGCCGCTCGGCATCGAGGCGATCGGCAACTCGTCGGAAGAATTTGCCGCGATTTTGGCGGCCGACATCGCGCGCTGGGGCGAAGTCGCCAAGACCGCAAATATCAGGATCGAGCAGTAGCGCCACTGCGCTTCGGCGAAACCATCCCGACAATGACGGTCGCGACCGCGGCAACCGCAATGTTGAGGATCAGCGCGCCAAGCCCGACATAGAACACGTAGCTCGCGCCACCGAGATCGATGCTCGCAAGCGGTTTCAGGCCGTTGTTCCACGCGGTCCACGATCCCCAGCCGATGCCGACCGCCCAACCGAGCAGCAGGCCTTCGGCGCGGAACCAGCGTGTGAACAGCCCGAACACCAGCGCCGGAAACGTCTGCAATATCCACAAGCCGCCGAGCAATTGCAGATCGAGCGCATATTGCGTCGGCAGGAACAGGATGAAGGCGAGCGCGCCGACCTTCACGACCAGCGACGCGATCTTGGCCACCGACGCTTCCCCGGCATGGCTGATGTCAGGATTGACGTAGGATTTCCAGACATTGCGGGTAAACAAATTGGCGGCGCCGATGCTCATCACCGCCGCCGGCACCAGCGCGCCGATGGCGATCGCCGAAAACGCAAAGCCCGCGAACCATGACGGGAAGAGCGCCTGGAACAGCGCCGGCACCACGTCGTTCGGCGTCGCCACCTTGATATGGGCGGCATGGGCCATGTAGCCGAGCAGCGCGATCAGGCCGAGCAGCAGCGTATAGGCCGGCAACAGGATCGCGTTCTTGCGGATGGTCTCGGCGGATTTCGATGCGAAGATGCCGGTCAGCGTGTGCGGATACATGAAAGCCGCGAGCGCGGAGCCAAGCGCCAGCGTCGCGTAGGCCAGCATCTGCGTCGGCTTCAGGATGAGACCGGTCGCGCCGCCCTTGGCGGTGAAGGCATCGTTGGCGGCGGCGAACACCGCGCCGTAACCGCCGAGTTTTGCGGGCACCACGACGACAGCCACCAGCACCACGATATAGATCATGATGTCCTTGACGAAGGCGATCAGCGCCGGCGCGCGCAGGCCCGAGCTATAGGTGTAGAGCGCGAGGATGATGAAGGCGGCGACGATCGGCAGTTCGCCGGTCAGGCCCATCGCCTTGATCACGACGCCCATGCCGATCAGTTGCAGCGCGATATAGGGCATGGTCGCGACCATGCCGGTGATCGCAACCGCGAGTTCAAGGCCATGCGAATTGTAATTGCCCTGCACCACATCGGCCGCAGTGACATGGCCGTTGGCATGCGCATGCTTCCACAGCACCGGCATGACCGCGAACACGAAGGGATAGACGATGATGGTGTAAGGCAACGCGAAGAAGCCGTATGCGCCGACCGCGTAGACCAGCGCCGGTACCGCGATCACGGTATAGGCGGTGTAGAAATCGCCGCCGACCAGAAACCAGGTGATCCAGGTACCGAACTGCCGTCCGCCGAGACCCCATTCGTCGAGATGTTCGTTGACCGGACCTGCTTTCCAGCGCGCGGCAAAAAATCCCATCACGGTGACGAGCGCGAAGAAAAAGATGAAGACGGCGAGCTCAACCCATTGGATCTGATCGCTCATGACGATGCACTCCTCAGGGTGTTTCGTCAGGCGTACGGCTGCGATAGACCAGCCAGATCAGCAACGAGCTGATCGGCACCCATGCGAGCTGATACCAGTAGAAAAAGGGAAAGCCGAACAGCGAGGGCTCGACGAAATTATAGAAGGGCACCCACAGCAAACCGATAAACGGCAGCAGCAACAGGATCCACATCGGCGGACTCCAGCCTTGCGCCGGCGTCTTCCCCCGGCGTTCCCATACTGGAACGATTTAGGGAGCGAATTGTTGCGTCGCCAATCCGATTTGGCTTTGCTGCAATGCGGTGGCCACCGGCGTAGCGGGCGTGCAAAAGCCAAACACTAAAACCAAGTACTAAAGCCAATTACAAAAGCGCCGGCGCTGCACACGGATTCCGTGGCAGCGCCGGCGTTAGTGCCGGATTTCCGGCGAGGCGCGTTATTTAACGGTTTCAGCGCCGACCTTGCAGATGGCCGCGTCCTGATCGCCGGTACCGCCGCTGCAACCGATCGCGCCGATCAGTTTTCCGCCTTCGACCAGCGGAAACCCGCCGGGGCTCGCAACCAGGGTAGGATCGAGCGTCGAGACGTAGCCATGGCCGGTCTCAAAGGCGTTGTAGAACAGGCGGGACTCGCGGCGGAAGCGCGCCGCGGTGCGGGCCTTGCCGATCGAGATATTGCCCGATGCAATCTGGGCGCCTTCCATGCGCGAGAAATGAACGAGTTCGCCATTGGTATCGACCACGGCAATGTTCATCTTCCAGTTCCGCTTCTTGGCCTCGGCTTCGGCGGCGGCCATCGCCTGCTTGGCCCGTTCGAGGCCGATCGATACCCCATAGGGAATATCAAACGGCATCACGTCTGGCGTTCCGCCCGCGGACGGTTGCGCCGGCGGTGCAGCCGGCGCGGCGGCCGGCGTTTGCGCCGAAACCGGCGAACTGATTACAGCGATGGCACAAGCGGCCAATGTCATTGATACGATGTTACGCAAGATATCCTCCGATGGATGTTTGTGGTTCAGGCAGCTTCTCTCGAAATTGGGCGGCACAATTACTCAAAACGCCGGCGCTTGGCCGTTTCGGCCATAGGTGATGCGCGGCGCCTGCACCGTTCCGTCCGGCTGCTTCTTGGCAGCGGCGACGAAAATCTTGGTGCCGGGCTGCACCTCTTCCTTTTTGCCCATTTCGTAGGTCACCACGACGGTCTCGGGCGTGACGAGCAACTTCTTCTCGCCGTCCTTGTATTTGACCGACAAGGTCTGCCCATTAACGCCGGTCACGGCCTGCTCGACATTGGCATTCGTCATCTTGCTCTTCGGCATCAGGTCCCAGTCGTAATGGCCTTCGCCGGTGCCACGCATCGATTCCGGGAAAATGTGGACCTCGATGGCCTTCTGGGCGCCGTCTTCCTGCATCATGCCGGCGGAGCCGACGAACATGCCCGGCTTGATATCGGTCATTTTTGACGGGACGATCACGACAAACAGCGGATTGTCGGTCAGCGTCAGCTTCACCTCGCTGCCGTCGCGGTTCTTGACCACATAGACCGGGCCTTCGATCCGTTCGACCGTGCCGCGGATGCGGACGGCTTCCTGCGCCGATGCCGGCAACGCCATGCTGACGGAAACAAGGCTTGCGGCAATAAGTAAGCGTCGTGCCATGCCTGACATGGTCATCTCCCTGACATTATATTTCGTTGATGGCGCGCCATCGCGAGCGAAGGCTGCTCCGTCCCCTGAACCCCGTGAGGATCAAAATATTCCCTACTCGATCTTGATCCCGGCGTCCCTGATCACCTGGCGCCAGCGATCTTCCTCGCCGCGAAAATATCGGTCCAGCGCCGCAGGCGGCTCTGCCACCATCACGAGGCCCTCGTTCGCGCCGAGTTTCTTGAAGGCCTTCCGATTGCACGGCTTTCGCGGCCGATTTATTGAGGCGGTCGATGATATCAGGCGGCGTCCGGGCGGGTGCGTACAGGCCATACCAGGCTTCGGCCGCGTAGCCGGGAACACCAGCCTCCGACACCGTGGGCAATTGCGGGAACGCCGGCGAGCGTTCCGCCGACGTCACCGCGATTGCACGCAATTGCCCGGCTTCGACCAGCGACGCGCAGCTCGCCACCGTCGTGAAAATCACCTGAATCTGGCCGCCGATCAGGTCGGTGATGGCGGGCGCGGCGCCCTTGTAGGGCACCGTCGTCAGATTGACCTTGGCCATGTGCTTGAACAATTCACCCGCCAGGTGCGCCGAGGTGCCGGTGCCATAGGTGCCATAGGAGAGCTTTTCCGGCGCGGCCCTGGCCGCGGCGATCAAATCCGCGATCGATTTGATCGCAGACGCCGGATTGACGACGACGATATTGAAGGACCGCGCCACCAGCGCCACCGCGGCAAAATCATTGTGCGCGTCATACGGCAGTTTGGCGTTCAGGCTGGGATTGACGGCATTGGCGAAGGTCCCCATCAACAGCGTATAGCCATCCGGCGCGCTGGTCGCGACGGCCTGCGTACCGATGATGGTCCCCGCCCCCGGCTTGTTCTCGATAATGACGGTTGCGCCGAGATCCTTCGCCATCTCCTGCGCCAGCGTCCGCGCCACCACATCGGTGCCGCCGCCCGGCGCAAACGGCACGACGATCTTGATGATCCGGTCGGGATAACCAGCCCAAGCGGGAGCGCCGGGAAGCGCCGACAGCAGCATGTATGCTGCAAGCGCGAACAGAACCGATAACTTCTTCGTGTGGTGTCGGGCCGGCATATGCGTCGCTTGGGCGAGAGAGGAAGCGCCAGCAAACCATGCCTTCCCGGCAAACGCTATGCGTTTGATGACGAGCGGTCATGACTTCGCAGGCGCGTGCAGCGGCAGCAGTCATCGACTAGCATCCGCGCCGCCAACAAAAGAAATAAATCCCGGGAGGATAATTATGAGGCACTGGCTGGCCGGACTGATGCTGTTGATCGCGCCGTTGGCGTTCGCGCAACAAGCGGTCCCCAACATCAATTTCGACTCGGTCCCCAATCCGCTGAAGCTGCCGTCCAACATGTATTTCGGCGAAGCGTCGGGAGTATCCGTCAATTCCAAGGGGCATGTTTTCGTATTGTCGCGCGGCAACACCACCGGGCCCGCCTATGCCGCCGCCGCCACCCAACTGCTCGAATTCGACGCCCAGGGCAAGTTCATCCGCGAAATCGGCAAGAACCTGTACGCGTGGTCCTTTGGACATACGGTCAAGGTCGATCCCCAGGACAATATCTGGGTGACCGACAAGGGCTCCGACATGGTGATCAAGTTCGATCCCGAGGGCCGCGTCCTGATGGTGTTCGGCCGCAAGCAGGAGGCTTCCGACGAAGACACCGCCCCCCTCAAGCATCCCAAGCCGCCGCTGCCGGCGGAGGACGGCAGGTTTCGCCAGGTCACCGATG
The DNA here is from genome assembly GCA_963847015.1 of uncultured Alphaproteobacteria bacterium. Taxonomy (GTDB): domain Bacteria; phylum Pseudomonadota; class Alphaproteobacteria; order Rhizobiales; family Xanthobacteraceae; genus Bradyrhizobium. The sequence continues at coordinate 48,443 of CAWJYI010000032.1, read as the reverse complement.
TGACCTGGGACAAGGCCGGCAACACCTTTATCAGCGACGGCTATATCAATTCGCGCGTGGCGAAGGTGGACAAGGACGGCAACTGGCTGAAATCATGGGGCGACCGCGGCAAGGAGCCCGGCCAGTTCAATACCCCGCATTCGATTGCCTCCGACGCCAACGGCAATGTCTATGTCGCCGATCGCGGCAATCACCGGATTCAGGTGTTCGACGGCGAGGGAAAATTCCTGCGCCAGATCGCCATCGACGTGCCGGTGCCACCGGGCGCAAAGCCGGCGATCGGCAAGATACCGGATGAGGCGATGATGGCCGGCGGCACCTTCTATCCGGGTTCACCCTGGTCGCTGTGCATCACCCCGCCGCCGAACCAGGTGCTGTATAGCTCCGACGCCTGGCCCGGCCGCATCTACAAGCTCAGCCTCGACGGCAAGTTGCTCGGCGTGCTCGGCCAATCCGGCAAGCAGCTAAAGCAGTTCGGCTGGATCCACGCCATGGCGTGCCCGTCGGAGAATGTGCTGTATGTGGCGGAGTTGTTGAACTGGCGGGTGCAGAAGCTGTTGCTGAAACCGTAGCTATCGCTGTTGTCATCGCAATGACGAATAAGCCGTTCGGGGGCGCCGGAAATCAAATCATCCGCGCCACGAACGGAATCTTGCGCAGCAGCACGGTGAGCGTCCAGCTCCCCGCAAGCGTACCGGTGAACACGATCGCGGCCTTGATGGCTGCGGGGAATGCGGGATCGTAGACGACATATTGCAGCCAGATGATGAAGACGTAGTGCAGGAGATAGATGCCGTAAGCCTGCGGCTGCATCGCATCGAGAAAACGCAGGCTGGACCCTGACAGCCGCAACGACGTCGCCGGCACCGTAAACGCCATCGCGGCGCTGAACATCGCGAAAGTAAGACCGTACGCGGTTCGCCACCACAACGGCGGAGACGCGAAATTCGCTATCCAGTTATGGTGGGCATAGATCAGCAGCAGCATCACGCCAAAGAACAGCACGGCAATGGCAAGCCAGACCAGCCAGCGTTTCGCGATTTCGCCGTTCTCCGCCAGGATTCCGGCGCGCAGACCGACCACGCCGATAGCGACGCCGGTGAAGAAGTAAGCCGGATAAAGCAGGATGCGGCTGGTCTGGATCGGAAACGGATAATGGCCCGGCTCGAACCAGGCGCCATCGCCAAACGCCAGATGCATCGGCAGGTAGGACACGACAGAGACGATCGCGAACGCGACAAAGGCCGTCACCGGCCGCTCGCGCAAGGCAAAGACCAGCCGTCCAAACGCCCGCAGGATACCGGGCGCCATCCACCAGACCGCTGCCGCGATGACATCGAATGCGAGCAGCACCCACAGAAACCACGACTGTCCGGACGGCCACGGCCCGACCGTGATCGTACGCCACCAGTAGTGAAAGAAATTGAAGTCCGTCGTGCCGGGCATATGATAACGCAGGAACGACGCATAATAGGCGATTGGTATCAAGATGAAGATCGAGATCAATAGCGGCACCCCGAGTCGCCAGGCGCGCTTTCGCAGATAGCCTGCCGCTCCCCAGCGCGTAAGGCTGTCATGAACGAACAGTCCTGATATCAGGAACATGAAGGCCATGAAGAAACTGTCGTTGAACAGCACGATCGCGTCGAATCCGAGCCAGCGCATCCTGTCGCCATTGCCGAAATAGGTGAAGTTGACGACGGAATGGTGGATCACCACCAGCAGCGTGATGAAGGTGCGCGCACGGTCGAACGCGACGCTGCGTTCAGACATCATGGCGGTCCGATCGTTTCCTTCGATCTTGCACATCATCTATTCGGTTCCGGCTCGACAACGCGTTAAACAAACAGACCCCTGAGTTCGCGCTCGATCATTTTTCGAACGCGTCGTAAACCAGCTGCTTGACGTTGACCTGAACGTGCAGACGGCCGGACGGCGCATTTTGCATCAGGACAAAGAACATGTCCTGGGCGCGATCGACCACGATGTAGACGCCGGTAGCGCCGTCCCATTTGAACTCGCCGGGCGAGCCGGGCGGCGGCGGCACCGCGTTGCCCGGATCGGTGCGGACGCCAAACCCGTAGCCGAAGCCAAAACCGTCACCGGGATAATAGAAATAGTTGCGCGCGACGCCGGACCCCGGACCGATGTGATCGGTGGTCATGGCGGCAAAGGTCGCCGGACCGAGATAGGTCTTGCCGTCCAGCGCGCCGCCGTTCAGCAGCATCTGGCCGTAGCGCGCCATATCGTAAATGGTCGAGACCAGCCCGCCGCCGCCGGATTCCCATCGCGTGACGTCGAGCGAGTTTCGCTCGACGTGCCGGTCTTTCGCCAGCGACCGGGCGTAGCGCGCACGTTCAGCCGGATCGGTGAGGAAGAATTTCGTAGTGGTCATCCCGAGCGGATCGAACAGATTCTGCTTCTCGAATTGATAAAGCGACTGGCCGGACGCGACCTCGATGACGCGGCCGAGAATGTCGATCGAGTGCCCATAATCCCACAGCGTGCGCGGTTGCTCCGCCAGCGGCACTTTTGCGATCCGCTCGGCAAAGCCGGCATTGTCGAAATCGCCGAGATAGATCCCGTCATAGGCGGCCTTGACCAGACCCTCGCCGTAAAAACCGTAGGTGATCCCGGAGGTATGCAGCAGCAAATCCTCGATCGTTACCGGCCGGCGCGGCGGAACGAGGTCAAGCACCGCCTTTCCCGAAGCATCCTTGCGCTCGACGCCGACTTTCATGCCGGCGAATGACGGAATGTATTTGCTGACGGGATCATCGAGCGCGATCTTGCCGCGATCGACCAGCATCATTGCGGCGAAGCTGGTAACGGTCTTTGTCACCGAATGCAGCGGAAAGATCGCCTCCGGCGTCATCGCTATACCGGCATCGAGATCACGCTTGCCGAAACTCTTGAAATAGACCGGCTTGCCGTGGCGCTGGATCAGGAGGATGGCGCCGGGAATTGCTCCCTTGGCAATTTGGCCGTTGATGAAATCGTCGATTCGCGAAAGCTTTTCGAGCGAGAGCACCGCATTCGGCGGCGGCCCGAAATCGGCGGCTGATGATGGAGAAATTGCCAAAGCGAGGGTGAAGGCAAAAGCGAAGGCGAAAGCGATGATTACGGCAAGCCGCGTCGGGCAGCCAATCAATGACGCCGACTTGCGCGGAACCATCCGCCGGCTCCCCATTTTATTGCACGGACCTTATTGTATCACCAGACGCCGATCCTGATAGCGGGTACGCGCAAAGCAGCCCCCGTCATTGCGCAACGACAGTGATCATCATCACGAATACGGATTGATCAGCTTCTGCTGCTCGGCGCTGTGATGGGCAAGCATGTCGATAAAAATTCGCACCTTGGCCGAGAGATGATGACGATGCGGATAGACGGCATTCATCGAAAACTCGACCGGTCGATATTCCGGCAACAGGCGCACCAGGCGCCCCGATTCGAGATCGTCGTGCACCAGAAAGCCGGCGGCGAGAAAAATGCCACCGTCCTGCAGCGCGACCATCCGTAACGTCTCGCCGCTGTTGGACGTCAGATTGCCCGAAACCCGCACCGAAGCCGGCTCGCCCTTGCGGTCAACGAAGCGCCACTCGTCATAGGGATAGTTCACGTGGCGAATGCAATTATGGTCTGCGAGTTCGGCCAATGCTTGCGGCCGTCCGTGCTTTTCGAGATAGCCATGCGAACAGCACAGCACGTGCCGCCAGGTGGCGAGGCTGCGGACGATCAGGCTCGAATCGGGCGGCGGCGTCAGCCGGATCGCGACGTCGAATCCCTCGTCGATCATGTCGATGGCGCGCTCTCCCATCGCCAGGTCGACCTTCACTTCGGGATAGGCGGCGAGAAATTCGGCGACGACGGGCGAAACGTACTGGACGATATGGGTGGCGGTATAGATGCGCAGCGTGCCGCGCGGCGTCGATTGCTGGGCGCCGGCGATGTCGTCGGCCTGTTCGATGTCGGCAAGGATCTGAACGCAGCGGTCGTAATAGGCCTTGCCGACCTCGGTGAGGCTGACCTTGCGCGTGGTGCGCTGAAGCAGCCGCGCGCCGAGCCGGTCTTCGAGCGACTGGACATGGTTGCTCACCATCGTCGTCGACATGTTGAGCCGGCGGCCGGCGGCTGAAAACCCGCCGCTATCCACCACCCGCACAAAGGCCGTCAGACTGGTCAGCCGGTCCATCGTCGCCTCCGATTATCCACTCAGGGTGGATGATCCTTCCGGATTTCAACAAATTATCATCCAGGACGTAAAGGTCCATATTGAGGCTGAAGCGAACGAACACCGTCGAAAACCCCTGGGAGTGAGTCATGAGCGAGATGCCCCGCACTGAGAGCTTTCAGCAAGCTACAGAAATCACTGACGAAAATAGCAAACGCAAGCTCGCAGCCGGGTCCCGCGGCAAGCTGCGGCGGATCGCCCTGGCGCTGGCCTTGCTGGCCGGTACCGCCGCGGGCGCCTATTACGGCCATGGCTACTGGACCACCGGACGATATCTGGAATCGACCGACGACGCCTATGTGAAGGCCGATTCCACGATCATTTCGCCGAGGATCTCCGGCTACATCGCGCAGGTGCTGGTCGGCGACAATCAGCCGGTCAAGGCCGGACAATTGCTGGCGCGGATCGACGATCGCGATTTCAGGGCGGCGCTCGATCAGGCCCATGCCGATGTCGCGGCCGCCGAAGCCGCGGTGCGCAACCTCGATGCCCAGATCGCCTTGCAGCAGCCGGTGATCGAACAGCAGACCGCCGACGTCACTGCGGCCGAAGCCACGCTGAAATTCGCGCAGGAAGAGCAGGCCCGTTACGACGACTTGATGAAGTCCGGCTCCGGCACCATTCAGCGGGCGCAGCAGACCGACGCGGCGCTGCGCGAGAAGACCGCCCAGTTGCAGCACGGCAAGTCAGGCCTGCAGGCGGCCGAGAGGAAGGTCGATGTTCTCACCACAGAACGGGCCAAGGCCGTGGCGCAGCTCGATCGCACGCCGCGCCGTGGAGCAACAGGCCGCGCTGAACCTGTCCTACACCAAGATATCCGCGCCTGTTGACGGAACGGTCGGCGCGCGGACGCTGCGGGTCGGACAGTTCGTGCAGGCCGGCACCCAGCTGATGGCGGTGGTGCCGCTGGATGCGGTCTATGTGGTCGCGAACTTCAAGGAGACCCAGCTCACCCATGTGCGCAACGGCCAGCCGGTTGAAGTCCGGATCGACAGTTTTCACGGCACGACGCTGAAGGGGCATGTCGACAGCCTGTCGCCGGCCAGCGGTCTCGAATTCGCGCTGCTGCCGCCCGACAACGCCACCGGCAATTTCACCAAGATCGTGCAGCGCGTGCCCGTGAAGATCGTGCTCGACGATCACAGCCTGAGGGGGCTGCTGCGGCCGGGCATGTCGGCAGAGCCTGTCGTCAACACCAAGGCCACGGTCGTGGCCGAACGCGAGAGCAAGGCGCGGCTGGCATCCGATGCAGCCCTGGTCCGTCCAAACGGCGGCTAGGGACTCCGGCTGAGCATTATCAATCCCGGACGGACAATCCTTCCGCTTTTTCCCTGATTATCGAAACAAGCCGCTCAATGCATCCTGCCTCTGCCAGCAAGAGGAGAGCCACATGACCGCACTTCAGCCCACGATCTCCATTGCGGTATCTGCCGGTACCGACCGCGCCCAGTCCCGCCCCGCCGCGCCAACAACTCCGGCGGTTTCCACAAAGACCTGGATTGCGGTGTTCGGCGCCACGCTTGGCGCCTTCATGGCGGTGCTCAACATCCAGATCGTCAACGCCTCGCTGGCCGACATCCAGGGCGCGATCGGCGCCGGCATCGACGATGGCGGCTGGATCTCGACCTCGTATCTGATCGCGGAGATCGTGGTGATCCCCCTGAGCGGCTGGCTCGCGCAGGTGTTCTCGATCCGGATCTATCTCCTGACCAACGCGGTCCTGTTTCTCACGCTCTCGGTCGCCTGCGCCTTTGCGCAGGACCTGCCGCAAATGATCGTGCTGCGCGCGGTACAAGGCTTCACCGGCGGCGTGCTGATCCCGATGGCGTTCACGCTGATCATCACGCTGCTGCCAAAGGCGAAGCAGCCGGTCGGGCTGGCGCTGTTTGCCTTGTCGGCGACCTTCGCGCCGGCGATCGGTCCGACCATCGGCGGCTATCTCACCGAGAATTGGGGTTGGGAATATATCTTCTACGTCAATCTCGTGCCGGGCGCGATCATGATCGGCATGCTGTACTTCTCGCTGGAAGCAAAGCCGATGAAGCTGTCGCTGCTGCGCGAGGGCGACTGGTCCGGCATCGTCACCATGGCGATCGGCCTCTCCGCGCTGCAGACCGTGCTGGAGGAAGGCAACAAGGATGACTGGTTCGGATCGCCCTTCATCGTCAAGCTGTCGGTCATCGCCGCCCTTGCGCTGGCCGCGTTCCTTTGGATCGAGCTGACGACGAAGAAGCCGCTGTTGAACCTGCGGCTGCTGGTCCGGCGCAATTTCGGCTTCGGCATCCTGGCGAATTTCCTGCTCGGCGTCGCGCTGTACGGCTCGGTCTACGTCCTGCCGGTCTATCTGTCGCGGATCCAGGGCTACAATGCCGAGCAGATCGGCATGGTGCTGGCATGGACCGGCCTGCCGCAATTGTTCCTGATCCCGCTGGTGCCGCAATTGATGAAGCGGTTCGATGCGCGCCTCATCATCGGCGTCGGTTTCGTGCTGTTCGCGGCCTCCAACTTCATGAACATCTTCATGACCACGAATTACGCCGCCGATCAGCTATTCTGGCCCAACGTCGTCCGCGCTATCGGCCAGGCGCTGGTGTTCGCGCCGCTCTCGGCGGTCGCAACCGCAGGCATTGAGGCGGAAAATGCCGGCTCGGCGTCGGGACTGTTCAACATGATGCGGAATCTCGGCGGCGCCGTCGGCATCGCCATGCTGCAGACGTTCCTGACCAAGCGCGAACAATATCACTCCAACGTGCTGACGCAGTCGGTTTCCCTGCTGGAACAGGCGACGCGCACGCGGATCGAGCAGCTGACGCAATATTTCATGAACCATGGCGTAGCCGATCATGCGGAGGCAGCCCATCGTGCGGCGGTTGCGATCGGCAAGGTGATCCAGAAGCAGGCTTACATCCTGGCCTTCAGCGACACCTTCTATCTGCTCGGCGTCGCGCTAATCGTCGCACTCATGGCTGCCCTGCTGCTGAAGAAGCCTGACCACCTTGAAAGTGGCGGCGCGCACTAGGATGATCCACTCAACCCCAGACAGAAGGAGAACGACCATGAAACCCCGGATGAACTTCTACCAGGCCGCACCCGACACCATCAAAGCGCTCACCGCACTCGAAGCCCAGATCCAGGCCTCCGGCCTCGAAAAATCGCTGATCGAACTCGTCAAGACCCGGGCCTCCCAGATCAACGGCTGCGCCTTTTGCATCAACATGCATACCCAGGACGCCCGCAAGCAGGGCGAGACCGAGCAGCGCCTTTATTTACTTAACGCCTGGCGTGAATCCCCGCTCTACACCGACCGCGAACGCGCCGCATTGGCGTGGACCGAGGCGGTCACGCTGATCGCTGAAACCCATGCCCCCGATGATCTCTATGAGGACGTCCGCGCCCACTTCTCGGAAGCGGAAACGGTCAATTTGACCATGCTGATCGGGGCCATCAATGCCTGGAACCGGGTCGCCATCAGCTTCCGCGCCGTGCACCCGGTGAAGGCGAAGGCGGCGGTGGCGTAAGCGTCACCCGACCGAGTTACGCCCCTACACCGCCGTCGCCTTGGCGAACTCGACATAGATTTCGCGCAGCCGGTTGGTCATCGGACCGGGCTTGCCATTGGCCACGATCTTGCCGTCGATCGACACCACCGCCTGCACGAACACGGTGGCGCTGGTGATAAAGGCTTCCTTCGCGGCGAGCGCCTCCTCGACCGAAAACGGACGCTCTTCGATGCGGAGCTGACGTTCTTCGGCAAGCGTGACCACGGCCTTGCGGGTGCAGCCCGGCAAGATCGCACTGCCGTTCTGCCGCGTCACCAGCACGTCGTCCTGGGTCAGGATGAAAGCCGATGACGATCCGCCTTCGGTGACCTTGCCGTCCTCGATCATCCAGGCTTCGCCGGCCTTCGCTTCCGCCGCGGCCTGCTTTGCAAGAACCTGCGCCAATAGCGCCACGCTCTTGATGTCGCGCCGGGTCCAGCGCAGATCGGGCACCGTGATCACGCTGATGCCGGTCCTGGCCGACGGCGCATTGACGATATCCTTGACCGACGTGAACATGATCAGTGTCGGCTTGACGTCCTTGGGAAAGGCAAAATCGCGACCGGTGTCGGCGCCGCGCGTCACTTCCAGATATACCATGCCGTTGACGAGATTATTACGCGCCACCAGCTCCTTCTGGATTTCCTGAATCCGCGCCGTGGTTTCCGGCAATTCCAGCGCGATCTCGCCGACCGAGCGTTCGAGCCGCGCCAAATGCGAGGCGTTGTCGATCAGCTTGCCGTCCAGCACCGCGGCGACCTCGTAGATGCCATCGGCAAACAGGAATCCACGGTCGAGAATCGAGACCTTGGCTTCCGTAAGGGGCACGAACGAACCGTTGACGTAAGCGATCTGTTCCAAGCGAGTTCTCCTGAAGGACATGCGAAGCGGTTGCGGCGGAACGTTATACGCAAATTGTTAACGGCGAGAAACCCTTCCGGCGTCTTTCCGTGGCGTCATGGAGAGGCAAGCCGGGATCTCGGGACTCTCCGATATGCAATTGCACATCGTGGTTCGATGCCGCGCATCGCCCCGGAATGGCGGTACGGCTAATGTGACAAAATCTTCGACAAGAACTTCTGCGCGCGGTCGCTGCGGGGGCTGCCGAAGAAATCCGTCTTCAGCGCATCCTCGACGATCTCACCCCTGTCCATGAAGATCACGCGATTGGCAACCTTGCTGGCAAAACCCATTTCGTGGGTCACGACCATCATGGTCATGCCCTCGCGCGCGAGGTCGACCATCACGTCCAGCACTTCGCTGATCATCTCGGGGTCGAGCGCCGAAGTCGGCTCGTCGAACAGCATGGCGATCGGGTCCATCGCCAGCGCGCGCGCAATCGCGACGCGCTGCTGCTGTCCGCCGGACAATTCGGCCGGGTATTTCTGCGCGTGCTCTTTCAACCCGACGCGGTCGAGCAGTTTTCCGCCCTTGGTCATCGCCTCGTCATGCGGCCGGCCCAGCACCTTCTCCTGCGCCAGGCACAGGTTTTCGATGATCCGCAAATGCGGAAACAGCTCGAAATGCTGGAACACCATGCCGACGCGGGCGCGCAGCTTCGGCAAATCGGTTTTGGGATCGTTGACCTTGATGCCGTCGAGGATGATTTCGCCTTTCTGAAACGGCTCCAGCGCGTTGACGCATTTGATCAGGGTCGATTTTCCCGACCCCGACGGGCCGCACACCACCACCACCTCGCCCTTGGCGACGCTGGTGGTGCAATCCTTCAGCGCCTGGAAGCTCGGCCCGTACCATTTATCGACGTGGCTGATCTCGATCATGCGCGCTCCCCTAACGGACAATGGCTATGCGCGCCTGCAGGCGCCGGACGCCATAGGACGCAAAACAGGAAATGATGAAATAGACCGCGGCCGCGAACAGGTACATCTCGACCAGCCGCCCGTCGCGCTGCGCCACCTTGCTGGCGGCGCCGAGAAAATCCGGGATCGACAGCACGTAGACCAGTGAAGTGTCCTGGAACAGCACGATGGTTTGCGTCAGCAGCACCGGCAGCATGTTCCGGAACGCCTGCGGCAACACGATGTAGCGCATGGTCTGGCTATAAGTCAGGCCGAGCGCCTGCGCCGCCGCCGGTTGCCCCTTCGAGATCGACTGAATGCCGGCGCGCATGATCTCGGAGAAATACGCGGCCTCGAACATGATGAAGGTGATGAGCGAGGACGCGAACGCGCCGACGCGGATAGGCCGCGATGCTCCCGTCACCCATTGACCGATATAGGGAACCAGGAAATAGAACCAGAAGATCACCAGCACCAGCGGCAACGACCGCATCAGATCGACATAGAGCCCGGCCACGCGGCCCAATAACTTGAAGCCGGATAACCGCATCAGCGCGATCATCGTGCCCAACACCAACCCGCCGAAGGCGGAGAGCGCCGTGAGCGTCAACGTGAATGTCATGCCTTCGAAAAAGAGATAGCCGAGCGACCGGCGAATGATGTCGAAGTCGAAATTGCTGAACATCAGGTAACCTTCACTTCCCGGAGATGTAGCCGGGAATGGCTACCCGGCGCTCGAGAAAGCGCATGGCGGTCACCACAACGATGTTGACGACAAGATACATCACCGTCGCGGCCGTGAAGGCTTCGAATACCTGGAATGAGAACTCCTGCATGGCGCGGGCTTCGCCGGTCAGTTCGATCAGTCCGATGGTAATGGCGACAGACGTATTCTTGATGGTGCTGAGAAACTCGGAAGTGAGCGGCGGCAGGATCACGCGGAACGCCATCGGTAGCAGCACGTACCGGTAGGTTTGCGTCGTCGTCAATCCCAGCGCCATCGCGGCAAGCTTCTGTCCGCGCGGCAGCGATCCAATGCCCGCGCGCAGTTGTTCGGCAACGCGCACGGACATGAACAGGCCGATGCCGACCGCCGCCGTGTAGAACGGCGCATGGGGCATCTGCTTCAGCCAAAGCCCCCATGACCGAGGCAGGATTTCCGGCAGAACAAAAAACCACAGGAATAGCTGCACCAGCAGCGGAATATTGCGGAAGAACTCGACGTAGCAAAAACCGATCGCCGAGGCGGTCTTCGAAGGCAATGTGCGCAACACGCCCACGACCGTTCCGATCGCGAGCGCGATGATCCAGGCGCAGAGCGCGGTCTCGATCGTCAGCGCCAACCCGGACAGCAGCATGTCGAGGTAGTTGCCGGTGCCGTTCGGTGACGGCTCCCAGAAGATACCCCAATTCCAGTGATAGTTCACGGTCGCCCCCGCGCGAAAGCGCTGCCCATCTCAAGCGTCAATGTTCATGAAATCAGCGTTTATGCAAATCTCCGGCCATTTTTGCCCAGAAATGGCCGAGCGTCCACCTCATCCCGAGGGTCCGGCCGGAAGCGCTACGAATGGATTAGGCCCCGCCGAGAAGACCTCCAGGCAGAAGCATATCAGCCGCAATCCAACGAGCGAAGGCGGAGGCGACGGGGAAATCCAACGGTCACATCGCGGTGTAGGAATCCGGATCAGGAGAATCGGACGGCTTGCTGAATTCCTTCTTCAACTCAGGCGCCATGGGCGTGTTGAGATTTAATCCCTTCGGCGGAATCTTCTGCATGAACCATTTGTCGTAGATCTTCTGGCCCTCGCCGCCCGTGTAGAGCGCAGCAGTGGCATCATCGACCACCTTCTTGAAGGCCGGATCATCCTTGCGCAGCATGATGCCGTAGGGTTCCGGCTTCGAAAACGCGTCGCTGGAAATGACATAGGCGTCCGGGTCTTTCGAACCGGCAACGAAACTGGCCAGCAGGATATCGTCCAGCACGGCCGCGGCCGCACGATCGGTCTCTACCAGCAGAAACGACTCGGCATGCTCCTTGGCTGGAATGATGGTGATGCCGAGGTTACGGGCGGCATTGGCTTCGGTGAGTTGCTTGATGTTGGTAGTGCCGGAGGTCGAGGCAACCGGCTTGCCCTTGAGATCGTCGATCGATTTGATCTTGCTGGACTTCTTGGAAACGAACCGGGTAGCCGTCAGAAAATGGGTATTGGTGAACGCGACTTGCTTCAGCCGGTCGGCATTGTTCGTCGTCGATCCGCATTCCAGATCGATGGTGCCGTTGGCCATCAGCGGAATACGTGCCGATGACGACACCGGGTTGAGCTTGACCTCGAGCTTGTCGAGTTTCAGTTCCTTCTTCACGGCGTCGACGATCTTGTAGCAGATGTCCATCGCATAGCCGATCGGCTTCTGGTTATCGTCCAGATAGGAAAACGGAATGGACGATTCACGATAGCCGAGCGTGATCGCGCCGGTTTCCTTGATGTTCTTGAGTGTCCCGGTCAGTTCCTGACCGCTCGCCTGCCCGGCGCAGCAGGCGATTGCGAGCGTAAATCCTACCGTACGCCATTGCTGTCATGCGACCTCTCCTCATTTAGGCAGTTTTTCGGACTGTTCGACCGCAGGGTGTCATCACCCCGCGGTCGAGCCGAATACAAACGTCAGAGTCCAGGCCGACGCGTTGCGACTGATGCCCATGCAATGGCCGGGCCACAGCATGGGCGAAGAGCCACTTATTTATAAGAATCCGGATCCGGCGAGTCGGAGGGTTTGGCGAACTCGTTCTTCAGCTCCGATCCGATCGGCACGTTGAGGTTCAACCCCTTCGGCGCGATCTTCTGCGTGAACCATTTGTCGTAGATCTTCTGGCCCTCGCCGCCCGTATAGAGCGCGGCGGTCGCGGCATCGACCACCTTCTTGAAGGCCGGATCGTCCTTGCGCAGCATGATCCCGTACGGCTCCGGCTTGGAGAACGCATCCTTGGAGATGACGTAATCGTCGGGCGATTTTGACCCGGCGACGAAGCTCGCCAGCAGAATGTCATCCATCACGAACGCCACCGCGCGGTCGGTCTCGACCATCAGGAAAGCTTCGGCGTGATCCTTGGCCGGGATGATGTTGATGTTGAGACCGCGTGCCGCGCTGGCTTCGGTGAGCTGCTTGATGTTGGTGGTGCCGGCGGTGGAGACCACCGACTTGCCCTTGAGATCGTCGATCGAGTTGATCTTGTTCGCCTTCTTGGTGACGTAGCGGCTCGCGGTCAGGAAGTGGGTGTTGGTATAGGCGATCTGCTTCTGACGCTCGGTGTTGTTGGTGGTCGAGCCGCATTCAAGATCGATGGTGCCGTTGGCGAGCAAGGGAATGCGGGTCGATGACGTCACCGGATTGAGCTTGATCTCGATCTTGTCGAGCTTGAGCTCCTTCTTCACGGCGTCGACGATCTTGTAGCAGATGTCCATCGCGTAGCCGATCGGCTTCTGGTTGTCGTCGAGATACGAAAAGGGAATCGACGAATTGCGGAAGCCGAGGGTGATGGCGCCGGTTTCCTTGATGTTCTTCAGCGTGCCGGTCAGCTCCTGCGCGGTCGCCTGGCCCGCGCAGAGCGCGGCGGCGAGCGCGAAGCCGATCATATACGTGCGTTTCATGGACGTGCGTTTCATGCATGTACTCCTTGTCTGGTTTGCATTGTAGCTTTGAGAATTTCGCCGAGGACCGGCGAAATGTAGCGACGAAACTGTGCGGGATTCTCGCTCATCGGAAAATGACCGAGCTGTTCCATGATGGTGACACTGGCGCCCCCGATAGCGGCGGCGGTCCGTTTCGTATCTTCCGGCGTGCAGGAGAAATCATACTCGCCGGTGAGCAGAAACAGCGGACATACTTTAGTATCGATCTTTTCGACCCGGCCCCGCAGGTCGCCATCCACCCGGTAAAAATACAAATCGCCCTTGAAGACGCCCGGGCCTCCCTGTTTGTAGGCCCACAACGTCTCGGTCCGCGAGATATCCGGACTTTGCGGCGCGATCAAGCCCGATACCAGCGCGGCGCAAACTTCGCCGCCATGGACGTCGGGGCGGTTCAGCCAGGTCGTGTCGTACCACGGCGCCTGAAAATCGGCCGCCTCGAGCCCAATCAGTGCACGGAATTCGGCGGCATGATCGATCGCGAGGTTGAGAACGATGCGGCCGCCGATCGAGCAGCCCATCACCACAGGCTTGTCCAGCTCCAGCGCTCTGCAAAACGCCCGAATGATCTCCGTGTAGCGCGCGGTCGTGAGCTGATATTCCTCGCCGTTCCAGCTCGCCGGTGGATTCGATTTGCCATGCCAGGGCATATCGAAGGCGATGATGCGAAAACTCTTCGCAAACTCCTCGTCCGCAAGCAGATGCCGCCATTGCCGTCCGTCGGAGCCCGCGGTGTGCAGGCACACCAGCGGAATGCCCGCGCCGTTCTCCTCGAAGTAGATGCGATGTATCGCGCCGTCGATGTCGACATGGACGTAGCGCCCGATCATCGGCTCGATATGACCGGTCATGATGACACCATTGCGAAACGGTGTCGCGGCAGCGCCAGCACGTCCTTGAAAAACTGCAGATGCGCCATGAACGGATGCAGGTCACCTTCCAGTACGGCCTCGTTGCGCTTGGTCAAGGCGAGCAGATCGTGCCAGCCCGGCCGGGGCGCGGCCTGCCAATATTCCGCCCAGGCCGCAGGCGACGCGCGATAGGAAAATCGCCACGACCGCATCAGGACCGGCGCCGGCGTCAGGTCGACGATCCGTCCCGCGCGGATCGAGGCATGAAAGGGGTGGCCGATCGGTCCGAGCAGGCATTCGCAATCGAGAAACCGGCCGCGCATGACCAGCGCCGGCGTCTGTTCAAGAAGCGCAGGTATGGTAGCGAACGCCTTCGCGACGGCGGCGTCGGTTGCATCAGAAGCTGAAATCATGCGCCCCAGGCGGGGTTTCCCGCAATGCCGCTATTGGCAAATGAACGGAACCGGCCCTTCCGATCGGCCCCATGATGGCCTGAAGCGCCGGCCGTCGCAAGGCGCCGTGACCTTGAGCATTCCTTGATTATTGCTTGGGCCGAACTCGGCCATGCCAGCGGCACTCCTTGCGCGGTCGAATTCGGTGTCTCGGGATGTCGCTACAGACCAATTGTCGCAGATATTATGCCCGCCGAAAATGCCGCTCCCATTGCCCTCGCCGATGTGCTCAATGCTTCTTTTGCCGTGCCTTTTTTACCATGCCTTTTCGGCGAAGATTGAAGGTATGAAATAACATGTCAGTCCCGATGTCCAAACGGGACCGCAAGGGAGAGTTTGAGATGTCTGGATCCAGCCGTTTGATGATCGCTGTCGCTGCCGTGGGCATGCTGATATCCGCAGCCGCCGGTGCGCAGGATTATCCCACCAAGCCGATCACCCTGATCGTGCCCTGGCCCGCGGGAGGATCGACCGACATCGCGATGCGCGCGATCGCCGACAGCGCGTCGAAGGTTCTCGGCCAGCCGATCGCGGTCGACAACAAGGCGGGCGGCGGCGGCACCGTCGGCCCGGCCACCATGGCGGCAGCCTCCAAGCCCGACGGCTACACCATCGCGCAATTGCCGATCACCGTGTTCCGCCTGCCGCTGATGCAGGAAGTCTCCTGGGATCCGTCCAAGGACTTCTCCTACATCATCCACCTCACCGGCTACACCTTCGGTGTCACTACCAATGCGGAGTCGCAATTCAAGACCTGGAAGGACGTGGTCGACTACGCCAAGCAGAATCCCGGCAAGGTGACCTATGCGACGCCCGGCACCGGCACGTCGCTGCATATCGGCATGGAGCAGATTGCCGCCATGGCCGGCATCAAGCTGACGCAGGTGCCGTTCAAGGGTGGCGCGGAGACCAACGCCGCAGTGCTCGGCCAGCACACCATGCTGCAGGCGGACTCGACGGGATGGCGGCCGCTGGTCGACGCCGGCAAATTGCGGCTGTTGATGGTGTGGACCTCGGCGCGCTCGCCGAATTTCCCCGACGTGCCGACGCTGAAGGAACTCGGCTATCCCATGGTCTATGACTCGCCGTTCGGCATCGGCGGACCGAAGGGCATGGACCCCAAAATCGTCGCCAAGCTGCACGATGCCTTCAAGAAAGCGATCGAGGACCCCGCGGTGATTGCGACGCTTGCCAAATACGACATGGTGCCGAACTACAAGAACACCGAGGACTACAAGAAGTTCGTGGTCGAACTCACCGACTCCGAGCGCAAGGTGATCGACCAGCTCGGATTGGCGAAGAAGACGAATTGACCCGAGGCATCGGGATAACAAATCGGAATATGCCAAGTCGGAATTGCCAAGTCGGAATATGCAATGAATGACCAATCCAGCGTGCGGCTAAAGCTCAACAATTCCGAACTGTGGGGCGGGCTGATCGGGCTTGCTCTCGGCGGCTTCGTCATCTGGTCCGGGCTCAAGCTCAAGCTTGGGACCATCAACGATCCCGGCTCCGGTTACGTGCTGTTCTATACCGGCATCCTGATGTGCCTGTTCGCGGCCTCGATCATTATTGCTGCCGTCACCGAGGGCGGCCCGACCTTCGCTTCGCGCTGGGAGAACGCCAGTTGGAGCAAGCCGCTGCTGGTCATCGCCTGCCTCACCGCGTTTTCCTTTGCGCTCGATCCGCTCGGCTTCCTGCTGTCGTCCATCCCCTTGATGGTGCTGCTGCTGCGCCTGATCGATCCGGTACGCTGGTCGCTGACGATTCCGATTGCGCTTCTCGTCCCGCTCGGCATGTGGTGGGTCCTCAAGCGCGCACTTCTGATCCAGTTGCCGTCCGGCATCTTCGAAATCGGCTGACCGCAACATGGACACTCTCATCAATGTCGCGCACGGTTTCGGCGTCGCGCTCCTGCCGATCAACCTGCTCTATTGCTTCATCGGCGTTTTCATCGGCACGCTGGTCGGCGTGCTGCCGGGCATCGGGCCGATCTCGGCGATGTCGCTATTGCTGCCGGTGACGCTGTCGGGAACGCCGGAATCCGGCATCATCATGATGGCCGGCATCTATTACGGCTCGATGTATGGCGGCTCGACCACGTCGATCCTGGTCAATATCCCGGGCGAAGCCGCTTCCGTCGTCACCTGTATCGACGGCCATCAGATGGCCAAACAAGGCCGCGCCGGACCCGCGCTCGGCATCTCGGCGTTTGGCTCGTTCATCGCCGGCACCTTTGCCCTCGTTGCCTTGATGCTGGTGGCACCATCGCTTGCGAGCGTCGCGATCGCGTTCGGCCCGGCGGAATATTTCAGCCTGATGGCGCTGGGCCTCGTGGTCCTGACCTTCCTGACCCAGGGCTCGATGGCGAAAGCGCTGCTGATGGCTTGCATCGGCATCGTGCTCGGCCTGATCGGGCTCGACAGCATCACCGCGCAGCCGCGGCTGACCTTCGGCCGCGTGGAATTGATCGACGGCATCGGCCTCGTGCCTGTGGTGATGGGCCTGTTCGGCATCGCCGAAGTGCTGCTCAACACCGAGCAGGCGATCAAGCGCGACATCATCAACGCCAAGATCACGCAGCTATTGCCCAACAAGGAAGACTGGAAAGCCAGCGCCGGACCGGTCGCGCGCGGCACCATTCTCGGATTCTTTCTCGGCATCCTGCCGGGCGGCGGTGCGGTGGTCGCGTCCTTTGCGTCCTATGCGCTGGAGAAACGCCTGTCGAAAACGCCGGAACGGTTTGGCCATGGCGCGATCGAGGGCGTGGCGGGACCAGAATCCGCCAATAACGCTGCGGCCGGCGGCGCCTTCATTCCGCTGATGACTTTGGGCATTCCCCCGAATGTGGTGATGGCGCTGCTGCTCGGCGCGTTCGTCATTCACGGGCTGCAGCCCGGCCCGCTCCTGATCACGCAAAACCCCGGCCTGTTCTGGGGCATCGTCGCCAGCATGTATATCGGCAACCTGATGCTGCTGGTGCTGAACCTGCCGATGATCGGCATGTGGGTGCAACTGTTGAAGCTGCCCTACAATATCCTGTTCCCGCTGATCATCCTG
Source organism: uncultured Alphaproteobacteria bacterium (assembly GCA_963847015.1). Taxonomy (GTDB): domain Bacteria; phylum Pseudomonadota; class Alphaproteobacteria; order Rhizobiales; family Xanthobacteraceae; genus Bradyrhizobium. The sequence continues at coordinate 30,825 of CAWJYI010000032.1, read as the reverse complement.
TTCACCATCATCGGGGTCTATTGCTCGAGCAATAACGTGTTCGACGTTTACGTGATGATCGCCTTCGGCGTGATCGGCTATTTCATGCGCAAGCTCGGCTACGAACCGGCGCCGCTGGTGCTGGCCTTCGTGCTCGGGCCGATGCTGGAGAACAATTTGCGCAAATCGCTGATCCTGTCGCAGGGCGATCTCATGACCTTCGTGCAGCGCCCGATCTCCGCGGCATGCCTGGCGCTGGCAGTCGTGCTGCTGGTCGGCCCGCTGCTGCCGTCGCTGCGCAAGAAGCGCGAACTGGTCGCACTGGACGAGGGAGCCTGACGCGCGGGCCTAGGGCGAGCATGGCTCCCTACGTCAGTGGCCCTTGGCAGCGTAGATTTGATAGAATGTGATGACGACCTCGAACGCGATCAGCACTACGACAATGAGTTCCAGGCGCAGCGATCGGCGCGTATCGATGACGTCAGCAAGAGTGTTGGCCGTTTCCGCTATTACAGCAAGCTTACGGTTGAGCGCGTCAACGCGCTCTTTAAGTTCGTACTCGTCTTCGAGCCGTGCAAAGAGCCGCTCCAGATCTGGTCGGTCCCACAAAACATCAGGCTTTTCTGCTACTGCAACAGGGCCCGATACTCTGTGCTGGACCAGCAAGGCATTTCCGAGCAGTTTCAACATTCCTTTTCGGCTCCGCCGGGTTCGTCCATGATCTGCCAGCTCTTTCGTGAATGGCTCAATGATCTCGAACACCTTGGTCACTTCGCGTTCGTCATGGGCAAGCTCGACGCTCTTCGCCAGGACGTCCGAAATGACAAGAAGCCTCTCCGACGACATGTCCCGCAATTGAATCGGTCCTCCCGCCTGAACCTGATCCTCGGTTTCGCCGGCGACGACAACGGTCGCGATTTCCTCCTCAAAAGGCTTGAGCTTCCCACCGATCCGGGGCGTTAGCTTTTCCAGGAAACCGGATTCGTCTTGTGGCGAAACGCCGATCAGCACCACGACGCCGTAGCGAAACAGAACGGCGACGCCAGTCTTGCCAACCCGAACCGCGAGCGGCACTGCCGACAGCGCCTCTCCCTCGAAGCCCATCGTATTGATCCGATCCCCAACGTTCAGTGCGTGTGCGGTAACCCGTATTCCCGGTTCGGCGGAAATTACTTCCGGTTTGGTCATCACACGACTCCCCGAGAAACGTGTTTGCCGAGGCTTTAGAAACTACGCTCATCCGCCAGTTTATACCCATGCCTGCGGTGCTTTTCATCGCGTCAATCCGCGACTTGCTGCGCTGCGTGAGTTTGGTTATGGCACGATACGGACCTTCCGGGGCTGCTCTTGAGGGTGTAACGGGACGTGCCGTCCAAGCATGGACACTTTCCGTACGGCCAGGCGATTGGCGACAAAAAGTCATTTCAATCCGAACGGGGCGACGTCCGCTTCCGGGAGTAAACCGGATGATCCAGATCGAGTAGGCTGTCCAAGGTTGTCCAGTCGGAACGCTGGAATGACCTAAAAGCGACTGTAATAGGGAGGTGGGAATGACCGGGCAAAGCTTTCGCGACGCAGAATTGGAAGGCTGGGATCGCAAGGCGGGTTACTGGGACGACAGTTTAGGCACCGTCACCCTGAGCGCCATCGACCCATTGCTGGACTTCGTCGAGGCGGCGCCCGGCGTGCGAATTTTGGACATCGCGTGTGGCACCGGCGCTCTTGCCGCCGCAGCGACCCGGCGTGGCGCCGAAGTCATTGGAATGGACTTCGCCCCAACCATGATTGCGGAGGCGATCGGGCGCCATCCCGGCATCGATTTCCGTGTCGGCGACGCCGAGGCGATCCCGCTCGCGGATGAGAGCGTGGATGCCGTCACGTCCTTCGGCATGCTGCACATGGAGCGTCCGGAGCGGGTGCTGGCCGAATTCGCGCGTGTCCTGCGCCCGGCAATCGGACGCCTTGCCATAACTTCGTGGATGTCTGACGGTGATTTCTTCGCAATTGTTGGAGCGGCCGTGCAGGCGCATGCGGATGCTTCGGTATCTCTTCCACCTGCTCCGCCGATGTTCCGCTTTGGCGACGAGAGCGAATGTCGATCGGCCTTGCTGGCCGCAGGCTTCGCGGAGCCCGTCTCCAATAAATTGCCCCTCGTCTGGACCGGTGACACGCCAGAGGCGGTGCTCGACACTCTCCACCGGGGGACCGTGCGGACGCCGATGCTGATTGAGGCGCAGAGCCCGGAGATCCGGCAAGCCATCGAGCAATCTATCCTGAGTAGCGCGGAACGCTACCGGCGAAGGGAAGGGCCTATTTTGCTCAAATGGCCCGCGCTGCTCACGGTAGCTCGGCGCTTATAAAGCTCCGCTACGGTCGAACTCCTGATCGATATCGTCGATTGGGCACTAAGCGGATATGTCGAGATGTCCGACTTGTTCGCTCCGGTGACAAAGCGGACATCGACGGGCTCTGGTCAATCAGTCGGTCCAGCCGATAGGATGCAGCCATCGAACCTTTGGGGGCGGACATGCGACGTCGCGAATTTCTTGGAGTTCTCGGTGCCGCGGCGGCGTGGCCGCTGGCAACCCAAGCGCAACAGACCGACGCAACGAAGCGTGTTGCTGTTCTGATGGGTGGAAGCGATACTCCAAATTATCAGCAGTACGTAGCAGCGTTTCGGCAGGGTCTTGCCGATACGAACTGGCGGGATGGCCAAAATATTCGCCTCGACGTCTATTGGGGTAATAGCGATACCGGCCGCATTGATGCCCACGCGGCCCAATTGGTCGGTCTCGCCCCCCACGTGATTTTAGCTACCAACACCCCGACGGCTCGCGCGCTCAAGCGGGCCAGCGAAACGATCCCAGTTGTGTTCGCTGGTCTCTCCGATCCGGTCGGCGATGGAATTGTCGCGAGCCTTTCGAAACCCGGAGGCAATGTCACTGGTTTCACCAGCTTCAATGCCCCGATTGCGGGAAAGTGGCTAGAACTGCTGAAAGAAGCGTCTCCGAGGACGGAACGTGCCGGCGTTATCTTCAATCCTAAGACTTCGCCCTACGCAATATTTCTGCCGGTAATGGAGGTCGTCGCCCCGCAAATCGGCATAACGCTCAATCCGATGCCTGTAGGTGATCAAGCCGGCATCGAAACTGTGCTCGGCAAACTCTCGGGTGAGCCAGGCACTGGGCTTGTCGTCCTGCCAGATATCTTCATGACCCTCCACAGTGAGTTGATCTTTTCGCTTGCTGCTCGCGGCAAACTGCCGACGGTGGCTCCCCTTCGTTCCTTTGCCAATGCCGGTGGATTGATGTCTTACGGTTCCAATTTTGCCGATCTTTTTCGAAATTCGGCACGATATGTCGATCGCATCCTTCGCGGAGAAAAGCCGAGAGATCTGCCGGTACAGGACCCGACCACGTACGAGCTTATTGTAAATCTTAAGACGGCGAAGGCGATCAGTCTCAGCGTGCCTCCGGCGCTTCTCGCCCGAGCCGACGAGGTTATCGAATAGGGTGGCGACTTCCGGGTTTTGGCACTAAGCGGACATGTCGAGATGTCTGCTATTTGGTCGCTTTCGGGGGCAAAGCGGCCATCGGCCAGCGATTGCCGACCAAATGCAATTTACGAGTGCACGCCCTAGCCGGCCTTGAGAACCCTGAGCGCGCTCGGCCTGGCCGGCTGCGCCATCGCCCGCGATACGATCAACGCTTCCTTCTTCAGCATGTCCGCGAGTTCGGCCTCGCGGCGGCGGATCCGGTCGCTGGACGCGCCGACACTCAGCGCCGCCACCACCTGGCCGGTATCGTCGCGAACGGGCACGCCGACCCCGCCCATGCCGGGATAGGCGGCGTCGATCAGCACGGTATGGCCGTGCTTGCGCGCCGCGACGATCCGCTCGCGCAGGTATTTTGGGGTGATGCGTGGCGATTTCGCCAGCCTCGGCATGATCACTTCGATGATCGCGTCGATCTCGGCATCCGGCAACCACACCATCAGCGCAAGGCTGCCGGCGCCGACGCCGAGCGGCCGCCGGCTGCCGATCTGCAGATAATTCGGCTGCAGCGGATGGCTGCCGACCGAGCGCGCCAGATACAGCGCCTCGACACCGCTGCGCACCGACAGCAACGCGGTATCGGCGGATTTCTCGGACAGGCGTAACAGGCTCGGCTGCGCCAGTTCGGCGATATCGACGGTACGGCGGGCGCCGACCGCCATCACCCGCGCCTCCTGACCGAGCTCATAGGTTTTCGCGCCAGCCACGCGGCTGACAAAACCTTCCTCAATCAGCGAACCAAGGATGCGCAGCGTCGTCGCCTTGTTCAGCGAGGTGGCGTCGGCAATCTCGGTTAGCCGCAGCGGCGAATTCTGCGCCAGCACGCGCAGGATCGCGCAAACTTTCTGGATGGCGTTGAATTTGTCCGATTGACTCGGCACCGCCGGCGCCTTCTTCCTGCTCGCCTTGGCAACCATCTGGGTACTCATGCCGCCCTGCCCTTGCGCATCGCGCTGGAATAGCGCGGACAGATTTCTTCCGCAAAACGAACCATCATCTTTTGATCGCAAGCGGTGTGCCAGGCGTGCCGAGGACACCATGAAATAGTTGAAGCCGAGCGAAATCAGCGTATCGATCCGCCGGCAGATGGTTTCATCGGCCGCGGCGGCCTGGAATCCGAACAGGACGTCTTTCATCGGACGGTCTCCGTGCTGCCTGCATCCTAGAGAGCCCCGGCGGGACACGACAGACCATTATTTTGCTAGATGAAACTTCAAGTCAAATATTTATGATGCTTTGCTGCGAAGATGCCTAAGTCTTATTTCGTCACACGAAATCTTGCCCATGCGGCCTGTTGCCAGGCGATTTACGCCAGGCCGGACCGCCGGATGGTGATCAGCGCCCACAGGCTCAGGCAGCAAACGACCGTCAGGTAATAACCGGGCGCGAGATCGCCGATCAAGGCGAAGCTGCCGAGCCAGGTCATGATCGCCGGCCCCATGCCGCCAAACATCGTGACGCCGATATTGTAACTGAGGCCGAGGCCGGTAGCGCGCGTCGCCGGCGGGAACAACTCCGACATCAGCGCCGCGATGGGGCCGAGATAGAGTCCCTTCAGTGCGCCGAGCCAAAGCACAGCCAGTACGATGACAACCGGCGTCGGCGTGCCCGTCAACAGCAGGAAGGCCGGGAAGATCGAGACCAGCAGCAGCAGACCGGCGCCAATCACATGCGTCGTGCGGCCGACCTTGTCGGAAATCATGCCGGCGATCGGGGCGAGCAACGTGACGGCGATGGCGGCGACGAACGCCGCCACAAATCCGACGGTCGGCGGCAATTTCAGCGTTTTGACCACATAGGTCGGCATATAGACGATGAGGTAGTTGACCGCAGTCGATACCGCGAGCGAACCGACAGCGAGAACGACACGCAGTTTCTGCTGGGCGAATACCTCCCGAACCGGCGATTCCCGCTCGGCCGCGGGCGGCGACGTCGCATCGTCAAGATGCCTGCGGATGTAGAAGCCGACGGGTCCGATCAGAACGCCGAACAGAAACGGAAGCCGCCAGCCCCAGGACTCCAGATCGCCGGGGGCCATCCAATTCGTCAGCGCGGCGCCGAAACCGGATCCGAGCAATCCGCTTACCCCCTGGCTCGCGAATTGCCAGCTTGCGATGAACCCTCGACGCTCCGGCGCATGCTCGACCAGAAAGGCGGTAGAGCTTCCGAATTCACCACCGGCGGAAAATCCCTGCACCAGACGCGCGATGATGACCGCGATCGGCGCGAGAATACCGATGGTCGCATAGGTCGGCATCAGCGCCACCGCAAGCGTGCCGACGGTCATCATGATGATGGAAATCATCAGCGACGCCTTGCGGCCGTGACGATCGGCATAGGCCCCAAGCAAAATGCCGCCGACCGGGCGGATCAGGAACGACAGGCCGAATGTCCCGAAGGTCAGGAGCAGCGACGTCGTCTGGTCGCTGCTTGGAAAAAACGCCTTCGACACATAGACGGCGAAATAGGCGTAAACGGAGATGTCAAACCATTCCAGCGCGTTCCCGATCGATGTTGCGACGACGAGCTTCGTGATGCTCCTTTGTTTCGGTTCTGCCGAGATTGCGGGCAGTTCGACCGGCGCCGACAATGTCATCTCGAAAATTCCTTTCGCTGATTCAATCCGCCTCGCCCGCGGTTCTAGGATTTGCGCGGCATTTCACCCAGATCCCAGAACAAGCCCGCCATGATCGCCAGCGCCTCTTCGGTCACCGGCAGCAGAATATGTTCGTCGGGTGCATGCTGCGAGCAGCCGGGATAGGAATGCGGCACCCAGATCGTGGGCAGGCCCAACCCTTCGGAAAATACGTCGTTCGGCAACGAGCCGCCGAAATTCGGCAGGATCGCCGGCGCCTTGCCCGTGGTCTGCCGGATCGACTGAGCCGTCCAGTTGACCCAGGGACTGTCGAAATCGGTTCGCGACGCGCCGAAACTCTGCGCCGCGCTGACCTCGACCATCGGAAAGCCGTTGGCGTGCAGATGCGCCCGCACCGCGTCGACGACTTCCTTGTATTTGGTGCCGACGACGAAGCGAAGCTGCAGGACGGCATGTGCCTGCCCCGGTATCGCGTTCGCCGGCTTCTCGATATTGCCCGACGACATCGCCAGCACTTCGAGCGTGTTCCAGGCATAGAGCCGTTCGGCGGCCGACAGGCCTTCCTCGCCCCAATTCTCGGAAAGCGCCGGCTCATCCGCGGTCGGCTTGACCTCGACATCGGCGAGCACGGCGCGAATCTGGTTTGAAATCCGCGGCGGCTTCAATTGGTCCAGCAGCATGCGCCCCCGGTGATCGACCAGGCTGGCGATCGCACCGGCCAGGATCGTTGCGGGATTGGCGAGCACCCCACCCCAATTGCCGGAATGATGCCCCCCATCGCGCAGATTGACGTCGAGGTGAATGCGGATGCCGCCGCGGCAGCCGAGGAAGATGGTCGGGCGATCGGCCGAAAGCCGCGGCCCGTCGGACGCCAGGAACAGATCGGCCTTGAGTTCGTCACGCAGCGATTCGCACACTTGCCGCAGATCGGGCGATCCGATCTCCTCGCCGGTCTCGATGATGAATTTGGCATTGAAGCCGAGCTTGCCGCCGCGCGCCTCGCGGACCGCGCGCAGCGCCGACAGGTTGATGCTGTGCTGGCCTTTATTGTCGGCGGTGCCGCGGCCATAGACGCGCTCGCCCTTGGTCGTGGTCTGCCATGGATTGAGATTGTCGCGCCATTCGCCGGCCATGCCGTCGACGACGTCGCCATGGCCATAGGTCAGAACGGTCGGCAGCGAGGCATCCTCGCGATAGTCTGCCAACAGATAGGGGCCCTTGCCGGTCGGCGACTCGATCAGCTTCGTCGCGAAGTCGAGTTGCGCGAACGCCGGCTGAAGTTCCTCCACCAGATAGGCCCGGAGCGCGGCGCCGCTTGGAGAATTCTGGCTTTCGGTACGATAGCCGACCCTGCGGTTAAGTTCGTCGAGAAACGCGCCGGAATGAAGCTGCTGGCGCGCATTGGCAATCGCGTCGGCTCTGGTGGCCATGATTTTTCCTTTCGCGGTCGCGAAAATGTTGAACCGCCAAGCTATCGGGATATTTCGCCGGCTGGAAGTGGCAGGCCGCAATCGCGATGGAAAGCGAGGGCGGCCGGATGGGCCTTGCTAAAACAAGGGGAATGCAACAATTTCGGTCCGTAGCCCGGCATTCGATCGGGCGAACGACAGGGAATTTCGCGGCGTGCCCAAGGCCTCCTCAACATGAAAAAACAAATCCGGCTCAACGCCTTCGCCATGAACTGCGTGGCGCATCAATCGCCCGGCCTGTGGACCCATCCGCGCGACCGCACGGCCGAATATAACCGCCTGCCCTACTGGCTCGATCTGGCCAAGACGCTGGAGCGCGGGCGGTTCGACGGGCTGTTCCTCGCCGACGTGCTCGGCGTCTATGATGTGTTCGGCAACAGCCCTGACGCGGCGCTGCGCAATGCGACGCAGACGCCTGCGAACGAACCGCTGATGCTGATCCCGGCGATGGCGGCGGTCACCCGGCATCTCGGCTTCGGCGTCACCAGCAATCTGTCCTTTGAGCCGCCCTACCCGTTTGCGCGGCGAATGTCGACGCTCGATCATCTTACCGAAGGGCGGATCGGCTGGAACGTCGTGACCGGCTATCTCGACAGCGCCGCGCGCGGCGCCGGCAAGGACAAGCAGACCGCGCATGACGACCGCTACGATATTGCCGACGAGTATATGGAGCTGGTCTACAAGCTCTGGGAAGGAAGCTGGGAAGACGACGCGGCGCTGCGCGACCGCGCGCGCGGCATCTTTGCCGACCCCGCGAAAGTGCATCGCGTCCAGCACGAGGGCAATAACTACAAGCTCAACGCCATTCATCTGAGCGAACCATCGCCGCAGCGCACGCCGGTGCTGTATCAGGCCGGCACCTCGCCGCGCGGACGGCAATTCGCGGCCCAGCACGCCGAATGCGTGTTCATGTCGGGCCCGTCGGCAAAAATCATCGGACCGCGCGTGGCGGCGATCCGTACGCTGGCCAGGGAAATTGGCCGTAACCCGGCCGAGATCTTGATGTTCAGCATGATGACAATCATCCTCGGACGCACCGAGACAGAGGCGAATGCGAAATACGCCGACTATCGCCGTCACATCAATGCCGAGGGCGCGCTGGCGCTGATGTCGGGCTGGACCGGCGTCGATTTCTCGACCTACGATCTCGACCAGCAGGTCCGCCACGTCCAGAACGACGCCGGGCGCACCGCGATGGACAACATCACCCGCGCCGATCCGGATCGGGTATGGACCGTGCGCGAGGTCGCCGAACATGTCGGCATCGGCGGCATCGGACCGGTCATGGTCGGCACGCCGGAAAAGGTCGCCGACGATATCGAAGCCTGGTTCGACCAGACGGATGTCGACGGCCTCAACGTTCCCTTTGCGATCTCGCCCGGCGATTTCGAGGATATCGCCGACATGCTGGTGCCCGAACTGGTCCGGCGCGGGCGCTACAAGAGCACCTATGCCGAGGGCACGCTGCGCGAGAAATTGTTCGGCGCGGGACGTGCGCGGCTGACGGCGGAGCATCCGGCCAGCCAGTACCGGCCACATGCGACCGTGAAGGCCGCAGAGTAGAACTCCGTCATTCCGGGATGGTGCGTTAGCGACCAGACGTCAGATGCGCAATTGCACATCCGGGGTTGCTCGAGATTGCTCAGATGCGATTGCGCATCTTCGCTTCGATGCTTCGCATCGCGCCGGAATGACAATCGCCCCTCAATTCACCGCATTATTCACCACCACCTCGATCAGCTTGGCGCCGGGCCGGCTGAAGGCCGACGACAACACCGACTTCAACTGCCCGGGATCGGTAACCCGCGTCGCCTCCAGCCCCAGCGACTTTGCGACACCGGTGAAATCCACCGGCGGATCGATGAAGTCCATGCCGACATAGTGATCGTCGCCGTGGAACGCGAGCAGGCGCTGCTTGATGATGCGATAGCCGCCATTGTTGACGATGATGAAGGTCAGCGGCAGTTTGTGGTTCGCCGCGGTCCACAACGACTGGATCGAATACATCGAACTGCCGTCGCCGGAATAGCAGACGACCGGCCGGTCGGGATTGGCGAGGCTGACGCCGACAGAGGCCGGCAGTCCCCAGCCGATGCCGCCCGAGGCCAGCGCGTGATAGCCGTAACGGTCGCGGTGCGGACGCAGCGCGATCATCTGCCGCGACGAAGTCAGCCCCTCGTCGACCAGAATCGCATTGTCGGGCATCGCCTCGATCACCTGCAGCGACAGCCAATCGGCATCGATCGGCGACTTGTCCTTGGCTTTCGATATCTGCTCGACCAGCGCCTTGCGCCTGGCCGTCCAGTTCTTCGGCGCCAGCGCCGCCACGCCCTGCTTGGCTCGCGCTTCAAGCGCGCTGCCGCCTGCAACCTTCAGCGCCGGGATCAGTGCACGCAGCGTTTCCTTGACGTCGGCCTTGAGCGCGATTTCGGCGCCATAGTTTTTGGCGAGATCCCAGTCGACGAGGCCGACCTGCACGATCGACAGGCCGTCCGGCAACGGATCGACCTCGCTGTAAACCGACATCCGCAACGGATCGGCGCCGAGCACGATCATCAGATCATAGGGCGACAGCGTCTCGCGCACCTGCTTCTGCAGCCGCGTCAGCGCACCCAGGAAGCACGGGCTTTCGGAGAGGAAACTGGCGCCATAGGGCGTCGACGATTGATAGGCCGCGCAGCCCAGCGTCTCCGCAAGGGAAGCCGCCTCCTCGAGCGCATCGCTCTTGACGATCTCGTCGCCGGTGATGATGACGGGGTTGCGCGCCCTCAGGATGCGCTCGGCCAGCGCCTGCAGCGCCTCGTCGGAAGGTTTGACGCGGGTATCGACGCGGGTGGCCCGGCCGAGTTCGATGCCGGCCTCGGCATTGAGGATGTCGCCGGGCAGCGAGATGAACACCGGGCCGGTCGGCGGCGTGGTCGCGATCTTTGCGGCGCGGCGCACGATGCGCGGCAGATCTTCCAGACGCGTCACCTCAACCGCCCATTTCACCAGCGGCTCCGCCATCTGCACCAGCGGTCCATAAAGCACCGGCTCCATCAGGCCGTGGCCCTGCTCCTGCTGGCCGGCCGTCAGGATCATCGGCGTGCCCGTGAAGGCGGCGTTGAACAGCGAACCCATCGCGTTGCCGAGCCCGGGCGCGACATGGACGTTACAGGCGACGAGCCGGCCGGAGGCGCGGCTGAAGCCGTCGGCCATCGCGACCACAAGGCTTTCCTGCATCGCCATCACATAGGTGAGGTCCGGATGGTCCTTCAGCGCGTGCATGATCGGCAGTTCGGTGGTGCCGGGATTGCCGAATAGATGCGTGATGCCCTCGTCCTTCAGCAAAGCAAGGAATGCCGAGCGCCCGGTAATGCGATTTTTCATGCTTCCTCCTGCCCGCGGTTCGTTGACCTGCGGGATAAAGGCCACATGATCAAACCTCGACGTCTCTGGCAATGGACCGCGCTCATGGCTGCCCTGCGCAGAGCAGGCTCGCATCTTGAACCCGTGCAACTAGAACATCCCCTCGAGCTCAGCGCGCTTCTTCTTTTTGGAGCGCTGCCAGACCACGCCCGGAAAGCCCTTCAGCGGCACCAGCGGCTCGCCGGTATAGGCCCACTCCTGCAATTGCTCGATCGCGATGTGATAGAGCGGCTGCCGGCCGGTGCGGCCGGAGAACAGCGCGCGGGGAATATTGACCATGTGCGGCGAGCGCGCGCGTTCGTAAGCGATCGGCGTGCCGCAACCGGCGCAGAAGCTGCGCACGGTTTTCGTCGCCTTGTCCTCGTAACGCGTGATGGCTGTTTTACCTTTGGTGATCCGGAAACGCTTGCGCCAGCTTCCGACATAGGTCGCATACGCCGCGCCATGCGCGCGCCGGCTGGCAGGCGAATGATCGTGCCAGGCCCAGCGCGCGGGCACGTCGATCTCGAATTGAACCTTGCCGCACAGGCATTGGCCGGCGGCTATTCCAACTGCTGCGGCTGCTTTCACCATTTGCGCCTTCTGTCTCCACGTCGTCATTGCGAGGAGCGAAAGCGACGAGGGAAGCAATCCATTCTTTGCCCGAGGCCGGCATGGATTGCTTCGCGGAGCCTGTCATCGGGCGGCGCTTTGCGCCGACCCGTTGGCTCGCAATGACGGTGGGCCGTCACGCCTGTCTCCAACTCGTCATGCTCGGGATAATCCGTGTACCCGGCCACATCGCCGCCATAGAACGTCGCGCGGTTATAAGGCGTCAGCGGATATCCGCGCTGCAGGCGGCGCGGCAGGTCCGGATTGGAAATGAAGATCCGCCCGAACGCGATCGCATCCGCATGACCCGCGGCAATCGCCGCATCCGCCGCTTCGCCGGTGAAGCCGCCCGCGGTCATCAGCACGCCGTTCCAGATCGGGCGGAACAGCACCATCGCGGACGGCACGTTCTGATGGTTGACCTCGGCACGTCCGGCGCCAGAGGAGCGCGGCTCGATGAAATGGAGATAGGCAAGGCCGAGCGGATTGAGCGATTGAACGACATGGGTGTAGAGCGGCATCGGGTCCGGCTCGCCGCTGCCATTGGCGACGCCATAGGGCGACAGCCGGACGCCGACGCGGTCCGCGCCCCAGACATCGATCACGGCCTTCGTCACTTCCATCAGGAAGCGCGTGCGGTTCTCGATCGAGCCGCCATATTGATCGGTGCGCAGATTGGTGTGCGACTGCAGGAATTGCTCGATCAGATAGCCGTTGGCGCCGTGAACCTCGACGCCGTCGAAGCCGGCCTTCAGCGCATTCTTCGCGGCCTGCCGGTAGGCGTCGATCACGCCGGGGATTTCGGACGTCTCGAGCGCGCGCGGGGTCTCGTAGGGCACCACCTTGCCGTCCGCCGTCGCTGTCTTCAGGTCGGCGATCGGCACCGCCGATGGCGCCACCGGCAGCACGCCGCCCGGCTGGAACGAGGAATGCGAGACGCGCCCGACATGCCAGAGCTGCAGGAAGATCACGCCACCCTTGGCGTGAACGGCGTCGACGACCTCGCGCCAGCCCGCAATCTGCTGCTCGGTATAGATGCCGGGAACGCCCGGGCTGCCAAATCCCGTCGCCATCACCGGCGAGGCTTCGGCGATCAGCAGTCCGCCCGGTGTCGCGCGCTGGGCGTAATATTCGGCGTTCAGCGGCCGTGGCGCGAGACCCGGTTTCGTCGCCCGCATCCGTGTCAACGGTGCCAGAATGAGACGATGCTTGAGCTGATATGGACCGATCTTGAGCGGTGAGAACAACGATGGATAATTCATGCCTGCTCCAAAGAACTCCGTGTTGATACGGATATGTAGCCGGTCCAGCTTGTTCGTAAAAGCCAGCTTGTTCGCAAAAGCCAGGTTGTTCGTAAAAGGCATGGGTGGCAATCTGGTCACCCAAGGCGAGAGGACAGATCTTCCATGCAGAAACCGCTATCGGAAGATCGAGCGGGATGCGGCGAGCGCGGTCCGCAAGGAGCTGCAGGCGTTGCGAACGGATATCGAACGTCCTACGAAACGCGCCAACTGACCTCCGAAGAAGGCGGCGGCCGAAGCCGCCACCGTCCCATCGCAACCCAAAACGCTTGAGAGACTTCGCATGCCCCACTCCGCCATGTCGCCCAATCATGTTGCCGTGATCACCGGAGGCGCATCCGGCATCGGGCTTGCCGCCGCGATGCGGTTCGCCGGCCTCGGCATGAAGGTTTGTATTGCCGATGTCGGCACCGACCGGCTGGCGGAAGCCGCGGCGAAACTGTCCGCCGCCGCAAAGGGCGGCGCCGCCGATGTCATGACGGCGGCAGTCGATGTCAGCCGGTGGGAAGACGTCGCGGGGCTGGAAACTGCCGTGCAAAAGCGGTTCGGCGGCACCGATATCTTGATGAACAATGCGGGGATCGGTCCTGACAGCAGCAGTTTTGGCCCGCTGGAGAATTGGCAACGCATTCTGGCCGTCAACCTCTGGGGCATCATTCACGGCACGCAGGCTTTTGCGCCGCATATGATCGAGCGCGGACGGCCCGGCCTCATCATCAATACCGGCTCCAAGCAGGGCATCACCACCCCGCCCGGCAATCCCGCCTACAATGTTTCCAAGGCCGGCGTGAAAGCGCTCACCGAGGCCCTGCAGCATGAATTGCGAAACACCGAAGGCAACAAGATCAGCGCGCATCTGCTGATTCCCGGGTCACGTCTTCACCGGCCTCACCGCGCGCGGCCGCGCCGAGAAGCCGGCCGGCGCGTGGACGCCGGAGCAAACCGTCGATTTCATGATCGCGCGCATCGACGCCGGCGATTTCTACATCCTCTGTCCCGACAATGACGTGCCGCGGCAACTCGACGAGCGGCGCATGCTGTGGGCCGCCGGCGATATCGTCGAGAACCGCCCCGCGCTGTCGCGCTGGCATCCGGACTACGCGGAGGCGTTTGCGAAGTTTGTGAAGGGCAATTGAGGTGTAGCGCACGCCGCTGCTCCAACACGTCATACCCCGCGAAAGCGGGGAATGACGACGGAATTTGAGGGCGCAGGAATGACGGAAATGCGCGACCGCCGAGGAAGCCCTCAACTAAGCGCGAGCAGAAGCGCCGTTCCGATCGGCGTTCCCCAGCCGGAGACCGCGTCGAAACCTTCGGTGGCTTTATAACCTTTTCCTCGTGGGTTCGGGCTGGACGTGTTGTGACCTATCGAAATGTCGTGACAGGCGAGGCGGCCGATCGGGAGGCCCTGCGAGGACTTCTGATAGAGAAGCGGCGTCAAGTAGCGCTGCCGCTTGTGGCTCGGAAGCAGCGCGTTGATGCGCGCGATCAGCGCCGCCCATAGTGGCGCCGAGGCGCTTGTCCCGCCGCCATAATCGTTGTCGCCATCAAAGACGAGGTCGTACATCGGCGGACCGGCGAGCGCTGCGATATCCGGCACCACGCGGCCATCTTTGCTGTTCTTGTTGACCGATTTTATCGCGACGTTCTGCCATTTGGGCCGGTCGAAGAAAACACTGACCCCACCGCCCGTCGCGCCGCCATGACCGCGGACGCGCCGCCCCTTCCCGGTACGCCATACCTTCTCGGTCAGTTGCTTTCCGGTGTGGGTGATCATGGTTCCACCCACCGCGAGGACGAACGGGCTTGAACTGGGGAAATCGACATGCGCGCGCTTGTTGGTCATCATGTCGCCGGAGCCGTCGTCTCCGGCCGCGCAGGTGACCGTGATGCCGAGCGCCGCGGCCAGGTTCAGCCGCTCGTTGATGGCTTTGCGCGCCGCTTCCGACCACTCACCAGAATCTTCGGCAAAGCCCCAACTGATCGACAACACCACCGGCTGGTCCTTGATCACCCGATCGAGAAGATCGACCCAACCCTTCTGGCTGTCCTTGGCGAAGTAAACCGAGATTTTGGCTGCCGGACACAGACCTGCAACGACCTGCACGTCCATCATGACTTCGCCCGTATTGTCCATTTCGCTTGCCTCGTTCGAGCGCAAGCGTTTGATTTGCGCGCGGTTGCGCACCGGCGCATCGTCGATCGAGATCGTTTTGACCTTGGGGACCGGACGATCGAATTTTGCGCAATACAGGCTGAGATCTCTCACGAAATAGCCACCGCCGAATTCCGCGATGGCGATCCTCTCGCCGGCGGCGGCGCCGGGAGGAAAGTGATATTGAGTTTCGATATCGGCCGGCGTGAACGGTCTCAACCGATGCTTGGCCACGTCGCCTTGGCAATCGCCGGCCTTCTTCGCGCCACACGCCGCTCACCAAATCCGAGCACGGACTTCACGATTCCATCGAGCGAGGCAGGCACCTCGTACTTGCCTTCGCGATCACGGAATCTGCCCTGGGCCTTGCTCTCATATATTCCGAGATTCGGATGGAACGCGGCCTCCATCGCTCCGGCAGTCCCGCTCACCCGCATGCTGCGGGTGTCGATCGAAATCCCTTTGATCTTCAGGCCGAACCCACGCAGCACCCGCGACACCTTGTCCACGTCGCGCCTTGAAGCGCCATAGCTGACCCGGAAACGCCTGGCCGAAAAAGTGGGGCTTCCAAGCTCGTCCGCGCTGGGTAGCTCTGGTCCGCGAAGCGTAAGGGTGACCTCTATTTTTTGCCCGGGATCGACATTTGCGACCCTTTTGGCGCCCTTTGTCCGCTGACGGTCGCTACCCTCGACGACGACGCAAGCGTCGGCAGGTTGCGCGATGGCCGTTTGTCGTTGGGCTACGCTTCGCGCTCGCGGTTTTTCGGTTTGACGCCGACCTTGTCCGGCCAGAGCCGGTCACTGTCTTCGTCTTTGTCTTCGTCTTTGTTTTCGCCTTCGTTCTTCCTGCGTAATGCCATTTGGAGCCTCCGGCCCTTGGCTCGCCCTAGGGTTGTAGACTATCGCTCATCGCGGCGAGCCGTCAACTGGCGGCAGCGCCCGATAAGGCCGGCGGAGCATTGCCGGCGGGGAGCGAAGCGGATTTCAGGCAGCGTCAGCCGGGCTAGCGAGGCTATCCTAGAGCGGATTTAGAGCGTCTCCTGCTTGTGCCCGCATTGCTTGCAGGCGAACTTGACGCGGGTCTCGCCCTTTTCCGCCTGGATGCGATTGGGCGCGCCGCATTTGCCGCAGGTGGTCTCGATACGGGTGTTGCCTTGTTTGACGACGATGGTCTTCTTTTCCATCGTCTCACGGATCAGGCGCTCGGCCTCCTCGCGCATCGACTGTTTCGACATCGGCTTTATCCAACATGAACATTTTTGCTGCGCGCCTTATAGCACGCACACCGGACTTTTAAATGCGCCTCACACGGCTTCCGGCGTCAGCGCCAGCAGCCGCCGCACCAGCGCCAGCGCGGTTTCGGTGGCCGGATCTGCCGAAATGACCGGCACGGCCAGCACGCGATGCCGGCGCGACGAACATGCGACAGAATAGTCGCATGTTCGCAGCTTCACCGGTGGATTTCGCATTCGGTCTCGACGCGCCCGGCGCACCCCAAGCGCTATCAACCGTCAACACCGTCGATCCCGTGGTCTTGCGCGCGGCGAGATCGGCATGCGCCTTCGCCGCGTCCTTGAGCGGATAGGTCTGGTGCACTTCGATCTTGACCGCGCCTGACTTCACCACCTCAAACAATTCGTTCGCCATGGCGACGAGGTTTTCGCGCTTGGCGGCATAGGTGTTGAGCGTCGGCCGCGTGACGAACAGCGACCCCTTCTGCGCCAGCAGGCCGAGGTTGAGCGGTTCGACGTTACCCGAAGACGCCCCGAACAATGCGGCGACGCCGGTTGGCGCCAGGCAGTCGAGCGATTTCATGAAAGTGTCCTTGCCGACGGAATCATAGACCACCGGCACTTTCTTGCCGCCGGTGATCTCATCGACGCGCTTCACAAAATCCTCGCGCGTGTAAACGATGGTGTGGGCGCAACCATGGGCCTTGGCGAGTTCCGCTTTTTCATCGCTGCCGACGGTGCCGATCACGGTGGCGCCGAGATGCTTGGCCCATTGGCTCAGGATCAGACCGACGCCGCCGGCGGCGGCGTGCAACAGGATGGTATCGCCGGCTTTGACCCGATAGGTCTGGCGGATCAGATATTGCGTGGTCAGCCCCTTGAGCATCATCGCAGCCGCGGTCTTGTCGTCGATGCCGTCAGGCAGTTTCAACAGCCGGTCGGCCGGGATCAGCCGCGCTTCGGCATAGGCCCCGATCGGAGCAGCGCCATAGGCGACGCGGTCGCCGGGCTTCAGATCGGTGACGCCTGATCCAACTTCCTCGACCACGCCGGCCGCCTCGCCGCCGAGGCCGCTCGGCAGTTGCACGGGATAGATTCCGGAGCGGTTATAGATATCGACGAAGTTCAGCCCTACCGCGGTGTGGCGGATGCGCGCCTCGCCCGGGCCGGGTTTGCCGAGCGTGACTTCTTCCCAGACCAGAACTTCGGGACCGCCGGTCTGGTGATAGCGGATGGCATGCGTCATGGAATTTCTCCTTTGGGTGATCTCGATGAGAGGAATAATCGTTGGGAGGAATAGTCGTTGAGGGGTAGTCTGGTTGACGGGACCGTGGACGGAGCGCCGCGGTGGCGCTCACGTCTCGATGATGACGTAGCTGTCTTCGACGTGAACCGGAAAGGTCTCGGCGACATAGGGCCCCTTGGCCAGTTCCTCGCCGCTCTCGACGGCGACGGGATAAGAGCGGACCTTGACGCGCTTGGGGTCGAAGTATGATTGGCCGTTGCGCATGTCGAATTCCCAGCCGTGCCAGGGACAGCGCAACAACTCGCCGATCCGGGAACGCTGATAGACGCCCGGCTCCGGCGAAGTCAACCGCGCCACGCAGGCGGCCTTCTCCAGCGGCGCGCCTTCATGCGGGCAGCGATTGAGCAGCGCGAAGAACTCGCCATTGACGTGGAACACGACGATGTCGCGTCCTTCGACGCCAAAGACCTTGTTGCCGCCAAGCGGGATATCGGTGGTGCGGGCGACGATGTGCCGGGCCATGCGCCAGGTATTCTCCGATCAGAGTTTGTAGATCGCGCGGGCGTTGCCGCGGAAGATCTTGGCCCGCTCGGTTTCCGTCAGCGGCGTCTTGAACGCAAAGCGCGGATCGTCGAAGTCCCAATGCGGATAATCCGACGAGAACAGCAGGCGATCGACGCCGACCCATTCGATCAGCGAGCGCAGGTGCTTGCCCTCGTCCGGCTCGTCGATCGGCTGCGTCGTGAACCAGAAATGCTCCTTCACATATTCCGACGGCCGCCGCTTGAGGTGCGGGACTTCGCTGCGGAAGCGGTCGAATTGCCGATCCATCCGCCACATGGTCGATGGGATCCAGCCGAAGCCGCCCTCGATGAACACGATCTTGAGTTTCGGAAAACGCTCCGGAATGCCTTCGAGCACGAGGCTGGTGAGCATCGACCCCATCGTATGCGCGTTGGACTGATGCTCCTCGCAATAATAGGACGGCCAGCCGCCGCCGGTCGGCGCGTGACCGCCGTAACCGCCGACGTGAATGCCGAGCGGCAGGCCAAGTTCCTGCGCGCGTTCATAGATCGGCCAATACCGCCTGCGGCCCAGCGGCTCGTTGGCGCGCGGGCAGACATTGATCTGAACATAACGGCCGGTTTTGGCGCAGCGCTCGATCTCGGCGATCGCCAACTGCGTATCGTCCTGCCCGGCCAGGATCGAAGCCTTCAGCCTGGGATCGCGGTCGGACCAGAAGGCGAGCTGCCAGTCGTTGATGGCGCGCTGGATCGCGGCGCCGAATTCGAGGTTCTGCTGCGAGAAGATGAAGAGATCGAGCACCTGCAAGATGCCGTATTCGACATCGAGCGGATCGAGGTGCTGCTTCTGCATGAAGGCGAGATCGGAACCCGGAGGCCCGCCGGTCGGCGGCCACGCGTCACGCCGCGCGATCAAGGGCGAGGAGCGCGGATAGGGCGTGGTGCCGATATAGGGCGTGCGCAAATGGCTGCCATATTCCCGAAAATGCTCCTGCCAGCGTTTCGACATGAACTGATGCAAATCGGCGTGCGAATGCAGGCTCGGATGCACGTCGCAATCGATGATCCGCAGCCGGCTTTGGGCGGCGACTTCCTGCTCGAGAATGGGGCGGTCGATGACATCACTCATACGATGCTCCTTCCTTGTTCTGGATCATGATCTCTTCGGAAAACCGGTTTCCACTTTTCCGGATCATGATCAGTGATTATGCCGCGAGCTTCAGCCGCGGAAAGGTTTCCAGCGGATTGTCGGCGCACATGCGCGAAACGAGACTGGCCGGCAGATGCGGCGGCATCGGGTCGTCGCCGTCGAACTGCCAGTGCGGATAGTCGGACGCAAACAGGAACATCTTGTCGGAACCGATCTGCTCGATGATTTCGGCGACGCCGGCCGCATCGGGCGGACCGTCGAACGGCTGCATGGTGAAGCGGATATGGTCGCGCATGATCGAGGCGGGTTCGCGCTCGACCCAGGGCACCTCGACGCGCACGCCGCGCCAGGTCTTGTTGGCGCGCCACATGAAGGCCGGCAGCCAGCTCACGCCGGACTCCATCAGCACGACCTTGAGGCCGGGAAATTTGCCGAATACGCCTTCATAGATCAGGCTCAGCACCTGCGCCTGAAACGCCTGGGCTTCCGCAAGATAATATTCGTAGCGATAGGACGGCCAGCCGATCGAACTCGGCGCCCCCCGATACTGGCTGCCGGCGTGGATCGCGATCGGAAGCTTGTGTTTTTCGGCGGCCTGATAGACCGGCCAGTAATGCCGCCGCCCGAGCAGCGTCTCGCCTTGCGACAGCACCAGCACGGAGACGAAACGATCGTCGCCGGCCCTGCGCTCGATCTCCTCCACCGCCAGATCCGGCGCCTGCATCGGCACCACGATCGATGCGCGCAATCTTGAATCCTTTGCAAGCCATTCGGCCGCGATCCAGTCGTTGATCGCCTTGCAAAAGCCGGCGGCCATATAGGGATCGAACACCGCCTGCGCGCCGTAGATCACGTTGCAGATCGCATGGCTCGCACCGAGCTGGTCGAACGCCCCGCGCTGCACCATCGCAAGCTCACTGCCCGGTTTGCCGTGGGCGGGCCGCCAGTCGGGCCGGCCGGAGAGCGGCATGCTCGGCGGATAGGAATTGAGATCGAGGCCGTCGATGGCGCGGCTGACCACCTGCTCTTTCCAGTGGTCGTCGAGATAGGGCAACAGCGTGGTGCGGGTTCCGCCCACCGCGGGATGGATATCGCAGTCGATCCGCGTCGCCGCCATGGTGTTTCCTTGGGAATTCCTTGGGGAATATCCCGTTTCTGGACGCCATTCCTGGCGACTTGCGTATGTCGCGCTTGGCGACTTCCGTATGTCGCGGCTCGAATGTGCCGCCGGCCGCCGTCCAGCGCAAGAGCCAAGCGCGGCAAAGCGGCCGCAGCGACGGCATAGCTGGGCTTCGCTGATAATGGCTGGGCTTCGCCGATATCAGCACCTCATTTCCTTGTTACGGTGATCCTCGCGCGACCTGTGCCGCCGATCAAATCGCTCAACGCCAGCTCGTAACCGGGCCAGCCCAGCATCGGCTGGTTGACATAGACATACAGCTCGCCATCCCGTTTTGGCGTGAAGACTTCACCCAACTTCTCTTCCTTCGGGATTGGTTTCGGCGTTCGATCCAGAGACATGGCGTCCGACTGGGCAGGCGGATTGTGGTCGAGGAAGTCTTCCTCGGAACCCGTCGATCCGACGCGCAGAATGACGCTGTACCATCCTCTGTCGAGCGTACGCCGCAACGGATAGAGCGCCGTCATCGCCATGGCCTTGTACCACGGAAGCCGGCTTACCGGCTGTCCGCCCATGAAGGAGTCTTCGCCCCAGAACGTCCAGACGCCTTCCTTGGGATTGCTGTCCGTTCCCTGCGGTTCGCGGTACACGCCGATGATGTAACTCTGATTTGTCTTCAGGAAGACGCCGGTGGAAATGCAGAGATTGTTCGGCTGGTTGTTGGCCCTCGGACCAATGTCGAAGATGATCTGCTTCGTGCCGGTGGGGCCGAGGCCGTTATGGTCGATATCCAGTCCCGGCGTCGGCGTGCAGAAACTTCCAAAGCTGTCGCGAATGTTGAACGCAT
Source organism: uncultured Alphaproteobacteria bacterium (assembly GCA_963847015.1). Lineage (GTDB taxonomy): Bacteria > Pseudomonadota > Alphaproteobacteria > Rhizobiales > Xanthobacteraceae > Bradyrhizobium. The sequence continues at coordinate 9,655 of CAWJYI010000032.1, read as the reverse complement.
AGTGATTGAGAAACCCGAACGCCAATGCGGTGAGTGCCAAAGCGGAAAGGATCGGGGCAAGCCCATATTTGAAACCGTGCAGCAACCACTGATAGAGACGCCGAGAGCCTGACCGGCTGCACGATCCAGTCCGGCAGGAAATAGCACACCAGGAACGCGCCGAGCAGCCAGCGGATCGTTTCACCCAAATACTCCATCATGAAGTAGTTGGGTTGCTCGGGAAGAACCAGTTTGTTCAGAACGGGAATACCCGCCAGCCAGGGATAGAACACAAGATAGGCGACGATTGCGACGATGAGGACTCGCCTGATCGCGCGCCAACGCGATGGCGGCGCTGCAGAAGGCGGCTTGTTGCTGCTCGGCAGCGACGCATTCCACAAATGCCGCATGCGATCATTGATCATCCCCGCCAATCTTGCGCTGATCCAGAGCAAGAAAAACACCAGTCCCGCCGAAATCAAAAACTGGGCGGGGTCTCGCGCGTAGGCGTCCAGCCAGCGGCTGGCAAGCCCGGGCAAGGCGTTCCCTATCAGGCGGATCGTGTCGGAGAGCAGCCGAAGTCGCGTCCGCAACTCTTCGAAGCCGTAACTTTCCCGATAAAGCGGATAGAGCAACAGATCGGCGGTCGCTATCACCGTGAGGAAGTAGACCACGCGCTTGCGCCAGACCAGATTCCAGACGCCTTCCTGCTCCCGATGGCGCTCCGGCGCCTTCTCCTCGCCCTCCGCGACCGCAGGCGCGTTGGGTTCGATGGTCAGGGATAGCGGTCCAATATGCGGCGGCGAGCCGACGATATTCACGTCGCCAGAGCGAACCACCTCGTACTTCGCCGGCAACCCGCCCGGCGCGTAGATATGCGCGCCGACCCGAATGCGGCCAAATACGCTCTCGTGAATTTTAGGCAACGGCGCCGGAAGGGGATTGTTGTCCTTGTCCAGTTCACGCGGCATCGCGTCATAGAAGTCCTGGATCTTTCTCGGGCTGTAACGGTAATAGCCGCCGAGCCCGCTTCGCGAGTTGTATAATCGTCCATCCTTGTCCTTGGCGGAATCGGTGCTCAGCAGCGCGTCGGGATCGGCCGTCGGGGTCTTCTTGAATGTCAGGCCCGCGGCTTCCGCTTCCGCCAGCATCCACGAAAGCGAGACGTTGGCGAGCGAGTTGTCGGGATAACCGCCGCCCACGTTGGAGTGAACGCCGGCGAACCACACCTGCAGCAATTTCTCCGATGTCGAGGCGCGTTTCGTCCCTGCGGGATTCGTATTGGCGGCGTTCTCGTTCCACAAAACCGGATGAAAGGTGGCGCGCTCGTCGTCGATGGCGAGCGCGTGTCTTGCCCGCTTGATGCAGGGACTAAAATCCTTGTTGGGCAATTCGAGCGGCCAGATCCACTGGTCGACGCCGCGGGTCATTTCGTCGATGGGCAGGCCGTAGGCGGCAACCGTGTCCCAAAGGCCGAGAAACTCGATCGACGTAATCGGGCGCTGTGCCGGCGTATAGGATATCTTGTCCAGCAGCCAAATCGGGAAGCGGATGAAGAAACCCAGATTCACCCATGAATGCTTGCCGTAGTGATAGGCGCGATACGCTGCACGCGCTTTCTTGTCGAGATCGGCTTCGTCGGAAAATTTTATCAACCCCTGGTTCAGGACGAGGCCCATGACGACACGGATCGTGAAGGCGCCGCGGCTGAAGCCGAAGCCATAGATCTGGTCGCCGTCCTTGTAGTTCCGGCACAGGAACTTGTAGAGGTTGATGACGTTCCGCTTAAGACCGTAGCCGAACGCACCGCCGAGTATAGCCAGAGGCTTGAACGACGACGTCCCGACACCGTCGTCGTAAATCGCTATCTGGTCCGAGGTCTTGAGGTCGAGCAGCTGGAACAGCCGCCAGACATTGGTGCGCCAAACCTTGCCGGCGGAGTTTCCGGTACCGTCGGACAGCAAAATGATCCTGGTCATTTTGAATCTCCAGAGACAAATAATCGACGATCAGCGCATTTGGAAAAATTGTAGTCAGAGAACGAGACGCACATTGCGAACAGCGTGCATGATAATCTTTGAACGACGGTAATCTTTGAACGACGGTCCAGAACCGCGACACTCAATCACAGATTGCGTCCATTTGTCGCCGTTTGAGCCGGATTTGTCGATACAATCTATCGATGAATCACGGGATAAATTTTGTTGCAGTGCCCTCCCTGATCCCAGCCATCGTCGCACGCAGCAAACGACGCCGCATGGATTTCATCCTGCGCCGTCATTTCGCAATTGCGTATGAAATACGTCACTATCGGAGATTGCAGTGCATGCTGGCGACCACGCCAGCCAATCCCGGACAATGATCCGCCCCAGGGAAAGAGCGCAAGGTTACTTCATGGAGGCAGGTGCGAGGCAAAGCCTTGCTTAATATGGCTTCCGCCGCCCCGGCTGTGTCAGCAACATTTGGATGTACTTAAATGATGCCAACGAACGCTGTTGGCACCGCCGATATGTTGGGCGCGCTGATATTGAACTACATTTCCCAGCAATCGCGATCTTTCGCAAGACGTGCCGCCTCTTTAAGGCACTTGGAATCCTGATCCTGGAAATCGCCTGGTTGTTCATCGCAGTGCCCCGTTTGCGCCCGGGCGGGAACGGGACGTCCGCTTTCCCATGCAACGATGGAAATTGCGGAATTAAGCACCATCGCAAGTGCAACAAAACGGATGGACATGAGGATCTCCAATTGGTCTTGGCTCGCCTGCCGTGCGCCCTCGTAGGCGCAGCGCTTACCTGGCGACGACCCCACACTCTTCAGTGATGTTGCGCTTGGCGTCGCCAGCGGCCGTTATTGTCTCTCCAACCCGGCTCGCTTCTGGATTGCATCGGCAGCCTTGGCAGCGGCGCAGACTTGGCAGCGGCAAGCGTCGGCCGTACCGGAACACCCCATCCAAGTCTTGCTATTGCGCACCAATGATTTGCGTTTTGAGGCCAAGCGAAGACAAATCGAGCGGATCATCAGCGCCGACGGCATCTCCGCGATAGAGGCGCGCGCGGGGCGTCGTTCCATCGCTACCGCGATTGACAGGGAAATCCATCCCCTTCCAAATGGTCGCTTCCGAACCTTCGGGCGGGTTATGCTCACTTGGTCAAAGCATTCTTGTAGATGATGCCGTCTTTCATGATGATTTTGAAGCTACTGGCGGGGTCGGCGATCAGGTTGATGTTGTCCAACGGATTTCCCTCGACCAGCAACAAATCCGCGAGCGCGCCCTGTTCCACGACGCCGAGTTTGCCAGGATAGGGATTGCGCTTGCCGGACAGCGCCAGCAATTCGGCGTTTGTCGATGTCGCCATGATCAGCGCTTCGGCGGGGGTGTACCAACGGGTTAGCGAGGCCAGAATTGCCCCTTGTTGCTGCGCAAGCGCGCGGGAGAACAGCACATCGGTGCCCCACGCCGTCTTGATCTTGTACTTCTTCGCCAACTCGTAGGCCCTGGCTATGCCGGGCCAGACCTCATCCGCCTTGGCTCGCTGCACGGAACCCACCGGAAAGCCAAGCCTCAGGCCCTCGGGGAGCGGCTGCAAGCTCAGCCAAATGCCCTTCTCGGCGATCAGTTTGGCAGTTGCTTCGTCCATCAGGAAGCCGTGTTCGATACACTTCACGCCAGCCGCAATAGCCCCCCGGATCGCAGCCGACGTAAAGGCATGCGCAGCGACGTACGTGCCCCAATTCTCTGCCGCTTCAACCGCGGCGCGCAGTTCGGCCTCGGTGAAGGTGGTCACGTCGATCGGACTGAAGGGTGACGACACGCCGCCGCCCGCCGTCAACTTGACTTGGGAGGCGCCCTGCATGAGCTGTTCGCGCGCGCGCACGCGCACCTCGTCAGGGCTGTCCGCAACTATGGAGCCACCGACCTGCTCCATACGGGTGAGCATGCCGCCGATCGTCCGCGGCAGATCGGTCAATTGGCGGAAATCCCCGTGTCCGCTCGTGACCGTGATCATGGCGCCGGACGGATAGATACGCGGGCCCTTGACGATGCCCTCATCAATGGCGCGCTTGAGACCGAACACCGGCCCGCCCACGTCCCGAACGGTGGTAAAGCCGCGCATCAGGGTGTCGGTCGCTTCATCGCCAGCCACGAGATTGTTGAAACCGACGTCACCGAGCAACTGTTCGGGGGTCGCGTGCGCCAGCATCGCGTGCCAATGATTGTCGATCAGGCCGGGCATCAGCACGCGTCCGCCGCCGTCAATAATGCGCGTGTCAGCGGAGCGATCAACCGCAATAGGGGCAGTCGAAATGCGTTCGATAATGTTACCTCGAACAAGCACGCTCGATGCTGCAGAAAGCGAGGTGCTCTTGCCATCGAAGATGCGCACATTCTCGAAGAGGGTTACTGCTGACCGTTCCTGTGCATCGGTTGGATAACAAAATCCGACCGCAAAAATGCAGAGCATCGGCGCAAAGAAGGTTTGTCGAAGCCTATTTTTCATCATTCCTCCTAAGCGTCGATGATCGCGACGGTCACGAAGACGAAGTGCCAAACGACTCGAAGTCCAGAGATTTTTCTCCATGGGCATCATCACACGCGGCGCGATCGGCAATCGTCAGCCGGCTCTGGTTCTTGTGTAACGATCCAATGTCAGCGATGGATATAGCGCCTTCCGACAACGCGGCCGGTTCGGGCGTCGATAGTCAGGCGCAAAATGTCGCGCCTCCGGCGCGTGTCGCCAGTGACGACCCAGTAACGACCCTACTCCTCGCATATCCACGGCTCTCACTCGATTGATGCCGTTACGTTGGGCAATACGCGTGGCCTCGCGACGATCGATACGACGCGACCTGCGATTGATCTGAATGCCATCGCGGTCGATCGTTAAACTTTGTGCTGTCGCTGTCGATATAACCGGGCTGCTGGACTCGCCGAAACACAGCGCGGCGACAACGAACGTTAGCAGTACAACCTTTTGCATGGCTGCCTCGTAACTTAACCTGGGCGTGGACGCTTGCCGCCAGTTGCAGCAGGCGTCTGGCTCCAAGTACACGGGGTTCGATCCTTCGCTTGCCAACACAACCTAACCTGTTGCGAAGTCGCTTGGCAACCGGGTCGAGCGGGTAAATGGTTGCAATTGCGGATTACGACGAGTTTTATTAGTCGCGTTGCCGCTTCTCGACGAATGCTTGCAGATGATGGTTGATTGGTGAGCCCAACGAGTGAGGTATAAACGTCAAATGCAGGCGACGTTCGCTGTACCGGATTCGTCTAAAGTGGAGCGGCAGAATAATTGGAACGAGCAATACGCTCACAATTGCAACGATGATGGTGAATGACACGCCCACCTTGACGAAATCGCCGAAACTACACTGTCCGGGGTCCCGCGACCGGTGTGTTCACCGGCGTGGATACAGGTGTCACCCGCTGACCGCAAATCCGGCGCGACGCCGGCGACATACTATCGGAGCGGGCTCCCTTGATTTCGTCTTATGATCTTAAGCGCGAGCAGGACGGCGCCAAGGGCAAGAAACAGAACACCGACAACAATTGTGCCGGTAGATTCGAACGTCACGCCAACCGCTGTCAGCAGGCATCCGATGATAACTGAGAACAGCCCGCTAAGCTTCTTTACCAGGAGAATGCGTCCGTCACTCGCGCTTGCCACCATGACTAGGCCTCACTTTTCATATGATGCACACGTCCACCGCCTCTCGTGCGGCGGTTTGGCTCGGTAGACGCCTGACTCGTCCAGAATCCCAATCGTACACCCTTGTGATTATGTTGCAAATTTCGTCACTCGGGCTCTCCATGACTGCTCTTTGATTCAATTGCGCACGATCACGATTACGACAGTCTGGCTTACGCAGTTGAATGTTGCCGCGAGAAGTCCGGCGCCAATTCAATATATGGGTTTCGGAGTTGCCTCTCTGTGTGCCATCGCTATGCTGGCGATGGGGAAATGATCGAATTCGAACATTACCGTCGAAAACTTCCAGCCGCACTGATCGAGCCTTCGCCGTCGCTCGGTCGGATCGAGCCCGGACTTTCCTGCCACCGTTGCTGCATCGGCGCACACGCCGATGCAGCACGTATGAACCGGATTGCCGTGACGATAGCTTAGGCCGACCTGGTGAATCCAAGATCGTCTTCGATCACAGCGTTGGGTCCGACCGGCACCCGACCTGAGTTGGCCAGATCGAGTTTGCGGAAGATGATCTTGTCGCGCCAGACCTTGCGGAGAAAATCTTCGAAGACCTGAATCGTCAACTGCTCGCCTGGACACCGTCGGTATCCGAAGCCGAATGGTGCGAAGCCGGCATAGTCACAAACCGGCATGCTCTTCCCGTCGACAATACCGAAAACCGTCCCAAAACCACTGTTCGTCATGTTTGCCTTGCGTCCATCCTTGACCTCGAAATTTGTGATTTCAAATGGGCATCGCGCGAGGCCGATCTGCTGGCATTTATCTTCACTAATCTGGGCGCTCGTGGGAACGCCAAGATACCTTGATGGATCGAAAGCATTCGGGTCCTTCCAGTGGACTGGGTCCAGGCTGGTACTTGTGTGGGGTGTGCTGATGTAGCTATGGCGTTCCATAGGCAAGCCAAACCTTTGCTGCGGAGATGCGCCATAGGCGCTTGTCCTGGCATCCTTGATAGCCGAGATGCTCCCGCCGTTTGGCGATATAACGCGGAATAATTCCATGACGAATAATTCCAATGGCGAGAAGGAAGCGCCGTTGGCGTTATCGAAAGTTCCACTCATCGTCTTCTGAAAAGATGCTCGCACGGCCGGATCGCCGCCATCTTCAGATAAGCGCGACATAATCCCGAAGATCGAGTTGCCCCATTGGCTGAGAGCCACGAAATTGTGGAAACACTCGAACACGACGTCCTTCTTCGCAAAGTGACGGCCGTCGCCGGCGTTTTTCAACCAGTACCAAGCCATCGTCTTTTCGGGATTCTTGATCTTGCCACTTTCAATGTCGGTGAGTCGATCATCGATCCATGATTTCAGAAAGTCGAGGCGTTCACGAACTATCATGTAGTTATCATACGTGATGGGCAGAAGAGGATTCCTGTATGCGAGAACGGTGTTGAATGCTTCACCAATCTGCCGTACCTCGAAGGGAATGGCGTCCCCGGTCACTCCAAGGTGAAGGTCCCAATAGAGGTCGAAATAATAATCGAGGTAATGCCGCATGAACGGCTTATTGGCGAACTGCTTGTCCATGAGTTTGTCGAAAAAGGCGACGACCTTCGCACTATACATTGGCTTGTAAAGGTCCGGCGTCACCCCCGAGAAGTAAATCCTCTTACGGAGATTATTGGGGCCACGTTTCTCAAGACCCTGCAAAAAAACCGTAACGCCGTCTTCAGGAGTTGGTCGCCAGTCCCGGGTAATGAGTCCCCATAGGTCGTAAGGCAGTGCGTTTTCCTTGCTGAAGGTGACGTCAATCACCGGTAGCATTGGACGCTCGCCTTCGTAAAAGCTCGTCAGGAAAAACGGTTTGACGGCCTTCTCGACGTACTCATGATCGAAGTTTGCTGGAATGGTTTCGCGGAAACGTTGAAACGCAGCTAGAATTTGATCCGGAACTGACGATGGCGGCGTATCGGCGGATGCCTGTTGTACGCCCGCCACCACTGCAGCGGACGCGCCGCCCCCCAACATACCAACAGCAGCTGCGCCTCCCTTAAGAACGGTTCGACGTTCCACTATTTTCCGTTCCATTGTATCCTCCTTCTTCGTGGGAAAGTTCGACTTCAATCCAACTCAGGAAGCTACAGCTATCAGGAAAAAACCTCGGTTGCAGTTGATCTGCGTCGGAATATGGATGGACCTCAATCAAAAGGTCGCGAAAAATTTCCCAACGCGTCAACAGTCATGACCCATTGAGATGAACATTTTTGCTTGTAGGTGGAAATTCCGAAAGTTGGTTTTTGGCGCCGACAGATGGAATTCCAACACCTCGTCAGAATGAAATGAGTTTATGAGCGGTCGCCAATCAGTTGGGCATCAGCGGGAGCGTTTGAACGTTAATCCTGGCGAATTAGATGCATGTGGCGAGCAGCAGCGGTGGACCGAAGGTAACGGCGGTCGCGACGAGGGCGGTGATAAGGGTCACGGTGAAAGCCCAGTGCAGAAACGCGCCAGTCGGACCGAAACCAGTATCAGCGTCAGCGCGGGCAATGGCGCGCCACATCCAGCCCAGCACGATCATATGCGCGAGGAGAGCCGCGGCAAGCCAAAGACGCAGCGTGCCGGCCGGCCAGCCAAAGGCGCAGCCGATACCGTGAATTGCGTAGAGAGTGACCAGCGCACTGCACCAGACGGTAAAACCCGCCGCGAGCCGCCAGAGATGCCTTGGTGGTACCGGACGCTCAATCACGGCCGAGACCCCAACATCGCGACGAGTGCCGGCAGAGCAAGAACAAGGCCCATTGCAATGATCCCCGTGACCAGCGTGTAGTCGAGCCATAATCGCGTGAGGCGTAGATCGAGTACCCGCCGGGACGCTATGAAGCCGGCACCGATACGCAGGAAATTGCTGACGAGGAAGAGAAGGCCGATACCGGCATGGAGAGCCACATAGCCGAGCAGTGCCGCAGCGGTCGCGCCGAGCGCATGGTCGCGCGGATGCGGTGAGACATCGACGATTAATCCGACGGCCGAGGCGATGGCGGCGAGAAGTGCCAGCATGGCGAGACCAATCCAACCGCGCGCTCCACCGTCGGTCGCGACAGCTCGCAGCGATCCGCGCGCCGATGCGGCAGCTACGGCAAGAGTTGCGACGGCGAGAAAAGCGTGCATGCGGCTCGGTTCGGGTGTGATCGCCGCGGGCCAATTTGGCGCTGCGATCCAAAGATACAAGGTCCCGAATAGCAACGATGTGAACAGAGTGCCGTCGGCTACCAGCGCGCAGATCAGCGCCAACCACGCCGGCGCTTCGGCCACTTCGGTATGAGGCGGCACGTTGACGCCTCGACCGACGGGCATAGGACCGAAGTCGCGCGCGAGACCGGCGCGGTGCCCGGAGAACACGAACATGCCGGCGGTCACCAACGCCGCGACAAGGGCCAGCAGGTAGAATTTAAACAGAAGCATCAGGACCGCCGCCGCGGTCGCGAGCGCGGTAATGAGCGGCAGGTAGGTCGGTTGCGGCAGTACGATCAGTTGTTCGGGCTCGCCGGTCGTCATGTGTACGCCGAGCGTCTCCTGCCAGCCGTTGCGCGTGAAACCAAGAAACCCTTCGCCTCGCGCCAGCGACAAAGCGAGATCATCGGGAACGATCGCGTCGGACCGTGTCAGATGCGGGATCGAGGCGAAGGCGTACGGTGCAGGCGGGATCGACATAGCCCATTCCAGTGTCGCCGCGCCCCAAGGATTGCGCCGCACACGACGCCCGTAGCGGAGTTGCGCGAAAAGGTCGATCACCACCAGCGCGAAGCCGATCGTCATGACGAACCCGCCGACCGAGGATAGCATGTTGAGCCAGTTCCACCCCTCGTTGCCCTGATAGGTGTAGATGCGGCGAGGCATGCCGAGCAGACCGGTCAGGTGCATCATGAAGAAAGTCAGGTTAAAGCCGACGAAGACGAGCCAGAAAGCAGGTACCGCCAGTCGGTGCACGGCGGTGCGCCCCGTCAACAATGGTAGCCAGTAGTAAAAAGC
>CAWJYI010000031.1:0-658349 GCA_963847015.1 uncultured Alphaproteobacteria bacterium | reverse complement strand
TCCTCAACCATCCGTTCGGGGAACTCCGTCGAGGTGCATTCGCCTGACGACCCGTCCGACGTGTAGTCGGAACGCCCGTCGGCGACAGATCATTCGATGTGCTGCTGCCGGATGTGCCCGAGGGAAAGTCCGTAGCCATCATCGGCACGCCGCCGGGTGCCAAAGGCGCACACACGCGTGAGCTCGCGCACTTCGATCTCACGCCGTACCTGGGCACACCAGGACAAGGGACTGCGCCATGAGCTCCACGGATGGATACGTTGTCGGTGCCACCAAGATCGTCGATCACGGCCCAGACAGCGCTCGGTGGGTCCTCGTCATCGTCGGCGACGGTTATCGAGCGACCGAGCTCACGCAATATCACACGGACGCCCAGAATTTTCTGACGACACTGCGGACGACACCGCGGTCTACCGAGCTGTTCTGCGGCATGAACGTCTACCGCATCGACGTCGTGTCCACTGACAGTGGCGCGGACGATCCCGCCACGTGTGCCGACGGCACCACGGGGAGCGGCGCGACCGCGGCGACCTATTTCGATGCCACATTCTGCAGCGTCGCTCCGGGCGGCGCGCGGCTCGGCCGGCTCCTGACCATCAACTCCGCTCTCGCCAAGACTGTCGCTCAGACGCAGGTGTCGACGATTCACCAGATCCTCTGCATCGTGAACGTGAGCAAGTACGGCGGCTCCGGCGGCGACGTCGCGACGTGCTCGACCAACAGTCTATCGCCGAAGATCGCGATCCACGAGATGGGCCACAGTGCCTTCGGGCTCGCCGACGAATACGGTGGCGATGGCACGGCCGCACCTGCCGGGGAACCTCTGGAACCGAACGTCCCTCGCGATACGAACCGCGCCACGATCAAGTGGGGCTCGCTGATCGCGGCCACCACTCCGCTGCCGTCCGCGTGCGATGCCACGTGCACGTCGTCCGCCTGCGTGCCCCCGGCTACGCCGCCAGCGCCGGGCTCCGTCGGCGCGTACGAAGGTGCCATTTATTCCGACTGCAACACCTATCGTCCGTTGCCCAGCTGTTATATGCGCGACTACGGGCCATTCTGCCCCGTGTGTTCCGGCGTGATTCGCCAGACGCTGGCGCCGTTTCTACCGGCGGAATCCATCAATCTGCTCACGCCGAGCATTACCTTCCTCAATGTACCGGCGGGCGTGGGCGGCGTCGGTGTCACGACGCAACGTGCGATCGTGTTCGAAGTCGTGACGTGTCGCGAGCTGCATTTCACGATCACCGCGGGTCCTACGGGCGGCTTTGAAGTCGTCAGCGCGCTGCCGGTTACCGCCACTGCGGATGCGATTTTGGCGGCGGCGCAGGTGCGCATCTGGCCTTGTACACCTCGACGAATCCGGGTGACTCGGCAAAGGGCAGCGTCACGGTCAAGTGCACGGAGACGGGCCAATCGTGGACGATCAACATCGTCGCCAACACCATCGCGCGCCCGCGTACGGCCGTCGCGCTGGTGCTCGATCGATCCGGCAGCATGAATGACGACGCCGGCGATGCGACGACGAAAGTACAGAAGCTTCGCGAAGCGACGAACGCCTTCATCAGCATCATGCAAGCCGGCGACGGCATCGGCCTCGTGCGCTTTAACGAGACCTCGCAGCGCCTGATGGAAGTGCAGGATGTCGGCCCGGCGTCGTCGGGCGCGGACAGAACAACCGCAATTGCTCACATCGCCGGTCCGGAGCTGGACCCCGGCGGTGCGACTTCCATTGGCCTCGGCGTCATCGACGGCAAGCAGATGCTCGACGACGCGCAAGCCGCAGCCACGCCGCCGATGACTTGACGGCGATGATCGTGCTCACCGACGGGCAGTGGGATACGCCGCCGCCGCTGTCGAGCGTCGCTGGAAGCATCACGGCGAACACCTACGCGATTGGTCTCGGACTGCCCTCGAACCTCAGCGTGCCGGCGTTGACGACACTCTGCCAGGGGCACAACGGATTCCTGCTGATCACCGGTCAGCTAAGTCCTGACCAGTCGATGCGCTTGAGCAAGTATTTCCTGCAGATCCTCGCAGGCGTCACGAACGCACAGATCGCGGCCGATCCGCGCGGCGTGCTCGACACTACGGCGGAGCATCGCATTCCGTTCTGGATCTGCGAAGCCGATTACGGCATGGATCTCATCGTGCTCAGTCCGTTTCCGCAGATCATCGACTTTCAACTCGAGGCCCCGGATGGCACGCGCATCACACCAGCCTCCGGCCCTGCCGGAGCCAACTCGCAATTCGTGCTCTCACGATATGCGTCGTACTACCGATGCGCCCTGCCGGTGTTGCCGGCGAATGCGACGGGCAGTCACGAAGGCTTGTGGTACGCGATCCTCAAGCTCGGACACGTACCCGGCACGCCGACATACCAGCGTTTGAAGGAAGCGAATCCTGGTTACTACGATCCCAAGCGCGCGGTGCTGCCCTATGAGCTCGTGGCCCAGACTTTCTCGAGCCTGACCTTCGAACGGTTCGTTTCGCAGAACAGCTACGACATCGGCGCGGTGGTGACTTTTAGCGCGATGCTGCTGGAATACTCGCGCCCTCTCTCGTCGGGAGCGCAGGTGTGGGCCGAGATCGAACGACCCGACAAGACGCTGGACTTCGTGAGCCTCACTGCCTCTGGCGATCAGTTCACCGGCAGCTATGAGCTTCGCTGGTCTGGGGTCTATGCCTTGCGCTTACGTGCTCGCGGCCAGACGATGCGCGGTACGCGCTTCGAACGGAACGCACGTTCACGGCGACAGCCGTTCGCGGCGGCGACCACTGGAGTCCCGACGATCCACAGATTTACACGCTCTGCGAGTTGCTCCACTGCTTGCGTGAGCATGGCGTGCTCAGCGGGGACTCATCCGCAAGCTGCGCGACAGCGGGGTCGATCTCGGCGCGCTGCTGAAGTGCCTCGACAAGACTTGCCGATCGACGGCCAGCGATCTCGAGCTCCGACGGCCCAGCGCAGGACGAGATGCGAGCGCCGGGGTCGGGCGTGACCTGCAGCTCGAGCCGCTCATCGAGTTGCTGGCGGCGCGGCTGGCGCAGAAGCTGCGGGAATGAGCGACTCGTCGCACTCAGTCCGTCAACAGAGGAAATCGATTGTTTGTGCTATGGGTTCGGCTGCCCGCCCGGCAGGAGTTGCTGAGCCGCTCGATTACCCCACTCCAGGCAAAATGCGGTCAGGCTGATCCCGCCGATTTATGTGAAGGCTTACCTGAGCGCGGCAAGAACGACGCGAACGATGCGGCCGCAATCTGCGAGGCCGTCACGCGGCCATCGATGCGGTTCGTCCCGATCAAGACGAAAGAGCAGCAGACGGCCTTGATGCTGCATCGGGCCCGGCAATTGCTGGTGCGCCGGCGCACGATGTTGAGCAATGCCTTGCGCGGGCACCTGGCGGGCTGGCATCGTGTCGGCCAAGGGCCGAATGGCACCTCGATGCCGCAGAGCGGGCGCCGTCCACAGCATCAAAACCGGAAGTGGCCGCAAGTTTACACCAAGTCTGCTTTACTCCAGCAAACGGACATCGCCGACCGGGAGCTGCATGTCTGAGAAGTGCTGGATTGTTCCCACAATGCTCTCCAAAGTAGAAATTCCGCTAATGCCCGCGCCCCTCCTAGGCCCTTATCTGTTCCAACCGAGACCAGCCCTGACAAGGTCTGAAGGCTGCGGTTTGCCGGTATAACGAAGCGATCACGCGATATCGGCGGACGTTTTCTAAGATAGCCGCGCCTCCGCGGATTGGGACCGGCACCCTACCCGCGGCCCTTGAAAGTCGCTCGAACATCCATCTGACATCCATAAGACCATCCCTCTGGATGGTAAAGATGGATGCTTTCATGGCCGACAATGTGCGCGAGCTGCGACCCCGGACCCCCGACACCGAGAAGATCACGGTCAATCTTGGCTATGTCGACCTCGGTCAGGTCGATCTGATGGTGCAGGAAGGGTTCTATTCGAACCGGACGGATTTCATCCGGACGGCCATCCGCAACCAGCTCGAACGCCACGCGGACGTCGTGAAGCAGTCGACGGCCCGAAAGAGTTTGGACCTGGGGCTGCGGAACTACAGCCGCGAGGATCTCGAAGCGGCGCAGCGCGCCGGCGAGATGCTGCACATCAATGTTCTCGGCCTGGCGACCATCGCCCAGGACGTCACGCCCGAGCTGGCCCGCGCCACCATTGCTTCGGTCTCGGTGCTCGGGGCCCTGCACGCCACTCCCGCGGTCAAGGCCGCTCTCGCCGACAGAACGAGGTGAACCGATGCTGAATCAAAACATATTTCGCGAAGCCACGCGCCTCACGCGTGCGGGCCAACTGGTCGAGGCCACCGCGCTCCTGCAGCGCATGCTCCGCGGCGAGTGCGCCCCAGGACCGACGTCCGGCAGCACTGCCCGCACCGCGCCCGCGAGGCTCGAGCCGCCAACCATCGACGTGAAGGCCAACGTCGTCGAGGAGAGGGAAAGCCGACGGCCCACGCAGGCTTCCTCCGCTCAAGGACGCAAACGCCCCGCGCCGCTCGACGGCATGAGAGACTTCTCCGGGCTCGGCCTGCGTGGTCCGATCACGCGCGCTCCGCCGTCCACGTCGGATATCGTGCCTGAGGGCACAAGGTTCATCGAAGGCACCTTCAGCAACGCGGCGGGAAGCCGGAACTACAAGCTATTCATCCCAAGCCGCTATCAGGGACAACCGCTTCCCCTGGTGGTCATGCTTCATGGCTGCACCCAGTCGCCGGACGATTTCGCCGCCGGCACCCGGATGAACTTCCTGGCGGAAGAGCAGAATTGCTTCGTGGTCTATCCGGAGCAGCCCAGCGGAGCCAACCAGGCGAAATGCTGGAATTGGTTTCGCACGGGCGACCAGCAGCGGGACGGCGGGGAACCTTCGCTGATCGCAGGCATCACCCGCCAGATCATGCGGGACTATCCGATCGATCCGAAGCGGGTCTACGTCGCAGGCCTGTCGGCGGGCGGGGCCGCCGCCGCCATCATGGCAGCGACGCACGCCGATCTGTACGCGGCCGTCGGGATCCATTCCGGCCTCGCCTGCGGGGCCGCGAGCGATCTTCCCTCCGCGTTCGTCGCCATGCGGCAGGGAGGCGGGTCCGAAGCAATTGCGGATGGCGGAGCTTGCCGTGCCGACCATCGTTTTCCATGGCGATCGCGACACCACGGTGCATCCGAACAACGGCGACCGAATTCTCGAGCAGTCCGCCAAGGCGACGGGTTCGAAAACGAAGGTGCTTCGCGGACGAGTGCCCCATGGGCATGCCTATACCCGCACCAACCTTACCGACGCGGGCGGACGGGCCATCTCCGAGCATTGGAATATTCACGGTGCCGGCCACGCCTGGTCGGGAGGCAGTCCCGCCGGCTCCTACACTGATCCGCGAGGGCCGGACGCGACGAGGGAAATGCTGCGTTTCTTCCTCGAGCATTCGCTCGATGGGTAGTCGGGCTTCACAGCGCTCTTAAGTCGGCCGGTACGTCGCCGAATTTCCGGAGCAGCTTGGCGGTCCGCGGCTGCGACGATTTTTTGATCACTTCATTCGATCACTTCATCGGCTGTGACCAGAATCGTTTGCGAGACCAAGCGACTTCGTCATGGTCGCGACGACGCGACGGTCGTTTACCTTCTTCGAAGCGTTCGGTATCAATTTTGCAATTGTGGTGTATTTTGAATGCATGCATGTCGAGGTGATTTGCATTAGTCCAACTTTGGGAATCATGGAGGGCAACATGGCCAAGAAAGCGAAGAAGGCGAAGAAAGCAAAGAAAACAGCCAAGAAGAAAAAGAAGTAAACCGTTCGACGAAAACGTCACGGAATCCGGATAGCGTCTGAAGCAAGCCAGCTGCGCCTTCGCAGCACGGACGGGTGGCAGCTTCCGCTTTCAGAATATCCGCGTAACAGTCAGACCGGATCGCTATGCAGATGGCTGCTGCATAACGGTCCGGGCTTCCCTTGGTCATATCCGCGCCAAGAGGACTTCTATTTCTGGCCACGAATCGAGCTCACGAAGGCGTAATCAAACAGGGGGAATGCATCATGTCAGTACAGCGTGTTTGGGAGCCTGTCGGTTCGGTGAACCGTAACGCTGAGATCGAGCGCCTTCGCCTGCAGCTAGCCTCATTCAACGAACAGATCGAGAAACTTGAAAAGCAACATCCCGACGCATCGAAGATCGAGGCACTAAGGGTAAGCGCACTGGTGCTAGCGCGGCAGATCGATGAAATTCGCTGTTCTAGCGCGAATGACTTGACCGGTCTGCTCGCGAAGTAGCCGCCACGTACGGCGGCGATCGCCAGAGACCGGTTCAATTGCTTCTCGCCCGGGAGTGCGTTCGCAGGCGGATGGCTAACAGGGCGATCATGATCGAACGAATGGTTGCAAACAGCCCTTCGCGTACTTCGGGCGGTTTCTTGGCTCGTTAACCAACAAGATGCCACTGCCTCATTCTGGACCGATTTGATCCCGACGCTTGGCGTCCTCTCCGCGTAGGAGCGAGCCTCGTGATTCGGATCGTCGCGCTTGGAGCAGTTTGCCTGGCTGGTCTGGGTGCGATTGCCGCCGTACCAAATAAATCACCGCCGCCGCAACCGGCCGAGGTCATTTTCCCTGTGGTGGCCGGCAACAAGGCCGATCGCCAGCAGCTTGTAATCGATCGGGACACGCCGACTGTCGCTGAGAGGGTGGATGTCGTGTACGTTCCACCTGTCGAAGACTTAACCCCTTCGAACCAGTCAGCGCTACAAAAGGCAGCTAGTCCACCGGCTCCTCGCATCGCTTCTCGTCATTGGCACGACCCGCATGACCGGAAGTTTTTCGAGGCGACGAAGCAAAATGCGAGTAAATCAAAGTCGCCAACGAAAGACACTGCTGACCGAGCGCCCAAGCGGGCTACTGCTGTGAGGGAGTGTCGTTCAGATGGCTTGGATCCGTTCTTGCGTAAATTGAACCTATCGCCGCAGTGCGAATAGTGACGTCGCTCCGTCGGGCCTACCGCTTTAACGACGCCGACAAGAGCCATGCAATCGACGCTTGGATGTCCTCAAGGTTCGCCACGGAGGCGGACGCCAATCGCGGGCCAATTCATCTCGCTGTCTTCTGAGCGTCAGCGCAGGTTGAACAGGTCTCGCACTAGCTGCCCAGAAATGATACTCGCGAATGATACCCTGGTAGGCGGTGGGTTCGCAGCCGAGCCATTACTCGCAACCACAGTTGTTGGTTCCGATGGCGCTTGTTTAGCTACAACCTCGTTCACCTGCCTCTTCTTGACCTTTGACTTCCGTTTTTCAGCGCCGGTAACTGTCGAAGGGGCGATTGACGCGTATGATTGCGCTAGCGGTGCCGGCTCCTCTGGGATTGCATCCACAGCCCACGTGGGTGGGACGATCGTTGGAAGGTTTGTGTCGATCACGATCCGTTCCGGCTGCTGCTGCATGGAGGCAATCCGGATGATTGGCCTGCTGACTTCATCACCAGTCGGCTCCGACATGGATTTCGGAAGAAACCAATTTGCCACTAGCAGTAATACAAGCAGTGATGTGCCGACCCAAGCTATGTATCGTCCGATAGGCATGACCGTCCTCGCCATAGAACCCGACGACAGCAAATGCCCGAATCCCTGATAGTCCGTAACTGAACGTAGTTACTGCCAGAGATGGCGTTCGGTTTGATTGCCGTCCGGTAGATCAGGGAATTGCATGCTTGCTACCGCGGAGCCGGCAAAAGCGCATGTCATGATGACGAGCACCCTAACGAGTATGGACATTTGCTGCCTCTTGCTTGTTGTAGGCAGCCTAGAACGGATTCGTTTCGGACCGCTTAGGGAATTTGGTTTCCACGCCATCGAGCTCTTTGGTAAACAGGCCACTCCAATCAAATGACGGCCAGTTGCGATGAGGCGGATCAGTCGCAACCGCACTTAGCTATGGCACTAACAAACGACAGGTTGCTCGTAGGAGGCTTCACTCGGCAATCGATAGCCATTGACGCTTGTTTACCTGACGTCTCGGCGGTGAGTGCAACACCGGGTAGGGCAATGTCCGCCACCTACACGGGCGAAATCGCTTGGATTTTTAAGCTTATGGCGGCCATTAGGACCGTGCTCGCCGGTTCGAAGATTGAAGGCGGATGACGACCGAAAATCAGCTTGCGAAACCGATTTCGGCCTGTCCAAATTTGTGTTGTATGCGCGCAAAGTAGTCCTCCAACTCGGACAGCGCGCGGCACTCCCACTCTTTAGCCTGATCCAGCAGAGACCAACTTTGGCCAGGCCGAAACGCCGCGGTTTGCCTATACAAAGACGCGATAACGCGGTACCGGCGGACGTTTTCTAAAATAGCATCCCCATTCATGACCCAAGCTCCATAATCATCCTGTTCGTTGGTCAGAACTTGCGTCAGAACGATTTTGGAATCGTTACCGCTCGTGGCCGAGATGCAGAATGGTTTGCGAACTCTTGCCGATCTCCCGGCGTAATTCAGGAAGCGTTATACCTCTCAGCGCCACCGATGCTCCAGGGCAACTCCCGTTATGACCGTTTCGCTCCCGAAATTGGACCTTGCCGGCCCCCGCCTCTGCTTCGTTCCCCAGCCAGACTGATCAACGATTGACCGCACTGCGCTTTTTGGACTTGCCCTCGGTCGCGGAAAGCTCCGACGTGATCCACTCGGCAAAGGCGCGCACCGCGCGGCGCTGTCGGCTGGCGCGGGGAAAAACGAGATAATGGCCCACGTAGCGGACATCGACTGAACGGCCCTCGAGTGGGGCGACCAGTTTGCCTGTCGCGATTTCACGCTCAGCAAGCAGCGTCGATTCGAGAGTCACGCCAAGACCGCTCGAAGCCATCGCAATCGCAAGGAAGCTGCGGTCGAAACGCATGCCGTGGATTGCGGGCGATTCAAGGCCGTTGGCCGCGAACCATTGGTGCCACTGGACCCGTTTGACCTCCGATCGGATGAGCACCTGGCCGAACAGATCTTTCGGTTTGCGAATCCTCTTCGCGATGGTCCGGCGTGCATAGTGGGGTGACGGTTTCCTCGCCCAGCGGAATTATCTCATTTCCTTCGCCCCTTGGCTGACCATAGACAACGTCGACATCGAAATCGTCGTTGCTGAATCGGGCATATTCGGTGCTGGCCGCAAGCCGAACCTCCAGTTTAGGCTCGGCGGCGAGAAACTGAGCGAGACGAGGCGCCAGCCATTGCGCCGCGAAACTTGGTGCGCAATGCACCCGAAGCAATTGCGGTCCACGACCAGCAACTTCCTCCATGCCCCGCCTCAGATTGTCGAACGCGGCGCCGGCATGACGCATGAGGTTCTCGCCGGCGGGCGTCAACCGGACCGAGCGGGCGCTCCGCTCAAATAGCGTCGTGCTCATCGTGCTTTCAAGCTTGCGTATCGCGTGGCTGACGGCACTCGGCGTCAGATGGAGTTCGTTTGCAGCATCACGAAATGAGCCGGTGCGCGCGGCGGCTTCGAAGGCACGGATCGCTGAGATCGGAACACTGGAGAACAGCATTCGATGAGTGAACCAGATTCACCAATTCAAGACAACTGCGCGTTTGTTTGAGCGCAGGCCACGGCGTAATCGATTTCCCCAACAAGACGGGCGCCAGAAAGTGGTGCCTCGGAAAGCAAAACTCAAGGGAGGAAGGCATGCTGCTTCGCGGCAAAACAGCTGTTATTTCGGGTGCGGCCTCGCCGCGAGGGATAGGTCTTGCGACCGCCCGGCGGTTCGTGGCGGAAGGCGCCCGTGTCGCAATCCTCGATATCGACGGCGCCGCTGCAGAAAGTGCAGCGCGAAATCTCGACCCTATTTCGGGAAAGCCGCATCTTGGTCTTGCATGTAACGTGGCCGACCAGGCTTCCTGCGCGAAAGCCGTCGAAGCCGTGATCGCAGCCTTCGGTCAAATCGACGTTCTGATCAACAATGCCGGCGTCACGCAGCCCGTGAAGCTGCTCGATATCACAGCCAGCGATTGGGACCGCATACAGGACGTCAATCTGAAGGGGGTCCTCTTTCTTTCACAGGCGGTCATCCCGCATATGCGTCGGCGCAAGACTGGATCCATCGCCTGCATGTCTTCCGTCTCGGCACAGCGTGGCGGCGGCATTTTTGGCGGACCGCACTATTCCGCCGCGAAGGCCGGCGTTCTGGGACTCGCAAAGGCGATGGCGCGCGAGTTCGGGGCCGATAGCATCCGTGTCAATTGCGTAACGCCGGGCCTGATCGGGACCGACATCACCGCGGGAAAGCTGACCGACGAGATGAAAGAAAAAATACTCGAAGGCATCCCGCTCGGCCGTCTCGGCGATGCCGATGACGTGGCGGGTATTTACACTTTCCTGGCTTCGGACCTTTCCGCCTATGTCACCGGCGCCGTCATCGACGTCAATGGCGGCATGCTGATTCACTGATCGCGCCACATGAGGAAGACATCAATGGAAACGATCACGAAGACATTCGCCAACGCGCCCACACTCGCCGAGCGC
This sequence comes from uncultured Alphaproteobacteria bacterium, assembly GCA_963847015.1. Lineage (GTDB taxonomy): Bacteria > Pseudomonadota > Alphaproteobacteria > Rhizobiales > Xanthobacteraceae > Bradyrhizobium. The sequence continues at coordinate 647,842 of CAWJYI010000031.1, read as the reverse complement.
GCCCACAACATCCGCCGCAATGCGCTCCGCATGGGTGAAGTGCAGGGTCAGGGCTACATCGCGCAGGCTCTCGACATCTCCGACGTGCTTGCGACGGCGTATTTTCACGCGATGCGCTATCGGCCGGAAGATCCGACCTGGGAAGAACGGGACCGTTTCCTGCTGTCAAATGGGCACTATGCCATCGCACTTTACGCGGCCTTGATTGAGGCCGGGATCATTCCGGAGGCTGAACTCGAGACCTATGGCTTTGACGAAAGCCGACTGCCGATGTCGGGCATGGCTTCCTACACGCCGGGAATGGAGATGTCGGGCGGGTCGCTCGGCCTGGGTCTGAGCATTGCCGTGGGCATGGGACTTGGATTGAAGCGCAAGGGCTCCACAGCGCGGGTCTACACCCTTTTCTCCGACGGAGAACTCGATGAAGGCTCGGTCTGGGAGGCGATCCAGTCAGCAGCGCACCACAAGCTCGACAACCTGATCGCGATTGTCGACGTCAACAATCAACAGGCAGACGGCCCTTCGACGCAAGTCATGGCATTCGAGCCGTTGGTCGACAAGCTGAAGGCGTTCGGCTGGTTCGTCCGAAGGGTCGACGGAAACGACCTCGATGCCGTGATCGCGGCTTTCGATGCTGCCAAGGCAGACCCCGAGCCGAGGCCACGCATGATCGTCGCCGACACGCTCATGGGCAAGGGCGTTCCCTTCCTGGAACAGCGCGAGAAGAACCATTTCATCCGTGTCGAAGCACACGAATGGCAGCTTGCACTTGCAGCACTCGAAGCCGGGAGGCAGTCATGAAATCCGCAACATCGACCCCATCCGGAAAGCCGCGTCTGACCACGTCTGCGATGATCGCATCGATCGCGGCGGATGGGCAAAAAACCAAGCCGGCGCCCTTCGGGCACGCCCTGGTCGAACTCGCACGCAATCGCTCCGATGTGATCGGCATGACGGCCGATCTCGGCAAATATACCGACCTGCATATTTTCGCGAAGGAGTTTCCTGATCGCTTTTACCAGATGGGCATGGCCGAACAGCTTCTGTTCGGTGCAGCTTCCGGGTTGGCGGCTGAAGGGTTCACGCCATTCGCGACGACTTATGCGGTGTTTGCGTCCCGGCGCGCCTACGATTTCATCCACCAGACGATTGCTGAGGAAGACCGCAATGTGAAGATCGTGTGCGCGCTGCCCGGCCTGACGTCTGGCTACGGACCGAGCCACCAGGCGGCGGAGGATCTCGCGCTGTTCCGGGCCATGCCGAACATGACGGTGATCGATCCCTGCGATGCGCTCGAGATCGAACAAATCGTGCCTGCTATCGCCGCCCATCGAGGGCCGGTCTATATGCGCCTCCTTCGCGGTCAGGTACCCGTGGTCCTTGATGAGTACGATTATAAATTCGAGCTTGGGAAGGCGAAGCTGATCCGCGGCGGCAGGGACGTCCTGATCATCTCTTCTGGCATCATGACGATGCGCGCGCTCGAAGCAGCCAAGACCCTTGCAGATGATCGCGTGCAGGCAGCGGTGTTGCATGTTCCCACGATCAAGCCGCTCGACGTAGAAACGATCCTCCGCGAAGCCGGCCAGTCCGGTCGTCTGGTCGTCGTCGCCGAGAACCACAGCGAGATCGGTGGCCTGGGTGAGGCGGTTGCCGCGCTGCTGATGCGCTCTGGCATCCATCCGGCTTTCCGACAGATCGCGCTGCCCGACGAGTTTCTCGCCGCCGGTGCACTTCCGACATTGCACGATCGTTACGGCCTCTCCACCGTCGCGGTCACGGCGGCGATCAAGAGCTGGCTCTGAATTCATCATCATCTCGTTCCTGAACAAGGATGCATCGGGTCAAGCCGCGAAAGGATACGATATGAAGACCATCGCTTTCGTCGGGCTCGGCGCAATGGGCCGGCCCATGGCTCGGAACCTCATCAAGGCCGGGTTCGCCGTCCAGGGCTATGACGTGAATCCTGCCGGTCTTGAGGACCTCAAAGCCGCCGGCGGCGTGCCAACCGGCTCCGCCAAAGAGGCCTTCGCAGGTGCCGGCGCCATTGTGTTGATGGTCGTCAATGCCGCCCAGGCCGAGGCGGTACTGTTCTCGAATGGGGCGCTTAGAAGCGGCGCCGGCCGAAGCGATCGTTTGCCTCATGGCGACCTGTCCGCCGAAGCAAGTCCAGGCCATCGCAGAACGCGTCGCGATGACCGGCCGGCGTTTCGTCGATTCTCCGGTGTCCGGCGGCGTCGTCGGCGCTACCGCTGGCAGTCTCACCATCATGGCCGCAGCGCCCAAGGACTTGTTCGAGTCGGTACGGCCCATGCTCGAGGCGATGGGCAGCCGCACTCTGCGCGTCGGGGATAAGCCCGGACAGGGCGCCACCGTGAAGACGGTAAACCAGCTTCTCTGCGGCGTTCATATAGTGGTCGCGGCGGAGGCACTCTCCCTGGCCGAGAAGATCGGGGTCGACACCAAGTCGATGCTCGACATCCTGGTCGGCACATCCGCCGGAAGCTGGATGTTAAAGGATCGGGGTCCCCGCATGCTCGAAGCCGATCCGGAGGTGACGAGCGCGGTCGACATCTTCGTCAAGGATCTCGGCATCGTGCTCGAAGCTGGCCGGGAGACGAAGGCGGCGCTGCCGATGACCGCGCTGGCCTATCAGCTTTTCAATTCGACCTCTGGTCGCGGCGAAGGTACCGCAGATGACAGCCAGGTTATCCGCGCCTACCGCGCCCTTAATGGCACCACCTAGCAGCCCGCATCAAAACACAAGACAGGAGGAAACGATCATGACGACCCGCTATAAGCCGACGCGCCGCGCCCTGCTGGCGGGCGCCGCCGCCTTCCCCTTGCTCACTATGCTCAAATGGCCCGCAAGCGCAGCCGAGTTCGAGCTCAAATACGCCACCGGGCAGGACCCGAGCCATCCGGTCAACCTCCGCGCCCAGGAAGCGCTGACCCGAATCCGCGAGGCGACCTCGGGCCGCGTCGACATCAAGCTCTTTCCGGCTAACCAGCTCGGCTCCGACACGGACCTGCTGACGCAGGTCCGGAACGGCTCAATCGAGTTCTTCAACCTGTCATCGCTCATCCTGGCGACTCTCGTGCCCATCTCAGGGATCACCAGCGTCGGCTTTGCCTTCAAGAACTACGACGAGGTTTGGGGAGCCATGGACGGTCAACTCGGCGACCATATCCGTTCCGAGATCGCGAAAACGCCGATCTTCACCGTCTCGAAGATATGGGACAACGGCTTCCGCCACGTTACGTCATCGACCCGCGAAATCAGGGGCCCGGCCGACCTGAAGGGCTTCAAGCTGCGCGTGCCGCCAGCGCCTCCTCTAACTTCCCTGTTCAAGGCGTTAGACGCCGCGCCCACGCCAATCAACTTCAACGAAGTCTACACCTCGCTTCAGACCAAGGTGGTGGAGGGCCAGGAGAACCCCCTCGCCATCATCGCGACGACACGGCTCTATGAGGTGCAGAAGACCTGCAGCCTGACGGCGCATGTCTGGGACGGCTACTGGGTGCTTGGCAACAAACGTGCATTCGCCAAGCTACCGGCCGACGTACAGGCAATCATCACCCGCGAACTCGACAAGTCGGCGGGCGACCAGCGGGCCGATATCGCGAAGCTGAGTGACACCCTGAAGGCGGACCTGAAGGCCAAGGGCATCACGTTCATCGATGTCCAACAAGACGATTTCCGAAAGGCGCTCGCCAGCACAAACTTCTATGCTGAGTGGAAGCAGAAATACGGCCCCACCGCCTGGGACCTTATGGAGAAGGTCTCCGGCAAACTCGGCTGACCAAGCAAACCGCAAGCCTTGGGTCTTCAAGCCGCGAACGGGTCCGTTTTTTACTGGAGAAGGCAGTCATCGCCCCCAGTCAAGCAATAATGAGCGGGAGGAATAGGCTATGAACATTGTCAGCGAGACAAGCGACATTTCGCATTTGGGTGCGGAAGCGGAGCGAGGCAAACCGATTCCGTGGCTCGAGCGGCTTAACGACATCGTCGGCATGTTGGTTGAGTTTCCGGCCGCGCTGCTGGTCGCGGCCGAGGTCGTCGTGCTCCTCATGGGCGTGATCTGGCGCTACGTTCTGCACACGCCTCTTGTCTGGTCGGACGAACTCGCCTCAATTCTCTTCCTCTGGCTCGCGATGCTCGGTTCGATCGTGGCGCTGCGGCGCGGCGAGCATATGCGAATGACTGCCATCGTCGGCAAGCTCCCGCGGCATCTGCGCGCCTTCCTCGACCTGATCGCAATCGCGGCCGCGCTCGCCTTCCTGCTTTTCGTTGTCCGCCCGGCCTATGAGTTCGCCGAGGACGAGATGTTCGTCACAACCCCATCTCTGGAGATTGCCAATTCTTGGCGGGCCGCAGCGTTGCCGATCGGGATTGCGCTGATGATCCTCGTCGGTTTCATTCAGATATTCCGCTTCGGCCGCTTCGGGGCCAGCATCCTCGCCCTCGGGACGGTGGCCGCCGCCGTCGCCATCACCGCGCTGTTGGGCCCCTATCTTCAGGGGCTTGGCAACTGGAACCTGCTCATCTTCTTCGTCCTTGGCGTCGGCTCGATGGTGCTTTTGGGCGTGCCGATCGCTTTCTCATTCGGTCTTGCAACCTTCGCTTATCTCGCACTCACGACCTCGACGCCGACCGTCGTCGTTGTGGGGCGCATGGACGAAGGCATGAGCCATCTGATCCTGCTCGCCGTACCGCTCTTCGTGCTCCTTGGCCTGCTGATCGAGATGACGGGGATGGCGCGCGCGATGGTCGGGTTCTTGGCAAGTCTGCTCGGTCATGTCCGCGGCGGGCTCTCCTACGTCCTGATCGGCGCGATGTACCTCGTCTCCGGAATCTCGGGCTCGAAGGCCGCCGACATGGCAGCTATCGCCCCAGTCCTTTTCCCGGAGATGAAGCGGCGCGGCGCGAAGCCCGGCGAGCTCGTCGCACTGCTTTCAGCCACAGGTGCCCAGACGGAGACGATCCCGCCTTCGCTCGTGCTAATCACCATCGGCTCCGTAACAGGCGTCTCAATAGCGGCGCTCTTTACCGGTGGGCTGCTGCCGGGCGTCGTGCTCGGGCTGACTCTCGGGGCACTGGTCTGGTGGCGCTACCGTGACCAGGATCTGTCCGGGGTGCGCCGCGCCTCTGGTCGCGAGATCGGCAAGGCCTTCCTGATCTCGCTTCCTGCGATCGCCCTCCCGTTCATCATCCGGGCGGCCGTCATCCAGGGCGTCGCGACCGCGACCGAGGTCTCCACGATCGGCATCGCCTATACGGTTTTGGCCGGGCTTCTGGTTTATCGACAGTTCGACTGGAAGCGCATTTATCCGATGCTGGTGGACACGGCCTCGCTCTCCGGATCCATTCTGCTCATCATCGGGGCTGCAACTGGCATGGCTTGGGCCCTCACCCAATCCGGCTTCTCGAGCCTGCTCGCCGAACTTATGAAGGGTCTACCCGGCGGCATCCCGACTTTCCTGGCCGTCTCGATCCTTGCCTTCGTCGTGCTCGGCTCAGTGCTCGAGGGAATTCCGGCCATCGTGCTCTTTGGCCCCTTGCTCTTTCCGATCGCGCGGCAGGTCGGCGTGCACGAGGTGCATTATGCCATGGTCGTGGTTCTGGCGATGGGCATCGGTCTTTTCGCACCACCATTCGGCGTAGGTTATTACGCGGCCTGTGCCATCAGCCGCATCAACCCCGACGAAGGAATGAGACCGATTGTCGGCTACATGATCGCGCTTTTGATCGGCACCATTATCGTCGCTGCGGTACCGTGGATATCAATCGGATTCTTGTAAGAAAGCTTCGGATGAGGAATGTCCGCCATCAGCGCTCGAGCGGGTAACATGCCGGTGCCAGCACTGGCATGACGTAGCGAGGAGGCGGCAGATAGATCGCCGGCCCGCACATGAGGAACGAGAAAGGGAGTAGCTGCCATGACTGACAGCAAAATGGCTGCGCCTTTGGATCCCGCTGTTCTGGCGGAACGATTTCAGACGCTGGCGACCAAAAGCCAGGCTGCGGTACAGGGATTCCTCGCTAGACCGACCAGACGTCGCCAATATCGGCATGGGCGATCCGGCCAAGATCGGTCAAGCCTTCTTTGAGTTGACAACCAAGCTCATGGCCGATCCGCGGCCGATCGCGCGCGCGCAGCCTAGCCGGTAACATGCCAATGCCGGCACTGACATCTCGCAGCGATAGGCCGGCAGATAGATCGCGGGCCCACACGTGAGGAACGAGAAAGGGAGTGGCTGCCGTGACTGAAAGCAAAATTGCTGCGCCTTTGGATCCCGCTGTCCCGGCAGAACGATTTCAGGCGCTGGCGACCAAGAGCCAAGCTGCGGTACGGGGATTCCTCGCCGACCGGCCAGACGTCGCCAATATCGGCATGGGCGATCCGGCCGAGATCGGCCAAACCTTCTTTGAACTGACGACTAAGCTCATGGCCGATCCGCGGCCCGTCGCGCGCGCGCAGCTCGAGCTAGGCTACCCCGGTTAGCTCCAGATCAGTGACGGCAGCCGATCAAGTCAAATTGGGGCAGCTAGGCAGCCCTGACTTATCGAGGGCCAGCGACGACTAATGAGTCCAAGACCATCCAAGAGGTGGTGTGGGGCTAAATGTGGTACGAAAAATCGGCCAGAAAATAAACGCCAGTCTTTTCAATTGGTTGCTAAGTTTCGTGGCGGAGAGGGAGGGATTCGAACCCCCGATAGGCTTGCACCTATGCCGCATTTCGAGTGCGGTGCATTCGACCACTCTGCCACCTCTCCAGGCGCCATTTGGGGCGATTCCTCACCCGCGGTCGGGGCGAGTTCTAGGCGAGGATGGCGAACCAGACAAGGCGCGGCGCCAACAATTCCGCAGGGTCCGGCCCCGGGGAAGGAGGCAAAAATGGATGATGGTTCGGGCCAATGGCGCGGCGTCGATGTCGGACCAGCACGCTGTTGTTCGGCTTGCACCTGTTCGGTTTGCAACGTCTCGCACCTGGAAATGGTGGGACCGCCAGACGCGACTAAAACCCTGGCGGCCCCGTGCCGCTACATTGAAATTCTGGCCGGGAAGTGCGGCTTCACCGGTCAGCCGGAGCGACGCAGTGACGCTAGCAACGCGTGCCGAAACGGCAACGCGATCTCGGTTTTAACCTAACCGGTCAAGGTTACCTCGGGAGACGGCACTTCAATCTTTACCCTTCTTCGCTTTCTTCTCGTCTTTTTCTTTTTCGTCCTTGTCTTTTGCTTTTTTCTCGTCTGCTTTTTTCTCGTCCTTGCCGTTGTCCTTCCTGCGGTTGGTGAAACGCGCATTGCCGAGGCCGGTGCCGATCGTCAGTACGCCCCATCGCTCCACATCCTGCATGAACGGAACCTCGGAAAGGCCCTGCGCGACGCCGTCATTGTGCATCAGCACGGCGGTGTCGTGATCGCCGATCTGCGGTATCGCCTCGGCCAGGCTCGCCGGCAGATTGAACTTGCTGCTCTCCCAATTGCCCGGCAGGTTCTGCGCGCCCTTTTCGATCGAGCCGTCCTCGTTGATCACGCCGGGACAGGCGATGCCGATGAACGGCGCCAGCTTCAGGCCTTCGGCCTCGGTCGCAGCGATCAGATCCTTCAGCATCTTGACCAGTCGTTTCACCGCGCCTTCGCGCGTCGGTTCGTCGTTGGCATGTCGCCACAATTCGGATTTCCACACGGCGGCCCTGGAAAGATCGGACGCCTTCTTCCAGCGCGTCTCGACCACGCCGCAGCGGATGTTGGTGCCGCCGATATCGACCGCCAAAATGCTGTCATGGGCCTCGAAAATCCACGACGGCGCCAGGTGCAATGTGCCGATCAGGCCGGCCTCATCGGGGTGAAAGCGGATCGGGACCAGATCGACGTCGAAGTCCTCGGCCTTGAGGAGGATGCTAGTGCGGGCAATGGCAAGTTCCCCGACCCGGCTCTGCCGAAAGCCGCCGCCGACCACGATGCGTTCGGTATCGGCCCAGGCCTTGGTCTTGAGAAACCGGCCCGTCACATAGGCCAATTCCGCAGCGAACTCCTCGATCGCGCTATGCACCAGGGCTGCAGCGCCGATGTCTTCGCCGATCAGCGCCTGATCGAGTTCGCTCTTGGCGATTTCCCCGGCGGATTTCTTGCCGAGGGGATCGTCACCGTTTTTCTTCAGCGGTTTGCGCAGCGTATCCAGGATTTTGCGGAAGGCCCCCTTGCTGGCGCGGTCGCCGAGAAAGCCGTCGTCGTCCTTTAATTCGATATTGAAGCTGTCGACGTCCACGGATGGCAGGCGGGTGGCGCCATGGCGGGCGATGCCCGTGGTTGCGACGATTTCTTCTGCCATTGTACCCCTGCCCGGTGGAAGCCGCGGAACTAACGATCAGGGGGCTGTTTGGTTGCGCCGCAGCCCCGCCCGACACGACCGGCGACCCCGCGCGTGTGGGATTTAAGCTGGATTCCGCGCTGACTTGTGGTCAAAACAACGCCAACAGGACATTACCGGCATAAGCATCGCCGACGATCCGCCGAACCCGGTTCGGCGATCCGCGAACCGGGTTCCCGGCCCCAAATCCCTTATATTGGGCCGGTTTTCGGTCCTCTTTGCCTTAACTCGGGGCGCTCAGCGGCTATAAGTCCCGCCATCCGGCGCGGGATTTCTCGCGCCGCTTGTTTTTGCGCGATTTGAGGGTTTACACCCCGTCCGCGCGGAAAAGTACCCATAACGACTGACCAAAAAGCCGACCCGGACATGCCCCTTGGGGAGATGTCAGAGGCCGGGATCGAACACGAAGGAATTAAACGATGTTCGCAGTCATCAAAACCGGCGGCCGGCAGTACCGCGTCGTTCCGGATGATGTGCTCGAGATAGGCAAGATCGCCGGCGATGTCGGAACGATCGTGCAGCTTGGCGAAGTTCTGGTTGTCGGCGGTGATACGCCGGTGCTGGGCGTGCCGACGGTTGCCGGCGCTACCGTTGCGGCCGAAGTGCTGCAGCACAAGCGTGGCCCGAAGGTGATCGCGTTCAAGAAACGCCGCCGCAAGAATTCGCGCCGCAAGCGCGGCTATCGCGACGAGATCACGGTGCTTCGCATCACCGAGATCCTGACCGATAACGCCAAGCCTTCGATCGGCCCACGGCCGAAGAAGGAAAAGGTGGCCCCACCGCCCAGCGAGGGCGATGAAGAGGCACCGAAGGCGGCAAAGAAAAAGGCGCCCGCCAAGAAAGCGGTCGCCAAGGCCGCCGCAAAGCCCGCGGCAAAGAAGGCTCCGGCCAAAAAGGCCTAAAGCGACAAGAAGTGATTTTGACGCGCTAAAAATTGAAGCGTGACAAAAAGTGAAATGATTCCGTCAAGGAATTGGTCTAGAGATTACGGCGAAGTTGGAGACGGGCCATGGCTCACAAAAAAGCAGGCGGTTCATCGCGTAACGGGCGTGATTTAGCGGGCAAGCGCCTCGGGATCAAAGCCTATGGCGGCGAGCGCGTGATTCCCGGCAACATTATCGCACGTCAGCGCGGCACCACCTGGCATCCCGGCCTTAATGTCGGCATGGGCACCGACCATACTCTCTTTGCCAAGGTCGAAGGTCATGTCGAATTTCGTGCAAGAGCCAATGGTCGCACTTTTGTATCGGTTGTTCCGATGACCGAGGCGGCCGAATAGACGGTGGACAAATCGAGTCCGCCGGGTCCTGTTGAACCGGCGGAGCTCCAGAAGGCTCCAAGGGGAGGCGGGAAACCGGCCTCCCCTTTTGTTATTGCGTGCTTATTGCGCGTGTGCCGTCAGGACACGCGCAATAATCCAGGAGCTGCCTTTCAGGAGCCCGACATGTTGCAGGACATCCCGACCCCGAGTTTGCGTGAGGCTAGTAGCTGCGTCCTCGAGACCGAACGACTGACACTGCGCCGGCCGACGCTTGCAGACGTAAAGGCGATTGCGCGCCTCGCCAACGATCGCCGCATTGCGGAAAACACCCGCCGCCTGCCGCATCCCTATTCGCAGGACCATGCCATCGAATTCGTGCGCGCTATCTCCGGCGTTCGCCGCGAGACGGTGTTTCTTATCGAGAACAATCATACACCGCTCGGCATGGTCGGCATCGACTGGCGCGAGCCGGAGCTGCCTGAACTCGGCTATTGGCTGGGTGTCGAGCATTGGGGCCAGGGCTTTGGTACCGAGGCCGCACGCGCCGTGATCGATTTCTTTTTCGAGGAATTCGACAACGAGCACCTGATCTCAGGGGCGCGCGTCGCCAATCCTTCGTCGCGCAACATTCTGGAGAAATGCGGTTTCCAATGGAGCGGCGTCGAACTGCACCGCTTCGAGGCGCTGGGATCGTCGACCCCGGTCGACCGTTTCCGCTTGTCGCGTAGCGTCTGGTCGTCGCTGAAGAACTGGGCCAGTTCGACGCGGAGAGAGCGGTAGCTCGAAATGACGTCGTCGTCCCGCGACCATGAGTCGCGGGACGATAATGTTCACACCGGCGGGCTGACCACCGTCTCCTCACGCCCGAGTTTCTGCTCGCGCAGGAAGATGTAAAGCCCGGCGGCGATGATGATGGCGGCGCCGATGATCGTTGCATGCGACGGCACGTCGCCGAATACGACAAAACCAAAAATCACCGCCCATACGATCATCGAATATTGATACGGCACCACGACGCTGGCCGGCGCCAGTTTCAGCGAGCGGTTGACGCACAACAATGCGCCCACCGAAATAATTCCCGCAACGGCGAACAGGCCCAGGCTGCCGACGGTAGGCGTCACCCAACCGATCGGCGACATCAGCGCGCCAAGCAGAAACGTGCCGCAGAATTGCGATGACGTCAGCACGATATCCGGCGTCGCCCGCAATGAGCGCGTGATCAGCATCAACAGCGCGAACGACAGGCTGCCGCCGAGCGCGATCATCGCAGGCCAGCTCACCGTCTGCGCCGACGGACGCAGCGCAATCAGCACACCGCAAAATCCGATCAGGATGGCGGACCAGCGTCGCCAGCCGACGCGTTCGCCCAGCACGATTCCCGACAACGCCGTGACGAAAATCGGAGCTGCCAGATAATAGGTGATGACGTCGGCGAGCGGCAAATAGACGGTCGCGAGAAAGAAGGCGGCGACTTCGAGGGTGGACAGCGTGACGCGCAGCAGTTGCAGCCACGGCCGTTCGAGGCGGGTGAAAGCGGCGCGCTGCTTCCAGATCATCGGCAACAGCACCAACAGCGCCGCACAGGCGCGCAGCCACAGCAATTGCCCGACCGCATAGGTTGCGACCATGTATTTTCCGAGCGCGTCGCCGAACGAGAACATGAAGATCGACAGCAGCATCAAGCCGATGCCGGCGAGACGCGCGGAGCGCTCGTCATAGGTCGATAATTTTGCGAAGAGACTCATGGATGCGCGGCGCTGCTTCTTGTTCTCAAGTCATGCCCGGATTTATCCCGGCCATCCCTGTCCTTGTTGCCGCGACGTTTTTAAAGACGTGGATGCCCGGGACAAGCCCGGGCGTGGCGAATTGAACGGATTGTCGCAGGACCGGCCCTGCGATACCGGCTACGTCATCTCGCAAAGCACGCCAGGAAACCGCGACATGGCCGACTTCGACCCCGCACAGCATCGCATGGTAAGCGAACAGCGCTGGTTCGAGGATTTTACCGTCGGCGAGCGCTTTGTGATCCCGAGCCGGACCCAGACTTCGGCCGTATTCGCAGCATTCCAGACCGCGAGCGGCGATACCCACCCGATCCATTACGATGTCGAATATTGCCGCGCCCGCGGCATGCCGGACCTGCTCGCGCATGGTTTCCAGACCCTGGTCCACACCGCACCGGGCGCCGGGCTGTTTCCCTATCTCGTGGAGGAATCGCTGGTCGGTTTTCTCGAACAATCCAGCAAGTTCCTGAAACCGGTCTATGCCGGCGACACCCTCTATCCCGCACTCGAAGTGACCGAGCTTGCGCCCGGCCGCACCACCGGCGTGGTGACGCTGCGCTCGACGGTTTTCAACCAGCGCAAGGAACTCGTGCTGGAAGGGATGCAAAAATTCCTGGTCCGGCGGCGGCCGGCTTAAGCCATCGCCGACCCAGCGCATATATCGGTGTGAACCTCGAAAAGGCCCGAAAATTAAGGCTTTCTGCCAATTCCGGGACATAAAGGGTTGCCGGGCAGCCCCCCTGCCTTACCTGTACCCCATGAAATTCCTTGACGAAGCAAAGGTCTATATCCGCTCCGGCGACGGCGGCAACGGCTGCGTGGCGTTCCGCCGCGAGAAGTTCATCGAGTTCGGCGGCCCCTCCGGCGGCAATGGCGGCCGCGGCGGCGATGTCATCATCGAAGTGGTCGACGGGCTGAACACGCTGATCGATTATCGCTACCAGCAGCACTTCAAGGCGCAGAAGGGCACCAATGGCATGGGCAAGGACCGCCATGGCGCCAACGGCAAGCCCATCGTGCTCAAAGTGCCGGTCGGCACCCAGATTTTCGACGAGGATCGCGAAACGCTGATCCATGATTTCACCACGCTCGGCGAAAAATTCGTGCTGGCCGAAGGCGGCAATGGCGGCTTCGGCAACGCGCATTTCAAATCCTCCACCAACCGCGCGCCGCGCAACGCCAATCCGGGCCAGGAGGGCGAGGAGCGCTGGATCTGGCTGCGGCTGAAGCTGATCGCGGATGCAGGCCTCGTCGGGCTGCCGAACGCCGGCAAGTCGACGTTTCTTTCCAAGGTCAGCGCCGCCAAACCGAAGATCGCCGACTATCCCTTCACCACGCTGCATCCGCAGCTTGGCGTGGTGAACGCGGACGGCCGTGAGTTCGTGCTGGCGGATATTCCGGGATTGATCGAAGGCGCCCATGAAGGCGCCGGCCTCGGCGACCGGTTTTTGGGCCATGTCGAGCGCTGCCGCGTGCTGCTGCATCTGATCGATGCGACCTGCGAACATGCCGGCAAGGCCTACAAGACGGTTCGCACCGAGCTCGAGGCCTATGAAGGACATCTCGCCGACAAGATCGAGATCGTCGCGCTCAACAAGATCGACGCGGTGACGGCGGACGAATTGAAAAAGCAGAAAGACCGCCTGAAACGCGCCGCGAAGAAAACGCCGCTGCTGATGGCGGGCGCCACCGGCGAAGGCGTCAAGGAAGCGCTCCGGGCGCTGGTCGAGGTGATCGGCGAAGCCCCGGTATCGGCCAAGGCCAAGGGTGGCGCGGCGCAGGCCGAGCCCTGGACTCCAGCGACACAAGGCTGACGCCAAGGCTCGCTCAGGGCTCGCTCAAAGCCTGACTTGCGCGTGTCACGTTCGGCTGCAAGATTTCGGCCACTGCCAAAAACGCGAGGAGGAAATCATGATCGGTTACGTTACGGTCGGCACCAACGATCTCAAGAAGGCCGCCGAATTCTACGACAAGGTTTGCGGCGAACTCGGGATGGGACGCTTCATGACAACAGATCGCCTCATCGCCTGGGGCGGTCCGGGCGGCGGCGCGGGTTTCGGCGTCGCCCTTCCCTATGACGGCAAGCCGATGACCATCGGCAACGGCGTGATGGCGGCATTCGGCGCCAAAGACAAGGCGCAAGTCGACCGCGTCCATAAGCTCGTGCTGTCGCTCGGCGGCAGCTGCGAAGGCCCTCCCGGCCAACGCAGCGAAAAATTCTACGCGGCCTACTTCCGGGATCCCGAAGGCAACAAGCTCAACGCCTTTGTGATGGGCTGACGTAACTTAGCTCTCGCTCCGGCGCGCCACTTCCAAATCGCGGAGGTGGCGCGTATTGCTTTCCGACCACCAACTTCACGACCACCAAACTCACTCGATCCCAACCATGGCCCGCCCCGCGCTCAAAAATTTCCGCCGCATCGTCGTCAAGGTCGGCTCGTCGCTCCTGATCGATTCCGATGCGGGCGAGGTCCGGGCGTCGTGGCTGTCGGCGCTCGCCGCCGACATCGCAAAACTGCATGGCGAGGGGCGCGATGTCCTGGTGGTCTCCTCGGGCTCGATCGCGCTCGGGCGCAGCCGCCTGAAATTGCCGCGCGGCCCGCTGAAACTCGAGGAAAGCCAGGGCGCCGCAGCAGTCGGACAAATCGCGCTGGCGCGGATCTGGTCGGAGGTGCTCGGCGCTCACGGCATCGGCGCCGGACAAATCCTGGTGACGCTGCAGGACACCGAGGAGCGCCGGCGCTATCTCAACGCCCGCTCGACGATCGCCAAGCTGCTGGAATGGCGCGCGGTGCCCGTGATCAACGAGAACGACACCGTCGCCACCAACGAAATCCGCTATGGCGACAATGACCGCCTCGCCGCGCGCGTCGCCACCATGGCGAGCGCCGATTTGCTGATCCTGCTGTCCGACATCGACGGCCTCTATGACGCGCCGCCCAATGCCAACCCCAACGCAAAGCTGATCCCGATCGTCGAGTCCGTTACGTCGGAAATCGAAGCAATGGCGGGCGCGGCGGAATCCGAATTGTCGCGCGGCGGCATGTACACCAAGATCGAAGCGGCGAAGATCGCGACCACGGCCGGCACCCATATGCTGATCGCATCGGGCAAGATCGAACACCCGCTCGAGGCGATCGCGAATGGCGGCCGCTGCACCTGGTTCCTGACGCCGGCCAACCCCGTCACCGCACGCAAGCGCTGGATCGCCGGTTCGCTGGAGCCGAAGGGGACATTGACCATCGACGCCGGCGCGGTCGCAGCCCTGCGCGCCGGCAAAAGCCTGCTGCCGGCCGGCGTGATCCGGATCGACGGCCAATTCGCCCGCGGCGATGCCGTGGTGGTGCGCGGCCCCGACACCCACGAAATCGGCCGCGGCCTCGTCGCCTATGACGCCGAGGACGCCGAGAAAATCAAAGGACGCTCCTCGCCGGACGTGATGGTGATCCTCGGCATCAGCGGGCGAGCGGAAATGATCCACCGCGACGATCTGGTGGTCGGCCCGGTCGGGACGCTTCCAGCGAAATAGGCCATTGGCCGAGCTGCCAGCGTCCATTCCGGCCGCCTGCCATGCTGGTTCCGCATCTCGCAAAAGCGGGATTTCCGTGCTAGGACATGACCTTAACCTGAGACCAACCGCCGAACCGCTAGAACCCCTATGACTGCGCCACTGAAGGCAATCGACGGCAACGCCGATTTGCCCGCCTTGATGACTGAACTCGCGAGCCGTGCCCGCGCCGCCGCGCGGGTGCTGGCGCTTGCCTCGCCCGAACAAAAGAACCGGGCGCTTGACGCCATCGAGCACGCCATCCGCGCCAATGCGCCGGCGATCCTTGCGGCGAATGCCGAGGACGTCGCAGAGGTCCGCAGTTCGGGTGCGACCTCCGCCTTCATTGATCGGCTGACGCTGACACCGGCGCGCGTCGCTGCGATGGCCGACGGCGTCGCGACCGTGCGCAAGATCGCCGATCCGATCGGCGCCGTCACCGAGAGCTGGCAGCGCCCGAACGGCATGACCATCGAGCGCGTGCGGGTGCCGCTCGGTGTCATTGCGGTGATTTTCGAAAGCCGGCCCAATGTCGCGGCCGACGCCGGCGTGCTGTGCCTGAAATCCGGCAACGCCGTGATCCTGCGCGGCGGCTCCGACAGTTTCCGCTCCTGCCGCGCGATCCAGGATTGTCTGGCGCAGGGCCTTCGCGAGGCAGGGCTCCCGGAAGCCGCGATCTCGCTGGTGCCGACGCGCGACCGCGCCGCCGTTGGCTTGCTCTTGACCGGATTGAACGGCGGCGTCGATGTGATCGTGCCGCGCGGCGGCAAGAGCCTCGTCGCGCGCGTCGAGGCGGAAGCACGCGTTCCCGTTTTCGCGCATCTGGAAGGCGTCAACCACGTCTATGTCGACCGTTCCGCCAATCTGGAAATGGCAAAATCGATCGTGCTCAATGCCAAGATGCGCCGCCCCGGCGTCTGCGGCGCCGCCGAGACCTTGCTGGTCGATCGCGCCGGCGCATCGGCGAGCCTCAAGCCGCTGGTCCAGATGCTGATCGATGCCGGATGCGAAGTGCGCGGCGACGATGCCGTGCAGCGCGTCGACAACAGGGTGAAGCCGGCCTCCGATGAGGACTGGGATACCGAATATGAGGACGCGATCATCGCGGCGCGGGTCGTCGACGGCCTCGATGAGGCGATCGCGCATATCCACAATCACGGCTCGCATCACACCGATGCGATCGTGACCGAGGACGGCAACGCCGCGGAGAAGTTCCTCAACGAGGTCGATTCGGCGATCGTGCTGCACAACGCATCGACACAGTTTGCCGATGGCGGCGAGTTCGGCTTCGGCGCCGAGATCGGAATTGCGACCGGCAAATTCCACGCCCGCGGCCCGGTCGGCGCCGAGCAATTGACGAGTTTCAAATATCGGGTCCATGGCACCGGGCAGACGCGGCCGTGAACCCCAATTCGCCGTGGCTCATTTGGTGGCTCATTTGAAGCCAGTTCCGGTTGCGTCGTCACCGCGCCCAGGCCATTCCGTTCTACACCAACGGCATGCGCATCGGCCTGCTCGGCGGCTCGTTCAATCCACCGCATGCGGCACACCGCGCCATCAGCCTGTTCGCGATCAAGCGGCTGAAGCTCGACCGCGTGTGGTGGCTGCTGACGCCGGGCAATCCGCTGAAAGATACGAACGGACTGCACGACCTCGGCGAACGCACCGAAGCCGCGCGTAAAACCGCCGACGATCCCCGCATCGATATCAGCTGTCTCGAAGCTGTCATCGGTGTCCGCTACACTGTCGATACGATTATTCATTTGCGCCGCCGCGTTTCCGGCGTGCGATTTGTCTGGATCATGGGCGCTGACAATCTTGCGCAGTTCCACCGCTGGAAGGATTGGCGGCGCATCGCTTCCGAGGTGCCGCTCGCTGTGATCGATCGCCCGCCGCAAAGTTTTCGCGCGCTCGCCGCACCCGCCGCACAGGCGCTTGCGCGTTATCGGCTGCCCGAGAATCAGGCGGCCCTGCTGACAGATCAGCCCCCGCCCGCCTGGGTTTTCCTCACCGGCATGAAACTGAAGATGTCATCGACCGGCCTGCGGAACCCGGACGGGAGCTGGCGGACGAAGTGAGGCAGGAAGTGAGAACTGGGGCGATATGGAATATTGAAACCATTAACCCCACATGCGTAGTATAGTCCGTGGATGCCGAGATTCGGCGTTCGCGATACAGTGAAAGGAATGGTCCCTGGCCACATCTGTATTGTCCAAGTCTGTTTTACCCAAGGTTCCCCGTAAAGCTAAAACCGCGCGTAAAACATCGACACAAGCTGCGGCCTTGAAGGCGCAACCCGACGCCGACAAGACGCTGAATATGATCCTCTCCCGCCTCGACGATATGAAGGCGGAAGAAACGGTCACCATCGACCTTCGCGGCAAATCTGCATTTTCCGACTACATGATCGTCACGACGGGCCGGGCCAACCGGCATGTCGGCGCGATCGCGGAAAATGTCACCAAGGCCCTGAAGGAAAACGGCATCAAAGGCATCCATGTCGAGGGCTTGCCCAATTGCGACTGGGTGCTGATCGATTCCGGCGATGTGGTCGTGCACGTATTCAGACCGGAGGTGCGCGAATTCTACAATCTGGAAAGATTGTGGACGCAAAACCCGGCGGCGGCGAAGGCGATCTGAGCTCCAGGCCGATGCGAATCGGCTGCAGCGCTTGTAGTTTGCATGCGCGCGTTGGAACGCGCGTACTATCGATCTGACGCATTTTCTACCGCAGATAAGTCTACGCAATCTGCGTAAACTTGATTGCTCGGTATCCACTTTGCCGGAAAATGCTTTTGCCGGAAGATACTTTGTATGCGCCTCGTCGTCGTTTCCATCGGCCGGCTGAAGCAGGGCCCGGAGCGGGAACTGGCCGAACGCTATCGCGAGCGATTCGACGACATCGGCCGCAAGCTCGGCTTTCGCGGCCTCGAGATTCATGAAATTCCGGAAAGCCGCGCCCGCGACGCCGCCACCCGGATAGCCGAGGAAGCGGCCGCGATTGCCGCGCTGATACCGGAAAAACACCTGCTGGTGGCGCTCGACGAGCGCGGCAAGAACGTCGATAGCGCAGCCTTTGCCCAGCAACTCGGCCGCTGGCGCGATGAATCCGTCGCCAATACTATTTTCACAATCGGCGGGGCGGACGGACTTTCGCCCGATTTGCAGCGCAAGGCTAAACTGCGCATTGCGTTCGGCTCGGCGACCTGGCCGCATCAAATGGTTCGCGTCATGCTTCTGGAACAGATCTACCGGGCTGCGACCATTCTGGCGGGCCACCCCTATCACCGCGCCTAGGCACGGTGAGGTGAACATAGAGAGCGCCGATTGAGCCGGATGCAGCCGACACGGGACATTCAGTCATACCCCGACACCGCCAGCCGTGGTCGCACCCTGATTTCCTCTGTTCCGCTTTCCGCCGCCTTGCTGTCCGCTGGCTTCCTGTCCGCTGGCTTCGCGGCGATTTCGCTTTCGCCGGCCAAGGCACAGATAATTGCACAGACGGCCACACCGACGGCTGCGCCGACGCAACAAGCGACCGCCGTTTCACCTGACGCCATCAAACAGCGCGAACAGGAACTGGAAGACGCCCGCGAACAGCAGCGAAAAGCAGCCGAGCTGCAACAGAAGTTGAAAGCCGATATCGCGGCGATCGGACAGGATCGCTCAAAACTCAATCAGCAGCTGATCGATATCGCGGCGCAAGTGCGCAGCGTGGAAACCCATATCGGCGACGCCGAGGTGCGACTGCGTCCGCTCGACAGCCGCGAACAGCAGATTCGCTCGTCCCTCGATTCGCGCCGCTCCGAGATCGTCGAGGTGTTGGCGGCCCTGCAACGCGCCGGACGGCGCACGCCGCCGGCGTTGCTGGTTCGTCCCGAAGACGCGCTGCAATCGCTGCGTACCGCGATGCTGCTCGGCGCTGTCGTCCCCGAGCTGCGCGGGCGCGCGGAAAAACTCGCCGCCGATCTCGGCGAGCTCGTCACGCTACGCAAAACCATCGCGACCGAGCGCGACGCACTGGCGCAGGACCGCGACAGACTGAAAGACGATCAGGTCCGCCTCGCCGCTTTGGTCGACGAACGGCAACGCAAGCAGAGCGCGATCGAAAAGGACATGGAGACGGAAGGCGCGCGCGCCATTACGCTGTCCAAACAGGCTGACAGCCTGCAAGGCCTGATCGCCAAAATGGAGCAGGACCTGAAGAGTGCGGCGAAAGCGGCTGCAACCGCCAGTGTGCAGGGCTCTCCGGTTGCCCCAAACGGCAAGCCCAATCTTGGGGCACTGAAAGACCCCGCCCGGCTCAGCCCCGCGATCGCCTTTGCCTCGGCCAAGGGACTATTCGCATTTCCGGTTAATGGCGCCAAGATTCGCGATTTTGGCGGTTCCGACGGGGCCGGTGGCGTACAAAAAGGCATTTCTTTGGCGGCAAGGGCCGGGGCCCAGGTCACAACCCCGTGTGACGGCTGGGTTGTTTACGCTGGGCCCTTCCGCAGCTACGGACAACTCTTGATCCTCAATGCCGGGGGCGGGTATCATGTACTGATCGCCGGGATGGAGCGCATTTCGGTAAACATCGGCCAGTTTGTACTTACGGGGGAGCCGGTCGCGACCATGGGGTCGACATCCCAGGTCGCATCCATTCTCGCCACCAGTGCGAGCCAACCCGTGCTCTATGTCGAGTTCCGTAAGGACGGCACTCCAATCGATCCAGGCCCATGGTGGGCCGCAAATGAAGGCGAAAAGGTTCGCGGATGATGCGCAAGACTTCTGTAATTCTCCTCAGCGCCGCCACCGGCGCAGCATTGACGCTCTTTGTCACGCAGCCTCGCTCTGTGCTGATGGGATCAAGCGCGCGTGCCGCGACCTCGGACACCTACCGCCAGCTCAATCTGTTCGGCGATGTGTTTGAGCGGGTGCGCAGCGACTATGTCGAGAAGCCCGACGACAGCAAGCTGGTCGAGTCCGCGATCTCAGGCATGCTGGCCGGCCTCGATCCGCATTCGAGCTACATGGACGCCAAGAGTTTTCGCGACATGCAGGTGCAGACCCGCGGTGAATTCGGCGGGCTCGGCATCGAAGTCACGATGGAAGACGGCCTGATCAAGGTGGTTTCGCCGATCGACGATACCCCGGCATCGAAGGCCGGCATCATGGCCAACGACATCATCACCACGCTCGACGACGAAGCCGTGCAGGGCCTCACGCTCAATCAGGCGGTCGAGAAAATGCGCGGGCCGGTCAACACCAAGATCCGGCTGAAGATCATCCGCAAGGGCCAGGACAATCCGATCGACGTCACGCTGGTGCGCGACAATATCCGCGTCCGCTCGGTGCGCGCCCGCGTCGAAAGCGACGATATCGCCTATATCCGCGTCACCACCTTCAACGAGCAGACCACCGAAGGCCTGAAGCGCGAAATCGGCAATCTGTCGAACCAGCTCGGCGACAAGCTGAAGGGTTACATCATCGACCTCAGAAACAATCCCGGCGGCCTGCTGGAGGAAGCGGTCACCGTTTCCGACACCTTCCTGGAGCGCGGTGAGATCGTTTCCACCCGCGGCCGCAACGCCGAGGAAACCCAGCGCCGCGCCGCACATCCGGGCGACCTGACCAAGGGCAAGCCGGTGATCGTGCTGATCAACGGCGGCTCGGCCTCGGCATCGGAAATCGTTGCCGGCGCGCTGCAGGACCACAAGCGCGCGACGCTGGTCGGCACGCGTTCGTTCGGCAAGGGCTCGGTGCAAACCATCATTCCGCTCGGCAGCGGCAACGGCGCGCTGCGTCTGACCACCGCGCGCTACTTCACGCCGTCGGGCAAGTCGATCCAGGCCAAGGGCATCGTTCCCGATATCGAGGTATTGCAGGACGTGCCGGATGAGCTGAAGTCGCGCACCGATACCAAGGGTGAGGCCTCGCTCCGCGGCCATCTGAAATCCGAAGGCGACGAGAAGACCGGTTCGCAATCCTACGTGCCGCCGGACGCCAAGGACGACAAGGCGCTGAAGACGGCGGCCGACCTGCTGCACGGCATCAAATCGACGGCTACCGCGCCTGCGACCGGCGACAAGGCGGCGATCGACAAGCCCGCCACCAAGGCGGCGAACTGATCGAACCATCACCTCTATCGTGAAAAGGGCGGCCCTCGGGCCGCCTTTTTTGTTGCCGGTTCCCGGTTCGGCGCCTGAACCGGCCGCTTTTGCGCGCGGTTGCAGGGGCTTGAATCCGGCCCATCGTGGTATCGTCGGTGTGGTTGATTCGGGGAGGTTCATGACGGAGACGGCCGACGAGCTGAGCGCACCGCTCGGACAGAAAACGGAGCGCCAGAAGCGCCGGTTTCGGCTGCCGTTCACCGCGATGCAGGCGCTTGCCGTGCTGCTCGGGCTGTTCCTCGTGGCCTTTTTCGGCATCGCCGTTTTCACCGACAACCCGCTCGGCGGCGAGCCGGTCGCGCATATCGCGCTCCGCAAGGCACCGGAAGCGGAGGAAAAGCCCGCGACGGCGGCGGCTTCTGGCCATGCCGATCAGCCCATGAAAGCCGCGTCCAAACAGGCTGCAACAGGCGACAACAAGACCGTCACCATCATCGACGGCTCCAGCGGCAAGCGGCAGGACGTCCAGATTGGAAGTGACGCCGCCGACAAGGCCGATCCGGAACCAGCGCCCATGATGATGACGGGCATCGATCAGCGCCTGCTGGAGAAATCGCGCTACGGCTTGATCCCGGTTGTCGCCGATGGCCTGAAGCCGTTCACGGTCTATGCGGCCGAAGCCGACCGCGCCAAGGCCGCCAAGATGCCCGTGGTCGCCATTGTCGTCGGCGGCCTCGGCGTCGGCGCCGCCAAGACCACCGACGCCATCATGAAACTGCCGCCGGCGGTGACGCTGGCGTTCACGCCCTATGGGGCAGACCCCTCAAAGCTCGCCGAACGGGCCCGGGCGCAGCGCCACGAGATCCTGCTGCAGATCCCGATGGAGCCGTTTGACTATCCCGACAACGATCCGGGCCCGCAGACCCTGCTGACGAGCCTGGCGCCGGAGCAGAATATCGACCGGATGTATTGGCATTTGAGCCGGTTTCAGGGCTATGCCGGCATCGCCAATTTCATGGGCGCGCGCTTCGTGGCCACCGATGCCGTGATGCAGCCGATCATCCGCGAGGCGGCCAAGCGTGGCCTCGGCTATCTCGATGACGGTTCGACGCCGCGCAGCGCCGCGCCCGCATTGGCGGCCGGCCAGGCGATGCCCTTCGCCAAGGCCGATCTCGCTATCGACGCGGTGCCGACGTCGGCGGAAATCGACCGGGCGCTGGTCAAGCTTGAAACCCTGGCCAAGGAACGCGGGCTCGCCGTCGGCGTCGCCTCGGCCTTGCCGATCTCGATCGAGCGGATCGGCGCCTGGATCAAGACCCTCGACCGCAGCGGCATCATGCTTGTGCCATTGACAACGGCGATGCTGAAATCAAAATCGGGCTAGAGATCAACCTGATGGTGCTATCCGGAAGACCGGACTTCACCTCATCCGATCGATTGTGCGTTAAGGAGCTCTGACGGAATGACGCGCTACGAAGACCTGCCCTACCGGACATGCGTTGGCATGATGCTGATCAACGCAGCCGGGCTGGTCTTCATCGGTCGCCGCGCCGGCGGCATCGAACATGTCGACGAGACCCATGTCTGGCAGATGCCGCAAGGCGGCGTCGATCCCGGCGAGGACACCTGGGCGGCCGCCAAACGCGAGCTTTACGAGGAGACCAGCGTTCGATCGGTGGAGAAGCTCGGCGAAGTCGCGGACTGGCTGATCTACGACATTCCGCGCACCGTCGCGGGGCGCACCTGGAAGGGCCGCTATCGCGGGCAACGGCAGAAATGGTACGCGGTGCGTTTCACCGGCAAGGATACCGAGATCAATGTTGCGAGCCCGGGCGGCGGCCACAAGGCCGAATTCGTGAACTGGCGCTGGGAGCCGATGAAGAACCTCCCCGGCCTGATCGTCCCGTTCAAGCGCCCGGTCTATGAGCGCGTGGTGAAGGAATTTGCCAACCTCGCCGGGACTTAGCCCGTTATTCCCGACGCGTTTTCTACCGGCAAATGCGTAAACTTGATCTGTCAAGCAATCTGCGTAAACTTGATTGCTATGCGAACCGGTGCCCATTTCGCTCGAAACGCCATGTCAGACAAACCCTACCGCCCCAATGTGGGGATCGCTCTGTTCAACGCGGCCGGCCAGGTGCTGATCGGCCGGCGCTTTGGGGATGATGGCCCGGAAATCATTCTTCCCGGTCTCGAATGGCAGATGCCGCAGGGCGGCATCGACGCAGACGAAGACCCGCGCGAAGCGGTCATGCGCGAGTTGTGGGAAGAGACCGGCGTTGTCAGCGCCGAGCATCTCGGCGAAACCGACTGGATGACGTACGAGTTCCCGCCCTATGACGGTCCGCCGTCGCATCGTCTCGCCAAATTTCGCGGTCAGCGGCAGAAATGGTTCGCCCTGCGCCACACCGGCCGCGACGATGAGATCGACCCGCTGGCGTCGCGCAACGGGCAGCCGGCCGAATTCGATTGCTGGCGATGGGAACGGCTCGGCCGCGTCGCCGATCTCGTGGTTCCGTTCCGGCGCGACGTGTATCGAACGGTGGCGGAGGTCTTTGCGAGGTTTGCGGTTTAGATGTGAGCCGAGGCCGAGAACGTCGGCACAAGTTCAGCACCCGTCAGGGTTTGACGGGCGCTGAATTCGTCCAGCTTCTCGCAGATTGGTTCTTAGCTAAGCCCCGGAGCGATGCTCCCGAGGCTTAGTGCATCGCCGTCGAACTGAGTTCGTTCTGGATGCTCTTGAAGTGATCGAGCCGCTCCAGCGCGCGATCGAGTTCCGAGCCTTCCTTCTCGCTCAGCTTGGCTTCCATCTCGGCAATGGTCTCGGTGAACTGCGCCTGGTCGAGATCGGCCGTCGAGGTGGCGACCTCGGCGAGCACGGTGAGACCCTTCTCCGACATTTCGGCAAGGCCGCCGAGCACGATGATCTTCTCATGGGTGCTGCCGACGGTGATGGTCAGGATACCCGGGCGAACCGCCGCGACGATCGGCGCATGTCCGGCCAGCACGCCGAAATCGCCTTCCAGGCCGGGAATGTCAACCTGATCGACTTCGCCGGAGAAGGCGAGCTTTTCGGGTGAAACCAGATCGAAGTGGAAGGTGGCCATGATGTGGTCCTGCGGTGATCCTGCGAACGGCGAGTGCGGGTGGCGAAACAAGAGAGTAGCTATTCGCTACTCCCTATCCGCCATTCGCCGTGCTTAAGCTGCTTCGGCCGCGAGCTTCTTGCCCTTCTCGACGGCTTCTTCGATGGTGCCGACCATATAGAAGGCGGCTTCAGGCAGGTGATCGTATTTGCCTTCGCAGATCGCGCGGAAGCCCTTGATGGTGTCGGCGAGCTCGACGAACTTGCCGGGCGAACCTGTGAACACTTCGGCGACGTGGAACGGCTGCGACAGGAAGCGCTCGATCTTGCGGGCGCGGGCCACGGCGATCTTGTCCTCTTCCGACAGTTCGTCCATGCCGAGAATGGCGATGATGTCCTGCAGCGACTTGTACTTCTGCAGCACCTGCTGAACCGTGCGCGCCGTGTTGTAATGATCTTCGCCGACGACGAGCGGCGACAGCATGCGCGAAGTCGAGTCGAGCGGATCCACCGCCGGATAGATTCCCTTTTCCGAGATCGCGCGGCTCAGCACCGTGGTCGCATCCAAATGCGCGAACGAGGTCGCGGGCGCCGGGTCGGTCAAGTCGTCGGCCGGCACGTAGATGGCCTGCACCGACGTGATCGAGCCCTTATGCGTCGTGGTGATGCGTTCCTGCAGCGCGCCCATGTCGGTCGCGAGCGTCGGCTGATAACCCACGGCCGAAGGAATACGGCCGAGCAGCGCCGACACTTCGGAGCCTGCCTGCGTGAAGCGGAAGATGTTGTCGACGAAGAACAGCACGTCCTGGCCCTGGTCGCGGAAATGCTCGGCGACCGTCAGACCTGTGAGGCCGACGCGGGCGCGGGCGCCCGGCGGTTCGTTCATCTGGCCGAACACCAGCGCACACTTCGATTTGACGTTCGGATCGGGGTTGTGCGGATCGGCGTTGACCTTCGATTCGATGAACTCGTGATAGAGGTCATTGCCTTCGCGGGTCCGCTCGCCGACGCCGGCGAACACCGAGTAACCACCATGGGCCTTGGCGACGTTGTTGATCAGTTCCTGGATCAGCACGGTCTTGCCGACGCCGGCGCCGCCGAACAGGCCGATCTTGCCGCCCTTGGCGTAAGGCGCCAGCAGGTCCACGACCTTGATGCCGGTGACGAGAATTTCAGCCTCGGTGGACTGGTCGGTATAGGCCGGCGCTTCCTGATGGATCGCGCGCATGCCTTCCGAGGGCACCGGACCGGCTTCATCGATGGGCTCGCCGATGACGTTGATGATGCGGCCGAGCGTGCCGGCGCCGACCGGCACCATGATCGGGTTGCCGGTATCGGTGACTTCCTGGCCGCGAACCAGACCCTCGGTGGTGTCCATCGCGATGGTCCGCACCGTGGATTCGCCGAGATGCTGCGCCACTTCGAGCACCAGGCGGTTGCCGCCGTTCCTGGTCTCGATCGCGTTCAGAATGGCGGGCAGATGTCCCTCGAACTGCACGTCGACGACGGCGCCGATGACCTGCGTGATGCGTCCGGTCTGGTTGGCTTGTGTGGCCATAAATTCTCTCCTTCGAATTCTTAGATCTAGACAACCGTCAGTTTGATCGTGCCTGTCGCCGCTACATCGCCTCGGCGCCGGAGATGATTTCAATCAGCTCCTTGGTGATCATGGCCTGACGGGTTCGGTTGTAAATCAGGGTCTGCTTGCGGATCATGTCGCCGGCGTTGCGGGTGGCGTTATCCATCGCGCTCATCTGCGCGCCGTAGAACGAAGCGTTGTTTTCCAGGAGCGCGCGGAAGATCTGCACCGCGAGATTGCGCGGCAGCAGGCGCTTCAGGATCTCGTCTTCTTCCGGCTCATATTCGTAAGAGTTGGACGGACCGGCATTCGCAGCGGGTGCTTCCACCACCAGCGGGATAATCTGCTGGGCGGTCGGGACCTGCGCGATGACGGATTTGAAGCGCGAATAGAACAGCGTGCAGACGTCGAATTCACCGGCCTCGAAGCGGGCGAGGACCTTGTTGGCGATTTCTTCGGCATGGATAAAGCCGAGTTGGCGGATCGAGCGCAGCTCGACATGTCCGATGATCTGCTTCTCGAAGGCGCGGCGCATCTGCTCGTAGCCCTTGCGGCCGACGCAGAAAATCTTGACCTCTTTGCCCTGGTTCATCAACGACAGCGCGCGGTCGCGGGCGAGACGCACGATCGACGAGTTGAAGGCGCCGGACAGGCCGCGTTCGCCGGTGCAGACCAGCAACAAATGCACCTGATCCGCGCCGTTGCCCGCCAGCAGCGCCGGAGCGCCGGGCGATCCCGCAGCAGCGGTCGCGATGTTGGAAATCACCGCGTCCATTTTTTCAGCGTAGGGCCGCGCCGCTTCCGCGGCGGTCTGCGCACGGCGCAGCTTTGAGGCCGCGACCATCTGCATGGCCTTGGTGATCTTCTGCGTCGCCTTGGTGGAGGCGATGCGGACCCGCATGTCTTTCAGTGAAGCCATTCTTCGTTCACCCCGGCGATCAGGCCGCATGGCCCGACCGCAAGCCTCTCTTTCATCGGGCCCGGCCATATGCCGGGCCGCAACGGCACATCAAACAAGCGTCTCGTCAAACAAGCGTCTTGGCGAAAGCCTCGACCACACCCTTCAGCTTGCCGGCGGTCTCGTCGCTGAGATCGCGGGTGTCACGGATGCTGTTGAGAATGTCGACATGCTTGCCGCGCAGTTGCGACAGCAGGCCGTCTTCGAACGGCCGCACCTTGTTGAGCGGCAGCGGATCGAGATAGCCGTTAGTGCCGGCCCAGATCACGCAGACCTGCTCTTCCATCTTCAGCGGCGAGAACTGCGGCTGCTTCAGGAGTTCGGTCAAACGAGAACCGCGATTCAGCAGGCGCTGGGTCGAGGCGTCGAGGTCGGAGCCGAACTGCGCGAACGCCGCCATTTCGCGGTACTGCGCCAGCTCGCCCTTGATCTTGCCGGCGACCTTCTTCATCGCCTTGGTCTGCGCCGACGATCCGACGCGCGACACCGACAGACCGACGTTGACCGCCGGGCGGATGCCCTGGAAGAACAGGTCGGTTTCCAGGAAGATCTGGCCGTCGGTAATCGAAATCACGTTGGTCGGAATGTAGGCCGACACGTCGTTGGCCTGGGTTTCGATGACCGGCAGCGCGGTCAGCGAGCCCGAACCCTGATCCTTGTTGAGCTTGGCGGCGCGCTCGAGCAGGCGGGAATGCAGATAGAACACGTCACCGGGATAGGCTTCGCGGCCCGGCGGACGGCGCAGCAACAGCGACATCTGACGGTAGGCGACGGCCTGCTTCGACAGATCGTCATAGATGATGACGGCGTGCATGCCGTTGTCGCGGAAATATTCGCCCATGGTGCAGCCGGTGAACGGCGCGATGTACTGCATCGGCGCCGGATCCGACGCGGTGGCCGCGACGATGATGGAATATTCCAGCGCGCCCTGCTCTTCCAGCACCTTCACGAACTGGGCAACGGTCGAACGCTTCTGGCCGATCGCGACATAGACGCAATACAGCTTGATGTTCTCGTCCGGCTGCGCGTTGAGCGGCTTCTGGTTCAGGATGGTGTCGAGTGCGATCGCGGTCTTGCCGGTCTGGCGGTCGCCGATGATCAGCTCGCGCTGGCCGCGGCCAACCGGGATCAGCGCATCGATCGCCTTGAGGCCGGTCGCCATCGGCTCGCTGACCGATTTGCGCGGAATGATGCCGGGCGCCTTGACGTCGACGCGCATACGCTTGTCGGCCTGGATCGGGCCCTTGCCGTCGATCGGATTGCCGAGCGCATCGACCACGCGGCCGAGCAGGCCCTTGCCGACGGGCGTGTCGACGATGGCGCGGGTGCGCTTGACGGTCTGGCCTTCCTTGATCTCGCGGTCGGCGCCGAAGATCACGATACCGACGTTGTCGGTTTCGAGGTTTAGCGCCATGCCGCGGGTGCCGTTCTCGAACTCGACCATTTCACCGGCCTGGACGTTGTCGAGACCGTAGACGCGGGCGATGCCGTCGCCGACGGACAACACCTGTCCGACTTCGGTAACCTCGGCCTCCTGGCCGAAATTCTTGATCTGGTCCTTCAGGATCGCGGAAATTTCCGCGGCGCGGATGTCCATCAGCCTGCCTCTTTCATCGCGTGCTTGATCGAATTGAGTTTGGTGCGAAGCGAACTATCCACCATCCGGCTGCCGAGCTTGACCACAAGGCCGCCGATGATGGAGGGATCGATCTTCACGTTGAGCGCGACGTCCTTGCCCGTCACCGATTTCAGTGCGGCCTTGAGGGCGTCGAGATTCTTTTCATTGAGCTGTTCGGCGACGGTGACATCGGCGGTCGCCTCGCCCTTGAACTTCGCCACCAGCGCGCGGAAGGCGCGGATCGTATCGGAGACGGCAAACAGCCGGCGATTGGCGGTGAGGACCTTAAGGAATTTTGCAGAAGTGCCGGTAATACCGGCTTTGTCGAGCACGGCCGCGACCGCTTTCGACTGCGCATCGGACGAAAAGACCGGGCTGCGAACAAGGCGCCTCAAATCGGCGCTCTCGGCCAGCATGGCCTCGAATTGATCGAGATCGGCCCTTACTGCGTCGACGGATTTCTCGTCGCGCGCCAACTCGAACAAGGCCGTTGCATAACGGCCTGACACTCCCGAAACGGACGGATCTTCAGCAGCCACAGAGACGCTCTTTTTTAGCTGTTAAACTCGCAAGGGAAAAACCATCGCCGCAAAGCGGCGCCTAGCGATCCAAGCCCTTGGAGTTCAAGCGGGACTTCGATTTTCGACCGGTACGCGAGGTGCCGGGATCGTTAAAATCGCGGCTTTGCTAACATAGCGAGCGCGCAGGTGCAACATGACGGCGCGCGTCGGCGATGCCTTGTCGCACACCAATTTTCGGCGCCGGCCGGGCGCCGTTTCCCGCGAGAGAATTCAGCCGCGATGAACCTGCCATCCGGAGCCGTGGCCGACATTCGCGGGTCGGCCGCGACACCGTGGGTTCCGCGCGTATTTGCATAGGCCCTATGACCAGAGGCCGACGAGGGGAACCAGAAGGATTTTCTTCATTTGCGCATTACTTGCGCAAATCTTTCCGCGGCCGCCGATAACTTTATTCATCAGTAATTACTAAGTATAGATATGGTTAAAAATTCGTTAATTGGCAAGATTACAGAATATCGTCTGCTTAGTTGATCTCGGTAACAAGATATGTCAGCCGGAGGTATCGGGCATTACTGCCCAATTCATGCCTTATTGCGGAACCAAACGGCCCCTCAAGCAAATTGGGACGGGGGTTCCACTTGTCACCCATGTGGCAATACTGTCTGAGGTACTAGTTAATGTTGAATACCAAAATTCGGGCGCTGGAGAAATGTAACCCGCTCGCGCACGGCGTTCGCTCTTTTCGCCGCAACTCTCCTGGTCGGTGGCAGCGTCACCGAAGCTTCGGCCAAATCCAGGCACCATCGTCACCACCATCTCGCCAAGGCCTCCGAGGGCTCTGCGGATTCTTCCTGGCGCAACGCCAACGCCTCGATCGGGTCGGGTTCCGGCCATAGCTTCTCGGGCATGGCTTCTTTTTACGGCAATGAATCCGGCAGCAAGACCGCGTCCGGTCAGCGCTTCAACCAGAACGCCATGACCGCGGCCCACCGCTCGCTGCCCTTCGGCACCAAGCTCCGGGTGAGCCATGGCGGCCGCAGCGTCGTCGTCACCATCAATGACCGTGGTCCCTTCATCAAGGGGCGCGTCCTCGACCTCTCGACGGGCGCTGCCCGTGCGATCGGCCTGACCAGCGCCGGCGTCGGCCGCGTCACCGCCGAGGTTGTTTCCTAAGCGGGCCCTTTCCGGTCCATCAGATCAAGTAAGCGTTGCGTAGAGTAATGGCCGCGAAAGCTTTCGCGTGCCGGTAAAGGCCTGCCGTCGCAAATGACGGCAGGCCTTTTCTTCGTCATTCAAATTTTTTGCATTTTCTTGGTCATTCAAAGGAAGCTCTGCGGATCGACGTCGACCTCGAGCTTTAAATTGCCCTTGGTCTTCGGCCCCGCCGCCAGCCATTCGCGCAAATATTCCGACAGGTCGACATTGCGCAGCGACTTCACGAGAATCCGGAAACGATAGCGGCCCTTGATGACCGCGAGCGGCGCTTCGGCGGGGCCGAGCACCTGGATGCGCTCGTCGATCGGCGCAATCGCAGCAAGCCTGCGCGCAAAACTTTCAGCGGTCGGCCGATCGCCCGCGGAGATGATCAGGCTGGCGAGCCGGCCGAACGGCGGGTAGCCGGCGCGTTCGCGCGCCTCGATCTCGCTGGCATAGAACGCCTCGCGATCGCCGGCGATGAGCGCCTTCATCACGGGATGTTCGGGCTGATGGGTTTGCAGATACCCGACCCCGCGGCCCTGGTCGCGCCCGGCGCGGCCGATCACCTGGTTGAGCAGCTGAAACGTCCGCTCGGCGGCGCGCGGGTCGCCATTGCCCAACCCGAGATCGGCATCGACCACGCCGACCAGATTAAGCCGCGGGAAATTATGCCCCTTCGCCACCAATTGCGTGCCGATGATGATATCGACGCGGCCTTCCGCAATTTCGTTCAGTTCGCTGCGCATGGTCTCGATCGAGGTGATGAGATCGCTCGACAGCACCATGGTGCGCGCTTCCGGAAACAACGCTGCCGCTTCCTCCTGCAGGCGCTCGACGCCGGGACCGACCGCAACCAGCGATTCCTCGGCCTGACAATGCGGGCAGATGTTCGGGCGCGGCATCGAGAAGCCGCAATGGTGGCAAACCAGCCGCTGGCGAAAGCGATGGTCCACCAGCCAGGCGTCGCAGATCGTGCAGGCGAAGCGATGGCCGCAGGCCCGGCATAGCGTCAGCGGCGCGTAGCCGCGGCGATTGAGAAACAACAACGCCTGCTCGCGCTTCCCGATCGCTATCCTGATCTCCTCGGCGAGATGCGGCGAGATGAAACGGCCGCGCGGCGGCGGCGCGCGGCGCAGGTCGATCGCCTCGATATGCGGCATGTGCTGGCCGCCAAAGCGCGACGGCAATGCGACGCGTTGATAGCGGCCCTTGCGCGCATTGACTTCGGATTCGATCGACGGCGTCGCGGAGGCGAGGATGACCGGAATTTTGGCGATATGCGCGCGCACCACCGCCATGTCGCGGGCGTGATAATGCGCGCCGTCATCCTGCTTGTAGGCCTGGTCGTGTTCTTCATCGACAATGATCAGGCCCAAATTAGCATAGGGCAGGAACAACGCCGAGCGCGCGCCGACCACGACCGGCGCTTCGCCCGCCGATATCGCCGCCCAGTTGCGGGCGCGGGTGCGCGGGGTCAGTTCGGAATGCCATTCCAGCGGTCGCACCCCGAAACGCTGCGCAAAACGATCGAGGAATTGTCCGGTGAGCGCGATCTCCGGCATCAGGATCAGCGATTGCTTGCCGCGGCGGATGATTTCAGCGACCGCTTCGAAATAGACCTCAGTCTTGCCCGAGCCGGTGACGCCGTCGAGCAGGGCGACGTGAAAGCTGCCGCTCGAAGCCAATGCCCGCATGGCGTCCACCGCCGTCCGTTGCTGTCGCGAAAAATCGGGCTGGGCGAAAGACGGATCGGGTGCCGGTGGCGGCAATGGCGGCGGCATCGCTTCGACCGTCAGCGTGCCCTCGTCGACCAGACCATCGATCACGCCGGCGCTGACGCCGGCTTCCCGCGCCGCGTCGGATTTGCCGTGCAGCAAGCCGTCCGAGAGCACCTCGATCAGCCGCCGCCGCGCGGGCGTCAGGCGCCGCGGCGCCTCGCCTACCAGTCGCACGCCGAGGCGCATCCGCTCGGGTCCGAGGTTTTCGCCCATCCGCAGCGTCATCCGCAGCACCATGCCGCGTGCGGAGAGCGTGTAATTGGCGACCCAATCGACGAGGCTGCGCAGTTCCTCCCGCAGCGGCGGCACGTCGAGCTTTTCGCCGACATCCTTGAGGCGGTTATGCAGGCGCGGATCAGGGTTGGCGTTCTCTGCCCACACCACCGCGACCACCTCGCGCGGGCCGAGCGGCACGCAGACGACATCGCCGGGCTTCAGTTCCATGCCGCGCGGCACGCGATAGGAATAGGCCTGGTTGAGCGCAACCGGCACCAGCACGTCGACGACGCGCGTCGATGAGGCCGACGAGGTGCTGGTGCGCGTGGCGTGGTCCATGGGATGCTGATTCGGTGGTGAAAAGAACGAGCTAACTTAAGGTCGCAGCCCGGCCGGGGCCAGTCTTCGGCCACGGTCCGGCCCGCAAGTTAGCGAACGGTAAACGAAACAGGTGCGATATAATCAGGAGAATCAGGGCGCCCAAAGCTCCATAACCGCACTTCACATGACCGCAGTTCAACCGATCGAACTCGATTGCGCCGACGAAAGCCTCGGGCTTCAGATCGCGCGCTGGCTGTCGCATTTGCGCGCCGAACGGCGGCTGTCACCGAAAACGCTCGAAGCCTATGCCCGCGACGTTCGCCAGTGCCTCACCTTTCTCGCCGAACACTGGGGCAGGCGGGTTACCCTGAAGAGTTTCGCCGCGCTGGAAGCCAGCGATGTCAGGGCCTTCATGGCGATGCGCCGTGCCGACGACATTGGCGGGCGCTCGCTGATGCGGGCGCTGGCGGGCCTGCGTTCGTTCGGACGTTTTCTCGAGCGGGAGGGCAAAGGCAAGGTCGGCGCGTTGTCGGCGATCCGCGCACCCAAGGTGGCCAAGACCTTGCCGAAGCCGATCCAGATGGCGGCGGCCAAACGCTTTGCCGACGCCGACGAGCGCGCCGGGGAGGACCGCGATCCCTGGATATGGGCGCGCGACGCCGCCGTGATGGCGCTGCTCTATGGTTCGGGTTTGCGCATCTCCGAAGCGCTCGGATTGAAACGGCGCGACGTGCCGCTGCCCGGCGAAGGCGACGTGCTGGTAGTGACCGGCAAGGGCAACAAGACCCGCATGGTGCCGGTGCTGCAAAACGTATTGCAACTGATCCAGGACTACACGGCGGTCTGTCCGCATTCCTTACCCCCGGCGGGCCCGATCTTTGTCGGCGCGCGCGGCGGCCCGCTCAGTCCGCGAATCATCCAGCTCACCATGGAGCGATTGCGCGGCGCGCTCGGCCTGCCCGATAGCGCGACCCCGCACGCGCTGCGGCATTCCTTCGCAACGCATCTGCTCAGCCGCGGCGGCGACCTGCGCGCGATCCAGGAACTGCTCGGCCACGCCTCGCTCTCCACCACGCAGATCTACACCGGCATCGACAGCGAACGGTTGCTGGAAGTTTATCGCAGCCGCGCATCCGCGCGGCTGACACGCCTGCGTCACACCGTTGACACCTCGCGCTTGCCCCTTGCGCCGGCCATATTGTTCGGTCAATCGTGGTGCCGGGTCGTGGCTATTCACCGGGGAGAGAATCATGAGCGCACATGAAAGCATGGAGCACGCCGAAAACGCCGAGCACGCTTCAGGCTCGAACAAGAAGATCGCGTTGCTGATCGCGGTGATCGCCTTGTGCCTGGCGCTGTCGGAAACGCTCGGCAAGGGCGCCCAGACCGAATCCATCAGCAGGAACGTCGAGGCCTCGAACCTGTGGGCGTTCTTCCAGGCCAAGAGCATCCGCCGCACCGTGGTGCAGGCCACCGCCGAACACGCCAGGCTCAGCCTCGGCAACGCCGGTGACGATGCGGCGAAAGCGACGCTGCAGAAACAGATCGACGACTGGCAGAAGACCGCGGCGCGCTATCGCTCGGAGCCGGAAACCGGCGAAGGTTCGGAGCAACTGGCCGAGCGCGCCAAGAAGGCCGAGCAGCAGCGCGACGAGGCCACCGCGAAATATCATCATTTCGAGATTGCCTCGGCCGCCTTCCAGATCGGCATCGTGCTCGCATCGGCAACGATCATCACCGGCATCGTCGTGCTGGCCTGGATATCGGGCGCACTGGCGCTGGCAGGCATCGTGGTTACCGCGCTCGGCCTCTTCTCGCCGCATCTGCTGCATCTGCATTGACGTCAGGCGGCCCCGCACGGCGACACCCGATGCAAGCGCGCCGCAGGGCGCGCACCTCGGGGGACCGGTCGATAGATCCTTGTAAATTGCAGTACCGCTTATCGTGCCTGGTGCACGCTTTTGCGAAAACGCTGGATCAGCCGCAGCATGCGCGACGACCAGCCGTCACCATCGCCGCGCAGGGCTTCCAGGATTCGCTGCTTGACCGGAGCCACCAACGCGGTCGCCTTGGCGCGCAACGCCATGACGGATTCATAGAGCTTTTCGAACCACGCCATTTCCAGAAGCTTCGACCGCGTCACGTCGAAAATGAAAGCGGTCACGCCGACGCCCAGGAATTTCGCGAAGATGATGGTGAAGATGGCGCTGGCCCAATATTCATTGGCCAACAGCCACAGGCCGACCAGCTTGAGCGGAAACAATGGAATCACCGGTACGATGAACACGATCAGCGTCATCGCCGGCGACAGTGTATCGACACGTTCGGACAGCCATTGCTTGAACGTGCGCAGCGGGATCCACGCGACGATGCGCGCCACGATCGGCTCGAGATGATCCCATAGCCATGCCTCGATCAGGAAGATGACCGCGAGCAAAACCCAGAACGGTTGAAGTAGGCGGCGCATCATGCACGTGATCTCTATCCGGATTCTGCCGGACATCGATCACATATGGATCGCCCGCTTGCCGACTGCAAGCGCCGCTTCCTTGATGGCTTCCGAGCGGGTCGGGTGAGCGTGGCAGGTCCGCGCCAGATCCTCGGCGGAACCGCCAAACTCCATCAGAACCGCGGCTTCATGGATCATTTCGCCGGCTTCGCGGCCGACAATGTGCACGCCGAGCACCCGATCCGTCTTCGCATCTGCGAGAATTTTCACGAAGCCGTCGGTGGTCTGGTTGACCTTGGAGCGACCATTGGCGGTAAAGGGGAATTTGCCGACGGTATAATTCACGCCGGCCTGCTTCAGCTCTTCCTCGGTCTTGCCGACGGACGACACTTCCGGCGTGGTATACACAACACCTGGGATAACGTCGTAGTTCACGTGTCCCGCCTGGCCGGCGATGATTTCCGCAACGGCAACGCCCTCGTCTTCCGCCTTGTGCGCCAGCATCGGACCCGCGATCACGTCGCCGATCGCATAGATGCCTTTGACGTTGGTCGAAAGATGCGCGTCGACCTGGACGCGGCCGCGATTGTCGAGCGCGATGCCGGCTTCCTTCAGACCGAGACCGTCGGTGTAGGGCACGCGGCCGATACAGACCAGCACCACATCGGCTTCCATCGTCTCCGCGGCACCGCCTGCGGCCGGTTCGATTTTGGCCGACAACGTCTTGCCCGAGGTGTCGACGGCCGTGACCTTGGCGCCGAGCTTGAACGCAAAGCCCTGCTTTTCGAGGATACGCTGGAATTGCTTTGCGATCTCGCCGTCCATACCCGGTAAAATACGGTCCAGGAATTCCACCACGGTGACTTTCGCTCCCAGCCGGTGCCACACCGAGCCGAGTTCAAGCCCGATCACGCCGGCGCCGACGATGAGCAAGCTCGAAGGCACCTTGTCGAGCGACAGCGCACCGGTCGACGACACGATGCGCTTCTCGTCGATCTCGATGCCCTTCAGCCGTGCAATGTCGGAGCCGGTGGCGATGACGATGTTTTTGGTCTCGACCGTCTGCGTCTTGCCGTCGCCGCTGACCTCGACCTTGCCGGCGCCGAGGATCTTGCCCGCCCCTTTCAGGACGTCGATCTTGTTCTTCTTCATCAGGAAGTCGACGCCCTTGACGTTGCCGTCGATGCCCTGCTGCTTGAAGTTCATCATCGCGGGCAGATCGAGCTTTGGCGCGGAAACGCTGACGCCCATCTTGGCGAAGGAATGCGCGGCCTCTTCGAACATCTCGGAAGCATGCAACAGCGCCTTCGACGGCATGCAACCGACATTGAGGCAGGTGCCGCCAAGCGTCGGGTTCTTCTCGACCACCGCGACCTTCATGCCGAGTTGCGCCGCGCGCACCGCGCAGACATAACCGCCGGGACCGGTGCCGATGACGACGAGATCGTAAGTGGCCATGATCGAAGTCCTGTAGCTGAAAGATGTGACAGGCAGGTATTAGCGCCCGCCCGACACATCAAGGATGGCGCTGGTGACATAGGAAGCTTCATCCGACATCAGCCAGACGATGGCGTTGGCGATTTCTTCCGATGTGCCGACGCGCTTCATCGGGACCATATGCGCCAGCCGATGCGCGCGATCGGGCTCGCCGCCCGAGGCGTGAATTTCCGTATCGATCAGCCCGGGGCGGATTGCTGCAACCCGAATGCCCTCGCCGGCGACTTCGTGACCGAGGCCGACGGTAAAGGAATCCACCGCGCCCTTGGACGCCGCGTAATCGACATAGGTATTCGGCGCGCCGAGCTTGGCCGCGACCGAGGACAGGTTGACGATGACGCCGCCCTTGCCGCCGTTGCGCGTCGACATCCGCTTCACGGCTTCGCGCGCACATAAAATGCTGCCGGTGACGTTGACCGCCATCATGCGCTCGATGCGCTCGGCCGACATGTCCTCGACGCGCGTCGACGTGCCGACGATGCCGGCATTGTTGACCAGCGCGCCCAGCGTGCCGAAATCGTCGGCGGCCTTGAACAGCGCGAGAATATCGCCCTCGCTGCCGACGTCGCATTTTACCGCGATGGCCTTGCCGTTCTTGCGCTCGATATCGGAGACGACTTCGTTCGCCGCCGCCTCATTGCTGGCGTAACCGACCACGACCCGAAAGCCGCGCGCCGCGGCGCCGATGGCAGTAGCGCGGCCGATGCCGCGGCTTCCGCCGGTGATAATTGCAACCCTGTCCGTCAAATCAGCCCCCAACGATGTATGTATTATGTATCACGCCCGTTTCGTGATGCCCGCCGACAAGCAGGCATCAGACGCGGCGAATTTTCTCAGAGATCCAGCACCAGGCGTGCCGGGTCTTCCAGGCTCTCCTTGACGCGGACCAGGAACGTCACGGCTTCCTTGCCGTCGATGACGCGGTGATCATAGGACAGCGCCAGATACATCATCGGCCGCACCTCGATCTTGCCGCCGACCACCATCGGCCGCTCCTGGATCTTGTGCATGCCGAGGATGGCCGATTGCGGCGCGTTCAGGATCGGCGTCGACATCAGCGAACCATAGATGCCGCCATTGGTGATGGTGAAGGTGCCGCCCTGCATCTCGTCGATCTTGAGCTGGCCGTCGCGCGCGCGGCGACCGTAATCGGCGATGGACTTTTCGATCTCGGCGATCGACTTCTGGTCGCAGTCGCGCACCACGGGCACGACCAGGCCCTTGTCGGTGCCGACGGCGACGCCGACGTGATAGTAGTTCTTGTAGATCAGATCGGTGCCGTCGATCTCGGCGTTGACCGCCGGGATATCCTTCAGCGCCTGCACGCAGGCCTTGGTGAAGAAGCCCATAAATCCGAGCTTGCTGCCGTGCTTCTTCTCGAACACGTCCTTGTACTGCGCCCGCATCGCCATGATGTGGGTCATGTCGACCTCGTTGAAGGTCGTCAGCATCGCAGCCGTGTTCTGCACGTCCTTCAGCCGGCGCGCGATGGTCTGGCGCAGCCGCGTCATCTTCACGCGTTCTTCGCGCGCGGCATCGTCTGCCGGCGACGGCGCGCGCACCTGGACGGCGGCGGCCGGCTGATTGACCGGTGTCGGCGCCGAGGCCGCCTTCTCGATCGCGGCCAGCATGTCGCCCTTGGTCACCCGCCCATCCTTGCCGGAGCCCGGAACGGTCGCGGCATCGATGCCGCTTTCGGCCGAGAGTTTACGAACCGACGGCGCCAGCGGCGCATCTGACGGTGCGGCCTTCGGAGGGGCCGCAGGCGCGGGCGCGGCGGCAGCCGGGGAGGCGCCGCCGGAGCCGCGGCCTTGGCAGGGGCGGCAGCCGGCTTGGCGCCGGCCGCGCCGTCATTGATCTGTCCGAGCAGCGCGCCGACGGCAACGGTCTCACCATCCTTGGCGGCGATCTCGCCCAGGACGCCAGCGGATGGCGCCGGAACTTCGATGGTGACCTTGTCGGTCTCGAGCTCGACCAGCGGCTCGTCCACCGCCACGGCATCGCCGGCCTTCTTGAACCAGCGGCCGATGGTGGCCTCGGTCACGGACTCGCCGAGCGTCGGAACGCGAATTTCAGTCATGGTGTGTTTCCTCGATAACCAATGCGGTCAAAAGATTTCGCTGTCATCGTCCGCCTTGTGCGCAATTGCGCACTGGGCGGTCGATCCAGTACTCCGCGACGGTTGCGATCACGACGAACGGCGCGGCGTACTGGTTACCCCGCCCCAGTGCGCAATTGCGCACAAGGCGGGGTATGACGATCGTTTGTCAGTTCAGCGCGTCATCCAGCAGCGCCTTGAGCTGCGCCAGATGCTTCGACATCAGACCGGTAGCGGTTGCCGCTGCAGCCGCGCGGCCGGCATAACGCGGACGCTTGTTCGGCGCGTGGATCTGGTTCAGCACCCATTCGAGATAGGGCTCGATAAAGTGCCACGCGCCCATGTTGCGCGGCTCTTCCTGACACCAGACCAGTTCGGCGCCCTTGAAGCGGCCGAGCTCCTGCACCAGCGCCTTCAGCGGCACCGGATAAAGCTGCTCGACGCGCATGAGATAGATGTCGTCGATGCCGCGCTTTTCGCGCTCCTCGTAGAGATCGTAATAGACCTTGCCCGAGCACAGCACGACGCGGCGGATCTTGTCGTCCGCCTGCAACTTGATCTTCTCGTCCGGCAGCATCTGGGCGTCATCGTAGAGGATACGATGGAACGTGGCGTCCTTGCCGAGTTCGTCGAGCCGCGACACCGCCCGCTTGTGGCGCAGCAGCGATTTCGGCGTCATCATGATCAGCGGCTTGCGGATCTCGCGATGCAGCTGGCGCCGCAGCACGTGGAAGTAATTGGCCGGCGTGGTCGGATAGACCACCTGCATGTTGTCCTCGGCGCACATCTGCAGGAAACGCTCGAGCCGGGCGGAAGAGTGCTCGGGTCCCTGCCCTTCGTAGCCGTGCGGCAACAGGCAGACGAGACCGGACATGCGCAGCCATTTGCGCTCACCCGACGAAATGAACTGGTCGAACAGCACCTGTGCGCCGTTGGCGAAATCGCCGAACTGAGCTTCCCACATCGCCAGCGCATTCGGCTCGGCCAGCGTATAGCCGTACTCGAAGCCCAGTACCGCCTCTTCGGACAATAGCGAGTTGATGACCTCGTAATGGCCCTGGTCGTTGCCGAGATGATTGAACGGCGTGTAGCGGCTTTCGTCTTCCTGATCGATCAGGACCGAGTGACGTTGCGAGAAAGTGCCGCGCTCGCTGTCCTGTCCCGATAGCCGGACATGATGGCCTTCCTCTAACAGCGTACAGAACGCCAACGCTTCGCCGGTCGCCCAATCGATGCCGACACCGTTGTCGATCGCCTTGGCGCGGTTTTCGAGAAACCGCTGGACGGTGCGGTGAACGCGGAAGCCATCGGGCACCTTGGTGATCTTGCGGCCGATATCCTTGAGAATCGCGATATCGACGCCGGTGACGCCGCGGCGCGGATCCTCTTCCTGATCGGCCGATTTGAAACCGGACCATTTGCCGTCGAGCCAGTCGGCCTTGTTCGGCTTGTAGCCGGAGCCGGCTTCGAGTTCGGCATCGAGCCGTGCGCGCCAGTCGGCCTTGGCCTTTTCGACCTCGCCTTCGGTCATCACGCCGTCGGCGATCAGCCGCTTGGAATAGATCTCGACCGTCCCGGGATGCGCGGCGATCTTCTTGTACATCACCGGCTGGGTAAACATCGGCTCGTCGCCTTCGTTATGCCCATGCCTGCGATAGCAGAACATGTCGATCACGACCGGCTTGTGGAATTTCTGCCGGAACTCGATCGCGACCTTGGCCGCGAACACCACCGCTTCCGGATCGTCGCCGTTCACATGGAAGATCGGCGCGTCGATCATCTTCGCCACATCCGACGGATAGGGCGAGGAACGCGAGTAGCGCGGATAGGTGGTGAAGCCGATCTGGTTGTTGACGATGAAGTGCAGCGAACCGCCGGTGCGGTAGCCCTTCAGGTCCGACAGACCGAAACATTCCGCCACCACACCCTGGCCGGCGAAGGCGGCATCGCCGTGCATCAGCAGCGGCAGCACGGAAATGCGCATGTCCGGCGGATCGCCATGCTGGTCCTGCTTGGCGCGCACCTTGCCGAGCACGACGGGATCGACGATTTCCAGATGCGAGGGGTTGGCGGTCAGCGACAGATGGATCTTGTTGTTGTCGAACTCGCGGTCCGACGAGGCGCCGAGATGGTATTTGACGTCGCCCGAGCCTTCGACCGCGTCGGGATTGGCGGAACCGCCCTTGAATTCATGAAACAGCGCCCGGTGCGGCTTGCCCATCACCTGGGTCAGCACGTTGAGGCGGCCGCGATGCGGCATGCCGACGACGATTTCCTTCACGCCGAGATTGCCGCCGCGCTTGATGATCTGCTCGAGCGCCGGGATCAGCGATTCAGCGCCGTCGAGGCCGAAGCGCTTTGTTCCCGTGAATTTAAGGTCGCAGAATTTTTCGAACCCTTCGGCTTCGACCAGCTTGTTGAGGATCGCGCGGCGGCCTTCGCGGGTAAAACTGATTTCCTTGTCCGGCCCCTCGATGCGCTCCTGGATCCAGGCCTTCTGCGCGGCGTTGCTGATATGCATGAATTCGACGCCGAGCGTCTGGCAATAGGTGCGCTCGCAGATCGCGACGATTTCGCGCAACGTGCCGTATTCGAGACCGAGCACGTGGTCGAGGAAGATCTTGCGGTCGAAATCGGCTTCGGCGAAGCCGTAGGAACGCGGATCGAGCTCTTCGCGGTCGCGCGGCGCTTCGATGCCGAGCGGATCGAGCTTGGCGTGGAAATGACCGCGCATGCGGTAGGCGCGGATCAGCATCAGCGCGCGAACCGAGTCGCGCGTCGCCTGGTTGACGTCGGCCGCCGATAGTTCGACACCCCTCGCCTGCGCCTTGGCCACCAGCTTGGTGCTGACCGCCTTCTCGACCGTCGCCCAGTTGCCGTCGAGCGCCGAGGTCAGCTCGTCGCGCGGCGTCAGCGGCCAATTGTCCCTGCCCCAGGAGGGACCTTCGGCGTTCTTCTGGACGTCGGCTGGGGTGTCTTTCAGGCTTTTGAAGAATTCCTGCCAGTCGGGGTCGACCGACGCAGGGTCCTGCTCGTAGCGGGCGTAGAGATCGTCGATATAGCTGGCGTTGGTGCCCTGCAAAAATGACGACAGAGCAAAAGCGGCATTCGCGTCCTGGCGAGACATGATGGCGTCCTGGTAATTTTCGGTTCGCGCGTGGCAGACGGCGCAAGACCTGTCCGGAGTCCGATCCGGAAAACCGGACCAGCAAGGGTACAAACCCTTTACCCTATTTAGGGCGAATGTTCGCGCCGAAAAGAACCAAGGACTGAATTAAGACTTCAATTTTTCGACAAGGGTGTGTCCGAGCCGCGCCGGGGACGGGGAAACCGTGATTCCGGCCAATTCCATCGCCGCGGACTTGGAACCGGCGTCGCCCTTGCCGCCGGAAATGATCGCGCCGGCATGACCCATGCGGCGGCCGGGAGGAGCGGTGACGCCGGCGATGAAGCCGACCATCGGCTTTTTGCGACCACGCTTGGCCTCGTCTTTCAGGAACTGGGCGGCATCCTCCTCGGCGGAACCGCCGATTTCGCCGATCATGACGATCGAGGTGGTCTTCTCGTCGGCCAGGAACATCTCCAGCACGTCGATGAATTCGGTGCCCTTGACCGGGTCGCCGCCGATGCCGACCGCGGTGGTCTGGCCGAGGCCCTCCTGGGTGGTCTGGAACACCGCTTCATAGGTCAGCGTGCCGGAACGGGAGACGATGCCGACCGAGCCCGGCTTGAAGATGTTGGCCGGCATGATGCCGATCTTGCATTCGCCCGCCGTCATCACGCCCGGGCAATTCGGCCCGATCAGCCGCGACTTCGATCCGCTCAACGATCTCTTGACCCGCACCATGTCGAGCACCGGAATGCCCTCGGTGATGCAGACGATCAGCGGGATTTCCGCATCGATCGCCTCGCAGATCGCATCCGCCGCGCCCGGCGGCGGCACATAGATCACGGATGCGTCGGCGCCGGTCTTTTCGCGCGCTTCGGCGACGGTGTCGAACACCGGCAGGCCGAGATGCGTCGATCCGCCTTTGCCCGGCGAGGTGCCGCCGACCATCTTGGTACCGTAAGCGATCGCGGCTTCCGAATGGAAGGTGCCGTTCTTGCCGGTAAATCCCTGGCAGATGACTTTGGTATTTTTGTCGATCAGAACGGACATGAGTTTTTTACTTTCGCGAGAACGATCGGTGAAGGACTTTAGTGGACACGCCGGTAGACGCCGGTGAGCACGTCGGCCCACCCTTCCGCGTCAGGCGAGAACTGGATTTTCATGGTGTAGGAATTATCGTCGATCACTTCATAGACGTGGCGCGCGTTGCCGCGCAGCGAGCCGCGCACCAGGATCAGCGACTTGTTGCTCCAGCCGCCGGAGGCCGGCGACGGCGGATAGTAGCCGAGCGAATCGTGCCAGAACAATTTGTAGAGCCGGTCCTCACGGTCATAGGTGAACACGCCATGGGTGGCGAAGATCTCCTTGCCGTCGCGCATCTGGACGGCGTCCTGGATCAGATAGAAGCCGTTGAGGTCCATGCGCGCCTTGACGTGCGCGGTGGCGGGTCCGCCCGCGGTCCAGCGCGACGGATACACCACCTCATCGCCGGTCCACTCGCCCGCGAATACCGCGAGCTTGCGATGCTCCTCCAGCGGCGTCGGTGCAGCGAGATGGTCCTGCGGCATGGGACTAGCCTCCCTTGACGGCTTTCACGATTTTCTGCGCGGCATCGTCGAGATTGTCGGCGGGCAGCACGTTGAGGCCGCTGTTGCGGATGATCTCCTTGCCGGCGTCGACATTGGTGCCTTCGAGCCGGACCACCAGCGGCACCTTGAGCCCGACTTCCTTCACCGCGGCGACCACGCCTTCGGCGATGATGTCGCATTTCATGATGCCGCCGAAGATGTTGACCAGGATGCCCTTCACATTGGGATCGGCGGTGATGATCTTGAACGCGGCCGCGACCTTTTCCTTGTTGGCGCCGCCGCCGACATCGAGGAAGTTCGCAGGCGACATGCCGTAGAGCTTGATGATGTCCATGGTCGCCATCGCGAGACCGGCGCCGTTGACCATGCAGCCGATATTGCCGTCGAGCGTGACGTAATTGAGATCGTATTTCGACGCCTCGATTTCCTTGGCGTCCTCTTCGGTCTCGTCGCGCAGCGCGGCCACTTCCGGATGACGGAACATGGCGTTGTCGTCGAACGACACCTTGGCGTCGAGCACGCGCAGGTCGCCCTGTTTGGTGACGACCAGCGGATTGATTTCGAGCATCGCCATGTCTTTGGCGGTGAAGGCGTTGTAGAGCTGGGTCACCAGCTTTTCCGCCTGCTTGGCGAGATTGCCGGAAAGATTGAGCGCCTTCGCAACGGTGCGGCCATGATGGCCCATGATGCCGGTGGCGGGATCGACCGAGAAAGTGATGATCTTTTCAGGCGTGTTGTGCGCGACGTCTTCGATGTTCACGCCGCCTTCGGTCGAGACCACGAACGACACTTCAGAGGTTTCGCGGTTGACCAGGATCGAGAGATAGAACTCCTTGTCGATGTCGGAGCCCTCCTCGATGTAGAGGCGGTTGACCTGCTTGCCGTGTTCGCCGGTCTGCACCGTGACCAGCGTTGCGCCCAGCATCTGCTTGGCGAACTCGTTGACCTCGGCGACCGACTTGGCGATGCGGACACCGCCCTTGTCGCCGGCGGAGGCTTCCTTGAACTTGCCCTTGCCGCGGCCGCCGGCATGGATCTGGCTCTTCACCACCCAGACCGGACCGGGAAGCGCCTTGGCAGCCGCATCCGAATCCGAGGCCTTCAAGACAGGCACGCCGCGTGAAATCGGCACCCCGAATTCATGCAGCAACGCCTTGGCCTGGTATTCATGGATATTCATCTGGACG
The DNA here is from genome assembly GCA_963847015.1 of uncultured Alphaproteobacteria bacterium. Lineage (GTDB taxonomy): Bacteria > Pseudomonadota > Alphaproteobacteria > Rhizobiales > Xanthobacteraceae > Bradyrhizobium. The sequence goes on along the minus strand of CAWJYI010000031.1, from coordinate 603,578 downwards.
CTCCCCAAACCCTTATGCGGCGAATTCGAAATTCACCGCCGATTTTGCGGCTGGTATACCATATACCAGAAAAACTGCAAATCCGATCCGACTTCGGCCAATAGCCGAATGAGATCAACGGCCTAGCAGATCGGGCGCGATCTTCTTGCAGGCATCGACCAGGCCCTGCACCGCGCCGACCGACTTGTCGAAGGCTTCGCGATCCTTGCCGCCCAGCTCGATCTCGACGATGCGTTCGACGCCCTTCGAGCCGATCACGACGGGCACGCCGACATACATGTCCTTCACGCCGTATTCGCCGTTGAGATAGGCCGCGCAGGGCAGCACGCGCTTCTTGTCCTTGAGATAGCTCTCGGCCATCGCGATCGCAGACGCCGCCGGCGCGTAGAACGCCGAACCGGTCTTGAGCAGGTTGACGATCTCGGCGCCGCCATTGCGGGTGCGATCGACGATCTCGTCGATGCGCGCCTGCGAGGTCCAGCCCATCTTGACGAGATCGGGCAGCGGAATGCCGGCGACGGTGGAATAGCGCGTCAGCGGCACCATGGTGTCGCCATGGCCGCCGAGCACGAAGGCGGTGACGTCTTCGACCGAGACATTGAATTCATCGGCGAGGAAATAGCGGAAGCGCGAGGAATCCAGCACGCCGGCCATGCCGACCACTTTCTTGTGCGGCATGCCCGAAGCCTTCTGCAGCGCCCACACCATCGCATCCAGAGGATTGGTGATGCAGATGACGAAAGCGTCGGGGGCGTATTTCTTGATGCCGGCGCCGACCTGCTCCATGACCTTGAGATTGATGCTCAAGAGATCGTCGCGGCTCATGCCCGGCTTGCGCGGCACGCCGGCGGTGACGATGCAGACCTTGGCATTGTCGAGCGCCTCGTAGGAATTGGCGCCGGAGAAATGCGCGTCGAAGCCGTCGACCGGCGACGACTGCGCGATGTCGAGCGATTTGCCCTGCGGCACGCCCTCGGCGATATCGAACATGACGACGTCGCCGAGCTCCTTCAGGCCGATGAGGTGAGCCAGCGTTCCGCCGATCTGACCGGAGCCAATCAAAGCAATCTTGTCGCGCGCCATGGGAAATTTATCCTTCTGAGACGTAGAGGAGGGGTGGATAAGGAAGCCGGATGGCTGGTTATCCCTTTCGAATGATAGGTTCAAGTCAGGGTTTGCAAGTCAGGGCGCGCCCAATTGTAGGTCCTGCCTCGATTTCGATCAGGGCCTTCGTCATTCCGGGTCGCGAGTGAAACGAGCGAACCCGGAATCTCGATATCCCCGATGCGCACTTCGCTGCGCCCCGGAATGACGGCTGCGTAAGTTACGTCTCCACCAATCCCGTGCTCGATCCGCTCGCCGCCGAATCCTTGCGCCCGTGGGGCAGCGCCAGATAGGATTCCGAGCTCATTTCGATCAGCCGCGACGAGGTTCGCTTGAATTCGTTCGCCTCATTGCCCTCGGCCGCCAGATAGAGCGACACCGGATCGGCCTCGGCCGACGCCATCAGCTTCACGGCATTGTCATAGAGCGTATCGATCAGCGAGATGAAACGCTTGGCGGCATTGCGGTCGGCATAGTCCATGACCGGGATGCGATCGATCAGAATGGTGTGATAGTCGTGCGCCAGCCGCAGATAATCCGATGCGGCGAGCGGCTTCTCGCAGATATCGGCAAACGCGAAACGCGCGACGCCGTGCGACGAACAGGGCACGCGCAGGATGCGGCCCTTGATCGCAATATCGCGCGGCTTGCAGGGCGCGTTGCCGGTCATCCTGGCCCAGGCCTTGTCGAGCGCGGCGCCGGCCTCGTCATCCGGAGGCACCAGCCACATCTTGGTGCCGGCGAGTTTTTCCAGACGAAAATCCGTGCGCGCATCGAGCCGCAGCACGTCCATATGATCGGAGATCTGGGCGATGAAGGGCAGGAACAGCGCGCGGTTCAGGCCACCCTTGTAGAGATCTTCGGGCGCCACGTTCGATGTCGCCACCACCACGGTGCCGAGTTCGAACAGCTTTGAGAACAACCGCCCGAGGATCATCGCGTCGGCGATATCCGTGACGTGGAACTCGTCGAAGCACAGCAGCCACGCCTGGTCGAAGATCGCGTTCGCCGTCCGCGCGATCACGTCGCCGTCGGCGATTTCGCCGCGCGCGATGTTCTGGCGATAGCCGTAGATCCGCTCATGCACCTCGGCCATGAATTCGTGGAAATGGGCGCGGCGCTTGTGCCCGACATGGCTCTGCTGAAAGAACAGATCCATCAGCATGGTCTTGCCGCGGCCCACCTCGCCATGCACGTAAAGCCCGCGTGGCGGCGGCTCGTCCTTGTCGGCGAAAAGCCGGCCGAACAGGCCCTGCTTGCGCAGCGGCTTGTAGCTCGAGAGGCGTTCCTCGAGCGCGCCGAAGGCTTGCGCGGCGCGCGCCTGCGCAGGATCGGCCTCGATCGCGCCGGAGGCGACCAGAGCCTGATAATGCGAGCGGAACGAGGCAGGCGGCGGGGTGGACAGCATGGCCCCCCTTACGGCCTTAAGCGTGCGAAAATTGCAAGCCGAGAATTGGTGCTGGGGGTATGCAGGCGAAGGTATGCGGGGCTGGCTGCCGGCCCACGCCAGGTCGACATATCCCGCAAATCCAGGGCGCGGCGAGCCTGGGCCCCTACGCGCTCAGCGCGTAGGAATCCTCGACCACATAGGGGCCGCCGCCGATCGAAGCGCGCGACGAGAACAGGACGAAGCGCGACGCGGTAAAGACGCGGCTCGGGAAATAGCCGCGCACCGAAAGATAATCGGCCACATCCCGGCACGACGCATCATGCAGCCGCGCCAGTGTCACGTGGGGCGTGAATTTGCGTCCCTCCGGATCGAGCCCGATCCGTTGCATCATGCGCTCGAGTTCGGCCTGCAACTCGATCAGCGGCCGGCTCGGCTCGACGGAGGCGACCACCGCGCGCGGTTTCTTGCCGCCGAAGCTCGACAGGCCCTGCAGTTTCACCTCGAACGGCTTGCGGTTGACCCGAAACAGCATCGAGGCGATTTCATTCGCCGAGACGCCGTCGATGTCGCCGATGAAGCGCAAGGTGACGTGATAATTTTCGGGGTCGATCCAGCGCGCGCCGGGAAGGCCGCCACGCAAATTGGAAAGGGTCTGGCCAATCTCGGCCGGAATTTCCAGTCCAGCAAACAAACGCGGCATCGCGAAAATCCTCGATGCGAAGGCGCGAACTTGAGCGAGCTCACGCCTGAAAGCGAACCCGGCGACGAATCACCGATGCTCAATTTCTACCTGACTTATGTGACTCTGCGAAGCATGCGGCATTGGCAGACCGTTAACCTACGGGGAAAACGCAAGGTAAGGTTTCCGCTGCCCGTTTTTCAGCTGCGTTGCCGTCATATCGCGCCGAGAAATGCCTCCACGCTGGGCAGGATGTTTTTCACGATGACGTCGACGCCCTCGGCGGTCGGATGCAATCCGTCCGCCTGGTTGAGCTTGGCATCCGCCGCCACCCCTTCCAGGAAAAACGGATAGAGCGGCACGCCAAGGGATTTCGCGAGATCCGGATAGATCGCGTTGAAACGGGCCGCGTAGTCGCTGCCATAATTCGGCGGCGCAACCATCCCGCAGAGCAGAACCGCAATCTTGCGCGCCTTCAGCCGCGTCAGGATATCGGTCAATGCCGCGCGGGTCACGGCGGGATCGGTGCCGCGCAAGGCGTCGTTGGCGCCGAGTTCGAGGATCACGGCCTGGGTTCCCTCCGGCACCGACCAGTCGAGCCGGTCGCGGCCGCCCGAGGAGGTATCGCCGGACACCCCGGCATTGATCATGTCGACCTTTATCCCTTTGGTTTCCAATGCCTTTTGCAGACGGGCCGGGAAAGCCGCCGAGGCCGGGAGGCCGAGGCCGGCGCTGAGCGAATCGCCCAGCACGACCATCTTGATCGGCTTGGCGGGCGGCGCTGCCGGGGTTTGGGCGAAAACCGTTCCCGCTGTCATCAAGGCCATAATCAACACGAGTATGTGCACGAAGATTCCCACCCGGCCCTCGACCGCGCCAGCGGAATGTGCCATATGACCGAACCATGGACAGTCTCATCGAATCCTCTTCCCTGGCCGGCCTCGAGCCGGACACCATTTCCATCAAAAACGTCAATCTCTCGCTCGGCACGGGTGCCGCACGCGTTCATATCCTGAAAGATATCAGCCTTCGTGTGGCACCGGGCGAGGCGATCGGGCTGATCGGACCGTCAGGCTCGGGCAAATCTACCTTGCTGATGGTGATGGCGGGGTTGGAACGCCCGGACAGCGGAGAGGTGGTAGTCAACGGCACGCCGTTCAATGCCCTCGACGAGGATGCGCTGGCGCGCTTCCGCGGCCGACAGGTCGGCATTGTGTTCCAGTCGTTTCATCTGATCCCGACCATGACTGCGCTGGAAAATGTTGCGGTGCCGCTGGAACTCGCCGGCAACCCCGATGCGGCGCAGCGCGCCGCGCAGGAATTGAATTCGGTCGGGCTCGGCGATCGCCTGCATCATTATCCCACCCAATTGTCCGGCGGCGAACAACAGCGCGTCGCGCTGGCCCGTGCGCTGGCGCCCGACCCAGCCATTCTCGTGGCGGACGAGCCGACCGGCAATCTCGATGAAGCCACCGGCAAGCAGATCGTCGATTTGCTGTTCACCAAACATAGCGAGCGCGGCATGACGCTGGTGCTGGTGACGCACGACACCTCGCTGGCGCAGCGCTGCGACCGCGTGGTGCGGCTGCGCTCCGGCCGGATCGACGGACACTCCACTTCATGACCATGGCGACCGAGAGCGCAGGCCATAGCCGCGCGTCATCGCTGGCGCTGCGCTACGCCTTGCGCGAACTGCGTGGCGGCTTGCGCGGCTTTTATGTTTTCATCGCCTGCATCGCGCTCGGCGTGATGGCGATTGCCGGCGTAGGCTCGGTGGCGGCAAGCCTCAGCGAAGGCCTCACGCGGGAAGGCCGCACCCTGCTCGGCGGCGATGCCGCCTTCTCCCTGATCCAGCGCGAAGCCAAGCCCGAGGAAATCGCCTTCCTTCGCGCACGTGGCGAAGTTTCGGTGGCGGCGGCGCTGCGCGTCATGGCGCGCAGCCCTGACGGCAGGCTGGCGCTGGTCGAACTGAAGGCGGTGGACGCCAATTATCCGATGCTCGGGGAACTGACGCTGGACCCGAAAATGCCGGTTTCGGATTTGCTGGCCGAGCGCGACGGCGCGTTCGGCGCGGCGGTCGATTCCACGCTGCTGGCGCGGCTCGATCTCAAGCTCGGCGACCGTGTCACCGTCGGCAACACCGCTTTCCAGATCCGCAGCGTGGTCGACGCCGAGCCGGACAAGCTCGCCGGCAATGTCGGTCTCGGCCCGCGCTTCCTGGTCAGCGAAGCGAGCCTGCGCGCGACCGGATTGCTGCAGCCCGGCAGCCTGGTGCGCTGGATCTACCGGCTGAAGCTGCCGGACAATGCCGCCGACGAGCGCGCGGCAACCCGATTGATCGAAAGCGCCAGAAGCGCGCTGCCCGAATCCGGCTGGGAAATCCGCAGCCGCGACAATGCCTCGCCGCAGCTCGAGCGCACGATCAGCCGATTCACGCAGTTCCTGACGCTGGTCGGCCTCGCGGCGCTTCTGGTCGGCGGCGTCGGCGTCGCCAATGCCGTCAAAAGCCATATCGATCGCCGCCGTGACGTCATTGCCTCGTTCAAGGCGCTGGGCGCCACCGGCCGCGACGTCTTCACGATCTACCTGACCCAGGTGGTCGTGCTGGCCGCAATAGGCTCCGTGATCGGGCTCGCGGCCGGCGCGGCGCTGCCATTCGTGATCGTCGGCGTGTTCGGCAAGCTGCTGCCGCTGCCGGTGGTTCCCGCGTTGCATCCCGATGAGCTTGCTTTGTCGTTTATCTATGGCCTGCTTACCGCGCTGGCCTTCGGATTATGGCCGCTCGGCCGGGTGCACGACGTGCCGGTGGCGGCGTTGTTTCGCGAAGAGGTCGCCCGCGAATGGCATCGCCCGCGCCTGGGTTATCTGGCGCTGATGGCCGTGGTGATCGGGCTGTTGATCGCGGTCGCGATCGGACTGGCCTATGACAAGCGGGTCGCGGCAGTGTTTGTGGTCTCGTCGGTCGCGGTGTTCGCGCTGCTGCGCGGCGTTGCCGCCGGCCTGATGGCGCTGGCGCGGCGCTTGCCGCGGTCGCGCATCACCATGCTGCGGCTGGCGATTGCCAACATCTACCGGCCCGGCGCGCTGACGCCGTCGGTCGTGATGTCGCTCGGCCTTGGTCTTGCGGTGCTGGTCACGATCACCCAGATCGACGGCAATCTGCGGCGGCAATTCCTGGCTGCGTTGCCGGACCGCGCGCCGTCGTTCTACTTCATCGACATTCCGACGTCGGACGCCGACCGCTTTGGCGCTTTCCTCAAGCAGACCGCGCCGCAATCGACGGTCGAGGATGTCCCCATGCTGCGCGGGCGCATCGTCGCTGCCCGCGGCGTCAAGGCCGAAGAGCTCAAGCCGGCGCAGGATTCCGAATGGGTGCTGCAGAGCGACCGCGGCCTGACCTATACCGGCGAGATCCCAAAGGGCTCGAAGATCGTCGCTGGCGAATGGTGGGGCGCCGACTATAACGGGCCGCCGCTGGTATCGATGGAGAAGAAGATCGCCGACGGGCTGAAGCTCAAGCTCGGCGACGAGATCGTGGTCAACGTGCTCGGCCGCGATATCCCCGCGAAAATCAGCAATCTGCGCAACATCGACTGGCAGGGGCTCGGCATCAATTTCGTGCTGGTGTTCTCGCCCAATGCCTTCCGCGGTGCACCGCATAGCCATGTCGCCACCCTGACCGAGCCCCACCCGGACGCCGCCGGCGATGCCCGGATCATCAAGCAGGTCGCCGACGCCTTTCCGATGGTGACCAGCGTGCGGGTCCGCGAGGCGCTCGAAACCATCGGCAGCGTGGTCACCAACCTCGTGCTCGCGATCCGCGGCGCCAGCGCGGTGACGCTGATATCGGCCATTCTGGTGCTGGGCGGGGCGCTCGCCGCGGGCCATCGCCACCGGGTCTACGATGCGGTGATCCTGAAGACCTTGGGCGCGACCCGCGCGCGGCTGTTGGGGGCCTATGCGCTGGAATATCTGATGATCGGCTTTGCGACCGCATTGTTCGGGGTCATCGCGGGTTCGATCGCGGCCTGGTTGATCGTGACCCGGCTGATGACATTGAGTTTCATCTGGCAGGCCGGCAGCGCGGCGGGCGTGGTTGTGGCCGCGCTGCTCGTCACCGTCGGACTGGGGCTTGCCGGCACGCTGTTGGCGCTAAACCAGAAGCCCGCCAGCGTGTTGCGGAATTTGTGACAATTTGTAGCGGCCGGAAGGACGGAGTTAACCCTGCTTTTGCTCGGAAATCGCAGTTCGGGGCGACATTCAGCCGCGCGTGGAAGCTTGCAGCAGATGTGCTAGTTTCCCACATATCGGATGGGCAGAGGCCCGGTTTGATGACGCAAAATTAATGTCAGCAAATCGTGCTATCTGGGATAGATTTCGAACCGGCGCCGCAAACCCCCTTTGCGCTCCGCCGGGCAACCAACGGGAATTCGACCATGTCGGACCTAGACCGCAACTACACTTCTCCATTCGGCCGGGCCGCCGGGCGCGTTGACGCCGCGACCGTCGACGCTGGTCTGCGCGCCTACATGCTGCGCATCTACAACTACATGAGCATCGGCCTGGCGATCACCGGCCTCGCCGCGCTCGGCGTCTATATGGCGGCAGTGACGACCGATCAGGCCGGCGCCGCCGCCAAATTCGGCAACGCGTTCCTGACGCCGTTCGGCTACGCGATGTATGTGAGCCCCCTGAAGTGGCTGTTCATCCTCGCGCCGCTGGTGATGGTGTTCGTGATCTCGGCCGGCATCAACCGGCTGCAGCCTGCGGCCGCCCAGATGCTGTTCTGGGTGTTCTCGGCGCTGATGGGCATTTCGCTGTCGTCGATCTTCCTGGTGTATACGCACACCTCGATCGTGCGGGTGTTCTTCATCACCGCGGCCACCTTCGGCGCGCTGAGCCTCTATGGCTACACCACCAAGCGTGACATGACCGCCATGGGGTCGTTCCTGTTCATGGGCCTGATCGGCATCATCATCGCGAGCGTGGTCAATCTGTTCCTGGCGAGCTCGATGCTGCAGTTCATCGTGTCCGTGGTCGGCGTGCTGGTGTTTGCGGGCCTCACCGCCTGGGATACCCAGCGGCTGAAGAACGACTACATCTACGGCTACGCCTCGCAGGGCGGCGTGGTGGCGGAACGTGCGGCGATCACCGGCGCACTCTCGCTCTACCTGAACTTCATCAACCTGTTCACGCTGCTGCTGCAGCTGCTCGGACAGCGCGACTAGCGCTCTCGACCCAGCCAAACAGGGAAGCCCCGGCCTTTGAGCCGGGGCTTTTCTTTTGAGAGCCCCTCTCTTGAGACACCCCTTTTTTTGAGACACCCAAAACGCCGAAATCGGCGCGTTCATGCTGGGGGAGGACCCACATGCGCGATACCAAAGCCGAAACGCAGTGACGCTGGCTTTTGCTGCGCGAAAATGCATATTCCCGCTGATCCAATCGTGGAAAAATTCGCAAGCGGCGATGGACTGGAGCAATCTGAACTATTTTCTGACCTTTGCACGCAGCGGCAGCCTTTCCGCGGCGTCCAAGGTGCTGGGAACCGATCATTCCACCGTGGCGCGTCGAATCGAGGCGCTGGAAAAAGAACTCAAGCTTCGACTGGTCGACAGGCGTGCCCGCGCCTACAGCCTCACAACCGCGGGACAACAGGTTCGTGATCTTGCGGTGCGCGTCGAGACGGCAATCGGCGACATCGAGCGATTTGCCCAGGGCAGCGCCGGTCTACCTCAAGGCCTGGTACGGGTGAGCGGGCCTACCGGCATAACCACTCATTTCATTGCGCCCCGTCTGCTTAAATTGCAGCGTCAGCATCCAGGCTTGCAGATTGAGCTTGTCGACGGACTGCGAGAGGTCTCGCTGGGCCGGCGAGAGGCCGACATCGCCTTGCAATTGTTCCGGCCTCATGAGAAGGGGCTCATCGCGCGCAAGCTCGGCGAGATCACCTACGGCCTGTATGGCTCAAGAGATTATTTAGGCGAACGTCTGCCGGAGGATTGGGACTTTCTGGGACTGGATGAAAGCCGCGAGCACTATCCGCAGCAGAAATGGCTGAGAACAATGAGCGGCGCGCGTGAACTGACGCTTCGGGCGAGCGACTATACGGCGCTCATCGGCGCGGTCCGGGCCGGACTCGGTGTCGCCGTTCTGCCGCAAGGCATGGCCCATTACGACAAATCGCTCAAGGCGCTCACAACGCCAACTCCAGCTCCGTCGCGGGATATCTGGCTGGTTTTCCACCGGGACGGCGCCAAAGCTCCGGCGATCCGGGCCGTGATCGACCATCTTACCGCGATCTTCAAAAATGAATGGCCAACACCTTCTGAATGACCAACGCTTTCTGAATAGCAAGGCTTTCCGCTTTCGGACCGACAATCGTAGCTTATTTGCAGAGAGTCGATTACACCCGAAGCTCCCGGTCTCACCGCCGGGGGCTTTTCTTTCGCCCACAGCAAAAATAATCTTCCCTCATGCCCGCTCCCGAAATCAGGCCTGCCACCGAGGCCGACCTCCCCTTTGTCACCGAAATCTACGAGCACGCGGTACGCTACGGCACCGCGACGTTCGAACTGATCCCGCCCGACCTTGCCGAGATGACCCGGCGCTTCCGGGCACTGGTGGACGGCGGCTTTCCCTATTTCGTGGGCGTATGGGAAGGCCGCGTGGTCGGTTATGCCTATGCCGGTCCGTATCGGCCGCGGCCGGCCTATCGCTTCACGGTGGAGAATTCGGTCTATCTGCAGCCGGCTATACACCGGCGCGGCATCGGGTTGTTGCTGATGCAGCGGCTTGATCGCCGAGTGCGAGGCGCGGGGCTACCGGCAGATGATCGCGGTGATCGGCGATTCCGCCAATGCCGGCTCGATCGGGGTCCACACCAAAACCGGCTTCCAGATGATCGGGACGCATCCCAGTGTCGGCTTCAAATTCGGCCGCTGGCTCGACACCGTGATGATGCAGCGCGCGCTCGGCGAAGGCGCCACCACGCTGCCGGCGGATGAGAGGGTAAGCTAAACCAGCGCCAGCTTGCGGTCGATCACCAGCAGCACGCGCTCCAGCTCGTGGCCGCGGCGCAGGATCAGCCCGGTCGCCGAGATCACGCTGTACATGCCCTGCTTGCGGGCGAGCCGCGGATCCTTTTCGATGCGGTAGATCGGGACTTCGGAAGCGCGGCGGAACACCGAGAACACCGCGCGGTCCTTCAGAAAGTCGATGGCATAGTCACGCCACTCGCCGTCGGCGACCATGCGCCCGTATAGATTCAGGATGCGATTGAGTTCCAGACGATTGAACGTGATTCGGTTCGGCAACGGGCTCGCAGTGGCGGCTCGCGCCACTGCGCGATTCTCGCTTGGATCGGTATCCCCCGACATCGAGCTCATGGAGCGCCTCCTGTCATCTCAGCGACATGATTGCGCTAACTGCGGGGCCCCGCAAGGGCTTTGTAAACACGGCGGAAACAGCGACGGATCGTCAAATATGGCGGGAAATCCGGAGTCACGGGATCGTTAGAGGAATCATATTACCGCCCCACTTCTGCCAACCGACCGCCCCGCTGGACTGCGAAAAGAAAAGCCTGCGTTGACCCGGTCCTCTCGGTTCCGGATTCCTCAGCCCCCAGCCCCCCGGGGCCGTTGGGATCGGGTCTGTTCGCAGGGGAGATAATCCCGAGAACTGGGCCAACGAAAGTTGGTCCTTTTTCTTTTGGGGGACCTGGTTCTTTTGGGGGACTGGTTCTTTTTGGCCTGCATCCGGCCGATCGCGCATCAGCACGCATCGGCGATTCGCCGGCTGCGGCGATATCCGTTCAAGCATCTCAAGCAGAACTACTGCAGCGGCGTGAAAGCCGCGCCCAGCATCGGGCCGGGCTTATCGCGATTGCCATCCTGGACATAGACGACCGCGGCATCGACGCCATCGCGGGAAATATTTTCGAGCGGGACGGTCCAGCTTCCGGCACTGCCGTTCCAGTCACCGACCTTCAGAATGTTACGCACCACGTTATGGTAGGTGATTTCGCGGCCGCGATTTTCGCCGCGCCCGATCGAGATCGGCACCGCCTTCGAGACCGAACAGATCCAGACCTCGCCATGCGTCGCCGTCGGCGCGTTGCTGGCTGCGACCGAAACATTGATCTGCTTGCCGGACAACGTCATCGTCACCGGCACCGACATCACGCCGTCGGCTTTCTGGGTACTCTTGATCGCGCCTTCGATGCCGGCACGATCGCTGCCGATCACATGCGTCGAACCGTTGACGATCACCTGCGGCGTGTAGACGTCGCGATCGCCGCGCACATGCGAATAAGCCTTCTGACGCGCGCTGAAGCGCGAGTCCGCGAGCGTATCCTTCCAGCCGAGATAATCCCAATAATCGATCGGCATGCTCAGCGCGATCACGGAAGGATCCTTGGCGAGTTCGCCGATGATCTTGTCGGCGGGCGGACACGACGAACACCCTTGCGAGGTGAAGAGTTCGACGACCGCGCGCGGGTCGGCATGAGCGGGGCGGATGATGGCGACAATGGCGCATACGCTGAGCGCACCGGACCACCGCGAAATAGAGCTCGAAATAGAGCTATGGGCCATCATCGCTGTCATACTGCGAACCGGTGGTAACGATTTCCGTCCGTATTTGTACGGGGCATTTTTGGACGGGGCATTTTTGGACGGCGCATGTTCTGATCCCTGAGAGCGCGCCCCAAAACGCACGAAAGCGGCCTTTTCATAGGCCGCCTTCTTCTTGCTCGCTACTCACTTCGCAGTGAGCCATTGATCACAAATCCGGGTTAAGCGGCGAGTTTGCGCAGCACATAGTGCAGAATGCCGCCATTTCGGTAGTACTCGAGCTCGTCGAGGGTATCGATGCGGCATAGCAGCGAAACGCGCTGCAACGAACCATCGCCGGACACGATTTCCGCCGTCAGCTTCTGGCGCGGCTTCAAATCGCCCTGCAGGCCCCGGATCGTGACCTTTTCGTCGCCCTTCAGGCCGATCGACGTCCATGACGCGCCGTCCTCGAAGGTAAGCGGCAGCACGCCCATACCGACCAGATTGGAGCGATGGATGCGCTCGAAGCTCTGGCAGATCACGGCGCGGACGCCGAGCAACCGGGTGCCCTTCGCCGCCCAATCGCGCGACGAGCCGTTGCCGTATTCGGCACCCGCGAATACCACCAGCGGCACCTGCTCCGCCTGGTACTTCATCGCGGCATCGTAGATCGACATTTCCTCGCCGTCGGGCCAATGCTTCGTCAATCCGCCTTCCGGGATGTTGCCGTCGGCGCCCTTCAGCATGAAATTCTTGATGCGGATGTTGGCGAAGGTGCCCCGCATCATGATTTCGTGATTGCCGCGGCGCGTACCGTATTGGTTGAAGTCCGCAGGGCGCACCTGGTGCTCGCTGAGGAATTTTCCGGCCGGGGAGGTCAGCTTGATCGAGCCGGCCGGCGAAATGTGGTCGGTGGTGATCTTGTCGCCGAACATCGCCAGGATCCGCGCATCGACCACGTCGCTGATCGGCTCCGGCTCTTTCTTCATGCCTTCGAAATAGGGCGGGTTCTGCACATAGGTCGAGCTCATGTTCCAGCGATAGGTTTCGCTCTCGACCGTCTTGATCTTGCGCCAGTTGGTGTCGCCCTTGAACACGTCGGCGTAGCGCTTCTTGAAGATCGTCGCGGTGACGAATTTCTTCATATAGGCGTTGATCTCCTTGGTCGTCGGCCAGATGTCCTTCAGGTACACCGGCTTGCCGTCCTTGCCGTTGCCGATCGGCTCGACGGCGAGATCCTTCGTGACCGTTCCCGTCAGCGCATAGGCGACGACCAGCGGCGGCGATGCGAGATAGTTCGCCTGCACGTCCGCGCTGACGCGACCTTCGAAATTGCGGTTACCTGACAGCACGGCAGCGGCAACGATACCGTTGTCGTTGATCGACTTCGAGATGTCTTCCGGCAGCGGGCCTGAATTGCCGATGCAGGTGGTGCAGCCGAAGCCGACCAGGTTGAAGCCGACCTTGTCGAGGTCGGTCTGCAGGCCGGAATTGGCGAGATATTCCGCAACCACCTGGCTGCCCGGCGCCAGCGAGGTTTTCACCCACGGCTTTGCCTTCAGGCCCTTGGCGGCGGCGTTGCGCGCCAACAAACCCGCGCCGATCAGCACGCTCGGGTTGGAAGTGTTGGTGCAGGAGGTGATCGCCGCGATCACGACGTCGCCATGGCCAAGATCGAAATCGTGGTTCTCGACCGCATAACGATGCGAGGCGTCGTCGCCCTTCTTGTATTCGCTGGTCATCGCGGCGGAGAAACCTGACGCAACCGCAGGCAGCGCGACGCGGCCTTCGGGACGCTTCGGCCCGGCCATCGAGGGCACGACGTCGGCGAGATCGAGCGCCAGTTTTTCCGTGAATACCGGATCGGCCGACTTGGCGGTGCGGAACAGGCCCTGCGCCTTGGCATAGGCGGTCACCAGCGCGACGCGGTCAGCCTTGCGGCCCGAGGTCTTGAGGTAGTCGATGGTCGCGGCGTCCACCGGGAAGAAGCCGCAGGTCGCGCCATATTCCGGCGCCATGTTGCCGATCGTGGCTTTATCGGCGACCGAGAGATAATCGAGGCCCGGGCCGTAGAATTCGACGAATTTTCCGACCACGCCCTGCTTGCGCAGCATCTGCGTCACGGTCAGCACCAGATCGGTCGCGGTAACGCCTTCCTTCAATTGGCCCTTGAGCTTGAAGCCGATCACTTCCGGCAGCAGCATCGACAGCGGCTGGCCGAGCATGCAGGCTTCCGCCTCGATGCCGCCGACGCCCCAGCCGAGCACCGCGAGGCCGTTGACCATGGTGGTGTGCGAGTCGGTGCCGACGAGCGAATCCGGATAAGCGACCTCAAAGGTGCCGGTCTTCTTGCCGACCGTCATCTTTTCCTTCTTGGTCCATACCGTCTGCGAGAGATATTCGAGATTGACCTGATGGCAGATGCCGGTGCCGGGCGGCACCACGGAGAAATTCGAAAACGCCTTCTGGCCCCATTTCAGGAATTCGTAGCGTTCCTGGTTCTGCTTGTATTCCTCGACGACGTTCTTGCCGAACGCCTTGTTGTCACCGAAGAAGTTCACGATCACGGAGTGGTCGATGACAAGATCGACCGGCACCAGCGGGTTGATCTTCTCGGCATCACCGCCGAGCTTCTGCATCGCGTTGCGCATCGCGGCGAGATCGACCACAGCCGGCACGCCGGTGAAATCCTGCATCAGCACGCGGGCCGGACGGAACGCCACCTCGTGTTCGAGTTTGCGCTTCTTCAGCCATTTCGACACCGCGACGATGTCAGCCTTCTTGACCGTGCGGTCGTCCTCGTTGCGCAACAGGTTTTCCAGCAGCACCTTCATCGAGTAAGGCAGCTTGGAAATTCCCTTCAGACCGTTCTTCTCGGCGGCGGGCAGGCTGTAATACACATAGGTCTTGCTGCCGACCTTGAGGGTCTTGCGGCATTTGAAGCTGTCGAGCGAGGTCATGTGAGGAAATCCCAATTCTTAGTTATACCCGGCAAAGGGTACTTAAACACCGTCAGCGGGGCTGGCCTAGTGGCTTGCAGCCGCCGATTGTGTGCTGCATCAAGTTCCGGGCTTATAGAATCTTTCCAGATGCGCCGCCACAACGACAATCGTGCTGCAGGATTGCGCGACCCAAAAATTCTGCTGCGGTACCGCATAGGTTTTCAGAGGGCTGTGAGGGGCAAAATGCGGCTCTCGGGACGCCAGATCGACTGTGTGCGGGGCGGCCGCACGGTATTTTCCGGTCTCGATTTCGAGGCCGTCGCGGGAGAGGCACTGGCGGTCACCGGCCCCAACGGCTCGGGTAAAACGTCGCTGCTGCGCCTGATTGCGGGTCTCCTGGCGCCAGCCGGCGGATCGGTCGATCTCGAAGGCGGCGAGAACGAACTGACCTTGCCGGAACAATCCCATTATCTCGGCCATCGCGACGCGCTGAAACCTGCGCTAAGCGTGCTCGAAAACCTGTCGTTCTGGCGGGATTTTCTCGGTAGCGAGGTCTGCGATGCCGGCCAAGCCGCCAAATGCCTCGAAGCCACCAAATGTCTCGAAGCGCTGGGCCTCGATCACGCCACGCATTTGCCGGCGGCATACCTGTCGGCCGGCCAGCGGCGGCGGCTCTCGATCGCGCGCCTGCTCGCGGTGCGGCGGCCGGTCTGGTTGCTGGACGAACCGACCTCGGCGCTCGATGCCGCCGGGCAGGATTTGTTCGCCGGCCTGATGCGCGACCACCTCAAGGGAGGCGGCATCATCATCGCCGCCACCCACACCCCGCTCGGGATCGACACCAGGGAATTGCGGATGGGGGGCGCGAAATGACCGCCCTCGCCGCGCTGATTCGACGGGATATCAAGATCGCGCTGCGTGTCGGCGGCGGCGCGCTGATCGGCGTGCTGTTTTTCCTCACGGTGACCGTGCTGATGCCGTTCGCGGTCGGGCCGGATCTGGCCCTGCTGACGCGGCTGGGACCGGCGATCCTCTGGCTCGGTGCGCTGCTCGCAAGCCTGCTCACGCTCGATCGTCTGTTCACGGCCGATCACGACGACGGCTCGCTCGACCTGATCGTGATGGGGCGGACGCCGCTGGAACTGGCCTGCGCCGCCAAAGCGCTGGCGCATTGGCTGGCCGCGGGGCTGCCGTTGATCCTTGCGACGCCGGCGCTCGGGCTGTTGCTGAACCTCGACGGCACCTCGACCCTGGCCGTGGCATTGACGCTGCTGGTCGGCACCCCGGCGCTGACGTTTACGGGCATGATCGGCGCGGCACTGGCCGTGACATTACACCGCGGCGGATTGCTGCTGGCGGTGCTGGTGCTGCCACTGTCGATCCCGGTGCTGATCTTCGGCGTCGCGGCATCGCAGGCCGCCATATCCGGGCCGCTGTCATTTGGAACACCGTTTTCGATCCTCTGCGCGCTTTCACTGGTCAGTTTCGTGATCGGACCGTTTGCCGCGGCGGCAAGCCTGCGGCACGGATTGGACTAGGCGTGATCCCGACCCGAACGGCCGCGTTAGCGCCAAGTGGAATCCGGTTTTCGGATAAGATCATGCCCAACCTGCCGATCAACTTTCACCGAGACGTTGCAAGCAGATTGCCTGTGACGCGACCTGCGACTATCAGGGTGCCATGACGCTGATCGACCTCGCCAACCCCACAAGATTCATGTCGCTGACGGCGCGCGTGCTGCCCTGGCTGGCGGGTGCGACCGCGATCCTGCTGCTGATCGGGCTCTATCAATCGGCGATGGCGCCGGACGATTACCAGCAGGGCGCTACCGTCAAAATCATGTTCATCCACGTGCCGAATGCGTGGCTCTCGATGTTCGTATGGGGCGTGATGAGCCTGGCCGCGCTGGGCACGCTGGTATGGCGGCATCCGCTCGCCGACGTTGCGGCGAAAGCCGCAGCCCCGATCGGCGCCGCCTTCACGTTCCTGGCGCTGGTTACGGGCTCGCTGTGGGGCCGGCCGATGTGGGGCACCTATTGGGAATGGGATGCGCGGCTCACCTCGGTGCTGATCCTGTTCCTGATGTATCTCGGCCTGATCGCGCTGTGGCGCGCGGTGGAAGATCCGTCGCGCGCCGCGCGGGCCGCCGCGATCCTCACTTTGGTCGGCGCGATCAATATCCCGATCATCAAATTCTCGGTCGACTGGTGGAACACGCTGCATCAGCCGGCCTCGGTGATGCGGATGGGCGGCCCTTCGCTCGACCGCGCCTTCCTGATCCCGCTGCTGGTGATGGCGATCGGATTTTCACTGCTGTTCGTCACGCTGCATTTGGCGGCGATGCGCAACGAGATCCTGCGCCGCCGGGTGCGCGCCTTGCAGATGATGCAAGCCAGCCGGCAGGCGGCGTGACGCGATGTCGCTCGGTCCTTACGCCTCCTTCATCGTGACGGCCTATTCGCTGGTGACGGCCGTGGTGGTGATCCTCATTGCCTGGATCGCCCTCGACTATCGCCGCCAGACGGAGCGCCTGCGCGAACTCGAAGCCAGCGGCGTGGTCCGGCGCTCCGGCCGCGGCGCGGCGGATATCTGATGAGCGAGCCGGCAACCGAGGCATCCCCGCGCGCCCGTCGCTGGCTGGTGACGCTGCCGCTGATCGGTTTCGTCGCATTGGCCGCGCTCTTCCTGCTGCGGCTGCACGGCGGCGACCCCTCGAAAATTCCCTCCGCCCTGATCGGCCGCCCGGCGCCGCAAACCGCCCTGCCGGCGCTGGAGGGCCTCGTCAACAATGGCGCGCCGGTGCCGGGGCTCGATCCGGCTGCCTTCAAAGGCAAGGTCAGCGTCGTCAATGTCTGGGCTTCCTGGTGCGTCCCCTGCCACGACGAGGCGCCGCTGCTGACGGCGCTGGCGAAAGACAAGCGGCTGCAGGTGATCGGCATCAACTACAAGGATTCCCCCGACAACGCCCGCCGCTTCCTCGGCCGTTACGGCAACCCGTTCGGCATCGTCGGCGTCGACGCCAACGGCCGCGCCTCGATCGAATGGGGCGTCTATGGCGTGCCCGAAACTTTTGTGGTCGGCCGGGAAGGGACCATCGTCTACAAGATGGTCGGGCCGGTGACGCCAGAGAATATCGATACGGTGCTGAAGGCCGAGATCGAGAAAGCGCTGAAGGCGGGATCGTAAGCGCAAATAATTTTGCGCGTTTATCTGCGGTTCATTTCGCGGCCATGGCGTCGCCACGAATTCAAAGCTAGCTTGATGGCGTTACTTAAACCGTCCTTGGAGGGACACCCCAATGCGTCATTTTACGCTCGCTTCTCTTCTCGCAACCGCGCTCACTCTGGGCATGCTGACTGTGGGCATGCTGACGGCGACCCCGTCGATGGCCCAGACCGCGCAACCCGCCGCCAAATCCGACAGCAAGATGATGGCTCCCGCGCCAAAGGCCTCGGAGTCGAAGATGGCGCCCGCCCCGAAGGCCGAACTGCTCGACATCAATTCCGCGACCGCCGAGCAGCTCGACGCGCTGCCGGGCATCGGCAAGGCCTATTCGGCCAAGATCATCGCGGGACGCCCCTACAAGGGCAAGGACGATCTCGTGAACAAGGACATCGTCCCGCAAAAAACCTATGACGGAATCAAGGACAAGATCATCGCCAAGCAGAAGAGCTGATCTGATCGCTTCACCTCTCCCCGTTCTTGACGGGGAGAGGCAGGAAGATCATCCCTTCCTCACATCGCCCGCTTCCGCTTCGCTCGCCTCGAGCGACACCGGCTCCAGATGGTAGCGTTTGGTCAGCGGCATCTGGATCATCGCAAAAATCATCGTCAGCGGCACGACACCGAACACCTTGAAATTGACCCAGAAATCCGTCGACTGCGTGCGCCAGACGGCCTCGTTCAGGATCGCCATCGCGAAAAAGAACAGCGCCCAGCGCATCGTCAGGATGCGCCAGCCCTGCGCAGTCAAATTGAACATCTGATCGAACATGATGGCGATGAAGGAGCGGCCGAACAGCAGGCCGCCACCGAGGATCGCGGCGAACAGGCCATAGATGATGGTCGGCTTCACCTTGATGAAGGTCTCGTCGTGCAGCACCAAAGTCAGCGTGCCGAACACAATGACGATGACGCCGGTAACGATCGCCATGACCGGCACATGCCGCGTCACCACATAGGACGCGATCATCGCGGCCACGATCGCCACCATGAACGCGCCGGTGGCGACGAACAGATGGTATTTGGCGTTGGCGATAAAGAACACGAGCAGCGGACCGAGTTCGGTCGCGAGCTTGAACAGCGGATGCGGCTGGGTCTTGTCCATTTTATTCCCGCTCTTGTTTTGCCGTCATCACCTGATCGAAACCCGGTATCCAGTATGCCAAGACATGCCTCAATTCCTGCAATCGCCTGCGCGAAATCGCGCGCGGTGAACGGCGCGAGATCGTCGACGCCTTCGCCGACGCCGATGAAATGCACCGGCAGTTTGAATTTCTCCGACAACGCCACCAGAATGCCGCCGCGCGCTGTGCCGTCGAGTTTGGTCATCACGAGGCCCGTGACGCCAGCGGTACGATGAAATGCCTCGACCTGCGACAGCGCATTTTGTCCCACCGTGGCATCCAGCACCAGCAGCACCGCATGCGGCGCCGACGCATCGACCTTCTTGATGACACGAACGACCTTTTCCAGTTCGTTCATCAGTTCCGCCTTGTTCTGCAGGCGCCCGGCGGTGTCGATCAGCAGCACGTCGAGCTGTTGCTCTCTCGCCGCGCTCAGCGCATTGAAGGCAAGGCTTGCCGAATCCGAGCCTTGCGCGCCCGCGATCACCGGCGACTTGGTCCGCTCGCCCCAGATTTTTAGCTGCTCGATCGCCGCGGCACGAAACGTGTCGCCGGCCGCGAGCATCACCTTGCGGCCTTCGGCGCTCAGCTTTGCGGCGAGCTTGCCGATGGTGGTGGTCTTGCCGGAACCGTTGACGCCGACCACGAGAATGACGAACGGCTTTAGCGCCGCATCGATAACCAGCGGCTTTGCGACCGGCGACAGCACCTTCTCGACTTCAGTGGCGACGACGGTCTTCACTTCATCGGCCGAAATCGCCTTGTCGTAGCGGCCGGCGCCGACCGCATCCGCGATCCGCACCGCCACGTCGGTGCCGAGATCGGCGCGCAGCAGCACATCCTCGATATCGTCGAGCATGGCGCGGTCGAGCTTGCGCTTGGTGACGAGATCGGCAACGGCATTGCCGATCGAACTCGAGGTTCGCTTCAGGCCGCTCGAAAGCCGCCGCCACCAGCTTAATTTGGGAGTTCCGGGAGTGGTATCGTTCATGACGCGGCTGTGTTAGCGGTTTCGCGCCATGAGCGGAAGTCACAACCAAACCATCGATGTTCCCGGGGCATCGCTTGATGTCCCCGAATTGACCGCGGAGGAAATCCAGGCCCGCGTGCTCCACCGCGACGGGCTGATGCTGGTCATCGACAAGCCCGCCGGCCTGCCGGTCCATCGTGGCCCCAAGGGCGGCGCCAATCTGGAAACGTCCTTCGACGGCTTGCGATTCGGCCTGCCGCGGCCCCCGGTGCTGGCCCACCGGCTCGACAAGGATACGTCCGGCTGTCTCGTGCTGGGACGCCATCGCAAGGCCACCGCCTCGCTCGGCCTGCTGTTCAAGCACGGCAAAATCGAAAAAACCTATTGGGCGGTGGTGGAAGGCGGCCCTGCCGAAGATGAAGGCACCATCGACATGCCGCTCGGACGGCTGAACGTCGAGCGTGGCTGGTGGCAGAAGCCGGATGCCGGACGGTCAAAAAGCCGTCACAAACTGGAAGGTGTTGGGACGCGGCAACGGCCTCGCCTGGCTCGCGCTGGAGCCGGTCACCGGCCGCACCCATCAATTGCGGGTGCACACATCAGCCACCGGCTGGCCGATCGTCGGCGACAACATCTATGGTAACGGCCCGCGCTTTGGCGAACCGCGCCTGCATCTGCACTCCCGCGAGATCGGGATTCCGATTTCGAAGAACAAGGAGCCGGTGCGCGTGGTCGCGCCCGCGCCGGAGCACATGCATGAGCGGCTCAGGGCGTGTGGGTGGAACGGGGAATGACGATAGCAAGGGGAATCGACACAGAAGCTGCGGTCATGGCCGGGCGATGACG
The DNA here is from genome assembly GCA_963847015.1 of uncultured Alphaproteobacteria bacterium. Lineage (GTDB taxonomy): Bacteria > Pseudomonadota > Alphaproteobacteria > Rhizobiales > Xanthobacteraceae > Bradyrhizobium. The sequence continues at coordinate 582,749 of CAWJYI010000031.1, read as the reverse complement.
AAGCGATCACACCGTCAACCGCGCACCATCATGCCCGGTCATCGTCAACGCCCGCACCGCACCCGGCGTCTCACCGCTGATCGCCACCGGCAGGAAATGTTCCGTACGTCCCTGCTTGCCGCTCTCGATCAACACCTGACGCGTCGCGCCGGTCTCTGCTGCCAGACGCTTCCGTAACGCCGCCTCGCCCGTCGCGCGCAGCCGTTTCGCACGCTGCTTGATCGCTTCACCGGCAACTTGCGGCATCCGTGCCGCCGGCGTGCCCGGACGTTTTGAGTAGGGAAACACGTGCAGGAACGTCAGGCCGCATTCCTCCACCAGGTCCTGCGAGCGCGCGAACATCTCCTCCGTCTCGGTCGGAAAGCCCGCAATGATGTCGGCGCCGAGCGCGATATCCGGCCGCAGCCGCCGCACCTGCGCGCAAAAAGCGATGGCATCGGCGCGCAAATGCCGGCGCTTCATTCGTTTCAAAATCAAATCGTCACCGGATTGCAGCGACAGATGCAGATGCGGCATCAAGCGTCCATCGTCGGCGATCACATCGAGCAGATCGCGGTCGGCTTCGACCTGATCGATCGACGAAATCCGCAACCGTTTCAGTTCCGGCACATGCCGCAAAATCTGCTTGGTCAATTGTCCGAGCTTCGGCGTGCCCGGCAGGTCGGCGCCGTAACTCGTGAGGTCCACACCCGTCAGCACGATCTCGGCGTGACCGCGTTCGACCAGCGTGCGGACCTGTTCGACCACGGCGCCCATCGGCACCGAACGCGAATTGCCGCGGCCATAGGGGATGATGCAGAAAGTGCAGCGGTGATCGCAGCCGTTCTGCACTTGCACGAAAACCCGCGGCAGCCCGCTCTGAAAGCCTTCGAGCAGATGCGGCGCCATCTCGGTGACCGCCATGATGTCGGCGACCGCGATCTTCTCGCTGGCGGCGATGCCGAAACCGTCATCGAATGCCCTGCGCGCGTCGCGCCAGGCCTCGCCGCGCATCTTCTCGTCATTGCCGACGACGCGATCGACCTCCGCCATCGCTGCGAACATTTCTGGCTGGGTCTGCGCCGCACAGCCGGTCACGACGATGCGCAAGCCAGGCCGCTCGCGCTTCAGCCGCCGGATCGATTGCCGCGCCTGCGCCACCGCCTCGTTGGTGACCGCGCAGCTGTTGATGACGACGGTGTCGGAAAGCCCGGCGTTGTCGGCCTCGCGGGCGATCACCTCGGATTCGAAGGCGTTGAGGCGGCAGCCAAAGGTGAGGACTTCGACGCTCATCGCTAGGCGACGTTGGCGAACAGCGCCGGATCGAAACGGCCTTCATATTCGAAATCGGCGGTGCCGGTCATCAGTACATGGTCGTCGCGCTCGCGCCATTCGATCGAAAGCTTCCCACCCGGCAGCGAGATTTCGACGATGCGATTGGCGCGCTTCAGCCGGGCCGCCGCCACCGCGGTCGCGCAGGCCGCCGAGCCGCAGGCCCTCGTCAGTCCCGCGCCGCGCTCCCAGGTACGCATCGTGATGTGATCGCGATCGACGATATGGGCGAGCGTGATATTGGCGCGCTCGGGAAAGATCGGATGGTTTTCCAGCAGCGGCCCGAAGCGGCCGAGATCGTAGGCGTTGACGTCGTCGACCCAGAAGATCGCGTGCGGATTGCCCATGCTGACCACCGACGGCGAATGCAGCAGCGGCGCATCGATCGGGCCTACCTGCAACTCGATGTAACGGGTGTCGCGAAATTCTTCCGCCAGCGGAATATCCTGCCAGCCGAATTTCGGCGCTCCCATATCGACGGTGTAAAGTTCGGGCGACGGACCCTGCCAGCAATTCAACAGCCCGGCCCTGGTCTCGAAGGTGACGGCGGTCTGGCCGGTCTTCTCGAACAGGCGGCGCACCACGCAGCGCATGCCATTGCCGCAGGCGCCGGCTTCCGAGCCGTCATTGTTGTAGATGCGGATGAAGGCCTCGGTGCCCTGCAGCCGCGGCGGCTGCAATATCATCAGCTGGTCATACGGGACGCCCGCGGGCGAGGCGACCGCGCGCGCTTCTTCGGCCGTCACGGCGGCCGGCTTGTCACGCAAATCGACCACGACGATTTCGTTGCCGATACCGTTCATCTTGGCGAAGGCGTGATTGGCGAGCGCGCTCATGGAATTTCCCAATTTATGCCTGTCTTATATGGCCAATGATGGCGAAATGGCTAGTGAGGGGGCGCATGACGCATCTGTCATGGGACGAAACCGGACCTTGCGTGTTAGGAGTGACAGCACCCAGAGCGGGCGTGACCGGGACACGCTGCGACCGCTCGGGATGGGATGGAGATGACTTAAAATGAACCGTTTCAGTACTTTCCGCTCGGCTTTGATCGCGCTGATCCCGATGGCTGCCATCGCGTTGGGCGGGGCGTTAGGCGGCGCCGCGCTGGCGCAATCGCCGGCGCCTGCGGCCTCCCCGGCCCCAAGCCCGTCGGCGACGCCCGCCCCGGCGCCATCCGCCGTGCCCGTCCCGCCGCCGGCGGAGACCAGATCACCCGCGGATATGCCTTCGGCGGCCCAGACGCCGGCGCCGGTGCCCCCACCCGCCGCCACCGTCCAGACCGCCGACCCCTTTGGCGAGCCGTTTTCGCTGGAGCCCAAAAAGGTGGTGGTCATGAAGGGGACCGCCAATTGGGATGGCGCCTTCGACACCCTGATCGATTCGTTCAAGGCGCTGACGGCGCTGCTTGAGAAGCAGGGCATCAAGGCCACAGGCAATGCGATGATCGTCTACACCTCGACCGACGACACCGGCTTCACGTTCCTCGCCGAGATTCCGGTCGAACAGGATCCGAAGAACCTGACCAAGGACATGAGCATCGGCAAATCGCCCGAGGGCAAGGCGCTGAAATTCGTCCATCGCGGCTCCTACGACAATATGGACAACACCTATGAGGCGATCACCAATCACCTCGACGACAAGAAGCTGGAAGCCAAGGACACGTTTATCGAGGAATACATCACCGATCCGCTGAAGACGGCCGAGGACAAGCTCGTCATCAACGTCTATGTGCCGCTGAAATGAGACGCATGAGGCATTCCCTCGCACTGGTTATCGCCGCGGCGACGCTGCAGGCCGCGCCCGCGCTGGCCCAGCCGAACATGCCGCCCGCGATCACCGTGACCGGTGAAGGCACCGTGTCGGTGCCGCCGGATATGGCGCAAATCGATGCCGGCGTTTCGTCCGAGGCCAAAACCGCGCGCGAGGCCTCCGACGCCAACAATGCGGCCATGGGCAAGGTGCTGCTGGCGCTGAAGGGCGCCGGCATCGAGGAGAAGGACTACCAGACCTCGCTTCTGTCGCTGCAGCCGCAATACGCCCCGAACCGCTCCGGACCGTCTGCCATCGTCGGCTATCGCGCCAGCAACCGCGTCATCATCCGGGTGCGCGAAGTGACCAAGGTGGCCAATGTGATCGACGTATTGGTTGCCGCCGGCGCCAACGAAGTCGGCGGCATCAATTTCATGGTCTCGCAGGCCTCAAAGCTGCTCGACGACGCCCGCGAACAGGCGATTGCCGATGCACGCCGCAAAGCCCAGATCTACGCCAGGGCCGCCGGCGTGACGCTCGGCGAGCCGTTCGGCATTTCCGAGGAAGGTTCCGCCACGCCGATGTTTCGCGGCAAGATCGCCGGCAGCATGGCCACGTCGGCGCCGGTGGCGCAGGGCGAAGAGACGCTGTCGGTTACGGTCCGCGTGTCCTGGGCGATCAAGCCAAAGGAACAATAGTTCGACTGGGCGCGGCGCCAAGGTGCTCCCCTCGGCATGAGGCGGGCGGTTGCGCATCCCATATCTGCAACGCGTTATCTGCAACGTCTGCAGTGCATTTTGCGCACTGCCCGGCGCATCTACGCCTCATCGCTCGCGCAGGACATCCTGCCGATAGCGCAGCAGCGGCGACAACAGATAGCTCAGGATGGTGCGCGATCCCGTCTTGACCTCCACCGTCACCGCCATGCCCGGTGACAAATCGACCATCCGGTCGTCAATCTGCATTTTGGTGCGGTCGAGAGAAATGCGCGCGCTGTAGTTCAGCTCCTGGCCCTTCGGTTCGCTGGAATCGTTCTGCGTTCCCAGCCTGCGGTCGCCGGAGCGGTCCTGCGGCTGGTCGCGGATGATGGCGTCCTGCGAGACGGTGAGCACCTGGCCATGCAGCATGCCGTAGCGGGTGAAATTGAAGGTGTCGATCTTGATCTCGGCATCCTGTCCGGGATGGATAAAACCGATGTCGCGATTCGACACCATCGCCTCGATTTCCAGCCGGCTGTCGCTGGGTACAACCACCAGCAGGGCCTGGGCGGGCGTGACGACGCCGCCGACCGTATGGATCGCGAGTTGCTGCACGACGCCGTCAACCGGTGAAGCAAGTTTCTGAAGGCCCGTTCTCCGCTCGGCCTTGATCAGGTCCTGCGCGAGGCCACTCGCCTTTTGCTCGGCCTTGGTCAGTTCGTCCGACAATGAGCGCCTGTATTCGGCAATCGCCTGGCCGCGCGTTTCGCGGATCGCGGCCACGGCCGCCTCCGCTTCGTGCAGATGGCTGTTCTGGACGGCGAGATCCTCCTGCTGTTCGACCAGCAACTGGAGAATTTCGAAATAGGTGATCTTCGAACTCAGTTCCCGTTCCATCAGCGTCTTGCGGATATCGACGCGCTGCTGGACCACCGGAATCATCGCCTCGAGCTTGTGGATGGTCGCAGCGATCGTCGCTTGCTCGGCTTCCTTTTGCGCCTGCTGACGCGCGAGTGCGGCGATCTTGGCGCGATGTTCGGTCACCTGGTTGAGCAGGAGCTGGCGCTGGGCGCCGACCAGGACCGGGTCCGCGTCGGCAGGCGGCGTCAAATCGGCCATCTGATCGTCACCGACCGCAAGCGCGGCGCGCAACCGCGCGACGTTGAGCTGTTCGGCGAGCAGGTCATTGTGGAGATGGTCGCGTTCGGCGGCGTTGACGGTCGGATCAAGTTCGACCAGCACATCGCCGGCCTGGACCACCTGCCCGTCAGCCACGCGAATGGCGCGCACCACGCCGGTCTCGAAAGGCTGGATGACCTTGGTGCGAGCGCTCGGCACGATCTTGCCGGCTGCCGAAGCCACGATGTCGACCGTGCCCCACCAGGACCAGACCAATGCCACGCAGAACAATAGCGCAATCATCACCGCGATCGCGCGGCCGATCGGCGAAGGCGGCGTTTCCACGATCTCGAGCGCGGCCGGAAGAAAAGCAAGCTCTTCGCCGCGCGCCGTCGCGCACGCGCCGGAACGGAACGACGGTTTCCGTTCGCTTGACCGGCATGGCGCCGCTAGCCGACTTCATAGATTCCTCCCTGCAGCCGATGCAGCGCCGCATAGCGACCGCCGGTCTTGATCAGCGCGTCGTGGGTGCCGTCCTCGACCAGGCGGCCGTGCTCGAGCGTGACGATGCGATCCGCGGCCCGCACGGTCGAGAGCCGGTGCGCGATGATGAGAACCGTTCGCCCCCTGGCGATCTGCTTCATGTTCTGCTGGATAATGCGCTCGCTCTCATAGTCGAGCGCGCTCGTCGCCTCGTCGAAGATGAGGATGCGCGGGTCCGCGATCAGCGCGCGGGCAATGGCCACACGCTGGCGCTGGCCGCCTGAAAGGGTCGAGCCGCGTTCGCCGACGATCGTATCGTAGCCTTCGTCCAATTCGAGGATGAATTCGTGCGCTCCCGCAAGCGTCGCCGCCGCAATGACGCGCTCCATCGGCATCGCCGGATCGGCGAGCGCGATATTTTCGCGGATCGAACAATTGAAGAGCACGTTCTCCTGCAGCACGACGCCGATCTGGCGGCGCAACCACGAGGGGTCGGCCATGGCGAGATCGACGCCGTCGATCATGACCCGCCCGCTTTCCGGCACATAGAGGCGCTGCACGAGCTTGGCGAATGTGCTCTTGCCCGAGCCCGAAGGCCCGACGATGCCGACCACCTGCCCCGCCGGCACATCGAAGCTGACGTCGTGCAGGACTTCCCGTCCGTTGATACGATAGCGGAAGGTGACGTGGTCGAAACTGATGTTGCCGCGGATCGCAGGCAACCGCGCCCGCGACGGCGTGTAAGTCGCCTCTGCGGTGGTATTGAGAATGTCGCCCAACCGCTGCACCGACAGGCGCGCCTGATGAAAGTCCTGCCAGATCTGTGCGAGACGCAGCACCGGTGCGCTGACGCGGCCGGCCAGGATGTTGAAGGCGACGAGTTCGCCGACCGACAAGCCGCCTTCGATCACGAGCCGGGCGCCGAAATACAGGATTCCCGCGGTAACCACCTTGCTGATGAACTGCACCAGCTGGCTCGCGGTATTGCCGAGACTGAGGACCCGAAAACTCGCCGAAACATAGCCGGCGAGCTGCTCTTCCCAGACGCCGTTGCATCTGCGGTTCGACCGCCATGGCCTTGACCGTCTCGATGCCCGTCACGCTTTCGACCAGAAAAGCCTGATTTTCGGCGCCGCGCCGGAATTTTTCGTCGAGCCGCCGACGGAACAGCGGCGTCATTCCCGCCGAGATCGCGATGTAGAACGGAAACGAGCCGAGCACGATCCAGGTCAGCAACGGCGAATAGGCGAACATCACCGCGAGGAAGACGACCGTGAAGAGCAGGTCGATGGCGAGCGTCAGCGCCGAGCTGGTGAGAAAATTGCGGATGTTCTCCAGCTCGCGCACCCGCGCCACCGAGTCTCCGACGCGCCGCGCCTGGAAATAGGCCATCGGCAACGCCAGCAGATGCTTGAACAGGCGCGCACCGAGCTCGACGTCGATACGGTTGGTGGTGTGCGCGAACAGATAGGTGCGCAGGATTGCCAGAGCGGTCTCGAACATCGAGATCGCCACCAGGCCGATCACCAGCACGTCGAGCGTGCTCAGAGATCGATGCACCAGCACCTTGTCGATCACCACCTGGAAGAACAGCGGCGAGACCAGCGCAAACAGCTGCAGGAAGAACGAGGCGAGCAGCACCTCGCTCAGGAGATGGCGATATTTGTGGATCGCGCCGAGAAACCAGGTGACGTCGAAGCGGCGGCCGATGTCGGACAATCCGGCCCGGCGTGTCATCAGGATCAGGTCACCGTCCCAGACCTCGAGAAGTTCGGCCCGCGTCATCAGGGCTGGACGGGAATCCTGCGGCGATTTCACCAGGACTTTGTCTTCGGAAGCCTTGGCGACCACCATGAACCCGCCGTCGCGCAGACCGGCGAGCGCCGGCAACGGCATCTTCGCGAGCCTTGACCAGTCGGTCCGGCAGGATCGCACCTTTAGTCCAAAATCCTTGGCGCACCGGAGAATCTCCGATGCGCCAATCTTGTTTGTTCCGAGCCGATGCCGGATCTGCTCGCGATCGGCCGCGACACCCTGCAGATGCAACAACGTCACCAGGGCTTCCAGACCCGCATCGACTCTCGTTGCCGACAGCCGGCGTGCTCATTGCTCGTTCTCCAGGGTGACTCTAGGCGTCGCCGCTATCACGCGTGCTGCGGCACCGCCAGCAACGGCGTCTGGCCGGCTTGCGGGTCAGCCAACGGCGTCGCGCCGTGGCCCTCGCCCGCGGTGACGAAGGTCGATGCCATGAACTGCGTGAGCAGGGCGGCACCGCCCGGCGTCGGCTGGCCGCTGACCGGAGTGGATGCGAAGGCGGCTCCTCCGCCCTCCTGAATAAGGACGTTGTTGCCGGGTCCACCGTCGAGCAGATCGAACCCCGGACCGCCGATCAGGATGTCGTCTCCCAAACCGCCGGTCAGGGTGTCATTGCCGGCACCGCCGATGAGGATGTCGGCGCCGTCGCCACCATTGGCGGTCAGCTGAATGCCCGGCTGAAGGCCTGACGCTTCGATGACGTCGTCGCCGCCGAGGCCATTGATCACGATGCGATCGTTGGCGTCGAAGTTCGAGATCGTCACATTGCCACTCAGACCCGATACCGTGACCACGCCGTTGCTCTCGGTGACATGGAAGACGTCACTGGCGTTGGTGCCGTTGATGATAACGGTAGACGCCTGGCCGTCGTTGCCACCCAGGTCGAGGTTGACCTGACTGACATCGGTTCCGGTCAGATCGTTGACCGTAATGTTGTCAGCGCCACCCAGGGAGTTGAACTGGATGTTTTCAACTCCGTTGACGTCCATGGTGATGTTGGCGACGTCGCGCGTAAGGCTCACGCGGCTGCCATTGGCCGAGATGTTGACGTTCTCGTTGACGTTGGCGCCGTTGAACTGGAGCGTGTCAGTACCGGTCCCGCCCTCGACAATGTCGTTGCCGTCGCCTGGATTCCAGACGAAGGTGTCATTGCCGGCGCCGAGGAGCGCGGCGTCGTTACCATGACCGCCGTTGACGAGATCATCGCCAGCGCTGCCGATGATAACGTCATTGCCGTCGCCGCCGTTGAGCTTGAGCGTGACCTGACCGGCGCTGATCGACGACGCGTCGATGGTGTCGTTGCCGTTACCGCCATTGATCGCCAGCACATCGCCGCTCTCCGCACCGGTGATATTGACTTGTTCCGCCAATCCGTTGACCGAGAACGAAGTTGTTCCGGAAGGAGATACTCCGGAAGCAACCACCTGGATCTTGTCGTCGCCACCGGTTCCGTTGACAGTCACGGTGTCCGTTTGACTGTCACCGATGCCGCTGCCGGGCGTCGCGCTGAGGTCGATATTGACCTGGCTGACGCCGGTTCCGGTCAGATCGTTGACCGTGACATTGTCAGCGCCGCCCAGGGCGTTGAACTGGATGTTTTCAACTCCGTTGACGTCCATGGTGATGTTGGCGACGTCGCGCGTAAAGCGCACGCGGCCGCCATTGGCCGAGATATCGATTTTCTCGTTGATATTCGCGCCGTTGAACAAGAGCGTGTCATTACCGCTCTGGCCCTCGACGATGTCGCTGCCGTCGCCTGGATTCCAGACGAAGGTGTCATTGCCGGCGCCGACGAGCGAGAGTGTCATTGCCGCGTCCGCCGTTGACGAAATCATCGCCAGCGCTGCCCTTGATAACGTCATCGCCGTCGCCGCCGTTGAGCGTGAGCTTGACCTCGCCGGCATTGATCGACGACGCGTCGATGGTGTCGTTGCCGCCGAGGCCATTGATGACAAGCGCGTCGCCGGCCTCGACATTCGCGATCGTCAACTGTTCCGCCAGCCCCTTGACCACCAGCGATCCGCTGCTGTTGGTGACGACGCTGATGGCGTCGTTGGCGGCGGTGCCGTTGACGACCACGGTGTCCGCTTGCCGTCACCAGCGGCGCCGCCCGCGGTGGCACCGAGATCGAGGGCCAGCTGCGTGACGCCGGTTCCGGTCAGATCGTTGACCGTGATGACGTCGGCGCCGCCCAGCGCATTGAGCTGAATGTGCTCGACGCTGTTGAGATCCATGCGACGTTACCGACGTCACTGGACAGCCGCACCCGGCCGTCGCCATTGGCCGAGATATCCATGCGCTCCGCAACGTCGGAGCCGTTGAACAACAACGTGTCGGTACCGTCTCCCCCCTCGACAATGTCGCTGCCGTCGCCTGGATTCCAGACAGCGGTGTCATTGCCGGCGCCGAGGAGCACGAAGTCGGCACCACGACCGCCGTTGATGACGTCGTTGCCGTCACCACCGAGCAACGTATCCTCGCCGTCGCCGCCGGTAATCGTGTCGTTGCCCGCGCCGCCGTCGATGGTGAGGCTGACGATACTGATGAGTCCATTCCCGGCGGTGATGGTGTCGTTTCCGTTACCGCCGTTGATCACCAGCGTATCCCTGGCCTCCGAACCGGTGACATTGACTTGTTCCTGCCAATCCGATGACCGAGAACGAAGTTGTTCCGGAACCCGATATCTGGATCTGGTCGCTGCCGCCGGTGCCGTTGACAATCACGTCATCCGCTTGACCGTCACCGATGCCGCTGCCGGGTGTCGCGCTGAGGTCGATATTGACCTGCGTGATGCCGGTTTCGGACAAATCATCGACCGTGATGTTGTCAGCACCGCCGAGCGCCATGAAATTGATTTTCTCGACGGCGTTGAGATCCATGGCGATGTTGCCGACGTCGCGCGTAAAGCGTGCGTGGGTGCCATTGGCCGAGATGTCGATTTTCTCGTTGATATTCGCGCCGTTGAACTGGAGCGTATCGGTGCCGGCGCCGCCATCGACCGTGTCGCTGCCGTCGCCGGGATTCCAGACGAAGGTGTCGTCGCCGGCGCCAGCTGAGCCAGTGTCATTGCCGCGTCCGCCGATGACGATGTCGTTGCCGTCGCCGCCGAGCAGCGTATCGGCGCCGTCGCCACCGGTGATGCTGTCGTTGCCGGCGCCGCCATCGACAGTGAGATTGATGAGGTTGGCGAGCCCGTTTCCGGCGGTGATGGTGTCGTCGCCGCCGCCGATGTTAAGCACGAGATTTTCGGTGGTGCCGATATCAAGGAAGAACGGATTGGGGCCGACGCGGTCGAAGCGCTCGCGCGTGCCGTTGGCGAGATGGTGAACTCTTCGGACGTCGTTGCCGCCATTGACCTGAGCGGTATCGTTACCATCACCGCCTTCCATGAGATCGCTGCCGTCGGCGGGATTCCAGATCATGAGATCGTCGCCGGTTCCGCCGAACATCTGGTCGTTGCCGGTGCCGCCGGTGAGCGTATCGTTGCCGTTACCGCCGTCGAGCTGATCGTTGCCGCCCTTGCCGAACAACTGGTCATTGCCGTCGCCGCCAAAGAGCTGATCGTTGCCCGAACCGCCGGTGAGGATGTCGTTGCCCGCGCCGCCGAGCAATTGTGCGGCAGGCACCGCACCGTTGGCCTCGTTGACTGTGATGGTGTCGTTGCCGTCACCGCCGTTGACGGCCAGCACATCGCCAGCCTCCGCACCGGTGATATTGACTTGTTCCGTCAATCCGCTGACCGAGAACGAAGTTGTTCCGGAAGTAAATACTCCAGAAGAAGATACCTGGATCTTGTCGTTGCCGCCGGTGCCGTTGACAGTCACGGTGTCCGTTTGACCGTCACCGATGCCGCTGCCGGGCTGTCGCGCTGAGGTCGATATTGACCTGGTTGACGCCGGTTCCGCTCAGGTCGTTGACCGTGACATTGTCAGCGCCGCCCAGGGCGTTGAACTGGATGTTTTCAACTCCGTTGACATCCATGGTGATGTTGGCGACGTCGCGCGTAAAGCGCACGCGGCCGCCATTGGCCGAGATATCGATTTTCTCGTTGATATTCGCACCGTTGAACAAGAGCGTGTCATTACCGCCCTGGCCCTCGACGATGTCGCTGCCGTCGCCTGGATTCCAGACGAAGGTGTCATTGCCGGCGCCAAGGAGCGCGACGTCGTTACCACGGCCGCCGCTGACGAAATCATCGCCGTCGCCGCCGAGCAGCAGTTCGGCGCCGTCGCCGCCGAAGATCCTGTCGTTGCCCGCGCCGCCGTCGATGGTGAGGCTGACGATACTGGCGAGACCGTTCCCGGCGGTGATGGTATCGTTACCGTTGCCGCCGCTGATCGCCAGCGTATCCCCGGTCTCCAACCCGGTGAGATTGACCTGTTCCGCCAATCCGATGACCGAGACCGAGGTTCCAGAACCCACTATCTGGATCTGGTCGTCGCCGCCGGTGCCGTTGACGGTCACGGTGTCCGCTTGACCGTCACCGATGCCGCTGCCGGGCGTCGCGCTGAGGTCGATATTGACCTGCGTGACGCCGGTTCCGGTCAGGTCGTTGACCGTAATGTTGTCGGCACCGCCGAGCGCTACGAAATTGATATTCTCGACGGCGTTGACATCCATGTTGGCGCTAACGCCGTCGCGCGTAAAGCGCACGCGGCTGCCGTTGGCCGAGATATTGATGTTCTCGCTGTCATTTGCGCCGTTGAACTGGAGCGTATCGGTACCGGTGCCGCCATCGACCGTGTCGTTGCCGTCGCCGGGATTCCAGATGAAGGTGTCGTCGCCAGCGCCGAGTTGGGCCGTGTCATTGCCGATGCCACCCGTGACGACGTCGTTGCCGTCGCCACCGATCAGCGTGTCGGCGCCGTCACCACCGGTGATGGTGTCGTTGCCGGCGCCGCCGTCGACCGTGAGCTTGATGAGGCCGGCGAGCCCGTTGCCCGCGGTGATGACGTCATCGCCGCCATTGGCGTTGACCACGAGATTCTCGGTGGTGCCGATATCAAGGGAGAAGGGAGCGGGGGTGACGCGATCGAATCGGACGCGCGTGCCGTTGGCCGTGATGGTGAATACTTCGGAGCCGTTGCCGCCATTGACCTCGGCGGTATCGATACCGTCGCCGCCTTCCATGAGATCGGTGCCCTCGCCGGGGTTCCAGATCATGCGATCGTTGCCGGCTTCGCCGAACATCTGGTCGTTGCCGGTGCCGCCGGTGAGCGTATCGTTGCCGTCACCACCGAACAGCAGATCGTCACCGCCCTTGCCGAACAACTGATCGTTGCCGGCCCCGCCAACGAGCTGGTCGTTGCCCGAGCCGCCGGTGAGGATGTCATTGCCCGCGCCACCGAACAATCGTGCGGCAGGCATCGCGCCGTTGGTCTCGTCGACGGAGATGGTGTCGTTGCCGCCGGTGCCGAATACCTGAATCAAAGCCGTGTTGGCGACGGTCGCATTACCCCCCGTGATTGCGACAGCACCGCCATTGACGAGAATGTTACCGGCCGCATTGCGGCTCAAGATAATGCTGTTGTCGGCGTTGTCGTCGAACACCGAGAGAATTCCGTCGATGGGGGAAAATGTTGCCTTGATAGCCATAGTGTCTGCCTTTTTCGAAGTTGCCGATCGGCGCAAATGCGCATTCTGGAGCGATGATTTCGCTGGAATTTCGTGCTGATGTATTTGACGGGATCCTCAATGGTCTAGGCGCGCAAGCGCCGCTGGAAACCATTGAAGGCGTTCAGAAAAAGCCGGGGCTTAGGTCCAGGCCATTGGTTGCAAAAAGCAACGTAACGGCGAGACCGATCCCGCAAAATATGGCGATCACTTTGAGCGCGTCGGCGTCAACATGATTTTCGGACGCGCGGGAAAGACCTCTTGCAATCGCAGCCAAGCCCGCGCTTGGCGAAAAACCTGGTTTGGTAGCCAACTGTAACCTCCGTCATCTTCGCGCACGCACACGCGCGCCCTCGGCCATTAGTGATGGCTATCCCGCGCTACAGAAGTATTTCAGCTATGGAGAATCGTGTTACGATTGTAACGTGCGGGACGTCCGCAGGCAGCGCGCCAGCGCTCCGGCAAGTTCAGTGCTCGCCATCGGCCAGGGCAGAACCTCTGAAATTCCAGCTTCCGCCAGTGCATTGACGCTGACCTCGATAGAGGACGCCGCGGCGAGCAGCACGGGCTTCAACGGCGCAATCTCATTAAGGGCGCGCGCCAAATCCAGGCTGCCTTGAGCTTGGGACCCCCAACTGACCAGGATGACATCGAATTTGTCGGGCTCGGAACGGCGCGCGACAAGCGCATCGTCCGGGTGTTCGAACCCGACGGGCTCATATCCCAGCGCTGCCAATTTTTCCTCGTCCCGCAGCAGACGTTCTCGTTCGCTTTCGACGATCAGTACTGTCTCGCCGCGCCCAAGGGGGGCCGAAGCCGGCTCGACCATCGCAGCGTCACCTGAAGCAGTTGCGGGCAGCCATACCTCAAAGCGGCTTCCGTGCCCCGGCTTGCTCTGCACACCAATGGCCCCATCATGATCGCGAACTATTTCACGAACGGTTGCCAGCCCGAGACCGGTCCCGCCCAAGCGGGTGGTGAAAAATGGCTCGAACAATCGTCGCGCAACGCGCTCATCGAAGCCACGCCCGTTGTCGCTGACAGAAACGCAGACGTAGCGGCCCGGCGAAAGTTCGCCGTCGCTCATTTGAAGGAAATCAGCCACCTCTTCTCGCCTCGCGGTTAAGCGGATATAGCCGCTGCCCTCCATCGCTTGCGCGGCATTGGTGCAAAGATTGAGGATGACCTGCTGGAGCTGCGCGGGCTCGCCCGATACGGCAACGTCAACCGGAACGTCCTCGAGGCCAAGCTCAACGCCGGGCGGTAAGGAGGCGCGGAGAAATGAACCTGCCTCCTTAAGCAGAGAGCGCACCTGGACCGGACCGACACGCGCGTCGGTCCGCCGCCCGAACGTGAGGATGTTGTCGACCAGATCCCGGCCACGCTCCGCCGCCAGCCGTATCTCGTCAATATGCTGTGCCGGTTTGGTTCCGCGCGTGAGTTGCGGCTCGACCATTTCCGAATGGCCAAGAATAGCGGCGATGATGTTGTTGAAGTTATGTGCAATTCCACTTGCGAGCGATCCGACCATTTGCATGCGACGCGCCCGTTCCAGTCGCATCGTGAGTTTCGCCTTGTCGCGCTCCAGAAATTCGCGTTCGATCGCATTCGCGATGGCGTCCCCGGCAAGCCGCATTATCGGCACGGGAAAAAAATCGCTCCGTATCGGCCGGAAGCCGTCAAAACCCATGATGCTTCGAACCCCACCCGGTCGGGTGAACGGCACGCAGGCCCAGGCACGTACGCCAGCAGCTGTCAGCGCGTCCTTCACTGCACCGGGCGGCAGGACGGTGACATCTGCAACGGTGACACTGTCCGGTTCAGCCATGCCCAGTTGCTCGGACAATGTTAGCGCCTGGTTAGGCCAGCCCGGCGGAAACGCTTTTCCGTCCCCGGACCATGTGTGCACCCGGATGGGTTTCTCATCCAACACCACATATGCGCGGTCCGCGCCGATCGTCCGACTGAACTCGCCCAGCACTTGCTTTAGTCGCGCGGCAGTTTCGGCCGGTGAGCAATTGATCAGACGCGTCGAATTCTCGGCGATGACATGTTCAAATGCCGCCCGCCGTCGCAGTGCAATGGCGCGGGAACGCAGCCGCAGACCGAGAAGCACGAGCATGATAAGCAGCAGCAGCGAAACCAAGTATAACAACAGCCGAAAGCGCTGTTCACCCGCTTCAACCCTGGACCGGTGGGAGGAAAACTGCGCACGGGTCTCTTCGAGGGATTGTGCACTGGCTAAGGCAATGAATGCCTTCAGAGTTTCGTCGACCGCAGGTAGCAGACCATAAAGCAAGCGAGCATGGGCCAGCATTGCCCGCGGCACTTCCGCGTCCGGTCCAACACTGGGCGCCTGCTTTGCAAACTCTTCGATCCGTTCGTTGAGCGCCTTGAGCGCGTCGGGTGACGTGTCGCGCGATAGATAGAGGATCGCCGCCGCCAATGCGCCCGTTGCTGGCGCGAGTCGCGCCTCGTGAGCGAGGAACGCGGGATTTGTACTCATCAGGGCAACATAGGACAGCGAGTTCTGCAAGAGTGCGTTGCTGGTCTTGAAACGCTCCATCAGCTCTTCCTGCCGGGTGACGGCTGCTGCCAGCCGGTCAACTGGCCTCGCATCGAGGCGCTCAGTCCGCGCGTGGAAACGGAGCCGGGTCGACCGCGTCTTCCATGGCCTGCGCTGCACCGGCGAGCGTGTCGTAGTCGCGAAGCAGACCGGCCCGCGCCTGAAGAACGTCGCGATGAAGAGAGGCCTCGGCGAGCGCGTAGTCGTCGAAGGCCCGGAGCGTCGCCGCATAGGCTGGCGCGTTGCTATCGATTCCGCGCAGCAACAACCAGGTCAGCAGCGCGAGCAGCAGTGAAAACCCAAGAAAACCTGACAAATTTCTCATCGCAGCGCAGAGCCTGCGTGTGGCGTGGCGGTGGCCGGCCGCACCGCCTGCCCCCGGTAGACGCCGGTCAGCGTGTTGAGGAAGGCGACGATGGCGGCGATTTGCTGATCGGTTAGTTCGCGGTCGAGCTGCGCGCGGCCCATCATCCTAACTGCCTCCGGCAGCGTAGGCGCGCTGCCGTCGTGAAAATAGGGTGGAGTGGTCGCCACGTTTCGCAGGCTTGGGACGCGAAGCATCTCAGGTTCCCGCGAGCCCAACGGATGGAAAATGCCGTGCCGCTGGAACATATTGCCGCCCACATTGACGCCTTGATGGCAAGCGATGCAGCCGAGCGATTTGAAAACTTGATAGCCGGACAGTTCCTCCGGAGTGATCGCGTCGACCTCGCCCAAAAGCCATCGGTCGAAGCGGCTACCCGGCGTAACAAGCGACCGTTCGTATGTCGCGATCGCGTCCAGCAAGGCGGCCACGTCGGGCTCCCGCCCGTAAGCATCGCGGAATTGCTTTACCGCTTCTGGATCAGCGCGCAATTTGCTCACAACCTCATCGGAACTCGATGCCATGATCGCAGGATTACGAAGGGTATTCTCGGCTCCTTCTTCGAGCGAGCGCAAATTTCCTTCCCAGTTCAGGCGAAAGTTCAAACTTACATTGAAGACCGTTGGCGTATTAAGCCCCGTCGCTTCGGGTGTGTCATGGGCATTGGCACTTGCGCCATTGGTGTCCACATCGTGGCACGATCGACAACTGTGTGTGTTACCGTGAGACAGACGCCGGTCACTGAACAATCTTTCTCCGAGCAGCAGGCGCTGCGGGTCTTGGGCGCGAGCGGCAGGGATTGGCGTGATCGGCTCGTGGCCGCCGCGGGCCTGCAGGGTCGGCGATTGAGCGGCGATCGGCGAGGGGGCGTCGAGGCAAACGAGGGCCAGCAGGAGATGCGCAATCCTGAACCCGTGTGCGGCCTTAGTCACGGCCGGCAGCATCAATGAAGGAGCTCGGCGGAATGGGCGGTTCATCGGTGAATGATCCTGAGCTTCGCGGGAGCGTCGATCGCCAGGTGTGCGTGCTGGTCGTAGAGGACGACCCTGCCCTACAACGCATGGTCCTGAACTATTTCGCGGAGAACAATATCCGCACCGTGGTGGCGGCCAATCGTCAGGAGATGGTCGATCGGCTTGGCGGCACCAAGGTGAATTTGGTGATCCTCGATCTTCGGCTAGGCTTGGAGGACGGTTTGGATCTACTACGGGAGGTACGGTTGAATTCCGACGTGCCGGTCATCATCATTACTGGTCATCGCCGCGACGACATCGATCGGGTGGTAGGGCTAGAGCTCGGCGCCGACGATTATCTGACGAAGCCATTTAATTTGCGCGAGCTGCTCGCGCGTGTCCGCGCGGTTTTACGACGGTTCGATGTCGGACGAGCCGCGCCCGCGCGCGATCCCGAGCGTGGCCGCTTTCGATTTTCCGGCTGGCAGCTCGACCGCAAAACCCGACAGCTCACCGACCCGGCCGGCGCCCCGGTAGCATTGACCAAGGGCGAGTATGCGATGTTGCTCGCCTTTCTCGAAGCACCGCAGCGACCGCTTAGCCGCGAGCACCTGTTGCAGGCAACGCGCGTCCACGAGGATGTCCTCGATCGCAGCATCGATGTGCAGATTCTTCGTCTCCGACGCAAGCTCGAACGCGATCCCAGCGCGCCGCACGTCATCCAGACAGAGCGCGGCGTCGGATATGTGTTCGCGGTTCCCGTAGAACGGGGCTGACAGGCTGCGTAAACCCTTCGGCTTTGATCGCGGCATCCGCGTCGCGTCGCGCATGGTGACGTCGTCTCCATCGCCGAGACCCGCGGAGTCATTGCGCTGGCCGCCGATCACCGTGTCGCTGCCGGTGCCGCCGAGGGGAAAATATCGACGTGATGGCCATGCTCAAACATCCCTGTCCTTTTGCGGATACTCCCCCAACCTCGTACTCGACCGCAACGCCCTTGACAGACTTGAAGCAAAGCTTCAGACGGTCTTGAATTCTGGTCCAGATTTCCTGACTGTTTTCCTGAATGTGAGATAAGGTTCCCAAATCCGGTGACATCGCCGACTGAGGCTCGCCGTGCTGTTTCGTTTCGCCGATTACGTTCTTGATACCGGCCGCCGCGAATTGCGCTGCGGCAGTCAATCGATTGAGGTGGAACCGCAGGTTCTCGATCTGCTGATCTACCTGATGCAGACCCGCGACCGCGTCGTCAGCAAGGATGATCTCATTGCATCTGTGTGGGGCGGACGGATTGTCTCGGATACGACGCTGACAAGCCGCATCTACGCGGCGCGGCGGGCGATCGGCGACAACGGCCGGGATCAGAAGCTGATCCGCACGATCGCACGCAAAGGCCTCCGCTTCATCGCCGACGTGCGCACGCAAGCGGAAGGCGAAACGGCGCAGGCCGTCGATCCACCGCCGGACGACGCCGGCAAGCTCGTGCAGCGGACACCGCCGCTGCCCGATCGTCCCGCCATCGCCGTGCTTCCCTTCAACAATATGAGCGGCGATCCCGAGCAGGATTATTTTTCCGACGGCATCAGCGAGGACATCATCACCGCGCTGTCGAAGCTGCGCTGGTTCTTCGTCATCGCGCGCAACTCGTCGTTCATGTACAAGGGCAAAGCCGTCCACGTGAAGCAGGTGGGCGAGGATCTCGGCGTCGGCTATGTGCTCGAAGGCAGCGTGCGCAAAAACGGCGCGCGCGTGCGAATTACCGCGCAGCTCAACGACGTCGCAAATGGCGGCCACGTCTGGGCGGAACGCTACGACCGCGACGTCGCCGACATATTCGCCGTACAGGACGAAATCACCGAGGCCATCGTCGCGGCGATCGAGCCACAGCTATATGCGGCCGAGAATTTTCGCGCCCGGCGCAAGCCGCCCGGCAACCTCGACGCCTGGGACCTGGTGATGCAGGCGCTCTCCTATTACTGGCGCGTGACGCGGCAGGATCATGCCATAGCACGGGAATTGCTGGAGAAGGCGATTGCGATCGACCCCAACAACGGCCAGGCGCTCGGTGTGCTCGCCACCTGCTACACGTTCGACGCCCATATGGATTGGTTGGAACTGAGCGAGATCGCGCCGATTGCCGAACGTACGGCACTGGCGGCGGTCAGGGCCGACAGCGAGGACGCCTGGGCGCATTATGCGCTGGGCGCCCTCTATCTGATTACGCGGCGATTCGACGATTCGCTGTCGGAATTCGAACTGGCGCTGCGCCTCAATCCCAATTTCTCGCAAGCCCAGAGCTATTATGCCACCGCATTGGGCTTTTGCGGCCGCTGGGAAGAGGCCATCGAGGCGGCGCGCCGTGCGATCCGGCTGAGCCCGCGCGATCCGGCCCTGGCGCTCTATTACGGCTCGGCCTGCATGGCCCAATACATCGGACGCAATTACGACGAGGCGTTACAATTGGCGCGCACGGCCGTTCGTCTGCGCAGTGATTTCGCCAGTGCGCATCGGGTGCTGACCGCCGCCGCCGGCATGGCCGCATCGCCCGAGGTCGCCGCCGCCGCGCTGCAGGAACTTCGCCGCGCGCAGCCCAACGTTTCGCTCGCCTGGATCAGGGATCACGTGCCGATTCAGCACGCGGCGGACCTGGAACATTACCTGGAAGGTTTTCGGCGGGCGGGTCTGGACTAAAGCCTTTCGAGCGAAGCCTGCCCGCCCTTGATCTGCGGGTGAATTCCGGTTCGCCTCAGGAAAACGCGTCGCTACAAAAACCTAAATCTCCACCACCTGTCCCGGCTTCAACGCGGCAAACCGCTCGCGCGGAATTTTTGCTTCATCCAGCGCCTCACCGAGCGCAATCACCGGCGCGTCGATCGCTTCATCGGTCAGTTGAAACGTGCCGTGATGATGCGCCAGCGCCGATTGCGCGCCGCAATCGGCCAGCGCCTTCACCGCATCCGATGGATTCATGTGCTGGTCGCGCATGAACCAGCGCGGCTCATAGGCGCCGATCGGCAGGATCGCCAGCCGGAGCGGACCATGCGCGGCTGCGACGCGGCGGAAATGCTTGCCGTCGCCATAGCCGGAATCGCAGACGATGTAGAGTTTGCCGGCCGGCGTCTCCAGCACGAAACTCGCCCACAGCGCCTTGTTGCGGTCGAACAATCCGCGCGCCGACCAGTGCCGCGTCGGCACCAGCGTCACGGCCAGACCGTTGCCAAGCTCGACCCGACCCTGCCAGTCGAACGCTTCGGCCTTGATGGCGCCGTCGGCGTCACCCATGGTGACGTCATTGCCGAGCGGTGTAATCACGCGCGGCGAAAATTTTGCCGCGAGCTTTGACAACGTCGCAAGGTCGAGATGGTCGTAGTGACCATGCGACACCAGCACGATGTCGATTTTCGGCAACGCGTCGAACGCGATGCCGGGATCGTTGTGCCGTTTCGGGCCGGCCCAGGTGAACGGCGATGCGCGCATCGACCATACCGGATCGACCAGGATGTTCATCCCCGCGGTCTGGATCAGCCAGCTCGCGTGCCCGACATAGGACAGCCGCACCTTGCCGCCGTCGACGCGCGGTGGCGGCGTATCGGCATAAGGGCTTGGCGCCCAGTCCGGCCAATTCGCACGCGCGCGGCCGCTGCCGAACTGCCAGCGCAGCACCTCGCCCAGCGATCTCGGCGGCACGCCGTCCGGATCGAAGAAATGCAGGCCGTCGAAATGATCGGAGACGGGGCCGTCATAGGTTTTCATGCGGGACATCCAGACAGACGGCACGCCAACCGCAACCGCGGCTCCGGCGAGGGTTCCAAGAACATGGCGGCGGGTGATCGGCATGTGGCGGGATTACGAAAAGGCTGACAGGGCAACAAGCATGAGGCGTTATATGGATATGGCGCGAGCCGCCCCAACATGGAACCTGCCGCGAAACAGACGCCATCGCGGATGGCCCAAATTACGCCACTTTAAAAATCCAAGTAATTTCAATGTCTTATATGGCCAGACGCGAAGCCTTCCGTGCAACTTTCCTTGACTTTCGCCGCCGGCGGGAGTTTAACCCCCGCACTTCTCGGAAAGACGTTCTTTTCGACCCGCCGCCCGGCCCTTGAGACCGGAGGCCAACGCCCGACAGCGCGATGCGCCCTCGGGCGCAAAAGTGTTTGGTTTGGTGTCATCACCCGCCTTGTGCGCAATTGCGCACTGGGGCGGGTGATCCAGTAACCGGGAGCGTTCGTTTTAACGCGAGGCCTCGGAGTACTGGATACCCCGCTTTCGCGGGGTATGACGACGGGAAATTAAGCGATGCTGTGCCCATGACGGGCATGACGAAGGAAGAACTGACGTGTTCGACAATCTGTCGGAAAAGCTTGGTGGGATACTCGACCGGCTGACGGGACGCGGTTCGCTGACCGAGGCCGACGTCGACGCCGCGATGCGCGAGGTGCGCCGCGCGTTGCTCGAGGCCGACGTCTCGCTCGACGTCGTGCGAAGCTTTACCGATCGCGTCCGCGAGCAGGCGGTCGGCGCCACCGTCGTCAAGTCGGTGACGCCGGGCCAGATGGTGGTCAAGATCGTCCATGACGAACTGGTCGCCATGCTCGGCTCCGACGGCCAGACCATCGACCTCAATGCGGTGCCGCCGGTCGCGATCATGATGGTCGGCCTGCAGGGCTCCGGCAAAACCACCACCACCGCAAAGCTCGCACGCCGCATGACCCAGCGCGACAAGCGCAAGGTGCTGATGGCCTCGCTCGACATCTACCGCCCGGCGGCGATGGAGCAGTTGGCCGTGCTCGGCCGCGACCTCGACATTCCAACGCTGCCGATCGTGGCCGGCCAGAAGCCGGCGCAGATCGCGCGCCGCGCGCTGGAAGCCGGCAAGCTCGGCGGCTACGACGTCGTGCTGCTCGATACCGCCGGCCGCACCACGCTCGACGAAGAGATGATGGCGGAAGCGGCCGACATCAAAACCACGGCCAATCCGCATGAAGTGCTGCTGGTCGCGGATTCGCTGACCGGCCAGGACGCGGTCAATCTCGCGCGCTCGTTCGACCAGCGTGTCGGCCTGACCGGCATCGTGCTGACGCGCGTCGACGGCGACGGCCGCGGCGGCGCGGCGCTGTCCATGCGCGCGGTCACGGGAAAACCGATCAAGCTGATCGGCACCGGCGAAAAGACCGACGCGCTGGAAGATTTCCACCCGAGCCGCATCGCCGGCCGCATTCTCGGCATGGGCGACGTGGTGTCGCTGGTCGAAAAGGCCGCCGCCAATATCGACGCGGAAAAGGCCGCCCGCACCGCCGAGCGGATGCGCAAGGGCCAGTTCGACCTTACCGACATGCGCGAGCAATTGCTGCAGATGGCGAACATGGGCGGCATCAGCGGGCTGATGGGCATGATGCCCGGCATCGCGAAAATGAAAAACCAGATCGCCGCGGCCGGGATCGACGACAAGATCATCAAGCGTCAGGTCGCGATCATCGATTCGATGACGCGGCAGGAGCGCAAGAACCCCGATGTCCTGAAGGCGAGCCGCAAGAAGCGCATCGCCGCGGGCGCCGGCCAGAACGTCGAGCAGGTCAACAAGCTGCTCAAGATGCACCGGAACATGGCCGACATGATGAAGGCCATGGGCTCCGGCAAGCGCGGTCCGCTTGCCGGCATCGCGCAGGCGATGGGATTTGGCGGCGGCGGCATGGCGCCTCCCTCGCCGGAGCAGTTGAAAGCGCTGGCGGAGAAGATGCCGGGCGGCGCCGGGCCGGGCGGCATGCCCGCGCTGCCAAAAGATCTCCCGGTCGGCCTGCGCCAGGGCCTGCCGAATTTGCCGGGATTAACCGGACTGAGCGGCAAACCGACCTTGCCGGGCCTCGGCGGCTTTCCGGGCAAGAAAAAATAACCGCGATCGATTCACCCTCATCACATCAAGCCAAACGCATCAAACCAAACACATCGAACCAAACACACTCAGGAGAACTAAATGTCAGTCGTTATCCGCCTCGCTCGCGCAGGCACCAAGAAGCGTCCGGTCTATCATGTCGTCGTCGCCGATTCGCGCTTTCCCCGCGACGGTCGCTTCATCGAGCGTCTCGGCCATTTCAATCCGCTGCTGCCGAAGGACAATGAGGCGCGGCTGAAGCTCGACATGGACAAGGTCAAGGCCTGGCTTGCCAAGGGCGCGCAGCCGTCCGATCGCGTGACCCGCTTCCTCGACGCCGCCGGAATCGTCAAGCGCACCGCGCGCAGCAACCCGGAAAAGGCCGTGCCGCGCAAGGAGCGCAAGGCCGCTGCCGAAGCCGCTGCGAAAGCCTAAGCGTTAAGGGCGCGCGGCGGTGACATCACCGATTTGCGTCGCCCGCATCGGCGCCGCGCATGGCGTGCGCGGCGCGGTGAAACTGTGGACGTTTACCGAAGATCCGCTGGCCGTGAAGCATTACGGCCCGCTATCGACCAAGGACGGCATGCGTCAGTTCGAAGTGACGCATGTCCGCGAGGCCAAAGACCATCTGGTCGCAACCCTGAAGGGCGTTGCGACGCGCGAAGACGCCGAGCGCCTCAATGGCATCGAACTCTACATCGCGCGCGAAAAGCTGCCTGCCACCGACGACGACGAATATTACCACGCCGACCTGATCGGGCTTGCCGCGGTCAATGCGGCGAACGAACCGGTCGGCCGCGTGATCGCCATCCATAATTTCGGCGCCGGCGACATCATCGAAATCGCGCCCGCGCACGGCCCGACCATGCTGCTGCCGTTCACCAATGCGGTGGTGCCGACGGTCGATCTTGCCAACGGACGCGTGGTGATCGAATTGCCCGAGGAAATCGAAGGCGACGACGCTCCCACGCTTACGTGATGGGTTATTGGTAGGTTCCTGGATGACCTGGCGCGCCACCATTCTCACCCTGTTTCCGGACATGTTTCCGGGGCCGCTCGGCGTCAGCCTGGCCGGCAAGGCGCTGGCGTCAGGCCTGTGGGCGCTGGAGGCGCGCGATATCAGGGATTCCGCCACCGACCGCCATCGTAGCGTCGACGATACGCCGGCCGGCGGCGGGCCCGGCATGGTGCTGCGCGCGGATGTTCTGGCGGCGGCGATCGATGCCGCGGATGCTGACGAGGGCCGTCCCCGCCTGCTGATGAGCCCGCGGGGTCGGCCATTGACCCAGTCGCGGGTGATGGAACTCGCCGCGGGCCCCGGACCGCTGATCGTCTGCGGCCGGTTCGAGGGCATCGATGAGCGGGTCATCGCGGGGCGAAAGCTCGAGGAAGTTTCGATCGGGGACTACGTGCTTTCCGGCGGTGAAATCGCCGCGATGGCGCTGATCGACGCCTGCGTCCGGCTTTTGCCGGGGGTGATGGGAAAACAGGCCTCCGGTACTGAGGAGAGCTTTGCCGAAGGACTACTGGAATACCCCCAATATACCCGCCCGCAGGAGTTCGAGGGCCGCCCGATCCCGGAAATCCTCACTTCCGGCGACCACGCCAAGGTGGCGGCCTGGCGTAAAGCCGAGGCCGAGGCCCTGACCCGGGCCCGCCGGCCGGATTTATGGGCGATTAAGAATCGCCAAAAACATCCAAAAAGCACGACAGACGGGTGACAAGCGCGCGCCTTTGCCTTATACGGGCGCCAAATCCGCGCACGAGCATTTTCAGGCAAAGTGGAATCCGGTTTGCCGTCCGAAAATGCTCTAACTCTTTAATTGCGCGTATTCTTTCCGCAAAACCGGTGTCCACTTTTGCGGAATACGCGCTACAGGATAGATGGACGTTCGCGCAGCCCGCGCTGGACTGGCTGGGCGCGCCGCCCGATGGAGATTTCAATGAACCTCATCCAACAGCTCGAAAAAGAGCAATTCGAAAAATTGGCCGCGACCAAGGTCATCCCGGATTTCGGGCCCGGCGATACCGTGATCGTCAACGTCAAGGTCGTCGAAGGCGAACGCACCCGCGTGCAGGCCTATGAAGGCGTTTGCATCGGCCGTTCCGGCGGCGGGCTCAACGAGAGCTTCACCGTCCGCAAGATTTCCTACGGCGAAGGCGTGGAGCGCGTGTTCCCCGTGATGTCGCCGATGATCGACTCGATCAAGGTGGTGCGCCGCGGCAAGGTGCGCCGTGCCAAGCTGTATTACCTGCGCCAGCTGCGCGGCAAGTCGGCCCGCATCGTCGAGAAGCAGGACCGCGCCACCGCCGTCGGCGAGTAATTTCTTCCGCAAGGATGTGACGAAAGGCGCGGGGGCATGACCCCGCGCTTTTTTGTTGCCCGATATCTATCTAGGAGAGGTGGCCACGTGCCTGACTCGTCATGCGCGGGCTTGACCCGGCAATGACGGCGGACGCCCCGCCATCGATTGATTGTCGCGGCACGCAACCCTGTGTTAGAAATTTAAAATGGTTCCAGATCAGACCAGCATGGCCTGCCGGCGCGTCGCACCCATCGTGATCGACGATCGCTCGCGGCTGCCTGGCCGCTTCTTCGGACGCTTTGCGACCTCGGCAACGTCAGAGCTTACGCGCGCAGCCTGATGCTGCGCTGAGGCCTTTTTTGCCGCGCGGAATCCGCGCTCAACCGCTCACACAGAATTCCCTTGGAGCTGACGCTCATGTCCCAACCGACCACGCTGTACGACAAAATCTGGAACGATCATCTGGTGCACGAAGCCGATGACGGCACCTGCCTGCTCTATATCGATCGCCATCTGGTGCACGAGGTGACCTCGCCCCAGGCGTTCGAAGGCCTGCGCGCGACGGGGCGCAAGGTGCACGCGCCGGAGAAGACGCTGGCGGTGGTCGATCACAACATCCCGACCACCGACCGCTCGAAGCCCAATCCCGATCCGGAAAGCATCGAGCAGATGCGGGTGATGGCGGAGAACGCCAAAGAATTCGGCATCGAATATTACAACGAGCACGACAAGCGTCAGGGCATCGTCCATGTGATCGGTCCCGAGCAGGGCTTTACCCTGCCCGGCACCACCATCGTCTGCGGTGACAGCCACACCTCGACCCATGGCGCGTTCGGCGCGCTGGCGCACGGCATCGGCACCTCCGAAGTCGAGCATGTGCTGGCGACGCAAACGCTGATCCAGAAGAAGGCCAAAAACATGCGCGCGGTGGTCGACGGCAAATTGCCCGACGGCGTCACCGGCAAGGACATCATCCTCGCCATCATCGGCGAGATCGGCACCGCAGGCGGCACCGGCTATGTGCTGGAATATGCCGGCGAGGCGATCCGTGCGCTGTCGATGGAAGGCCGCATGACGGTCTGCAACATGTCGATCGAGGGCGGCGCCCGCGCCGGCCTGATCGCGCCCGACGAAAAGGCGTTCGAGTTCCTCAAGGGCCGCCCGAAATCGCCGAAGGGCGAGGCGTGGGACGCCGCGATGCGCTATTGGGAAACGCTGCGCTCCGACGAGGGCGCGCATTTCGATCACGAGATCAGGCTGGACGCCGCAAAGCTGCCGCCGATCGTGACCTGGGGCACTTCACCCGAGGACGTGGTGTCGGTATCGGGCGTGGTGCCCGACCCCGAGCAGATTGGCGACGAAGCCAAGCGGCTCTCGAAGCATCGCGCGCTGAAATATATGGGCCTGACGGCGGGCACCAGGATCACCGACATCAAGCTCGACCGCGTCTTCATCGGCTCCTGCACCAACGGCCGCATCGAAGATCTGCGCGCGGCGGCGAAGATTGCCGACGGCAAGACCGTCAACAGCCACGTCAATGCGATGATCGTGCCGGGCTCGGGCATCGTGAAGGAGCAGGCGGAAGCCGAAGGCCTCGACAAGATATTCATCAAGGCCGGCTTCGAATGGCGCGAGCCGGGCTGCTCGATGTGCCTGGCCATGAACCCCGACAAGCTGGCGCCGGAAGAGCGCTGCGCTTCGACCTCGAACCGCAATTTCGAGGGCCGCCAGGGATTCAAGGGCCGCACCCATCTGGTGTCGCCGGCGATGGCGGCGGCCGCGGCAATCGCCGGGCATTTCGTCGATATAAGGGACTGGCGCTAATCCCGCGTTGCATAGAGATCGAGGCGTTCCGGAAACGCCTCGTTAACGGGCGAGGCGCAGACTGGCTTCTGGCGGAAATTCGCGAGGAACCAGCCGTGGCCGATAAACCTGAATTCGTCGATATGATCAGCGAGGCGACGCGCCAGTCGCGGCGCCGTCAGTTGCCCCGCATCATCGACCTCGCCCCGGTCAAGGAAACCTCACGTCTTGGTCATCGGACCGATCGCCTGGAAGCGTGGCGGATGGAGACGTTCACACCCTGGAAGCTCAAATCCTGGAAATTCAAGAACTGGGATTAGGGACACCGGATTTTGTTCGTGAACGAAGAGACACCGGCCGCCTGCGCGCTACGGCGGGCACTCGTCGCAACGCGAGGACGCCGCCGCTTCCTCACCACCAGGACGGCCCAAAATTGAAGCCGAACGTGAACGGCGCCGGGCACGGAATAAGGATACGGCCGATAGTAATAAGGCCGCGCGTAGTAATAAGGCCGATAGCCGTAGCGATCATGGTGCCGGTAATAGCGGCGCACGCTGAAGTTGGTCGCGCCAGATAGGCCGGCGCTGTGTGGCTTCACCTGCGGCGCCGCCGCGGCAGCCGGATTGATCGCTGCCGGGCAGGCCATCACGAATGCGCCAGCGACAACCGCCGCTCCGATCAAGCTCTTCATGACACCCCTCATCCCGATCCAGGTGGAAGAATAACGCGCAGCAATCTCGCCGGTTTGACAATGCCTCACATGAAAGAAGCATGAAACAAAACAGGCCCGAGGTGAACGGGCCTGTTGGTCTCATGCGCTCTTATTTTTGGCCGCGCTTTCGTCACGCGAACCGCGTCTCGCTTGAAAGCGCGATATTACCAGCGGCGCCAGTGACGATGGTGCCAGCGATGCCAATGATGGTGATGGTGCCAGCCATGCCGCCATCCCACTTCCGTGGCCGCCGGCCTGGTATCCTGCTGAACCGCCGCCGCGGCGCCGGGGCTGCTGATCGACAGCGCTTGCGCACGCTCGGTCGGAGCGGCGAGGACGAGCAATGCGCCGACCGCAGCAAGGCCCAGAACTTTCGTCACCTGCATATATAGTCTCCTTGGATTCTCGGGATGTCACGCCTGCGGCGAAGCGGATGGAATGAAGCGGATTGAATCATGTGACCGCATCGCCGCGACGCAGACGGCAAGTTGAAGTGAGCGACGTGAATGTGAAGTGAATGACTGCGCCACGGACATGAATGCGGATCGCACGCAGCGGTTCCGCTAAATAATTTTTACCGGAATGGGCAATCGTGGTCGGCGCCGGATTGATCCGCGCGACGCCGGCTTTGATCAGGAGAAATCTAGCCTGGCCGCCAATAGCAGTTCATGCGCGGCGTGATCACGGTGCCGCTCGGCCGGTACTCCTGCACATAGGTCGCGGTGCAATCCCGCACGGCGTTCGGCCCCGGATTATAGCGGGGGATGATGTCGGGTTCCCAATGGTCCTGCCGGTAGATCGGCACGCGCCGCAGCGGACGCCGGCGCTGCGCCGAGACATCGGTGACGGGCGGATCGGCGATTGATGGCGCCGACGCCGGCGCGGATCGGAGCCCTGACGATGCCGTCTGCGCTTGCGCGCCGGGTCCCGTTAGCAAAACCCCCGTCAGCGAGAACCCGGCACAAGCCGCCAATAGCGCTACCGTCACAATCCGCTTCATCACGTCCACCATGAACCTGTATCGGGCCATACGGTCTCCGATTGCAGGGCCAAGGTCAACTGCGCAAAACCAGTCGGCGCGAGCAGCGGAACACGGTCCCGTCCGGGCATCATCCCCGCGCACCACTTCGCGTTTGTCGCAAGGAAAACCGGTTACCACCTTGCCGGGATCATGCTCTAAACAGACCCGATGTGGACATCAGCAAAAGCGCCGTCGCTCGCCGAAATGGAGGCCATGGCCCATGAGGTCTTCGAGCGCCTGCCGAAGGGCTTTCGCAGCCTTTGCGAGGGCGTGATCATCCGCATCGACGATTTTCCGACCGACGAGGTTTTGGACGAGATGCAGGCGCAAAGCGAGTTCGACCTGCTGGGCCTGTTCCAGGGCGTGGGACTGCCGCACCAAAGCAATAGCGACGTCGCCCGCCTGCCCAACATGATCTGGCTCTACCGCCGGCCGATCCTCGATTACTGGGCCGAGCACGATGAGACGCTCGGCCATATCGTCCGCCACGTGCTGATCCACGAGATCGGCCACCATTTTGGCCTGTCCGACGCCGATATGGAGGCGATCGAGGCCCAAACAGCTTAAGCGGGGTAGGATTGTGCAAATTGGCCTTTTGCCGGGGCCATATTCGCGATAAATCAACGGCCCTATCCTCAATTCGAGCCGGGAAGCACGTTCGATGGACAAGTTCACCACACTGGAAGGCGTCGCGGCGCCCTTGAAGATCATCAATGTCGACACCGACATGATCATCCCGAAGCAGTACCTGAAGACCATCAAGCGCACCGGCCTCGGCAAGGGCCTGTTCTCGGAGCAGCGCTACAAGGACGACGGCAGCGAGAACCCGGACTTCATCCTCAACAAGCCCGCCTACCGGAACGCCAAGGTGCTGGTCGCCGGCGACAATTTCGGCTGCGGCTCGAGCCGCGAGCACGCGCCGTGGGCGCTGCTCGATTTCGGCATCCGCTGCGTGATCTCGACCTCGTTCGGCGACATCTTCTACAACAACTGCTTCAAGAACGGCATTCTGCCGATCCGCGTCAGCCAGGAAGACCTCGACAAATTGTTCGACGATGCCGAACGCGGCGCCAACGCGACGCTGAGCATCGATCTCGCCAAACAGGAAATCCGCGGTCCCGACGGCGGAATGGTCAAGTTCGAGATCGATTCGTTCCGCAAGCATTGCCTGCTCAACGGCCTCGACGACATCGGCTTGACGATGGAGAAGAAGTCCTCGATCGACAGCTACGAAGAAAAGTCGAAGAAAGAGCGCGCCTGGGCCTGATCTCATCCGCTGCATCTCGCTCGACAATTTTTGCGGGGCGCGACGCCCATGCGGCCTGACGTCGTCACCTTCTGGCACGGCCCGCTCGATGCGCTCCGGCTGACATGCCTGAGATCGCAGGTCGCAGCGGGCCACAAGGTCACCGTCTACAGTTTCGATCCGCTCGCAGGCCTCCCCGATGGCGTCGGCAATGCCGAGGCCGAAGCGATCCTGCCGCATGCGTTTTCCGAACGGCTAAGGCCGTCCGCAGCCGGACGGCAGTTGGCGCGACTGGACCATCCTGCAATTCAGCGATTTCTTCCGCATGCGGCTGATGGCCGAGCAAGCCGGCCTGTGGCTCGATGCGGATGTGTTGCTGCTAGGGCCGGTCGAGATCGATCCGGCAAAGCCCTATTTCGCCTGGGAGCGGCCGCGGCAGCTCGGCAATTCGGTTTTGTACCTGCCGCCGAATGATCCGATCGTATTGGCGTTCGAGGATTTGATGGAGCAGGAGGAACTGACGCCGAACTGGCTGGCGTTGCGCCATCGGCTCACCTTCGTGCTGCGGCGGTTGCGCGGCGGATCGAACCGCCTGTCCGATATTCGCGTGGCGATCTATGGTCCCGCCGCGCTTACCGCGCTCGCGCGCCGATCGAACCAGTTGCAGCACGCATTGCCCAAGCAATCGTTCTATGCGGTGCATGCCGAGCCGAAATTGTTTTTCGAACCGACGGATTTTTCGGCGCTCCTTGCCGATCCCGCGATCATCGGCCTGCATATTTCACCAAAAGGCCGCGGCGGCCAGGCGCCGGTTCCGGGAAGCCTGTATGCATGGGCGACGGAGAAATTCGGATCGCGCTGAGGTGGCTCTGCCTTCTCCCCTTCTGGAAGAAGGGAAGAATCAATGCCCCATCGCCGCGATCGCGTCCGCGATCGCAATCGTCCGCTTCGCCATATCGGCGTGCAGCCGCTCCACCATGCGGCCGTCGAGCTGGATCGCGCCGCGCGACGCATTTTCCGGACGCTCGAAGGCGGCGATGATCTTGCGCGCCTCGGCGACTTCTTCGGCCGGCGGCGTGAAGATGGCGTTGCAGGCGTCGATATGGCTCGGATGGATCAGCGTCTTGCCGTCAAAGCCGAGATCGCGGCCTTGCGCGCATTCGACGGCAAAGCCGTCGATATTGCTGATATCGCTATAGGGGCCGTCGAGGATTTCGAGGCCATGTGCACGCGTCGCCAGGATGCAATGGGTGATCATCGGAATCATCGCCGCCCGGCCCGGCTGCATGCGAATCCGCGTTTCCCGCGAAATGTCGTTCGGCCCAAACACGAAGCCCGCCAGCCTGATCTCCGAGTCCTTTGACGCGGCCGCCAGCTTGTCCGCGTCCAGCACCGCGCGCGCGGTCTCGATCATGGCCCAGACCTTGATCGAGAAATCCGCGTTGATGTCGCTCAGGCGATCGGCGATGGCGTTGAGATCGTCCACGGTGGAAATCTTGGGCACCAGAATGCCGTCGGGCCGGGCCTTGCCGGCCATGCCGACGTCGTCCACCCACCACGGGGAATCGAGGGCATTGACGCGGATCACGATCTCGCGCTTGCCGAATCCGCCCGCCGCGACCGCTTTCGCGATCTGGTCGCGGGCCAGCGCCTTGGCGTCCGGCGCCACCGAATCCTCGAGATCGAGGATGATGCCGTCGGCGGGCAGATTGCGCGCTTTTTCCAGCGCTCGCGCATTCGATCCCGGCATAAAAAGCAGGCTGCGGCGCGGACGGATCATGGGCAGGTTCCTCGGGAGGTTTTGAACCCCACGCGATACCATCTCAATCCGTCCGCCGAAAGCCTTGTTCCCGTCGCCGGCTTATGGTTAGGCATGGCGATGGCATCCTTCCCGCAACACCTGCTCGACGGCTACCGGACCTTCACCTCACAGCGGCTGCCGACCGAACAGACCCGCTACCGCGAACTGTCCGAGCGCGGCCAGTCGCCTGCCGTGATGGTGATCGGCTGCTGCGATTCGCGCGTGTCGCCGGAGGTGATCTTCGATGCCGGCCCCGGGGAACTGTTCGTGGTGCGCAACGTCGCCAACCTGGTGCCGGTGTTCCAACCGGACGGCGGCGCGCATGGCGTCTCGGCGGCGCTGGAATACGCGGTGCAGGTTTTGCGCGTGAAGCACATCGTGGTGCTCGGCCACGCCCAGTGCGGCGGCATCCGCGCCTTCGTCGACGATATCGATCCGCTATCGCCGGGCGACTTCATTGGCCGCTGGATGGCGATGTTCATCAAGCCGGGCGAGCAGGTCAGCCAGCGCGACCATGAGACCAGGCAGGATTTCACCACCCGGATCGAAAAGGCCGCGGTGTTCCGCTCACTCGAGAATTTGATGACGTTTCCGTTCGTGCGGACGCCGGTCGAGCGCGGCGAGATGAATTTGCACGGCGCCTATTTCGGCGTGGCCGAAGGCTCGCTGTTCGTGCTCGATCCGGCGGCAAAGGAATTCCGCAGCGTGCGGGAGAGCGCGACGATTTGAGCCGCCCGTTGCGGGCCTTCTGGTTGCTGCCGCTTACGCTGCCTTCTTGTCTTATGCTAGCCTTCTACGCCGCCTTCTTCTTGGCGCTGATCAGCTTGCGGTTGATCAGGCATTCGGCGATCTGCACGGCATTGAGGGCAGCACCCTTGCGCAGATTGTCGGAGACACACCACAGCGACAGTCCGTTCTCGACGGTGGGGTCGGCGCGGATGCGGCTGATATAGGTCGCGTCCTCGCCGGCCGCCTCGTAGGGCGTGACGTAGCCGCCGGGCTCATGCTTGTCGATCACGAGGCAGCCCGGCGCGTTGCGCAGGATGTTGCGCGCTTCGTCCGGCGAGATCGGATTTTCGAATTCGATGGTGACGGCTTCGGAATGGCCGACGAACACCGGCACCCGGACGCAGGTCGCGGTCAGCTTGATTTTGGGATCAAGAATCTTCTTGGTCTCCATCATCATCTTCCACTCTTCCTTGGTGTAGCCGTCCTCCATGAACACGTCGATCTCGGGGATGACGTTGAAGGCGATACGCTTGGGGAATTTCTTGTTGACCAGCTCGCTGTTGGTGTAGACGGCCTTGGTCTGCGAGAACAATTCGTCCATCGCATCCTTGCCGGCGCCCGACACCGACTGATAGGTCGAAACCACGACGCGCTTGATGGTGGCCTTGTCGTGCAGCGGCTTCAGCGCCACCACGAGCTGCGCGGTCGAGCAGTTCGGATTGGCGATGATGTTCTTCTTGGTGAAACCCGAGACCGCCTCGGCGTTCACTTCGGGCACGATCAGCGGCACATCCGGATCCATCCGCCACGCCGACGAATTGTCGATCACGACCGTGCCGGCGGCGCCGATCTTCGGCGACCATTCCTTCGACACCGAACCGCCGGCCGACATCAGGCAGATGTCGACGTCGGAGAAATCGTAATGCTCGAGCGCTTTGACCTTCAGGGTGCGGTCGCCATAGGAGACCTCGACGCCGACGCTGCGGCGCGACGCGAGCACCACGACCTCGTCGGCGGGGAATTTGCGTTCGTCGAGAATGTTGAGCATTTCACGCCCGACATTGCCGGTCGCACCGACCACCGCGACTTTGTAACCCATCGTTCACTCTCCGAAGAAAAATGCTTGCCCGCCGCTCTCAGCGGAAGGGGAAGAGGCAGCGCTTCTATGCGAGAAACGCCCATAAGACAACGTTAGACCGTAGTTTGGGCGTTTGATGCATTCGTTTTCGGCCGGTCCGGCCAATTCTCATTATACGACCAGAATTCACCGCCAGAATTCATCCGGTACTGACCAGCTCTGCCGACGAAATCCGCGGCACGCTGGCGCGCCTGATTGCCTATCTCATGGTGCTGGCCCTGATCGCCATTGGCGGCATCGCCGCATGGAACCAGTTGCCTGAGGCCATCGCGATGGCGCCGGCCGCCAAGGAAAGCTGGGGTGAAAGCTGGAGCCTGGCCGGCCGCTCGTCGCCGGCCTTCGCAGTCAGCCAGTTAAATTTACAAGATAAAACAAATGCTTATGAGATTTTACGGCACCCCGAAGGGGGCCGCAAGGATGTGTGCCATTGGAGTGATGGCGACAAGAAGCCGGTCGCCGAACTTGAGATTTACCGGCCTGGCGGCGAACAGAATCATCCGGCCCCGCCATTGCCGAACTCCGGCGTACCGATTGCGCAACCTCGGCTGCGACGGCCCTATCGACAGATTGGTTGACCGGCGCCGGCAACCCGCGCCTGCGCGGCGCCCTCTGATCCCCCGGGGCATCGCCTGTACATCTCTTGGGAAATTCTTTGAGCTCGCAGCCGGCCTTGCGGCAGCGGCCGGCAATTGTGGCGACAACCCGGCCAAGATGCTGGTATTCATGCAACTTCTTGCTCCGCCGCGACATTATTGTCAGGCGGTGTGGCCCAATTGACCTAGCGACGATATATCTGGCGCGGCTACAATGCGTGCCAATCCGATGTGGCGATCCGCCGGCCCGAGAGGGCCGCAATGACGAGGATGCGATGACCCCAAGATTCCCTGCTGCGAGCAAACTCGTGGTGTTGCTTGCCGCGGCGGCCGTCGTCGCTGTCAGCGCCACCTCGGCCAGCGCCCAGACCAAGCGTCAACTGCAATATGACAAGGACGGCCGGCCCTATTACGGGGCGAACGGCCCGAACCGCACGTACCAGCAGGGGCCGAACACCCGCGTCTACATCACCACGCGTTCCTGGCTCGATGCCGGCACCGAAGTCTTGCCGGGCGACCGCAAATTCCAGGACTACGCGTTCCCGTCGCCGTATGGGTACCCAACGTTCGCGCGCGAGAACAACAACCGCCCGATCGACCGCCAGCCGCTCAACCCGCCCTCGGATTTGGGTGGATTTCCGCGGAACTTGCTCGATTGGTGACGACAATCTTTTACGAAGATGCCCGCTTTTACGAAAATGCCCGGTCTTGACCGGGCATTTTTTATGACGCTCTGCTTTTATGACGTCTGCGGTTACGCGTGCAGCGTCTGCAATTCCTTCAGAATCGCTTCGCCCATTTGGGTCGTACTGGCAGCCGTCGTGCCTTCGGACTTGATATCCGCGGTACGAAGCCCGCTCGCCAGCACCGCTGCGATGGCGGCATCGACCTTGTCGGCGAGCGCGCCCATATCGAACGAATAACGCAGCGCCATGCCGAACGAGGCGATCATCGCGATCGGATTGGCGAGGCCTTTTCCGGCGATATCGGGCGCCGAGCCGTGCACCGGCTCGAACAGCGACCGGCGCTTTTTGGTCTTGGCGTCGATCTCGCCGAGCGAGGCCGAGGGCAGCATGCCGAGCGATCCCGTCAGCATCGCCGCGATATCGCAGAGCATGTCGCCGAACAGATTATCCGTCACGATGACGTCGAACTGCTTTGGCGCCTTCACCAGATTCATGCCGCCGGAATCGGCGAGCTGATGCTCCAGCGTCACGTCCTTGTATTCGCGCGCATGCACCTGCGTCACCACCTCGTTCCAGAGCACGCCCGATTTCATGACGTTGCGCTTTTCCATCGAGGTCAGCTTGTTGCGGCGCTTGCGCGCGAGATCGAACGCGACGCGCGCGATGCGCTCGATCTCGTAGGTGTCGTAAACCTGGGTATCGATGGCGCGTTTCTGGCCGTTGCCGAGATCGGTGATGGTTTTCGGCTCGCCGAAATAGACGCCGCCGGTGAGCTCGCGCACGATCATGATGTCGAGGCCTTCGACCGCCTCGCGCTTCAGGCTGGAAGCATCCGCCAGCGCCGGATAGCACACCGCCGGGCGCAGATTGGCGAACAGGCCGAGATCCTTGCGCAGCCGCAGCAGGCCTGCCTCGGGGCGCACCTCGTAGGGCACGCTATCCCATTTCGGGCCGCCAACGGCGCCGAAGATCACGGCGTCGGCAGCCGTTGCCTTCGCCATGTCGCCTTCGCTGATCGAGACCTTGTGCGCGTCATAGGCCGAACCGCCGACCAGCCCCTGCTCGGTTTCGAAACGCGCAATGCCTTGCGCATTGAGCCAGTCGATCAGGCGTTTCACCTCTCCCATCACTTCGGGGCCGATGCCGTCGCCGGGGAGAAGCAGCAGTTTATGGGTCGCCATGGTTCGTTACCTCGGAGCTTCGTTTGTCGTCATTGCCGGGCAAAAGTGCGAAGCGCGTATTCGTACAAAATGACCCGGCAATCCAGCTTTCTTGAAGACGATGGATGCCCGGGTCGAGCCCGGGCATGACAAGAGAGGAAATCCGCGGGAGTGCTAAAGCCCCCGAAGCGGATTGGCAAGGCGGTCCGGCAGGCGACAAAGAGCGCTCCGCACAGGTGCTGCGGCTGATGTTGCGCAATCAGCAAGACACCATTGCTCGCCGCGCGCTGTGCAAATCCATCATTGCCTGCCACAGTAGCCGGCCTGCCGGAGTATCGCTTGAAAACCGCCGATCGTCCCTCGCCCTACCCGCATCCCGCGCGGCTGATTCTGATCGCGTCGCTAGCCCCGACCGTCGGTCTCGGCATCGGCCGCTTCGCCTATGCGCTGGTGCTGCCGGACATGCGCGATTCGCTTGGCTGGTCCTATTCCGCGGCGGGCTTCATGAACACCATCAACGCGGCCGGCTATCTGGCAGGCGCGCTGCTGGCCTCGCGGATGATCAAGCGTTTCGGGCTGGCGGCGTCAGTGCGCTGGGGAACACTGGCCTGCGTGCTGTCGCTGGCACTGTGCGCGATGTCAGGCAATTTCTTCGTGCTGAGTTTTGCGCGGCTGTTGGCGGGGCTTGGCGCTGCGGCCGGATTTGTCGGCGGTGCCGCGCTGGCGGCAACGGTTGCGCAGTCGCGCCCCGAACGGGCGAATTTCCTGCTGAGCCTGTTTTACGCGGGGCCCGGGCTCGGCATCCTGTCGTCCGGACTGGTTGCGCCGTTTGTGCTGCAAGGCTTTGGGCCGGGCTCGTGGTGGATCGTGTGGTGGGCGATGACGCTGCTCGCTGTCATCATGACCGTTCCGCTGTTGCTGGCGCCGCTCGACGCCGATGCCGCCACCTCCGAGACGGCGTCGGCCAAATTCGCCATCGCGCCGGTGCTGATCTATCTCGCCGGCTATTTCCTGTTCGGCGCCGGCTACATCGCCTACATGACCTTCATGATCGCCTATGTCCGCGACGCCGGCGGCGGCGCTGCGGCGCAGAGCGCGTTCTGGAGCCTGATCGGCTTGAGTGCGTTCCTGACGCCATGGGTCTGGCGCCGCGTGCTCGCGCTCGATCGCGGCGGCCTCGCCACCACGATCATTCTCGGCGTCAACGCGATCGGCGCGGCGATGCCGATCTTCGGACATTCCGTCTGGCTGCTGGCGCTGTCGGCGCTGGTGTTCGGCGTCGCCTTCTTCGCGGTGGTCGGATCGACCACCGCCTTCGTGCGCTTCAATTATCCGCCATCGGCCTGGCCGACCGCGATTGCGGCGATGACGATTTCCTTCGGGATCGGCCAGACGCTCGGACCGCTCGTGGTCGGCGCCATCACGGATGCAATGGGCAGCCTGTCGTTTGCGCTGAACGTCTCGGCGGCGATGCTGGCGGCGGGGGCCATTCTGTCGGCGTTTCAGCGGAAGCTGACGGCCAAACCTTGAGACATCGAGCCCCGAGTCATTCCGGAGCGATGCGTCAGCATCGAATTCGGGGATCTCGAGATGACGCTGCGCGTCAGCTCCCGCTGAACGAATTATACCCCTGGTCTTCCCAGAAACCGCCCTTGTAGTCGTTGGTGACTTCCATCGAGATCACGTATTTCGGGTTCTTGAAGCCGAGCTTGGTCGGCACCCTGATCTTCATCGGGAAACCGTAGGCGATCGGCAATATCTCGTCGCCGAATTTGAAGGTCATCTGGGTCTGCGCATGCAGCGCGGTGCGCATGTCGAGCGGTGAGTTGTAGCCTTCCTTGTCGGCGCACTGGAACCAGACATATTTCGCGCGCGTATCGGCGCCGACCAGTTTCAGGAAATCGCGCAGCGGCGTGCCGGTCCAGCTGCCGATCGCGCTCCAGCCCTCGACGCAGATATGGCGCGTGACCTGCTTGACCTGCGGCAGCTTGTACAGCTCTTCCAGAGTCCACGGCTTCTTGTTCTCGACCAGCCCGCGCACTTCGAGCTTCCACGTCTTGCCGTCGACCTCGGGTGCGTCGTCGATGTCGTAATAGGCGTTGAACGGAAATGGCTTTGGTGATCGCGCTTTCCGGAAACGTCGGCGCCATCGCATCGGGATTGAACATCCACGCCTGCACGCCGTCATTGAATTTCGAAATCTTTTTCAGCATTTCCTCGGCCGAGAAACTGTCCGACACGTCGCAGCCGGTCAGCAGCGTCAGCGCACCGAGGCTGGCGCCGCCGGAGATGAAGCGGCGGCGCGTGAGATCCGGCATCGCCTTCACCGCGTCTCTCACCAGCAATTTCTTGTCGACGCCGGGAATCAGCAGGTTGCGCATGCGGCCCATCATGTTTCTCCAAATCTATTCTTGAGCACGGAAAACCGGATTCCACTTTTCCGGATCATGCTCTAGCGTCCGATGATCATGGCGCGCAGGCTCTTCGGCACCAGAAGCGCCAGTGCGACATGCACCACCAGGAAACCGCAAATGGCGGCCATGCAGACGAAGTGGACGTAACGCGCAGCGTCGTAGCCGCCGAACAGCGCCGTCAGCCATTGCAACTGCACCGGCTTCCACATCGACAGGCCCGACAGCACGATGACGACACCGACGACGATGATGCCGGCATAGAGCAGCTTCTGCACGTAATTGTATTTGCTCAGATCCTCGTGGGACAATTTGCCGGTAAGCGCCGCCTTGGTATCGGCGATCACGCCGCCAGGGGTGATCGGCAGCAGCTTCTTGCGGAAGCGGCCGGTGGCAAATCCAAGCGCCAGATAGATCAGGCCGTTGACCATCAACAGCCACATCGCGGCAAAATGCCAGAGCAGCGCGCCGCCGAGCCAGCCGCCCAGCGTGAGGCTGCTGGCGAAGCGGAAGTTGAACAGCGGCGAGGCGTTGTAGATCTGCCATCCCGACATGATCATCAGGACCATCGCGACGGCGTTGGTCCAGTGCAGGGCCCGCACCCAGGCCGGCTGAATGATCTTTCGCCGTGGTGGGCGTGGCGTGCTCGTCGCTGACAACTAGGCTCGACATGGCTGATCCGTCGCTTGCAGTTCGATACCGGCTTATACGCCCGGAACCGGATTTCCGTTACTCCTATACGTATTATCAAATTGCCGCATGGGGGCCTATCGCGGTCACAAAATAGCGAGCCGGGTTGCCCCGGCTCGCCGTTCGCGCGTCCTGTTCGGGACTAAACAGGCCCGTTTGGTGTCACGTCGCCGGCATCAGCACGGTATCGACCACATGGATCACGCCGTTCGACTGGTTGACGTTCGAGATCGTCACCGTCGACGAACCACCCTTGGCGTCGATGATCATCACCTTGCCGTCGGCCTTCTTGACGGTCAGTTCCTCACCTTCGGCGGTCTTGAGCTTCTTGCCATCGGTCAGGTCGGAAGCCTCGAGCTTGCCGGGCACCACGTGGTAGGTCAGGATCTTGGTCAGGGTCGCCTTGTTCTCGGGCTTCACCAGCGAATCGACGGTGCCGGCCGGCAGCTTGCCGAACGCCGCATTGGTCGGCGCGAACACCGTGAAGGGGCCCTTGCTTTCCAGAGTTCCGACCAGGCCGGCAGCCTTCACCGCGGCGACGAGCGTGGTGTGGTCCTTGGAGTTGACGGCGTTCTGAACGATGTTCTTGGAGGG
Source organism: uncultured Alphaproteobacteria bacterium (assembly GCA_963847015.1). GTDB lineage: Bacteria > Pseudomonadota > Alphaproteobacteria > Rhizobiales > Xanthobacteraceae > Bradyrhizobium. The sequence continues at coordinate 543,310 of CAWJYI010000031.1, read as the reverse complement.
GAACATCGCGGCGCCGCCGACCATCACGGTCTTTTCCTGCGCGCTGACCGGCGCGGTGATGGTCGCAGTGAGCGCCAGCGCGCCGAGCGCGGCGGCGGACAGAAGTGCAATATGCTTCGACATGGATCTTCTCCCGATGATTGAGCTGGCCGGCGGGTATCCGCCGGCGATGAAAACAACGGCGCGGGTCGATTGACCGGATCGTCGTCGTTGGGCCGAGCTACGGGAGGTTTCCGCTGCGGTTTCGGCGAATAAATTATCGTGATGCCTGAAACTATTTTCGTGGCAAAGCCGTGCGGCAGCATTCGCAGCGACGACGCAAGCTTTACGGATTCATATTTCCATTGCACGGAAATGACGCGTGCACCGCCGCGAGCAATCTGCTTGCTGCAATCCCGGAGTTAGTCCAGCCTGAAGCATCCCGGCACCGCGCGCAAAGGATGCCGGCAAAAAAGCGCCGTCAACGGTGCGGCGCGATCCGGGAGGGCGACATGAGCAGCATCACGGCAGATGGACTGGCCGCACCTGCGGCAAGTCCTGCGGGCGGAGAAGTTGGACCGCTCGAACAGAAGCATCTTCAATACGCCAATTATCGCGCCGTCGCCGGAAGCGGCGAGGTCACCAAAACGCATTGGCATATCGCGAGCGCCAACGCGCTCGGCTGGGGCTTTGACGGCATGGACGGCGTGATCTTCGCGCTGATCTCGCCTCTGGTGATCAAGGAATTCGCGCTCACGGTTCCCGAATATCGTTCCGGCCTGCAGATCGCCTTGTTCTTCGGCATAGCCGGACTGTATTTCTGGCCGTGGCTGTCCGACCGGCTCGGGCGTCGCACGCTTCTCGCCGTCAACATCGCGCTGTTCTCGCTGTTGATGCCGGTCGCAGCCATGTCGCCGACCTTCGCCACTTTCGTGATCGCACGCTCGATGGTCGGCTTCGCGCTGAACGGCGAATGGTCGCTCGGATCGATGCTGGTGGCGGAGACCTGGCCGGCGCGGCTGCGCGGACGCGTGATCAGCATTACGCGCTCGACCTGGTGCCTCGGCGCGTCGCTCGCCGGCGGCATCACCGGGTTGGTTGCCGCCAATTACGGTTGGCGTATCGCGGTCATGGTGCCGGGCGTGATCGCACTGCTTGCGATCTACGTGCGCGCCACCTGTCCGGAATCGCCCTATTGGGTGCGCGCGCAGGACCGCAAGCAGCGCATCTCGGAAACCCTGTCGCGCGGCGACCGCGTCAGCGACGAAGACAGCGCATGGTTCGGAAAAGCCAAATCGGTCGGCATCCGCCAGGTGTTTTTGCCGGACGTGCTGCCCGCCACGCTGGTGGCGTTGTTCGTGGCGTGCTGCAGCACCTGCATTTTCGGCACCGTCGGCGGCTGGATGCCGCTTTATCTCGCGACCGAAAAGCACTGGACGACCGCCGAATACAGCCTGTTCTACGTGTTCTGGGGCATCTCCGGATTCCTCGGCCTCTGCGTGGCAGGCTGGCTCGCCGACAAGATCGGCCGGCGGCTGGCGTTCGTGGTGACGCTGATCGAGGGCGCGATCTTCATGACGCTTTGGGTCTATACCGAAAACCATCTGCTGCTGTGGATCTTTGGTCTGGCCTGGAGCTTTGGCTTCCTCGGCTTCTGGGGACCGAGCACGACGCTGACCGCCGAAGTGTTCCCGACGCGGATCAGAGGCGCGGCCAACGGCGTGGTGTGGGCGATCGCCTATTTCGTCGGCTTCGTGCTGTTTCCGTTCGTCACCGTAGCCCTGCAGCAGCACAGCGGATCGTTCGCGCTGTCGTTCCTCTGCATTCCCGTGCTGATGGTCGCGATGGCGATCGGCGTGACGATGATGGTGCCGGAGCATTCCGGCAAGGAGCTGAACGAAATCATCGTGTGAGAAGAGCGGTCGGGTGGGCAAAGGCGCGCTTGCGCCGTGCCCACCATTACCATTTGAACTGATACGAAGGATGGTGGGCAGGCTTCCGCCTTCGCTCTTCGAGCTACGGCGGACAAGTCGCTTTGCCCACCCTACGAGGCCGGCTTCGGAGCACTACAATGACGGTCGAATTATACGGTTACCACTACAGTGTTTACAGTTGGATCGCGCGTCTCGCACTCGAAGAAAAGGGCGAGGGCTACCACTGGATCGAGGTCAATCCGTTCGCACCCGATGTCCCTGAAAGCTATCTGGCGCTTCACCCCTTCAAACGCGTGCCGACACTTGTTCACGACAAGTTTCAGGTGTACGAGACCGGCGCGATCACGCGCTACGTCGATGAGGCATTCCCTGGTCGTAGTCTGCAGCCGACGGACCCGCGCCATCGCGCCCGCTGCAACCAATTCCTCTCCGTCATTGACAGCTACGTTTACTGGCCGATGGTGCGTCAGGTATTTTCCCATCGCGTCTTTCGGCCTCTCCTTGGGCACCCGTCGGACGCCGCAGAGGTACAAAAGGGTTTGGCGGCGGCGCCTACGGTGCTTGCCGCGTTGGAGCGGCTTGTTGCCGACACCGAATATCTCTGCGGTCCCGACATATCCTTGGCTGACATCCATCTGGCGCCGATGATCGGATACTTCGCGATGGCGGAAGATGGCGATGCCCTCCTGAAGAAGCAGCCCAAGCTGAGCCATTGGTGGTCGACGATGTCAGCGAGGGCCGCATATCGCGCTACCAAGCCGCGGTTGCCGGCATAACCGGTGTTGCCGTGACAAAAGAACTGTAGGGCGGGCAAAGGCGCTCCGGCGCCGCGCCCGCCTAAGATGGTGGGCACGCTTTCGCTGTGTCCACCCTGCGCCGCTAATCCCTGTTGTGCGGCATCTGAATGAATCCGCGATTATGCGTCGGGCTGATCAGGATCTCGTTCATGCAGACGCGCGGCGGCATGCTGGCGACGAAGGCGATGGTGCGGCCGCAATCTTCGGGCTGCAGCATTTTGGCCTGCTCTGCCTCTGACGGCACCACCGGCCGCAGTTTCAGGATCGGGGTCGCGACTTCGCCGGGCGACAGGCAGCAGGCGCGCAGGCCGTTGACGCATTCGTCCATGTTGAAGGAGTGGGTCAGCGCCAGCACCGCATGCTTTGTGGTGGTGTAGGCCGGCCCCGGCATTTTCGAGACGTGACGGCCAGCCCAGGACGCGACATTGATGATGCAGCCGTCTTTTTGCTTGCGCATCGCGGGCAGGACCGCGCGCATGCAATAGAGCACGCCGTTGAGATTGATCTCGACTAGTTTGTCCCAGCCTTCCAGTTCCATATCGGCCCAGCTTCGCTTCGGCACGTTGAGGCCGGCGCTGTTGACCAGGAGGTCGATCCGGCCGTGTTTCGCCAGGATCTGATCCGCGGCCTTGTTCACGTCCGCCTTGTTGCTGACATCGAGCGGGAGCGCCTCGGCCTTACCGCCTTTTTTGGTGATATTGGCGACCACTTGGTCCAGCGCGTCCTTCCGCCGCCCCGAAACCACCACGATCCAGCCGTCCGCCGCCAGCGCCTCCGCACCCGCCTCGCCAATCCCGCTGCCACCGCCCGTTACCCAGGCCACGCGTTTCCCGCTATTTGACATGCAAACTGTCTCCGTTGCTTTGTGAAGGGCCTTTTTGCTATTCCAGCCAGCGAAATTTCGGCTATCGCCCCCCAGGGAATGTTGCATGAACACGACCACCAACGCCAACCTGTTTTCCCGCCTGTTCGACGATCTCGACGATCCCTCGCGGCTTGCGATCGAGATGCTCGACGGCACGCGCATCAGCTATGGCGATCTGATCGCCCGCGCCGGCCAGATGGCGAATGTGCTGGTGTCCCGCGGCGTCAAGCCCGGCGATCGCGTTGCCGCGCAAACCGAGAAATCCGTGCCGGGCCTGATCCTTTATCTTGCAGCGGTGCGCGCAGGCGCGGTGTATCTGCCGCTCAACACCGCCTATACGCTGAACGAACTCGAATACTTCATCTCCGACGCCGAGCCGTCGCTGGTGGTGTGCGACCCCGCGAAAGCCGACGGCATCGGCGCGATCGCGGCCAAAGTCAGCGCAAAGGTCGAAACGCTGGATGCCGACGGCAAGGGATCGCTGACGGACGCTGCCGCGAAGGCGAATGCGGACTTTGCCACGGTCGCGCGCACAAACGACGACCTCGCCGCAATCCTCTATACATCAGGCACCACCGGCCGTTCCAAGGGCGCGATGCTGACGCATGACAATCTCGCGTCGAATTCCTACAGCCTCGTCGACTATTGGCGCTTCACCGACAAGGACGTGCTGATCCACGCGCTGCCGATCTATCACACCCACGGCCTGTTCGTGGCGAGCAACGTGACGCTGTTCGCGCGCGCCTCGATGATCTTCCTGCCGAAATTCGATCCGGAGCTGATCATCAAGCTGATGGCGCGCGCCACCGTGCTGATGGGCGTGCCGACCTTCTATACGCGGCTGCTGCAAAGCCCGGCGCTGACGAAAGAATCGACCAAACATATGCGGCTGTTCATTTCGGGCTCGGCGCCGCTGCTCGCCGACACCCATCGCGAATGGTCCGCGCGCACCGGCCACGCCGTGCTCGAACGCTACGGCATGACCGAAACCAACATGAACACCTCGAACCCCTATGACGGCGACCGCGTCCCCGGCGCCGTCGGCCATCCGCTGCCCGGCGTCTCCGTGCGCGTGACCGATCCCGAATCCGGCAAGGAGCTCGCGCGCGACACGATCGGCATGATCGAGGTCAAGGGCCCGAACGTATTCAAGGGCTACTGGCGGATGCCGGAAAAAACCAAAGCCGAATTCCGCGACGACGGCTTCTTCGTCACCGGCGATCTCGGCAAGATCGACGGCCAGGGCTATGTGCACATTCTCGGCCGCGGCAAGGATCTCGTGATCTCCGGCGGCTTCAACGTCTATCCGAAAGAGATCGAAAGCGAGATCGACGCCATGCCGGGCGTGGTGGAATCCGCCGTGATCGGCGTGCCCCACGCCGATTTCGGCGAAGGCGTCACCGCGGTCGTGGTCTGCAACAAGGGCGCCGAGGTCGATGAGGCTTCGCGTGCTGAAGGCGCTCGACGGGCGGCTGGCGAAATTCAAGATGCCCAAGCGCGTCTTCATCGTCGACGATCTGCCGCGCAACGCCATGGGCAAGGTGCAGAAGAATATTTTGCGGGATACCTACGCCAGGATCTACGCGAAGTAGCCGTTGTCGTCCCGGCCTTGAGCCGGGACCCATACGCTGCGGCCCTTGTTGCGAGAGACGCTGTTCGACGGCCTGTTTTCTAACCACTCGCTCCTGTGGTTATGGGTCCCGGCTCAAGGCCGGGACGACGAAGTTTTTACGGCGCTTACAGCAGGCTTATCACAAACCGACTGCCGACAATGAACAGGTAGCTGCCGAACGCAATCTCCAGCATCCGCTTCGACATCGCATGCGCGGCGCGCACCCCGAGCGGGGCGACCAGCAGGCTGGTCGGCATCACCAGAAGCGCGCCGATCAGCGAGACGTAGCCGAGCGCGAACGGCAATTGCAGCGCGGCCACGTCAGGATAGCGCGCGGCTACCGGCCAGCCGGCATAGACATAGCCGAGCGCGCCGGGGATCGAGATCAAGACCGCGAGCGCCGACGAGGTCGCGACCGCCTGGTGGATCGGCCGGCCATAGAACGTCATCAGCAGGTTCGCGAACAGGCCGCCGCCGACGCCCATCAGCGTCGACAGCAGCCCGATGAAGAAGCCATAGAGCCGCATCAACGGCCCCTTCGGAACGTCGTCGCCGAATTTCCAGTTATCCCGCGCCAGCAGCAGCCGGGCGGCGGCGGACCATGCCACGCAGACGAACACGATCTTGAACAGCCGCTCCGGCGCGTAGCGCGCCGTGATGCTGCCGGCGGCGACGCCGATCACGATCGCCAGCCACCAGAGCTTGAGAATGCCCATATCGACCGCGCCACGGGCGTAATGGGCACGGAAAGAGCTGATCGAGGTCGGGATGATGATGGCGAGCGAGGTGCCGATGCAGAGCGGCATCCGCACCTCCAGCGGCACGCCGGCAAGGCGGAAGCATTCGTAGAACACCGGCACCAGGATCGCGCCGCCGCCGATGCCGAAAATGCCGGCGAAAAACCCCGACACTGCGCCCACCGCGACAAGCATCAGCGCCAGCTCGACAAGCTCGGCGCCATTAAGCCCGGCGATTGCCATCCGTCGGTTTCCTTCTCTCCGGTGCGCCACGCAAGCGCGTTCATGAATCGTGCTTCAGGTATACCAGCCAAGGAGCCGTCGCATAGCTTTGTCAACGCCTGCAATTGCAGGCCTCCCCCATAGGTATGAACCGCCATTCGCTATTGCTGATTTTGGTCGTTGCGCTCGCGTGTTTCGACTTCGTAAATAGAATTAGCTCTACCGCGATCCCCGATGGGCCGCACCAAGGCCCCGCCAACTTTCAAAGCCACCGATGACCGCCAGGATCGAACGACCGCTTTCACCGCATCTGCAGACCTATCGCTGGACGCTGACGATGGCGCTGTCCATCGTCCACCGCGCCACCGGCGTGGCGCTGTATTTCGGCACCCTGCTGCTGGCCTGGTGGCTGATCGCGGCGGCTTCCGGCCCCACCGCCTATGCCCATGTGCAGGCCTTTACCGGCAGTTTCATCGGCCGGCTGATCGTGTTCGGCTACACTTGGGCGCTGCTGCATCACCTGCTCAGCGGCATCAGGCATTTCGTCTGGGACCTCGGCTACGGCTTCAAGGCCAGTGAGCGCGAAGGCTTGACCTGGGGCGCGCTGATCGGCGGGATTTCGCTGACCGTGCTGGTGTGGATCGTCGCCTATACGATCGGAGGCGGCCGATGACCGAGCCGAAATCACCCTCGATGCGCACGCCGCTCGCGCGCGTCCGCGCGCTCGGCGCCTCGCATTCCGGCACCTCCGATTTCTGGCGCCAGCGCCTCACCGCGGTGGCGATGACGCTTCTGATCGTGCCCGTCATCGTGATCGTGCTGATGCTGATCGGCCGCAACCAGGCCGGCGCCGCGCAAATCCTCGGCTCGCCGCCGATCGCGATCATCCTGTTGCTGTTCATCATTGCCAGCGCCTGGCACATGAAGATCGGCATGCAGGTCGTGATCGAGGACTATGTGCATAACGAGAAGGTGAAGCTCGCCAGCGTGATGGCCAACAACTTCTTCTGTATCGCCGTGGCGCTGGCCTCGATCTACGCCATTCTGAAATTGTCATCGGGAGTATAGCCCATGGCGGCTCAAGGAACGGCTACTCAGGGTAACGGCAAGGCCACCAATGGCGGTGGCGGAATTGGAAGTAGTCCTGCCACCAACGGAAAAGCCTATCCGATCGAAGACCACACCTATGACGTCGTGGTGGTTGGCGCCGGCGGCGCCGGCTTGCGCGCCGTGGTCGGCTGCAGCGAAGCCGGCCTGCGCACCGCCTGCATCACAAAAGTGTTTCCGACCCGCTCGCACACGGTCGCAGCCCAGGGCGGCATCTCGGCCTCGCTCGGCAACATGCATCCGGACGACTGGCGCTGGCACATGTACGACACCGTCAAGGGGTCGGACTGGCTCGGCGACCAGGACGCCATCGAATACATGGTCCGCAACGCGCCCGAAGCCGTTTACGAGCTCGAGCACTGGGGCGTGCCGTTCTCGCGCACCGAGGACGGCAAGATCTATCAGCGCCCGTTCGGCGGCATGACGCTGGAATACGGCAAGGGCCAGGCGCAACGCACCTGCGCCGCCGCCGACCGCACCGGTCATGCCATGCTGCACACGATGTACGGCCAGGCGCTGCGCCACGCCGCCGAATTCTACATCGAGTTCTTCGCCATCGACCTGATCATGGACGACCAGGGTGTCTGCCGCGGCGTGATCGCGCTGAAGCTCGACGACGGCACGCTGCACCGATTCCGCGCCCAGACCACGATCCTGGCGACCGGCGGCTACGGCCGCGCCTACGCTTCCTGCACCTCGGCGCACACCTGCACCGGCGACGGCGGCGCGATGGCGCTGCGTGCCGGCCTGCCGCTGCAGGACATGGAGTTCGTGCAATTCCATCCGACCGGCATCTACGGGTCGGGCTGCCTCGTCACCGAGGGCGCCCGCGGCGAAGGCGGCTATCTCGTCAATTCCGAAGGCGAGCGATTCATGGAGCGCTATGCTCCCTCCGCCAAGGACCTCGCCTCCCGCGACGTGGTTTCGCGCGCGATGACCATCGAGATCCGCGAAGGCCGCGGCGTCGGCAAGAAGAAAGACCACATCTATCTGCACCTCGATCATCTCGATCCCAAGGTGCTGCAGGAAAGGCTGCCGGGCATTTCCGAATCGGCGAAGATTTTCGCCAATGTCGACGTCACCCGCGAGCCGATCCCGATCCTGCCGACCGTGCACTACAACATGGGCGGCATCCCCACCAATTATCACGGCGAAGTGCTGACCAAGACGAACGGCGACGACAACGCCACCGTGCCCGGCCTGATGGCGCTCGGCGAAGCCGCCTGCGTCTCCGTGCATGGCGCCAACCGGCTCGGCTCCAATTCGCTGATCGACCTGGTGGTGTTCGGCCGCGCAGCGGCGCTGCGTTGCGCCGAAAAGCTGACCACGAACGGCAAGCAGCCGGAACTGCCTGCCGGCTCCGCCGACAAGGCGCTCGGCCGGCTCGATCATTATCGCTATGCCTCCGGCGGCACGCCGACCGCAAAATTGCGCGACAGCATGCAGCATGTGATGCAAAACAATTGCGCGGTGTTCCGCACCGGCGAGATCCTGCACGAAGGCCAGAACCTGATCCACAAGGTGCATGGCGGTATCGGCGACGTCTCGACCTCCGACCGTTCGCTGGTCTGGAATTCCGACCTGATCGAAACGCTCGAATTCGACAATCTGATCGTGCAGGCGGTCGTGACGATGGATTCGGCCGCGAACCGCACCGAGAGCCGCGGCGCGCATGCCCGCGAGGATTTCGCCGAGCGCGACGACAAGAACTGGATGAAGCACACGCTGGCGTGGATCGACGAAAGCGGCAAGAGCGCGATCGATTATCGCCCGGTGCACGACTACACGATGACGAACGACGTGCAGTACATCCCGCCAAAGGCGCGGGTGTATTGAAGCGTGCATGCAGGCAAACGTCATTCCGGGCTGGCTCCAACCAGTGACCAGCACCTCCATCTTCAAAGGTGGATGGATTGCCGATTTGCGAGTGCGGACGCGCTTCGCGCTTCGATGCCCGACGCATCGACCCGGATTGAACCGAAAGGCAGAACAATGGCTGAATTCACGCTCCCGAAAAATTCCAGGATCACCGGCGGCAAGACCTGGCCGAAGCCGGCGGGCGCGACCGAGACGCGCGAGTTCAAGGTGTATCGCTGGAATCCGGACGACGGCAAAAATCCGAGCGTCGACACCTATCATATCGACACCAATGATTGCGGCCCGATGGTGCTGGACGGCCTGATCTGGATCAAGAACCACATCGACCCGACGCTGACCTTCCGCCGCTCCTGCCGCGAAGGCGTCTGCGGCTCCTGCGCCATGAACATCGACGGCCAGAACACGCTGGCCTGCACCAAGTCGATGCACGACGTGAAGGAAGGCGCGGTCAAGATCAATCCGCTGCCGCACCAGCCGGTCGTAAAAGACCTGGTGCCCGACCTGACCAATTTCTACGCGCAATATGCTTCGATCGAGCCGTGGCTGAAGACGACCACGCCGACGCCGCAGAAGGAATGGAAGCAGAGCCACGAAGACCGCGAAAAGCTCGACGGTCTCTACGAATGCATCCTGTGCGCCTGCTGCTCGACCTCGTGCCCGAGCTATTGGTGGAACAGCGAGCGATTCCTCGGCCCCGCCGCGCTGCTGCAGGCGACGCGCTGGGTCAAGGATTCGCGCGATGAAGCCACCGGCGAGCGGCTCGACAATCTCGAAGACCCGTTCCGGCTCTATCGCTGCCACACCATCATGAACTGCGCCAAGGCCTGCCCGAAGGGCCTCAATCCCTCGGAAGCGATCGCCGAGCTCAAGATGAAGTTGGTCGAGCGGCAGATCTAGGCTGCCGCTCTGTCGCCAATGGCGTGCTGAGACGTAAGGCCGCGGAAGCGTGCCGGACCGTTTACATGCGCGGAATCACAAGCACTTCGCGTACATTGGAATTGCTCTAAGGCGTTGGCATTACAACGCTTTCGTTGACATCGCCGGCGATATTGCTTCCTTCGCCCACGCGCGACGCGATCGGTTTCGCGGTTGCATTTCTGGTAGAGGGAGACTTTTTATGAAAGCGTTCGTCAAGGCTTCGGCCGTGTGTGCAATGTCGTTCGGCGTGTTGGCCGCCGCACCGGCGCTCGCCGACGGTTACAAGGACTGCACCAAGCTCGACAAGGCATCGTGGAAGCCGGCGAGCGAAGCCGAAGCCAAGGCCAAGGCGCTTGGTTACGAAGTACGCCGCTCCAAGATCGAAGGCTCGTGCTACGAGGTTTATGGCGTCAAGGAAGGCAAGCTGTTTGAGCTGTTTTACAGCCCGGAAGACCTCAGCCTGAAGCATACCATCGCCAAATAATCTGCATAACTGCCAGGTAATCCGTCGCGCTTGCAGAAGCCTTCTCAAGAGCAGCGACCCGCCGTCTCGCCAGTTCCAGCGCGCTCGAACGCGCCGGAGCCGGTTCTCGTATGGGATTGGCCGCTCCGCGCCTTTCACTGGGCGCTGGCGTTCTTCGTGGTGATCGCCTGGTTCACGCCGAATAAATACGACAGCCTCCATCGGTTCGCCGGCTACATCGTGCTCGGGCTGATCATATTCAGGTTGGGCTGGGGCTTTCTCGGCACCCGCTATTCGCGATTCCGAACGCTCGGCCGGCGGCTCCGTGCCATGCGGCAATATCTCCGGGATATGAGACACGGAAAGACCGGCCGGTACCTCGGCCTCAATCCCGCGGGCGCCGCCATGCTGGTGGCCGTACTGCTGCTGCTCGCAATTTCAACCATCACCGGCTGGATGCAGGTCACGGTGCGGTTCTTCGGCGTTTGGTGGGTTGAAGACACCCATGCCTATTCTTCCGACGCGGTCATGATCCTGGTGCTGCTGCATGTGCTCGGCGTCCTCTGGATGTCCGTGCTGCAGGGAGAAAATCTGGTGCGCTCGATGATTACGGGCTGGAAACGCCGCCACGCCGTTCACCGCGACCCGGATTGATCCGTGCAAATTTTACGCAAACTGCAAGCACCGGACTCTCCCTCTCCGCTTTATTACCGGTATCGGATTGCAGTAAGGTCGGCGGTGAGTCGGAGCGCCCGTGCAGACGGCACAACGCAATTCGCTAAGACTGTTGCAATGGATGATGGTCGCGTCGCTGGCCCTCCCGCTGACGCTGTTTGTCTTCGCTTCCGCCGTTTCCTGGGTCTCGATCAACGAAACCGCCGATCGCGAAATCGAACGGTCGCTGGACGTCGTCCACGAACATGCATTGAAGGTGTTCGAGACCATTGACCGCAGCCTGTCGGAGATCGCCGAAATCATCCACGGCATTCCCGATGCCGGCATTGTTTCCCGCGAGCAAACGCTGCATCTGCGGCTGAAGCAGCTCGCCGATTCGCTGCCGCAGGTAAAATCCGCATGGATTTTCGACGCCAACGGCCGTGCGCTGGTCAATAGCCTGGTGGTGCCGGCCCCCGACATCGATTTCTCCGACCGGAATTATTTCAAGGCCCATATCGCCGGCGATATCGGGACTTACATCGGCGACGGATTGAAACCGCGGCCACCCTATCAGGGCGCGGCGTTCTTCGGCGTCAGCCGCCGCCGCTCGAACGAGGACGGCAGCTTCGCCGGCGTGATCCAGGCTTCCGTGCTGCCGGAATATTTCGAGAATTTCTACGCCCGGATCGGCCGCGAGCCCGGCAGCTTCTTTGCGCTCGGCCTGACCGACGGCACCGTGCTGGCCCGCTTCCCTGCCCTCGATCGCGAGCTGCGCCTCGACCGCAATGGCCCGGCCGGGCAAAAGATCGCCGCGAACCCCAATGCCGGCCTCATGACCCTGAAATCGCCGGCCGACGGCATCGAACGCCGGCTCGGATATCAACGGCTCGCCGAATATCCGATTTACATCAGCGCCGGCCTTGAGACATCGACCGATCCGCGCGCGCTGGCTCTCGACCATGAGCCAGCACCTGATCTTCGGCGCACCCGCCACCGCGCTGCTGTTTGTGCTGCTCGCATCCGCGTTGCGGCGGACGCGGCACCTCTATGCCGAAGCCGACCGGCGGCTCGAGGCCGAGGAAGCGCTGAGACATGGCCAGCGGCTGGAAGCGCTGGGGCAGCTCACCGGCGGCGTTGCCCATGACTTCAACAATTTGCTCACGGTGATCCGCGCCTCGGTCGATCTGTTGCGGCGGCCGGATCTGCCGGAGCCGCGGCGGCTGCGCTACATCGACGCGATCTCGGACACCGTGACGCGCGCTGCCAGACTGACGGGCCAATTGCTGGCGTTCGCGCGGCGTCAGACCTTGAAGCCGGAACTGTTCGACGTCGGCCAAAGCGTCCTTGTCCTCACCGAAATGATCGGCACGCTGATCGGCCCGCGCATCGAGATCGCCACCCAGGGGCCGGACGAACCCTGCTTCATCAACGCCGACGCCGCTCCAGTTCGAGACCGCCATGATCAACATCGCCGTCAACGCGCGCGACGCCATGGACGGCGAGGGCAGGCTCACGATTGGCGTTCGCACCACCGCCGGATTGCCCGGCGCCGCCGCGCCATCCGGCAACCCTCGGGGCTATGTCGCGGTGTCGGTCGAGGATACCGGCACCGGAATTCCGCAAGAGCAGTTCGGACGCATTTTCGAGCCGTTCTTCACCACCAAGGAGGTCGGCCAAGGGACCGGGCTTGGCCTGTCGCAGGTGTTCGGCTTCGCCAAGCAATCCGGCGGCGAAGTGGTCGTCACCAGCGAAATAGGCAAGGGCAGCATATTCACGCTGTATTTGCCGCGTGCGGCCGGCGACGGCCGTTTCCCGCAGATGCCGGCGGAAGACGCGCCGCCGATCGAGGGAACGGGCATGTCGGTGCTCGTGGTCGAGGACAATGCCGAGGTCGGGAAATTTGCCGCCGACGCGCTGGCCGAACTCGGCTACAGCGCCATGCTGGCAGGCAATGCCACCCACGCGCTCGAAGAGCTGGCCTTCAACGCCGATCGTTTCGACGTGGTGTTCACCGATGTCGTTATGCCCGGAATGACCGGCATCGAACTCGCCCAGGAAATCCGCCGCCACTATGCCGGTCTGCCGGTCGTACTCGCCAGCGGCTACAGCCACGTGCTGTCGGAGAACGGCAGTTACGGTTTCGAGCTGTTGCAAAAGCCCTATTCGATCGAGCAGCTTTCGCGTCTGCTGCACCGGATTGGCCGACGGCGGCCGGCGCAGCGCGCCAATGCGACGCCGGCATCGTCCTGAACGAGACCTTGATCCCGACGGGGCCTTGCGAACCGGCCATGATGCGGCGCGGGACCGTCATGGAACCTTCTGATTTTCCTGACGTTACCGGCCATGGCCACATCCAAAGTAAAGTCCAAGCCGTCCGCCAAGAAATCTCCCGCGAAGGAGCCGGATTCCGACCGAAAATCAGAATTCGCAGATGTCACCACCGAAGACGGCGATCACGTCGAACCGCCGCCACCGGAGGTCGTCGAGCCCGATCCGGAATTATCGCCGGAAGAGGCCGAGCAGGCCCGCAAGGATTATCTGCTGACGCGGTTCTGGATCAGCGCGCGCGGATATTGGAGCAAGAACGGCGACCGGCTGGCGTGGCTGTTTACGATCGGACTCCTTGATCCTGATCGTCGCCAATGTCGGCTTTCAATACGGCATCAATGTCTGGAACCGGGCGATCTTCGACGCCATCGAGAAGCGCGATTCCGCGACCGTATACTATCTCACCGCGGTGTTTTTTCCGCTCGCGATCGGCAGCGTGCTGCTTGGCGTGGCGCAGGTGTTCGCGCGGATGGGCATCCAGCGCCGCTGGCGCGCCTGGCTCACCAACTCCGTGATGACGCGCTGGCTGGCCAATGGCCGCTATTACCAACTCAACCTCGTCAGTGGCGACCATCAAAATCCGGAATATCGCATCGCCGAGGATTTGCGGGTCGCCACCGAATCGCCGGTGGATTTTATCGCCGGCGTGACCTCGGCGTTTCTGTCGGCGGTAACCTTCATCGTCGTGCTCTGGACCATCGGCGGCGCGCTGACGGTGACCGTTGCAGGATCGACCATCACCATTCCCGGCTTCCTCGTCATCGCCGCCATCCTCTACGCCGCGATTGCATCGGGTGCGATCATGACGATCGGACGCCGCTTCGTGCAGGTGTCCGAAGACAAGAACCAGGCCGAAGCCGAATATCGCTACACGTTGACCCGCGTGCGCGAGAACGGCGAGAGCATCGCGCTGCTCGGCGGCGAGGAGGAAGAACGCGACGGCATCGACAAGACCTTTACAAAAGTGTTGCGGCAATGGGCGCGGCTCGCCGGCCAACATATGCGCACCACGCTGGTATCGCAGGGATCGAACCTCATTGCACCCGTGGTGCCGCTGCTGTTGTGCGCGCCGAAATTCCTCGATGGCAGCATGACGCTCGGCCAGGTGATGCAGGCGGCTTCCGCCTTCACCATCGTGCAGACTGCGTTCGGATGGTTGGTCGATAATTATCCCCGCCTCGCCGACTGGAATGCCTGTGCGCGCCGCATCGCCTCACTGATGATGTCGCTCGACGGTCTGGAGCGTGCCGAGCGCGGCGACGGCTTCGGCCGTATCAAGCGCGGCGAGACCGAGGGAGACGCCATGCTGAGCCTCAACGATTTCTCGGTGACGCTCGACGACGGCACCGCGGTCGTCGGCGAGACGGAAGTGGTGATCCAGCCCGGCGAGCGTCTGCTGGTGGCCGGCGAATCCGGCACGGGCAAGAGCACGCTGGTGCGTGCGCTGGCGGGGCTCTGGCCATGGGGCGGCGGCAGCGTCAATTTCCATCCCGACCGGCGGCTCTTCATGTTGCCGCAAAAACCTTACATCCCGTCCGGCACGCTGCGCCGCGCGATCGCCTATCCCGGCGCCGCCGAAGACTGGACCGTCGAGCAGATCGGCGAAGCCCTGCACAAGGTCGGCCTCGATCACCTCAAGGAGAAGATCGAGGAAGAAGCGCCATGGGACCAAACGCTATCCGGCGGCGAAAAGCAGCGATTGGCGTTTGCGCGGCTGCTGCTGCACAACCCCGACATCGTCGTGCTGGATGAAGCGACGTCCGCACTCGACGAGAAGAGCCAGGACAAGATGATGGAGATGGTCATCAAGGAACTTCCCAAGGCGACCGTCGTCAGTGTCGCCCATCGTATCGAACTGGAAGCCTTCCATAGTCGCAAGATCGTGCTGGAACGGCGCAAGGGCGGCGCCAAGCTCGTCAGCGACGTCGACCTGATCCCGCGCAAAGGCAACCGCCGTCTGCTCGGCCGCTTCCTGCGCAATCGCAAGGGAACAGCGAAAAAGGCGGCGTGAGCAGGACCATAAACAGCCTGACAGGCAAATCATCAAAAACCTGTCCAGCCCCATGCGAGAAAAATATTCCGCTTTCGTCGTCGGGCAAATCATCTCTACAAGCTCGCCCGTCTCGCGCCCACAAGAGGGGCGGCTCGCGATCGTCACGGACGTAGGGTGCGGGATGCGATGGACGCGGCGGCGCGTGAGACGAACGCGCCAATGCGGACGGCGAAGTCGTGTGGTCCCGACGCCCCGACGCTGGCGTCAAGTTTGCGCGGTATCCGCGCGGCGACGGTGACAAAAAGCCCGGTCACCGAGGAGAGCTCGAAGGAAGCCGTAAAACCATTGCGCAGGGAAGGCCGGATTGCCTCCGCTGAACCTGTATGCTCGTGTGCGTTTTGTCTTGTGCATCTTGCACGTGAGACCGCGGGTGCAGCGCGCACCCGGTCTTCCCTGCGCCCTCTGTTTTTGGGCGAAAGATTTATGTGAAACTTCGAGCGTTCTGCGCTGCGAGACCGCGAAGCCGTATTTGCGAGCCGGAGAGCTGCGTTGGAAGTATCGGCAAAGTCACTATGCAAAATCCCGTCGTCCCTGCGAAAGCAGGGACCCATAGCCACCGGCTTTTGTTGTTGCCGAAGGTATCAACTCTTACCATCCAAAATCGAGAAGCCGCGGCGTATGGGCCCCTGCTTTCGCAGGGGCGACGAGGATGGTTGGAGTCTTTCCCAAAACTCGCTATGCATGCGCCGCTTCGCCACCGCGACCGAGAATCCATGAAGGATGCCGTTTGACATCAGACAATGATCCGAAGCCCGCGCCGTTCGGCGCGTTAGCACCGAATGCCGCGCAGGCCGCGATCATCGCCCTTGCGCATCGCTCGCGGCTGAAGCGCGGCGCGTTTCGACCCTGGCTGTCGCGGCTGGTCGATCTGCTGCGCGCGGGGCCGGTCGACGTGCACTATCAGGGCGCGTCGTTCCGGTTCTACCATCAGGCCAGCGCCACCGAGCGCGGCGCGCTGTTCAATCCCGACTACAATCTCGAGGAACTGGATTTTTTGCGCGCGCATACCCCTGCCGGTGGCGTCTTCGTCGATGTCGGCGCCAATGTCGGCACCTACGCCTTGGTGCTGGCCCGTCATGTCGGCCCGAGCGGCAAGGTGATTGCGATCGAGCCGCATCCCGTCACCCATGCGCGGCTGGCTTTCAACAATGCCGCGTCGGGTTATGCGCAAACGAAATTGGTGGCTGCCGCGGCCGGCCCTGCCGATGGCGAACTGATGATCGAAACCGATGGCGACAACCTCGGCGCCAGCCACATCGTGTCGGGCGACGTCTCGAGCAAGGCGATCAAGGTTCCGTCGTTGCGGCTGCAGCGCATTCTCGCAGAAGCTGCCGTGTCGCATGTCGACGCGCTGAAGATCGATGTCGAGGGCTTTGAGGACCGCGTGTTGACCGGCTTCTTCAAGGAAGCACCGCAATCGCTATGGCCCCGCGCGGTGGTGATCGAGCATTTGTCGAAGAACGACTGGCTGGACGACTGCATCGCCGACATGCGCGCGCGCGGTTATGCCGAGACCGGCAAGACCCGCAGCAACACGCTTTTGGTTCGAGCCTGAACTTCCGCCGGCCAGGTTCCCTTCTTTCTCAGCCAGGAACATCGCTGCGCGGGCGCCGTTAACGCATCGAACGCCAAAGGAGCGGACATGACCATGACAACACAGACGGCGACAACTCCGCGCGCGTCGATGAGTACCCTTTCTTGGACGCGACATCAACCCGTTTGGGTCGCGCCGTAGATGCCGATCGAACCGCCCGAAATCCCGCCTGCGACACCGGGACACCCCACCGAGCCACCGCCGGAAAGTCCTCCGGGCAGTCCTCGCCCGGAGGTACCGCCACCGGTGCGTGAACCCGGCGAATCACCGCGGCCCGAGGAGTTACCGGGCAAGGTGCCCGACGAGTTGCCGGTGCGCGGCCCGAATGGACCGCCGACGCCATCCCCCGCAACGGACGCAAGGCACTAACAAGGAGGGAACCATGGGGAAGGTCGGGGCTTTAAACCCTCCGTGTGAATGCGTAATGAACAAGAGCGCATGCAACCCATTGCAGGAATGAAATAAAAAGCGACTTTCGTTTTGTAGCCCGCCACAATCCGGCCTAATGATTAGCTGTTGATCGGCCCGCCGATAACCGGCGAACGCCGTTCCATTGCCACCAAGAACCTTCGCAAGAACCTTCCGGGGACCAAGGACCATCATGACAAACCTTCGCATCGTGCTGCTTGCCACGACCGCTCTGACGGTGACGCAGTTCGCGACCTCCGTATCGCATGCGCAAACCGCACCGCTCGTCGTGGCGCAGGCCAAGGAAGAAACCGGCCCCGACGGAAGACCCAAGGCGCCGCCGAAGGGCGCGCCACCGCCGGCGGCTGCACCCAAGCAACCGGCTCCGCCAGCCGGCCTGCGCCGCCGCGCCACCCAGCACCGCCTCCGGCCGCAGCACCACCGCCACGCCCGACACCGCCACCGCCGCCCCCTGCTGCGGCCCCGCCGCCACGTCCGGCCCCGCCGCCCCCACCGCCTGCTGCGGCTCCGCCACCGCGTCCGACACCGCCGCCACCGCCGCCTGCTGCGGCTCCGCCGCCGCGTCCGACACCGCCGCCACCGCCCCTGCTGCGGCTCCGCCGCGTCCGACACCGCCGCCACCGCCTCCTGCTGCTGCGCCACCGCCGCGTCCCACGCCGGCACCGCCCACGGCTGCTCCGCCACTGCGCCGCCGACCGCAGCGCCGCCCGCACGCACGCAGCCACCAACACCTCCAGCGGCGGCACCTCCGGCGGCGACGACCGCGCCAGTTGCGCCGGCGTCTCCAACCGCGCCGACGCCTCCAGCGGACGCGCGCCAAAAAGGCATACCGCCGGGAGGCGCGGCGCATCCGCCCGGCACACCAGGGGCGACACCCGCTCCAACTCCGGGGGCCGCGCCCACGGCCGCGCCGCCTCCCGCAGCGGGAACACCAGCGACGCCTCCCGCAGGCGCGCCGGCGCGTACCGGGCCGCCTTCGGGCGCAGCAGCTCCGGTCGGCCGCTCCAGGCGCAGCCCCGGCGGCGCCCACGGCCGTGCCGGGCGCACCGAACGCTGCGCCGCCTGCCGGCCAGACGCAAAATGCGCCGCCGACGGTGGCCCCGGCCTTCCGTCGCGCACCTGAAATCACCACGCCGCTTCCGGCCGCGCCGCCTGCGGCTACGGCGCTGACGCCGATCGCGCCGGGCGCAGCAGCTCCGGGGCCGCGCCGCCTCGAAGACTTCCGTGGCCAGCGCCGCGAAACCCAGGAAGGCGGCCGGACCGTCATCACCGAACCCGGCCGGATCATCATTCGCGATCCGAGCGGACAGCAATATGTCCGGCACAACGAGGTCGACCGCTTCCGCTATGGCGCACGCGACATCCAGACGCAGACCGTCGGCGGTGAGACGCGAACCATCGTGATCAGACCCGACGGCACGCAGGTCATCACCGTGATCGGCCGCGACGGTCAGTTGCTGCGCCGTATCCGCCGCGACGAGCGTGGCCGCGAGATCATCATCATCGACAACAGCTTCCGCTATCCGCGCGGGGGCGGCGGGTTCTATGTCGCG
This sequence comes from uncultured Alphaproteobacteria bacterium, assembly GCA_963847015.1. Lineage (GTDB taxonomy): Bacteria > Pseudomonadota > Alphaproteobacteria > Rhizobiales > Xanthobacteraceae > Bradyrhizobium. Next base: position 524,184 of record CAWJYI010000031.1, on the reverse strand, counting down.
CTGCCGCCGCCGGTGATCCGCATCCCCTATAATCGCTACATCGTCGATTCCGAGGATGCGCCGCCGGAGCTGATCTACGACACCATGATTGCCCCGCCGGTGGACCGGATCGAGCGGCGTTATTCGCTCGACGAAATCCGCTACAGCCCGAACGTTCGCCAGTTGATGCCGAGCATCGACGTCAACACCATCAACTTCGAACTCGGATCGTGGGAAATCCCGCCCGATCAGGCGGCGAAGCTGCAGGTGATCGCGGACGGACTCAATCGGGCCATAGAGGCCAATCCGCGCGAGGTGTTCCTGATCGAGGGGCATACCGACGCGGTCGGAAACGACGTCGACAATCTGTCGCTGTCGGACCGCCGCGCCGAATCCGCCGCCACCCTGCTGACGCAGCAGTTCGCCGTGCCCGCGGAAAACCTGACCTCGCAGGGTTACGGCGAGCAGTACCTGAAAGAGCAGACCGACGGTCCGAGCCGCATCAACCGCCGCGTCACCATCCGCCGCATCACCCCGCTGCTCAACGGCGGCACCGCATCGCTACCCCCGCCCCCGCCCGGCACCGCGCCGCCGCGCTGAGGCAGGGTATTCGCTGAATGAAAATGGCCGGGAAAAATCCCGGCCATTTTGTTCGACGTTACCTTAGACACGCCTGCGCAGTTCAGTCCTTGTCGCTGTCGAGCCTGAAGATGTGGGAGCCGTCCCCGATCGATAGCAAGCCTGTCTCGGCATAGAGATTCAGTTTGGCGCGGCTATCGGCGATATCCAGGTTACGCATCGTCAGCTGGCCGATACGGTCGGCTGGCGTGAACGCGGCATCGCCGACCTTCTCCATGCTCAGCCGCTCCGGCTGATAGGTCAAATTGGGGCTCTCGGTGTTCAAGATCGAGTAGTCGTTGCCGCGGCGCAGTTCGAGCGTCACTTCGCCGGTGACCGCGCGAGCCACCCAGCGCTGGGCGGTTTCTCGCAGCATGAGGGCTTGAGAATCGAACCACCGTCCCTGGTAGAGCAGTCGGCCAAGGCGCATGCCGCTGATCCGGTATTGCTCGATGGTGTCTTCGTTGTGGATGCCGGTGACCAGACGCTCGTAGGCGATGTGCAGCAGCGCCATGCCGGGCGCTTCATAGATGCCGCGGCTCTTTGCCTCGATGATCCGGTTCTCGATCTGGTCGCTCATGCCAAGGCCATGCCGACCGCCGATGGCGTTGGCCTCGAGGAACAGCGCGACCGGATCGGCGAATGTCTGGCCGTTCAGCGCAACGGGCTGGCCCTCCGAAAAACGCACGGCGACCTTTTCGGCCTTGACGGCGCATTCGTCGCGCCAAAACGGCACGCCCATGATCGGATTGACGATCTTGACGCCACTATCCAGCTGCTCGAGATCCTTGGCCTCGTGGGTTGCGCCGAGGATATTGCTGTCGGTCGAGTAGGCCTTTTCGGCGCTCATCTTGTAGCCGAATCCATGGGCGGTCAGAAACGCCGACATTTCCGCACGGCCGCCCAGTTCGTCGATGAACTGCTGGTCGAGCCAGGGCTTGTAGATTTTGAGGCTCGGGTTGGTCAGCAGGCCGTAACGATAGAAGCGCTCGATATCGTTGCCTTTGAAGGTCGAGCCATCGCCCCAGACGTTGACGCCGTCCTCCTTCATTGCCGATACCAGCATCGTGCCGGTCACGGCGCGGCCGAGCGGCGTGGTGTTGAAGTAGGTGATGCCGCCGGTAGAGACGTGGAAGGCGCCGGATTGGACGGCGGCAATACCTTCGTGCACCAATTGCATGCGGCAATCCACGAGCCGGGCTTTTTCGGCGCCGTATTCCAGGGCCTTGCGCGGAATCTCGTTGTAGTCGGCCTCGTCAGGTTGGCCGAGGTTGGCGGTATAGGCAAAGACGCGGGCGCCTTTTTGCTTCATCCACAGCAGCGCCGCGCTGGTGTCGAGACCGCCCGAGAAGGCGATGCCGACTTTTTCGCCCTTGGGCAGGTTTTTCAGGATCGTACTCATAGAACTTCCAATCGGTCCAAGTGTCAGTCCAAGTGACAGTCCGAGTAACAGTTCAAGTGCCGGATGTCGTTTGCGGATTGAGTGCGCGAATACCAAATTTCAAGCGGATGGGCACGTCTATAATGACGCGATTACCCCGCGCGCCCGCGCCAGCGCTGCAGCAGCCGATAGCCGGGCCGGGCAAATCGCGCCAGCGCGGCGTCGATCGCCTCATCCGACACCCGGGTCGACGGCCAGCGGTAAATCCAGGCATAGGCCAACCAGATCACCAGAAAGCTCACCAGGCCCGCGGCGGCGACGTCGGTGAAGAAATGCCCGCCGAACGCCATCCGCAGTACGCTGGTCGTGATGCCGAACAAGGTGGCGGCCGCATAGGCCAGCGGCCGCCACGCCGGCGGCGTCAGCGCCGCGGGCGCATAGGTCCAGAACGCGGTAGCGCCTTCGCCGGAGAAGAACGAGCAATTCTTGCCGCAAGCCCCGCGCGGATCCCAATACGGCATGAATTCCCAGGGACCGTTGAACTCCGCCACCATCACGGGCCGCGGCCGTCCCCAATAGGACTTGAAGGTCAGGTTGGTGAGAATGCCCGCTGAAAGAATGATCGTGACCAGCAGAAAGACAGCCGCACGGCCGGGGATCAGCATCGGCCGATCCGGCCGAACCAGCTTGAAGACGAAGGCCGCGATCGCCGGCAGCGCAAAGGCCCATGCAATCCACATCGCAGCATCGCGCGCGAATAAGGCCAGCCAATCGAGCTTGAGCGGAAACGATCTGGTCGCGGGATCGTAGAACAACGCCGCCAGTTTCAGGTCGAGTTCGGGGAAAATCCCGAACAGCAATCCGATGACGAGCGCCAGGCCGAGCGCGATGAAAAGTCCGGTCCGGTTCATGGCGCGGGGTTTAGCCGAGGCGGTTTGCGATGGAAAGGCTCACGGCAGCGGCCGTGACTGCGACGGCAGCGGTGGCGGCGGCGTGAGCCGCCGCGGCGGTTCGCGCCAGGCGCCGGCGGAGCGGCCCGCGATCATCCAGTAGACGAGGCCGGCGACGATGCCCGCGCCCGTCATGATTTCGAAATGACGGCGGACGATGCCCTCGAAATGCAGCGTCTCCGGGTCGAACGGGATCAGGCCGAGATAGCAGGCCGCGCCCACGACCGCGCCGCCAACCGCATAGGCGAGCACGCTGCGGATATAAAAGGCCTCGGTGATCAACATCACGATCAGCGCCGGCAGCAGCGCAAAGCCGGACAGGAAGATGAAGCCGAAGCCGAGCACGACATTGATTGCGCTCTGGTCGATCGGCCCGGTCGCGAGATCGCTGAATTCCGGATACAGCACCGCACCGACCACGATCATCCCCGCCGCGAAGCATGCGGCGAGAAATCCGAACAGGATCACGAAGAGGCGGCCGATCAGCGCCATGCAGCTAATTCCATCAAGCGACGCCAACGCATGCGACGCATCTCTCTCAAGCCGTACGGATGGCCGGGCATAGGCGAGCGGTAGCGACGCCGTCCTTCGGACGGCTATGCCCGGCCATGACGAACTCTGTGATTCCGATCACCTCAGTCCGTCATCGCCATCGCACGCAGCGCCTGCCGCTCGCGCGCCGACAATTTTTCCGTCTCGGATTTCAACTGGCCGCAGGCGGCGAGGATGTCGCGGCCGCGCGGGGTGCGCACCGGCGAGGAATAGCCGGCGTTGAAGATATATTCCGAGAATTTTTCGATCTGCTCCCAATCCGAGCACTCGTAACGCGTGCCTGGCCAGGGATTGAACGGGATCAGGTTGATCTTGGCCGGAATGCCCTTGAGCAGCTTCACCAGCAGCTTGGCGTCATCCATGGAATCGTTGACGCCTTTGAGCATCACATATTCGAAGGTGATGCGCCGCGCGTTGGACGAGCCCGGATAATCGCGGCAGGCCTGCAGCAATTCGGCAATCGGGTATTTGCGATTGAGCGGCACCAGCTCGTTGCGCAATTCGTCGCGCACGGCATGCAGCGAAATCGCGAGCATGACGCCGATCTCGTCGCCGGTGCGGACGATGTTCGGCACCACGCCGGAAGTCGACAGCGTAATACGGCGGCGGGAGATGCCGATGCCTTCATTGTCGGCGACGATCAACAGCGCATCGCGCACCGCGTCGAAATTGTAGAGCGGCTCGCCCATGCCCATCATCACCACATTGGTGACGAGGCGGCTGCCGGTCGGGGTCTCGCGATCGGCCCAATCGTTGAGGCGGTCGCGCGCCACCATGATCTGGCCGACGATTTCACCGGCGGTAAGATTGCGCACCAGCCGTTGCGTGCCGGTGTGGCAGAACGAGCAATTCAGCGTGCAGCCGACCTGCGAGGAGACGCACAGCGTGCCGCGATCGGTCTCGGGGATATAGACGCACTCGACTTCGTGCGCTTTCTGGAACTCGTCGCCGCTCGGCAGGCGCAGCAGCCATTTGCGGGTGCCGTCGTTGGAGATTTGCTCGGCGACCACTTCGGGTCGCGCAACGGTAACATGCTGCTCGAGCTGCGCGCGCATTTCCTTGGAGATGCTGGTCATCTCGTCGAAATCCTTGGCGCCGCGGACATACATCCAGTGCCAGAGCTGCTGCGTGCGCATCTTGCGCTGCGAAGGCTGAACGCCGATCTCGCCCAGCCGGTCGGATATCTCGGCGCGCGACAGGCCGATCAGCGACGGCTTGGCCGGCGGCACATAGGTTTCGAGCGGGGTCTTCTCCAAAGGTGCGCTTGCCCCGGAGCGAGCCTCGGTCGCGTTGGTCATGGTGTCGGTCATGGGCCATCAAATAGGCCTTCCAGCGCCTGCTGGAAAGCCGTCAAATGCATCGATTTCAGCCCTGAGCCGCCTGTGGGCTTCTAGCGCTTGCAGTCCTGTGCCAGCCGGTCGAGCGCTTGCGACAGCCCCTTCAACGAGAAGGTGTCGGTGGTCTCGGTACCCTTGGCCGACATGCCCTTGACGGTGGCGTCGGCGGATTTGCGCATGGCATCGACCATCCGCTCTTCCTCGGCGGCGTTCTTGATCCAGAGCCCGTCGCCCTGGGTGTACATCGCGTACGACGCGCCGCCGACCTCGAGCGAGGATTCCGAGCCCGGCTTCAACATGTAGCCGATCATGATCGAGACTTCGTTGACGACCTTTTCCGCCGGACGCGTCGAGACGAAGGCGTAGGCCGGATCGCGCGGGCGATTGGGCGGATTGGTCTTCGACGAAGCGGGCTTTGCCAGTGCAAAGCACACCTTCTTGCCGTTCGGCATCGCCGTATAAGCGCCCCAGGTGCCGAACTGGCCGATCAGGGTCGGCTCCGCGCCACCTGCGGCCGCGGCCGCCGGGTCCGGTTTGGCGGCGGGCTTTGGCGCTGGAGCGGGCTTGGCCGCGTCCTTTGCACCAGCGTCCTTGGCAGGAGCTTTGGGCGCAGCACCTTGCGCCTGCGCGAGTGATGTTCCCCCGCACAGCAACGCACCAGCAACCAAAGATGTCAGTATTCGCCGCACGGCCAACTGGTTCCCTCATCATTGTGACTGGAAGATGGCCCGCCGGCGTATCGTCCCCCGACGATGGATAGCCGGGAAATGCTTTTTTGGGAAGGTAGTTACGCCTTGTGCGCCACCGCGTCCGCAGCCAGCTCGCGCACCGTCGGCCGCTTTGCGAGCTCAGCCTTTCGCGCGCGCTTCGCGCTGCTTGTCCCACTGCGCATCGGTCCAATGCAGCAGGTCCTCGGCGCCGGAACTGCGCAAATGAGAGCCGCCATCCTGCACTACCATTTCACCATTGATGTAGCCGGCCTGATCGGAAATCAGGAAGCTCGCGAGATTGGCCAGCTCGCTATGTTCGCCGGCGCGACCGAGCGGATTGCGGTGCGCCCAGCCTTCGTCACGCCCCTCAGGGCGAAGCTGACCGGAAGCACCCGGGGTGGGAAACGCGCCCGGCGCGATGGCGACGGTGCGGACGCCCTTGGGTCCCCACTCCACCGCAAGGCTTTTGGTCATCGCCAGCACCGCGGTCTTCGCCATCGCCGACGGCACCGTGAAAGCGCGGCCTGTAATGGTGGATGTCGAGAGGATGGAAAGCACCACGCCCTTGTGCTTGCCCTCGATCCAGCGCCTGCCGGCGGCGAGTGTGCAATACATCGTGCCGTGCAGCGTCGGCGCCAGGATCGCATCAGCCGCGCGAAACGACAGACGCTCGGTCTGCGCGATGAAAGTCGCCGCAGCGTTGTTGACCAGCACGTCGATCGGAGCTTGCTGCCAGATCGCGCCCATCATGGCGTCGACGGCTGCGCCGTCCCTTATATCGCAACGCGCCGTGCTGACTGTGCCGCCGAGTTCGCTGCGCATCTTTGCCGCGGTCGCTTCCAGCAATTCGAGCCGCCGGCCGCAGATGATCAGTTCGGCGCCGAGTTCGATGAAGCGGCGTCCCATCGCGGCCCCAAGGCCGGAACCGCCGCCGGTGACCAATATCCGCTTTCCCGCCAGCAGGCCTTTTTCAAACATCGTTTGATTCCTCCGCGCTGTATTGTAGCCCGCCTTCAAATCCGGCAAGAAGCACTTAGCGTTCCTTGCCTTCCTTGTGCGTCCGAAAATCAGGTGTGTCCATGAAAGCCATCCTCTGCTCGCAATACTGCCAACCCGACGATCTCGTGCTGGCCGACGTGCCCGATCCCGTGGCCGGACCCGGCGAGGCAGTGATCGCGATCAAATCCGCGGCGCTGAATTTCTTCGACATCCTGATGATCCAGGGCAAGTACCAGATCAAGCCGCCGTTCCCGTTTTCTCCGGCCGCCGAAGTTGCCGGCGTGATCGAGAGCGTCGGCGCCGGCGTCACCGACGTGAAGGTCGGCGATCGCGTGGTGGCTTCCTGCGGCCATAACGGCGCACGCGAAAAGATCGCGCTGCCGGCAAACACGATCGTGAAGATTCCCGACAATCTGGATTTCGATCGCGCCGCCGGAATCATCATCATCTACGGCACCGCGCTGCATGCGCTTGAAGATCGCGCCAGCCCGAAGGCCGGCGAGACCATGGCGGTGTTAGGAGCCGCCGGCGGAACGGGGTTGGCGGCATGCGAACTCGGCAAGCTGATGGGTCTGAAGGTGATCGCCTGCGCATCGTCGGACGAAAAGCTCGAATTCGCCAAAGCGCATGGCGCCGAATTGACGCTGAACTACGCCAAGGAGGATCTCAAGGAGGGATTGCGGCGGCTGACCAACGGCAAGGGCGCCGATATCATTTTCGATCCGGTCGGCGGCAGCTATGCGGAAGCAGCACTTCGCTCCACCGCCTGGGAAGGCCGTTTCCTGGTGATCGGATTTGCCGCGGGCGAAATTCCGAAAATGCCGCTCAACCTGGCGCTGTTGAAGGGCTGCGATATCCGCGGCGTGTTCTGGGGCGCCTGGGCGCAACTCAACCCGGAGAAGAACCGCGCCAATCTGGAAAAGCTCGTGAAGTGGACGGCGGAAGGCAAGATCTCTTCGCATGTCGACCGCACCTTCCCGCTCGCGCAAACCGCCGAAGCGCTCAAGGTGCTGGCCGGGCGCAAGGCGATGGGCAAGGTGATCCTGCATCCGTGAAACACGCCGCGTCGTCGAGCGCGTTCGATTTAACGTTGCATTCGATTTAACGTTGCGCTTGTTTTGAATGATCTTCGCTGCGGCAACGCACAAGGTTCGCCCAGACTGGATAACAGGCAGTGATAACACGCGCCAGTGCGCGACCGCAGCGCAGCAACGGCGCTGCACCCGCGTTTGGGACCTCCGGCCCCGGCGGAACAGGGCGCCGGCGGGGACAACGACACGCCCTGTTAGAATAACAACTCGCTAACAATCCATGATATTAATTCTCTGAATTAGGCTAACTCGCCATAATCAAAACAAAATATATCCTGATTCGCGCCGAACAGCGTCGTTTTTTCAACTCATTCGCCGTGCGAATTTGCCCCCTGGTAAATGGGTTCCAGAACGCCAAAAAAAGCAATAAAAACAGAGGCTGGTTCCCATAGTTGCGTTTTAGTAATGGGGAGCACCACCATGGTGGAAAGCACAAGGCAGCAGTCGAGAGATCCGTTCGACAGATTTGACGAAGCTATCAACGATCCTCGGTTGTATGAGTCCTATCATTATCCGCGAGCGGCCCTGCCGGAGCCCGCTCCGCTGCCCCACGACCGCGTTCCGCTCTTCCTCGCCGATTACGAAGAAGAGCGCTATCCGGAGGAGCACTACCAGGAAGTCCCCGAATATTCTTTCGCAGCCGGGAGGCGAAAGAAGCCGTGGGCGTCGCGCATCGTAACGGGCGGCCTTGCGCTGTCCGCGATCGCCGCCGTTTTCGCGCTGTTTTCGATCAACTCGACGCGCGCCGTCATCGTCAACGCCAAGGCTTCGCTTGCCGCCGCGGCACCCGTTCAATTCAGCGGAGCGCAGGCGGAAGCTGCAGCACCGCCACCGCCCGTCGTCGCCCAGCCGGCGAATACCGAAACGCCGGCAGCGCCGGACGCGGCGGCCGCCCGCCGTCTCCAGGCCGCCGCCGCATTGGGTTCCGCCTCGCCGTCGCGCGATGAGATCACCGCGGCCTATCAAACGGCGCTAAAAAGCAAGGTCGTGGCGGTCGAACCGGTGACGCGCGAACCTTCGGTGACGAGCGTGCCCTCGGTGACGAGCGTGCCCTCGGCAAGGCGCATCGATCCGGATGAACTTGCGGCGCTGCTGAAACGGGCGAAGGGCCTGCTGGCGATCGGCGACATTACCGCCGCCCGCTTGCTGCTCGAACGCGCTGCGGACGCACAGGAAGCCGAAGCGGCCTTGATGCTCGCGGGGACATATGACCCGCAAGTGCTGGGGCCCCGGGACACGCGTAGCATCACGCCAGATCCCGCAGCGGCGCGGCTTTGGTACCAGAAGGCCGCCCAGCTCGGCTCGGCCGACGCGAAGCGGCGTCTCAGTCAGACACAAAACTAGGCATCACATCAACACCGAGCACCCGCGGGAGAACACATGCGACGTCTGTTTGGAATGGCAGTATTTGCCATGCTGATGGTTTGCGGGCTGGCGGCCCGGGCGGAAGAGACGGAAACCGATCCGGCAAAGGTCAGCGAAGGTCTTAAAGCCATCTTCCAGTTCGGTTCGGTCGCCACCAAGCAGGCGCTGAACCAGAATACGGTGACGCTGATCTCGGGCACGATCGGCGGCACCTATGTGCAGTTCGGTGCCGACCTCGCCTCCGTGCTCGACGACGGAAACAAGTTACGCGTACTTCCGATCGTCGGGCGCGGCTCGGTGCAGAGCGTCGCCGACATCCTGTTCCTGCAGGGCGTCGATCTCGGCATCGTCCGCTCCGACACGCTCGACTATCTCGAGCGCAAGGGCTTTGCCAAGGACATCAAGAAGCAGTTCACCTATGTGACCAAGCTTTATAACGAAGAGATGCAGATGATCGCGCCGAAATCGATCGCGAGCATCAATGATCTCAACGGCAAGCGGGTGAGCGTCGACCTGCCGAACGGCGGCACCTTCGTCACCGCGCTGACGGTGTTCGAGCGGCTCGGCATCAAGCCGCAGGTGTACTACATCGAGCAGCGCATCGCGATGGAGAAGCTGCAGAAGGGTGAGCTCGACGCCGTGATCGTGACCGGCGGCAAGCCCTACAAGTCCGTCAGCAGTTTCAAGAACGACGGCCGCTTCCATCTCGCCCGGGTCGACTATGCCAAGCCGCTGCAGAACGACTATCTGCCGGCGACGCTGACCTCGAAGGACTATCCGAACCTGATTGCGGAAGGCGAGACGGTGGATACCATCGCGGTGCCCGCGGTGCTCGCGGCCTATAATTGGGCACCGAACACCGAGCGATATCGCAAGCTCGCGCTGTTCGTGGATAACTTCTTCACCAAATTTCCGACGTTCCAGAACCCGCCCTTCCATCCGAAGTGGAAGGAGGTCTCGCTATCGGCGCCGCTGCAAGACTGGCAGCGCCTGCCTTCGGCCGAGCAATGGCTCAAGGCCCACAATGTCGAAGCGGTGCGGTCGCGGTTCGACGACTTCCTGAAACAGAGTCCGGCTACCGCGGCAAACATGAAGACGGATACCGACAAGGAAGCCTTGTTCAAGCAGTTCCAGGCCTGGGAAGCGGAGAAAAACGCGAGGGCGCAGGTTCGCCCGGCGCGATAAAATCACCGGACGGGTTTCGTCCGGCGTGGCGGCAGTCAGCACAACGGTAGCGTCAACACAACGACTGCTTAATCCTCCCGCTCAACTCCGCGCTTCAGCGCGGCGCGGGCGGCATCGCGGTGCTCTGGCGTGATGTGGCCTGCGACGATGCGGATGGCGGTCGCCAGGACCGCGGCATCGTCCGTGAAGCCGAGCACCGGCATCATGTCGGGCACGAAATCGAACGGCAGGATGAAATAGGCGATCGCGCCAAGCAGCGCCGCTTGCACGTGACGCGGAGTCTGTTTGTCGAACGCGCAATAGTAGGCCGCGAGCAGATCCTCGGCGAAGGGAAGTTTTGCGACCACCCGCTTCAGCTTGATCCAGAAGCGGCGGCGCACGCTTTCGCGGTCCTGCGCCAGGCGGTCGGCCGGCTCGAAACCTACAGTGTGCTCGGACGATGCCATGACGGCGCTCCCTCAAAGCCGGCGCGGCGGATCGCCGCGACACGTCAAACCAGAATTGGGGACGTCATGCCTCCGCCGCAAGAGAGCGGCGGCATCACTTCAGGCGACGCCGAGTTGCCTGGCAATGCCGTTCATGGCCTTGGCGAGCTGGATATCCAGCTTGGTGACACCGCCGGAATCATGGGTCGCCAAAACCACCTCGACCGTCTTGTAGACGTTCTTCCATTCCGGATGGTGGTCGTTCTTCTCGGCCACCAGGGCTACGCGGGACATGAAGCCGAAGGCTTCATTGAAATCCTTGAAGGTGAAGGTCCGCGCAATCGCCTCCCGCCCCGGAACCTCGGACCAGCCCGAGAGTTCCGCAACCGCCGCCTTGCGCGCCTCCACGGTCAGCCGCTCCACCATGATCGCCTCCCTGCTTTGCACCGGCATTACCCTAACACCTGACGCGGCCGATGGGATCCAAGCCCAAAATGAGGCCGCAGGGCGCGTCGAATGGCCGCCTGGCGGCGCCGGTAACCATGACGGAGATGTAACCACGGTTCGGCGAGATATTTGCTACAATACCGGCGTAAGCGGGCTGGCAATATCAGATTGAGCCTCAAACGCTTGTTCAGGGATCGATGACCGACGGCCCCAATCCCATCGAATCGCCAGCTCCGCCCTCGCCGCGCCCGGTGAGACGGCGCGCGACCTTCGTCATCCTGGCCGGGGTGTTGGCGATCGTCGGTGCGCTGGTGGCCGGCTATTACTTCGCGATGCGGCCGGTGACGCTGCGGATCGCCGTCGGCCCGGGCAACAGCGACGATCTCCGGGTGGTCCAGGCGCTGGCCCAGGCGCTCAACAATCAGCAACACGGCCAGGTCCGGTTGCGCCCGGTGCCAACCGATGGCGCCTCGGCGAGCGCCACGCTGCTCGGCGAAGGCAAGGCGGATCTCGCCATCATCAGGGGCGATCTCGAAGTGCCGAAAAACGCGCAGGCCGTGGCGACGTTGCGCAAGAACGTCGCGGTGCTGTGGGTGCCTCCGGCCGTCAAAGTCAGGGGCAAGAAGGCCGCGCCGAAGATCACCAAAATCGCCCAGCTCGCCGGACATCGTATCGGCGTCGTCGGCCGCACGCCGGCCAATGTCAATTTGCTCAAGCTGATCCTGCAGCAATACGGCGTCGATCCCGCCAAGGTCGAGATCGTCCAGTTCCCGGCCAACGAGGCCGCGGACGCCATCCGCAACCAGAAGGCAGATGCCTATCTCGCGGCGGGTCCGGTCAACAGCAAGATCACTGCGGACGCGATCGCAGCGTCGACCCACGACGGCAGCACGCCGAAGTTTCTGGCGATCGATTCGGCGGAGGCGATTGCGCAGAACCATCCGGCCTATGAAGCTTCCGAAATTCCCGCCGGGACGTTTGGCGGCGCGCCGGGCAAGCCCGAAGAGGAAGTCAAGACGATCAGTTTCTCGCACCACATCGTGGCCCGCAAAGGCGTGTCGGAAGCGACCATTGCCGCCTTTACCCGGCAGTTGTTCGCGATCCGGCAATCGCTGAAGAACGAATTCCCGCTGGCCGCCAAGATCGAGACGCCGGATACCGACAAGGACGCCACCATCCCCGTGCACCCCGGCGCCGCCGCTTTTGTCGACGGCGAGGAGAAGACCTTCCTCGATCGCTACAGCGATTTTATCTGGTGGGGATTGATGGCGTTGTCGGCGATGGGCTCCGCCGGCGCGTGGTTTGCGGGCTATCTCAAGAAAGACGAGCGCAACGGCAATACCTCGCAGCGCGAGCGGCTGCTGGACATGCTCACCACCGCGCGCCATAGCGACTCGGCCGACGAACTCGACCAGATGCAGGCGGAGGCCGACGACATCCTGCGCGACACGCTGCGATGCTTCGAGCATGGCGCTATCGAGGAAGGCGCGTTGACCGCCTTCAACATCGCGCTCGAGCAATTCCACAACGCGGTGGCCGACCGCAAGGCGCTGCTGACAAGCATCCCGCACAACCTGCAGCGGGCGAGCGCACAATTCCGGGCCGCGGGTACGGCTTAGATTCGTTAATCTTGGCTTGACGCGGTTTCTACCGCAGATAAGTCTACGCAATCTGTGTGAACTTGATTGCACATAGAAGAAAATCTATGCAATCTGCGTAGACTTGATTGCAATGCGAACCGGAATCCACCCCGGATCAAGTCCGGGGCAGGCTTTCGTTCGAAAAACGCTTTGGTTCCTGTAATCGGATCGTCACACAGTTTTCCTATAGCGTTCGGATCATCCGAAGCCGTCATTCCGCGGCGATGCGAAGCATCTGCGGCTTGATGCAACGCTCCATCCGGAATGACCGAAATCTTCGGTACTGCGACAGACCGCATGAGAGGCCCCGCATGACGATCAAATTTTCCCGCCGGCGTTTTCTCTCCACCGCGGCGGCGACGGGCGCCGGCGTCCTCGCGATGCCCTATCTCAGCCGCGCCGCCGACCGGCCGCAAATCACCCATGGTGTGCAATCCGGCGACGTCGGCACCGATGGCGGCGTGGTGTGGGCGCGCGCGGACCGGCCCTCGCAAATGATGGTCGAGGTCGCCACCACCGAGTTGTTTGCCAATTCGAGGGTGCTGCCGCCGATCGCAGCGCTTCCCGAGAGCGACTTCACCGCAAAGATGCTGCTGGAAAATCTGCCGGCAGGTCAGGAGATTTTCTACCGCGTCAAGTTCCGCGACCTCGCGCATACCGACATCCAGAGCGAGCCCGTGGTCGGCCGCTTCCGTACCGCGCCGGCCGATCGCCGCGACGTCAGCTTCGTCTGGGGCGGCGACGTCGCCGGACAAGGCTGGGGCATCAATCCCGACGATGGCGGCATGTTCACCTTCGCCACCATGCGCAAGCACAAGCCGGATTTCCTGCTGCATTCCGGCGACACCATCTATGCCGACGGCGTTATTCCATCCGAGGTCAAGCTCGCCGACGGCAAGGTGTGGAAGAACATCACGATTGCCGAGAAAGCCAAGGTTGCCGAGACGCTCGACGAATTCCGCGCCGCGCACAAATACAATTTCATGGACGACAATGTGCGTGCGTTCAACGCCGAGGTTCCGATCTTCGTGCAGTGGGACGACCACGAGGTCACCAACAACTGGTCGCTGTCGAAACAGCTGCCCGCCGCCTACAAGGAGCGCGATATAACGCTGCTGGCGGCGCGCGCCGCCCGCGCATTCCACGAAATGTATCCGATGCGCGAGAGCATCGTGGAGCCGGGCCGGGTCTATCGCACGCTCAATTACGGTCCGCATCTCGACGTGTTCATGCTGGACGAGCGCAGCTATCGCGGCCCCAATGGTCCGAACCTGCAGACCTCCTACGGCCCCGACAGCTATTTCATCGGGCCGGACCAGCTTGCATGGCTGAAGCGCGCGCTTCTGAACTCGCGCGCGACCTGGAAGGTGATCGCCTCCGACATGCCGCTCAGCATCATCGTCTATGACGATGCGACCAACAAAAAGGGCTCGGAGGCGTTTGCGCAGGGCGACGGCCCGCCGCGCGGCCGCGAACTCGAGATCGCCGACATCCTGCGTTTCATCAAGACCGCCGGGATCGCCAACACCGTGTGGCTGACCGCGGACGTGCACTACGCGGCCGCGCATTACTACAATCCCGACAAGGCGCAATTCCAGGAATTCAACCCGTTCTGGGAGTTCGTCTCCGGCCCGTTGCATGCCGGCACGTTCGGCCCGAACGAACTCGACAACACCTTCGGCCCCGAAGTGAAGTTCATCAAGGCGCCGGGGCTCGACAAACAGAACCTGCCGCCGTCCGCCGGCATGCAGTTCTTCGGTCACGTCCAGATCGAAGGCAAGACCGGGCAGATGACGGTGACGCTGCGCGACCGCGCCGACGTCGCGCTGTGGTCGACGACGCTCGATCCGAAGCCGGTATAGTCCACCACGATCGACCGCCATGAAGCGGCATCGCGCCTCGTCCGAAACGGACGCGGCGGCGTTTGCCTGTTTGTCTGTTTTCCACGGCAATCAAGATCGAGCAGCCGTTACAGCCGCTGCTCCCAACCTGTTCTTCGAATCCTAAGGTATCGAATCCGACCGCGCCGGGGCTTTGCGTCCTGCGCCGGTCGATCTTGCGCGTCCGCACTCAGGCCAATGGCTCTGCTTTCCCAAATCAGGACTCGCGAAGGCGTAACTCGAGCAACCAAATTTTTCTTACCCACTTTTTCTTGAGAAACGAGTTGCCTAACTTCCAGGTTGTATTTATCATCTGTATTGCTCTTCAGTTGCTAAGCGGTCGGAGGCCCATTGACCGGCAAATCAGTCCCCCATCCAGCGGCCGGTCCCGGCCGTAAACAACCCGTCCTTTTCATCCATGACGCCGCCATCGACGATTTCATCGCCACCATGCTGCTGGTGGCGATGCCGAATGTCGATCTCAAAGGCATCGTCATCGCCGACGCCGACTGCATCCCGCAGCCCGGCATCGACGCCGCCAATCGGTTACAGCAATTCATCGGCCGGCCGGACATCCCACTGGCATTGTCGGAATCGCGCGGCTGGAATCCATTTCCCTGGCCATATCGCAGCGACTGCGTCAGCTTCGGCGAACTGCCGCTGCTGCGCCCTTATCGTTCCACGGTGCCGACGCCTCCGCCTTCCGGCGACAAACTGGTGGCGAAGCTGCTCGAAAACGCCGTCAAGACCGGCGACAAGCTCACGATCCTGCTGACCACCGGCTTCACGCCGCTCACCGACATCATCCGCGTGCGGCCCGAACTCTGCGCCGGCATCGATCGCGTGGTGTGGATGGGCGGCGCGATCAACGTGCCGGGCAATCTCGATCCCACCACGATCAATCCCGTCGTCGCCAACAAGCACGCTGAGTGGAATGTGTTCTGGGATCCGTTCGCGGCGCAGGATGGTCTAAATCTCCTGAGCGGAATTCACGACTTCCCGCTCGACATCACCAACAATGTGCCGATCTCCAAGGAGTTCATGGCGAGGCTAAAGGCGCAGGGACAGAAATACAGTTTCTCCCAGCTCGCTTATGAGGCCTACGGACTGGTATCCGCCGAGCCCTTCTACGACATGTGGGACGTCTGCACGACCGTGTTCCTGGCGCGGCCCGATCTCTATGCGCCGCCGCAGAAGATGCCGCTCGAAGTCGTCCAGTGGGGCTTCGAGCAAGGCTGGCTGCGCAAGGCCGACAGCGCCAAGCATACCCAGAACGTCTACCTCAGCTTCAGCAATCTCAACGGCTTCTACGACTACGTCGCGACGCAACTCGCGCGCTCGGCATAACCGCACTCGACATAACCGCACTCGACATAACAACGACGGCTGGCCGTCGCACGCGCGACGAGTTGAACGCCATCAGTAATTGGAGGAGACCCGCATGAATCAGACCAAGCGTTTTTCAGGCATCGTCGCGTTGATCGCGGCGACCGGGTTGTTCGCGCTCAACAGCGCGCCGGCGTTGGCGCAATCGGCCGCCGTGCCGGCATTCCGGAACACGGTGAAGCCGCCGCCGCCGGGCTGGACCGGCCCCGTGTTCAAGCTCAGCCGAGACTATCCCACAGCCGTGTCGGGCAACTGCGCCGAATGCACATGGCTCAAGGTCGACGTCAATTTCAAGCCGCAGTTTCCGCCACCGGCCGGCAATCAATGGGCGTCCGGCAAATGGGACGAATATCTCAAGCGCATTCTCGATTATGTGAAGCAGGGTCAGGACCCGCAATTCGGCAATACCCCGGGCTTTCAGATCAATGTGAGCGGCAAGATGCGCTGGTTCAACGTGCCGTGGATGGCCTACGATCCGACGGCGGGCCGGGAATTCGTGCATGGCACGACCAATGAGCGCACCGCCCATCTCAACGATCTGGTCGACCCGCGAACCAAAAAACTGAAAACTGCGCAAACCGTGAATGCCGTCAATTTCCCCGCCGGCCTGTCGCAATCCTGCAAGAACCAGTTCCCCGCCGGCTTCGAGACCTGGGCGGTCGGCTATTATAACGACTGGGGCGGCGTCTCACTCGGCAAGGCGATCCCCAAGAACGGCGAGCCGCAGATTACCAGCTATCTCGGCACAAGAATGCCGGCCGGCCTGCCGTTCCCGGAAGGCACGGTCGTGGTGAAATTCCTCACCACCAACGCGCCGCCGGACTGCGTGCCCTATCTGAAGGGTTCGCCGGAATGGCAGATCGATCGCCATGTGCTGAACACGCAGACCAACACCTATACCTGTCAACGCCAGGTGCAGATCTCGCGCATCGTGCAGGTCGACGTGGCCGTGACCGATTCGCGCTCGCCGACCGGTTGGGTCTACGGCACCTACGCCTACAGCGCCGATCAGCCCGGCACGACGTTCTGGGACCATTTGTTGCCGCTCGGCATCGAATACGGCTCGGACCCCTGGACATTCCCGGCGGTGCCGAAAGCTGAAGGATTGCCTGCCCAGCAAAGCGTGCTCAATCCGGGCGTGAACATCTACCAGCATTTCGGTTGCAACGAGCGGCTGGCCGGCCCGGTCGACAATTCGCAATCGTCCTGCATGTCCTGTCATGGCAGCGCCTTCGCAGCCCCGAACGGCGCAGTGTCGAACATGGGAGTCAACGTGCCGCCGTCGTTCGGCTTCAGCGGTATGTGCACGCAGTATTCGGCAGCCAACGCCGCCTACTTCAACAACATCATCGCACCGCAGAAATACTCCGGCGGCAATTATCCCGACGCGCTGCCGCTCGATACTTCCCTGCAGCTCGAGGTGGCGTTCCAGCAATACGGGCAGTTCAACACGTATGATGCGCCCGCCGCCTGCACACTCGGTAAATAGCGGATTTGGCAAGTGGCAGACTTGGCAACTAGCAGACTTGGCAACTAGCAGACTTGGCAAACAGATAGCGTCAAACAGATAGCCTCGAGGACTGGATATGAAGAAGCTTTCCCGCCGTGAACTCGTTGCAGGCACCGCGGCTGCCGCCGTCGGTGCGGCGGCGGGTCCTGTCCTCGCCCGCGATGCGATAGGGCCGATCCCGAAAGAAAACCGCATCACGCTGGAATGCAAGTTCAAGAACGTGACGTTCGACAACACAAGGATGAAGCTGCGCGCCTTCAACGATCAAATACCGGGCCCGCCGATGGTGGTCTATCCCGGACAAAGGTTGCGCGTCACTGTGAAGAACTCGTTGCCGCCGTATGATTCGGCCGCTTGGGACGGCGACCACAACGTGCCGCACCATCTCGGTTCGACCAATCTGCATGTGCACGGGATGCAAGTCATTCCGCATCTGTTCGAACCGATCGGCACTTCGGACCCGCGAGCTCCGATGATCGAGATCGCGCCGAGCGAAAGCAAGGAATACGTCTTCGATATTCCAGCCGACCATCCGCCGGGACTCAACTGGTACCACCCGCATCATCACGGATCGACGGCGGTTCAGGCGGTGAGCGGCATGGCCGGCGGCATCATCGTCAAGGGCGCGATCGACGAAGTGCCGGCGATCAAGGCGGCAAAGGAATACACGCTTGTGATGCAGGACATCGGCCTGTTTCCAAGCGACGACGAGCCCAATATCTGGACCTATCTGCCGAAGCAGAATGCGATCTGGCAGACCTTCGGCGGCAATGTCACCATCTACAATCCGGCAACCGGCAAGAACGAACCCACCAATCTCAAAGGCGGTTTCAGCACCGGTGACTACGCGCTTCGCTACTACCTCCTGAACGGGCAGCCGTTCTTCAAGGAAGTGCACAATCCGGATCCCAGCAAAGCCACCGAACCGGTACCGACGCAGTTGCCGCCGCCGCGCTTTAAGCTGGCGCCGGGTGAAGTGGTGCGCTTCCGCATGCTCAACGCCTGTTCGGACAATTACATGCCGATCACGGTGGAAGGCCATGACATGTATTTGCTAGCGCTCGACGGCATCAATTTCCCGAAAGTGCGCCCGATCGCGCCGACGCCGATCAACACCGACCCTGCCAACGAGGGCCAGATCCAGCTCGCGCCGGCCAACCGCGCCGAGTTCATGATCAAGGGCTCGGCGAAGCCCGGCATCTACAAGATCGTGCAGCTTCAGCAGAGCCAGCAGTTCCTGGCGAGCGTGCAGAAGACCATCGCCGAGATCGAGATCACCGGCACGCCGGTCACCATGGCGTTGCCGACAACGCTGCCGATACCGACGCGCGAATATCCGCTGATCAAGCGGGACGAGATCCAGCGCATGCAGGTGATCTATTTCGCCGATCAGTTTCCCGGCACGCAAAATCCCTATGTCGGCATCGATTTCCTGCTCAACGGCCAGCAATACGACGTCACCCAGGTCAATTACGTGGCTGATGTGGGAAGCGCCGAGGAATGGCATCTGGTGGTCGGCGACAGCCAGCATGGCGGCACCGAGGGCCATCCCTTCCACATTCACGTCAATTCGTTCGAAGTCGATTTCGGTCAACGGCAAGATGCTGGAGCCCGGCACCTTCAAGGACACCGTTTGGATACCCGCGGAATCGACCGTCGTGATCCGGACGCGCTTCAAGCAGTTTGTCGGCAAATCGGTGTTCCACTGCCACATCCTGCCGCACGAGGACACCGGGCATGATGCAGAACTTCCTGATCAAGAAGCGTGGCGAGTTCGATCCCGGCCGCCGTTTTCGATCCGCCGATGCATCAGCGGCGGCGGCCATTGCTCAAGATGGCGGGGCACGACCCCAGCAAGATGTAGCTGGCTGAGCCTCGAGCCGGGCAATTCCGAAAGTCCTTTCCGTTCCGATAGAATTGCAACGGCGCACTAGATTTTTGATTTGACGTGTTTTCTTGACGCGAACCGGAATCCACTTCGCTTGAAAACGCTCCTAGCGGCGCCGCGCGCAGCCTTTCAGCGCGGCTTCGAGCGCGGCGGTCGAATAGGGTTTCGGCAGCCGCGGCTTGTCCACGAACGCGGTCGGAAGCCTCGCATCGGCGTCATAGCCGGTGACGAAGACGAACGGAATTTTCAGCGCATCCAGCCGTTCGGCAATCGCAAAGCTCTTTTCGCGGACGAGGCCGACATCGAGCAGCGCGAAGTCCGGCGCCCGGTCGGCGATCAGGTCGAGCGCCTTCGCGACGCTTGCGGCCGTGCGTACGGCTTTCACCCCAAATCCCAGAATCGTGTCTTCGAAGTCGAGCGCGATGATCGGGTCGTCCTCGACGATCAACACGTCCTTGGGCATGCCATCACAGGAGGCGAGTTCCATGTTCGCGCCAATTCCCAAGGTTCACAGTCATGATTTGAAAGCCCGAGCCGAAGCCCGGGGATGCAGACGCCCGGCGGACGCCTCATGAAAGCGCGTCAGCCGGTTCCGGAACGGAAACCACCACATCGACGTTCTACCGTCTGTCCACTTGTGAACATATCGACGCGATCTGCGATTGATTATTGTCCGGATGGGAACAGGGAGATTGTCATGCTGAGGCGACTGGACGTGACCGTTCGGGCCAGCGATCGGCCGTTGAACAATTTGCTGCGGCGATTGAACGATGCCGACTTCGCATTGGTAGCGCCGCATCTCACCGAAGCAGACGCCAAGCCCAGCGAGTTGCTTTACAACCCCGGCGACGATGTCGAGATCGTGCATTTTCCCTGCGGACCGAGTCTCGTGTCCTACATGGTTCCCAATGAAGACGGCCGCGACGTCGAGACCATCCTGATCGGCCGGGAAGGCGCCGTCGGCGGCATCGTCAGCCAGGGCTTTTTGCCGGCCTATACGCGCATCATGGTCAAATTCGCAGGACCGTTCGTGCGGCTACCGGTCGGAAAGCTCGACGCGGCGAAATCGAAGTCGCGCACGCTGAGCAACGTCTTCGCGCGCTATGCCGATTGCATGCTGGCCCAGATCTTCCAGTCCACCGCCTGCAACGCGATCCATTCGATCGAGCAGCGCACGGCGAAATGGATCATTTCGGCGATGGAACGCACCGATGGCGATGAGGTCGTGCCGCTGACCCATGAGCAGTTGGCAACCTTGCTGGGGGTCGGCCGCTCCTATACCAGCCGGGTGATTCAGACCTTCAAGGCGGAAGGTATTCTGGAGACCCGCCGCGGCTCGATCCTGGTCCGCAACCCCGAAGCGCTCAAGATCAGGTCCTGCCTGTGCAACGAGGCCGTCAAAGACCATTTTGAGGAGGTCTTGCGGGGGGTCTATCCGGACCCCGAAAAGGGCAATTAGCGCAAAATTCAGCTAACCAAATGCCAAACAAACCATTGTTTTTTGGCGTTTTCTGAATATATTGCGCTGCAACGCGTAAGGTGTGCCCGGTCCTTTTGGCCGGGCTTCCTTTTTGGGGCCAAGGTCGAGGCCGTTGCCCCTTTCGCATTTCAGGTTTTTGAGCGCGATCCGGAAAAGTGGGTCCCGGTTTTCCGGTGAGATCGCGCGTAAGCCTTACACCGACCAGAAGAAGAGCCATGAACCTTCGCAACGTCGCCATTATCGCCCACGTCGACCACGGCAAAACCACGCTGGTCGATCGCCTGCTGCAGCAATCCGGTACCTATCGCGACAACCAGCGGGTGGTCGAGCGCGCGATGGATTCCAACGATCTGGAGCGCGAGCGCGGCATCACCATTTTGGCCAAGGCGGCCTCGGTGCAGTGGAAGGACACCCGCATCAACATCGTCGACACCCCCGGCCACGCCGATTTCGGCGGTGAGGTCGAGCGCATCCTGAACATGGTCGATGGCGCGCTGGTCTTGGTGGACGCCGCCGAAGGCCCGCTGCCGCAGACCAAATTCGTGGTCTCCAAGGCGCTCAAGGTCGGGCTGAAGCCGATCGTCGTCATCAACAAGGTCGATCGCCCCGACGCGCGCCCGACCGAAGTCATCAACGAAGTGTTCGACCTGTTCGCGGCGCTGGATGCCAGCGAGGAGCAGCTCGATTTCCCGATTCTCTACGGGTCGGCCAAGCAAGGCTGGATGGGCGACAGCCCCGAAGCTTCGCACGACGCCGGCATGCAGCCGCTGTTCGACCTGATCTTGCGCCATGTCGCGCCGCCGACGGTCGAAGAAGGTCCGTTCCGGATGATCGGCACCATCCTCGAAGCCAACCCCTATCTCGGCCGCATCATCACCGGCCGCATCACCTCGGGCTCGATCAAGCCGAACCAGGCGGTGAAGGTGCTGGGCGCCGACGGCAAGCAGATCGAAAGCGGCCGCATCACCAAGATCCTCGCCTTCCGCGGTATCGAGCGCACGCCGCTGGAAGAGGCTGAAGCCGGCGACATCGTCGCCATCGCGGGCCTCACCAAAGGCACCGTCGCCGATACCTTCTGCGATCCCTCCGTCGAGACCCCGCTGGTGGCGCAGCCGATCGATCCGCCGACCGTGTCGATGTCGTTCATCGTCAACAACTCCCCGCTCGCCGGCACCGAAGGCGACAAGGTGACCAGCCGCATGATCCGCGACCGCCTGCTGCGCGAGGCCGAGGGCAATGTCGCGCTGCGCGTGGTGGAAGCCTCCGACAAGGATTCGATGGAAGTTTCCGGCCGCGGCGAATTGCAGCTCGCGATCCTGATCGAGACCATGCGCCGCGAAGGCTTTGAGCTTTCGGTGTCGCGCCCGCGCGTCGTGCTGAAAAAGGACGAGGCCACCGGCGAATGGCAGGAGCCGATCGAAGAGGTCGTGATCGACGTCGACGAGGAGCATTCCGGCGTCGTCGTGCAGAAGATGAGCGAGCGCAAGGCCGAGATGATCGAGATGCGCCCCTCCGGCGGCCACCGCCTGCGCCTGGTGTTCTACGCGCCGACCCGCGGCCTGATCGGCTATCAGGGCGAATTGCTCACCGACACCCGCGGCACCGCGATCATGAACCGCCTGTTCCACGGTTATGCGACCTACAAGGGCGACATCCAGGGCCGCCGCAACGGCGTGCTGATCTCCAACGATCAGGGCGAAGCGGTGGCTTACGCGATGTTCAAGCTGGAAGACCGCGGCCCGATGATGATCGAGCCCGGCTGGAAGGTCTACAAGGGCATGATCGTCGGCGAGCACACCCGCGACAACGACCTTGAGATCAACATCCTCAAGGGCAAGCAGCTCACCAACATCCGCACCACCTCAAAGGACGAAGCGGTGCGCCTGACGCCGCCGATCCGGATGACGCTGGAAAAGGCGCTGGCCTATATCGAGGAAGACGAACTGGTGGAAGTGACCCCGAAGTCGATCCGCCTGCGCAAGAAGCACCTCGACGCCAACGACCGCAAGCGCGCGGAAAAGGCCAAGCAAGAGGTGGCGTAAGCCAGCGCCTCTGCCCCAAGCACGAAGAAAACCGTCATGGCCGGGCTTGTCCCGGCCATCTACGTCTTCGATACTGCGAACGCTAAGACGTGGATGCCCGGGGCATCCTGGCGAAGACGTGCTTCGCGCTTTTGGCCAGCATGACGATGAGACAGACAACGCAATGTCCCTCCCCTCCTCAGTCGATGTCGCCATCATCGGCGCCGGCGCCGCCGGCCTCGGCGCTGCGAGCGCCCTGAAGAATTCCGCCCTCTCCGTCATCGTGCTGGAAGCGCGCGACCGCGTCGGCGGAAGGGCGCATACCATTCAGGCGGCGCCCGATATCACCTTCGACCTCGGCTGCGGCTGGCTGCATTCGGCGGATCAAAACACCTTCGTCGGCATAGCCGGGCAATTGGGCTTCGAGGTCGACAAAACCCTTCCGCCCTGGCGCGAGCGCGCCTATGGCAAGGCGTTTCCGCAAAGCGAGCGCGACGACTTCATCCGCGCGCTCGACGAATTTTACGACCGCGCCGAGGAAGCGGCGCAGCTGGCCGGAAAAAGCGGCCGCGACAGCGCCGCCAATCTCTGTCTGGAGCCCGGCAACCGCTGGAATCCGATGATCGATGCGATCTCGACCTATATCAACGGCTGCGAGCTCGATCAGGTCTCTATCCTCGACATGGACGCCTATGAGGACACCAATATCAATTGGCGCGTGCGGCGCGGCTACGGCGCGCTGATCGCGGCCTATGGCGCGGCCTGTCCGCTGGCGCTCAATTGCGCGGTGACGCTGATCGACCATTCCGGCAAGCGCGTTCGCATCGAGACATCGCGGGGCACGCTGACGGCCGACAAGGTGATCGTCACCGTGCCGACCAATTTGATCGCCGACGAGGCGATCCGCTTTTCCCCCGCACTGCCGGCCAAAGTCGACGCCGCGCGCGGCCTGCCGCTCGGTCTCGCCGACAAGGTGATGCTGGCGCTGGATGACGCGGAGGCCCTGCCGAAGGACGGCAATCTCCGTGGCGCCACCATGCGTACCGAAATGGGCACCTTTCATCTGCGCCCCTTCGGTCAGCCCTGCATCGAAGGTTTTTTCGGCGGCCGCTTCGCGCAATCGCTCGAAGACGCCGGCCCCGGTGCGCTGGCGGCGGCGAGCATCGACGAGATCGTGTCGTTCCTCGGCAACGACTTTCGCCGCAAACTAAAACCGCTCGCGGAGTCGCGCTGGGCCCACGACCCGTTTGCGCGCGGCTCCTATTCGCACGCGCTACCGGGGCATGCGGGAGACCGGGCGGTGCTGGCCGCACCGGTCGATGGACGATTGTTCTTTGCGGGTGAAGCGACCTCGCCCGGGTTTTTCTCGACGGCGCATGGGGCGAGGGATTCTGGGGAAAGAGCGGCAGCGGAGGTTGTGGCGTCGCTAGCGAGGCAGCTGACCATCGATGTCGTCATTGCGACGACTTTATCCTACTCCATCACCCTCGCCCTCATCTCCGCATCGGGCACGAAACACTCATCATACTTCCCGAAAATCCGGTAGCGATTCCGCGCGACGACGCTGTAAACCGCATCGCGCAACGGCTTTGGCACCAGACGTAACACGCTCACCCATCCCCATCCCGGCAAACTACCCAGCACCGTCAGCGCGGCATCGGACTTGAAATACGCCACGCCGCCATGGACGACGGCATTGGTGTCGGGATCATCGGGATCGATGCCAAACGCCTGCGCCAGACGCGTGCCGTAAGGCGACTGGATCGCGGTGAAGCGGAAGCGATGCGGCTTTGTCGCGCATGGCGACAAAGCGGACCCAGCGCGAGCAGAACACGCAGACGCCGTCGTAGAGGATCACATCATCGTCGGGCCACGAGGTCATCCGCGCCTACCTGTTATCCAGCGTGAGCAGCGCCACCAGCATCAGCACGATCGCAGGTCCGGTTTTGACCAGCGCGCCGAGCGGCTCGATCCAGAGGTCGGGCGTCAGGATTGCTGCGCCCACCATGTAACCCAGCGACGCGACGATACCGGCGATCAATCCGATCGCGCAGCTGCGGCGGAACGCGATCAGGATGCCGATTCCCATGTCCATCAGGCTGGTGAGGATGGTCACCGGCGCGACCGATGACGGCGGAAAGCCGTGCGCGCGCAAAATTCCCGCGGCGGCGTCATAGGAAATCACCAGCGAGATAAAGCCGGACACGGTCCAGAACACGACGAGGCTCGCGATCACCAGCGCCTTGACCAGAAACAGCCGCGCGAACCATTTGTCCTGGATAGTGGCGGGGCGCGCTCCCACTGCCTGCGCGAGGGTTTTGGGTACGATGCCGGTGCCGGCCATCCATGCGCTGGGATCGCCGGTCACGCCACGGCGCAATTCGGCGATGGCCGTCGTGCGCATCGGCGGCGTCCAGCCGAGGCCATTGGCGAGATCGCCGAGTTTTGCGCCGAGATCGAGCAGGAAGCCGGGCAACGTGATGCGCGGCATGCGCGAGGTGCCGAACGACCAGCGGAATTGGTCGATCACCTTGCCGAGCGTGATCGGCTGCGGTTGCATCAGATCCCATGTCACGCCACCGGCCACGGTGTCATCGATGTCACGGCCGGCGAGCCAGGCGATGGTCGCGGCGATATCCTCGATCGCGACCGGCTGGAACGGCGTTGCGGCCTCATTGGCGGGCAGTTGAAGCGGAAATGCCGCGAGCGCCCGCAGCATCGCGCTGCCGCCATAGGCCGATGGCGCGATCACAAAGCCCGGCCGCAGGATCGCGTAGGGAATACCTGAGGCGGCGATCAGCCGCTCGGCTTCGCGCTTGGTCCGGCTGAAGGCGGTGCGATCCTCATCGGCTGCGCCGGGAATGGAGATGTGAACGAGGCGGACCGCCCGGCCGCTGCCACGGATCGCCTCCAGCAATCGCTCCACGAAATCGCGGTGCACCGCGCTTGTGTCACTGCCCGGGCCGTCCTGCAGCACGCCAAGGCAATTGACGACGATATCGACTTCGCGCTCCCGGATCAGCCGCGCCAGCGACGTCGCATCCATCGACATCACGGGCAATTCGAGATCGAAGGCGCTCACCTGCTGCGAAGGCGAGAAATGCCGCGCGATTCCGATCGCCTGAAAACCTCGCGCGCGCAAATCGTCGGTGACGAACCGCCCGATCAGGCCGGACGCGCCGAGCACGAGAATCGTCCGCGCAGTCACTGCAGGGTTCATGGGTTTACCTAAATCGGCTTCGCGATCATCAGCCACACAATGATCATGACAGACCCGAAGCCGGGAATGCCGAACAGCATCCAGCGGCGGATCAGCGCAAAATAGCGCGGCGGCAACGGCCGATTCCGCGCCGCGGCCTCGCGCGCGAGATCGCGCATCTCGATCTGCATGAAGATCACGGGCACCCAGAACAGTCCGGCGACCGCATAGAGCCCGAGCGAGGCCATCAACCAGCGTTCGGTGAGCCCTGTCGAAGACAGCATCATCAGCACGCCGCCTGTGACGGGCTGCAGCAATACCGCCGTGAGCGTGAACAGCATGTCGGCGAACACGACGGTAGCGGCCGTGCGCGCGATGAAGGCGGCATCGCGGCTGCGATGCGCCATCAGCATAAAGAAGGCTATCCCCGAGCCGGTGCCGAGGATGACGATGGCGCCCAGCACATGCAGATATTTGACGAGGAAATACAGCGTCATCGTTTTTTGGCCGCGGTCGGCGATCCCGGCTTCAGCACGCGATCCAGTTCAGGTCCGGCCAGCTTTACACCACCTTCGGTTTCCGCCAGCCAATGACCTTCGCTGCCATAGGCCGGCAGCACGCGAAAATCGACCTTGCCGCCGGCGCTGCGAAACGCATCGGCCAGTTGGCGCGACAGGGAGGGCGAAAAATAGCTGTCATTGGCGGCGACCAGCCATGTCACCGGCACGCGCGCGGCTTTGCCGAATTCACCCGCGGCGGACATCAGCGTATGCGGCGCGCAGACCCGGTTGGGGAAATCATTGGCATGGCCGCCGCGTCCCGGCGCAAAGGCGATGATGGCGGCGATGTCTTTCGGGTTTTCGCCAGCCAGCGCCAGCGCGCCCCAGGCGCCGGCTGAGTGGCCGACAATGACAATGCCGTCCGGCCGGATGAAGGATTGCTTGCGCACAAGCTCCATTGCCGCCGCGATTTCGTCCGCCGTGGCGCGGCCGGATTTGGCATAATCGGCCTCGTCGCAGCCGCCCTGGTCTTCGAGGTATTTTCCGCCGGTGGCGCCATGGCCGGGGCGTTCAGGAACCAGCACTGCAAATCCGCGCGCCACCAGCCACGCCGCCAGCGCGCGGTATTCCGGCTGCGGCATTTGCGCACGACGCAATACGTTTTGGGTAGAGGCGTGCGCAATCACCGCGAGCGGAAACGGACCTTCGCCCGGTGGACGAAACACGATCGCGTGAGCCGGAGAGCCCGGATCGGGCGACGGCACCAGCCATTGCTGCAGGCGATTGGGCTCGCCTTCGGCGCCTTGCGCGCCGAAGCCGGGTTCTGCCGGGGCCGTCCGCACACCAAGCGCGACGAGGATCATTGCTGCGAAAAACGCTCTAACCGGATGCATGAATTGGCCTGACGCAGGCGTAGGAAGGGATTGCGGAGTACCCACAGAATACCGGGGACGAATCAAATTCGGCGCATTTTTCCGTGAACCCGGTTTTCGGGAGGCGTTCATCAGGATCGTTTTGCCCGCCTGGCATCGGAAAAATGCCGGTTAAGGCGGGCCCTTTGTCCTCTTTCGGTACACCCCGCCGATAAAACTGATGCAGAAAATCCACAGGTTAACCGATAATTAAGGATGGACCTTGATGCCGGCGCGCTGACTTGCTTTGATTGGGTCATGAGCACAACCCTGATCGAGGTCCGACCGGCCAAGGCTGCAGACGCAGCCGCGGTAGCGTCTACCCATGACGAAGCCTGGCGCTCAGCCTATCAGGGCATCATTCCCGGCGCCGAACTGGAAAAGCTGATCAACCGCCGCGGCCCGCAATGGTGGGACAGCGCGATCCGCAAGGGCAGCCGCGTCAGCGTGCTGGTGTTCGGCGACAAGGTCGCGGGCTACGCCAATTACGGCCGCAACCGCGCCCGCAGCCTGCACTTCGAAGGCGAGATCTACGAACTCTATCTGCGACCGGAATTCCAGGGCCTCGGCTTTGGCCGCCGCCTCTTTACCGCCGCACGGCGCGATCTCGTCCAGAGCGGGCTGAAGAGCATGGTGATCTGGGCGCTCTCCGACAACGATCCGGCGACGGAGTTCTATCGCGCACTCGGCGGCCGCATGGTGGCGCGCTCCTCGGAGAAGTTCGGGCCCAAGTCGCTCGACAAGGTCGCCTTCGCCTGGACCAACTAACTTCCCGCCATCCGTCATTTTTCTTGTATTCTTGAAAGTGCAATTGATACGCGGGTTATCTCGTGTAAAGACGCGCTTCGCGCTTTTGCCCGCGTCTGACGATCCTGTACTTATCCATGAGCGACGGAGCCCGCCATGCGCATTGACGCCATCCCGATCGGAATCAATCCGCCGCACGACGTCAACGTCATCATCGAAGTGCCCGTTGGCGGCGAGCCGATCAAATATGAAATGGACAAGGAGGCCGGCACGCTGGTGGTCGACCGCTTCCTCTATACGGCGATGCGCTACCCCGGCAATTACGGCTTCATTCCGCACACGCTGTCGGGCGACGGCGACCCCTGCGACGTGCTGGTGGCCAACACCCGCGCGATCGTACCCGGCGCAGTCATGAGCGTGCGGCCCGTCGGCGTCCTGCTGATGGAAGACGAGGCCGGCGGCGACGAGAAGATCATCGCGGTGCCATCGTCGAAACTGACGCAGCGCTACGACAAGGTGAGAACCTACAGCGATCTCCCCGAGATCACGCTGCAGCAGATCCAGCACTTCTTCGAGCACTACAAGGATCTCGAACCCGGCAAATGGGTGAAGGTGCTGCGCTGGGGCGGCGCCGAAGACGCGCACAAGCTGATCATGGAAGGCATCGCCCGCGCCAAGGCAAAGTGACGGCATAGCCGTCATCCCGGGGCGATGCGTAGCTCGAACTATGATTCGAGGATATCGAGACTCCCAGATGCGCAATTGCGCATCGTAGTTCGCGTTTCACGCGCGCCCCGGAACGACAGGAGCCTCACACCCCCGGTTTCGCCAGCCCGTGAATGGCGCAGGCGGCGCGCAGCGTATTCACCAGCAAGCACGCCACCGTCATCTGCCCGACGCCGCCGGGCACGGGCGTGATCGCGCCGGCGACATTGAGCGCCTCGGCAAACGCGACGTCGCCGACCAGGCGGGTCTTGCCTTCGGCGGCCGGCAGCCGGTTGATACCGACGTCGATCACCGTGGCGCCCGGCTTGATCCAGTCGCCGCGCACCATCTCGGCCTTGCCGACCGCGGCATAGACCAGGTCGGCGCGGGCGCAGAGTTGCGCAAGATCGCGCGAGCGCGAATGCGCAATCGTCACGGTGGCGTTTTCATTGAGCAACAATTGCACCAGGGGACGCCCAACCAGGTTGGAACGGCCGATGACGATCGCGTTCAGGCCCTCGAGCGAGGCATGCACGCTTTTGGTCAGGATGATGCAGCCGAGCGGCGTGCAGGGCGACAGCGCGGCAAGTCCGCCGGCCAGACGCCCGGCATTGTTCGGGTGCAGCCCGTCGACGTCCTTGGCGGGATCGATGGCGTTGATGATGGTTTCGGTATGAATCGATTTCGGCAGCGGCAGTTGCACGAGAATGCCGTGCACGGCGGGATCGCGGTTGAGTTTTGCAATCAGCGCCAGCAAATCGTCCTGCGCGACGTCGGCGGCCAGTCTGTGTTCGAACGAGGCCATGCCGGCGGCCTGGGTCTGGGTGTGCTTGCTGCGGACATAGACCTCGCTCGCCGGGTCGTTGCCGACCAGCACCACCGCCAGCCCCGGCGTCAGCTGATGTTCGCGTTTGACCCGCGCGACCTCTTCGGCGACGCGGCTGCGAAGCTCCGACGCAATGGCTTTTCCATCGATGATGCGGGCCGTCATCTCAATCCTTCGTTTCCATCTTGGCGGCCGTCACCTTTCGGAGAGCCTCGCCAAGTAGTTTGGGATCGCCGTCGACGGCGACCTGTTTGAGGCGCGATGTCGTGCCCGACAAAATCTTCACCCTGGCCTTGGGCACGCCGAGCGCCTTTGCCAGGAGCTCCGTCACCGCGCGATTGGCCTCGCCGCCTTCGGCGATGGCGCGGACGCGGACCTTGACCACGGAGCGGCCGTTGGCGAGCGTTTCGATCCCGTCGATATCGTCACGGCCGCCGCGCGGGGTCACCCGCAGCGCGACGCTGATGCCCGAGGTCGAATATCGCCAAGGAACTATCAGCCTATCCATCAGCCGGGCGGCGCTCGCGATCAGAAGACGTTGGGATAGATGTAATAGGCGATCACCCGCTGGATCAGCATGATGAGCAGGATCAGGATGATCGGCGAGATGTCGAGCCCGCCCAGATTGGGCATCATCCGGCGAATCGGCGCCAGCACCGGTTCGGTGATCCGGTACAGGAATTCGGCGACCGCCGCGACGAACTGGTTGCGCGTATTCACGACATTGAACGCAATCAGCCAGGACAGGATGGCCGCGGCGATCAGGAGCCAGACATAGAGGTCGAGGACAATGATGACGATATCGAGGACGGCGCGCATGATGCTGGGGGCTCGCAGGTGGGACACCTAGCTAGATATCGGTTCATTCCCCCGCAAACAAGGGAAGTTCCCGGCAAAATGACGCCGGATTCGGCCGTTTCAGGTTTCTTGCACCGTTCTTGACTTGACCTTGGGGCGGACTGTAAATGGCGCCGATTGCCGGTTGCCTCAGGTCATAGCGAGGCGGCCGCAACGGGGCCATAGCTCAGCTGGGAGAGCGCGTCGTTCGCAATGACGAGGTCGGCGGTTCGATCCCGCCTGGCTCCACCAGCCTTCGCAGGCTGCGCCTGCTTCGGCTAGGCAAGCCCTCTCGTAGCGAAGGCTGTCCTCGCCGTAGCCCGAAGGGCGAAGACGGGCCTTGGCAAGCTTCATCCTCATTGGCAACGCATACCTCGCGGTAACCCCCTCACTTCCCCGTAAACCTCGGCGGCCTTTTCTCCATAAAACTCGCCACCCCTTCCCGGAAATCGCTTCCCTTCAGCGCAATCTGCATTTCGCGGTTGGCGTCGATGGTGGCCTCCGCGAGGGTCTGGAACGGCACGTCGTAGAGCTGCCGCTTGATCACCGAGATCGCGCTTGGGGAAACGAAATCGGCGAGGTCGCGCGCATAGGCGTAGGTCTGCTCGCGCAACTGGTCCGGCGGATAGAGCCGGTTGACCAGGCCGATGCGCAGCGCCTCGTCGCTGGTGACGCGCCGCGCCGACATCAGCAAATCGAGTGCGTTGGCGTGGCCGACGATGCGCGGCAGCATCCAGCTGATGCCGTGCTCGGCGATCAGGCCGCGGCGCGCGAACGCCGTCGTGAATACGGTATTGTCGGCGGCAAAGCGCAGGTCGCAATAGAGCGCGTGCACCAGGCCGATGCCGGCGGTGGCGCCGTTCAACATGCCGATGACGGGTTTGGGAATCGACGGATAATAAGCGTAACGCGTTTGCCAGTCCGGCCGGCGGTTCATGTCGAACGGCGGCGTGCTCTCGGCGCGCCTGATCTCGTTGGGATCGATGCCTTTCAGTGCCTCCATATCGGCGCCGGCGCAGAACGCGCGGCCCGCGCCGGTCAACACGATGACGCGAACATTGTCGTCGGCGCTCGCGGCTTCCATCGCATGGCGAACATCGCGCTCCATGATCGCGGTCCACGCATTCATGCGGTCGGGCCGGTTCAGCGTGATGGTCGCGATCTTGTCGCTCACCTCGTAGAGAATATGCTGATAGTTCACCGCGACCTCCCTTTGTCGTTACCTGTATTCGTCGTTATCGGCGTTTGGCGCGCGAACCTTTCGGCCGCGCCAGATAACGCGCGTCGTGGCCGGATTCCGCCGACTGCGTGAAATCGCCGAGCAGGCGCGCAAATTCGTCGCCGGTCATGTCGCCTCCCATTGCCTGCCCATGATCGAAAAAGCGGGCCTATGCGGGCAACACTATCACATCGGGCGATTTGGAAAGGCGTCCGCAGACGCTGAGGGAATTCCGCGAATTTCCGCGAGGCGGCTATTCGGCCGCTTCCGACATGATCGAGCGCGGCATGCGCCCGAGCCAGCCGCCGATGAATTGCTTCAGCCAGGCGCGTTCGGTGACGTCATGCACCGCGCGATCGGCGAAGTGGAGATGACGCGGATGCGCGCCCGGCGAATCCATCCGCACGCAGCCGCGCGTGGTCCAGCGATGCATCATCGCGTAGGTGACATCGGGATGAAACTGGAAGCCGAATGCATGACCGGACTGGAACGCCTGCACCGGAAAGTCGTCGCCTTCGGCGAGCAGTTCGGCGCCATCAGGCAGTTGAAATCCCTCGCCATGCCAGTGATAGACGCGCTCCGGCCAGTTCGGGCAGAGCGCGTGACCTGCGGCGGTCGGGCGGATCGGATAATAGCCGACTTCCACCCGGCCTTCGGGGTGTGGCGCGACCTGCGCGCCCAACTGCCTGGCGAGCATCTGGGCACCCAGGCAAATGCCGAGAAACGGCCGTTGCTCCCGCAACGGAATCTCGATCCAGTCGATTTCGCGGCGGACGTAATCGTCGGGATCGTTGGCGCTCATCGGGCCGCCGAAGATCACCGCGCCGGCATGCTGATCCAGCGTTTCCGGCAAGGGATCGCCGAACCGCGGGCGCCTGATGTCGAGGGGATGACCGAGCGCGCGCAGCGCATTGCCGACCCGGCCCGGCGTCGACGTTTCCTGGTGCAGGACGATCAGAACCGGCAGCAAGCGGCGCCGGAGCAGGACGCAACGGCCAACGCACTTCTGCCCGGAAAGGGCAGGATGTTTTCGCCATTTTTGTTCGACCGGAACGGCATCGAAACTGCTCTTTTGGCTCGACCCAAAACCATACCTAAGTGAGTGTTAATTTCGGGTGAGTTCATTCGGACTTACAAAAATTTGTAAGCAAATCGCGGGCCAGAGCGGCCAGGAGCGGATTTCAGCGGATTTCAGCGCTTCCGGAGCTGAAAACGGGCGACCGCCGCGAGAATGAACGAGCGCGGGAAAAGCCGCAGCAGGAACGGCACGATCTTGATGCCGAGACCGGGCATCACTGCGCGCTTGTTGGCCATCAGCCCGCGATAGGCCTGCCGCGCGACTTCGGCCGCCGGGACGTTGAGGATCGCCGAGTCAAATCCGGGCGCGAACCCGGCGCGCGCCTGGAATTCCGACGGCACCGGACCGGGACATACCACCGTCACGCGCACGCCCAGCGGCCCCAGTTCGGCACGCATCGCTTCGGTGAACGACAGCACATAGGCCTTGGATGCGTAATAGACCGCCATTCCCGGGCCCGGCAAAAAGCCGGCGATCGAGCCCAGATTGAGGATGCCGCCGCGATTGCGGATCAGCTGATCGGAAAACCGCAGCGACAAATCGGTGAGCGCGCGGATGTTGACCGTGATGATATCGAGCTGGTCGGCGCGGGGCCGCTGGATCGCCTTGCCGAACACGCCGAAACCCGCATTGTTGACGAGGTATTCGATCTCCACCCCGGCCGCGGTCAGGGCGTCGGCAATCCTGTCACCTGCATCGGACTGCGTGAGATCGCAGGGAATGACGATCGGCGCGGCATGGCCCGCGGCCGTAAGCTCACCCGCCAGCGCATTGAGGCGATCCACGCGCCGCGCCACCAGCGCCACGCGATGACCCTGGGAAGCAAAAACGCGCGCCAGCTCGGTGCCTATGCCCGCCGATGCCCCGGTAATCAGCGTCACGCGCTCGGTCACGATGGAATGCTCATCAATCAATTACAGGATATTGCCCCAACGGCAGGGACGAGAGCATAGGCTTGCGGTGGGATGCAACCCATCCGCAAGCATGTCGCCATGCGGTTGCACGCGGCCTACGAACTGAAATGCAATATTTTCAGGCTTATCACGCGCCCCGGCGGCAGGGGCACCGCACATTAAAGTTTTTTCATCTGCAACAGGACGCGACCCAGGACGCGACCAATGGCTGCGCGCCGTTGCGGGCGTGTCACATCGCCACGCCTGCAGCCCCCGAAGCGTCCGCGGGCGGGACGGATTGCCGCTCCGCGACACGATGCTTGAGATCGATGCGGTCGCGCGAGGAAATGCCCAGCAGGTCAGCGGCGCGCCAGACCACATTGTCCTCGAATTCGCTGACCTGGCCGTCGGCATAGACCAGCTCCCACATCATCTCGACGATGCGGAGCCTTCCCTCCTCATTCACCGAACGCATGATGACGCTGGTGAAATGATAGAGATCGACCGCCTCGCCTTCGACCCGCGTCGCGGAAGCGATCAAGCGATCCGCCGTGCCGGGATCGAGTTTGAAACGGCTTTCGATCAGGCTGTGAAGCTTGCGCTTCTCGACCTCGGTCGGCTCGCCGTCGAGCGACACGACATGGACCAGTAACGCCGTCGCGGCGAGACGATAGCCGGTATCATCGAACGCCCGATCCTGATCCGCATTGGGCGAGACGATGTCGGCAATGAATTGGCGAAGTCCGTCGAGCATCAACATCTCTATCGAATGAAGTTTTGATGAGGCAGTATATGGCGTGGAAAGCCAACCGGCGCAATCGGCGGAGGCGGCCCGGCGAGCATTACGTTTAGGCAATCTGGCGCTATAGCGCGAGCCGGAACTGACTGCGATCAGGGTATCTCGTACACCACCATCTTGTCGGCGATGCCGCGCAGCGCCGCCTGCTTCTGGATCGGCTTGATCGCCTCTTTCTCCAGGATCGTCGCGACCGCAGGCGATTCGATCACAGGACCGGTGATGTGGATCTCCTGCGAGGTCGACAGGCTCTGCACCCGCGCCGCGATATTGACGGTCTGGCCGAAATAATCCTGCCGCTCGTTGAGCATCACGGCGAGGCACGGGCCTTCGTGAATTCCGATCTTGACGATCAAATCCTCGGTGGCGCGCTGCGCGTTGAGCGCCGTCATCGCCGCGCGTATGCGCAAGCCTGCGGCGAGCGCATGTTCGGGCCTGACGAAAGTCGCCATTACGGCGTCGCCGATGGTTTTCACCACCGCGCCTTTTTCAGAGGAGATGATTTCCAGCAGCGCATGGAAATGCGCGCGCACCAGATCGAAGGCGGCGAGATCGCCGACCCGCTCATACAATGCGGTGGAGCCCTTGAGATCGGTGAACAGGAAGGTCAGCGAGGTGATCTTCAAACGCTGATCGATATTGAGATTGTCGGCCTTGTAGACGTCGCGGAACGTCTGGTTGGTCAGCATCCGTTTGGCGGTCAGGAACGGCTTGCGCTTGCCTAATAGCTGGTGAAGACCGTCCGCGGCGATGAATACCGAAGGCAGCACCCGCATATTGGTCTGATTGTCGAGCGACAGCCGCAGCGGACCGGGACGCATCGTCGTGGTGCCGGTCGGCGCATGGACGTTGTTGTAGATCAGCGAGAGCTGCTGACGTTCCCTGGTCGGTTCGCCCTGGACGTCGATGAATTGCGCGGCATGCGTCACCGGCTCGAACACAATGATGAATTGCGCCGGCAATTGCAGCGACAACACCGCCTTTTCGCCCGCCGGCAATTCAAGCGCGTCGAGCACCACCTCCTCGGTCAGCGCCGCAAACGAGTCCTTGTTGAGATCGATCCCCGAGCTCCAGAAAACCTGTTTGAAGTATTCCCAGATCGGCAGCGAATTGGGGTCGTGCGCGGCGATACGCCGGACGCGGGGGCTGACGGTAAAGGCAACTTCGACCTGTTCGTCGACGGAGGCCTCGTAGCCCGCCGCGCACAGAGCGCAATTATAGTCATCGTGACGCAGCGATTTCAGGGTCGCGTGGGCATCGAGCACTCCGCCGCAGCCCGGACACAATACGTTCCAGGTCAGATCGAACAGGCCGAGCCGCGAGGCATGGAGAAAGCCGGAAATCAGCCGCTCCTCATCGAGCCCGGTCCGCTGCGAGAAATCCAGCACGTTGATCCGGTTGAGCTGGTGATCCTCGCCCTTCTCGATCAGTTGCACGATCGCATCGGCCACCGCCGGATCGGCGGTCTGCCTCAATACCGAAAATTGCGCCTGGATGTCGCTCATGCCGGAACCTTAGATGAGAGTGCGGAAATGCCCACGCAAGGTGCCAATCATTTTGTTCCACGCGTTTTCTACCACGGATAAGTGACCGCGATCCGAGTAAACTTGCAGCGCAAACTCGACTGCCATCGCGATCTAGGCATCCATGCCCGTTCGAATACGCTCCGCTAAAGCGGATCATGCGCTAGCGCGGCGTAATCGCAAACATCGGCGAGCGATCGGGCTGCGTCGTCACCACCCCGATCGGCATCACCGGTTCCCGGTCGACCAGCTCGACGCGGAATGCGCCGATCATCTTGGCCAGCGCCAGGGTTGCTTCCACCAGCGCAAAATGCGCCCCGATGCAGACGCGCGCGCCGACGCCGAAAGGCAGATAGGCGAAACGATCCGGCGGCGTACCCGTCATGAAGCGGGACGGGATGAATGCGTTCGGATCGCGCCAGAGTTTTTCGTGCCGGTGCAGCAGCCATGGCGCAACCAGCACAATGTCGTTCTTCCTGACCGGCATGCCGGCGATCGTATCCGGCGCGGCGGCTGCGCGACCGATCAGGAACGCCGGCGGATAAAGCCGCATGGTCTCGTCGACCACGGCGCGGGTGAATTTGAGCCGCTCGATGTCGAGCGCTCCATTGACGCTCGCGCCCTTGACCTCGGCCGCCAGTTCCTCCTGGGTCGCCGGGTCGAGCGCCAGGAGATAGAGCGACCAGAACAGGGCGGTGGCGGTCGTTTCATGGCCGGCGAGAATCATGGTCGCAACCTGATCGCCGAGCTGTTCGTCGGTGAAAGCCGCGCCGGTCTCCGGATCGCGCGCGGCATTCATCAGGTCGAACAAATCGTTCGGCGGTGCGCCCTCGTTCTTGCCGGCGGCGCGGCGCTCGGTCATCAGCATGGCCACGAATTGCGTCCATCGCTTGCGGAAACGGGCGCGGGCGAAATCCTGCGGGCTCGGCCAGTTCAGCGGCAGCAGCAGATCGAGAACATGCGGCCGCGCCAGCCGTTCGCCATATTCCATCACGAAGTCGCGCAAGGCGCCGCCGTGGCGATCCATCCCGAACGAGAACATCGTGCGTCCGGCAATCTCGAGGGTCATCCGCTGCATCGCCTCGCGCAGATCCACCGGCGCGTTGCTGGCCGCCATGAGCTTGGCGATGGTGTCGTCGGTCGCCGCCACCATGTGCGGAATCAGCGTCATCACCGCGCGTGGCGTAAACGCCGGAGCGAGGGTCCGCCGCTGGTGCTTCCAGGCGCGTCCCTCCGATATCAACAGGCCTTGGCCGAGCATGGGACGCAACACCCGGATGCCGGCCGGCGTGCGCGTGTAATTCTCGTAATTGTCGACCAGCACATGGCGGATCGCATCCGGATTGTTGAGGATGAAGCTGCTGCGCCCGACGAAACGCCCCCGGACGATATCCTCTTCATAGGCGCGCTGGCTCCAGCTACCGATCGGGCTGACGCGGATCGCCCGCATCCGTCCGAAGGCGCTCATGTTGTCGGGCGCGCGCGGCGGGCTCGGCGGCACCAGCCGCTTGCGAGCGACCGGCATGTCGTAGGATTCGGCTATGCTCATGCGTCCCTCGCTCGGGCCGGTCACAGCCCTCGATCCCGGCGCCATGAAGGCGCGACGGCCTCCCAAAAAACTGACCCCCAACAGCTAATAGGTCAACTCGGCCACCGCAATTCGGTTTTCCGAGGCCGGCCACGCCCGCGCCACGATCCGCTCCTGGTTGAACAGCGCGACCACGGCGCGGCCGGCCTCCGCGGCGGGAAGCCGCAATGTCGTCACCGCATCCGTCGGCACGCCCGGCTTGACGTCCACGGGCTCCTTGCCGTCGATCAGCACCACGTCGCGCGGCAGGCCGAAATAACCCCGCGGCCGCGACATCAGGACCACCGCGCCGGCCCCGGCATCGGCGGCGCCGAGCGGGCGCGCGGCACGCAGATGCACGATGTCGGAGGAGCGCGGAAACGGCGAGCGGTAGAAATGCGTGGTGGTCGAGCCGGCCGATGTCAGCACGATCTCGAGATACCAGGCTGGATCGACCTTGGCCGGCCCCCAGCGGCCGTCGGCGCCGGTCTGCGAAGAGTGAAGCGGACCGCCCATGCGTTCGCCGGTCTCGCCCGACACGCGATAGACATCCACCGACGCGCCCGATACCGGGCGATTGGTTTGAACGCCGCCCGGCGTGCCCGTCACCACGCCGCTCAGTTTGACTTCCGCCTCCGGCACGATTTCGATCCGCGACGGTTCGCGGCCGGCAATGAATTTGTAGATCTCGCGGAATGCGCGCGGCGAATACGCGGTCTCGCGATGATCGACCGCGCCGAGCACGAGATTGGTCGCGCCCTTCAGCGCCGGACCGTCCGACGTCACCCCGGTCGGGGTGCCCGGCTTGCCGACGAAGCGGCCATCGGCTTGCGCAAATTTGTCGATGCCGTCGCTGCGCAAGGTGAGAAACGCCGTGCCCGGCGTCACCTCGCTCTCGCCCTCGTTCAATCCGCGCAAAAACGGGCCACGGCCATTGAACTCGCCGCCGAGGCCTTCGTCCCAGTCATAGACGCCATGATTGGGAACGCCGCACAGCACGGCATGGCTGACATCGGCGCCGCCGCCGTTCCTGATGAGGTTGCGGATCGGATTGCCGCCGCGCGAATTGCCGACCAGCGCGACCCGCGGCGCACCGGTACGGCGCTTCAATTCCTTGATGGCCTCGCCGAGCTCGCGGCGCTGGTCTTCGGTCGAGGAACGGTTGGCTTGCTCCACCTTGTCGTCGGTCCGCGCCAGCGGATCGGTCAAATTGATCGCAAACAAGCGGTCGCGCGGTACGCCGTTCGATTCCATGCGCCACAGCGTGGTGATCCACAGCGCCGCCTGATCGCCATTGCCATGCACGAACAGAACCGGCGGAATTTCCGCAACCCCGGTTTCCGCGGTCCCGATTGCTTTCGGCCCAGCTGCGGGCGCGGTCTGCGCCAAGGCCGGGAGGCCGAATGAGCCCGCCAGCAAAGGCAGGGTTCCAGCCCCTTTCAGGATTAACCGCCGCGACAACCTCATTTATCTTCTCCCGTTACCTTTCAATACTTTAGCTGTGCTGTAGCACCCCTGACGGCGGCGTAACTACTGGACAGGGCCGTGTTTTCACAGGCATCACTTTAAATTCCGATGGAATCACGCCGATGACAGACGGACAACGGAACGGGCCATGACCGACCAGCCGCAGCGCGCGCGTTTTGCCACCGACAGCATCACGGCGCCGTTGCGGCATTCGGTGTTCCGGCGCATCTGGCTCGCCAGCCTCGTATCCAACCTCGGCATCCTGATCCAGGGCGTTGGCGCGGCCTGGGCGATGACGCAGATGACCTCGTCCGCCGACAAGGTCGCGCTGGTGCAGACCGCCTTGATGCTGCCGATCATGCTGATCGCGATGCCGGCCGGCGCCATCGCCGACATGCACGACCGCCGTATCGTGGCGCTGGTTTCGCTGTCGATCGCACTCACCGGCGCGACCGCGCTGACGGTGCTGGCCTGGCTCAACCTCGTCACCCCGAATGTCCTGCTGGCGCTGTGCTTTGTCGTCGGCAGCGGCATGGCGCTGTTCGGACCGGCCTGGCAGGCCTCGGTCAGCGAGCAGGTGCCGACGGAAACGCTGCCCTCCGCGGTCGCCCTCAACGGCATCAGCTACAACATCGCGCGAAGCTTCGGGCCGGCGATCGGCGGCATCGTGGTCGCAACCGCGGGTGCGGTGGCCGCGTTTGCGACCAATGCGGTGCTGTATCTGCCGTTGATGGTGGTGCTGTTCCTGTGGAACCGGATCAGCGAGCCGTCGCGGCTGCCGCGCGAACGCCTCAACCGCGCCATCGTTTCCGGCGTGCGCTACATCGCCAACTCGCCCTCGATCCGCATCGTGCTGATACGGACATTGGCCACCGGCGTGGCCGGCGGCTCGGTCTCGGCGCTGATGCCGCTGGTCGCACGCGACCTCCTGCATGGCGGCGCGCAGACCTACGGCATCATGCTGGGCGCCTTCGGCATGGGCGCGGTGGTCGGCGCGCTGAATATTACCGAGGTGCGCAAACGGATGAGCGGCGAGGCCGCGGTGCGGGCCTGCGCGATATCGATGGCGGGCGCAATTGCCGCGGTGGCGCTGAGCCATGAGGCCGTCCTGACGGCGGCAGCGCTGGTGCTTGCCGGCGGGGTGTGGATGCTGGCGGTCGCGCTGTTCAATATCGGCGTGCAGCTCTCGGCGCCGCGTTGGGTCGCCGGCCGCTCGCTGGCGGCGTTCCAGGCGTCGATTGCCGGCGGCATCGCGATTGGAAGCTGGGGCTGGGGCCATCTCACCGACATCGCCGGCGTCGAAACCGCGCTGCTGGTTTCCGCCGGGCTGATGCTGGTTTCGCCGCTGCTCGGGATCTGGCTGCGGATGCCGCCGGTCGGGGCGCGCAATGAAGCCGCGGCCGAAGTCCTCGCCGATCCCGAAGTGCGGCTGTCGCTGACCGGGCGCAGCGGCCCGTTGGTGGTCGAGATCGAGTATCGCGTGACGCAGGACAACGCGAGGCTGTTCCACAATGTGATGCAGGAGGTGCAGCTCAGCCGCCAGCGCAACGGCGCCTATGGCTGGTCGATCGCGCGCGACATCGCCGATCCCGAATTATGGACCGAGCGCTATCACTGCCCGACCTGGCTCGATTATCTGCGCCAGCGCAGCCGCGCGACGCAATCCGAACGCGCACTGCATCAGCGCGCCATCGATTTTCACATCGGACCCGGCCCGCTTCGCGTTCGCCGCATGCTGGAGCGGCCGTTCGGATCGGTGCGCTGGAAGGAAGACACGCCCGATATCGCGGCAAACGAGGTATTGCCGGTCGCGACCGCCGCGGGCAGCGGCACTTGATCTGGCGCAATCGCCATTCCGGGCATCCGGAGCGATGAACCCGGAATGACGGCGGGCTTATTGCCCGTGGCTCGCCATTATCTGCTGGCAGGCCTTGCTGATCCGCGCGCGGTTCTGTTGCAGGCAGGCGAGCACGATTTGGTCCCCGTCATTCATCTGGGCCCGGCAGAAGCGTGAGACGTCGCGCGCGCAGGCGTCATGCCCCTGCCGCTGCTGCGCCTGGGCGACCGAGGCGATCAGGACCAAGGGGATGACGAAAAGAAATCGGGTCATTTTTTATGCCCTCACTCAGCAATAAACGCGGGTTCCCGCGTTCTATAGCGTTTTCGAGCGAAGGGGAAACGGGTTCCGCGCAGGGCAGTTCCCTTGATACTCCCGGAAGTTCTCTTCACAAGTTTCCTTGAGCCGTCCGGCCGGAACCGCCTGCGTCTCATCGCCGCAAGGCTTTCCGCAAATGGGCCATTGAGGCGAATTACTGCGCCGCGACTGTGTGGGACTTCGCGGCCAGATCGCGCTCGAGAACGATGCGGCAACCGCTGGAGAGATTGGCGCGCTGCTTGATCATGCAGGCGGTGATTTTGGGGATGTTGGGAATTTCCGAACTGCACAGGCGGAATGCGTCGCCCGAGCACATTTGCTGCGCCTCGGCGCTGAAAGCAAAGCTTTCCGTCGATGAAATCACCGAGCAAGAGGCCGCGAAAGCCAGCGCCAAACTGACCTTGCGAACGGTGCAGGCAAAGAAAGCGGTCATCTTCGGCTCCATTGGGCCGGTTCGGCAGAACCGGTCGCTGATGGCCGACCCTGCGCCCCATCCACCGCGCTGGCTGTGATCGACATCACTCAGCGATATCCACCTAATTTTCCTCCGTTAATGGGACCGTGTTGGTGAGGCGTTAAGATTTTGTTCGCATTAATTGGCCCGTCGCGTGTGTGCGTCCTGAGTATTTGGAAAGTATAGCGATGCGTAATGCGTTGGGCCTGATGCTGGCCAGTGTTGTTGCGGCGGTCGTGATCGCCGGAGTTTGGTTCTGGACCTCTTCGCCGCGTGCCGATGCGGCCCCCCAAACCGTCGCGGCCCGCATTGCCGAGCCGCTGCCCGCTCCCGCCGCGGCGAAACCCGCGCCCAGAGATGACGTCGAGGTCACGGCTGCGTTGTCGAAACCAGCGCCTGCCGCTCCGCAGCCTGCGAAATCGACCTGCGCCAATGCCGATGCGCTGGGCGTCAGCCGCACCGT
This sequence comes from uncultured Alphaproteobacteria bacterium, assembly GCA_963847015.1. Lineage (GTDB taxonomy): Bacteria > Pseudomonadota > Alphaproteobacteria > Rhizobiales > Xanthobacteraceae > Bradyrhizobium. Next base: position 482,000 of record CAWJYI010000031.1, on the reverse strand, counting down.
CGTGATCGACACCACCGGCGGTCCGGGTTTCGGCTTCCTGCAATACAAGCAGTTCGACTTCCTGGCCGACAAGGAGGTGGTGCTGACCTTCGACGACGGCCCGTGGCCGACGACACCTGCGGTGCTCAAGGCGCTTGCGGACGAATGCACCAAGGCGGTGTTCTTCCCGATCGGCCTGCACACGACCTATCATCCGGAAATTCTCAAGCAGGTCGCGGCCGCAGGCCACACGATCGGATCGCACACCTGGTCGCATACCCATCTCGACAGCAAGAAGCTGACGGAACAGCAGGCCAAGGACGAAATCGAGAAAGGCTTCAGCGCCGTGAAGATGGCGCTGGGCGCTGCACCTGCGCCGTTCTTCCGCTTTCCGGCGCTCGCCCATACGCAGGCGACCCTGGGCTATCTCGGCTCCAGAAACATCGCGATGTTTTCCTGCGACATCGATTCCTACGACTTCAAATCCTCCAGTCCCGACCAGGTGATCCAGAACGTGATGACCAAGCTGGACAAGCAGGGCAAGGGCGTCATCCTGATGCATGACCTGCAGAAGCACACGGCGGCGGCGTTGCCGACGCTGCTTCGCCGCCTGAAGGCCGGTGGCTACAAGATCGTTCAGATGAAGGCCAAGGAGCAACTCGAAACCCTGCCGGAATATGATGCGATGCTGGTCAAGGATCTGAAGGTGCCGACGGTTGCGAGCCGCCCGATCAGCAGCGTGGTGCAGACGGTTGCGCAATAGGAATAGCGGACGCCGATATCGGCTCCAAATTGAACCAACAAAAGACGCGCTCCGGATTTGATCCGGCGGCGCGTTTTGCTTCTTTGGATTTACACATCCCCTAACCGGACGCCCCGCTGGTCCGGGTCAGTTCGCTATGATTAAATGCGACTTCGCAATTCGATGTGGAAACCCGTCAGGGCGATTGGAAGACCACCATCTTTGCTCGCCCGTCCCGATGAGGTGATCGGATAGCAGTCAAAATCGCCGGACAAATAAGCTCGTCGACGACAATCAAGGGGTCAGCCATGAAGCGCAAAAGCAAGCTCACGATTGCGACAACCGCAGCAGTGCTCGCCGTGCTGGGCGGCGCGGCCGTTTACGCGCAAAATGTGAGCGCGCAAGACAAGTACTCGCTGAAATCGCCGAGCGGAATCGCGTTCTCCGACTTTAGGGGATACGAGGACTGGGCGGTGGTCTCTTCCGCCCGGACCGACGAAGTGCTCAAAGTGATCGTCGCCAACCCGACCATGATCGAGGCGTACAAAGCCGGTATTCCCGGCAACGGCCAGCCTTTCCCGGATGGCTCCGGGATCGCGAAGCTCCAGTGGAAGCCGAAGAAAAGCACAGAGGCGCCCTTCGCTGTCGACGTGCCGGATGTCTTCACGCAGGCGTTCGTCATGGAAAAGGACAGCAAGAGATTTCCGAACAGCGGCGGATGGGGATACGCGCTGTTCAACTACGAAGCCGCATCCGACAATTTCACGGCCGATCCCAGCCCCTCCGACTGCGGACACGCGTGCCATGTGGCCGTGAAGGCAAAGGACCACATCTTCCACCCGTACCAGAAGCGCTGAACCGCGCGTGCCCTCGATATGGAATACCCGACCTTCACCGCGTGATGTCCGGAATGGCAGATCGTGTCGCAAAAGTCGGAAATCGTCGGAGACCTGCAGAAAATTTCGCTTCCTAGCGCATTTTCAAGTGAACCGGTATTCCGGTTCTGCGCAAACAATAGCAAAGCGCATGGCGATCGACCTAAAGTCATTGCGCTTTTCAATCTGGAACCGGATTCACTTGAGGGTTGCAATCCAGACTTCATTGGCGCCCCCAAACAAGTTTTAGGCGCGTGATCGCAGTTAGCGAGGCCTCCTGCCTCGTACCGGCATGCTATGGATGCCGCGAAAATCCACACAACGGTGAGCATTGGAACCGGTGTGGGTTCTTTTCCTATCAAACCACCAGTAAAGGAAGCCCAGCATGAGATTGCGCTGGTTTTGTATTTTGGCTGTCTGCTTCGGTCTTGCGCCCGAAGCGACCGCAGGTGAACAGCCCGGCGTTTTTCAACGCGCCTCCTGCACGGCCGTTCGCTACTACGTTGGGATATACGGCGCGCCGGCTGCGGAGACCTGGGCTCGCAGCAAAGGGGCTACGGAAGCCGAAATTGACGCGGCCCGGCGCTGCCTCAAGGGGATGCCGATCCGGACGGCGCAACAATAGTCTGCAACAATAGTCCGCAACCATACTCTGATCGTGTTCGCCGTTTTAAGACGCCCGCTTGTCGGGCGGACTGATTGATGGCGGCCGGCGGCTGCCGCTGGGTTCTGGCGACAGCTGCCATTGGAACTCGACTGGTGATTGGTCGAATTTGCATACCGGACAAGCGTCTTGCCATGGGCCGGAGACAAAGTCGGCCAATCCACCTATTTGATCTGCATCAACTGCGGACTTCCAACCACCGATAGACCGAGCCTAAACTCAAAAAATCCGGGAAAGACGTAGCTCCAATCGCGGCCGTCTGAGAAAACTTTGGTGGGCCGGGTTTGCATGGAAACAAGGAAGCCGACTATGCGGTTGTCTGAATTCACCGCTTTGGCGCTTATCGTTGGAGCTATGGGCTCAATGTCTCCAGCGTCAGTATCTCCAGCGCGGGCCGCTTCCGACTGTTCGACATTGGCAGAACTGGCGGATTGGGGAGAGAATTCGACCAGCGACATCAGCGTCGCGTCCGGGGAAACTTGCCTGTTTCCGATCCGGAAGCGCGGCACGGTGAGTGGCTCGGACATCGTCCAAAAGCCGGCACACGGCAAGTTGAAAAAGCTCAACATGACCACTTACGAATACAAGGCGAAGGCCAGATACAAGGGAAGCGATAGTTTTGCCGTCAAGGCAACGGGTCAGGGGCCGACGGCCTCCGGCACGTCGGTAATTACCGTGCACGCGACGATTAATTTCTTCCATAAATTTCCTCGCGAATAATTTTCCGCGCAAATAGTCTTGCTCGCGTCCGTTGCATGACGGACGCGCGTTACCGTCCCGCAAATTATCCCAAATTATCCTAAGGCAGCGACCCGCGCAGGTCCGCGACACCAATATCCAGGCTGGCTCCGCCATTGTTCTCGCGGATCGTGGGCGTGCGGACCTCAGGGTGATCGGACACCGTGATTACTCGGACGACCATAGCGCCAAGCAAAAACACCGTGACCACAATCAGCCCGGTCAAGGCCGGCGTTAGATGTAGATTGGACCCAAAGCGCATCATCACTGCACCCATGCGCGTCGCCCCGGCCCGCTGCAACAGAGGTCGTTGAGTTGTTAGGCAATTTGGCGGCGTGGCGGTGGCAATCTGACGTTGAAACTATAGTTTCGTCGGGATGCTTTAAGCTTCAAACATATACAGGCGGCGCGATATGGTCAGGCCTGTCGGCGTGCCGAGCCATGACAAACGCCGTCCGGTCGCGCGATCATCGAGAATCCGCGCGGAGGGCGGCTGGGCAATACGCAGGGATTGCGTGGTTACGCGCTGGTTCCTTACTTTCCTCTCGGTCCGCCCGAGCGCGCCGCGAATAATTACACTTATAATATCAATGGTTTGATGGTGCCGCAAACAGGACTCGAACCTGTGACCCCGTCATTACGAATGACGTGCTCTACCAACTGAGCTATTGCGGCGGACCAAACGCAGCGTCCGGCGACTGCCTCAAACGCGTGCCACCTGATATCGGGCACGGCCCCGATTGGCAAGAAAAACGGGGCCTCCTTGGCTTTGACGGATTTTCTTCCCGCAAACCCGCGCTGCTTCGCTTGAAAACGCTAGGATTTACCGCCCCAACGCGACAAAAACCCCCGCCAGCCGCCGGCCTGGGCCTTGGGCGGCGGGCCGATTTGTTCCGCAAATTCATCGCGGGCGCCTTCGTCGTCGATTCCGGGATCGTCGGGCGCCCGAATAATCGGAATCACCGCGGGAATGGCGGCTGGAACGGATTTCGGAATGTCCTGGCGCGCCCGGAACAGCGGCGCGGCGGCCATTGACGCCGATTTGGCAGGCCGCTGTGTGGGCGCCGGGACTTCAGCAGGCGCTGGCTCGGCAACCGGGGGCGCCGGCTCGGCAGGGGCCGGGGGCAGCGGAGCATTATCCTGCGCAGCGGCAACCACCGGCTCGACCGGGGGCTCGACTGCAGGCGCGGCGCGGCTCAACCGCGGCTGGCGCCGGCGGCTCGAGCACGACGGCCCGGCGCGGCGTCGCCAGCATCGCTTCCTCGAATGGCGAGGTTTCGATCGCCTCGCCCTTGTCGGACGGCAGCGCCGCCACCGGCGTCTGCCACTGGAATGCGTCGAGCCTGCCGGTGACCGGCGATACCGGCCGCCAGCGGTCGCTGACATAGCCATCCGCGGTCCAGGCCGGATCGTGCAGCGCCCGCACCGCACGCAATGTCCACGCCCTCGCCCGGCCGGAATCGCCATGCTCGGTGCGTTCGATCTCGGCCATCAACAGTGCGACCCGCTGCGTCGGAGCAGTGATGAACGGCGCCAGCGCCTCGCGCGCTTTGGTAAACTCGGACGCATCGATCGCGGCCCGCGCGATCGCCAGCGCGCCCTCGATATGACCGGGCGCTTTCGCCGCGAGCGTCTCGACCCGCACCAGCCGCTGGCGCGCGGAATCGCCGAGCTTCACATGCGCATAGGCGTCGGCGAGGTCGGGATGCGGTTGCGCCAGCCACGCGGTTTCGACGATACGCATCGACCGCCGGGTTTGATGCGCCTCGCTTTCATATTTGCTGGCGAGCACCGCGGCCGGCACCAGCGTCGGCGCGAACTTGATCGCTTCCATCACGCTTTCGCGCGACAAATCGCGATCGACATTGTGCAATTCCAGCGCGCGGGCCGTCAGCAGCACGCCGCGCTGACGGCGATAGGTCGCCTTGTCGATCAGCCCGGCCGACTGGTTGTTGTCGAGGATGGTCATCGCGCCGGTCCAGTCGCCCTTGGCGCAGCAGAAACCGAGCACGGCATGCGACGCCCAGGATGATGACGGCGCAAGCTTCAAGGCTTCCTCGGCGATCATGACGGCGGCGACGGGATCGTCGGCGCGCTGGGCTTCGATGAACAGGCCGCGCAGGCCCAGGAGCCTCGTGTCCTCACGCTCCGCCATGGCGCGGAAGGCGCGCTGCGCGCCTTCGCGGTCGCCGTCGAGCTGTGCCGATTGGGCATGCAGCAAAAGCGCCAGCGGATCCTGCGCCGCATGTTTCCGCGCGACTTCGGCATGCGCCCGGGCGGATGCGGAATTGCCGTGCCCGATCGCGAGCAGGCCTTGCGTGATCGCATGCCGGCCGCGTGCGTGACGCCGTTCGCGGCGGCTGCGCCGGATGCGTTCCGGCGTGCGCCACAATCCGCGCAGGATCGCCCAACCCACGATCGCCGCGACGACGACGATGCCGAGCGCCAGCGCGAATACCGGCAGCGTAGTGACGATCCGCGTGCCGCCCCATGACAGCGCGACATCGCCGGTCTGCTCGGCAACCCAGGTCGCACCCGCGGCTGCGAATGCGATCAACACCAGGAACAGTATGATCCGGATCATCGAAATCCTTATTGCGCCGGTTTGGCGAGCGCAGTCATGGCGTCAGTCGCAAATTGACGGGAAGCGGCCAGCGCCGCGTCGCGCGCGTCGGCTCTTTCGAGCCATGATTGCGCGGCGGCCCGATCGGCGGGCTCGAGCGTCTTCAACTCGCGCCTGGCTTCATTGGAATCGTTTCGCAGCGCTGCCGCTGTCACCCGCGCCACCACGGCGCCGCGATCGTTGCCGGCGGTGTCGGTGCGTTCGATGCGGACCAGTTTCGCCGCCCCCGCCTGCAGGCGCTCGACGATACCCGCGCCGCCCGTGGCATGCTCCGGCTGCGCCGCCGGCGTCAGTTTCGGCACCAGCGCCAGCAATTCACCGCTGAGCTTGCCGGGGCTCGGCACGCCCTTGGCCGCGAACTCATCGAGCGGCTTCAACGCATCGGGATTGGGCGCAAGCGATTTCGCGGTCGCAAGCGCCGCCTGATAGGGATCGCCGATCCGAACCAGAACATCGAGCAGCGCGCCTGCGACCACACGGCGAAGCAGAACGTCATCGGCAGGTTTCGTCTCAGCCGCCTTCTCTTCCGCGGACCTGGCGGCCGCAATCTTGCTGCCTTGCTGCGCGATCTCGGTACCCTGCGCCCGCACCAGCTTCTCGATCCCGGCGATGCGCTCATTGACGGCGGCGAGATCGGGTCCGGCGGCGCCATCGCGCGGCGCGGCCTTCACATCGTCGACCGCGGCGGCAAGTTTTTCGCTTTGCAGTGCGCAATGCGACGAGCGATTTTTCCAGGATTTCCGTCCGCGCCGCGGCGGCGGGATCGGTCGTTGGCGCTGACGGCTTGCTTACCTTCGACTTCGAGTGCCGCGATGCGGGCGGTGAGGCCGTCGATCGCAGCTACGGGCGCGGCCGGCGAATCGGCCGGCTGAATTGCAGGCCAACCCAGCATCCAGCCGACGCCGATCACCAGCGCGGCTGCGACCGCGCCGGAAACGGGCGCAATGATCCAGGGCGAAACCGGCCGGGGCGCCGGCTCGGAAACCGGCGGTGCCGCAGGCCCTTCCGTCGCAGGCTGCTTCGGCCGCAGGCGCTTCGGTCGCCTGCTCGGTCGGTGCATCGCCATCGGCCTGCTGTGGCGTGCTGGAAACCTTGGTCGCCTCGAGATCGATGGTGGGGGGCGCGCGTTTGGGCCGGTCCGAATCGACCGGCGATCCGTTTTCTTCGGGCCTGTCATCGACCATCGCAGCGGTTCCCTTAGCAGTGAGTGCCGAAACTTAGCAGAATCGGCTCCTATTAAGCGAATTGAGACCGCAAAGCACGGCCCAATGCCTCGAACAGCGCATTTTCATCCGCCGAGACCGCGGCCGTGACCTGCGTCGCGCCGGCGTCGCGGAGAATTGAGGCGACGGCGGCGGAAATACAGCATTGCGGCAACGCCAATGCCGATATTTCAACGCCCCCCGAGCGCGCCGCCTCCAAAAATGCGCGTGCGCTGCGGCGTGAGTAATGCAGCACCGCTTCGACCCGGTTCGCCACGAAAGCGTCACATATTTCCCGCGGCAGGCTGGAAGCCGGAACCATCCGGTAAGTGGTGTGCGTCACCACCGCAAAACCCTTTTCACCGAACTCGCCGGCAAGATCGCGCGCGAGATCGGCGCCTGCCAGATACAATAGCGGGCTGGCTTTCTTCAATTGCTTCGACTTCACGCCGGCCTGCACGAGATCGCGCAACGCACCGGCATCGCCCTTGGCTGCGATCACCTCGCTGAAATCCGGCGCTGCGGGCGGCGGACGCGGTGTGTTCGCCCACCGCGAACAGCGGCAGTTTGAGCAGCCGGCTGTCGGCGAGATGCGGCACGATAGCCCGCAGCGCATTGGCGCTGGTGACGATCACGGCGCCATAGCGCGCGTCTTCGTCATCACGGAACGGGACCGGCTCGAACCGCAGCATCGGCGCGCGCAGCACCTCGAACCCCCGCGCCAGCAGCGCGTTGGCGGTCGCCTCATCATCCGGATGCGGGCGCGTAACGAGAACGGCCATGCCTTGAAGATCTCCGCCAAAACGATTTCAGCCCTGCCGGGCGATTGCACCTTGAGACCTCGTAATGCTACCGGGTTACGGAAGCGTTGTTCCCAGCGATAGCACAAGGGCTCAAATTGGATAACGACACGCCGATGCCGGCGCCAAATCCGGTCCCAACTCTGGTCCCAACTCTGGTTCTTGGGATCGAGACCACCTGCGACGAAACCGCGGCCGCCGTGGTCGAGCGCCAGAGCGATGGCAGCGGCAAGATCCTGTCCAATATCGTGCACTCGCAGACCTCCGAGCATGCCCGCTTCGGCGGCGTGGTGCCGGAGATCGCGGCGCGCGCCCATGTCGACCTGCTCGACGGCATTGTCGGCAACGCCATGAAGGAAGCGGGCATCGGCTTTGCGCAATTGTCCGCGGTGGCCGCCGCCGCAGGACCGGGCCTGATCGGCGGGGTGATCGTTGGGCTCACGACCGCCAAGGCGATCGCGATGGTGCACGATACGCCGCTGATCGCGGTCAACCATCTCGAGGCCCACGCACTGACGCCGCGGCTGACATGTCCGCTTCCGTTTCCCTATTGCCTGTTTCTGGCCTCCGGCGGTCACACCCAGATCGTCGCGGTGGTCGGCGTCGGCAATTATGTGCGGCTCGGCACCACCGTCGACGACGCCATGGGCGAAGCCTTCGACAAGGTCGCAAAGATGCTCTCGCTGCCTTATCCCGGCGGACCGGAGGTCGAGCGCGCGGCTGCCGGCGGCGATCCCAAGCGTTTTGCGTTTCCGCGGCCGATGCTCGGGCGACCGGACGCGAATTTTTCGCTGTCGGGATTGAAGACGGCCGTCCGGAATGAAGCGAGCCGGCTGGCGCCGCTGGAGCCGCAGGACGTCAGCGATCTCTGCGCCAGTTTTCAGGCGGCGGTATTGGAATTGACGACCGATCGACTGAGCGTCGGCCTAAGACTGTTTCACGAACGATTCGGCCCGCCGCGCGCGCTGGTCGCCGCCGGCGGGGTCGCGGCCAATCACGCGATCCGTGGCGCGCTGCAGGACGTCGCCGCCAAGGCGCAGACCACGATGATCATCCCGCCGCCTTCATTGTGCACCGACAATGGCGCGATGATCGCCTGGGCCGGCGCGGAACGGATGGCGCTCGGGTTGACCGACACGATGGATGCGCCGCCGCGCGCACGCTGGTTGCTCGACGCCAACGCCACCGCGCCGGCAGGCTTCGCCAACAGCCGCGCCGCATACTGACGGGAACGCCGGCCGATGCCCTCATACACATCCGTAGGCGTGATCGGCGCCGGAGCATGGGGAACGGCGCTCGCAGGCGTCGCCGCGCGGGCCGGGCGCGATGTCGTGCTCTATGCGCGGAGCGCCGAGAGCGCGACGCAGATGAAATCGTCGCGCACCAATCCCAGATTGCCGGGCGTGCATCTCAACGAGCGGATCGAAATAACCGGCGACATTGCCGCCGCCACCCGCGCCGACATCATCCTGATCGCAACACCCGCGCAGAGCCTGCGCGCGGCCGCGTCGGCGCTGGCGCCGCATCTTTCAAGAACCACGCCCGTCATTGCCTGCGCCAAGGGGATCGAGCGCGGCACGCATCGATTCATGACCGAGATCATCGCGGAAGCCGCGCCGGAAGCCGTACCCGCCATCCTCTCGGGGCCGAGTTTCGCCGACGACGTCGCGCGCGGGCTTCCTACTGCGGTCACGCTCGCCGCAAAGGACGAGGCGCTGGCGCGCGCGCTGGTGCAGGCGCTGGGCTCCCCGACATTCCGGCCCTATCACACGTCGGACGTCCGCGGGGTCGAGATCGGCGGCGCCGCAAAAAACGTGCTGGCGATCGCGGCCGGCATCGTCGAGGGACGCAAACTCGGCGCCTCGGCGCTGGCCGCGCTGACCACGCGCGGCTTCGCCGAACTGGCGCGGCTGGGACGGGCCTGCGGCGCGCGCGGCGAGACGCTGGCGGGCCTTTCCGGGCTGGGCGATCTGGTCCTGAGCTGCTCCAGCCTGCAGTCGCGCAATTTTGCACTCGGCATTGCGCTCGGGCGCGGCGAACCGAAGCCGCAAGGCAAGCTCGCCGAGGGTGAGTTTACGGCACCCGTCCTGGTCGAACTGGCGGCTTCGCAAAATGTCGATATGCCGGTATCAAATGCGGTCGCGGCGATCCTGGCCGGCAAGGTGACGATCGACGCGGCGATCGAGGGGCTGCTGACGCGGCCGTTCAAGGCGGAGGAATAGATGGCGTATTGGCTGGTGAAGTCCGAACCATCGACCTGGTCATGGGACCAGCAGGTGGCCAAAGGCGCCAAGGGCGAGGCCTGGACCGGCGTGCGCAATTTCACCGCGCGGCAGAACCTCGTGGCCATGAAGAAGGGCGACCGCGCCTTCTTCTATCACTCCAACGAGGGCAAGGAGATCGTCGGCATTGCCGAGATCATCAAGGAGGCCTATCCCGACCCGACCGACAAGACCGGCAAATTCGTCTGCGTCGATATCAAGGCGGACAAACCCTTGAAGACACCGGTGACGATGGCCGCGATCAAGGCCGACAAGAAACTCGCCGCCATGGCGCTGGTGAAATATTCGCGGCTGTCGGTGCAGCCGGTCACGGCGGACGAGTGGAAGATGGTCTGCAAGATGGGCGGTTTATAACTTCGTCATTGCCGGGCATAGCCGTCCGAAGGACGGCGTCGCTTCCGCTCGCCATAGTCGTTCGAATGAACGGCGTCGCTTCCGCTCGCAAATCTTCATCATCGGCGCATCGGCTCGCCTTTAGTAATCTCGGGAACGGCGCATCGAAAGCAAAACGGAGGCCGTGAGGCCCCCGCTGTTGTTCGATAGCGCTTGTAATATCCGCGCTTGTAATATCACGCAGGATCAGGTGTTGGTCCCCGAGCAGCCCGCGATCACCTTGAATTCGACGCGGCGATCGAGTGCATCGCTCATGTCGTCCTTGCCGCTGCCGACCAGATTTTCGGCAGATCCAACACCGGTGGCGACCATCCGCTTGCCGAAGGCCGGCACGTCGGACTGGATGCGGTCCTTGATCGCTTCCGCGCGCAGCACCGAAAGCCTCTTGTTGAGTGGCTCCGGACCGGTTGGGCTGGTGTGGCCGACCAGTTCAAGGCATGCACCGGCCTTGTCACCGCGCCTGGCGATCTGCTTGATCCACATCGTGTAGGGCACAGCCGCAGTGTCGTTGACCTGCGTCGATCCCGGACGGAACAGGAACTTCAGCGCAAGGCGATTGCTGGCAAAGCCGAAGTCCAAAAGATTGCCGAAGGCTTCGGAGGCAGCTTCCTGCCGCTTCAGCTTCCAGTTGGCGAGATAGATGCCGTTGCGGGCACGCAGCTGATCGCCGCCCGGTGTCTTCACCGCGCTTTGATAGAGGTCCAGTGCGTCCTGGTAGCGCTTGGCGTCGTAGGACGTGATCGCATCCGCAATCAAGGCGCCGGCGAGGATACGATCGGTGTAAACTTGCTCGATCGGATCACCTGGCTTGGTGCCCTGACAGGACTTGATGTAGGCGTCGGTGGTCGGGTCCTTGGCGAGAACCGGACTGTCGGCGAAGTATGCCGTCGGCGTTGAATTGATGCCTTCAGGCTTGGCGCGCGCAACACCCTTGGAGACGATCTTTTTCGCCTTGAGGTCGGCGAGCGCCAGACAAATCCGGTAGGCGTCTTTTGCACCGCCGGGTTGGCCGGCATTGTTGATCAGGGTGAACGTGCCGATCAGCACGATCGGCGATTTCGCGACCGCTCCGGTCGAGAACTTGTCGACCTGGAATTTCGGATAGTCTGCCTTCACGAGTTCGACGATCCTGCGTTCCATGCCGCGCGTCGCAACCGTTTGCGCGCCGGTGACGCCGTCGATCAAGGGATCGATCAGGAGGGTGACCTTGTCACCATCCACGCTGGCCTTGGACAGCAGGTCGTTCGCGGCCTTCAGCAGCGCCTGATCAAAGGGAATGATCGGCGGAGCGGCGGCGGCCGGAGGCGTGGTTGGAGCCGCGGCCGGTGGCGATTGAGCGAAAGCGGAAACGGAAGCCAATACGGCCAGCGAAGCCACAGCCGCGTGTTTTACAAGCGTTTGTAGATACATGTATCTTCCTCGATTGGTCTTGGCAAAATCAGTCGTTATGTCAGTCGAATGCCGCCGCATACCGGAGGCATTTGCGCCAAGGGCCCTGTTTCCAGGCAGATCATCAACCGGCCGAGTCTTCAATGAAGGAGTGTTTTCGACAGGGCCTCTCGATACAGGCCGCATCTCCGAGCACGCCAAACCTCAAACACTCGAAACCCTGAACGCTCGAAACCTTGAACACTGGATATACCTTCCGCTATTTCGCGGCTCCAGATGCAAAGTCCCGAATTGAGTTGCGTGACGTCAGAATCCTTCAATTCTGAAGCTTCAATTCAAAATCTCTGAAGAGTTTCTGAATCTTCAACTCAAAATCATGGTCTCATACTTCCGCGACAACTCTTCAGTGTCTCGCGGTCGTCATCAGACAATTCACCAAGCTGCGCACGCTCGACGGCGGCGCTGCAATCAGCACCCGTCGCGCGACGACGTTCCGCTGCGGAAGCAGCTTTGGTCTGGGGACGCGCGGGCGGAGCGGCAACGAGGGGTGCCGGAATCGAAGGATTGATCCGCGGCTTCGAAACGGGTGTATCCGCGGGCGTCTGGATCGCCACTTGCGGCGGCGGCGCGACCGGCTTCACGGGTTCGGCGATCCCCGGCGGCGCGATCGGAGCTGTCACATCGATCTTGGACGGCGTATTGGCTGGAATGCTTTCGATCAGCCGGACCAGTTGCGGGCGCAATCTTTCGCAGGTAAGGGCCTTCTCGAAACGGACCGCGTCGTCGCGCGACGGGCTGGCGCGGAGCTTGGCAAGCTTCTCGGTCTCTTCCTTGCAGGACTGTTCCGAAGAAGGCTGCGCGTTGCGATCGTGCTCGGCCAGCGGCGCGACGCTGAGCGCTGCGAGTTTGAAGCGCTGGTCTTCCAGACGTTTCTCTTCGGCAGCCTGCTGCTCCTGCCGTGCGATTTCCGCAAGCTGCGCCTGTTCAGCCCTGGCCTGTTCAGCCGCCGCCAGTTTCGCGCGTTCTTCCTCGGCCTGACGCGCCCGCGCCACGGCTGCTGCGGCCTCGGCGCGTTCGCGTTCGGCGGCGGCGAGTTTCTGCTGCGCTTCCTTGATGCGGCCTTCTTCAATCTGGGCGGCCTTGATACGGGCCTGTTCCGCCAGCCGCGCCTGCTCGGCAAGCCGCGCCTGCTCGGCGACTTTCGCCTGTTCGGCGGCGGCTATCCTGATGCGTTCTTCCTCGGCCTTGCGGGCAGCTTCGGCACGGGCTTGCATTGTGGCGGCCTCGCGCTCGACGCGATCACGCTCGGCCGCGAGCTTGGCTGCGGCGGCTTCCTTGATGCGCGCTTCCTCGCGCAGGCGGAGGTCTTCGGCGCGGGCCTGTTCGACCTTCGATTGTTCGGCGATGCGCGCCGCGTCGGCACGCTCCAGCATCGTCAGACGATACTGCGCGTCAGAGGCGCGGGGCGAGGAGGGAAAGCGCTGAATGAAACTGCGGAAGGCGCTCGCGTCGGCGGTGTCCTTGATCTGATCCCAGACCGGACGGTCGGTCTGGTTGAGATAGTACTCGCCGATCAGCGAAACATAGGTTTCCGGCCGCTGGCGGCCCTGGGTTTTTTCGTTCACGTCGGCGGCGATACGCCGGAACATGGCGCCGATTTCGAGGCCGGGCTCCTTGAGGCGCCGCAGAAGCGCAGATGTGAAGGGGCTGTTGCGGCCGCTTCCATCGGCGGCGACATCGTCGGCGGCGGTGGAATAGGCCACCACCATGCCGATGGCCTTGTCGATACGGGCGAGGCCGCGTGTTGTCGGCGCGCCGCGCGAGAGGCCCGCCATCTTGCGGTTGATGCTGTCGGCGATCGGATTGTTGCGGCATGCATCGAGGATGACGATCTTGACGCCGACGGCGCGCTCGGCGGCGGCGAGGACATCGTCCAGCAGCACCATCTGGTAGCGCAGACTGATATCATCTTCGACTTCGCTGTCGACCGGCATCAGATAGTTGCGGCCCTGATACTGCAGCGCGTGGCCGGCATAATATAAGAGTACCGCATCCGCGCCGGTCGCGAGACGGGCGAATTTTATCATCGCGAGATCGAAATCGCGCTTACTGGCGTCCTCGGTGGAGACCACCTCGAAATCGAGTGAACGCAACGCGGCGGCGACGTCTTCGGCGTCGTTCTTGGGATTGGAAAGGATGAGGGCGGGATTCTTGTATTGCGAGTTGCCGACCACAAGCGCAACCTTGCGCTCGGCGCGCGCAGCACCGCTCGAAAACAACACCAGAAGGATAGTGCAAAGGGCTGCGACCCATGCCGGCCCAGGCTTGCTCATCGTCCCTCTATCTCCGCGATTACACCGCTACTAAAGAGATGCTGCCGGTAACCCGGCGGTATCGCTTTAGTAGCGCTGGGATCGCATTGGGTTCGACACGCAACGCATCCGTTCCATGGCGGTCGAAATGTTTTGAATTCACCAGTGGCGTGGGCAGTCGTAAAAATTCGGCCGGACCTCTATACCTTCGGCACCCGGACCTAGCAATCGTCGCGGGCGGCGGCTTGATCAATTTTCTCGCGGTGCGCGTAGATGCTCGCTCGGGTTCAGCTTCTGCCGACTGGGCCCGCATTTCTTGTCGCAATTGTCCTAGTCATCGCCCGTGTCTTAAACATCGGCGGATTTTCGAACTACCCAGACGTCAAATTGGAGGTGAGTTGCGGAATTCGGTCGCTATCGGGGCATAGCCGACATCGATGAAAACGCACCGATCAAGTTCGATCTATGAGCATGCCCTGGATGGATGCGCGGATCGGGTCCGCGCATGACGGCTTTTCAAGCCGCGGCCGCCGTCACCACTTGCGCCAGCAGCGCCTCGCGCTTCGATTGCGAGCGGTAGCCTTTCATCGTCGCGGCAAAGCGTTCGAGGATGCCGTCTTCGAAGGCCGTGACGATGGTATCGTGGACATAGCTCTTGCGGCAGATCGCGGGCGTATTGGAAAGTTCGTCCGCGGCGGCACGAACCGCATCCAGCACCTGCTTCTTGCGGCCGCGGGCGCTCGCCGCCGGCGAAATCCGCGACAGCGATTCCAGCACCACGGCAGAGGCCATCAGGGTGCGAAAATCCTTCAGCGAAATCTTGATGCCGGCGATCTCGCGCAGGAATCCGTTCACCGTGGTGGTTGAGACCGAGCGGACGGTGCCGGAACCGTCGCGATACTGGAACATGCGCTTGCCCGGCACGGTGCGGAGGATACCAATGGCGCGCACGAGTTTCGCCGCGTCGCATTCCTTGCGAACGGCCTTGCCGCCCTTGGCCTTGAAGGTCAGGACGAGGTTGTCGTCTTCCAGCGTCACGTTGGACTTCAACAGCGTGGTGGCGCCGCGGGTGCCGTTGAGGCGGGCGTAGGATTTATTGCCCGGACGAATCGCGGTGCGCGCGATCAATTCGATCACGGCCGAGAGGGCGAATTCCCGGGTCGGCTCGTCCCCGGACAGATGCATCGAGACGTTGCGGCGGATCTTCGGCAACGCCGCGACCAGCCGCGCCAGGCGATGCGCCTTGCGCTGCTCGCGGACCTTTTCCCAATCGGCGTGGTAGCGGTATTGCAGCCGGCCCGCGGCATCGAGGCCGACGGCCTGCAGATGCGAAGCCGGATCGGGCGAATAACGCACATCCCGATAGGCCGGCGGCACCGCCATCGAGTTCAGACGCCTGATGGTGCCGACGTGACGGATCGGCGTGCCGTTGGCGCGAATGAATGAATAGCCCTTGCCGCGCTTGATGCGGCGAATCGTCAATTCGTTCTGGTCGCTGAGCTTCAGACCGAGTTCACCGGCCAACGCTTCGACTGAAGTTTTGGGAGTAGTGGGCTTGAGCTCGATCGCGGGCGGCTTGGACAAAGGCGCTTTGGGCAATTGCCCGAGCGCTTCTGCCAGCGCCACGGCAGGATCGGCGGAAACGGGCCGCGTAGCCTCGTAATTCTGCTGATCCATCATGACTGTCGTCGCCTGCTCCGCCTGTTCTTCCGGTAATGCCGCTTGTTACGGCTTGGTTCCGGTGGGCCGCCCGGCCCCCGGGGAGGCCATTTAGGGGCTAACGGCCGGCTTTGCGAGTCCCGATTCCACGATTGACGGTTATTAGATACCGGTCATGGGAGCCATTCGCGCGATAACGTTGATTTCAGGCTGCGCCGGAACGCGAAAGTGATCGCCCGGCGACAGCCCAAGGAGGCCAGCAAAGCCGGCCAGCCGACCAAGGTTGGAGACGTTTCCGCCTTGTCCGGATATCGCCCGGCGACGCATAATCATGACAACAATCAAGACGGTTTGCGGCCGCCGCCAGCGCGGGCCGACACGAGTGGAGGCGACGATGTCCGAGAAAATTTATGATGTATCCGCGGAATGGGCCAAGCGCGCCTTCGTCGATGACGCCAAATACCGCGATATGTACGCCCGCTCGGTCTCCGATCCCAACGGCTTCTGGGCCGAACAGGCCAAACGCATCGGCTGGATCAAGCCCTTCACCAAGGTCGAGAACGTTTCCTTCGACCCCGGCAAGATCTCGATCAAATGGTTCGAGGACGGCGTCCTCAACGTCGCCTGGAACTGCATCGACCGCCATCTCGACAAGCGCGGCGACCAGACCGCCATCATCTGGGAGGGCGACGACCCCTCGCAGTCCAAGCACATCACCTACCGGCAGCTGCACGATGAAGTCTGCAAGATGGCGAACATCCTGCGGACCCGTAACGTCAAGAAGGGCGACCGCGTCACCATCTACCTGCCGATGATTCCGGAAGCCGCCTATGCGATGCTGGCCTGCGCGCGGATCGGGGCCATCCATTCCGTGGTGTTCGCCGGCTTCTCGCCGGACAGTCTCGCCCAACGCATCTCCGACTGCCAGTCCAAGATCGTCATCACCGCCGACGAGGGCCTGCGCGGCGGCAGGAAAGTGCCGCTGAAAGCCAATGTCGATGCCGCGATCGCCAAGAGCGGCGGCGTCGATTGGGTCGTCGTGGTCAAGCGCACGGGCGCAGCCGTCGACATGAATCCGACGCGCGATCTCTGGTATCACGACGCCGCACGGATGGTGACGACGGAATGTCCGTGCGAGCCGATGCACGCGGAAGATCCGCTGTTCATCCTCTATACGTCGGGGTCCACCGGCCAGCCCAAGGGCGTGCTGCATACGTCCGGCGGCTATCTGATGTTCGCGGCGATGACGCATCAATACGTGTTCGACTATCACGACGGCGACATCTACTGGTGCACCGCCGACGTCGGCTGGGTCACCGGCCACAGCTACATTCTCTACGGGCCGCTCGCCAATGGCGCGACCACGCTGATGTTCGAGGGCGTGCCGAATTATCCTGATAATTCGCGGTTCTGGAACGTCGTCGACAAGCACAAGGTCAACATCTTCTACACCGCGCCGACCGCGATCCGCGCCCTGATGCAGGGCGGCGACGAGCCGGTGAAGAAAACCTCGCGCAAGAGCCTTCGACTGCTCGGCTCGGTCGGCGAACCGATCAATCCGGAAGCGTGGGAATGGTATCACCGCGTGGTCGGCGACGAGCGTTGCCCGATCGTCGATACCTGGTGGCAGACCGAGACCGGCGGCATCCTGATCACGCCGCTGCCCGGCGCGACCAGACTCAAGCCGGGTTCGGCGACGCGGCCGTTCTTCGGCGTGGTGCCCGAGATCGTCGATGCCGACGGCAAGGTGCTGGAAGGCGAGACGTCGGGCAATCTCTGCATCGCCAAATCCTGGCCGGGCCAGATGCGCACGGTCTATGGCGATCACGCCCGTTTCGAGCAGACCTATTTCTCGACCTACAAGGGCAAATACTTCACCGGCGACGGCTGCCGCCGCGACGCCGACGGCTATTACTGGATCACCGGCCGCGTCGACGACGTCATCAACGTGTCAGGCCATCGCATGGGCACCGCCGAAGTCGAAAGCTCGCTGGTGGCGCATGAGGCGGTGTCGGAAGCCGCCGTGGTCGGCTACCCCCACGACATCAAGGGCCAGGGCATCTACGCCTATGTCACGCTGATGACAGGCAAGGAGCCGACGGAATCGCTGCGCAAGGAATTGGTGGCGTGGGTGCGCAAGGACATCGGCCCGATCGCCTCACCCGACCTGATCCAGTTCGCACCCGGTTTGCCGAAGACGCGCTCCGGCAAGATCATGCGCCGCATCCTGCGCAAGATCGCCGAGGACGAACCCTCGAGCCTCGGCGACACCTCGACATTGGCCGATCCCGCTGTTGTCGATGATCTCGTGCAGAACCGGCAGAACAAGAAGGGCGCTGCGGTCTAGTTTTTGGTTCGCGTCGGGCACGCCGCCGGAGAAAGACCGGCGGCGGCCCGAACAAGAATTCCGGCAACCGGCCCCCGCGATACGGCTATTTCCGCCAGCCTCCATTCCGCTCACGTGATCGTCAGCGGCAACCGCCGCGCTCGGCACGTTTCCGGCCGGGTGTTGTTTTCAAGTCATTTACTTTAATTTGAACATTTCCTTTCTTGCCCCCGATCAAAACGAGTCCCACACCCCCGTGGAAACCATCCGGTTAAGACACGGGGTTAAAAATACGTGGGTGAGACGGCGACCCGGCTTTTCGCAGGGTTTGCAGGGCAATTGAGGCCCCGGATAAGGGCCGAGCGGGCGAAAGTGGAGAGATCGATGTCGATGAGGATTGCGGTGGCGCTGGCCGCCACCATCGGGGTGCGATGCGTGTTGACGTCCGTATTGATGTCCTCGGCGGCCGAAGCGCGGCCGGAAATGGTGGGCATTAGCGGCGACTACGCACCGGGAACGATCGTGGTGAAGACCAACGAGCGCCGGCTTTATCTCATTCTCGATTCCGGTCACGCCATGCGCTACCCGGTCGGCGTCGGCAAGTCCGGCAAGCAGTGGGCCGGCACCACAAAGATCGACGGCAAGTACCGCAACCCGGCCTGGGCGCCGCCTGCCGAAGTCAAGCGTGACAAGCCCTCGATACCCGACGTCATTCCCGGCGGTTCGCCGCGCAACCCGATGGGTGTCGCCGCGATGACCCTGGCCGGTGGTCAATACGCCATCCACGGCACCAACGTGCCGGGCTCGGTCGGCGGCTTCGTGTCCTATGGCTGCATCCGCATGCTGAACACCGATATCTCGGACCTCTATCAACGCGTTCCGGTCGGCACCACCGTGATGGTGACGCGCTGATCCAGCGCCGCGTAGCCGTAATTCCCCGGGCTGCCCTTCCACCGCGCGTCATACGCAAGCGGTATTTTTCTCCTATGGATAATTTTTTTACCTAAACTTCAATCTTTGGTTGCCAAGTGCGCGCAAGATCAACGCGGGGGAGCACGATGGCGTCGTTTAACTTACGTATTGGAGCAAAGCTCGGCATCGCCGCAGGCGTCAGCGTTCTGCTGGTCGGCGGCATGCTCGTCAACCAGGTGCTCGGCAATCAGTCGATTGCGGAATCCAACCGCTTGTTAATCATCAACTATCTCAACAAAGGCAATGCGCAGTCGGTGCAGACGTCGATGGCGCGCGCCCAGATAGCCGCCCTCGAGATCAGTTCCGCGAAGTCAGTCGAAAAAATCGACGAACTCCTCCAGGTTCTCCGCACCAACGTAACCGAAGCCGGCGCGCAGATCGACGCCGCGACGCAGCGGGCCACGCGCCAGGTCACACAGGATGCCTACCGTGACGCCAGGAAATTCGCTGATGCCTATCTGACCAATGCCATCGAGTTGGCGGCGGCGCAAAAGGCCGTCGTTGGCGCTACCGCCGACGGTGCCGTCAAGGCCGAGGCGGTGAAGGCCGGCATTCTCAACGAACGTACCTTCCCGGCGGCCCGGGAAGTCAGCACCCGCATAGATAAATTGGTGGGCGTCGCCAACGAATTCGCGGCCCGACGTCAGGGCGAGTTGCTGGCGGAATTGGATCGTGTCGCCACCTTCGCGCTCATTGTCGGCGTGCTTGTCATGCTGGTGTTGATCGGTTCCGCGGTTTTTTCGGTGCTGAGCATCGCCCGACCGATCCGGCGGATCGGCGATGTGCTGCTTGGGCTTGCCCACGGCGACAAGTCGCTTGAGGTTCCCTATTCGACGCGAGGCGACGAGGTCGGAGATGCGGCGCGCGCGGCGAAGACCTTCAAGGAGAATTTGATCCGCATCGAACAGATGCAGGCGGCGCAGAAGGATCTCGAAGCAGCAGCCGCCGCGGCCCGCAAGGCCGATATGACCAAGCTGGCCGATGAATTCCAGGCTGCGATCGGCGGCATCGTCAATACGGTGTCATCGGCCTCCTCCCAATTGGAGAGCGCCGCCAACACCCTGACCGCCACAGCCGACAACACCCAGGAGCTGTCCGGCATGGTGGCCGCCGCTTCCGAGGAAGCTTCCACCAATGTCGGGGCGGTGGCGGCCGCGGCCGAGGAGATGAGCGCTTCCGTTGTCGAGATCGGCCGCCAGGTGCTTGATTCCAGCCGCATCGCCGGCGAAGCGGTGAAGCAGGCGGAGAAAACCGATGCCCGCATCACCGAACTGTCACAAGCGGCAAGCCGGATCGGCGACGTCGTCAAGCTGATCACGGCGATCGCCGAGCAGACCAATTTGCTCGCACTCAACGCCACGATCGAAGCGGCGCGCGCCGGCGAAGCCGGCCGGGGCTTTGCCGTGGTCGCGAGCGAGGTCAAGGCGCTGGCGGCGCAGACCGCCAAGGCCACCGACGAGATCACGACGCAGATTGCAGGCATGCAGGTTGCGACACAGGAGTCGGTCAGCGCGATCAAGGAGATCAGTGGGACCATCGCGCGAATATCCGAGATCGCCCAAACCGTCGCTTCGACGTTGGAAGAACAGGGTACGGCGACCACGGAAATCGCCCGCAATGTCAGCGAAGCCGCCAAGGGCACGGCCGAGGTCGCCGAAAAAATCATCGACGTCAATCGCGGCGCCAGCGCGACCGGCGCAGCCTCGGGACAGGTGCTGGGATCGGCGCGCGCGCTCTCCGGCGAGAGTGGGCATCTGAAGGCCGAGGTCGAGAAATTCCTCAATACCGTGCGCGCCGCCTGACCCGGCGGCAAGGGTTAGTCGGATCGAACGAAGTTTGACAACAGGACGAAAAACAACTATAAGTTGGAGCATTAAGAAGTAATCAACCTCGCCAGCGAGGATCCAGGGAGCCCGAACATGAACATCGACCCGACCTCAGCCTACTCGCTCGAACGAATGGCCGATCTTGATTCGGCAGCAGCACAGCTCGCTCGACACCATGCTGCTTTCGCCCGCCGGCGAATTCCAAACCAGGACAGTCACGCTCAATACCTTGATGCGCGAAGTGACGGAGTGCCTTGCCGAAAGCTTCCGGCATCGGCCGGCGCAAGACTTCCCGATGCTTTATTTCGCATGCGGCAAGGCCCGGGTCGGATCGACGGCCCTGAGCAACCTGTTCGGCATGATCGGAATGCCTTCGTACTACCAGCCGTTGAAGGCCATCCTGCGAGATGCACTCGTCGGCCATCCGCTGACGTCCTGGCAGGTGCCGCTCGGCCAGCGATGAGCCGAATATCTTCAGCAAGGAGACGATAGGGCCCTACGTGCTCGCCGAGAGCCTGTTCAATCCGCTACAACTCCTTGTTGAAGCCGGCTATCCGTTGCACCGGCTGCACCTCATCATGCTTGATCGCGAGCCGGCAAGCGCGCTGGCGTCATGGCTCGACAAGCTGATCTCTCGCCAGCCGGCAGACACGTTGCTGCACATTATGTCGTCGCCGCGCTGAGCGCGGTTCGGGTGGCAAGCTACGCCAAACGACACGGGTATTCCGGTAACCCACTACGTTTATGAAGTGAGCAAGGAGGCCACGTCATCGGTTCGTGTCTTGTTCGACCGCCTTGGCCTTTCGAGCAGCTTTACCGAAAATGCCGTGACGTCCTGGCGGGAGCCAGGACAAGCACAGGCGAATAACGCACGCGTCATCTTCCCCAGCGAAGCGACGATTTACAAGGTGCCCAACCTGCACACCTCCGACAGCGCCTATCGCTACCAGCGCCGCGCAACGGCCTCGCTGAGCGAAACCCAACTGGACATTCTGGAACGCTGCGGGGTCAATGATGCCTATCGCACTTCGGTCGCGGGCTGCGTGCGCGATCTCGGCCTGAGTGCGGCGACGTCGGCGAGCTTGTTCGGCAATTGGTTCGCAGCGGCCGCGTGATCAGCATGCTGGACATCCCCACGATCGCCGCGCCAGTCCTCCCCGGAATAGCTGACGATAAACGAGCGCCGCGCCGCCACCAGCCACCTGCAGCATCTCGAGGCTGAGAGCATTTATATCATGCGCGAAGTGGCGGCCGAGTTCCGCAAACCGGTCATGCTCTATTCGATCGGCAAGGACTCCTCGGTATTGCTGCATCTGGCGATGAAGGCTTTCCATCCCGGCAAGCCGCCGTTTCCACTTCTGCATGTCGATACCAACTGGAAGTTTCGCGAGATGATCGCCTTTCGCGATCAGCGCATACGCGAACTCGGCCTCGATCTGCTGGTCCATGTCAACGCCGACGGAATCTCGCAAGGCATCGACCCGTTCAGCCACGGTTCGGCGCGCCATACCGACGTGATGAAGACCCAGGCGCTGCGACAGGCACTGGACTTCCATGGCTTCGACGCGGCGATCGGCGGGGCCCGGCGCGATGAAGAAAAATCGCGCGCCAAGGAGCGCATCTTCTCGCATCGGAGCGCGGCGCATCGCTGGGATCCCAAGAACCAGCGGCCGGAACTCTGGAATCTGTACAACACCCTGCTCGCGCCAGGCGAAAGCATGCGGGTGTTTCCCTTGTCGAACTGGACCGAACTCGACGTCTGGGAATACATCCTGCTTGAGGACATCCCGATCGTGCCGCTTTACCTTGCCGCAGAGCGGCCGGTGGTCGAGCGTGACGGCGCCCTGATCATGGTCGACGATGAGCGGATGCCGCTTCATGCGGGCGAGCAGCCGCAATGGCGCTCCGTCAGGTTTCGCACCCTGGGCTGCTATCCGCTGACCGGCGCAATGCCGTCGACGGCCGCCACTTTGCCGGCGATCCTCGAGGAGATGGTGGCTTCGCGAACCTCCGAGCGGCAAGGACGCATGATCGACCGCGACAGCGCCGCATCGATGGAGCGCAAGAAGGCCGAGGGTTACTTCTGATGTCTCGCCTTGAAGAGTCGATCCTTGAAGCGCCCATCCTTGAGTCCATCCGTGAAGAGTCCATCTTGGAAGGGTCCGGGCTCGCCGTTGTCAACGCATCACGGATCGAGCATGACGACCGGCCGACGCTGCGCTTCGTCACCTGCGGCAGCGTCGATGACGGCAAGAGCACGTTGGTCGGCCGTCTGCTCTACAATTCGAAAATGCTGCCCGAAGACCAGTTGGCGGCACTTGATTCGGAGAGCAAGACCGCAGGCAGCAGCGGCGGCGATCTCGATTTCGCGCTACTGGTCGATGGCCTCCAGGCGGAACGCGAGCAGGGCATTACCATCGACGTCGCCTACCGGTTCTTCGCCACAAAACGGCGCCGTTTCGTGGTCGCGGACACCCCGGGCCACGTGCAGTATACAAGGAACATGGCTACCGGCGCCTCCAGCGCCGATCTCGCGGTGGTGTTGATCGATGCGCGCAAGGGCGTCATCACGCAAACCCGGCGCCATAGCTCCATCCTCGGCCTGCTTGGCGTCCGCCACGTCGTACTGGCGGTGAACAAGATGGATCTGGCGGGATTCGACAACGATCGCTTCGACGCTATCGCGGCGGAGTATCGAGCGATCGCCGCGCAACTTGGCATCCACCACGTCCAGTGCATCCCGGTCGTGGCGCGCGACGGCGACAACATTTTCACAGGCAGCCCGCGGATGCCCTGGTACGCCGGCCCGACGGTCATGGAATATCTCGAGACGGTTGAGGTATCCGGCGATATCGAAAACCGGCCTTTCCGGTTGCCGGTGCAATGGGTGACCCGGCCGAACGCGGAGTTTCGCGGCTTCTGCGGGCGCATCGTCAGCGGGATGGTGCGGCTGGGCGACGCGTTGACCGTGCAGCCCTCAGGGCGGCTCACGCATGTCGCCGGAATCGTAACCGCCGCGGGCAAAGAGGATCGTGCGACGGCCGGTCAGTCGGTGACGCTGCTGCTCGCCGACGAGATCGACGTCAGCCGTGGCGACGTGCTGGCATCGGGCGCGGCGCCGCTCGTCTCGGATCAGTTGGCCGCCCATCTCGTCTGGTTCGACGACGAGGCCATGATTCCAGGCCGGCGCTATGTGCTCAAATGCGGCGGCTCCAGCGTGGGCGCTGTCATCTCGGACCTGAAGCACCGCGTCGCGATCGACACCATGGAGCATCAGGCGGCGACCACGCTCGGCCCCAACGAGATCGGCTACGTCAATCTTAGCCTGGACCGGCCGCTGGTCTGCGAAGCCTATCGCGAGAACCGTGACCTCGGCAGCTTCATTCTCATCGATGCGCTGCGCCACCGCACGGCGGCGGCGGGCATGATCGATTTCTCGCTGCGCCGCGCGACCAATATTCGGTGGCAGACGCTGGACGTGGACAAATCCGTGCGGGCTCGCCTGAAGCAGCAGCGGCCCTGCGTGCTGTGGTTCACGGGACTGAGCGGCGCAGGGAAATCCACCATCGCCAATCTCGTGGACAAGCGCCTTTGCGATCTCGGACGCCATACCACGCTGCTCGACGGCGACAATCTTCGCCACGGCATCAACCGCGATATCGGCTTCACCAGCGAGGCGCGGGTCGAGAACGTCAGGCGCGTCGCCGAGATCGCCCGGCTATTCGTCGATGCCGGCATGATTGCGCTGGTCTCGCTGATCTCGCCGTTCCGTTCCGATCGGGAAATGGCGCGCAGCCGGCTCGATGCCGGCGAATTCATCGAGATTCATGTCGCAACCCCGCTATTGGAATGCGAACGCCGCGATCCGAAGGGACTCTACCGCAGGGCGCGCGCAGGTGAGCTGCCAAACTTCACCGGCATCGACCAGCCTTACGAGACGCCGGAAGCGCCGGAGATCGCTATCGACACCTCGGCGCTATCCGCCGAGGCCGCCTGTGAGCTCATCGTCAATTACCTGCAGGAGCGCCGTTACCTGTAGAGGGGTCGGCAAGTTCTACCGGCCGGCGCCGGCGCACCAGCCGCTGCGATGGCCGCCGTTGTAACTGCGAGCATGACCGGCGGCGAGCAATGCTGCCGATACATTCTCGGTCCGTTTGGTCGCAGCGTCGGCAACGACCCGGCCACTATATTTATCCGGCCCGATATTGAAGATCGTGAC
The DNA here is from genome assembly GCA_963847015.1 of uncultured Alphaproteobacteria bacterium. Lineage (GTDB taxonomy): Bacteria > Pseudomonadota > Alphaproteobacteria > Rhizobiales > Xanthobacteraceae > Bradyrhizobium. The sequence continues at coordinate 456,999 of CAWJYI010000031.1, read as the reverse complement.
CTCGCCTTCGCCGAGCAGGCCGCGCAAGGCATCGCTCGCGGCCTCCGCCATTTGCAATTCCTGCGGACAGGCCGCCTTCAATTCAGGCGCGTCGATGCCGCGCAGCCGAACCCGCGTGTTCAGGTCGAGGCCGGGCCACAAATGCACCCGCGCCTCAAAGGTGTCGCCATCGATGGTTCTGACCACTTCGACCGGGTGGCGCACGTCGGGATTGCCCGCCCGCTTCCAGATGATCTCGGCATCGCGCGCCGCCGGGCTGTCGGCCGGGTGCGATGACGAATCGGCCGGATGCGGCCAAGACCTGTGCGGCCAATGCACCCAGTGCCGCACCGGCAGCATTGTCGCCGCCGCCACGCCGAGCACGAACATCCAGGGCAACGCGGCCGAAAACCACCGGCCCCACAGCCCGCGGCGCGGCACCCGATAAGTATTTATTCTCTCATATGGGGACATATTCCCAAACTAGGCCTGAGTCGGGGTCGCCGGCAAGGCCAAAAGCAGCGAAAAACAGCGTTCAAAAAGGACGCGTCAAAAATCCGAGGCGATGCCTTTGCGCTCCCAGTCGCCATACCGGGTCGGTTCCGGGCCCTTCGGACCCCCGAATTCCTTCGGCTGCGCCGTCGCGTTTGCCTCCGCCTGCTTCCGCCGCGCTTCGGCTTCGGCGAGCGCCCGTTGGGCGGCCGGCGTCAGCGGCTTGCGGGCCGCGCCCGGCGGACTTGACAGTGGCGGACTCGGCAGTGGCGGAGCAGGCGGTGAAGGATCGTCGCTCATGCAAAACTTTCCGGCATCGCTATCGGTATCTCAGGTAAGACCACACAGATGACATCACAATCGTGAAATCATCAGGGCGATTCTTACATTTGGCATATTCGCATGCCAGAGACGTTTTTCGTCGCGATGGCATGAGCCGAACGATACGCAGCACCTTTCGAGATATTTCCGTTCCATGCCTCCTTCAAGATTTGCAGTTCCCTCCGAAGTGCCCGGCCTCGCGGCGCGGCGGATCGCAGCCGACATTCTCGACGGCGTATTGCACAAACACCGCACCCTCGACGACCAGCTCGATGGCGCCGGCGCTCATCCGGGATTGAAGAACCTTGCCGATCGCGACCGCGCGCTGATGCGGCGGCTGGTGGCGACGATTTTGCGGCGGCTCGGCACGCTCGGCCATTTGCTGTCGCGCCTGCTCGATCGCGGCGTTCCAACCGATGCGCCGCGCGCGCAGACGGCGCTGTTGATCGGCGCCGCGCAGATTCTCTGGATGGATGTGCCCGATCACGCGGCCGTCGATTTGTCGGTACGGCTGGTGCAATCGGACCGCCGGGCCGCGAAATATGCCGGCCTCGTCAACGCCGTGCTGCGCCGTTGCGCGCGCGAGGGGCAGCCGCTGATCGACGAAGTCAAATCGCTCACGCTGGATATTCCGCCGTGGCTGCTCGCGCGCTGGATCTCGGCCTATGGCGAGACCACCGCAAGGGAGATGGCGCTTGCGATCGGCCATGAGCCGTCGCTCGACATCACCGTGAAGTCGGACGCGCCGCAATGGGCGACGCGCCTGCACGGCGAAACGCTGCCGACCGGAACCGTGCGCACCTTGCTGCAGGGATCGGTGACGATGCTGCCGGGCTTCACCGAGGGTCAATGGTGGGTTCAGGACGCCGCCGCAGCACTGCCGGCGCGATTGTTCGGCGACATCAACGGCAAGACCATCGTCGATCTCTGCGCCGCGCCCGGCGGCAAGACCGCGCAGCTCGCTTTGGCCGGCGCCCGCGTCACCGCGGTCGACCGTTCGCCGGCGCGCATGGCGCGGCTGCGCGACAATCTGGCGCGGCTATCGCTGGCGGCCGACGATTTGGTGACCGATGCCGCGGAATGGCCTGATGGCAATGGCGGCTTCGACGGCGTCCTGGTGGACGCGCCCTGCACCTCGACCGGCACTATCCGCCGCCATCCTGACATCGCCTGGCTGCGGCAGGAGGTCGATATCGCGGCGCTGGCGGCGCTGCAGAAACGATTGCTGCAGAAGGCGGTCGCGCTGCTGAAGCCGGGCGGAACGCTGGTCTATTGCACCTGCTCGCTCGAACCCGAGGAAGGTGAGCAGGCCGTAGCGGCGCTGCTGGCTGCCGATTCGAACGTGCGGCGCACGCCGATCGAGGCGAGCGAAGTCGCCGGCCTCAGCGAGATCGTCACGGCCAACGGCGATCTGCGCACCTTGCCCTGCCATCTGCCCCACGACGACCCGCGGCTCGGCGGGCTGGATGGATTTTACGCGGCGAGGTTGGTTAAATCCTGATTTTAAACTGGAATTTGGTAACCCGCGGGTGATTCGCCCGGTTTCAAGATGGTGTCTTGGCGGCGTTTCCGGATTAAAAGGATTCGTCACAAGATCTTCCTCCCATCAAGGTTAGGCGTGTCGGTCGCTCACCGCAGACGGATTTCGACGCTGATCGCAGGCCGCTTTGCGCGGAGCCTGGTGGCGCGCGCGAGCAGCGGGGCGGTGGCGCTGTCGCGGCTGTGGCCGGGCCGCGCCGATCGCCTGATCATCGCGCCGCATGATTTGCGCACCGCCGACGCCACCCGCGCCGCCGAAATCTATGCCGGCCGTTTCGTGTTCGCCGGCAAGATCGTCACCTGCCAAGGGCGATCGATCTTCGATCTCGAGCCGCCGTCGGAAGATTGGGAAGTGGCGTTGCTCGGCTTCGGATGGTTGCGCCATTTGCGCGCCGCCGATACCGCGCTGACCCGCGCCAACGCCCGCTCGCTGATCGACGACTGGATTTCAAATCCGGGGCGCAAGCGGCCGCTCGAACGCCGCCCCGATGTGCTGGCGCGCCGCGTGATCTCGCTGCTGTCGCAGGCCCCGCTGGTGCTCGGCGACACCGACGGCAAATTCTATCGCAAATATCTGCGCGGGCTGACCCGCGAGATTCGCTATTTGCGCTATGCGATGCTCGACATCGCCGACGGCGTGCCGCGATTGCAGGTGCTGATTGCGCTTTGTTACGCCTCGCTCTGCCTTGCCAATCAGGCCAAGCATATCCGCGCCGCGACGCGGCGGCTTTCCGACGAATTGCAGCGGCAGATCCTGCCCGATGGCGGACACATCTCGCGCAATCCCGGCGCGCTGGTCGAACTGCTCAGCGACATGCTGCCGCTGCGCCAGACCTTTGCCGCCCGCAACATCGCTCCGCCCCCGGCGCTATTGAATGCGATCGACCGCATGATGCCGATGCTGCGCTTCTTCCGTCACGGCGACGGCACCTTTGCGCTGTTCAACGGCATGAGCAACGCACCATCCGACCTGGTGGCGACGCTGCTTGCCTATGACGACACCCACGGCGCGCCGATGTCGAACATGCCGCATACCGGCTTTCAGCGCCTCGACGCCGGCACGACAACCGTCATCATCGACACCGGACCGCCGCCGCCGCCGAATGTCAGCCAGGACGCGCATGCCGGCTGCCTCGCCTTCGAACTGTCGTCCGGGCCGAGCCGGATCGTCGTCAATTGCGGAATGCCTTCGACCGGCCGCGACAATTGGCGGCCGTTCGCGCGCGGCACCGTCGCGCATTCGACCCTGACCTATCACGAGACGTCGTCATGCCAGTTCGTCGAACTGTCGGCGATGAAGCGCCTGTTGCAGGGCGCACCCGTCACCAGCGGGCCGGCCAATGTGGAGAGCTATCGCGAGGAGGTGGCGAACGGCGACCTCCTGACCACGTCGCATGACGGCTATTTGCCGCGATTCGGCGTCGTGCATCGGCGGGTGCTGATGATCGCCCATGACGGCGCAAGGCTCGACGGCGAGGACACGCTGTCGCCGGCGCCGGGCGGGCGAATCAAGGGGAGCGAGCAGGACTTTGCCGTACGGTTTCACCTGCATCCCGCGGTGAAGGCGAGCCGCCTCAGCGACGCCCGCGGCGTCATGCTGGTGCTGCCCAATCGCGACGTCTGGACCTTCGAGGCGCTCGACGACAAGGTCGATCTCGAGGACAGCGTGTTCCTGGCCGGCAATGACGGCCCCCGCCGCACCGCCCAGATCGTGATCCGGCAGGATGCGCGGCAAGCCTCCTCGATCCGCTGGAGCTTCGTGCGCTCGACGGCGTCGGCCGCCGCCACGACGGCCCGGCGCAATGCAAGGCGGGAGCCGGAATTACCGCTGTAAGCGCCATCGGAAGCGAGATTTCCACACGCGGCTTTGGCCGGTTTCATGACCGGCAAAACCATGCTACCGGGCTGGCTTACCAGCCAGGATCCTCCCCATGACCGACCATCCGCGCCGCGTAACCCGGGCCCTATTGTCTGTTTCCGACAAGACCGGACTGATCGAATTTGCCCGGGCGCTGGCGGGCCACGGCGTCGATCTCGTCTCCACCGGCGGCACCGCCAAAGCCATCGCCGCCGCGGGATTGAAGGTGTCGGACGTTTCCGACCTCACCGGTTTTCCCGAAATGATGGACGGCAGGGTCAAGACGCTGCATCCCAAGGTGCATGGCGGCTTGCTCGCGATCCGCGACAACAAGGAACATACTGATGCGATGAAGGCGCACGGCATCGCGCCGATCGACCTGCTGGTGGTCAACCTCTATCCGTTCGAGGCGACCGTCGACAAGGGCGCCGGTTTCGAGGACTGCATCGAGAATATCGACATCGGCGGCCCTGCGATGATCCGCGCGGCGGCGAAGAATCACGACGACGTCGCGGTCGTGGTCGAAGCCAGCGATTACCAGGCCGTGCTCGACGAACTCGCGGCGAATAAGGGCGCGACGACGTTGAAGCTGCGCCGCCGTCTCGCGGCAAAGGCCTATGCCCGCACCGCCGCCTATGACGCCGCGATCTCGAACTGGTTTGCACGTGAGCTCAAGGACGATGCGCCGGATTTCCGCGCCTTCGGCGGCCGACTGATCCAGTCGCTGCGCTACGGCGAGAACCCGCACCAGACCGCGGCGTTCTACGCGACGCCGGACAAGCGCCCCGGCGTCGCGGCGATGCGGCAATTGCAGGGCAAGGAACTGTCCTACAACAACATCAACGACACCGATGCCGCGTATGAATGCGTCGGCGGAGTTCGATGCCAAGCGCACCGCCGCCTGCGTCATCGTCAAGCATGCCAATCCCTGCGGCGTCGCGGAAGGGGCTGATCTCGTCAGCGCCTACCGCAAGGCGCTGGCCTGCGACTCGACTTCCGCCTCAGGCGGCATTGTCGCCGTCAATCGCACGCTCGACGCGGAGGCGGCACGCGCCATCATCGAAATTTTCACCGAAGTGATCGTCGCGCCCGATGCGACCGAAGAGGCCATCGCCCTCATCGCCGCACGGAAGAATCTGCGGCTCCTGCTCGCGGGCACGTTGCCCGATCCCCGGGCGGGCGGCTTGACCGCGAAAACCGTTGCCGGCGGCATGCTGGTGCAAAGCCGCGACAACGCCGTGGTCGATGACATGACGCTGAAGATCGCTGACCAAGCGTGCGCCGTCAGACGCTGAATTGCGCGATCTCAAATTTGCCTTCCGCGTCGCCAAGCATGTCAAATCCAACACCATCGTCTACGCCAAGGATCTTGCCACCGTCGGCATTGGCGCCGGCCAGATGAGCCGGGTCGATTCCTCACGTATCGCCGCGCGCAAGGCACTGGACGCGATGGCCGAACTAAAACTTGCCGAGCCCCTGACCAAAGGCTCCGTCGTCGCCTCGGACGCGTTCTTTCCGTTTACCGATGGACTGCTGGTCGCGGTCGAGGCCGGCGCCACCGCCGTGATCCAGCCGGGCGGATCGATTCGGGACGACGAAATCATCAAGGCCGCCGACGACCACGGCATCGCCATGGTGTTCACCGGCGTGCGGCATTTCAGGCATTGATCGCTGTCGTCCCGGCGAACGCCGGGACCCATACCGCGTGATCTATCTTTTTTGCGCAGGCGGCAGAAGGCGTCTACTCGATCGCCTCATCGATCGGCCGCGGGTATGGGTCCCGGCGCAAGGCCGGGACGACCCGCTGGATGCGATCTTTCGGCGCGGGACGAGTCAGGCGTTAGCTTAGCGGTTCGGATCTGGCAAAACGGGTATCCGCACCGGCAACCGCTTGACGATTTTGACCCACGTTGCATCGAGCGCCCGCAAGATATCGGGATTTCCAGCGTATTCCCGTCGAAGTGTCGTCTCGTCATTCGAGACCCCCTCGCACTTCAGGGATTGCATTACACTCTTGATGTCTTCGAATTCAGTTTTTCGTTCAGGATCGGATGCCTTTTTCGACCACTCGAGACAACTGGATCGTCGGCTAATGACCCCCCTCACATCGGGTGGAAGGTTCGTCGCGGCTTGCGCATGAACACGCGGCGCAAGCCCGGCTGCGATCACAAGCACGGCGTTAGCAAGAAGCATGAAGTTCTTGGATATGACTGGTCCCGCCATGTTGCGCATCCTAGAGTCGTTGCTCCCTCGACATCAAGCATCTGGGTTGATGAAGATCAAGGCCGCCGACGACCACGGCATCGCATGGTGTTCACCGGCGTGCGGCATTTCCGGCATTGATCTCTCGTCGTCCCGGCGAACGCCGGGACCCATACCGCGTGATCTATCTTTTTTGCGCAGGCGGCAGAAGGCGCCTACTCCATCGCCTCATCGATAAGCCGCGGCGTATGGGTCCCGGCGCAAGGCCGGGACGACGTGCTGAGAGAGTTCCGCAAACTCATTACTCCCTCACCCTTGCCAACAACGCCAACCCCGCCACGAAGAACACCACCAGCACCGCCATGCCCGCCTTCTGGCTGGCGGTAACGGCCGTAATTGCGCCGATCAATAGCGGGCCGATGAAGGAGGTGACCTTTCCGGTCAGCGCGAACAATCCGAAATATTGCGCGATGCGATCTTTCGGCGCGAGACGAATCAGCAGCGAGCGCGACGCCGCCTGCAGCGGACCGCCGGCGGCGCCGATCAGGCATCCGAGCACGAGATAGGCGCGTTCCGCAGCGCCCGCGAACATGGCGCCGCCCGGCTGCGGGGCTGCGACCTTCACGAACAGGACGGAATCCTTGTCGACCAGCAAGATCGCGGCAATCGACAGCAACAGGATCAGCATGCTGCCGGCGATGACACGCTTTGGTCCAAGCCTGTCGTCGAGCTTGCCGCCGAGCCACGCGCCAAAGGTGCCGGCGACGGCAAGGATGATTCCGAAGGTGCCGATCTGGATCGTGTGCCAGCCAAACGTGCCGGCGGCGTAGATGCCGCCGAACGCAAACAGCGACACCAGGCCATCGGTATAGATCATATTGGCGAGCAGGAACGTCGCGATCGATTTTTGCTTCGGCAATTCGCCGAGCGTTTGCTTGAGTTCGCTCAAGCCTTCGCGCAACGCCTCGCGCACCGGAAGTTTTGCCGGATAATCCGGCGTGAACAAAAACATCGGCAGCACGAAGATGATGAACCAGATACCCGTCAGCGGCCCGGTAATGCGGTCGCCCTGATGCGTCACCGGATCGAGACCGAACAGCGGCGCAAGACCGAACAGCGTGCGCCCGGTCTCGGGATTGGCGGCGAGAAAACCCAGCACCAGGATCAGGCTGAAAATGCCGCCGATGTAACCGGTGGCCCAGCCGGTGCCCGATAACCGCCCGATCTTGTCCGGCGGCACCAGCGTCGGCATCATCGCGTTGTTGAAGACGGTGGCGAATTCGACGCCGACGCTTGCGATCGCATAAGCGAGCAGCAGCGGCGGAATGATACCGGGATCGCCGGGTTTGCCGATCCACATCAGGCTGGCGCCGATCACCAGCAATGCGCCAAACCCCGCGATCCACGGCTTGCGGCGTCCGCTGGCATCGGCAATTGCACCGAGCACCGGCGACATCAGCGCAATCATCAACCCGGCGGCCGCGGTGGCAAATCCCCACAACGCCTGCCCGCTGGCCGGATTCGGCGCCACGAAGCTGGCGAAATAGGGCGCAAATACAAAGGTCGTGATCAGCGTGAAATAAGGCTGCGCGGCCCAATCGAAGAAAATCCAGCTGATGACGGCCGCGCGGCGCGGATATTTTCGTGGAGTATCCAGCGCCGATGGCCTGCGAAGCGATGTCAGCCATGTCGGGATTTTCCTTCAATAATCACGCGAAGGCGTTTTGCCGCCGAATCCGAAATCCATATAGCATGCGTTCGATGGCGCTTGCGCTGTTGCCAAGCGTCATACCGGCTCTAACAAGGGCGGATTTTTGATGGCGATCGGTTCAAGCGCCTGGCGCAGGATGTTGGCGGCAATCGTGCTGGTGGTCGCGTGCAGCGCGCCGGCCGGTGCGCAGGAACAGCGCCGCCTTTACACGCCGCCCGCCGCCGGCGCCGTTCACGGCATTCCCTCCGAACAGGGCATGGTGGTGGCGCAGGAAAAGCTCGGCGCGCAAATCGGCGCCGATATCTTGCGACAAGGCGGCAATGCCGTTGACGCCGCGGTCGCCACCGGCTTTGCGCTTGCGGTGACGTATCCGCGCGCGGGAAATATCGGCGGCGGCGGCTTCATGGTGATCCACTCGGCCGAGCGCAACGAAGACATCGCCATCGACTATCGCGAGACGGCGCCGTCGGCGATCACGCGCGATATTTTTCTGGGAGCAGACGGCAAGCCGGACGCCGACAAATCGCGCAATTCCGCGCTCGGTATCGGCGTGCCCGGCACCGTCGCCGGGCTGGCGCTGGCGCTGGAAAAATACGGCTCGGGCCGGTTCACCCTTGCGCAAATCCTGCAGCCTGCGATCGACCTCGCACGTGACGGCTTTGTCGTCGCCGACGACACGGCCGACACCTTGCCGGACATGTATCGCCGGATGGCGCGCTGGCCGAATTCAGCCAAAGGCTTTTCGAAGGGAGACGGCACACCCTTGCACGATGGCGACCGGTTGATCCAGCCGGACCTTGCGGCAACCCTTGTCGCGATCGCCGAACAGGGACCGCGCGGCTTCTACGAGGGGCCGGTCGCCGAAAAGCTGGCAAAGGCCGTCAACGACGCCGGCGGCATCATGACGCCGGACGATTTGAAATCCTATCAGGCCGTGATCCGCCCGCCGGTGCGCGGCAATTATCGCGGCTACGATATCGTTTCGATGCCATTACCTTCGTCCGGCGGCACCGTCTTGCTGGAGTCGCTGAATATCCTCGAAGGATTTGAGATGTCGGGCATGAAGCAGGGCTCCGCGGATTCGCTGCATGTCATCATCGAAGCCATGAAGCGCGCTTACGCCGACCGGGCGCGCTATCTCGGCGATCCCGCTTTCGTCAACGCGCCGACGGAGATCCTGCTCGCAAAGGACTACGCCGCGCAGGCAACGCGCCAGCATCGATCTTGCCCGCGCGACGCCGTCGGCCGACGCGTTACTGCCGGCGCCGAGACGCGAGGGCAGCAACACCACGCATTATTCGATCGTCGATAGCAGCGGCAACGCCGTCAGCAACACCTACACGCTGAATTTTCCGTATGGTGTCGGCCTCGTCGCAGAGGGCACCGGCGTGCTGCTCAACAACGAACTCGACGATTTCACCGCGGCGCCCGGCGCATCGAATGCGTTTGGCCTGGTGGGTTTCGAAGCCAATCTCCCCGGTCCCGGCAAACGTCCGCTGTCGTCGATGTCGCCGACTATCGTGCTCAGGGATGGCAAGCCGGTGCTGGTGACGGGGACGCCCGGCGGCAGCCGGATCATTTCGGCGGTGCTGCAGATCGTCGTCGACGTGCTGGATTACAAGATGGACGTCGCGGCCGCGGTCGCCGCGCCCCGCGTGCACCATCAATGGATGCCGGATGTCGTGCGCGTGGAACGCGGGCTGCCGCAGGAAACGCTCGATGCCCTCAAAGCCAAAGGCCATGAGGTCGTCGAACCGCTCGGCCAAACCTCGGCCAATTCGATTGCCGTCACCGCCTCCGGCGTGCTCGGCGCGCCCGACCCGCGCACCAGGGGCGCGGAAGCAGCCGGACAATAGAGCGTTTTCAAGCGAAGTGGATCCGGTTCGCGTCAAGAAAACGCGTCAAATCAGAATTGAGCTCCGTTCCAATTCTATCGGAACGGAAAGGCTCTAGGCCGATCGGGATTTGCCTGACGACAACATCGGCGTAGGATTTGCGTTGCCTCGCGCGCAACCGGCCAGCGTGGGGTGGAGCAAAGGCCGGCGAAAAATTCCCCGGGGGATACGTCATGAGCACGGCCGAACCGTCAGGCGCGATGGAAATCGCACCCATCGAGGACACCAGCCTCCTCGCCTTTTATCGCGACATGAATTTGCCGGAACGGCGGACGTTCTGGGCCTGCGCGGCGGGCTGGGCGCTCGACGGCATGGATTTCATGATCTATCCGCTCGTGATCGGCACCATCATTGCGATGTGGAAAGTCGATCCCGGCAGCGCCGGGCTTGCCGGGACGGTGACGTTGCTGGCCTCGGCGGTCGGCGGCTGGCTGGGCGGCTATCTCGCGGACCGGATCGGCCGCGTCAAAACCTTGCAGCTCACCATCCTGTGGTTCTCGTTCTTCTCGCTGGTCTGCGCCTTTGTGCAGAATTTCGATCAGTTGATCGTCGCCCGCGCATTGCTCGGTCTCGGCTTCGGCGGCGAATGGGCCGCCGGCGCCGTGCTGATGGGCGAAGCGATCCGCCCGCAATATCGCGGCCGCGCGGTCGGCTCGGTGCAATCGGGCTGGGCAGTCGGTTGGGGGCTTGCGGTGTTGTCGCAGGCGATCCTGTTCTCCTGGCTGCCGCCTGATGTCGCCTGGCGCTGGATGTTCGCGCATCGGCGCGCTGCCGGCGCTGCTGGTGTTCTATCTCAGGCGTTACGTCACCGAGCCGGAAATCGCCGCCGCGACGCGCGCCAAGCAGGCGGCATCGGGCGAGCGGCCGGCGCTGTGGGAAATCTTCTCAGGCCCCATTCTCAAAACCACCATCCTGGCGTCGTTGATGGTCACGGGGTGCCAGGGCGGCTACTACGCCATCACCTTCTGGGTGCCGCGTTTTCTGACCGTCGAGCGCAAACTTTCGGTGGTCAGTTCCACCGGCTACCTCGCGGCGCTGATCATCGGCTCGTTCGCCGGCTATCTCGTCGGCGCCTGGCTCGCCGACCGCATCGGGCGGCGAAACCTGTTCCTGACGTTCTCGCTCGGCGCCATCGCCGTGGTGTCTGCTCTACACCCAGTTGCAATTGACCAATGAAGTGTTGTGGCTGCTCGGCTTCCCGCTCGGATTCTTCGCGTCGGGCTATTTCTCCGGCGTCGGCGCGTTCCTCACCGAACTGTTTCCGACAAGGCTGCGCGGATCGGGTCAGGGCTTCTGCTACAATTTCGGCCGCGGCATCGGGGCGTTGTTTCCGTTCCTGGTCGGACGACTCTCGGACCTCGACGTCGCTGGCCAATGCGATCGCGATTTTTGCGGTGGCCGCCTATGGCGTGTTCTTTATCGCTGCCTTCGCGCTGCCGGAAACCCGCGGCAGGGTGCTGCATGCCGATGGGTAGGTACGCGTTTCGTGTGAAGGGACAGAACCCTCGCTCCGTCGTTCCCTCCCCCTTGCTGGGGAGAGCCATCCGATTTGTGCGTCCATGATTTGGAGTCCTCCCCATGACATCCCTCAAAGGCAAGACGCTGTTCGTATCCGGCGGCAGCCGCGGCATTGGGCTGGCGATCGCTCTGCGGGCCGCCCGTGACGGGGCCAATGTCGCGATTGCCGCGAAGACCGCGGAACCGCATCCGAAACTCAAGGGCACGATCTACACCGCGGCCGACGAGGTGCGGGCCGCCGGCGGCAAAGCGCTGCCGGTGCTGTGCGACATCAGGGACGAGGCGCAGGTGATGGCGGCGGTGGATCAGACCGTCGCCGAATTCGGCGGCATCGATATCTGCGTCAACAATGCCAGCGCCATCAGCCTGACCAATTCGCAGATGACCGACATGAAGCGGTTCGATCTGATGATGGGCATCAACACCCGCGGCACCTTCATGGTGTCGAAATATTGCATTCCGCATCTGAAGAAGGCGGATAATCCGCATATCCTGATGCTGTCGCCGCCGCTCGACATGAAGGCGAAATGGTTCGAGCAGTCCACCGCCTATACGATGGCGAAGTTCGGCATGAGCATGTGCGTGCTCGGCCTGTCCGGCGAGTTGAAATCATCCGGCGTCGCCGTCAACGCGTTGTGGCCGCGCACCACCATCGCCACCGCTGCCGTCGGCAATCTCCTCGGCGGCGACGCCATGATGCGCGCCAGCCGCACGCCCGAGATCATGGGCGACGCCGCTTACGTGATTTTCACAAAACCGTCGCGCGAGTTCACCGGGCAGTTCTGCATCGACGACAAGGTGCTCTATGCGAGCGGTGTGCGCGACTTCGAGCCGTACCGCGTCGATCCCAAGGTGCCGCTGATGTCGGACTTCTTCGTGCCCGACGACGATGTGCCGCCGCCCGGCGTCACCGTGCAGGCGCTGCCTTCGGTTGGCGCGGCGCAGAAGTCGCGCTAGCGCATGATCCGGAAAAGTGGACACCGGTTTTCCGAAAAGATCATGCGCAAACAATAAACTAAAGCGGTTGCGGGAGAAGTGCGTGGGCTGGCGAAAACCTGTCGCTGTCGCGTTGGTGCTGGCCGGCCTCGTGGCCGCCGGGATCGTGTTCCGTCCCGACCGCGCGGTTCGGGTCGCTACCGGCGTGGTCGCGCATAATGTCTGCTCGAAGACGTTCGTGTCCGGGCTCGATCCGCAAACGGTATTTTCCGAAACGACTGAACGCGCCGGCCTTCGCCGACTTGCGCAGCGTGCTCGGATTTCACGTCGATCGCACCACGAGGACGGTCGATGCTTCCGTGGCCGGGATGTTCGGCAGCCGCGCCGTGTTTCATGAGGGGCTGGGCTGCGTGCTGCTGCACGGATCCAGGGAGCCTTATATCCTCAAGAGCGACATCGAGGCGCTCAGGATTCCTAAATCGCCGCCACTGCTGCCCGAGATTGCCGGCCCCGATATCGTGCAGCCGTCCGATCCCGCACTGAAGGCCGCGCTCGATCATGCCTTCGAAGAACCGGCCGAGCCGCCGTTCCGGCGCACCAAGGCGGTGGTCGTGGTGCACGATGGCAAGGTGATCGCCGAACGCTATGCCGCCGGCATCGGTGTGGAGACGCCGCTGCTCGGATTTTCCATGACCAAGTCGGTGATCAACGCGCTGATCGGGATTTTGACGCAGCAGGGTCTTGTGACGCCGTCGATGCCGGCGCCGGTTCCGGAATGGCGCGGCGATCTCAGGCGCGAGATCGAGGTCGAGCATCTCTTGCGCATGACCACGGGTCTGGCGCTCGACGAGACCAACAGCGGCTTCGACCCGTCGAGCCAGATGGTCTATCTGCACGACGACATGGCGGGCTTCGCGGTCAATGCCGCGGCCATCGCCCCGCCGGGCACGCGCTGGGCGTATTCAAGTCCCACGACGCAGCTATTGGCGCGGATCGTCCGCGACGCCGTGGGCGGGCCCGAACAAACACTGGCGTTTGCTTGGCGCGAATTGTTCAATCCGCTCGGCATGCGCAACGTGACGCTTGAATTCGACGCATCGGGCACGTTGCAGGGATCGACCTACATGCTGGCGAGCGCGCGGGACTGGGCGCGGTTTGGACTGCTTTATCTGAATGACGGCATCGTCGGCGGCAAACGCATCCTGCACGAGGACTGGGTGGACTTTTCAGCCGCGGCGACGCTCGACAGCGATTATGGCGCAGGATTCTGGACCAATCGCAGCGAGCATGAACGTGCCAAAGGGCGCGTGCGGCTCGGGATTCCCCGCGACGCATTCTTTGCGTCCGGCGATCTCGGCCAGCGCGTCGTGATCATTCCGTCCCAGCATCTCGTCGTCGTTCGTCTCGGCGACAGCGTCGATCCCACCGGCGATATCCGGGGGCTCGGGCGGCTGGTGAAGGAAGTGATCGCGGCGACGCAGCCTTAAGCCGTTATCACGGCAATCAAGCGACGGCTGAAAGCCTATCTTCCGATCGCGTATGGGCCGCCCTTTTCCAGCGCGCGCGCATAGGCCGGGCGCGCGTGAATGCGGTCGAGAAACGCCATCGCCTTGGGATGCCCCTGCTCCAGCCCGCCACGTGCGGCGGCGGCTTCCAGCGGGAAGCTCATCTGGATGTCGGCGCCTGAGAATTCGTTGCCGGCGAACCATTCGCTTTTTCCCAATTCGCCTTCCCAATAATCCATGTGCTGCTTGAGCTGCGGGTTGACCAGCGTGGTCAGCGCCTGATTGGAAACCTTGCGCACCAGCGGCCGCAACAAGGCCGGCGCGCGCTTCGGCATCAAGGTGAACAGCAGCTTGAGCAGCAGCGGCGACATGGCGGAACCTTCCGCATAATGCAGCCAATAGGTGTAGCGCAGCCGCTCCGGCGTGTTCGACGCCGGAATCAATTTGCCATTGCCGTAGGTGGCGATCAGGTATTCGGCGATCGCGCCTGATTCCGCGATGGTGTTGCCGTTGTCGGTGATGACGGGTGATTTGCCGAGCGGATGAATCGCGCGCAATTCCTTTGGCGCGCGCATGTCCGGCTGGCGCTGATAGCGGACGATTTCGTAGGGCACGCCGAGTTCTTCGAGCAGCCACAGCACGCGCTGCGAACGAGAATTGTTGAGATGATGAACGGTGAGCATGGCAATCCCCGGGAGCGCTGCGATCAATGAACCTTGCCGCCGTCCTAGCAGCGGGCGGAGGGGTTGGCGATTAGACCTGCGGTGCCGGTCAATCGCCGAGACCTGTTACCGAGATTTATGGTCAATCATATTACCCGGGCGTTATTGACATAAAAATCATCCGGGTATAATTAAGAGGCTCGCAATTACAGAGCCTTATCGATGATTCAACCCCGCGCTCAATGCTTTACCGCCTTCATCGGCCAGCAGCGTCTCGCCTCTGGTCCATTGGCCGAGGTGGCGATTGCGGTCCACAAGGCGTCCAAAACTACGCCCGCGAATGCCGATCATCATCTTCGATGACGCGATCGGGCGGCCGATCGACCTCGACCTGCGCGGCACCGAGCGGGATGTCCTTGCCCGGTTGCCGCAACCGGCTGAGGATTCGCTCATCCCGGCCGATGAAATGTCCGCGCCGGAGCCGCGCGGCCGCGGAAGGCCGAGGCTTGGCGTCGTCGCCCGCGAGGTCACGTTGTTGCCGCGGCACTGGGAATGGCTTGCGGCGCAGTCCGGCGGCGCGTCGGTGGCGTTGCGCAAGCTCGTCGACGAGGCGCGCCGCGCCAACGGCGACCGCGATCGCAGCCGCGCCGCGCGAGACGCCGCCTATCACTTCATGTCGGCCATGGCCGGCGATCTGCCCGGTTTTGAAGAGGCGTCACGGGCACTGTTCGCGGACGACCAGCGGCAGTTTGCCGCGCTCATTGCCGGCTGGCCCGGCGATATCCGCGATCACATCGTCAAGCTCGCCTCCAGCGGCAGCGCCGCTTGATCCCTTGGAAAGCTGATCTCCCGGAAGGTTGATCCCGCAAATGTGACCCGTTAGGCTGGTTGGAATGATAGGAGTCATATAAGAAACCATCTCAGGGAGACCGCCGTGAACTCACATCCGCAATTCATGTTCGATTTCGGCAGCCCGAACGCATTCCTCAGCCATGAGGCGATCCCGGCGATCGAAAAACGCACGGGCGTGAAATTCGAATATGTCCCGGTCCTGCTCGGCGGTATTTTCAAGGCGACCAACAACAAATCGCCTGCCGAAACGCTGGCCGGCGTCAAGAACAAGCGCGAGTTTCACGCTTTGGAGACCGAGCGCTTCGTCAGGCGTTTTGGGGTCAAGCCGTATGTCTGGAATCCGTTTTTCCCGGTGAATACGCTGAACCTGATGCGCGCCGCGGTCGCAGCCCAATTGGAAGGCGTGTTCGAGAAATATGTCGAGGCCGCGTTCCATCACATGTGGGCCGAGCCGAAAAAGATGGACGATCCCGAAGTCGCGGCCAAGGCGCTCAGCGCATCCGGCCTCGATGCCGCAAAGCTGCTCGCCCGTTCGCAGGACGCCGACGTCAAGGCCAAACTGATCGAGAACACCCAATCGGCGGTCGAGCGCGGCGCGTTCGGATCACCGACATTCTTCGTCGGCAAGGAAATGTTCTTCGGCAAGGAACAGTTGCGCGAAGTCGAGGAAATGGTCGCGGGCAAGTAATGGTCGCGAGCAACGTGAAGCCGCCCGTGGAGAACAGCATCATGGAAAAGCGAAACGCAACCGTCGCGGTGATCGGCGCCGGCGATTACATCGGCAGCGAGATCGCCAAGAAATTCGCGGCTGAAGGCTTCACCGTGTTTGCCGGCCGGCGCAACGGCGAAAAGCTCGAACCGCTGGTGAAGGAAGTCGAAGCGGCCGGCGGGACGATTTTTGGGCGTTCGCTGGATGCGCGCAAGGAGGAGGAGATCGCAGCCTTTCTCGACGACGCCGACAAGCACGCGCCGCTGGAAGTCTGCATCTTCAACGTCGGCGCCAACGTCAATTTTCCGATTCTCGACACCACCGAACGCGTATTCCGCAAGGTCTGGGAAATGGCCTGCTATTCCGGCTTTCTGGCGGGGCGCGAATTGGCGCGGCTGATGGTGCCGCACGGCAAGGGCAACATCTTCTTCACCGGCGCCACCGCCTCCTTGCGCGGCGGCAGCGGTTATGCGGCCTTTGCCAGTGCAAAATTCGGGCTTCGCGCCGTGGCGCAATCGATGGCGCGGGAGCTCGGGCCGAAAAACATCCATGTCGCGCATCTGATCATCGATTCCGGCGTCGATACCGCCTGGGTGCGCGAACGCCGCGAAAAACTCTGGGGCAAGGAGGCGCTCGACAATCCGGACCTGCTGATGCCGCCGGCCTCGGTCGCCGCGTCCTACTGGCAGCTCTACCAGCAACCCCGCAGCGCCTGGACCTTTGAGCTGGAAATCCGCCCGTTCGGGGAAAAGTGGTAGAAGCGCGACACTTCGCTATTCGTCATGGCCGGGCCGTGTCCATTCGGGCTATCCGCAACCGTACTTGGTTCAGGCAACAACAACAAAAAGGATTTGAGCATGCGTATTCTCGTGGTCGGCGCCGGCGCCATCGGCGGATATTTCGGCGGCAGGTTGCATCAGGCCGGGCGCGACGTGACGTTTCTGGTTCGCCCAAAACGCGCCTCGGAACTTGCCAGCGCCGGCCTCGTGATCAAGAGCCCGAGCGGCGACGTCACGCTGAAAAATCCGCCGACGGTACAGGCCGACAAACTCACCGAGAAATTCGACGTGGTGCTGCTGAGCTGCAAGGCGTTCGACCTCGCGGACGCCATCAAATCCTTTGCACCGGCCGTCGGGCCGAACACTGCGATCATTCCGCTGCTCAACGGCATGAACCATCTGAACGCGCTGGATACGAAGTTTGGCGCCGAGCGTGTGCTCGGCGGGCTCTGTGCCATCGCGGTGACGCTCAACGAAGCGCGCGAGGTGGTTCAGCTGGCGCCGATGCAGTCGCTCAATTTCGGCGAACGCGACGGCAAGATGTCGGAGCGGGTCCGCGCGATTTCAGAAGTGTTCGCCAGCGGCAATTTCGGCGCCGTGGCCAGCGAGCACATCATGCAGGACATGTGGGAGAAATGGGTGTTCCTCGCCTCACTGGCGGCGTCGACCAGCCTGATGCGCACCTCCGTCGGCAACATCCTGGCGGTCGCCGGCGGCAGGGATTTTCTGCTTGGCATGCTCGACGAAACCAGCGCGATCGCCAAGTCGGCCGGCCATGAACCGACCGGAGCATTCTTCCAGCGTACCCGCGGTCTCCTGACCACCGAGGGTTCGCCGATGACCGCGTCCATGTTCCGCGACGTCAAAGCGGGCCTGCCGGTCGAAGCCGACCACGTCATCGGCGATCTCGTCGCGCGCGCCGATGCCGCCAAGATACCCGTGCCGAAACTGCGCATCGCCTATACCCATCTCAAGGCGTATGAGAAGCAGCGGGGGTAATTCCTGCGATCGGTGCGAATGGTCAGAGTCCGTTTTGCCATTCGCAATCGCTATTCGCCGCTCCGCCAACCTACAAATGCGCCAGATAATGCGCGAGCGCTTCGATCTCTTCCTCGCTGAGGGGATAAGCGACATCGGCCATCGCCGCCTGGCCTCCGCCCGACCGCACGCCGGATTTGTAGTCGTGCAGCGCCTTGAGCAGATATTCCTCGCGCTGGCCGGCGATGCGGGCGACCGCCTTGGTCCCGGCGTAGGTGTCGGTGTGGCATGAGGCGCAGCGCCGGCCGGCGGCGGCCTGCGCGCCCTTCTTCGACAGATCGGGATTGTCGTCGGGCTTGGTCGCCTTCGGCGGCGCAAGCTGCGCAAAATAGGCGCCGAGATTGCGGATATCCTCATTGTTGATCTGCTCGACGATCGGCTGCATCTGCTCGTTCTTGCGGGCGCCGGCGCGGAAGTAAACCAGCTGCCACTGGATGAACTGGTCGGGCTGGCCCGCGAGCGAGGGAATGTTTTCCATTTGCGAAATGCCGTTCTCGCCGTGACAGCCGGCGCACAATTCGGCCTTCTCCTTGCCCGCGGCGATATCGGCGGCATAGGGAAGCAGTGCTGGCCGATGCCAACAGTCCCAGTGCGAGACCATACAAGGCATTGAAGGCAGATCGACTTCGCATAATCCGGCATCCTGTTCCAGTCAAAGCTCGTCATTGCCGTCAAGCGCGATGCGACCCGCACCCTTCAAACGCGAAGCTGCGGCCACTCGTTCCCGAGCAGCCGCAGCCTCTAAACTTCAAAGTCCTACTTCTTGCTGTAGCTGATGCGATAGATCGCACCGGCCCAATCGTCGGCAACGAGGATCGATCCATCCTTGGCCAGGATGATATCGGCGGGACGGCCGAGATAACCCTGGTCGCCTTCGATCCAGCCGGATGCGAACACCTCTTCCTTGGCGTTCTTGCCGTCAGGGCCGGCGGTCACCTTCATGATGCGGGCGCCCTGATATTTATGCCGGTTCCAGGAGCCGTGTTCGGCAATCAGGATCGCGTTCTTGTAGTCGGCGGGGAATTGATCGCCGGTGTAGAACTTCATGCCGAGCGGAGCCACATGCGCGCCGAGATTAAGCACGGGCGGTGTGAATTCCGAGCATTTGTGACCCATCGCGAATTTCGGGTCCGGCAGATTGCCCTGGTGGCAATAGGGATAGCCGAAATGCTCGCCGATCTTCGAGATCATGTTGAGCTTGTCGCTCGGCAGATCGTCGCTGATCCAGTCGCGGGCGTTTTCGGTGAACCATAAACGGCCGGTGCGCGGATCGACATCGCCGCCGACGCTGTTGCGAACGCCGAGCGCGTAGATTTCGGCGTTGCCGGTCTTGGGATCGACGCGGCGGATCTGCGAGACGCTGGTCGGGGGAATGCCGACGTTGAAGGGAGGTCCGAACGGAATGTAGAACCAGCCTTCCTTGTCGACCGCGATATATTTCCAGCCATGCGCGGCGTAGGACGGCATGTCGTCATACACCACCTTGCCTTGGCCGAGATTGTCGAGATTGGCTTCGGCATTTTCGTATTTGATCAGCTTGTCGACGGCGATGACGTAGAGCGCGCCGTCCCGAAACGCCAGGCCGGTGGGCATGTTGAGGCCCTTGAGGATGGTCTTGACCTCCTTCTTGCCGCCATTGTCCTTGATCGCATAGACGTTGCCGAGGCCGAAGGAGCCGACGAACAGCGTGCCCTTGTCGCCCCAGGCCATCTGCCGCGCCGCCAGCACGCCGGGCGCGTAGACTTCGATCTTGAAGCCCGGCGGCAGCTTGATCTTCTTGATCGTCGAAGCCAGTTCGGTTTCCGATGCACCGGTCGGCGGACCCGATGGCGGTGCGAGGCCTTTCTGGGCCTCGGTCTCATCGCCGAGGAACCAGTCGTCCGGCGGATGGGTCCAGAACTCCTTGGTCCCGGACTCGTATTTCTTCAACGGTTTCTGTTGCGCGTTGGCCTGGCTGGCCCCCGCGACAACGAGTATCGCCGTGAGCGCAAGAACCGATCGAGTAAGAACAGATCGATTGAGAATAGATCGATTGAAAGCCGATTTCATCGCGTCACTCCCTATGCAGCCTGGCGGCCGCGCCTGTTATTTATTTTGACGTGCGAGAGACGAAGTTGGTCTGGTAGAGATGAGATGCAGACCGTAAAATGGTAACACATCCATTGCGGGTGAGAAGCGCACGCTGCGCGGTTCAGCGAGAACGAAATAAAATTGAGAAGAAATTTCTTGCCGGCGGGTTTCGTTTGGGACTTTTTTGCGGCCACGCGCGTGCACCGCAATATTCGCTAGGAGTGAACGCCTGTCGAGATCCAGCCTCTCTGGATACGTGGTCATCCATGGGCGCGGCGGCGGTCGGGCGAGCCTCCATCGGGTGCGGTTCGCCCGGTTTCTCGAGCATCTTCGCATCCGCGTCACGTCGCGGATTTCAACACGCGCAAGCTCTGCAACGCGACTGGAGTTAGACTCGAGATAGGGAAGCCTTCAGCTCATTTGGAGAAGGACAGCGAGAGGCGCGGGGCCGAACGCCCTCTGGCGAGGCCGACGGCGACGGACAACCGTCGTCCATCCAAACAAGCCTATCGGCGGATTCTTTCCCGATCTGTTTGACAACGCGAATTCGAGCAACGCCAAAATTTGGACATCTCGCGTCCCGCCATGAGCGCTCAAATCCAGGGATGATGGCGCCGGTTCGACCTGTCTTCCCGTGACGACACATAGGAGAGTGTGGGCGTCCGAAATCGGTGGCCCTTCGGCAATCAATGGAAGACGGACCACTTGTCTTTGTATGGTTCGGCATCTCGCCGCGAGAAGTCGTGCCAGACTGATCCGCCGCTTCGCACGGGAGTGGTCGTTCCAAGTCTCTTTACGACACGGCTTGGCACGACGTAGTAGTCTGGCTTCGTTTCGCCGCGCAGATTCACGAACAAGTATATATGCGTCGGCGATGACAGTTCGCGATAGTCCTTACTAAGCAGCCAGAACCCCGCCGGCTTGCTGTTCGTCTTTACCTGAATCGACCAATTGCGCTTATATTCTTGGTTCGCCACTAAAAGGTCAGCGCCCCTCGCGTTGCGAGAGGTAATCGATACTATCAACCCCTTCTGTGTTAGCTCGGCAGCGGCCAAATAAGTGCCGAGCATTCCCGTCATTTGTCCCTTGGACGCCATCGCTCAGCCCCCTCTAAGTTTATTAAAGGCAAGCTAGTTCGACGCTGTTAGGAATCGCTTAATCGGTACTCGCGGGTGGAGCACCCATGGTCGCGCCGCGCGAATGAAAACGGCTTCTTGGGGTCGGCGACATCCGCACTACAAACTACCCCGACTATATCGTCGAGCGTTTCGGACGGCCCCACGTTTTGAGAGAAAAATCTGGAGCGGGCGAAGGGGCTCGAACCCTCGACCCCGACCTTGGCAAGGTCGTGCTCTACCACTGAGCTACACCCGCATCCGAGATGACGGCGATCACTCGCCGGCAACGGCAGACCTATGCCAAATGCGGACCGTGAATGCAACAGCCGCAGACGGCCAAGAATCGTTGAGAATCATCGGGAACCGCCCGGAAGATCAGATTTTCTTAACAAATAAGCGAGAATCGCTCCGAAACCGCACCCAAGGGGGATTTATGGTCGTGGCGACGCCTCCATCGGGAGATTTCGGGGACTTTGGGCCTCAGGCCGCCATCGTGTCGCGGAGCGATTCGAGCCATTTCTCGAACGAGCCCTGCAATGTGCCGGTCAATTCCTCGCGCCGGGAGGAATCGCAGTCGAAAATCGCCCACCATTCGACGAATGCCCGTTCTCCATCGGTAACCGGCGTGACCCGCAAGGTGGACTGGTAGCCGGTCATCGGCAACGTCGGCTGATCGCAGAACTCGTAGGTTTGCGACCGCTCGACATCGGACTGCGCCAGCAGCCGCTGCCGGATGCGCCGCTCCTGATAGAGCACATTCCTGACCGCACCGATGGCATCGCCGGACTTGCCGCCCTCGATCTCGCTCTCGCCGGCGCCGCCGACCCACACCGGATAATTGTTGAAATCGCGGACGATTTTCCAGACCTCGGCGGCGGGCTGCTCGAACACGGTGCTGTAATAGGCCTTGGCCATCGGTGGTCTCCCTCGGGCTTGGGCTGGCTACGGTGCCCGCGATCATGTGACAGCGAGGACCCCTGACCCACCCGATACCCGACGGAACAGGGCGGCGGGGCGGCCCCAAAACGGATTGAAATTTGCTAGCCAAACCGCCATCTAGAGGACTTGCCATCTAGAGAACTTGGTCCCGAGCCGTGCTAGAACGGCCCCCAATTCCGAGAGATATTTTCAAGACATCAGGCGAGGATACCGTGACGATAGTTGAGCAGGGCGATGCCCCGACGCCGCAGGCAGGAACCGATCTGATCAAGGAGACGACCACCCAGACGTTCGTGAAGGATGTCATCGAGGAGTTGAAGCGCCAGCCGGTGATGATCGATTTCTGGGCGCCCTGGTGCGGACCCTGCCGCCAGCTCACGCCGGTGCTCGAAAAGGCGGTCCGCGCGGCCAAGGGCAAGGTCAAGCTGGTCAAGATGAACATCGACGAGCATCCGGCGATCCCCGGCCAGATGGGTATCCAGTCGATCCCGGCCGTGATCGCGTTCGTCAACGGCCAGCCCGCCGACGGCTTTATGGGCGCGGTGCCGGAGAGCCAGATCAACGCCTTCATCGACAAGCTCACCAAGGGGGTGGCCGCGCCGGGCGAACCGAATATCGCCGAAATCCTGCAAGAGGCCGAAGCCGTGCTGGCGGAAGGCGATGCGGCCGCCGCGGCGCAGATCTATGCCGAGGTGTTGTCGTTCGACGCCACCAACATCACAGCACTTGCCGGCCTTGCAAAATGCTATGTGACGACGGGCGCCGTCGAGCAGGCCAAACAGACCATCGCGATGGTGCCGGAATCGAAGCGCAACGACGCCGCCGTCAAGGCCGTGCAGGCCTCGATCGAGCTGGCCGAACAGGCCGAGGCTCTCGGTCCTGTGACCGAGCTCGAACAGAAAGTCGCCGCAAACCCGCTCGATCATCAGGCGCGTTTCGATCTGGCGACCGCGCTCAATGCCCAGGGCAAACGCGCGGATGCGACCGACCAGTTGCTCGAAATCGTCAAACGCGACCGCAAATGGAATGACGACGGCGCGCGCAAGCAGCTCGTGCAGTTCTTCGAGGCGTGGGGCGGCGCCGATGAGGCCACCGTGGATGGACGAAAGCGGCTATCGACACTTCTGTTTTCGTAACGCGTTTCGCAACAACACGCCCTCGGACCTGATCCCGCGGGCGGGGACCGGTTTTGTGATGAGAATGCGCAACAACTTCACGAGCTAATTTGCGGGACCGCAGATGCCGATCAATGCCGAATATCGCGGACCCGGCGAACTTCCCGAAGTGATCCCGGTGTTTCCGCTGCCCGGTGCGCTTCTTCTCCCGCGTGGCCAGATGCCGCTCAACATCTTCGAGCCGCGCTACCTGGCGATGGTGGATGACGCGCTGCGCGACGGCCACCGGCTGATCGGCATGATCCAGCCGGATATTTCGCACTCCCGCGACGAAGCAAAACCGGCGCTGTTTCGCGTCGGCTGCGTCGGCCGCATCACCCAGCTCGCCGAATCCGGCGACGGCCGCTACATCCTCGAATTGACCGGCGTATCGCGCTTCAAGGTCGTCGAGGAAGTCACCGCACTGACCGCGTACCGGCAATGCAAGGTGGATTTCTTCTCCTACGTGGATGATTTCACCGCGCGCAAGGGCGAAGAGGCGGTGGACCGCGAAGCCTTGCTCGAGGTGCTGACCGATTTCCTGGAAGCCAACAATCTGAAGGTGGATTGGGAAGGCATCGAGAGCGCGCCGAACGAGGCGCTCGTCAACGCGCTGGCGATGATGTCGCCCTATGGGCCCGCGGAAAAACAGGCGATGCTGGAAGCACCCGACCTGAAAACCCGCGCGGAAATCCTGATCGCCGTCACCGAGATGGATCTCGCCAAGAAGCGCACCAGCGGCGATACCGGGCTGCAGTAGCATCTGCCGACCCAGGTCCGGGCATGAAGTTCAATATCCGGCGATCGCCATCGCGACCACGGCGCTCAGCACCGCCCAGCCGAAATGGCGGCCGCGCGTCGCCCAGGCGTTGCCGAGGGCGGCGAAGGCGAACACGCACGCGGACGTGATGACGATCATGCGCCGCGCCGGCTCGGACGCCATCCAGGGCACCGCGACCAGCAAGACGCCGAGGCCGATCCAGGCCACGGTGCCGGCCTGCCAGACGATCCGGATCAGGGTGCGCAGCCGCGGCGGCTCGATCGTCGCGCGGGCAAAGATTTTGGTTTCGCCGAGCACGCCGTGGATCAGCGCCGCCGCGATCGCGGCACAGCCGGCGCATTGCAGCAGGATATCGTGCATCGAATCCTCCTTACAGCATCTCTCCATACAGTACTGTATGGTCACCGTGCGTGGTATGGCGCAGGCGCTGGCGCCTGTCAATACACAGGTGTATGGTGGGCATGCAGGGAACCAACATGACCGATCAACTTTCCGCGAAAGACTGGCTCGACCAGGGCCTGAAAACACTGGCAAAAAACGGCTTCACGGCGCTGAAAGCGGAACCGCTGGCGAAGGCGATGGGGGTGTCGCGCGGCAGTTTCTACTGGCATTTCGCCGATATCGGCGCGTTCCACGCCGCGATCCTCGTGCGTTGGCGCGAGGTCGCCGCCGAGCAGATCATCGCCAATGTCGAAGCCGCCGCGAAAGACGAAAATCCGCTCCAACTGCTGCTGCGCCGGGTGTTCGGTGAAAAGCTGACGCTCGAGAAGGCGGTCCGCACCTGGGCGAGCGTCGACCCCAAGGCCCGCGCCGCGGTGCAGGCCATCGACCGGCGCAGGCTCAGCTATGTCGAAAGCCTTCTGGTACAGTCCGGATTGGCGACGGAAGTGGCCCGCGACCGCGCGCAAATTCTGTATTGGGCCTTCTTTGGTTTCGCGCTGTCGGACCAGACGCTGCCGAAGAGCAAGGCAACAGGCGGTGGTCGACGAAATGTTGCGGATGGCGTTGAGCTAGCTGCGCCATGAGCTGCACCGGACGCCAAGAGACCTGCGCCATGACACGCTCATCGGCGAATATGCTAAGGGATCGCGGCCAAGCCGGAGACATCAGATGAATTCCTCACCCGACCGCCTCGACAGCACCGTCGATCCGAAATTGCTGGAAATCCTGGTGTGTCCGCTGACCAAGGGCCCGCTTGAATTCGATGCCGCCAGACAGGAGCTGATCTCGCGTTCGGCCAAACTCGCCTACCCGATCCGCGACGGCATCCCGATCATGCTGCCGGAAGAGGCGCGGAAGATCGAGTGATGCCCGCTACAACGCCTCGCCCTTCAGCAGCCGCGGCACTTCGCCGGACAATCCCGCGGCCTGGCGGATGAACAGGCTTTTCAGCGGCGGGGTGCGATCGACGAGGCCGAGGCCGATATCGCGCACGGTGCGCAGCAAGGTCGATTCGTTCGAGAACAGGAAATTCAGCGAATTGGTGGCAAGCCCCATCGCCATGGTGTCGAACCGCCGCCAGCGCTGATAGCGATCGAGCACGTCGGCTTGTCCGAGATCCATGCCGAGCCGCGCGGCATCGACCACGACTTCGGCCAGCGCCGCGACGTCCTTCAGGCCCATATTGAGCCCCTGCCCCGCGATCGGGTGAATCACATGCG
This sequence comes from uncultured Alphaproteobacteria bacterium, assembly GCA_963847015.1. Taxonomy (GTDB): domain Bacteria; phylum Pseudomonadota; class Alphaproteobacteria; order Rhizobiales; family Xanthobacteraceae; genus Bradyrhizobium. Next base: position 431,280 of record CAWJYI010000031.1, on the reverse strand, counting down.
CGGCGTCGCCGACCAGCGCCAGCCGCTCGCCGATGAAGGAGCGCGCGACGAAATAGCCGAGCGGAAACGCGCGCGGTTTGTCGAGCGCCTTGATCTCGCCGAGGTGCAGGCCAAAGCGCTGTTCGAGTTCGGTGTGGAAGTCGTCTTCGCTGAGCGTAATGATGCGCGCGGCTTCCTTGCGGTTTTCGGTCCACACCAGCGACGAGCGTTTTCCGGTCAGCGGCAGGATCGCGAACGGCCCCGCGGGCAGAAAATGTTCTTCCGCGCGGCCGTGATGATCGCGCTCATGGCCGACGGTGACGACGATGCCGGATTGATCGTACTCCCAGCCATGGGTGGCGATCCCGGCGCGCTCACGCAGCCTCGAACGCGCGCCGTCGGCGGCCACCAGCAGACTCGCTTCGATGACGCTGCCGTCCGCGAGCGTCACATCGACGCCGTCGGGGCGTGAATCAAAGGACGCGACGGCGGTCGCCCTGAGATCGACGCCTTCGGCCTCCGCGCGCGCCGCCAGCGCATCGATCAGATGACGGTTCTCGATCATATGCGCGAAGGGTTCGCCGGGCTGGACGTCGCCCGCAAAGGTCAGGAATACCGGACGGGTCGCATCGTCCAGTTTGGAATCGGTGACGACCATGTCGAGGATCGGCTGCGCGCGGGGCGCGACCTCTTCCCAGACACCGAGCGCCTCGAACAGCCGCCGGCAGGCGGCGACAATGGCGGTCGCGCGGGGATCGCGGCTCGGCCGCGTGGCGAGCGCCGGATCGGCCACAATCACGGGAATGTCAGCGCCGAGCCCCTGACGGAACGCCAGCGCCAGCGCCAGCCCCGCAAACGCGCCGCCGCAGATGACAATGCTTCGCTGTGCCGACATGCGATCCCTTACTCATACCCTTGCTCCCGGACTATAGCTGGGCGAAACAGATATGAGAAACAAGGGCAATTAACCCCTTACCGTCATTCCGGGGCATGCGCAGCGTCGAACCCGGAATCTCCGAGCAATTCCGGGTTCGATGCTGCGCATCGCCCCGGAATGACCCAGAACCGAAAGCGCGCCCATGTCCAACGGCCTGATTGACCTGATTTCCATCCTCGATCTGGAGCCGATCGAGGTGAATTTGTTTCGCGGCAACAGCCCGAAGACGAGCTGGCAGCGGGTGTTCGGCGGACAGGTGATCGGACAGGCGATGATGGCGGCGTGCCGCACCGTCGAAGGCCGGCTGCCGCATTCGCTGCATTGCTATTTCATCCTGCCCGGCGACCCGCAGGTTCCGATCATCTACCAGGTCGAACGGTTGCGCGACGGCAGGAGCTATTCGACCCGGCGGGTCACCGCGATCCAGCACGGCAATGCGATCTTCTCGATCATGGTGTCGTTTCACGCCGAAGAGGAAGGCGCGTTCGATCACCAGGAGAAAATGCCCGACGTGCCGCCGCCGGAAAAACTCACCGCCGAGGAAGTCGCCAAGCAGCCGATGTTCCGCGAGATGCCGGACTTCATCCGCCGCTATTACGAATCCGACCGGCCGATCGAATTGCGTCCGGTCGAACTCGGCCGCTATTTCGGCCAGAAGATCGAAGACGGGCGGATCAACGTCTGGATTCGCACCGCCGCGAAATTGCCCGACGATCCGGCGCTGCACATGTGCGCGCTGGCCTATGCGTCGGATTTTTCGCTGCTCGACGCCGTGATGGCGCGCTACGGCCGCACGCTGTTCGACAAGCGCATGATGCCGGCAAGCCTCGATCATGCGATGTGGTTTCACCGGCCGTTCCGCGCCGACGAATGGCTGCTTTACGCGCAGGATTCGCCGAGCGCGCAAGGCGGCCGCGGCCTGACCCGCGGCCAGATCTTCACGCCCGACGGCACGCTGGTGGCGTCGGTGGCGCAGGAAGGCTCGGTGCGCCAGCGCCGGTGAAACGCGCTCACGCGTTGGTCACCGTGCCTCTCTCGACCAATACGGTCTGCGACGCCAGCCAACCGGCCATCCAGCGGTACACCCACGGAATCGGGATGATGAAGATGGAGGCGAGTGCGGTCACGATCGCGCGCCAGAGAAACTCAAGCCCGGTGCCATTGAAAACGACCTCGCGCCGCGTGCCGTCAATATGACGGCACATCCAGCGCAATTGCGCCACGTAAACCCACGCCCAGCCAATGATGGTCAATAGGGCAATGAGAGCCGAGCAGGCTGTAGCCGAGGAAACCCCAGAAAGAGCCGGAAAAGCGCAGCCCGAGCGGCTGTCCGTTCGAACTGAGGTTCATCACGAACCATTTGATCAGGAGCCAGTAAAGTACCAACTGGCCAATGTTCAGCGCCAGGCTGAGAATCTGGGACTCGGCGAACGACGCGACGATAACAAGTAGCGCGAAGGCGTAGAACCACATCAGGTCAACCGCCCGGCCGGTGAAGCCAAGGTTTGGCCGCTGCGGAACACGCAGGCAGGAAACGCCCCATCGGCAGTACATCAACAGCGCCCACGGCACCGGGATGATGAGCAGAAAGCTGAAGAGAAGCACCAAAGTGCGCCAGGTGAAATCCCAGATTCCGAAGTCGATCGACAGCGCCCCGCCGCTGTAATCGCCGTGCTCGTCACCGGGCCTCCAGATTGCGGGATCGTGGGAGGGGCGCCGCCGGAGACCAGGCCGGGAATGTCCCCTGCCCGCTGCCAGCCGCTCATCCCCTCGGTCCAGACCAGCGTATCGGCCCTGATTGTCCCTCGGGTAATGAGGTCGCGGAATTGGGCTTCCGGAAAAGGCCCCTGCTGCTGGCCGTTGGCTGCATAAAACCACGATCGATCCGACATTTTCTTCTTGTTCCTTTGGCCGTGGAGACGGGGAAGCCGCAGGCTGCGGCCGGCGAAAGAACTGCATTGTGTCGGACGCCGCCGCACCCTGTACAGGGACAGGGATGACAAGCACCGAATGTTTTTGCCCTTCAACCTGCAACTTTTTTGTGCCATTTGCACAGAAAGATGCCAAGTTCGGGCGGGCATGAATGCCCGCCCGATACGCAAAGACCTGCAAAGACCTGAGAAAATAAAGGCCTGACCATGAAACTCGTCGTCGCGATCATCAAACCGTTCAAGCTGGACGAGGTGCGCCAGGCGCTGACAGCCATCGGGGTCCACGGCATGACCGTGACCGAGGTCAAGGGCTATGGCCGGCAAAAGGGCCACACCGAGATCTATCGCGGCGCCGAATATGTCGTGAACTTCCTGCCCAAGCTGCGAATCGAAATCGCCGTCGCCTCCGACATTGCCGCCAAGGCGGTCGAGGTCATCACGTCGAATGCCCGCACCGGCCAGATCGGCGACGGCAAGATCTTCGTGACACCGATCGATCACGCACTTCGTATCCGCACCGGCGAGACCGACAGCGACGCGCTCTGAGTTTTTCAGCTCTGAGCTTTCCGGCTCCGAGATTTCCGCTCCGAGATTTCCGCTCTGAGACTTTGTGCTCCGAGACTGGCTCCGAAACCTTCAAAGCATCACCGCTCCGCCAACGCTGCCGGACGCGCCGTAAGACAACAACGCGCCGGGGGAAATTCCATGGGGGCACGATCACATCGTGCAGCGACGATCGCTGCGCTCATTTTGCGTCTGTTGCGACAGCAGCGCCGGCTTTCGCCGAAACCTCCACCACCATCAAGCGCCGCCGACACCGCGTGGATGATCGTCGCCACCGCGCTGGTGCTGATGATGACGATCCCGGGCCTGGCGCTGTTCTATTCGGGCATGGTGCGCAAGAAGAACGTGCTGGCGACGATGGCGCAGAGCCTCGCTGCGGTCGCGATCATCTCGATCCTCTGGGTGACGTTCGGCTATTCGCTGGCGTTCGTCGGCGACGGTCCCTGGCTCGGCACGCTCGACCGCTGGTTTCTCGCCGGGATGACCATGGACGGCGTCAACCCGTCGGCAAAAACCATTCCGGAAGCGCTTTTCATGCTCTACCAGATGACCTTTGCGATCATCACGGTGGCGCTGGTGGCAGGTTCGGTCGCCGACCGGATGCGCTTTTCAGCCTATCTGTTGTTCTCGATCGGCTGGTTCATGTTCGTCTATGTGCCGCTTGCGCATTGGGTGTGGGGCGGCGGCTTCCTCGCCACCATGGGCGTGCTGGATTTTGCCGGCGGTCTCGTCGTGCATCTTTCCGCCGGCATTGGCGGACTGGTCGCAGCCAAAGTGATGGGCCGGCGTCACGGCTATGGCAGCGACAACCTGTCGCCGTTCGATCTGTCGCTCGCGGTCGATCGGCACCGGCTTGCTGTGGGTCGGCTGGTTCGGCTTCAACGGCGGATCGGCGTTGGCTGCGAATTCGCGCGCGGTGATGGCGATCACCGCGACGCATCTGGCAGCCTGCGCCGGCGCGCTGACCTGGGGCGCGATCGAATGGGCGACGCGGCGCAAGCCGTCGGTGCTCGGCATGATTTCCGGCGCGGTCGCGGGCCTGGGCACGATCACGCCGGCCTCCGGCTTCGTCTCGCCCTGGCACGGCGTCATCATCGGCGTGGTTGCGGGCCTGATGTGCTTCTGGGCCTGCACCTGGCTGAAGCATCGCTTCAACTATGACGATTCGCTCGACGTGTTCGGCGTCCACGGCATCGGCGGCTTGACCGGCACGCTGCTCGCCGGCGTCTTTGCCATCCAGCGCCATCGGCGGGACCGCCGGCCTGATCGAGGGCCACCCGCAGCAGGTGCTGCTCCAGCTCTACGGCATCGCCGCCACCCTGGTCTGGTCCGGCGGCATTACCTATGCGCTGCTCAAGCTGGTGAGCCTGTTCGTGCCGCTACGGGTGTCGCTGCAGCAGGAGCTGGAAGGCCTCGACATTTCGCAGCACGGCGAAGCCTGCAATAAATCCCCATCCCAATACCGCGCCCTGCCCTTGTGCTGGGCAGGATTATGCCTGGAGTTTGACCTGCTCACATTTTGAGCAGGCGTGATTATGCTTTGAGCGCGACGGAATGGCGCAGGTCGGCCCTTTTCACGTGGAGGGCGAAAAGGGCCGGATTCATAAACCGTTAGGCAATTCCGCCGATCTGGCACGGCATTTGATTTTAGGGGTCCTGGCTGTGCCCGCGTAGTGAACCTCTCCGCGTGGTGAACCTCAGTCGAGAACGCCCGGTCGTGTCTGGACCGGGCCCAAGCGGGGATAGGACCCATGAAAATTGTTATGGCGATCATCAAGCCATTCAAGCTCGAAGAAGTCCGTGACGCCCTGACCGCCATTGGCGTTCATGGTCTCACGGTGACGGAAGTCAAAGGATATGGCCGGCAGAAGGGCCACACGGAAATCTATCGCGGCGCCGAATACGCCGTGAGCTTTCTGCCCAAGATCAAGATCGAGGTCGCTATCGCCTCGGACCAGGTCGACAAAACCATCGACGCCATCACGTCAGCGGCAAAAACCGGACAAATCGGCGACGGCAAGATCTTCGTCATCAACCTCGACCATGCGGTTCGCATCCGCACCGGCGAGGCCGATGCCGCGGCCCTCTGATTTCGCGCTCAACCATACCACTCAGGAGTAAAACAAATGACGTTTAAGCGTCCCTATAGCGCGGGATTGGCGGCCTTCGCAGTCGGCCTGTTCGCCGCGACCGCCGCCTACGCCGAACCAACCGTCAACAAGGGCGACAACGCCTGGATGCTGACATCGACAGTGCTGGTGCTGTTGATGACCATCCCGGGCCTTGCGCTGTTCTATGGCGGTCTCGTTCGTTCCAAAAACATGCTCTCGGTGCTGATGCAGGTGTTCTACACCGTCTGCATGGTCACCGTTATCTGGGCGCTCTACGGCTACAGCCTCGCGTTCACCGGCGGTTCCGACTTCATCGGCGGCTTCTCCAAGGCCTTCCTGATGGGCGTCACCACCGATTCGAAAGCGGCAACGTTCAGCGTCGACGCCAACATCTCGGAACTCGTTTACGTCTGCTTCCAGATGACCTTCGCGGCGATCACGCCGGCCCTCATCGTCGGCGCTTTCGCCGAACGCATGAAGTTCGCGGCGATCGCCCTGTTCATCCCGCTCTGGGTGACCCTGATCTACTTCCCGATCGCGCACATGGTCTGGTACTGGGCCGGCCCGGATGCGATCTCGGATGCGGTCAAGGCGCTTGCTGCAGCGGCTGACGGTGCGGCGAAGACCGCGGCGCAGGCCAAGCTCGACGAAGTCAACGCCGACGCCGGCTGGATCTTCAAGAAGGGCGCGATCGACTTCGCGGGCGGCACCGTGGTGCACATCAACGCCGGCATCGCCGGTCTGGTTGGCGCGCTGCTGATCGGCAAACGCACCGGCTACGGCAAGGACCTGATGGCTCCGCACTCGCTGACCATGACCATGATCGGCGCTTCGCTGCTCTGGGTCGGCTGGTTCGGCTTCAACGCCGGATCGAACCTCGAAGCCAATGGCGGCGCAGCGCTCGCCATGACCAACTCCTTCGTGGCGACCGCCGCGGCGGCGCTGGCCTGGATGTTCGCGGAATGGATCGTCAAGGGTCATCCTTCCGTGCTCGGCGCGTTGTCGGGTGCGGTCGCCGGCCTCGTCGCGGTCACGCCCGCGGCCGGTTACTCCGGTCCGATGGGCGCGATCGTGCTCGGTCTCGTGGTCGGCGTGGTCTGCCTGTTCTTCTGCACCGTGGTGAAGAACGCGCTCGGCTATGACGACTCGCTCGACGTGTTCGGCGTCCACTGCATCGGCGGCATCGTCGGCGCGCTCGGCACCGGCATCCTGGTGAACCCGGCCCTCGGCGGCGCGGGCATCATGGACTACACCACCGGCAAGATCGCCGACTACGACTTCACGGCGCAGATGATCTCCCAAACCTGGGGCGTCTGCACCACGCTGGTGTGGTCGGGCATCGGTTCGGCGATCCTCTACAAGGTCGTCGACGTGATCGTCGGCCTGCGCGTGAATGTGGAGACCGAACGCGAAGGTCTCGACGTCACCGAGCACACGGAGCGCGCCTACAACATGTAGTTCTCCCGGGGCGCGATCTCTTTCGGAGGTCGCGCCCACAACTCCGGTTTGGGCACATACCCGGCAATGCCCTGACCGTTGAGGGGCTCCAGCGCAAGTTGGAGCCCCTTTCTTTTTGGCTGGAATTTGGAAATTGAATTGAACTTGATTGGACGCCTGATTTGGGAAATGCGATCTGAAGCCTCCGCCCAGGAGTATTGATGACAAGCCCCCCGCTTCACGTCGTTTTCACGCCTTCCGGCGCGAGCAGCCTGAGGCAAGCGCTGGTGGATGCCGGCCGCGACGATCAGGTCATCTCGTCTTTCGACGATCTCAGCTTTGGACCAATCAATCCTCCCGATCTTTCGCTGCGAGCGAAATGGGTGGAGAACGAACTCGGCTGGACGGGGTGGGACGACATTGCCCCTGATTCTAGAGACGTTCTGGCGCGAGGCAGTTTCCCCCGACCGAAGAAAAATCGCGTGGCTATCGCGGCGATCCGCAATGGAGTACGCGGGCTTTCTCGAGTGGTCGTGGCGGCTAGACGACGAACCGTACGAGGTGGTTGACCTCACCGAAGTCAAGATCTCCTATCGTCCCGAGGACGGCCCACCTCGGCCACCGGCTTTGGCCACGAGTCTTGGTAGGCTCGATCCCGATATAATACACCGCGATATGCTCTGGGATTTGGCCCGAGCCGTTGCAGCAGTCCGCGCGGGAACAATATCGAAATCTCTGGCAACAGCTTCGTTCGGAAAACGCCCCGCTGCGCATGATCGACGGCGACAAGCTTGTGTCGGCGCCCATTTCCGCTTTCGACCCAATGTTGATGTCCTGTGTGACGGACAATTGGCAGAAGGTGGCGAGGATCGTCGGTCAAGCGTTGGTTTTTCGAATCGACGATTGTATCATTCAGTCTGGCGATGTTTTTCTGGCGGGACGCATCAATGCCCTGGTCGAGAGTGGTCGCCTGGAAATTCAAGGCGAATCCGCCCTTAAAATGCGCGCCAGTCAGGTGAGGCTGCCGAGGAAGCAATAATCAGTAAGATGACACCAAAAAGGGAGAGCGTCATGAAACTCGAAGGCGGATGCTATTGCGGCAAGGTGCGCTATGTGGCCGAGGGCGAGCCGATGATGAAGGCGCAGTGCCACTGCCGGGAATGCCAATATATCACCGGCGGCGCGACCAACATGTTTCTGCTTATGCCGGTCGGCGGCTTCAAATACACCAAGGAAGCGCCCAAGCAATTTTCCCGCAGCGATCTCGACAAGCCGGTGACGCGGGAGTTCTGCGCCGAATGCGGCACCCATGTCGTCACGCGTCCGCGGGGTCTGCCGGCCGTGGTGATGAAGGTCGGCACGCTCGACGATCCCAGCCTGTTCGGTGGCCCGCAAATGGCGATCTACACCATCGACAAGCAGCCATATCATCATGTGCCCGAGGGCATGCCGGCGTTCGAAAGATTGCCGCAGCGGTAGAAGATCGGTTCATCGTCATTTTGTAGGAGGGGTAGAGCGCAGCGAAACCCATCAATGGCTGCCAATGAGCTGATGGGTTTCGCTGCGCTCTACCCATCCTACAGCCGACGGGCAAATCAGCGATTTTCTGTCCAGACCCGTCTGCAAAAATATTTCGCTCACCCCGTCGGGCAAATCATCTCTAGAACTTCGCGCCATCCCGTTCCGAGAAGAGGGGCGTTGGCCATCGTCACGAACGTTGGAATGGGATGCGGTGGACGCGGCAGCATCGGGCGCGCGACGAGATTGCAGGGCGGGCTTCGGTCCGCGAGCGATCAAGCAGCGCGCAGACGAACGATGATGTTGCGTACGGCAAAACCGTGTGGTCCTGGCACCCGTTGCTGGTGTCAAGTTGGCGGAGGTGTTGCAAGCCCAACCGGGTTCGGCAAGACCACTAATCCGCCGATGACGGTGACAAGACGAATTCGTCGCCGGGGAGAACGCGGCATAAGCCGTTAAAACCATTGCGCAGGGAATGCCGGGTGTCCCGGTGAACCTGTGGTGACTACCGTGTGCTTACTACCAATGCACACGGGCTACGGGTGCAGCGGGCACCCGGCATTTCCCTGCGCCCTCTGATTTCTCTGGGCGAGAAATTCTTCAACAACTCGGGCGCGAGCGCGCCGCGGGATCGCGCAATTGTATTCCGCAGGTCGTCGTCCGCCACGGGTTGGCCGAATCGGACGCCCGATGACAGGCTCGGGCGGACGATCCAGTATTCCAGAGACGTAGCTGATGGAACCGAGAAGCCGCAGCGTACTGGACGCCCCGCATCCACGGGGTATGACAGCACGGGTGGGGCCGCACCATCACCGCACCGCCAATTCGAGCAAAATCGCCGCTGGCGCCGATGGTTAATCGCGTCTTAACCTCGCCGTATCTATGGTGGTTTGATCGGTTTCCGGTCGGGCGGAACTCCCCTCGGCCGCTTTTGAAAGTGTTGGCGTTTTAGACATGGCAATGACCGCCTCTTCCGGCGTGGCGCAGGGCGCCGGCAGCGTATCGCAGGCCGCTCACGCCGAGCGTTCGCCGTTTGCGCGGACGGCCGAGCTTTTGGCCCCCTATCAGCCCGGTAAGCCATTGATTACGCTGTCATTAGGCGAACCGCAGCATCCCGTTCCAGACTTTGTCGGGCCGGTGCTGGCCAAACATATCGCCGATTTCGGCCGCTACCCCATCGCCAAGGGCATCGAGCCGTTCCGGAAGGCGGCAGCGCACTGGCTTTCGACCCGCTTCCAGCTGCCTCGCGCCATCGATCCCGAAAGCGAAATTCTGGTGCTGAACGGCAGCCGCGAGGGCCTGTTCTTCGCCGCGATCACCGCCGCGCGCTATGTCGGCGCGCGCCGCGGAAAACCGGCGATACTGGTGCCCAATCCATTCTATCCGGCATATGGCGCCGGCGCCCGCGCGGCGGGCTGCGAGACGATCTATCTGCCGACCACGCTTGCCAATGGATTCCTGCCGGATCTCGACGCGCTCGACGATGCGACGCTGGCGCGAACCGTTGCGATCTTCATTGCCTCGCCCGCCAACCCGCAAGGCGCGGTGGCCTCGGCTGAATATTTCACGCGCTTGAAGAAACTCGCGGACCGTTACGGCTTCATGATCCTGAGCGACGAGTGCTATTCGGAAATCTACACCCGGCAGGCGCCAGGCAGCGCGCTGGAATATGCCGGGCCGGACTTCACCAACGTCGTCGCGTTTCAATCCTTGTCGAAGCGTTCGAACCTGCCGGGCATGCGCGTCGGCTTTGCCGCCGGCGACAAGACATTTCTCGCGATGTTTCACGAGCTGCGCAATGTCGCCGCACCGCAAGTGCCGGTGCCGCTGCAACACGTCGGCGTCGCAGCCTATGGCGACGAGGCCCATGTCGAAGAAAACCGCCGGCTCTACCGGATCAAATTTGATCTCGCGGACCAGATCCTCGGCAATCGCTATGGCTATGTCAGGCCCGCCGGCGGTTTCTGCGTCTGGCTCGATGTGTCGGAGCGCGGCGGCGACGAGGCGGCGGCGGTGAGACTCTATCGGGATGCCGGCGTGCGCGTCATTCCCGGGAGCTATCTGTCGCGGCAGCAGCACGACGGCAGCAATCCCGGCGCCGGCTATATCCGCCTTGCGCTGGTCTCAGACAGTGAATCAACGGCCGAGGCTTTGCACCGGCTGGTCGAAATTCTTGATTAATCGCAGGGCCCCATGAGCATGCCAGCGATCGAACGTGTCATTCCCCTCGTGAGCCATCTGCCGGCCTCGATCCGCGACGCGCTGGCGCGGCGCCTGCGCGAAGTCGCAGGGCTCTGCCTGATCGCGCTGTCGGGCGTGGCCGCGGCCGCGCTGATGACCTGGTCGGTGCAGGATCCCAGTCTCAGCCACGCCACGTCGCGCGCCATCCGCAATATCGTCGGCTATCCCGGCGCGATCGGCGCCGATCTCTTGATGCAGATTCTCGGCCTTGGCGCGATCATGCTGATCCTCCCCGTCGCGGTGTGGGGCTGGCGCATGCTGACCCACCGCACCTTCGATCGCGAAGCGCTCCGTCTCGCTTGCTGGATCCTCTGCACCGTGGTCGCGGCAGGCTTTGCGAGTTGCTGGCCGCATGGCGGCGCATGGCCGCTGCCGACCGGACTTGGCGGCGTCGTCGGCGATGCCCTGGTGCGCGCGCCGGCCGTGGTGTTCGGTCCCCCCGGATTCATCTATCGGCTCGTGCTCGGCGTCATCCTGTTCGCAGCGATGTGTGTTTGCTTCCTGTTTGCGAGCGGCTGGGGTTCGCGCGCGCGCGACGAGGAGCTGACGCCGATCGAGGATGATGATGCGCCGTTCGTCGAAGAAGACGATCCCAGCTCGGTTTCGCTCGGATGGGTGTTTCATGCCGCCATGAGCGCGAAGGCGCGGCTCGGATGGCTGTTGAGCACTGCCTACCGCTCGCTGGTGTCGAGTGCGCCGCAGCCCCGCACCTCCGCCTTCGAGCGTCAGGAGCCCAGTATCAGCGGCCGCTCCGCGCCGTCATTGGCCCCCCAGCACGAAGAAGATTTCGACGACGAAGCCGAAGAAGACGAGGACGAAGAAGCCCCCGCCTCCCGCGCGCCGCGCAAGAAGGCCGCGCCGCGGGCGCCTGCGCGCAAATCCTCCGCCAAGTTCGAACTGCCTTCGGTCTCGGTCCTGACGGCACCCAAGGCGTCCGACCGGCAGCCGCTCAGCAAGAGCGAGCTGGAGGCCAATTCGCGCGCGCTGGAAGGCGTGCTCGGGGATTTCGGTGTCCGCGGCGAAATCGTCAAGGCCAATCCGGGCCCGGTGGTGACGCTGTACGAACTCGAGCCCGCGCCCGGCATCAAATCCTCCCGCGTCATCGGCCTGGCCGACGACATCGCCCGCTCGATGAGCGCGCTCTCGGCCCGCGTCGCCGTCGTCGCCGGCCGCAACGCGATCGGCATCGAACTGCCGAACGCGCATCGTGAAAAGGTTTATCTGCGCGAACTGCTTTCGGTAAAGGACGATTCGGTTGCGAAGCTGCCGCTCTGCCTCGGCAAGAATATCGGCGGCGAATCCATCATCATCGATCTCGCGCGCACGCCGCATATGCTGATCGCCGGCACCACCGGCTCCGGTAAATCGGTCGCCATCAACACCATGATCCTCAGCCTGGTCTACCGGCTGCGCCCCGACCAATGCCGCCTGATCATGGTCGATCCGAAAATGCTCGAACTCTCCGTCTATGACGGCATCCCGCATCTGCTGACGCCCGTCGTGACCGACCCCAAGAAGGCGGTGGTCGCGCTGAAATGGGCGGTGCGCGAGATGGAAGAGCGTTACAAGAAAATGTCCAAGCTCGGCGTGCGCAACATCGACGGCTACAATGCGCGCCTCGTCGAAGCCAGGGGCAAGGGCGAGGAATTGACGCGCACGGTGCACACCGGGTTCGACAAGGAAACCGGCAAGGCGATCTACGAGGAAGAAAAGCTCGACCTCGATCCGCTGCCCTACATCGTCATCATCGTCGATGAAATGGCCGACCTGATGATGGTTGCCGGCAAGGACATCGAAGGCGCGGTGCAGCGCCTCGCGCAGATGGCGCGCGCCGCCGGCCTGCATGTCATCCTCGCAACCCAGCGTCCGTCGGTCGACGTCATCACCGGCACCATCAAGGCGAATTTCCCGACCCGCATCTCGTTTCAGGTCACCTCGAAAATCGACAGCCGCACCATTCTCGGCGAAATGGGCGCCGAGCAACTGCTCGGTCAGGGCGACATGCTTTACATGGCGGGCGGCGGACGCATCAGCCGCGTGCACGGGCCGTTCGTCTCCGACGAGGAAGTCGAGAAGGTCGTGCGCCATCTCAAAACGCAGGGCCAGCCGGAATATCTGGAAGCCGTCACCGCGGAAGAGCCGACCGACGAAGACGGCGCGGTATTCGATTCCACCGGCATGGGCGGCGATGGCGGCGGCGACCTGTTTTCGCAGGCGGTTGCGATCGTCAAGCGCGACCGCAAGGCCTCGACCAGCTACATTCAACGCCGGCTGCAAATCGGCTATAACCGCGCGGCGTCACTGATGGAGCGTATGGAACTCGAAGGCATCGTTGGCCAGGCGAATCACGCCGGCAAGCGCGAGATTCTCGTCGAGGAAGAAGAGGGCCGTTTTTAGGTGCCGCTTTTAGAGGCCCTGGTCGAGCTGAAGTTAGCGTCAAATTTTCACGGAAAAACGATATCTCCTTTGGCCAAAAGCGCGATAAAATGACCGAAAGCGGCAGGCTTCCCTAAATCAAGGCGCGTTGAATAGAGATCCGAAATATCGAATGACACAACAATTCACCCATCGCGAATTCATCCATCGCGGCATGCGTTGCGGACTGGCGCTGCTGATCGCCACATCGGTTGTCGGATACGCGAAGCCTGTTTTCGCGCAGACCGTTCCGGTTCCGAAGCCCGCCCCAAAGGCACGCGACGGCGGCGTGCAGATGAGCGCGCAGGACAAGGTGCCGTTGACGACCGGGACGACCCAGGCGCCGCCGAACCCGGTAATCCCCGACCCGCGCCGCAATGTGCCCGCCAATATTTTCGCGACCTTTGACGCCAACCAGAAAGCGCAAGCCGCCAAGGTCAGCTCCTATCTGTCGTCACTGCAGACGCTGGTCGGAAATTTCGTCCAGGTCGGGCCTGACGGCACCAAGACCAAGGGCGACTTCTACATCCAGAAACCGGGCAAGGTTCGCTTCGAATATGAAGCGCCAAGCCCGATCGCGATCATCGCGGACGGATCGGCGCTGGCGGTGCGCGACAGGAAGCTTGCGACCCAGGACATCTATCCGCTGTCGCAGACGCCGCTGCGCTTCCTGCTCTCGGATCGCATCGATCTGTTAAAGGACACCAACGTCGTGAACGTAACCGCGGATGACGTCTTCATCAGCGTCACGATCGAGGAAAAGCAGGCGCTGATCGGCACCAGCCGGTTGATGCTGATGGTCGGCGCCAAGGACGGCCAGCTCAAGCAATGGACGGTGACCGATCCGCAAGGCTACGACACCACGGTCGCGGTCTATAATCTGGACTCCTCCAAGAAGGTCGATCCCGGCCTGTTCAAGATCGATTTCACAAATTATTCGACCCCGCCCGGCTGAACATTCTTGATTGCGGGGCAAGGACGTGCGTCATCAATTGCACGTCCTTTTCATTGCCGGGCCCGCATGCGCTTTTCCCTGACAACGTGGAATATCAACTCGGTGCGCCTGCGTATCGATCTCGTCGCCAAATTCCTGAAATCGGTGCGACCGGATGTGCTGTGCCTGCAGGAGACCAAATGCATCGACGACGCATTTCCGCTGAAACGCTTCAAGCGCCTCGGCTATGAGCACGTCGCGCTGAACGGACAGAAGGGCTATCATGGCGTCGCCGTGGTCTCAAAACTGCCGTTCGAGAACACGGATATCCGCACCTTTTGCGACAGAATCGATTCGCGTCATATCTCGGTTTCGTTCGGCGAAAAGGCCCAGCTTTCAAAGCCGCTGGTGCTGCATAATTTCTACGTTCCGGCCGGCGGCGATATTCCCGATCCCGCGCTCAATGCGAAATTCGATCACAAGCTGAAATTTCTCGACGAAATGAAGGCGTGCGAGCCGCTGCATCCGCGCGGCGACGACCGGCATATCCTGGTCGGCGATCTCAACGTGGCTCCGCATGAAAACGACGTATGGTCGCACAAGCAGCTTTTGAAGGTGGTGTCGCACACGCCGATCGAGACCGAGAAGCTGCTGGCGGCACAGGCCCATGGCGAATGGTTCGACGTCGCGCGCGAGCGCATTCCACTCTCGGAAAAAGTCTATACGTGGTGGAGCTACCGCGCCGCCGACTGGACGGTGGGCGACCGCGGCCGCAGGCTCGACCACATCTGGGTTTCGCGCGCGCTCAAGGACGGCGTCACGGATTTCCGTATCACGCGCGATGCGCGCGGCTGGGAGCGGCCGTCCGACCACGTGCCGGTAACGGTGACGCTGGAGGTTTGACTGATATCACGTACCGAGCTTTGCACCGGCGATCAGAATATCGCTGGCGAGCTGGCTGGTGCGGGTGGCGAGTTCGTCGCGCAGCCGGCGCGCCGCGGCGGGATCGCTTTCCAGCACGCGTTGGAACAGGCTGCGCGCGAGCCTGATCACCGTGGAATGTTCGACCGCAACCGCACTGCACGGCCGCCGCATCGCGACGATCAGCGCGAGCTCGCCGATCAGGGCGCCGGGACCCGCGATGATTTCGGCGCCGCGATCCTCGACCCGGAACGAGCCGCGCTGAACGATATATCCGGCGTCCGCTTCGTCACCGGCATTGAACAGGAACTCGCCGCGGGCGAAATCGCGCTGTTCGGAGCCGATCGCCAGCATGCGCAACGCCGCATTTCCCAACAGGCGCAGTGTCGGGACGCGCTCGAGCAGGGCTACATCATCTTCGATCGACATACGGGACCGTGGACCGGGATACGCAAATAATACGAATCTTAGGCCCGAATCGTATCACGGCACCAGCTTGTAGCCACCGGCTTCCGTCACCAGTATCTCCGGATTGGCCGCATCTTTTTCGATCTTCTGCCGCAGCCGGTAGATATGGGTTTCCAGGGTGTGCGTGGTGACGCCCGAATTATAGCCCCAGACTTCCTGCAGCAGCGTCTCGCGCGAAACCGGCAACTGACCGGCGCGGTAGAGGAAGCGCAGGATTGCGGTTTCCTTCTCGGTCAGCCGCACTTTCCGGGCATTGGCGCCCGTCAGCATCTTGGAGCCGGGGCGGAAGCTGTAGGGACCGACGGAAAACACCGCGTCCTCGCTCGCCTCGTGCTGGCGCAATTGCGCCCTGATCCGGGCGAGCAGCACCGCGAACCGGAACGGTTTTGCCACATAGTCGTTGGCGCCGGATTCAAGCCCCAGAATGGTGTCCGAATCGGTATCGTGGCCGGTCAGCATGATGATCGGCGCCTTGAAGCCGCCCTTGCGCAAGGACCGGACCACTTCCCTGCCATCGGTATCCGGCAGCCCGACATCCATCAACACGAGATCGGGGGAATTGGCTTTGGCTGCGCTGGCGCCCTTGGCGCCAGTATCGACTGCGGAGGCTTCGAACTCCTCGTGCAGCGATAATTGTTCGACCAGCGTATCGCGCAGATCGGTATCGTCATCCACGATCAGGATCTTGCGAGCATTGGCCATAGGTACGATCCTCTTGGGGCAGGCGGCAGACACAAGCGGAAGCGTCTCAAGCCGGGCGTCTTGGTCGTCGGAACAGTTTGGTCTTGGTCGTTGATGAACCTGGATCGCGAGCGAACCTCGGTGTCATCAGGTACTGATTTGCATTGAGGTAGGAGATTGTTACAGTTTCACAAGGCAAACCGGAGTTTATCCCAAATTCGAGCGGTATTTGGATGAATGTCCTGTAATGGGGCCAAATAGAACAATCGCGGCCGGGGAGGCAACCGGGAATTTGAACGATTCTGATGGGAAACCCCAATTTTTCAATCACTTATGAGACAGTTATGCGTGATCGGCCGGTTTCGGCGATCAGGGTTCACGCGGCCGCCGGCGACCCGCGCCGGGGCTGGCTGACCGCCGAAGGCTGGACCGTGCCGGTGGCACTTGGCCGCGGGGGCATCCGCGCCAACAAGCGCGAAGGCGATGGCGGAACCCCCAAGGGGACGTTCCGGCCCCTGCAATTATGGTGGCGCGCCGACCGCCATCCGCGGCCGCGAACCTTCCTGCCCGTCCGCCCGATCCGGCCTGAAGATGCCTGGTGCGAAGACCCGAAGGACCGTCACTACAACCAGCCCCTTCGGCTGGTCCACGACGAGGCCGGCGACCGGCTTACCCGCGCCGATCATCTCTATGACTTTATCGTCGAGATCGACCACAACAGCGCGCCACGCATTGCCGGCCGCGGCAGCGCCGTGTTCCTGCATCTGGCCCGCCGGAATTTTTCACCGACCGCGGGGTGCGTTTCGATGACGAAATCGGCGATGCTGCGGTTATTACGGCGAATGGGGCCGGAGACGAAAATCATTATCGGCTAGAGCGTTTTCGAGCGAAAGTAAGCGCATTTTTGAGGATCAGAACAATGCTCGACAAGGACCAGATTGCGGCCGCGTCAAAGACCCTGCACGACCATTGGCGTGCCGGCACCAAATTCGATGGCCTCGAAGCTACACTGCGGCCGCGCGACCGCGTGGAAGGCTACGCGATCCAGGCGCGAATTGAGGGCTACTCCTCAGGCAACCTGTTCGGCTGGAAGATCGCGGCCACCAGTGAAGCCGGACAAAAGCACATCAATGTCGATGGCCCGATGGCCGGACGCATCCTGGCCGAGACCGTCATTCCCGATGGCGGAACGGCCTCCATGGCCGGCAATGAAATGCGCGTGGCCGAACCCGAATTCGCCTTTCGCATGCGAACGGATTTGCCGGCGCGCTCAGTCCCCTACACGATGCAGCAGGTTCTCGATGCGGTCGACACGCTGCATCCCGCGATCGAGATTCCGGACTCGCGATTTGCGGATTTCGTCAGCGCCGGCGCCGCGCAGATCATTGCGGACAACGCCTGCGCGCATTTGTTCGTGCTCGGCCCGCCCGCGACCTCGGACTGGCGCGCGCTCGATCTCATCCAGGAGAAGCCGGTCATCACCTTGCGCGGTGAACAATTCATCGGTCACGGAAAGAACGTGCTTGGCGATCCCCGCGTCGCGCTGCTGTGGCTGGCCAATGAATTGCGCCAGCTTGGCGTTACGCTGAAAGCGGGCCGCGTTGTCACTACCGGCACCTGCCATCCGCCGCTGCCGATACAATCGGGCGATTTTTTTGCTGCGGATTTTGGCTCGCTGGGAAAAGTGTCCGTCGCCTTCGCGTAATCTATCCCCCATCATTGCGAACCAACGGATCGGAACTTCGCTCGACCGTTGGCCTTTCGCAGTGACGAATTCGCAATGACGAAAATGCAAGATCGTCTCTGGCGTTCACCGATGCCCGAAGATCGCCGACCCCACACGCACATGCGTGGCGCCCAACTGGATCGCGACCGCAAAATCGGCGCTCATGCCCATCGACAGATTTTTCAGCCCGTTGCGCGCGGCGATCTTGGCGGTCAACGCGAAATGCGGCGCCGGCGCCTCGTTGAGTGGCGGGATGCACATCAAGCCGGAAATCTCCAGGCCATATTTCTCCCGGCAACTGGCAATGAAGGCGTCCGCGTCGGCGGGCGCGACGCCGGCCTTCTGCGGCTCCTCACCGGTGTTGAGTTGAACGAACAATTGCGGCTGCTTTTTTTGCGAATGGATTTCCTTGGCTAACGCCTCGCAAATGCTCGGGCGGTCGACCGAATGGATGGCATCGAACAGCGCCACGGCCTCTTTGGCCTTGTTGGATTGCAGCGGGCCGATCAGATGCAGGACAATGCCCTGGTAAGCCGACATTAACCCTGGCCATTTCGCCTTGGCTTCCTGCACGCGATTTTCGCCGAATACGCACTGTCCGGCATCGATGACGGGTGAAATGGCCGGCGCGTCGAATGTCTTGGACACCGCAATCAGCGTGACCGATGCACGGTCGCGGCGCGCTTCCTTGCACGCGCGCGCGATGTCCTGCTCCACCGCGGCGAGACCGCCTGGTGAAGCCTGGGTTGGCAAATTTTGCGCGTTTTGCATCATGACGTCTGTCACCGGTAGATTTCCGGCCTTTGCTCGAATTTTACCAAATTCGAGAAAGCCTTCTTGAGCCCTTCCCCGCTACCTTGGCCGCTGGGTGGGAACAAGGATGTCTGGCGTTACTTTCAACCGCAACAGAGCGAAACTCAAGCAGCTTCTGGGAATCCGCGCGCGGCTGGCGCTGCTGGCGGTGATCCTGGTTGCGCCCTTGATGCTGGAACGCGTCCGCTCGCTCGAAGACGCCCGCACCAGGCAGATCGCGCAGGCCACCGAGGAATTTGCCAACCTCACCAAACACAGCGCCGACACCCAGCGCGAAGTGGTTTCCTCGGTCGAGACGATGCTGAAATCGGCGGCCTATATCCGCGCCTCCGGCGGCGTCGCGCGCAGTTGCGATATCCTGCGCGCCAGTCTGCCGACCAACCTGCCCTGGATCCGCAGCATCATGTTCGTCAGCAAGGACGGACTGGTGCAATGCGCGACCATGAACATCCTGGTCGGCATCCAGCTCGGTGACCGCGAATATTTCAGGAAGGCGCAAGCGACCGGCGACTTCGTATTCAGCGATTATCTGTCCGCCAGGTCGAACAACCTGCCGATCATCATGGCGGCCTACCCGGTCTCCGCGATCAATCAGGAGGAAGATGCCGTGGTGGTCGCCGGCATCAATATCGACTGGATGTCGAAGATCATGAGCAATCTCGGCGGACGGCCGGGCATTTCGTCGTTGCTGGTCGATGGTTCCGGCACCGTGATGGCCGCACCGGCGGATCAATCCAGCATGATCGGCCGGTCTCTGGACAATGTGCCGCTGCTGGCGTCCGTCGCCGACAAGGCACTCAGCACCCAATCCCCGTCGGGCTCGCTTACGTTCACCGCGGCCGACGGTTCGACACGCACCGTCAGCTTTGCGCGCATTCCCGGGACGCAATCGCGCCTGATCGTCAGCATCGACGAAGCCAAGGTCACGGCGGCAATCAACCGCGAAATCCGCACCGCCTATCTTCAACTCGGATTCGTCTGCCTGTTCGTGCTGCTGGGCGCGCTGATCGGCGCGGAAAGACTCATCATCAATCCGATCGAAGTCATGACCGGCATGGCGCGGCGGTTCGGCGAGGGTGACTGGTCGGCCCGCGTCGCGCGCCGCCGCCTGCCGTCGGAATTCGTACCGCTGGCGCGCGCCTTCAATGCGATGGCCGGCCAGCTCAGCCAGCGCGAACGCGAACTGGTCGCCACCAATGACCGGCTCACCGTGATGGCGTCGATCGACATGCTGTCGGGCCTCGCCAACCGGCGCGGCTTCCAGAGCCGGCTCGATTTCGAATGGATGAAGGCGCAGCAATACAACAGCGAGTTGTCGCTGCTGATGATCGATGTCGATCACTTCAAGCTCTACAACGACACCTACGGCCACCCGGAAGGCGACGCCTGCCTGAGCCAGCTCGGCGAAACGCTGGCCGGTATCGCCGCCGATGCAATGGGCTTTGCCGGCCGCTATGGCGGCGAGGAATTCTGCCTGCTGCTGCCGAACACCGACGCGATCAAGGCGCTGGAGATCGGTGAAATGGTGCGCGCCGCAGTTCAAGGCCTCGAGATTCCGCACGCGACCAGCACCCATCAAACCGTCACCGCGAGCGTCGGCGTGGCCACGACCCTGCCGAACGGCGCGCAGCGGCCCGGCGACCTGATCGAGGCTGCGGACGCCGCCCTCTACGCCGCCAAACACCGCGGCCGCAACACCGTGATCGAGCACGGCTTTGTGAAACTGGTCGACGAAGCCGGGATTGCGCTGGCGAGCTAGAGCCGTTTTCAAGCGAAGTGGATTCCGGTTCGCGTCAAGAAAACGCGTCAAATCAAAAATCTGGAGCTCCGTTCCGATTCTATCGGAACGGAAATGGCTCTAGGGCGCGAGCCCAAAAATTCAGAGTGGTTGGTGGACATCCGCGTTGGTGCGCATTCCCTACCGCGTTGGCCTCCTGTCGCGCGGCAGAGCGTTAACGAATCGTCTGATTGCCTCAAGCACGGGTTGCTGAGCGCCCGCAAAGAACCAATGATCATTGCCGTCGAGCTCAACGAATTGAGCGCCAGTGATTTGGCTGGCCATGTCGCGGCCTGCCGCAATACGTACCGCCAGGTCGTTCCGGCGGTGCAGCACCAGCGTGGGCACAGATACCCGTGGCAGGAGGTGTCTCACGTCGGTGTCGCGCAACGCCTTGAGCACGGCCCAAATGCCGCCGGGACTAGAGGCCGCGCGCAGCAGCCCGGCCCACCAGGCCCTCGCTTGGGGATCACGAGAAAGGCTCGGTCCGAAGGTGTCGATCCCGGCAGGGCCGCCCCATTCGGCGACAAGCTGCTGGCGCCAGGTGTCGTATTGGCTTGCCCGCAAGGCGTACGGAAAGTCCGGCGCCCAACAGCCCTTGGCCAATGAGCCGAACAGAATGAGGCCAGCCACGAGGCGGGGTTCATCGACCGCAAACTTGATGCATGCCGGACCACATTCAGACGCCCCAAACAGCACGACGCGACGCGTGTGCGCCGCCCGCAGCACGGTGCCGATATCCTCGGCCGTGACTTCGACACTTGGGGCTGATCCGACCCGGTCCGACAGCCCGATGCCGCGACGATCGAACATGATGAGCCGCCCAAGCACCATCAATGAAACCAGAAACGCCCGGCACGAGGGGTGCTCCCAAGCGCGTTCCACGTGTGACACGAAGCCAGGCATGATCAGGATATCAAGCTCGCCGCTTCCGTATGTCTGATACGCCAGATGCACGCCGGCGCCCTTTACATAGAGTGTTGTCGGGACGGTGTGGTCCAGCGGCGTCGCGGTGGGGTCCATGAGCGCTGCGGTCGCGGCTTCGGGCGCAACCTCAAGCTCGTCACGCAGCCGCTGTGTCAGCGCCGCGTAGTGTCGTTCTGCCGAACTTCGATCGCCGGCAAGCAAGAGGCTGCGGATCAAATGCCGACAATACACTTCGCTCAGCGGATCGAGCTCGACAAGACGTCCCGCGTGAGCCGCCGCGGCAAAATGTTCGCCGGCGGCATTCTTGTCCTGCACGAGGCGTTCCAGCCCGTGCATGAGCCGCCCCCTGAGCGCCTCGCGGCGAAAGAACGCCCAATCGTCGAACTCGGGACAATCGGCCAGAGAGAAGCCCGCGAGGAAGTCACCCCGATAGTGTAGGCAGGCTTCCTCGAAAGCGCCGCGGTCGCAAGCGCCCTCGAAACAGATGCGAGTCGACCTTCAGTTCGACCGCCGGAGACCACCGCACGGTGGTACGGTCGGTCTCGAAAACATGCTGGCCGAGCGTAAGCTCGATGCGATGAAGCATGCGCCGCAGCCGCGCGCGGGCGGTCTCGGGGGGACTCTCGGGCCACAGCAGCGTGGCAATGACGTCCCGTGCAACGGCGCCTGGGGTCTCCGCGAGATAGACCAGCAGCGCAAGGCCCTTGCGCAGGTTCAGCTTGATCGGGCGGTTGTCACCGTGGATCTCCGGGAACCCGAACGTCTGAAGTGAGAACCCAGTCATGAAATCATCCTTTTGCCCTGTCGACGCCCCGGGGGACGGGCAGGGGACGGTCCAGTGGTAACAGCCGCTTCAGACTTGGACCACCTTCCCACTCCATGCGAGCGCAAAAGGACCGGATCATGACCCAATTTACACCGCCGCCCGCGCCGGGCGAGGTCGAGGCTTTCATCAGCCAGGTCGTTACCGACCTGAGCGCCGCGTTTTCCAGCGTGCTGGTCGATGTGGGGCGCAAGCTCGGCCTGTATCAGGCGATCGCCGACCTCGGCGCCTGTACGTCGGTGGCCCTCGCAGCCTGAGGTGTCCCGGACATGCTGACCGCGCTCCTGTTTCGTTTTCCTTTCCCCGGTCCCTGGGGAAAGGAACTGACGGAAACCGTGCACGAACTCGCCCGTGACATCGCCAACGAGCACGGGCTCGTGTGGAAGATATGGCTGGAAGACCGTGAAACGGGTCATGCCGGTGGCATCTACTTGTTCGAGGATGTCGCCACCGCCGAGCGCTATCGTGAGAAGCACGAGCGCCGGCTCTCCGCCATGGGGTTTACCGGAGTCACGGCAAATACCTTCTCGGTCAATACCGAACTCTCGGTTGTGACCATGGCGGGGGCCGCACTCGGTCAAGCCCCCGCATCGAAAAGCGCATCGACGGCCGCGGTCGCGGTGCCGTCCTGACGACGAATCCCCGGCCGGCGCGAGCAGCGCCGGTCATCCTCCATGCTGTCAAAGGATCCAGATTATGTTTTCGACATCCATCACCCGGACCTTCGGGCTCACAACGCCGATCGTCAACGCGGGCATGGCGATGATCGCGCGTCCCGCTCTCGCGGCCGCGGTCTGCGAAGCCGGCGGCCTCGGCACGATCGGCTCCGACATCAATCCGCCCGACGTCCTGCGCGATCTCGTCCGACAGACGAAGACACTGACAAAGCGGCCTTTCGGCGTCGATCTGATCGGCGACTTCGTCACCGATGAACACGTGTCCGTCCTCATTGAGGAACAGGTGGCGCTCGCCATCTTCTTCTGGACGTTACCGACGCCAGGGCATATCGAACGATTGAAGCAGGCCGGGATCAAGGTCTGGATGCAAATCGGCCGCGTCGCCGAAGCCGAGCAGGCGGCCGCACTCGGCGCCGACGCACTCATCGTCCAGGGTGCGGAGGCCGGTGGGCACAATCGGGCCGAAGCCTCGACCATGACGCTCTTTCCGCGCATCCATAGGCACTTCCCCGGCTTGCCGTTGCTTGCCGCAGGCGGCATCGTCGACGGCGCGACCATGGCCGCTGCGCTCGTTCTCGGGGCCGACGCCGTATGGTGCGGCAGTCGTTTCCTCGCTGCGCAAGAGGCCGAAGCGCACGATTCCTACAAGGAGCGCGTGCTGTCCGCCGATGTCGGCGATACGGCGATCCTCCCGATCTACGGCCCCGAATGGCCCGATCAGCCCATGCGGGCGATCCTCAATGAAGGTGCACGTGTGGCGCTGGGGCGGGAGGCCGAGGCCATTGGGGACGCGAAAGGCGAGATCATTGGCTCGACGGTCCTCAACGGCCAGACAATCCCGGTGCCGCGTTATAGCGCCATCCTGCCGACGCGCGATTTCAACGGCGACATCGAGCAGGTTTGCCTGACTGCCGGACAAAGCGCGGGCAACATCGAGGAGATTCTGCCGGCAGGCGAGATCGTCCGGCGCATGACGAGCGAGGCAAAGGCGGCACTCGATCGTCTGGCTGCCAAAAGGGAGGCCGCTTGATGCGGTCTTCACGACTCGATGTCACGGATGGCTGGTAGCGACATCCGACGACCATGCGGCACCTGCAGAAGTTCGAAGCTGACTTCTGCAGGCACGCCACTAGCTCGCGCTCGCCGGTCATCGGTCCGGCATACCCTTCGTTTGTAACCAACAAGCGTCTGCAGAGCGGCAGGGCGGCGCGTACCGGCGAACAGTCTCTGCGTGGTCTGGCGGTCGTCGACGACCCGGCCCCTTCGGGCCGCCCGGTGCAATGGACAAGCCAGTCACTCCACGCGGCATCCATCATCTGGTGCCGGACGTCCGCAACATGGATTGATCGCACCGCTAGCTGCGGCGCGCCGGCGCAGACACGGTCAACCTGATCCTCGAACTGACCCTCGTAAGCGGCGCCGTTCGGCAATACAAATCGAGCGCGAATCCCTCGACCTCGACGCGGGTCCGGCATCCGCCTCGCCTGCGCCGCCGGGGGACGCGCAGGAGACGGTCCACTGATAGCAGTCAGGCCTGATCGAGCCCTCTCGCTATCGAACGGTTCAGGCTCTCGCATTCGGCACCGCTGCCTCGACACAATACGAAAAACATTTATGCTCGCACGTCTCCTGATCCTGTTCTACGCCATCGTGAGCTATGCCGTCTTCCTTGTTTCATTTCTCTACGCGCTCGGTTTCGTCGGCAATTTTGTCGTGCCGAAGTCGATCGACGTCGGCGGCCCGACGAATTTGAGCGAGGCCATCGTCGTCAACCTGCTGCTGCTTGGCATATTTGCAATCCAGCACAGCATTATGGCGCGCCCGGCCTTCAAACGATGGTGGGCCAAAATCTTTCCGGCGGCCTGCCAGCGCAGTACCTATGTGCTGCTCTCCAGCCTGATCCTTCTGCTGCTATTCTGGCAGTGGCGGCCGATCCCTGTACCTGTCTGGAAGATCGACGGAATTGCGGCCTGGTTGCTGATCGGCGTCTATTGGCTCGGCTGGGTGATCGTGTTTGCCTCGACCTTCATGATCGATCATTTCGATCTGTCCGGCCTGCGCCAGGCTTTCTTCGCGCTGCGTGGAGCCGAGTTACCGGGTCAATCGTTCAAGACGCCCCTGCTCTACAAAATCGTGCGGCATCCGCTCATGCTGGGCTTTCTGCTCGCATTCTGGGCCACGCCTGAGATGACCGCCGGCCATTTGCTGTTCGCCATCATGACCACAGCCTACATCCTGGTCGGGCTGCAGTTCGAGGAACGGGATTTAATCGCCGAGTTCGGCACGACCTACCAGCAGTATCGCCGGCGCGTTCCCATGCTGCTGCCGCGCATTTTCGGTCGCCGCCGGGCGGGGAGCACCACGATGAGAGCAGTGCTATGCAGCGCGTTCACGGGTCCGGAAGACCTGCGCATCGGCGAGATCGAAGAGCCGAAGCCGGCCAGTGACGAGATTCTGATCGACGTCCATGCGGCCTCCGTGAGTTTCATGGACCAACTGCTGGTCTCGGGCCTTTACCAGATGCGGCCTTCGACGCCATTCGTGCCCGGCACGGAAGCGGCCGGCATCGTCATCGCGGTTGGCGACAAGGTCACGAGATTTCAGCTGGGCGATCGCGTGGCGTGCGGGGGCTGGACGGGCGGTTATGCCGAGCGGATGGTCGCCAAGGAATGGAAGAGTGTCCGGTTGGCGGCCGGCGTCGCTTTCGAGCCGGCGGCCACGGTCTTGCATAATTACGGCACGGCGTATTGCGCCCTGGTCGAGGGCGCACGCGCGCGATGCGGTGAAACGGTATTTGTCAGTGGCGCTGCGGGCGGGGTTGGTCTCGCCGCCGTCGACCTCGCCGGCCATCTGGGCCTGCGCGTCATCGCCGGTGTCGGCTCCGACGACAAGGCGGATTTAGTGCGCGGTTACGGTGTCCACGATGTCATCAACTATCGCAGCGAAGACCTGCGCGAGCGGATCAAGTCGATATCAGGTGGGGAAGGCGTCGATATCTGCTTCGACAATGTCGGCGGAACGGTTTTCGAGCAAATGGCGCGACTGATGAAGTGGGGCGGACGGCTGATGCCGATCGGCTTCACCAGCGGCCAGATTCCCTCGGTGCCAATGAACCTCCCGCTCTTGAAGAACTATTCCATTGTCGGTGTCTTTGCCGCTGCCTGGGCGGAAAAATTCCCTGAGCAGGCCGTGCGCACGCATGACACGCTGGCGCAATTGTTGGCCGAGGGGAAGATTCGCCCCCACATCGATCGCGTCCTTCCGTTCGAACAGGTCAAGGAAGCGATGCGCGCCGTGGCCAATCGGACGGTTCAGGGAAGAATCGTCCTCAAGATAAGGTAGAGTGCGCCGGCGGCGGCAAGAGAGCGGCAAGAGAGGAAGGACCGATGACATCTGAAATCATCGACAAGCGCTACTGCGGTCCTCCGAACTCCGGGAACGGCGGATATGTCTGCGGCAGGCTGGCCCGGTACATTCCCGGCGGTGCGGAGATAACGCTACGCGCACCGCCTCCCCTGGATAAGCCGCTCGATGTCGCAGCGACGGACGACGGGTTATGGGAGCTTCGCGATGGCGCCACGGTCGTCGCCACCGGACGACCGGCAAGTCTTGAACTTACGCGCCTGGAGAAAGCCAGCTTCGACGAGGCATATGCGGCCGAGCTGCTGACGCCGATCAAGCCACACGAGCATCCGCTGCCGACGTGTTTCGTGTGCGGTCCTGCAAGGGCGCAGGGCGATGGCCTGCGCATCTTTGCTGGCCCGCTTGCGCGCCAATCCCGGAATGCTTCGGCGGTGCTCGCGGCGACCTGGACACCGGACCCGACCCTGACGGCGGAGGATGGGTTCGTCGCGCCCGAATTTCTCTGGTCGGCGCTCGATTGTCCCACGGGCTATGCTTCCTCTTACGACCGGGAGAGCGGCAGCTTCGACCGGACGCCGATCCTGTTGGGTCGGATGTCGGCACGGATTGAGACACGGCCGCGCCCGGGAGAACGCTGCGTCGTCACGGCCTGGGAGGCCGGCCGCGACGGCCGCAAACGTGCCGCCGAGGCCGCGGTCTATGGGGAAGCTGGAACGTTGCTGGCCGTGGCCCGAGCGACGTGGATTGCAGTCGACCGCCAAGTGCAGCTCGGCCGCGCCTGAAGCGTGTGCGGTTTGCGGCTACGGCAATGCCGGGCGCCTGGTCCTCGGGCGCGCCGAGCGCTGGCCTCGAAGGTCCTTATTGGCACAAGCCGTCCACCCGGCAGCCTCAGGGCCGGCCCCAGAGCCGGCCTCAAGGGAGGCTAGCCGAGCCTCCAACCCGTTGACCCCGCAGCCGCTTTTGTGGCCTAGTCCGCCGTCTTTTGACCGGACCGAATTCACAAAAAAGCCAGCGATTCCATGACATCCGAACGTTACAACGCCCGCGAAACCGAGCCGCGCTGGCAACGCCAGTGGGACGAAAAGGCGATCTTCGCCTCCAAAAACGACGATCCGCGGCCGAAATACTACGTGCTTGAGATGTTCCCCTATCCGTCCGGGCGCATCCATATCGGCCATGTCCGCAACTATACGTTGGGCGACGTGCTGGCGCGTTTCATGCGTGCCAAGGGG
Organism: uncultured Alphaproteobacteria bacterium; assembly: GCA_963847015.1. Classification (GTDB taxonomy): domain Bacteria; phylum Pseudomonadota; class Alphaproteobacteria; order Rhizobiales; family Xanthobacteraceae; genus Bradyrhizobium. The sequence continues at coordinate 403,805 of CAWJYI010000031.1, read as the reverse complement.
TTCAACGTGCTGCACCCGATGGGTTGGGATGCGTTCGGGCTGCCGGCGGAAAACGCTGCGATCGAGCGCAAGGTCGCACCGAAAGCCTGGACCTACGACAATATCGCCGCGATGAAAAAGCAGTTGCAGTCGATCGGGCTGTCGCTCGACTGGTCCCGCGAATTCGCGACCTGCGACCCCTCCTACTACAAGCATCAGCAGAAGATGTTCCTGGATTTTCTGCGCGCCGGTCTGGCCGAACGCGAGAAGCGCAAGATCAACTGGGATCCGGTCGACATGACCGTGCTCGCCAACGAGCAGGTGATCGACGGCCGCGGCTGGCGCTCCGGCGCGGTGGTCGAACAGCGCGAGATGAACCAGTGGGTCTTCAAGATCACGAAATACTCGCAGGAACTCCTGGACGCGCTCGATACGCTGGATCGCTGGCCCGACAAGGTGCGGCTGATGCAGCGCAACTGGATCGGCCGCTCCGAAGGCATGCTGGTGCGCTTCGCCCTCGATCCGGCCACGACGCCGGCCGGCGAATCCGAGCTGAAGATTTTCACGACGCGGCATGACACGCTGTTCGGCGCAAAATTCATGGCGATCGCGGCCGATCACCCGCTGGCACAGGCGGCCGCGGCGAAGAATCCAAAACTCGCCGAATTCATCGCCGACGTAAAACGCATCGGCACCGCGCAGGAAATCATCGACACCGCCGAGAAGCAGGGTTTTGACACCGGCATCCGCGCGCTGCATCCGTTCGATCCGAACTGGAAGCTGCCGGTCTATGTCGCCAATTTCGTGCTGATGGAATACGGCACCGGCGCGATCTTCGGCTGTCCCGCGCATGACCAGCGCGACCTCGATTTCGTCAACAAATATGGCCTGGGCAATACGCCCGTGGTCTGCCCCGAAGGCCAGGACCCGAAAGCCTTCGTCATCACCGACACCGCCTATGATGGCGATGGCCGCATGATCAATTCGCGGTTCCTTGACGGCATGACCATCGAGCAGGCCAAGCAAGAGGTCGCAAGAAGGCTCGAGGCGGAGTTGCGCGGCAACATGCCCGTGGGCGAGCGGCAGGTGAACTTCCGCCTGCGCGACTGGGGAATTTCACGGCAGCGCTATTGGGGCTGCCCGATCCCGGTGATCCATTGCCCGACATGCGATGTGGTGCCGGTACCGGACCAGGACTTGCCGGTGGTGCTGCCCGAGGATGTCAGCTTCGACAAGCCGGGCAACGCGCTCGACCATCACCCGACCTGGAAGCATGTCACTTGCCCGAAATGCGGCGGCAAAGCGCAACGCGAAACCGACACCATGGACACGTTTGTGGATTCGTCGTGGTATTTTGCGCGTTTCACCGATCCCTGGAACGAGAACGCGCCGACCACGCCTGATGTCGCAAACCGGATGATGCCGGTCGATCAATATATCGGCGGCGTCGAGCACGCGATCCTGCATCTCCTGTACAGCCGCTTCTTCACCCGCGCGATGAAGGCGACGGGCCATATCGACATGGAAGAACCGTTCGCCGGCATGTTCACCCAGGGCATGGTGGTGCACGAGACCTATCAAAAGGCCGACGGAAGCTACGTCACGCCCGCCGAAGTGAAGATCGAGACCGGCGCCAACGGCAAGCGCGCGGTGCTGCTGACTTCTGGCGAAGACATCAATATCGGCGCGATCGAGAAGATGTCGAAGTCGAAGAAGAACACGGTCGACCCCGACGACATCATCGCGACCTACGGCGCCGACGTCGCGCGCTGGTTCATGCTGTCGGATTCACCGCCCGACCGCGACGTGATCTGGAGCGACGAGCGCGTGCAGGGCGCCTCGCGCTTCGTGCAGCGGCTGTGGCGGCTGGTGAACGAAGCCGCCGAGATCGCGAAGGCGGCCCCGGCGGCACGCCCGGCTTCGTTCGGCACCGACGCGCTGGCGTTGCGCAAGGCGGCCCATGGCGCGCTGGACAAGGTGTCCTCCGGCATCGAGCGGCTGCATTTCAACGTATGCCTCGCCCATATCCGCGAGTTCACCAACGCCCTCGCCGACGTGCTCGGACAGGAGGGTAAGTCCACCGCCGAGACCGCGCCGGATTTATCTCCAGATTTTTCTCCAGATTTTTCTTGGGCGGTCCGGGAGGCTTCGGTCATCCTTGTTCAACTGTTCGCACCCATGATGCCGCATCTGGCCGAGGAGTGCTGGACGGTTTTGGGGCAATCCGGGCTGATTTCGGAGGCGAATTGGCCCCAAATCGAACGCGATTTGCTGGTTGAAGATACGGTGACATTGGTGGTCCAGGTCAACGGCAAGAAACGGGGTGATGTTTCCGTGCCACGGGACGCCCAAAATCAGGAAATTGAGGCTGCCGTTTTGGCCCTTGATGCGGTAAAACTCGCTCTCGGCGGCAAGGCCGTCCGCAAGGTAATCATAGTTCCCATGAGGATCGTGAATGTCGTTGGCTAGGATCCGGATCGCCGCCCGGCTGCTCGCCGTCGCCGCTCTGGCGGCGCTGACGGCCGGTTGCTTCCAGCCGATGTATGCCGAGCATGCCGACGGCACGCCCGGCCTGCGCGAAAAGCTGATGGGCGTGGAAGTCCCGCCGGTAGACAAGAACAACGCGTCGCGTGAAGCCCGGATCGGGGTGGAAATCCGCAACGCGCTGGCGTTCAAGCTCTACGGCAACGCCACCGGCATGCCGCCGACCCATCGGCTGGTGCTGCGGTTCAACACCAGCCGTTCGTCGCTGATGATCGATCAGGCCACCGCGCTGCCGTCGAGCGAGAACGTCAATATCGACGCGCAGTATAATCTGATCGATATCGCGACCAACAAATCGGTCATGACCGGCTCGACCTTCTCCCGCGTGTCCTATGACCTCCCGGGCTCACTGCAGCGGTTCTCCCGACAGCGCGCCTTCCGCGATGCCGAGGATCGCGCCGCCCAGGAGATCGCGGAAAACATCCAGACCCGGCTGGCGTCGTTCTTCACCGCCGGCACCTGACCAGCTTTGGTCGCGCTTCGCGGAAAAGAGATCGACGCTTTTCTCGCCCGGCCCGACGCCGGCCGTCCCATCATCCTGCTTTACGGTCCCGATGCCGGCCTCGTGCGCGAACGCGCCGATGCGTTGATGGCGTCCGCGGTCGACGATCCCAACGACCCGTTTTCGCTGGTGCGGCTGGATGGCGACGAATTGTCGGCCGAGCCGTCACGGCTGGTCGACGAGGCGATGACCGTGCCGCTGTTCGGCGGCCGTCGCGCCATCCGGGTGCGCGCCGGCTCACGCAGTTTTGCCAGCGGCATCGATACGCTGGCCGATTCGCCGATCAAGGATTGCCGCATCGTGATCGAGGCCGGCGAGCTGCGGCCGGAATCGCCGCTGCGCAAGGCCTGCGAGCGCGCCAAAACCGCGGTCGCGATTGCCTGCTATCCCGACGGCGAGCGCGACCTGGCAAGGCTGATCGACGAGGAGCTGCGGGTTTCGAATTTGCGCATCGCATCCGACGCGCGCGCGGTGTTGATGTCGCTGCTCGGCGGCGACCGCCAGGCCTCGCGCAACGAGTTGCGCAAGCTTGCGCTCTACGCCCACGGCAAGGGCGAGATCGTGCTCGACGACGTCATGACGGTGGTGTCAGACGCCTCTGAACTGAAGCTCGATCCGATCGTGGACGGCGCCTTCGCCGGAAATGCCGGCATTGTCGAAAGCGAATTTGCGAAAGCGATGGTCGCCGGCACCTATCCCGGCGTGATCATCTCCGCCGCGCAGCGCCAGGCCGCCTGGCTGCACAAATCCGCGCTTGCGGTCGCCGAGGGCACGCCGGTATCGAGCTTGCTCGAAAGCGGATATCCGCGGCTGCATTTTTCGCGCAAGGGCGCCGTCGAAATCGCGCTGCGCAATTTCAGCGCGGCACGCCTGGCCGGGATCATCGATCAGCTCGGCACCGCCGCCCTCGACATGCGCAAACAGGCCTCGCTGGCGTCAGCCATCGCACAACGCACGCTGCTCTCGATCGCGGCGAATGCGAAGCGGCGGGGCGTGAGAACCTGACTCGTCATTCCTGGGAAGCGCGAACCTTAGCAGCGAACCCGGAATGACACTCAATTACCCTTCGCCAACCTCCGCATCACCTCGTCAAGCTGTTCGAGGTTGCGGTAGCTGATCTGCACGCTGCCGCCGGGATCGCGATGATTGACGGTCACGGCCAGGCCGAGGGCATCGCTGACGCGCTTTTCCAGCGCGACCGTATCGGGATCCTTGACTTTGGCACCACCGCCGCGCGCCTTCTGCGGCTTGCGCTCCGGCACGCCTTCGACGTGCGCCAGCGCTTCGGTCTGACGTACGTTGAGTCCTTCGGCGACAATGCGCTTCGCGGCCGTGAGCGGATCGGGCACGCCGATCAGGGCGCGGGCGTGGCCCGCCGACAAATCGCCGCTGGTGATGAGCGCCTGCACTTCCGCCGGCAGCTTCGTCAGCCGCATCATGTTGGCGACATGGCTGCGGCTCTTGCCGACGATCTTTGCGATGTCTTCCTGGCTGCGTTTGAATTCGTCCGCGAGCGCGTGATAGCCCTGCGCCTCTTCCATCGCGTTGAGGTCTTCGCGCTGCACGTTTTCGATGATCGCGATCTCGAGCGCGTCGCTATCGCTGACGTCGACGGGAACGATCGGCACCTCGTGCAGGCCCGCGAGCTGCGAAGCGCGCCAGCGCCGTTCGCCGGCGATGATCTCGTAACGGTCGGCAACGCCTTTCACCGGACGCACCACGATCGGCTGGATCACGCCATGCTGCTTGACGGAGGCGGCGAGCTCGCCGAGTTCGGCATCGGAAAATGTCCGGCGCGGGTTACGCGGATTGGGCTTGAGAAATTCGATCGGCACCTTGCGCTGGTTCCGCGGCCGGTCGACATGCGCGGCCTCGCCGCCGACGTCTCCGATCAGACTTGCAAGACCGCGGCCCAGTCGCGAACGCGCTTCGTCGGCCATCGCCAGCTCCCTTGGATTCACAAGCAACACTCCGAATTTCAGAATCTTCGATTTCAGTAGGGACCGTAGGATAGGTGAGCCAGCGAAACCCATTGTCTTGACCAGCACTCGATGGGTTCTCGCTGCGCCGTACCCATCCTACCATTCAACCTCAATGCGTCATCAGCTCGCGCTCGCGCTGGATCACCTCCGTCGCAAGTTTCAGATACGCATCGCTGCCGACGCATTTGAGATCGTAGACCAGCACCGGCTTGCCGTAAGACGGCGCTTCGGAAATGCGCACGTTGCGAGGGATCATGGTGTTGTAGACCTTGGCTCCCATGAACTGCCGCACGTCGGCGACGACCTGGTTCGACAAATTGTTGCGCGAGTCGAACATCGTCAGCACGATGCCGTGGATCGACAGGCTCGGATTGAGCGTCGAGCGCACCTGCTCTACCGTCTGCAGCAATTGCGACAGACCTTCGAGCGCGAAGAACTCGCATTGCAACGGCACCAGGATCGCATCCGACGCCGCCATCGCGTTGACGGTGAGAAGATTGAGCGACGGCGGGCAGTCGATCAGCACATAGGTGTAATCGGACTCCGGCGTCGCGTTGGTGTTCAGCGCCGCGATCGCATCGCGCAGACGGAACGCACGGCCCGGCGTCGTCCCCAGTTCGAGTTCAAGGCCCGACAAATCCATGGTCGACGCGGCGATGTGCAGGCGCGGCACCGCGGTCGCGACCACCGCCTCGCGCAACGGCGCTTCGCCGATCAGCACGTCGTAGGTCGAACAGTTGCGGTTGCGGCGATCGATGCCGAGACCCGTCGAGGCATTGCCCTGCGGATCGAGATCGACGATCAGCACGCGCTCGCCGATCGCGGCGAGCGCCGTGCCGAGATTGATCGCGGTGGTGGTCTTGCCGACGCCGCCCTTCTGGTTGGCGAGCGACAGGATGCGCGGATGGGCGGCCGGTTGGCGACGCTATCCTCTTGATAAGACTGATCAATTTCGGTCATACCCGACCACCATGTGCCATCGCGGAGGAATTGCGCCGCTCGATCCGGTCGAGCTCGACGATCCAGCCATGTCCGCCTGTGCGGCTGGAATGAAGTTGCGGTTGGATACTCCAATATTTAGTGGCTTCGGTCAATTCAGCCTCTACATCTTGGCCCTTCAGAAACAGCGCTTTCGCACCCTTTCCCACCAGCGGCTCCGCAAAGCCGATCAGTTGATGTAACGGAGCCAGCGCTCGCGCAGTGACGCAATCGACGGGGCCTGCGAATCTATCCACAATATCCCCGATGCCAGCCAAGTGCACCGTCCCGGCCGCCGAGGTCACGCGGACGGCCTCGCGCAGAAAGGCCGCCTTCTTGGCATTGCGTTCGACGAGATGAACATTTGCGCCCGGCGTCTCCGCCAGCGCACAGGCCAGCACCAGGCCGGGAAAGCCGCCACCGCTGCCGAAATCGACCCAGACTTTTGCGGATGGCGCCAAGCTTAATAGCTGCAGCGAATCGGAGATGTGCCGGGTCCACAAATTCGGGAGCGTCGATGGCGCCACCAGATTGGTTTTGGCCTGCCATTCGACCAGCAGCGCGACGTAACGGTCCAGCCGCGTCTCTGTTTCACGTGAAACAGGGGTCAGGGCGAGCGCTGCAGCTTTATCCGATGCGAGGACGGCGAGAACAGATTGACTCAAGGCAGGGCCCCTCGTTTCACGTGAAACGTTTTACGCGATCGCCTTTGAGGTTTTCCGTCGCGCTTCACGCCGCAGATACGCGGCAAGGATGCCGAGCGCAGCCGGGGTCAAACCATCGAGCCGGCCCGCCTGCCCCACGGTTCGCGGCTTGGCCGCCTGCAGCTTCGAACGTGCCTCGTTGGAAAGTCCGGGCACATCCGAATAATCGATACCGGTCAGGACCAGCGCCTCATCGCGCCGGAAGGCGTCAACGTCAGCGGTCTGGCGCTTGAGATAGACATCGTATTTGGCGTCGATCTCGAGATGCACGGCGATCGGGGACTCAATGGCCGACAGCTCCGGCCAGATTCGGCGCAGCGCATTCCATTCGATCTCGGGATAGGCCAGCAGTTCAAACGCCGAGCGACGATGGCCGTCCCGGTTGAGCGTCAGGCCGTGTTTGGCGGCTTCGTTGGGGGTGATCGTCAGCGATTTGGCGAGCGACTTCGCGGCATCGAGTGCCGTCATCTTCGCTCGATGCCGTTGCGCACGCGCCTGTCCGACACAGCCCAAGGCGATCCCCTTGTCCGTCAGGCGCTGGTCGGCGTTGTCAGCCCGCAGGGTCAACCGATACTCCGCCCTGGACGTGAACATCCGGTACGGCTCGGTGATCCCACGCGTCACGAGATCGTCGATCATCACCCCGAGATAGCCGTCGGCGCGGTCGAACACGATCGGCGCAGCGCCGCCGGCCGCCAATGCCGCATTGAGACCGGCGACGATCCCCTGCGCCGCGGCCTCTTCATAGCCCGTGGTGCCGTTGATCTGCCCAGCCAGGAAAAGCCCCCGAAGACGCTTGGTCTGCAAGGTCGGATCGAGTTCGCGGGGATCGACGTGGTCGTATTCGATGGCGTAGCCCGGCCGAACCATCTTCACCCGTTCAAGGCCGGGAATGGTCGCCAGGATCGCGAGCTGGACCTCTTCCGGCAGCGACGTCGAGATGCCGTTCGGATAGACCGTGGAATCCTCGAGCCCTTCCGGCTCCAGAAAGATCTGATGGCCGTCGCGGTCGCCGAATTTGACGATCTTGTCCTCGATCGAGGGGCAATAACGCGGCCCGCTGCTCTTGATCTGGCCGGAATACATCGGCGAGCGATGCACATTGGCCCGGATCACCTCATGGGTGGCCGGCGTGGTGCGCGTGATCCCGCACTGGATCTGTGGCGTCGTAATCCGGTCGGTCATGACCGAAAACGGCTCCGGCGGATCGTCGCCGGGCTGCATTTCGACCGCCGACCAGTCGATGGTCGTGCCGTCGAGCCGCGGCGGTGTGCCGGTCTTCAGCCGTCCGAGGGTAAAGCCGGCGCGCTCAAACGAAGCCGAAAGCCCCATTGCCGGAGCCTCGCCTACCCGTCCGGCGGGCCAGTTTTTCTCGCCGAGATGGATCAGACCGCGCAGGAAGGTGCCTGTCGTGATGACCACGGCACCGGATGCGAGTTCGCGGCCGTCGCCCAGCCGGATGCCGGTGACGCGGTCATTCCTGACCAACAGCTCATCCGCCTCCCCTTCGATCACGCTGAGATTGGCGGTCTCCGTGATCGCGGCCTGCATCGCCGCGGCGTAAAGCTTCCGGTCGGCCTGGGCGCGCGGTCCGCGAACGGCTGGACCCTTGCGGCGATTGAGCATGCGAAACTGGATGCCGCCGGCGTCGGCGACCCGGCCCATCAGACCGTCCAGTGCATCGACCTCGCGGACCAGATGACCCTTGCCGAGACCGCCGATCGCGGGATTGCAGGACATCGCGCCGATTGTCGCAAAGCGATGGGTCACCAGCGCCGTCCTGGCCCCCATCCGCGCCGCAACGCTCGCGGCTTCGCAGCCGGCATGGCCGCCGCCGATGACGATGACGTCGAATGAATCTCGGTGAGACATGCGCGAACTTCTATCGCGGAGTGACAAAACCCGGAAGCAGGAAGTTGGGGTGAGGGGCTGTTTCACGTGAAACAGTGGTTCCCCGTGCCGGGAACAAGCCTTGTTTCACGTGAAACAACCGGACCATGAAGAGAAGCAAGAAATATTGTTTCTTCGAGGAATATTACTTCCCTACACAAAACTCCCGGAAAATCACATCCAGGACATCCTCGACATCGACACGGCCCAATAGCCTGCCGAGGGAATGAGCGGCGGCCCGCAGTTCCTCAGCCGCCAGTTCTTCACCCTGCCCGGCCACTTCCACGCTGCGGCACAACGAATCGGCTGCGTCTTGCAGCAATCTGCGCTGCCGCGTTCGGCCGATCAAGCCAGCTTCGCCAGAGCCGAAATAGTCCTGGGCGAATCCGACCAGGGCGGAAATCAATTCCGGAATCCCGTCCCCGCGGCTCGCCGAAATCCTGAAACCGCTCTATCTGGCCCTGCGCCTGGGCCATTGGCCCACCTGCCGGATCGAGGTCGATCTTGGTGCGCACCAGCCAGACCGGCGCGGTGCCGTCGTGATGAATCTCGGCATTCGCGCCATCGGCCAGCCACAGCACGAGATCGGCTTCGGCCGCGCGAGCCCGCGCGCGGCGCACGCCCTCCTGCTCCACGGGATCGTCGGTCTCGCGAATGCCGGCGGTGTCGATCACCGTCACCGGATAGCCGTCGAGATCGAGCTGTACCTCGATGACGTCGCGCGTGGTGCCGGCATGCGGCGACACGATCGCGACCTCGCGCCGGGCCAGTTGATTCATCAGCGTCGACTTGCCGACATTCGGCGGGCCCGCGATCGCGACCACAAGCCCATCGCGCAGGCGTTCGCTTTGCCCCTGCGCCGCAAGCACATCCCGGATTTCACCAAGCAGCGCTTTGATCCGCGCCAGCGCCGGCGCCATCAATTCGGCCGGTACATCGCCCTCGTCCGAAAAATCGATGCCGGCTTCGATCAACGCGGAAGCTTCGATGATCCGCGCGCGCCAGTCGCGCGCCTTGTCGCCGAGCAGGCCTTTCAACTGCCGCAGCGCCTGGCGGCGTTGCCGATCGGTGTCGGCGTGAATGAGATCGTCGAGGCCTTCGGCCTCCGTCAGATCGAGCTTGCCGTTTTCGAAGCCGCGCCGGGTGAATTCACCGGGCTCCGCCGCCCGCACATTTTCAAATCCCGCCAGCGTCGCGAACAGCGCCGCGAGCACCGCGCGTCCGCCATGGACGTGCAGTTCGGCGACATCCTCGCCGGTCGCGCTGGCCGGACCGGGGAACCAGAGCACCACCGCATCGTCGATCGGCCGTTGGCCGACGTCCCGGAGCAGGGCACGGGTGGCCATTCGCGGCAGCGGGATTTTGCCCGCGAGCCCGGTCAGCGCCGGCCCAGCCTGCGCACCCGATATCCGTACAATGGCGATCGCACTGGGCGGCCGGCCGGACGACAGCGCAAAGATGGTCTGATCCCGCGAATGCATCGCCTATTTGTGCCGGAGCCTTTGAAAAGGCAACGCAATTTCGATTGGGGCTCTGGCCGAGCAGCTCAAACCTCGCGGCCCGCGGTCAGCCACGTTTACCGCAGCATTTGCTGCAACAATTTTGCTGCAGCAATCCGAGGAAAGGTCCCCTCGCCCGACTTAATCCATAAATAATATAATATATTTCAAATACTTATACGATCGCACGCCGATGACAGCATCCCTTCCCCGTTGCTGCATCATTGCCGCAGCAATGGTCGCAGCATGAAACAGGGCGCCCCGCTTGCACGAGGCGCCCTGCTCCAGCCCGGCCTGATGGCTCAGGTATTCGCTCAAGGTATTCATGGAATTGAAGAATTCCGAGTTGTTCTTGGTGTTCCGGAGCTTGTCGAGCAGGAAGTCGATGGCGTCCATCGTGCCCATCGGATTGAGGATCCGGCGCAGCACGTACATCTTCTTCAACAGCTGCGGATCGGTGATCAGCTCTTCCTTGCGGGTGCCGGAGCGCGAAATGTCGATCGCCGGGAAGGTCCGCTTGTCCGAGACCTTGCGATCGAGGATCAGTTCGGAGTTACCGGTGCCCTTGAATTCTTCGAAGATCACTTCGTCCATTCGGCTGCCGGTATCGACCAGCGCGGTCGCAATGATGGTGAGCGAACCGCCCTCCTCGATGTTGCGCGCGGCGCCGAAGAATTGTTTCGGCCGCTGCAGCGCGTTGGCGTCGACACCGCCGGTCAGCACCTTGCCGGATGACGGCACCACGGTGTTGTAAGCGCGCCCCAGGCGCGTGATCGAGTCCAGCAGGATCACAACATCGCGGCCGTGCTCGACCAGCCGCTTGGCTTTTTCGATCACCATCTCGGCGACCTGGACGTGACGCACCGCCGGTTCGTCGAAGGTGGACGAGACCACCTCGCCCTTCACCGAGCGCTGCATGTCCGTGACTTCTTCCGGACGTTCGTCGATCAGGAGAACGATCAGATAGCATTCGGGATGATTGGCGGTGATCGAGTGTGCGATGTTCTGCATCAGCACGGTCTTGCCGGTGCGCGGCGGCGCCACGATCAGGGCGCGCTGGCCTTTGCCGATCGGCGCGACGATGTCGATAACCCTTGCAGAAAGGTCTTTTCTGGTGGGGTCTTCGAGTTCGAGCCGGAAACGCTGGTCCGGGAACAGCGGCGTGAGGTTGTCGAAATTGACCTTGTGCTTGGACTTTTCAGGGTCTTCGAAATTGAGCGTGTTGACCTTGAGCAGCGCAAAATAGCGTTCGCCTTCTTTCGGGCTGCGGATGTGGCCTTCGATGGTATCGCCGGTGCGAAGTCCGAAGCGGCGGATCTGCGAGGGCGAAACGTAGATATCGTCCGGTCCCGGCAAATAGTTGGCATCAGGCGAACGAAGAAATCCGAAACCGTCGGAGAGAACCTCGACGACGCCTTCGCCGATAATATCGATTTCCTGAATCGCGAGTTGCTTGAGAATGGCGAACATCAGCTCCTGCTTGCGCATGGTGCTGGCATTTTCGACCCCGTTCTCTTCCGCGAACGAGACCAGCTCGGCCGGCGTTTTCGATTTGAGGTCTTGAAGTTTCATTTCCCGCATTGGGGTGGTCCTGTGGAATAGCTTGGAGGGGATGCGAGGTGGCTTTAGGAAAAAGCGGACACGAAAAAGGAAGGTCCGCAGGTCTAAGCGAGGAAAGTGCCGGTGAGGCTTCAAACCTGATGCGGTGGCCGGCCCCTTGAGGAAACCGGAACACAACCACATCCGCCTGCGTGGGGTGGGATTTCACCAATATAGAAAATTGGTCGACGCTCCGCAAGAAGGACTGAAGCATGCTTCCTGTGCAACAGATCGGCCTAAAACGGCTTCACCACTACCAGGATGACGATCAAGATCATGAGGACGGTCGGTACTTCATTGATAATACGGTAGAATCTCTGACTTCGGGTATTTTGGTCTTTGGCAAAATCCTTAACCCAGCGAGAAAAAAAACCGTGGACGCCTGACAGGATGATCACCAGCAACAATTTGCCGTGCAACCAGCCGGCCGAGAGCCAATGTCCGCTCCACGCAAGATACAATCCGGCCAGCCAGGTCACGATCATCGCCGGGTTGATGATGGCCTTCAACAGCCGCCGCTCCATGATTTTGAACGTCTCGGACTGCTTTGAGCCGATTTCGGCCTCGCAGTGATAAACGAACAGCCGCGGCAAATAGAGCATGCCGGCCATCCACGAGATGACGGCAATCACGTGCAGCGCCTTGATCCATTCGTACATGCCGATTGCCCTAGTCCTTGGAACGTAACGATCGTCCTGGCGTTGCGAAGATGCTCCGCCAGCGTGGGACGGAGACATATCCTCAATGCACCGCTTCTCTAAACTAATAATTCTAAAATCTTAGGTTTGAGTCTAAGTAGCGGTGAATTGGACTCACACAAAACGATCCCGCAGTTTCGCAGGCTTGTTCACATCGCTCAACAATTCCATGGGCGAATTCGATCATTCGAATAATGTGACTTGCTTCAATTGCTTGCGCCGTTTTGTGGCCAGCTTATGCAGGACAAATCCACATATGCTCACTATCATTGCGAGGGGCTTGCGGACTTGTCCTTGACGGAGGCCCTGTGAAGAAAAAGACGGGTTATCCCTGAGCCGGCGGCCCAGGGCCAAATATCTCGGCTAAGCTCCACACGGATTCACAGGTTACACAGGGGTTTTGGTGCCCACGACCGGCAATTATTTTCATCTTCATCTGGTCTCCGATTCGACCGGTGAGACGCTGATCACCGTGGCGCGTGCGGTCGCTGCTCAATATGCCAATGTGAGCGCGGTCGAACATGTCTATCCGCTGGTGCGCAGCCAGAAGCAGCTCGATCGCGTGCTCGATGAGATCGAGGAGGCGCCGGGCATCGTGCTGTTCACGCTGCTGGAGAAGGATCTGGTCGGCCGGCTCGAGGCCAAGTGCAAGGAGATCAACGTTCCGAGCCTGTCGATCATCGGGCCGGTGATGCAATTGTTCGAGGCCTATCTCGGCGCCGCGACCACGGGGCGCGTCGGCGCGCAGCACGTGCTGAATGCGGAATATTTCAAGCGTATCGATGCGCTGAACTACACGATGATCCACGATGACGGTCAGCACGTCGAAGGCCTGGAGGAGGCCGATGTGGTGCTGGTCGGCGTGTCCCGCACCTCGAAAACGCCGACCTCGATCTATCTCGCCAACCGCGGCATCCGCACGGCGAACGTTCCGCTGGTGCCGGGCATTCCGCTGCCGCACCAACTGGAAACGTTGAAAAAGCCGCTGGTCGTCAGCCTTCATGCAACCCCGGAACGGTTGATTCAGGTCCGGCAAAACCGGTTGCTGAGCATGGGAGCCGATTCCGGCAACGACGACTACGTCGATCGCCAGTCGGTAACGGACGAAGTTGCGTTCGCGCGGCGATTGAGTGCAAGGTTTAGTTGGGCGCAACTCGATGTGACGCGGCGCTCGATCGAGGAGACCGCCGCGGCCGTGATGAAATTATTTTCGGATCGGCAGCGGCAGCGACTTCCGGAATGATTGTTCCTTAATGACCATCTGGCGTGGAAAAGACCCGTTGATCCTGGCCTCGCAAAGCCGAGCACGGCAGACGCTGCTCGCCAATGCCGGCATTGCTTTCGAGGCCGTTCCGGCCGATATCGACGAGCGTTCGGTGCAGAGAGATTCCGGCCTTTCAGCGCCCGGCGAGATCGCAAAGCTGCTGGCGCGCGAAAAGGCGCTATGGGTGTCGTCGCAAATGCCCGGCCGATATGTCGTCGGCGCCGATCAAACGCTGGCGCTGGGAGCGCGGCTGTTCAGCAAGCCGGCAGGGCGCGCGCAAGCCGCGGAGCAACTGCAAGCGCTCGCCGGCAACGCCCACGAACTGCATTCCGCGTCTGCGGTGGCGCGCGACGGCAAGATCTTGTTCGCCGATGTCAGTATTGCCAAAATGACGATGCGGCGGTTAGGCGAGGGTGAGATCGCGGCCTATCTGGACCAGGCCGGAGCGGCGGTTACGACCAGCGTCGGCGCCTACCAGCTCGAAGGGTTGGGCGTGCATTTGTTTGAGCGCATCGAAGGCGACCATTTCACCATTCTCGGCCTGCCGCTGCTGCAATTGCTGGCGTTCCTGCGCAGCGAGCGGCTGCTTGCGGTTTGAAAATCACTTAACCAACAGCGATGATAAAATGCTGATCCTGGGACTGACCGGCTCGATCGGAATGGGAAAATCCACCACCGCAAAGCTGTTTGCGGAGGCGGGCGTCCCGGTCTACGACGCGGACGCCGCCGTTCACAAAATCTACGAAGGCGAGGCGGCGCCGGCGATCGAAGCGGCATTTCCCGGCACGACCGCTGACGGCAAGGTCGATCGTGTGAAACTTTCCGCCAAGGTGGTGCACGATCCCGCCGCGATGAAGCAGCTCGAGCAGATCGTTCATCCGATGCTCGGCGCCTCCCGGCAGAAATTCCTCGATGACGCCGAACGATCCGGCGCCGCCGTGGCGCTCGTGGACGTGCCGCTGCTGTTCGAGACCGGCGGCGAGAAGCGCGTCGATGCCGTGGTCGTGGTCACAACAAGCCCGGAAGTCCAGCGCGAGCGTATACTCGCGCGCGACAACATGACCGGCGAGAAGCTCGACGCCATCCTGGCGCGGCAATTGCCGGATGCCGAAAAACGCCAACGCGCGGATTTCGTCGTGGATACCTCGCATGGGCTGGACCCCGTGCGCGCCCGGATCCGGGACATTCTGGCCGAGGTTGTTAAAATGCCGCGGCGGCGGACCTGATTCGCCGCGATCGGGCCAAAGAAAATTCATGCGCGAAATCGTTCTCGATACGGAAACCACGGGCCTCGATCCGCTGCGCGGCGACCGGCTGGTCGAAATCGGCTGCATCGAGATTTACAACCGCATGCCGACGGGACAGACGTTCCACCGCTACATCAATCCCGAGCGGGACATGCCGGCCGAAGCATTCAACGTGCATGGCCTGTCGACCGAGTTCCTCGCGAGCAAGCCGCTATTCACCGAAGTGGTCGAGGAGTTCCTGGAATTCATCGCGGACGCGCCGCTCGTCATCCACAACGCGTCGTTCGACATCAGCTTCATCAATGCCGAGCTCGACCGCATCAAGCGGCCGGCGATCTCGCGCGAGCGCCTGGTCGATACGCTGCTGCTGGCGCGCCGCAAGCATCCGGGCGTCTCGAACAAGCTCGACGATCTCTGCTCGCGCTATGCGATCGACAATTCGCGCCGCACCAAGCATGGCGCGCTGCTCGACGCCGAGCTGCTGGCCGAAGTCTATATCGACCTGATCGGGGCGCGGCAGTCGCAGCTGATCCTGGCCTCGGAGAGCCGCGAGGCGCGGGCAGGGCGGACCGGCGAGATGCCGCGCCGCCAGCGCGAGACGCCACTGGCACCGCGGGTCACCGACGCCGACCGCGAAGCACATCGGACGTTTATCGCCACATTGGGCGACAAGCCGATCTGGAACGAATTTCTGGGAACGGTGTAGTCTACGCAATCTGCGTAAACTTGATTGCAGATAAGTCCACGCAATCTGCGTAAACTTGATTGCGACGCGAACCGGGATCAGCCACCCGGATCAAGTCCGGGGCAGGCTTTCGCTCGAAAACGCTATAGCGGCGTTTAGCCGCCGCCGGCCTAGCTCGGCTTCGCGCCGGAAGCAGCCTGGGCCGCCGCCTGCCGTTCCATGTTGGAGCGGTACAGACCGACGAAATCGACGGGATCCAGCATCAGCGGGGGGAACCCGCCATCGCGCACCGCGGTCGCGATGATTTCGCGGGCGAACGGGAACAACAGCCGCGGACATTCGATCATGACCAGCGGATGAAGGTTTTCTTTCGGTACGTTGACGATGCGGAACACGCCGGCATAGGCCAGGTCGAAGCTGAACATCACCTTGCCGGCGTTTTCAGCCTTGCCCTCGACCGAAAGCGTCACTTCGAACTCGTTTTCGGCGAGATTGTTGGCGGAAACATTGATCTGGATGTTGATCGCCGGCTGCTGTTGCTGCGGCGCCAGCGAACCCGGTGCGTTCGGATTTTCGAACGACAGATCCTTGGTATACTGCGCCAATACATTGAGTTGGGGAGGGGCCTGCTCGGGAGGCGCGCCGTTGCCGTTGGTCATGAAACTCTCTCCTGAAGCTCTGGCGAGCAGAGACCTAAGTTTTCGTCTGAATCCGCTCGGGGACGGAAATTCCTTTGTCGGCGAGTGGCTATCATAGCCCCGCCTCGTTCCACAAGGACGACGGACCGGCGACGGACCGGACCAGCGGCGATTTGTGACGGAAATGGCCAATACCGCCCGGCCGGCCTCACGAGCTGTATCCTAAATAATTGAATATGCGTGATTTCCGGGCATGATCGGATTTCCCTCGCGGTCAAAACGCGCTACAATTCGCCCGCGCCAAAACGCGCCATTGGCCGGGCAGAGTTTCATGCCTACATGCTCGAGACTCAATCGACGATGTAGCCTCTCGACCATGTAGCCTCTCGACGATGTAATCTCTCGATGATGTAATCTCTGCCGTTCCCGGGGAAACTCTAAAGAGCAAAACTCTAAAGAGAGAGCCCTCAAGGGAACGCTCGACCGCCGGGCCCGTTGCCGGCGTTAGAACCAGAAAGCGAATACGACGTGGATATTTATACCATCATCTTCCTGGCGCTGGCGGTCTTCATCTTCCTGCGCCTGCGCAGCGTCCTCGGACAGCGCACCGGGAGCGAACGGCCGCCCTACGATCGGGCCGCGCCCAATGTCGTGCAGCGTACGCAGGACAACAACGTCGTGCCGATGCCGGGCGCCGTGATCGATCAGGCGCCGCTGGCGCCGACCGCGGATGTGGCGCCGCCGACCGAGCGCTGGAAGGGCGTTGCCGAACCGGGCACCCCGCTTGCCGCGGGCCTCGATGCCATTGCCGCCAACAACTCCTCGTTCGATCCGCGTCACTTCCTCTCCGGCGCACGCAGCGCCTATGAGATGATCGTGCTGGCTTTCGCTAACGGTGACCGCCGCGCGTTGAAGGATCTGCTGTCGTCCGAGGTCTATGAGAGTTTTGACGCCGTGATCAAGGATCGCGAGAAACACGAGCAGAAAACCGAAACGCGGTTTGTTTCGATCGACAAGGCCGAACTGGTGGGTGCGGAAGCCCGCGAACGGGCAGCGCAACTGACGGTCCGCTTCGTGTCCCAGATGATTTCGGTCACGCGCGACAAGGCCGGCGCCATTGTCGATGGCAACCCGGATAAGGTCGCCGATATCACCGATGTCTGGACATTCGCCCGCGATACCACCTCTCGCGATCCGAACTGGAAGCTGGTTGGCACCGGAAGCGCTCAATAGCACGCGCAGCCTTGCCGGGTTCGCGTTTGCTGTGACCGCGCTGGCGTTGTCCATGGCGCCGATGCTCCCTCGGATGCGTTTGCGGCGCGTCACGCGCGATCGCATCTGCCGTCCCCTCGTCAGCCACACGCGCGTCCCCTGCCATATCCGCAGCTTGAATGGCCGCTTCAGATCAGCGGCAGCCAATATGCGCCGCTCGCCTGGTCGCACATCGCCGGCTGGAACGATGACGATCATCTCGCCGCCTACAGGGCGTTTCGCGCGAGCTGCAAGCCGATCGCCGCGCAGAAAGACTTGCCTGCCCGGTCCTTGCCTGCCGGGTCCTTGCCTACTGAGTCCTCGCCTGCCGATTCCAAGGCGCTGGGCGTCTCGCTGCGCGATCCCTGCCGTATCGCCAAAGGTCTCGAACTGTCTGACGGCGCGAGGGCGAAAGCTTTTTTCGAGGAGCAGTTCCTGCCGCTGCGCATCTCGCGGCTCGGCGAAGGCGAGGGCTTCGTCACCGGCTATTACGAACCTGTGATCGACGGCTCGCGGACGCAAACCGATGTCTACAACGTGCCGGTCTATCGCCGGCCGTCCAATCTGTTCGTGCGCGGCACCAAGCAGAGTTCGGTCGGACTGCCCAACAAGGGCCAAGTGTTTCGCAAGATCGGCCGCCGCAAGCTCGTGCCTTACTACGACCGCGCCGAAATCGAGGACGGTGCGATCGCCGGCCGAGGCCTCGAAATCTGCTGGTTGAAGGATCAGACCGACCTGCTGTTCTCGCAGATCCAGGGCTCGGCGCGGGTCCGCCTCGACGACGGCTCGACGCTTCGCATCAATTACGATGCGCATAATGGCTATCCCTATACGGCGGTCGGCCGCATCCTGATCGACCGCAACATCATCCCGAAAGATCAGATGTCGATGCAGAAGATCCGGGAGTGGATGGAGCAGAACCCTGACGGCGCCAACGAACTGCGCCGGCAGAACAAGTCCTATGTCTTCTTCCGCGAGGTGCAATTGTCGGACAAGGACGAAGCGGTGGGCGCGCAGGGCGTGCCGCTGACGCCGGGCCGGTCGATCGCGGTCGACAAATCGCTGCATGTCTATGGCACACCGTTCTTCATCGAAGGCCAGCTGCCGATCGAATCGGAACAATCGAAGACGCCGTTCCACCGCCTGATGATCGCGCAGGACACCGGCTCCGCCATTGTCGGCCCGGCGCGCGCCGATCTCTATTTCGGTGCGGGGGCCGATGCCGGAAAGGTTTCCGGCCGCCTCCGCCACACTATGCGCTTCGTCATGCTGGTGCCGAAGAGCCTCGATCCGGTGGCGCGGGGCCGCCGGATGCCGGTGCCGGACGCGCGGCCATCGGAGAAAATCGCAAAACTGTTTCCGCAGGTCGAGCCTCCCAAGAATCTGCCCAAGGATTTGCTCAAGGATCAACCAAAGGATCAGCCCAAAGACCTGAGAGCCGGCGCGAAGCCGCCTGAACCCTCTGCGGCGCAACCAGCGGCCGGCGCCGCGCAACCCGCAACCGCCCAAGCCGCCATCGTGAAGCCGGTGCCGCTGCCGGAAGCCCGGCCCAGGATCGAGGTCGCTCCCGAGCAGCCGCACCGCCGTCACATCCGCCGATATCGCAGCATCAGATGAAGCGCCGGCCTTCGAACTTCGATCCCGGAATTGACGCCGCCGCCGCGACGCAAGCGCGGCCTGAGCGAAGAAGAGCGCGCATTGTGGGAGAGCGTCGCCAGGCAGGTCAAACCGTTGCGCAAGCGGCATCGCGCTCCAAAGCCGCCGGCCGCTTCGCCTGAGGCGGATACCAGCGTCGCGCCGAAGCCGGTTGCTTCGCTGAAGCTGCCGGCGCTGCCGCGGGTGACTGCACCGCCGAAGCCGGAACCGCCGCCATTGGCGCCGATCGGCCGCCGCGAGCGTTCGCAGCTTTCCCGGGGCCGAAAGGAGATCGACGCCCGGCTCGATTTGCATGGGATGACGCAAACCCGCGCGCATCGCGTGCTCCTCACGTTCCTGCAACGCGCACATCATGACGGCCTGACCTTTGTGCTCGTCATCACCGGCAAGGGAAAGGTCGGCGGCGCCGAATCCGAGCGGGGCGTATTGCGCCGTCAGGTACCGCAATGGCTGGGCCTGCCGGAATTCCGTTCGCTGGTGGTTGGATTCGAGGAAGCCCATATCGGCCATGGCGGCGGGGGCGCGCTGTATGTCCGGGTCAGGCGATCGCGACTGTAACGCTCAAAACGGCCGCACGATCCCGACGCGCGGGATCAGCGTGACGATCCACTCCAACAGGTTGGCCTTTCGATCGTCGGTCGGTATCACCGGCACCTTCCCCGAAACGGGTAAGGTTTTTGCCGCGTGCAGGATCAGGAAAAGGCACACCGCCCAGTTCGAAATCCATCGCGAATAGTCGAACACCATCGCAAACATGACCAGATAGGCTGCGCTGACAAGGACGATCGCGGCGACGACGATGCGGCGGTGAGCATCGACCGCAAGCGCGGCAAGCAGGTTGCGAAAATATCGCCATAGCGGCGCATGCAGCCAGATCAGCAGCGCAAACACCGGCACGCCCAGCAGGTTGGACGGCATGCGCTCCCAGGTGTCGCGGATTTCCTGGGAAAGCGGCTGATACCAGATATGGGCAAAAGCATGCGTGTAGCGCAGCAGATCCTCGCGCGAGGGGTCTGCGATACGGCTATGGAGATGGGCGACGAATTCAGCCGCCGGCACAGCCATCGTCCCATAAAATTGCGTGGCGACGAACAAGACACCAAGCGCCAGCGCCGCGGCCGAGCCGACGATCGCGTTTCGCGGCGTCAGACCCTGGACGAGGTAATAACGCAGCACGACGATCACCGCGATCGTCGGCAGGTACATCAGAAATTGGATGTGGTGAATCAAAACCAGGACCGCCGACGCCATCGCCGACTCTATGACGAAGCCGATTGATCCTGCCGGTATCAGCAGCAAACAGATGGCAACCGCACAGCCGTAGATATCGAAGTGCCCGAGCGTGTACAGGAAGTTCTTCAGAAAGAACGGCGAGCCCGCCATCAGAACGAACAGCGGCAGGTGCTCGCGACTAAAGCCGAAGGTCTGCCTGAACAGCCGAACGAACAAAGCGGCTGTGATCAGCCACACAGCGCTCCCGATGGCGTATACCAGCCACAGCGGGACCTTGTCGGTGAACAGCGACACGATTGCGCCGATCAGCGCCCGCTTGGTGAAGCCGTAATGATAATCGACCAGCAGGTGGATATAGGGGACGTAGGGCGGCAGCGTAAGCTTGTAGAGGAAAACCCCGATCATGATCGGCGATATTGACGGCAAGCATCAAGCGCCAGGGATTTTCCCACACCCGCGAATTCATTGAACACTTCACCGTCGTCCCCGGCCGAGCCAACGGGCCGCGCGAATGCGCGCCCGATGACTGGCTTCCCCCCGCGAGCCGGGACCCATTACCACAGCCTTGGGTGGATTAGCGGCCCCGGCCGAAGCGCACAACGAAGATTTGTGGTTATGGGTCCCTGCGTACACAGGGACGGCGGCTGCGGTAGATGACGGCTACAAAATAAACCGGCTCAAATCCGCATTCTTGGCGAGGTCGCCGACGTGCTTTTGCACGTAATCGGCATCGACCTTGATGGTCTCACCATGGCGGTCGGGTGCGGCAAAGGAAATCTCGTCCAGCACGCGCTCCATCACGGTCTGCAGGCGACGTGCGCCGATGTTTTCCACGGTGGAGTTCACCGCAACCGCCACATCGGCCAGCGCGTCGATGGCGTCGTCGGTGATGTCGAGCGTCACGCCCTCGGTCTGCAGCAGCGCCACATATTGCTTGATCAGCGAGGCTTCCGGCTCGGTCAGGATGCGGCGCATGTCATCGCGCGTCAGCGCGTCGAGCTCGACGCGGATCGGCAGGCGGCCCTGCAATTCCGGCAACAGGTCGGACGGCTTTGCGATGTGGAACGCGCCGGAGGCGATGAACAGGATATGATCGGTCTTGACCGCGCCATGCTTGGTCGAAACGGTGGTGCCTTCGATCAGCGGCAGCAGATCGCGCTGCACGCCTTCGCGCGATACGTCACCGCCGCTGCGGCCGTCGCGCACGCAGATCTTGTCGATCTCGTCGAGGAACACGATTCCGTTGTTCTCGACCGCGTTGATCGCTTCCAGCACCAGCTGATCGCTGTCCAGCAGCTTGTCGGATTCCTCATTGACGAGAATCTCGTGCGAGCCTTCCACCGTCAGGCGACGGGTTTTGGGGCGACCGCCCATCTTGCCAAAAATATCGCCGATCGAAATCGCGCCCATTTGCGCGCCCGGCATGCCCGGGATTTCGAACATCGGCATGCCGCTGCCGGACGACTGGGTCTCGATCTCGATTTCCTTGTCGTTGAGTTCGCCGGCGCGCAATTTCTTGCGGAAGGAATCGCGGGTTCCAGGGCTGGAGGCGGGACCGACCAGCGCATCGAGCACGCGGTCCTCGGCGGCCAATTGCGCGCGGGCCTGGACGTCCTTGCGCTTGCGTTCGCGGGTCTGCGCGATCGCGACTTCGACGAGATCGCGGATGATCTGCTCGACGTCGCGGCCGACATAGCCGACCTCGGTGAATTTGGTGGCTTCGACCTTGATGAACGGCGCACCGGCAAGCTTTGCCAGCCGTCGCGCGATCTCGGTCTTGCCGACGCCGGTCGGCCCGATCATCAGGATGTTTTTCGGCAGCACTTCCTCGCGCAAGGAGCCGGTGAGCTGCAGCCGCCGCCAGCGGTTGCGCAGCGCAATCGAGACGGCGCGCTTGGCGTCGGATTGGCCGACAATGAAGCGGTCGAGTTCGGAGACGATTTCACGTGGAGAAAAGTCGGTCATAGGCCTTTAGGTAAGGTTCAAATGTTACGAGAACAAGCTGCATTTAAATGCGTCAAATGATCGGCGGTCCCGCCTGCCATTGCTTTATTGCCTCGAAGGGGTGGATCAGCATGATGATGTTAAGCGTCAGATTGTCGCGAATGTGAAGCGCCATCACCAGTTCGAATGCGATCGCAAGCGCGACCGTGATCGCCACCGGAAGCCTCCTGGCCAGCAGAAAGCCGCCGATCATGGCAAGCGTGTCGGAGATCGAATTGACGATGGTGTCGCCGTAATAATCCAGCGAGATCGTGCCGGCCCGGTAGCGGTTGATGATCCAGTTGGAATTCTCGACCAGCTCCCAGCCGCCTTCGACCAGCATGGCGAGGATCAGCCGGCCCGGCCAGGCGAGGCGCGGGAATAGAAGATGGGCCGCGCCGTAAAACAGGAAACCATGCAGGATATGCGACAGCGTGTACCAGTCGGCGATGTGCTGCGAATTTT
Organism: uncultured Alphaproteobacteria bacterium; assembly: GCA_963847015.1. GTDB lineage: Bacteria > Pseudomonadota > Alphaproteobacteria > Rhizobiales > Xanthobacteraceae > Bradyrhizobium. Next base: position 381,008 of record CAWJYI010000031.1, on the reverse strand, counting down.
CCGAACTCTGCACCACGCCGTGCCAGAGCTTGACATAGCCGCAGGCGCAGATCGGCAGGCGGCCCATCGCTGAGAGGGTCGCGGCCTGGAAGGCGAGGATCGCAGCCGCGATCACGAACCAGTGCCAGGCCGAAAGCCCGCCGGCGACCGGAGATTTCTCCACGGCGCCGGTCGTCATGGGTTGCGGACCATCAGGAGGGCAGGGCCGTCGGGCGTATCCACCATGCGTACTTTTTCAAAGCCAGCCTTCTCATAGGCCCGCACCGCGCGGTGGTTGGCGGGATCGGGATCGGTGACGATGCGCGGCGCGCCGTTTTGCAGCCGATCGTCAGCGAAGCGGCGAATAAGCGCCGAGCCGTGGCCACGCGCGATCATATCGGGCTCGCCAATGAAGAGATCGATGCCACGCGTGCCCTCTGGATGCGTTCCGAAACCTGAATTCCAAGTCGTCAGGTCGTAACACTGGATGTAGCCGAAATCGCTGCCGCTTGTCGAAACGACATATTGATCCATGGCCGGCTCATCGAGATCGCCGCCGACCAGGGCATATTGCTCCTCTGGATCGCCCCACCATTCCCTGACATGCGGCTCGTGCCAGCCATCGCCGGATCTTTGGCAGATCAGCCGCGGTCATCGGGCGGAAGGCGTAAGGCAGCGCCATGACCGGCCGCTTCCCTCACAATGTTTCGATCGTCACGTTGCGGTTGGTGTAGACGCAGATATCGGCGGCGATATCCAGCGCCCGGCGAACGATGGTCTCGGCATCCTTGTCGCTGTCGATCAGCGCGCGGGCCGCCGCGAGGGCGTAGTTGCCGCCGGAGCCGATCGCCATCACGCCGGCCTCCGGCTCCAGCACGTCGCCGGTGCCGGTCAGGACCAGAGATACTTCCTTGTCGGCAACGATCATCATCGCCTCCAGCCGGCGCAGATAGCGGTCGGTGCGCCAATCCTTGGCGAGTTCGACGGCCGCCCGGGTCAACTGCCCCGGATACTGCTCCAGCTTGCTTTCCAGCCGCTCGAACAGGGTGAAGGCGTCCGCCGTGGCGCCGGCAAAGCCGCCGATGACGTCGCCCTTGCCGAGTTTGCGGACCTTTTTGGCGTTGGATTTGATGACGGTCTGGCCGATCGAGACCTGTCCGTCGCCGCCGATCACCACTTTGCCGCCCTTGCGGACGGTCAAAATCGTGGTGCCGTGCCAGACCGGCAGCTCATTCTGGGATGCTTGCATAAAAAACCCTCGTGTGCGGCCAGATTTAGGGATTTATGCGCAGGGTTACAATCCAATGCATTTTCAGCCAAAGACAGCCCGGATTTCGGTCACCATAGGCGGAAGATGAGCCTTTAAAGCGTCATCCCGCAGTAGCGAAGGTGACATCGGCCTGTTAAAAGGGCCGCGTTTTCGGCCCCAAATCGGCCAAGGGATCGGCCAAGGGAAAGCACGTTTCATGCGCACAGCGACCATCAAGCGCAAGACCAAGGAGACCGACATCGAGGTTGCCGTAAACCTCGATGGCACAGGCGTATCCAAGGTTTCGACCGGTATCGGCTTCTTCGACCATATGCTCGATCTGCTGGCCCGGCATTCGCGCATCGACATCACCGTGAAAGCGGATGGCGATCTCCATGTCGATCACCACCACACCACCGAAGACGTCGGCATCGCGCTGGGACAGGCCGTGAAGCAGGCGCTCGGCACCATGGCCGGCATCACCCGCTATGCCTCGATCCACATGCCGATGGACGAGACGCTGTCGCGCGTCGTGATCGACATTTCGGGCCGGCCGGTGCTGGTGTTCAAGGTCGATTTTCCGCGCGACAAGGTGGGTACATTCGATACCGAACTGGTCCGCGAATGGTTCAACGCGTTCACGATCAACGCCGGCGTGACTTTGCACGTCGAGACCCTATATGGCGAGAACAGCCATCATATCGCCGAATCCTGCTTCAAGGGTCTGGCAAGGGCGCTTCGTGCGGCGGTCGCGATCGATCCGCAGGCCGCGGGCGAAGTACCCTCCACCAAGGGTCAACTCGGCGGCTGATTTCTGCAAGCATGATCCGGGTCATGCTCAAACAAACGACAGAGCGGGATGACGACGCATCCCGATCGGCGGAGAGGTACGATGCCGGTCTACACAGTGCATGCCCCCGTGGGTAACGGCGCCGGTCTTGCGGCGACCGACAAGTTCACCTTCGTGCGTGACGGCTTTCATTTCTGGGCCGCGGCGCTGACGGTGATCTGGCTTGTCTGGCATCGGCTGTGGCTGGCGCTGCTCGGCTGGGTCGTCCTGACGGTTGCGCTCCAGTTCGGAATGGCGGCGCTCGGCGCCAGCCGAGGCACGATCCTCCTCGCCGACGTCCTGATTTCGATCCTGATAGGCTTTGAAGCGGCCAGCCTGCAGCGCTGGACGCTGTCGCGGCGCAAATGGCGCCAGCTCGATATCGTGGTGGCCGACGACGAGGAAACCGCCGAGCGGCGCTTCTTCGACCGCTGGACCGCGAAACAGCGCGGCCTGACCAACGATCAATGGGCGGTCGATCGCGGCGCGCCGCCGCCGACCCGCAATGTTCCGGGCCAGCCGTTCTCAAAACCACCGCCGCTGCCGCAAGGCGGCATCATCGGATTGTTTCCGGAGCCGGGAGGGTCGCGATGAGCGTAGCGATCATCGATTACGATTCGGGCAACCTTCACTCGGCGGCGAAAGCCTTCGAGCGTGCCGCGCGGAGCATGGAGAATCCGCAGAAGATCATGGTGACGCGCGATCCCGAAGCGGTGTTTCGCGCCGATCGCATCGTGCTGCCCGGCGTCGGCGCCTTCGCCGATTGCCGCCGGGGCCTCGACGCGGTCGACGGCATGCTCGAGGCGATGACGGAAGCGGTGCGGGCCAAGGCGCGGCCGTTCTTCGGCATCTGCGTCGGCATGCAGTTGATGGCGACGCGCGGCAAGGAGCATGTCACCACCGACGGCTTCAACTGGATCGCAGGCGACGTCGAAAAGATTTCGCCGCGCGAGGAAAATCTGAAGATCCCTCACATGGGCTGGAACACGCTCGACATGATCCGCGAGCATCCGGTGCTGGAGCGCCTGCCGCTCGGGCCGAAAGGCCGCCACGCTTATTTCGTGCACTCCTATCATCTCAACGCTTCAAATGAAGCGGATGTGCTGGCGCGTGCCGATTATGGCGGGCCGGTGACGGCGATCGTCGGCAAGGACACCGCGATCGGCACGCAATTTCACCCGGAAAAGAGCCAGCGTTTTGGACTGGCTCTGATTTCGAACTTTTTGAAGTGGAAGCCGTGATCCTCTTTCCCGCCGTCGACCTGAAAAACGGCCAGTGCGTGCGCCTCGAACAGGGCGACATGGCGCGCGCGACCGTGTTCAACCTTGATCCGGCGGCGCAGGCCCGCGCCTTCGCCGCGCAGGGGTTCGAATATCTGCATGTCGTCGATCTCGACGGCGCCTTTGCCGGCAAGCCGATGAATGCGCTGGCCGTCGAGGCGATGCTGAAGGCGGTCACCATGCCGGTACAGCTTGGCGGCGGCATTCGCGATCTCAAGACGGTGCAAGCCTGGCTCGACAAGGGCATTGCGCGCGTCATCATTGGCACGGCTGCGGTGCGCGATCCCGAGCTCGTGAAGAGTGCCGCGAAAAAATTCCCCGGCCGCGTCGCCGTCGGTCTCGACGCGCGCGACGGCAAGGTCGCCGTCGAGGGCTGGGCGGAGACGTCGCAAATTACCGCGCTTGAAATCGCGCAGCGCTTCGAGGATGCCGGCGTCGCCGCGATCATCTTCACCGACATCGCGCGCGACGGCCTGCTGAAAGGCCTCAACCTCGAGGCGACCATTGCGCTCGCCGATCGCATCTCGATCCCCGTCATCGCTTCCGGCGGCTTTGCCTCGATCGAGGACGTCAAGGCGCTGCTCGAGCCGCGCGCCCAAAAACTCGCCGGCGCCATCGCCGGCCGCGCGCTCTATGACGGCCGGCTCGATCCCGCAGCAGCCCTGGCGCTGATCCGCAACGCGCGCGCCGCGGCCTAGAGCATGATCCGGAAGGTCATGCTCACAAAGTAGAGAGATTTCGATGTTCAAGGTTCGCGTGATCCCCTGCCTCGACGTCAAGGACGGCCGCGTCGTCAAGGGCGTCAACTTCGTCGATCTGCGCGACGCCGGCGATCCCGTGGAAGCGGCGATCGCCTATGACGCCGCCGGCGCCGACGAACTTTGTTTCCTCGACATCACCGCCACCCACGAAAACCGCGGCACCATGCTGGACGTGGTGCGGCGGACGGCGGAGGCCTGCTTCATGCCGCTGACGGTCGGCGGCGGCGTACGGACCGTCGACGATATCAAGACGCTGCTGCGCTCCGGCGCCGACAAGGTCTCGATCAACAGCGCGGCCGTCAGCAACCGCGAATTCGTCAAGCAGGCGGCCGAAAAATTCGGCGAGCAATGCATCGTGGTCGCGATCGACGCCAAGCGCGTCAAGCGTGGCGGCGGCGGTGAACGCTGGGAAATCTTCACCCATGGCGGGCGCAATTCCACCGGGATCGATGCCATCGAATATGCCCAGGAAGTGGTCTCGCTCGGCGCCGGCGAAATCCTGCTGACATCGATGGACCGGGACGGCACCCGCCAGGGCTTCGACCTGCCCCTGACGCAGGCCATCGCCGACAGCGTTCCCGTGCCGGTAATCGCATCCGGCGGCGTCGGCAACCTCGACCACCTCGTGGACGGCATCCGCGAGGGGCACGCCACCGCGGTGCTGGCGGCCTCGATATTCCACTTCGGCGAATTTACCATACGCCAGGCCAAGGATCACATGGTGCGGGCCGGGCTGCCGATGCGGCTCGATCCCTAGACGAGCGATTTTCGGAGCGAAGTGGTTCTGATCCAATCGGAACCGAAGCTCTAGGACTTCTTGTCACAAAAATGCTAAGCCCGGTTTCGGCGGCGCCGGGCCTCAACCCCGCCGCGTAAGTTTGAGTTCAGTTGATGTCGCGTTTCACGGTTCACGATCTGGCCGCCACCATCGATGCAAGGGCTGCATCGGGAGGAGAGGCGTCCTACACCCGCAAGCTGCTCGACAAGGGCGCGGAGCACTGCGCCAAAAAACTGGGCGAGGAAGCGGTGGAAACCGTGATCGCGGCCGTCGAGAACGATCGCGACCATCTGATCGCCGAAAGCGCCGATCTGCTGTTTCATTTGCTGGTGCTGCTGAAATCGCGCGGCGTGAAGCTCGAAGAAGTCGAGGCCGCCCTTGGGCAGCGTACCAACATGTCCGGACTGGAAGAGAAAGCCGCGCGCAAGCGCGATTAGACGGGACGGTGTCTCATGGATGTGCGGGCGGCGGAACAGCAATATAATCCCTACCGGATCTTCACACGCCAGCAATGGGCGCGGCTGCGCGACGATACGCCGATGACGCTGGAGCCGGGCGAGTTCGAGCGGCTGCGTTCGATGCACGACCGCCTCGACCTGAAGGAGGTCGAGGACATCTTCCTGCCGCTGTCGCGGTTGCTGTCGATCTATGTCGATGCGACGCTGCGGCTCTATCAGGCGCAGCGCCAGTTCCTCGGCATAAGGGACCGCAAGGTGCCCTACATCATCGGCGTCGCCGGTTCGGTGGCGGTCGGCAAATCGACCACCGCGCGCGTGCTGCAGGCGCTGCTGGCGCGCTGGTCGCCGCGGCCCAAGGTCGAGATGGTGACGACCGACGGTTTTCTGTTTCCCAATGCCGTGCTCGAGCGGCAAGGGCTGATGCAGAAGAAGGGCTTTCCCGAGAGCTATGACCTGCCGACGCTGCTGTCGTTCCTCAGCGACATCAAGGCGGGACGGCGGCAGGTGCGCGCGCCGGTCTATTCGCATTTGACCTACGACATCGTTCCGAACGAATGGATCGAGGTCGATCACCCCGACATCCTGATCGTCGAAGGCGTCAACGTGCTGCAGACCGGCCGCCTTCCGCGCGACGGCAAGGCGGTGCCTGTCGTTTCCGACTTCTTCGACTTCTCCGTCTATATCGACGCCGACGAGCCGGTGCTGCGCGAATGGTATGTCCGGCGCTTCCTCGCGCTGCGCGATACCGCGTTCACCGATCCCCGGTCCTACTTCCATCGCTACGCGCTATTGTCGGACGAAGAGGCGACCGCGACCGCGATCGCGATCTGGGAGCGCACCAACCGCGCCAACCTCGAGGACAATATCCTGCCGACACGGCCGCGCGCGACGCTGATCCTCAAGAAAGGCGCGGATCACGTGGTCGAAACTGTTGCGCTGCGCCGCCTGTAACGGCCGGTTTCTGCTTACGCTGCGAGATGCCGTGAGGCCGCCAGCCCGGCCAGCGCCTCGGCGAGCTTCTCGCGATCGAGCGGCTTGATCAGAAATCCGTCCATGCCCGCCTCAAAACAGGCGTAGCGATCTTCCACCAGCGTGTTGGCGGTGAGCGCGAGAATCGGCGTGCGGCGTCCGGGCTGACCGGCTTCCAGGCCACGGATCCGCTTGGTGGTCTCGATGCCGTTGAGTTGCGGCATCTGGATATCCATCAGGACCAGATCGTAGGGGCTGCCTGCGGATTTCGCCGACAGCCAGGACTCCAGCGCCTCTTCGCCATTGGTGGTGATGACGGCGTGATGCCCGAGCCGGCTCAACAGCGAACGCATCAAGAGCGCGTTGATCTCATTGTCTTCGGCGACCAGGATCGACAGGCCTTGGATAGACAGGTCAATTTGGCTCGGCGGATTTGCCGGCGTCTCGGCCGGCTCGGTCGCCTCCGCCTGTATTTCGATGGCGAGGCTCGGCGCCACGATCTCGGGAGCCGCCGTCAGCCGCGCCGCGAGCGAGGCCGCGCGCAGCGGCTTGACCAGATAGCCGGTGAAGGCGGAGCTCGCGGACGGTTGCAGTTCCTGCCGCGTTGCCGGCGTGAACATCACGATCCGCCGCGCCGCATGCGCGCGGGCGGCCTCGCCGAGCTGCTCGATGCCGGCCATGCCCAGCGCGTGATCGATCAGGATCGTATGCCAGGAACGCTCGGGCAGCAGTACCTGCGCGACCTCGGCATCGCTGACCATGCAGGTCTGGCCGCCCCAGCGCTGCAGCCGCCGCGCGGTCAATGAGGTCTCGATGCTCTGCGGCGAAACCAGCATGATCGACTGGCCGGAGAGATCCGGCGCGGTGAATGTCTTTTGTTCGGCGTTATCGGAAGCCGCGAGCGGGATCGACACTTCGAACGTTGAACCGGCGCCCGGCGTGCTCGCCAGCGCGATACGGCCGCCCATGCGCTTGACGATGCGCTCGGAGATGCTCAGCCCCAGGCCGGTGCCGCCATAGCTTCGTGCGATGCGGTCGTCGGCCTGTTCGAACTCGCGGAAAATCCGCTGCTGCGCCTCGGGCGCGATGCCGATGCCGGTGTCGCGCACCTGGAAACTGATTTCGCCGGGCCAGATACCGGGTTCGACGATCAACGCGACGCCGCCGGTCGCGGTGAACTTGATCGCGTTGCCGGCGAGGTTGAGCAGCACCTGCCGCAGCCGCGCGGCGTCGCCGACGACTTGCATCGGCAGCCGCTCGTCGACATAGGCCGCGATTTCGATCTTTTTCGCCTGCGCGCGCGGCGCCAGCAATTCGGTGACGTCCTCGATCAGCGCGGACAGTGCGAACGGGCGATGTTCGAGATCGATCTTGCCGGCCTCGATCTTGGAATAATCCAGCAATTCCTCGATCAGCGCGAGCAGGGCGTCGCCGGAGGTCTTCACCGCCTTGGCATAGGTCGCCTGTTCCGGCGTCAGCGGCGTGTCCATCAGCAGGCCGCTCATGCCGATGATGCCGTTTAGAGGCGTGCGAATTTCGTGGCTCGCCATCGCGAGGAAGCGCGACTTGGCGCGGTTGGCCGCATCGGCCTGGTCGCGTGCCTCGGCCAGCGCGCGTTCGCTTTCGGTGCGATCGGTGACGTCGCGGCCGACGCTTTGCATTTCCGCCGGTCCCCCGGCATCGTTGCGGACGAGCCCTTCGCGCCAGGCGATCCAGCGCGGCCCCAGCGGGCCATCGACCTTCTGATCGTGAATGCGGGTGCCGTTGGATTCGAGCGCGGTGTCGCCCTGTTCGATCACGGTGAGCGTGGCGCGGCTGCCGATCAGCGCGCTGCGCGGCGCCTGCGCCAGCTCGCAATAGGCGTCGTTGGCAAAGGTGATGCGGCCGTCCGGCATCGCGCAGCACGATCAGATCGCCCTGCGATTCGAACAGGCGGCGGGTGCGCTGCTCGGCCTCCTGCAATTCCCAGTTCCGATCCGCCATTGCCTCATTGTGCAGGGCGATCTTGCGCAGCTTCTTGCGCATGAAACGCAGCCGGACGCTCAAGGTGGCGAGTGCCACGCAGGCGATCGCGAACAGGAAGCTGACGCCGATCGCAAAGGAGTTGGGGTCGTAGCCCGATATTTCCGACCGGCTTCCGCTGATAAACCCGTAGGCGCCGCCGAACGTGGCGGAGAAGATCATGAAGGAGCGGACGGTGAAGCTGATCCAGGGATGGCGGCGGCCGAAGCGGCGAAAGGCTAGCTTGATCCGGTAAGTCCGCCCCATCGCCGATGACCCCGAGAATATTTGAGCGATTGCTTGCTCGATTGAAGGCGATTTGGTTCGCCCTGTGCTTGAGCGCACGATGCGTCGCCGACCTTGCAAAGTGCTTGAGGGCAGCCGCGGTTGCCTGCGGCTTTGAGAACATGGTTAATCAAACGTTAACGCGCTTCTGCCGCGCTAGATTCTTATTTTGACGCGTTTTCTACCGCAGATAAGTCCACGCAATCTGCGTAAACTTGATTGCTACGCGAACCGGTATCCACTTCGCTCGAAAACGCTCTTAAAGCGAGGCCGCCTGAAGTCGATGCGGCCCGCCGCGCGCGCCGACGATCAGGGCGGCGGCATCGCGGGCCGAGAAACTCTTCGAGCGCACGAAGATGCGGTAATCGGCCGGGCCGTCCTTTGAAAGATAGATGACGGGATCGGAGCCCGAAGGGCTTGTGGAGATCGCCACCAATTGCGGCGGTGCGTTGCTCTCGCAAGCCCCGGTCTCGGCGCTGTCGATATCGTCGATGACGGTGAAATCGGCCGCTTCGGCGCTGTCGGAGATCTGGACCCGCACGGTCGCGAGGCCGGGATCGCCGGTGAAGCTGACGTGCCGTTGCGCTTGCCAGGAGAGGGCGGCGATCTGAAGCGACGCGCCTGAAATCTCGATGCAGGGTCGCGGACCCGGCAACAGCTCGCCGCGCGCGAACATCGCGGCAACAGCCAACGGGACCACCGAGGCCAAAATCCCAAAACGCAACATGACACTCTACTCGCTTCACCCAAGCCCGCATCGCGCGGCTTATGGTTGGCGGAGAGTAAAGAAAACTCGTTACTTTCGGGTTGACGAGGGCCGGATAGTCGTGGCTCAGGCGGCGCGCCGCAGATCGTCGGCGAGCGCGCGGTAGGACAAGGCTTCGGCCAAATGCAGCCGGCCGATTTTTTCAGCGCCGTCGAGGTCGGCCAGCGTGCGGGCGACGCGCAGCACGCGATGATAGCCGCGCGCGGTCAGATGCATGGTTTCGGCAGCATCGCGCAGCAATTTTTGGCCATGCGAATCCGGCTGCGCGATCGTTTCCAGCAGCGAGGCCGGGGCCTCGGCATTGGTGCGGATATGCGGCATCCCTGCCGCGGCGTAGCGCGCGCGCTGAACGTCACGGGCGGCCGCCACGCGGGCGGCGACTTCAGCGGAGCCTTCGCTCGGCGGCGGCAGGATCAGATCGGCGGCGGTCACCGCCGGCACCTCGATCCGCAAATCGATGCGGTCCATCAATGGGCCCGAGATGCGCATTTGATAATCCGACGTGCAACGATCGATCCGTCCGCGCTTGCAGGAATAGCCGGGTTCATAGGCATGCCCGCAGCGGCACGGATTCATCGCGGCGATCAGCATGAAGCGCGCCGGATAGGTGACGCGGTGATTGGCGCGGGAGACCGAGACCTCGCCGTTTTCCAGCGGCTGGCGCAGCGAATCCAATACGCGTGGATCGAACTCCGGCAATTCGTCGAGGAACAGCACGCCCTGATGGGCGAGCGAGATTTCACCGGGCTTGGCGCGCATGCCGCCGCCGGTCAGCGCCGCCATGCTGGCGGAATGATGCGGACTGCGAAACGGCCGCCGCGCGGTCAGCGCGCCGTCGCGGATTTCGCCGGCGACGGAAGCGATCATCGAAACTTCCAGCAGTTCCGACGGCGACAGCGGCGGCAGGATCGAAGGCAGCCGCGCCGCGAGCATCGACTTGCCGGCGCCGGGCGAGCCGATCATCAGGAGGTGATGGCCGCCGGCTGCGGCGATTTCGAGCGCGCGCTTGGCGCTCTCCTGACCCTTGATGTCGCGCAAATCGAGCAGCGTTTGCTCGCGCTCGTGCACTTTGGGCTGCGGGCGCGACAGCACCTGCGTGCCCTTGAAATGGTTGGCGATCTGGATCAGCGATTTTGCCGCGATGATCTGGATGTCCGGGCTCGCCCAGGCGGCCTCAGAGCCGCAAGCCGCCGGACAGATCAGCCCTTCTTCGCGCGAATTGGCGCCGATCGCCGCCGGCAACACCCCCGCCACGGCTGCGATCGAGCCGTCGAGCCCGAGTTCGCCGAGCACGGTGAAGCCGGACAACGCATCCGGTGGAATGGCGCCGATCGCCGCCATCAGGCCGAGCGCGATCGGCAAGTCGTAATGGCTGCCCTCTTTCGGCACATCGGCAGGCGCGAGGTTGACGGTGATCCGGCGGGCGGGAAGCGCCAGCCCCGAGGCGATCAGCGCCGAGCGGACCCGCTCGCGGGCCTCGGAAACCGCCTTGTCGGGCAGGCCGACGATGGCGAACGCCGGCAAACCCGGCGCGACCTGCACCTGCACGTCGACCGCGCGGGCCTCGATCCCCTCAAAGGCTACGGTAGAAACCCGCTGAACCATGCCGCCCTCATTCCACAATCAAGGGTAGCGGAACCCAGCGGCAAGTCAAGAACATTACAGGAACAAACAGAGCAGAACCATTCGATCGGCGATGACGCCTTCGCCATCAGCCGGCGCGACGAGATCGGCCAGATGGCAAGGGCCGCGCAGGTGTTCAAGGACAACATGATCGAGGCCGACCGGTTGCGCGCTGAACGGGCCGAAGTCGAACAACAAGTGGCGGCAAGTCGCAAGGCCGACATGCACCGGCTGGCCGGCGATTTCGAGGTTGCGGTTGGGAAGATCATCCAGACGGTATCTTCGGCCTCGAACGAACTGGAGATCTCCGCCAGCACGTTGACCGCCACGGCCAACCGGGCGCAGGAGCTGACCACGCTCGTGGCCACCGCCTCGGAAGAGGCCTCCGCCAATGTGCAGTCGGTGGCGTCTGCGACCGAAGAGATGTCGTCCTCGGTCGACGAAATCAGCCGGCAGGTGCAGGAGTCGGCTAATATCGCCAAGGAGGCCGTCGAGCAGGCCCGCCAGACCAACGCGCATGTGGCGCAGCTGGCGAGTGCCGCGTCGCGGATCGGCGACGTCGTCGAGTTGATCAACACTATCGCTGGTCAAACCAATTTGCTGGCGCTGAACGCGACGATCGAGGCGGCGCGCGCCGGCGAAGCGGGGCGCGGCTTTGCCGTGGTGGCGTCGGAAGTGAAGGCGCTCGCGGAACAAACCGCCAAGGCGACCGGCGATATCAGCCACCAGATCGCGAGCATTCAGGCGGCGACCAACAACTTCGTCAATGCGATCCAGGGTATCGGCGGCACGATCGGGCGGATGTCCGAAATCTGCTCGACCATCGCCTCGGCGGTCGAGGAGCAGGGCGCTGCGACCCGGGAGATCTCTCGAAATGTCCAGCAGGCGGCGCAGGGCACGCGGCAGGTGAGTTCCAACATCACCGACGTTCAACACGGCGCCAGCCAGACAGGAACGGCCTCATCCCAGGTGCTGTCGTCGGCCAAATCGCTGTCGGGCGAGAACACCCGTTTGAAGTCGGAAGTCGAGAAATTTCTCGACACCGTGCGCGCGGCGTAATTCGCAGCGTCGCTGTCGCGCTCAATTCATCTTCGAAGCCGCTACCGCGGCCATATTCGGCTGCGGCTGCTCCAGCATCTTCAACGCAGCATCCAGCCCGTTGCGCAGATTGGCGGCGGCGTTCGGGGTGCAGCGCAGGCGGCCCGAGGAAACGAACTTTACTTCGGTCGAACCGTCCGGCTTTGGAACGAGAATACGGGTCGCGAGCTCCAGTTCGATCGAGCCGTTCATGGTGCCGTAGGCGCCGACGATGTCGAAATAGACCAGCGGCGCCTGGCCCCCGGTGTCCTCGTAGATGAGGTCGGAGGGCTTGGTGGTCGGTTGGTCGGTCAATGGGAGCCTCCCGTCGTGTTCAGGTCGTGCTGCGCTGATCACGGCTTACGCTAGTCAGGAGTTCCATCGATAGTGCGTGATTGGTTCCCGCGTCCGGGGCCGCCAATAGGCGGATGACCGCCGGGGCCGCCAAGGGTGACCCCGGAAACGCAATTCTCAGAGCAGCATGCTCATCGGCTCCGGGTAATAATGGAACCCCTCACCTGCCTTGGCGACATGCCCGTAGCCCGGCCAGGCGAAGTGATAGGACATCACGGGCGTCTTGTTGGCCGCCAGCATCTCCAGCAGCCTCACCCGCGATCCCGCCGCCTGCTTTGGGTCGGTGTCGTAGGAGAATTCCATCCGCGGCTTTTCGAGCAGCAGCACCGCGTGGTGCGAGAGGTCGCCGAGGAAGGCAAAGGACTTTCCGGCCGAAGTCACCATGAAGATGCTGTGGCCCACGGTGTGGCCGGGTGCCGCGATCGCCTGCACTCCGGGCAGGAATTCCTGGCCGTCTTTGAAGAACACCAGGCGGTCGCGGATCGGGAGCAGATTCTTGCGCGCGTGGACGACAAAGTCCTTCCACGGACTGCCGAGCTTGCCTTCATCGGTCCAGTAATCGAAATCGCTCTGGGCGATGTAGTACTGCGCGTTCGGGAATAGCGGCTTGCCGTCCTCGCCGACGACGCCGCCGATGTGATCGATATGGGCGTGCGAGAACACCACCGCGTCGATCTGTTCCGGCTTGATGCCGGCCTCCGCCATGCTCTTCTGCTGCCGGCCGGTAGTAGGGCCGAACGCTTTCGAAGTGCCCATGCCGGTGTCGAACAGGATCAACTTGTCGCCCATGTTGACGATCGGAGAATTTTGCTCAAGCACGACATCGTCAGGATTGAGGAAGTTGTCCGCCAGCATCTTCTTGACCTCTTCCTTCGGCACGCCAGTAAAAGTGCCGGAGGGATCGCCGAGCGGCAGCGGTCCGTCGGAAACAATCGTCACTTCGGCGTCGCCGAGAATGAAGCGGTGCCAATAGGGCGTCTGGGTGCCGAGTTTGGGAGCGCGCGCCAGCGCGCTGCCGCCGAGCAAGGTTGAGGCGCCAAGGCTGGCACCGAGACCTGCGCCGAGCGCAAGCAGGGACCGTCGCGAAACATGTGACGTCATGCGTTTCCTCCACTGTTTTTGTAACGATTTGTCGGTTGTCGACCGGATAAATTCATCCGCAGCTACAGGCTGCTCCCGCTTCCCGAAATTGGCAAGTCGGATGAGATGTGGCGAAAGCGCAGACGCGACATGCGTCTGCCGCGCAACCGGGTGGCGAAAATTATTTTGCGCGGGTTTCGCCGCAATGACGCCCCAAAGCTTGCGCGTCGAGCAAGCGGTGACAACGGTGTCGCAATAGCCTCGGCTCTGATGAATCAGAACCCGAAGCTCCATCCGTTTTGTTCGACGCGGTTTCCTTCAGGCGAACCGGAACACCATGACGCGTCACGTCATGGTCGATCGGCATCGGGTCACGCCGGTTTAGCGTCAGGCTTTCGGCTGGCGCTTCGCCTCGATGGCATCCCACACCTTTGCCGCCACGTCCGGCCCGTTGAGCCGCGCGATGGCGCGGATGCCGGTCGGCGAGGTGACGTTGATCTCGGTCAGGTTGCCGTCGATCACGTCGATGCCGACGAACAGCAATCCGCGCTCGCGGAGCGCCGGGCCGAGCGTCGCGCAGATCTCGCGCTCGCGCGGCGAGAGATCGGTGGCCTGCGCCGCACCGCCGCGAACCATATTGGAACGCAGATCGTCGGGGGCCGGGACGCGGTTGACGGCGCCGGCGAATTCGCCGTCGACCAGGATGATGCGCTTGTCGCCGTGCTTCACCTCGGGGAGGAAACGCTGGATCACCCAGGGTTCCCGGAAGGTGACGGAGAACATGTCGAACAGCGAGCCGAAATTCATGTCCTGCGGCATCACGCGAAACACCGCGGCGCCGCCATGGCCGTGCAGCGGCTTCATCACCACCGCGCCATGCTGGTCGCGGAATGCGTTGATCTCATCGAGGTCGCGCGAGATCAGTGTCGGCGGCATCAGCTGCGGAAAGTTCAACACGAACAGTTTTTCCGGCGCGTTGCGCACGCTGGCCGGGTCGTTCACGACCAGCGTCCTGGGATGAATCCGTTCGAGAAGATGCGTCGAAGTGATGTAGGCGAGGTCGAATGGCGGATCCTGCCGCAGCAGAATCACATCGAAGGCGTTGAGCGGTTGCCGCTTCGGCTCGCCGAGGGTGAAATGATCGCCGATTTCATCGCGCACGGTCAGCAATTGCACCGGGGCCACCAGCTCCTCGCCGCGCAGCGAAAGCTTGTCCGGTGTGTAGTAGGAAATGCCGTGGCCGCGCTTCTGCGCTTCCAGCAGCAATGCAAAGGTCGAATCGCCGCGGATGTTGATACGCGCGATGGGGTCCATCTGGACGGCGACATTCAATTTCATGTGGAGGTCCGGGTAGCTGGAGGGAAAGCTTCCAAGTGCTGGTGTCTAAGGTGCTGGCGCCTAGGTACTGGCGTCGAATGCCGCTAACAGATGGCGCGGCAAACGCCGCGGCGCAATCAAAATGGCGTCGAAACGCAGATCAAATTCTGCATGCTCGGGATGCGCCATTAGCCACCCTTGCGCGGCGTCGATAATACGCGCCTGCTGACGCGGCGTCACCGCATAGGCGGCGTCATCGAGACTGGCCCGGGCCTTGACCTCGACAAAGACCAGCAAATCGCGCTTTTTCGCCACCAGATCGATCTCGCCATAGGGGGTGCGAAAGCGTTTTGCGAGGATGCGATAGCCTTTGGCCATCAGCAAAGCGGCGGCGCGGCTTTCGGCCGAAAGCCCGGTTCGAAACGCAGCGATGCGCTCGGGCGAGGCAAGTTTTGCGGGGTCGGGCGGCGAGGTGCCGTCAGTCTTCGCCATCATCCCCCGGACTTCTCTCGCGAGCTACTTCTCTCGCGAGCTCCAGCGCGCGGGCATAGACCTCGCGGCGCGGCCGGCCGGACAGTTCGACCGCGTGCGCCACGCTGTCCTTGACGCTGTCGCGCTGCAGTGACGACCGCAGCAGGTCGTCGAGGTCATCCGCGGTCATCACAAGCGTGTCGGCCGGCGGCGGGCCTACGACCAGCACGAATTCGCCGCGCGTTTCCAGTGTACCGGCATCACGCGCCAGTTCGGAGAGCGGCGCACGCTTGATGTCCTCGTGCATCTTGGTCAGTTCGCGGCAGATCGCGGCGTCGCGCGCGCCCATGATGTCGGCGAGATCGGCCAGCGTGTCCTGCACCCGATTGCCGGATTCGAACATCACGAGCGTGGCATCGACCTTGGCGAGATCGGTCAGCCGGGTGCGTCGCGCGCCCTCTTTCGCCGGCAAAAATCCCTCGAAGAAAAACCGGTCGGTGGGCAGAGCTGCGACCGAGAGCGCCGTCAATACCGCCGACGCGCCGGGCACCGCGATCACGGCGTGACCCGCCGCGCAGACCTCGCGCACCAACTTGAAGCCGGGATCGGAAATCAGCGGCGTGCCGGCATCCGAGACCAGCGCAATGGAGGCGCCCTGTGCCAGCCGTTCCAGGATCTTTGGGCGCGCGAGCACGGCGTTGTGCTCGTGATAGGGCTTGAGCTGTGCCGAGATCGCGTAGCGCTCGGTCAGGCGGCGGGTAATCCTGGTGTCTTCGCAGGCGATGATATCGACGCCGGCCAGCGTTTCCAGCGCGCGCAACGTGATGTCGCCGAGATGGCCGATGGGGGTGGCCACCAGATACAGGCCGGGAACCGGCTTTGGGGCGGTCAGGACATGGCCAGCGATCGAAAATGTCCTGTCCGGCGAACCCGGTTCGGCTTCAGACCCGTAGTTCGAATTGGCTTTTGCACGCATAATGGCAATCTAGAGGGGACGCAGCGCCAGCGCCACATCGGGGATGGAACCGGGAGGCTATCGCTACGGCTGCGGACGACATTGGGGACGAAGGTGAAGACGAAGGTTCCTGCAACCGGCAACGCCGGCTTGAGACCATAATCCTTTTGTTTTGGTTAACTATTCGCCGACAATATGCATGAATCCGCCTATTGGTTAAGCAGGTTGGATTCCTGACCGATCACGGTCGGTCAAGAGAAGAGATACGATGACAGGGCCGTTCAATCGCAATTCTCAGCCGTCGGGCGCGACCCGGCGGACGGCGGTCGGCCTTTTTCTTGGCGCGCCGTTGCTGGCTGCCTGTTCGAACGTCCAGCAAAGCCTTGGCCAGTTTGGCGGTCCCCAGCCTGATGCCGGGCCTGCGGGACCGCAGCAGCAACCGCTGTCGGTCGGCAACGGGCAGGTCAAGGTCGGCCTGATCCTGCCGCTTTCGGCTGCGGGCAATGCCGGTGTCGCCGCGCAATCGATGAAGAACGCCGCCGAAATGGCGCTGGCGGAATTCCAGAATCCCAATGTCCAGCTGCTGATCAAGGACGACGGCGGCAGCCCGCAAGGCGCGCAGCAAGGCACCCAGCAGGCGCTGGGCGAAGGCGCGGAGATCATTTTGGGTCCGCTGTTTGCACTCTCGGTTCCCGCGACCGCGCAACTGACGCGCGCCCGAGGCACCCCCGTCATCGCGTTCTCGACCGATTCCAACGTCGCCGGACGCGGCGTCTATCTCCTGAGTTTCCTGCCCGAGTCCGACGTCAACCGGATCATCGACTACGCCTCGGGTATCGGAAAACGGTCTTTTGCGGCGCTGCTGCCCGACAATGCCTATGGCAATGTGGTCGAGGCCGCCTTCAAGCAGGCGGTCGGCCGCAAGGGCGGGCGCATCATTGCGTTTGAAAAATACGGCGCCGATCGCGCGGCCCCGGCGCGGACGGTGGCGCAAGCGCTGGGACAAGCCGATGCATTGCTGATCGCCGACGACGGCGAATTGGTCGTGGCGACGGCGGATGCGCTGACCGCGGCGGGCGCCAATCTGCGCAACATCCAGCTGCTCGGTACCGGGCTGTGGGACAATCCGCGGGTGTTTGCGAGCCCGGCGCTGCAGGGCGGTCTCTATGCCGCGCCGGATCCTTCCGGCTTCCGCGCCTTCTCCGGCCGCTACCGTACCAAATACGGCGCCGAACCGGTGCGCACCGCGACGCTGGCCTATGACGCGGTGGCGCTGGTTGCTGCGTTGTCGCGCACGCAGGGCGCGCAACGTTTTTCACCGGAGACGCTGACCAACCCGTCCGGCTTCGCCGGCATCGACGGGCTGTTCAGATTCCGCTCCGACGGCACCAATGAGCGCGGGCTTGCAGTGATGAAGGTTGCCACCGGCGGCGGCACGGCGGTTGCGGGTTCGCCCAAAAGTTTTGGCGCGTAAACGAAGCGTCTTCGGGCGAAATGGGCGCCGGTCCGCATAGACAATCAAGCTTTGCGCAGATTGCGTAGGACTTATCTGAACGGTCTAGAAAAACGCTTCAAAATAAAACGCGCCAAAATCAAGAGATCTACGGCATCAGGCCGCGAGGTCCGCCACGACTGCATCAAGCACGGGGAATCCGGCCTGCGTTACGCGCAGCCGGCCGTCGGCATCGACGACGATGGCGCCTTCTTCGCGCAGCACGGCGATCCGGCCGGGATCGAGCGTGCGGCCCGACAAAGCCGCATAGCGCCGGGGATCGATGCCTTCGGCGAGCCGCAGGCCCATCAGCAGAAATTCGTCGGCGCGTTCCTCACTGTTGAGGAGATCGTCGGTGACGACGCCATGACCGTTGGCCTCGACGCGCATCAACCAGGCTTCCGGGCGCTTTTCGGTCGCGATCGCGTGCCTCGTACCCCCGATATCGAGCCGGCCATGTGCGCCCGGACCGATGCCGGCATATTCCTCGCCGCGCCAATAGACCAGATTGTGCTTGCACTCCGCGCCCGCGCGCGCGTGATTGGAAATCTCGTAGGCGGGAAGGCCATGCCTGGCGCAAACGTCCTGCGTCACGTCATATAGTGCGCGTGCGGTCGCCTCATCCGGCGTCTTCAACTTGCCCGCTGCGTGCAATCCGAAGAACGGCGTGCCCTCTTCGATCGTGAGCTGGTAGAGCGAGAGATGTTCGGCCGCTTCCGAGATCGCGAGTTTTAATTCATCGGCCCACATCTGCGGCGTCTGGTCGGGGCGGGCGTAGATCAGGTCGAACGAATAGCGGTCGAATGCCGCGCGTGCGATCGCGACCGCATCGAGCGCCTCGCGCGCGCTGTGCAGGCGGCCCAGCGCCTTCAGCGAGAAATCGTCGAGCGCCTGTACGCCGAGCGACACCCGGTTGACGCCGGCTGCGCGATAGCCGCGAAACCTCGTCGCCTCGACGCTGGTGGGATTGGCTTCGAGGGTTACTTCCACATCGCTTGCGACGCGCCAGTGTTTGCCGATCGCGTCGAGGATGGCGCCAACGGTCTGCGGCTGCATCAGCGACGGCGTGCCGCCGCCGAGAAAGATCGAGGTGACCTCGCGACCCGTTGCGCGCGCCGCCGTGGTCTCGATCTCGCGGGCAAAGGCGCGTGAGAAACGATCTTCATCGACAGGCGCGTGCCGGACGTGGCTGTTGAAATCGCAATACGGACATTTCGACAGGCAAAACGGCCAGTGCACATAGACGCCGAAGGCTTCCTGGTTAGGCAAGGCAGATCTCCGCCAGTTTGACGAAGGCGCGGGCGCGATGCGACAGGCCGAGACCCAAGGGCGGCAGGCCATGCTTCTCGACGCTGGTCATCTCGCCGAAGGTGCGCGCGTGTCCGTCGGGCAGGAACGCCGGATCGTAGCCAAAACCAGCCGTGCCGCGCGGCGGCCATACCAATGTTCCATCGGCGCGGGCCTCGACTTCTTCGAGATGACCGTCGGGCCAGGCGACGCAGAGCGCGGAAACGAAATGCGCTTTGCGCTTGTCCGGGCTCGCCGCGCCGCGTTCCTGCAACAGCCGCTCGATCCGTGTCATCGCCGCGGTAAAATCCTTCGCCTCACCGGCCCAGCGCGCCGAGTAAATTCCGGGCGCGCCATCGAGCGCATCGACGACAAGTCCTGAATCATCCGCAAAGGCCGGAAGGCCTGCTGCTTTCGCCGCCGCGATCGCCTTGATGGCGGCGTTGGCGCGAAAGGTGTCGCCGGTCTCTTCGGGTTCGCCAAGGCCGAGTTCGCCTGCGGATATCGCCTCGACGCCATGCGGCGCCAGCAATTCGCGCATCTCGGCAAGCTTGCCGGGATTGTGGGTCGCGATCACGAGCTTGCCTGTGATTTGGCGGTGCATGCCCGATCAGACTACGCGAGGGCCATTTTTTGCAAGTCCACCAGACGCGCGACACCCTTGCGCGCCAGCGCCATCAGCGCCAGGAACTCGTCTTGCGAGAACGGCGTCTTTTCGGCGGTGCCCTGCACCTCGATGATGCGGCCGTCGCCGGTCATGACGAAATTGGCGTCGGTGTCGGCCTCGGAATCCTCGGCGTAATCGAGGTCCAAAACCGGTGTGCCGTTATAGATGCCGCAGGAGATCGCCGCGACATTGTCGCGGAGCACATTGGTCTTGATCATGTTGCGGTTCTTCATCCAGCCGATGCAATCGGCGAGCGCCACCCAGGCGCCGGTGATGGAGGCGGTGCGGGTGCCGCCGTCCGCCTGGATCACGTCGCAGTCGACGGTAATCTGGCGCTCGCCGAGCGCCTCGAGATCGATGGCCGCGCGTAAGGAGCGGCCGATCAGGCGCTGGATTTCGACCGTGCGGCCGCCCTGCTTGCCGGCGGCGGCCTCGCGGCGGGTGCGTTCCAGCGTGGCGCGCGGCAGCATGCCATATTCGGCGGTGACCCAGCCGCGGCCCTGGCCCTTGAGCCAGGGCGGCAGCCGCTCTTCCAGCGTGGCCGTGACCAGCACATGGGTATCGCCGAATTTCACCATGCAGGAACCCTCGGCATATTTGACGACGCCGCGTTCCAGCGACACGGGACGCAGCTCATCGGGCGCACGGCGGCTTGGCCGCATGGGGAAATCCTCCGGAAAATCCAGTAAAATCGTTCGCGGTGCTTGTAGGAGGGGGCGCGGGCAGCGGCAAGGGTTTTTGCCTCCTCCGTGGGGCTTAATGCGTGCTTGTCACCGCCCCTCCAGACAGACAGAGTAGGGTGTTGTGAGGAGTAGCCAGTGGCCCACCACGATCCGATTGGCCTGATCGCGCCGAATGCGGGGCTCGCCCAGCTCAACGAGCGCTCGCGCGACATTTTTCGTCAAATCGTCGAGAGTTACCTGGCGACCGGCGAACCCGTCGGCTCGCGCAACATTTCGCGCCTGATCGCGATGCCGCTGTCGCCGGCCTCGGTGCGCAACGTGATGTCGGATCTCGAACAGCTCGGCCTGATCTACGCGCCGCATACCTCGGCGGGCCGTCTTCCCACCGAACTCGGCTTGCGATTTTTCGTCGATGCCCTGATGCAGATCGGCGATCTCACGGAAGCTGAGCGGCAGTCGATCCAGACCCAATTGGCCTCGGTCGGACGGGCGCAATCGGTCGAGGCGGCCCTTGGCGAAGCCTTGACGCGGCTATCCGGCCTGACCCGCGCCGCCGCCGTGGTGCTGACCGCGAAATCCAATTCGCGGCTCAAACATATCGAATTCGTGCGGCTGGAGCCGGAACGCGCGCTGGTGGTGCTGGTCGGCGAAGACGGCCAGGTCGAAAATCGCGTGCTCACTTTGCCGCCCGGTGTGCCCTCTTCCGCGCTGACCGAAGCGACCAATTTCCTCAATTCGCGCATTCGCGGGCGGACGCTCGCCGAAGCGCGCCTCGAACTCGAAACCGCGCTGACGCAAAGCCGCACCGAACTCGACCAGCTGACACAGAAGGTGATCGCCGCCGGTATCGCGAGCTGGTCCGGCGGCGACAACGAGGACCGCCAGTTGATCGTGCGCGGACACGCCAATCTCCTGGAAGATTTGCATGCGCTCGAAGACCTTGAGCGCGTCAAATCGCTGTTCGACGATCTCGAGACCAAGCGCGGCGTCATCGATCTGCTGGGCCGGGCCGAGCGCGCCGAAGGAGTGCGTATCTTCATCGGATCGGAGAACAAACTGTTCTCGCTGTCGGGTTCCTCCACCATCATCGCGCCCTATAGCGACGCCGCGGGCCGCATTGTCGGCGTTCTCGGCGTGATCGGGCCGACGCGGCTCAACTATGCCCGGGTTATCCCGACCGTGGATTACGCCGCGCGCATCGTCAGCCGGATGCTGGGCGGCTAGAGCTTCGGTTCTGATTAGAACCGAAGCTCTAGATTCTTGTTTTGACGCGCTTTCTTTATGCGAACCGGTATCCACTTCGCTCGAAAACGCTCTGGCCCCACCCCGGATTGCCGTATGAACGCTTGATTTTCGTCGCCCAAAGCACGATATCCCGGCCAGCAAATCCCCATTTAACCAGACGGTTTTTTGAGAAGGCAGCATTATGACCGATCCGAACCGGCCGAATGAAGACGCGGCAAATCCCGCGCAGACCGGCGAGCCCGTGGTCTCCAAGCCCTACATCATGCCCGACGATCCCGAAGAAGGATCGGTGGAGGCGTTGACCAAGGAAGCGGCCGACGCGCGCGACAAGATGCTGCGCACGCTGGCGGAGATGGAAAACCTGCGCAAGCGCACCGCCAAGGAGGTTGCCGATGCCAGGAGCTATGGCATCACCGGTTTCGCGCGTGACGTGCTCGATATCGCCGATAATCTGCAGCGCGCACTCGATGCGGTTCCAGCCGAAGCCAAGGCCGCCGCCGATCCCGGCCTCAAGGCGCTGATCGAAGGCGTCGAGCTGACCGAGCGCTCGCTGCTCAACACGCTCGAGAAGAACGGCGTCAAGAAATTCGATCCGTCGGGTGAAAAATTCGATCCGAATTTCCAGCAGGCGATGTACGAAGTTCCCGATCCGTCGGTCCCGTCGGGCACGGTGGTGCAGGTCGTGCAGGCCGGCTACATGATCGGCGATCGCGTGCTGCGCCCGGCGCTGGTCGGCGTGTCGAAGGGCGGGGTGAAAGCGACAGCGGCCGTCGGAGCAAAGTTAGGCCCGAAGCAAAGTTAAGCCGCGATATCGCCGGACTGGATACGCTTGACGCCGGCCTTGGCCATATCGGCCCAGGCTTTGGCGAGCGAGCCCTGCGTATCGATGCCGCGGCAGGCGTCTTCCACCACGTAAGTCTCGAAACTGGCCTTGCGCGCATCGAGTGCGGTCCACGCCACGCAGAAATCCGTGGCGAGGCCGGCCACGAACACGCGCTTGATCTTGCGCGCCTTCAGATAGGCGGCAAGCCCGGTCGTGGTCTTGCCGTCTGCCTCGGTGAAGGCCGAATAGCTGTCGACATCCCTGTGAAATCCCTTGCGGATGACGAGCCCGGCCTGCGGGATCGATAAATCCTTCGACAGCGAGGCGCCGTCGGTTCCCTGCACGCAATGGTCGGGCCACAATACCTGTTTGCCGTAGGCCACATCGATGGTCTCGAACGGCTTCTTGCCCGAATGTGTCGACGCGAACGAGACATGGCCCGGCGTATGCCAGTCCTGGGTCATCACCACATTGGCAAAACTTTTTGCCATGCGGTTGATCACCGCAATCACCTGATCGCCGTCTTTGACCGCGAGGCTGCCGCCGGGCAGGAAACAATTCTGGACGTCGATCACCAGCAGCGCCGATGCGTCGTCGGGTTTGATCGGTGTAGCCGCCCCAAGCCGTCCGGAAACCACGGTTGCGATGGTCGTCATGCCGAGACCTCCGAGAATCCGCCTTCGATCCAACATGGTGCATCTCCCCGTGAAGATATGAGCCAGAAAATCAGGTCGCAAAGGGGGCGTAAAGCAGGTTTCGTCGCCGGTTCTGGCGCAAATCCTGTCCCGAATCCGGGCCGTGGGCGCGTCATGCGCAACGAGTTCTTAATGATGATCCTCTAGCGCATGGTCTGATCTTATAATCTTATAAGAGTACAATCATGACGATGCATATTGAGGCTGGGCCGCCCTTGGCGCACCGGCCGACGACCGCGTTTGCGCTGCGATCCCTGATTTCGATCGCCATCTTGTTTGCAACGGCCATCGTCCTGCGGCACGTGCTTGCCGCGAACACCGATGTGAGCTGGCTTCTCACCGTCGGCGAACGGGTTCTGGACGGTCAGCGTCTGTATGTCGATGTGCTAGAGACCAATCCGCCGATGGCGGTCCTGATCTACATGCCCGGCATCGTCATCGCGCGCGCGATCGGGTTGCCGGTCGAAACCGTGACCGACAGCCTGATATTCGCCGCCATATTCGTCTCGCTTGCGATCGTTGCGCGCATATTGAAGCCCTCGTCTGTCCTTCCGGGCGCAACAAGTTCGCTGCTGGCTGCCGCTCGGATTTGCCGTGCTAGCGATCCTGCCGATGCAGGCATTCGGCCAGCGCGAGCACATCGCCATCGTGGAACTGTTGCCGCTGCTCGCCGTCTTTGCCGTGCGCATGAAGGGGGAGTCACCTTCGGCCTGGACGGCCGTTATTGCGGGCTGTGGCGCAGGTCTTGCGGTATCGTTCAAGCCGCATTTCGCGATCGGGATATTGTGTGCCGTTGGCTGTCTCGCGATCTATTTGCGATCGTGGAAAGTGGTCTTTGCGCTGGAAAACCTGACCGCCGCGGCGATCGCCCTGCTCTACGCCGCAAGCGTGATCGCGTTTTTCCCGGAGTTCTTCACCGTGATGGTGCCTCTGGTCCGCGATATCTATCTTCCCATCGGCCTCTCGCTCCCGGCGCTTCTGGAAAAACCGGCGCTGCCGATCTTGGGGCGTTGTGATTTTTCTAACGATTGTCCTGAAACGGCACGACAGAATCGACGCGGCATGCCTGCTGTTGCTTGACCACGTCGCTGGGTTTCGCAACTGTATTCTTCCTGCAGCGCAAGGGCTGGCCCTATCATTCGTATCCGATGCTCGCGCTCGGGCTGCTCGCGCTCGGCCATGCGCTGGTGTCGAACACGCCGCGCACCGCGCTTGATCGCGCCTTTCAGGCGGGCGGGATTGCCCTGTTTGTGGTTTTGTTCGCGCGATCCATGCTGTGGTTCGATTATGCTTTCGATGCGCGGCCGCTCCAGGCCGCGGTCGCGCGGCTTGGACCCAATCCCAAAATTCTGGCTATTACCGCGGAGCCCGGGCTCGGCCATCCGCTGGTTCGCGCTCTGAACGGCACCTGGGTCTCGCGGCAGCAGGGACTGTGGATCGAGTACCTATCTCACATACATGCGCCAACACGGCATGATCGGACCGCAGGCCGATCCGGTGCTGGATGGCTATGCGGCCCGCGAACGCGCGATGATGATCGAAGATTTCAATCGCATCCGGCCAAGTGTGGTGCTGGTGGATAATCTGACCGGCCACTGGAGCGCATGGCTGCGGTCGCATCCTGACGTCGCCGGCCTGTTGAGCGATTACCGATTGGCGGAGACGATCAACGGTATCGATATTCTCAAAGCGCGCTGACGCCTAAAGCGTGATGGCTTTAGGCAAGATCGTCATCGCGCTTTAGCTTGTGTTTGCGCATGATTTTTCGGTAAACGCGGCGTCCAGTTTCCGCGTCATGCGCCCTAGCGCGGATGCAGTCCGTCGCGTACGGCGCGGAAACGCGGAAAGGCTTTCGTCCAGTCGTCGCGCGGCGAGCTGCCGATGATGCGGAGCGAGGTCTGGGCGCCGAACCGCAACCATTGCACGATGGTAACCGGGGTATTGTCCTTGCCGCTGGTGGCGTCGATGCGCGTCTCGTAGCCGGGCTGGCCGTCGATGCGGACCGGTTCGGACATCGTGATCCGGCCGTCGCGCACGCCGGGAATCGTGGTTGCGATCTGCTGGGCGAAGCGGCCGCGGTCGTCGGGTTGTCCTGGGGCCGAACCGATGAGGCCGATGATCATGAACGGCGCGACCTCGAAGCCGGTCTTTTCATCGCCATCGGCCAGAATGAGCGCGGCGCCCGGCGCCAGGGTACGGACATTCCTGAAACTGGAGAGCTCGTCGATCTTGAACGGCAGCAGCTCGAGTTGCTCGCTGACCGGTACCTCGTTGCGGATCACGGCCGAGGCGAACATCTGGCGCACGGCCTCGTCGGTGTAAATCTTCGAGGCATTTTCCGGCACTTGCACGGCGACATAGCCGGAGAAGGCGGGGCCCGGCAGGATCATCGAATAGCGCCGGACATTGGTGGCGCCATCCTTGGTGTTTTCCTTGGCGTTCTCCACGGTGTAGTAGGCGAGCCCCGCTGACGTCTCGATGCTCTCCGGCTTGACCCCGCCGGTACCGCCGGGATTGGCCTTGAAAGCGTTGGCGACTTCACCATAGGCCTCGGCCGGCAGGTCCGTCACCAGCACCTTGACGCCCCGATCCTCGGTCTCGAATCCGACGAACGATTTGGCTTTGGCGAGGCCGACCAAGGGCGTCATGCCGACCCGGGCCCCCGGCGGGAAAACCGGGTCCGCCGCAAACGCAGGGGATATGGCGGCGACAAAGAGGGCAACCGCAGCGAATAGTCGAATGGGCATCATGAAAATCTACCGGGTTTGCATTGAGGCCGTTCAATGGTCGGCCGGCGCAGCGTTTTTGGGTTCAAGGACCTTGGGGCTTAGGGCCTTATCTCAATTGGACCGCTTTTAGCGGTTTTGATGTCCCTGCAACAGGGCGGTACCAGCGTCCGTTCCCCCGATCGGGGCTGGTCCCGTGGGCGCACCGGCTCCGTTGCCAGTTTGTTTTCAGGCCCGCAGCCCCCGTCCCCGGCTGACACAATCTTTCAAACATCAGCCTTTTCAGGCCCTAAGGTGGCGTTCGGTCCTTGCAGGGTGGACCCCCCCTCCTATATGAGGCTCACCGTCGCAATATCGCGAATAGTTGAACGTCTGGGGGTTTGGTTAGGTGCGCCGTCAGGGCCCAGCCAACCTGCCGCAAAAAGAAGGATATGAGGACCATGGGAAAGGTCATTGGGATCGATCTCGGCACCACGAATTCGTGCGTCGCCGTAATGGATGGCAAGACAGCGAAGGTCATCGAGAACGCAGAGGGCATGCGCACGACGCCGTCGATCGTCGCCGTCACCGATGACGGCGAGCGCCTCGTCGGCCAGCCCGCCAAGCGTCAGGCGGTGACCAATCCCGAGCGCACGTTCTTCGCGGTGAAGCGCCTGATCGGCCGCCGCTATGACGACCCGATGGTCGAGAAGGACAAGAAGCTCGTCCCCTACAAGATCGTGAAGGCGTCGAACGGCGACGCCTGGGTCGAAGCCGACGGCAAGACCTATTCGCCCTCGCAGGTCTCCGCTTTCATTCTCCAGAAGATGAAGGAGACCGCGGAAGCCCATCTCGGCCAGAAGGTCGATCAGGCCGTCATTACCGTTCCCGCCTATTTCAACGACGCGCAGCGCCAGGCCACCAAGGACGCCGGCAAGATCGCCGGCCTCGAAGTGCTGCGCATCATCAACGAGCCGACCGCGGCCGCGCTCGCTTATGGTCTCGACAAGACGAAGACCGGCACCATCGCGGTGTACGATCTCGGCGGCGGCACGTTCGACGTGTCGATCCTCGAGATCGGCGACGGCGTGTTCGAAGTGAAGTCCACCAACGGCGACACCTTCCTCGGCGGTGAAGACTTCGACATGCGGCTCGTCAGCTACCTCGCCGATGAGTTCCAGAAGGAGCAGGGCATCAACCTGCGCAACGACAAGCTTGCCTTGCAGCGCCTGAAGGAGGCCGCCGAAAAGGCCAAGATCGAATTGTCCTCGACCACGCAGACCGAAATCAATCTGCCGTTCATCACGGCCGACCAGACCGGACCGAAGCATCTGACGATGAAGCTGACGCGCGCCAAGTTCGAGGCGCTGGTCGACGATCTCGTTCAGAAGACCATCGAGCCGTGCCGCAAGGCGCTAAAGGACGCGGGCCTCACCGCCGCCGAAGTCGGCGAAGTGGTGCTGGTCGGCGGCATGACCCGCATGCCGAAGGTCCAGGAAGTGGTGAAGCAATTGTTCGGCAAGGAGCCGCACAAGGGCGTCAACCCCGATGAAGTCGTCGCCATCGGTGCGGCGATCCAGGCCGGCGTGCTGCAGGGCGACGTCAAGGACGTGTTGCTGCTCGACGTGACCCCGCTGTCGCTCGGCATCGAGACGCTCGGTGGCGTGTTCACGCGCATCATCGATCGCAACACCACGATCCCGACCAAGAAGAGCCAGGTGTTCTCGACCGCCGAGGACAACCAGAACGCCGTCACCATCCGCGTCTTCCAGGGCGAGCGCGAAATGGCGGCCGACAACAAGGTGCTCGGCCAGTTCGACCTGATGGGCATTCCGCCGTCCCCGCGCGGCATGCCGCAGATCGAGGTGACGTTCGACATCGACGCCAACGGCATCGTCAACGTCTCGGCCAAGGACAAGGCGACCGGCAAGGAACAGCAAATCCGGATTCAGGCATCCGGCGGCCTGTCGGAAGCCGACATCCAGAAGATGGTCAAGGACGCCGAGGCCAATGCGGCCGAGGACAAGAAGCGCCGCGAGGCGGTCGACGCCAAGAACCATGCCGATAGCCTGGTGCATTCCACCGAGAAGGCGCTGGCCGAACATGGTTCGAAGGTCGAGGAAAGCGAGCGCCGCGCCATCGAAGACGCCGTCAGCGACCTGAAGGAAGCGCTGAAGGGCGACGATGCCGAGGCGATCAAGGCCAAGACCAATACGCTGGCGCAGGCTTCGATGAAGCTCGGCGAGGCCATGTACAAGCAGCAGGCCGAGAGCGATGCCGCCCGCGACGCGGCCAAGGATGCCGCGAAGGATGACGTCGTCGACGCGGAATTCACCGAGGTCGACGACGACAAGAACAACAAGAAATCGGCGTAAGCGGGCTTTCGATCATGACCCCCATTCCAAAGAGCGCCTTTTGCGTCTCGGTGGGTGGGGGTCATTTTTCGTTAAGCCGAAGGCTGCATCTTTTCACGATGCACCCTGGGTATGAATTTCGGGCGGATCTGACGGATGTCCACCAAGCGCTGTTATTACGAAACCCTGGAAGTCGACCGGACCGCAGACGAGTCGAAGCTCAAGGCGGCCTTCCGCAAGCTCGCGATGAAATGGCATCCGGACAAGAATCCGGGCGATGCGTCGAGCGAAGTGAAGTTCAAGGAAATCAACGAGGCCTACGAAGTCCTGAAGGACGGCGACAAGCGCGCCGCCTATGACCGCTACGGCCATGCGGCGTTCGAACAGGGCATGGGCGGTGGCGGCCCCGGATTTGGCGCAGGCTTCGCCTCGTCATTTTCCGATATTTTCGAGGATTTGTTCGGCATGGCCGGACAGCGCGGCGGCCGCGGTGGTGGCCGCGAGCGCGGCGCCGATCTGCGCTACAACATGGAAATCACGCTGGAAGAGGCTTTTCTGGGCAAGACCGCCCAGATCGAGATTCCGGTTTCCGTCACCTGCGAGCCCTGCTCGGGTACCGGCGCCAAGGCCGGCACCAAGCCGAAGACCTGTTCGATGTGCGGTGGGCAGGGTCGGGTCCGGCAGGCTCAGGGCTTCTTCACGTTGGAGCGCACCTGCCCAGGCTGCCAGGGCCGCGGCCAGATGATCGAGGACGCCTGTCCTTCCTGCTCCGGCTCGGGACGGGTGACGCGCGACCGCACCTTGTCGGTCAACATTCCGCAAGGCGTCGAAGATGGCACCCGCATTCGGCTGGCTGGCGAAGGCGAAGCCGGTGTCCGCGGCGGGCCGCCCGGCGATCTCTACATTTTCCTGTCGCTGACCGCGCATCAGTTCTTCCAGCGCGATGGCGCCGATTTGCATTGCCGGGTTCCAATCTCGATGGTGACCGCAGCACTTGGCGGTGAATTCGAGGTGCCGACCATCGACAAGGGCAAGACCAAGGTGAAAGTGCCGTCGGGGACGCAGTCCGGCCGGCGTTTCCGCATTGCATCAAAGGGCATGCCGGTGCTGCGTTCACGCCAGACCGGCGACATGTATGTTCAGGTCATGGTCGAAACGCCGCAGAATCTGACCAAGAAGCAGCAGGAATTGTTGGCCGAGTTCGAAAAGCTGTCGTCCGGTGCAACCCAGCCGGAGGCGGCGGGTTTCTTTACTAAGGTCAAGGACTTCTTCGGTAACCGCGCGGCCCCGCAGTAACCGTTTAGCTTGACCACATCAGCTTGGCCCTATACGTCTTTGTGACTGTTTTCTGACATTCCCGCACGCGTGCGGTCCCGCCTGGTAGCGACATGCCTCTGCAATCGTCCGTGCGTGCGTTGAAGTTGAAGAAGCCTCTCCGTCTTGACGACGAGGTTCGCTTTCTCCGTTCATGGATCGAGAAGCCGCTGCATATGGGCGCGGTGATGCCGTCAAGCCGCATGCTCGCCCGCACCATGGCGCAATATGTCGATGTCCAATCCGAAGGACCCGTCGTCGAGCTTGGGCCCGGGACCGGCGCGATCACCAACGCATTGATCGAACATGGCGTCGATCAAAAGCGTCTCGTCCTGGTTGAATATAATCCGGGCTTCTGCGCACTGCTGCGCGACCGCTATCCGCAAGCCAAGGTAGTGCAGGGCGATGCCTATGCGCTGCGCGACTCGCTCTGGAATGTGCTCGAAGATCCCGCCTCGGCGGTGGTCTCCGGCCTTCCGCTCGTCACCAAGCCGATGCTGACGCGCCTGAAACTGATCCGCGACGCCTTCGCCGCGCTCGCGCCAGGCGCGCCCTTCGTACAGTTCACCTATTCGGTCGCGCCGCCGATCCCGAAATCGCTGCCGGGTGTGTCCACCGAAGCTTCCGAGCGGATCTGGATGAATCTTCCGCCCGCCCGGGTCTGGGTGTATCGCAAGGGCTGATACGGCGCATTCCGCACAAGCGGGTGCCGGATTTGCGAATAGAATACGCGCCGGTTATCCGTTAAGAGCATTTTCGGAGAAAATGCTCGCCGGCGCGTTGCATGGCGGGTTGGCCCCGAGTGCGATTTCAAAGATATGTCCGCGCTGAAAATCCTCGTGATTCCGGGATCGCTTCGATCAGGCTCGCTCAATGCGAGGCTGGCGGCCGTGGCCGCACACGAGCTGGCGCAATCCGGCGCCGAAGTCACCCGCATCTCGCTGTCGGATTTTCCACTGCCGATCTATGACGGCGACCTGCAGGTGAAATCCGGCGTGCCGAAAAATGCGGTCAACCTCAAGCGCATGATGTCAGCCCATCATGGCGTGCTGATCGTGACGCCGGAATATAATTCCTCGGTGCCGGCGCTGGTCAAAAATACCATCGACTGGGTCAGCCGGGTACAGGACACGCATGAGACCCGCGGCCAGGTATTTCGCGAGCGAATGTTTGCGATCGCAGCCGCCTCCGGCGGCCGTCTCGGCGGCACGCGTGCGCTGGCGGCGCTGCGGCTGATTCTTTCCGCCTGCCATGCGACCGTCATTCCGAACCAGTTCGCGCTGTCATTCGCGGACGAGGCCTATGACGAGATGGAGCGCCTGAAACATCCTGCCGATATCGAGGCGCTGAAAGCGCTGGTGCGGCAATTGATCGACCTGTCCCAACGCATGATGTGAGGTGAGATGCAGCCAGCCAATATCGCTCCGAAAGACCGCTTGATTGTGGCGCTCGATCTGCCCGGCACGGCCGAGGCGGAAGCGATGATTGCGCGGCTCGGCGACAGCGTGACCTTCTACAAGATCGGCTATCAGCTCGCTTACGCCGGCGGATTGCCGCTGGTCCGCCAACTCGCAAGCGCCGGCAAGAAAGTCTTCGTCGATCTCAAGCTGCACGATATCGGCAACACGGTTGCGCGCGGCGTCGAGAGCGTCGCCACATTGGGTGCGACCTTCCTCACCGTGCATGCCTATCCGCAGACCATGAAGGCTGCGGTCGAGGCGCGCGCGGGATCTGGCTTGAAGATCCTCGCCGTCACCGTGCTGACCTCCTATGACGACGGCGATCTCCATGCCGCCGGCTATCGCCTCAACGTGTCCGATCTCGTCGAAGCGCGCGCCCAGCAGGCGCAGGTGCTCGGCGTCGACGGGCTGGTGAGTTCGCCGGAAGAGGCGGCTGCCTTGCGCAAGATCGTCGGACACCAGATGAATTCTGGTGACCCCGGGCATCCGGCCCGCGGGGGCTGCAACCGGCGACCAGAAGCGCATCATGACACCGGCGCGGGCGATTGCGGCCGGAGCCGATTATCTGGTGGTGGGGCGGCCGGTTACCGAGGCCGCCGATCCGAAGGCGGCGGCGGATGCCATTCAGGCTGAAATCGCGCAGGCGCTGGGTTGACCAACAAGGAGGAGAGCGGAAATGGCAAAAGGATACTGGATCGCGCGCGTCGACGTTCACAATGACGAAGGCTATAAGGCCTATGCAGCGGCCAACCCGGCCATCTT
The DNA here is from genome assembly GCA_963847015.1 of uncultured Alphaproteobacteria bacterium. GTDB lineage: Bacteria > Pseudomonadota > Alphaproteobacteria > Rhizobiales > Xanthobacteraceae > Bradyrhizobium. The sequence goes on along the minus strand of CAWJYI010000031.1, from coordinate 349,289 downwards.
CAAGAAATTCGGTGGACGCTTCGTCGTGCGTGCCGGCAAATTCACCGCTATCGAAGGCCAAAGCCGGTCGCGCAACGTGGTGATCGAATTCCCCGACTACGAGACGGCGCTGGCCTGCTATCGGTCTCCGGAATATCAGGAAAACATCAAGGTGCGGCAGCCGCATTCGAACGCCGATCTCGTCATCATCGAGGGTTATGACGGCCCGCAGCCCTGATCTTGGCAGGCCCCATCGGTTGCCGGAACAGCCCGCGCCCGCTATAGGGCGTAAAGAGGTGAAGCGATGGCCGACATGCGTTTGATCGTTGCGGGGGCCGGCGGCCGGATGGGCCGCGCGCTGACGCGCGTCATTTCGGAGACGCCGGGGGCGGTCGTGACTGGCGCGCTGGAAGCGCCGGGCTCGGAACTGCTGGGCAAGGATGCCGGCGTACTGGCGGGCCTGCCCGAAAATGGCGTCAAACTCTCGGCCGATCTGTGGGCGCTGTCGGCGAACGCGGACGGCATTCTGGATTTCACCGTGCCTGCCGCAACCATCGCCAATGTCGCGATCGCCGCCGAGCGCGGCCTGGTTCATATCGTCGGGACGACGGGTCTGTCTGCGTCCGACATGGCCGTCATCAAGAGCGTGACGTCGCGTGCGGTCGTCGTGCAGTCCGGCAATATGAGCCTCGGCGTCAATCTGCTGGCGGCGTTGGCCAAGCGGGTCGCACGGTCGCTGGACGAAAGTTTCGACATCGAAGTTCTCGAAATGCACCACAAGGCCAAGATCGATGCGCCGTCGGGCACCGCCTTCATGCTCGGCGAAGCCGCCGCCGCCGGCCGCGGCATCGACCTCCACGCCCGGTCGGCGCGGGGCCGCGACGGCAACACCGGTCCGCGGCGATCGGGCGATATCGGCTTTGCGTCGCTTCGTGGCGGCAGCGTCACCGGCGATCACAGTGTGATTTTCGCAGGTCCCATGGAACGCATCGAACTGACGCACCGGGCCGAGGATCGCACCATGTTCGCGCAAGGCGCCGTGAAAGCCGCGCTGTGGGCGCGCGGCAGGAAGCCCGGCTTCTACACGATGACCGACGTGCTCGGGCTTGCTGACTTCTGAACGACCAATCGAAATCGAAAACGGAATTGTGGGAATGAGCGACCGCCTTCTTGTGCTCGTGCGTCATGGCCAGAGCGAATGGAACCTGAAAAATCTCTTCACCGGCTGGAAGGATCCTGACCTGACCGAACTGGGCGTTGCGGAGGCCAAGGAGGCCGGACGCAAACTGAAGGCGCAGGGGCTGTCGTTCGATGTCGCCTTCACCTCCGTGCTGACACGCGCGCAGCACACGCTCGATCTGGCGCTCGCCGAAATCGGCCAGACCGGATTGCCGACCAAACGGAATCTCGCGCTCAACGAGCGCGATTACGGCGATCTCTCCGGCCTCAACAAGGACGACGCCCGCAAGAAATGGGGCGAGGATCAGGTGCTGATCTGGCGGCGTTCCTATGACGTGCCGCCGCCCGGCGGCGAGAGCCTGAAGGACACGCTGGCGCGCACGCTGCCTTATTACGTCCAGGAAATCTTGCCGGGCGTGCTGCGCGGTGAACGCACGCTGGTCGCGGCCCATGGCAATTCGCTGCGTGCGCTGATCATGGTGCTGGAGAAACTGACGCCGGAGCAGATACTGAAGCGCGAACTTGCGACCGGCGCACCCGTGATCTACCGGCTCAATGCCGACTCCACTGTTGCGTCGAAGCTCGATCTGGCGGCGTGAGCGCGCGTTAAGCGCGCGCACCCGCCTTATGGCGCAAGCCGTTGCAGCAGTTCATGCGCGAATAGTGAAAGCGAATCGTCGCGGGCTCCCATGACCAGGATGCGATCGCCGGGACGGGCCAACTTGACCAGGCTATCGCCGCAAGCGATGCGATCCGGCAGGGCTAGGGCTTTTCGGCCGCGTCGCTCGATTTCGCCAACGATTTCACGGCTGCCGACGCTGCGGTCGACCGTGCCGCCGAAATAGACGGGCTCGGGCATCAGCAGAACGTCGCTCACCGTGCAGGCCGTTCGCAAAGCAGTCCACCAGAGCGTCTTTCATCAAGCGGATCGGGCCGTAGCCATGCGGCTGAAACATCAGCAGCAGGCGGCCGGGAAACGCGTGCATGGTCTCGAGCGTGGCCGATATCTTGTCGGGGTTATGGGCAAAATCGTCGATCACCGTCACACCATTGACGGTGCCCACAACCTCCAGCCGCCGCCGGATGCCGCTGAATTCACCGAGATAGCCCGCGGCATCTGCCAGCGCCACGCCGCATGCCTTGGCGGCGCAGAGCGCGGCGAGTGCGTTCGCGACATTATGCTGTCCTGGAACTTGCAGCTTCACCTCGACGGCCTCGCCGGTGTCGCGCGCTGTGAGCCGGAAGGCGATGCCGGCCGGCGAGGCGGCCGGCATTGAGGCGAGGAGATCGGCCCGCGCATCGGTCAAACTGTAGGTCATCGCCTGTCCCGGCTTCAAATCGGGCACGAGGGCGGCGGTTTCCGGATTGTCGAGATTGAGCACCACCGTCTCCGCCTTGACGCTGAAGCCCCGGAACAGGCTGCGCAGTTCGTCCATCGATTTATGGTCGAGCGAGATGTTGTTCACGACCGCGATACGCGGCTCGAAAAACGCAATCGAGCCGTCGCTCTCGTCCACCTCACTCACGAACGTCTCGCCTTCGCCGATCCTGGCGCTGGCGAACGGCGAGTCCGCGGCGACGAAGTTCTTCATATCGGCGCCGTTCATGATGGTCGGGCTCTTTCCGGCGCGATGCAGGATCCAGCCGATCATGCCGACCGTGGTGGACTTTCCGCTCGTGCCGGCGACGCCAACGCCCAGGGCGGCCCCGTTGAAGAGGTCGGCGAGAAGCCTCGCGCGCGTCGTAATGGCGGCGCCGACGCGACGCGCGGCCTGCACGTCGGGGATCGTTTCCTCGACGGCGGCGGAAGTGACGAGGATTTGTCCGGCCCGGCGAACGCCGCTGCCATCCTGCGGATGCAGCGAGACGCCACGCGCACGCAGGAAATCAAATCTTTCGGTGTTGCGGCCCTGGTCGAGCGCGCGGTCCGAACCCTCGACCCGATCGCCCCTGGCCTGGATGATCAGAGCGAGGGGGGTCATGCCACTACCGCCGACGCCGCAAAAAAAGTAATCTCCAAGCCCGGACATTGGCGGAATCTACAAGCGTTGCCGATCAAGTGCAACGCAGGCGGGGCGGCAGAATGAGCAAGGAAAAGTGCCGGATCGGCGTCGTCGCGCCGGCGTCGCGGATGTCGCCGGAAGTTGCCGACGAGAGTGCAGGCGCTGGCGGCATCGCTGTATCCGGACAGGCCGCCGGAGATTTTCTTCCATCCGCAGTGTTTTGCTTCGCATCGGACATTTCGCAGGCGACGACGAAACGCGCGCACAGGCCTTCCTCGACATCGCCAATGACGAAAGTTTCGACGCGGTGTGGTTCGCCCGCGGCGGTTACGGCGCCTGCCGTGTGGTGGAGGCGGTCATGTCCGGCCTGACGCCGCCGTCGAGGCGAAAGACCTATCTGGGCTATAGCGACGGCGGCATGCTGCTGGCTGCACTCTATCGGGCCGGCTTCAATTCCGTGGCGCATGGTCCGGTGGTGCAGGACATCGTCCGGGACGGGGGCGATGCCGCGATCGGGCGGGCGCTGGCCTGGATCATCGACCGCGCGCCCGAAGCGTTGGAGCCGGCCGTCCGTCGTTCGGACAAGACGGCGGCATTCAACATGACGATCCTCAGTCACTTGCTCGGGACGCCGTACCAGCCTGACTTCGACGGCCATGTGCTCATGTTGGAGGAGGTGTCGGAGGCGATGTACCGGATCGACAGGTCGCTGTTTCACATCACTGGCAACCCTGCGGTCAGGCGGGCGGCCGGCATCATGCTGGGCCGTTGCAGCGACATCACGCCGAACGATCCGGACTTCGGCATGAACGAGGAGGAAGTCGCCCGCCACTGGTGCCAAAAGTCCGGCATTCCCTGGTTGGGCCGTGCCGACATCGGGCACGACGCCGGCAACAAAATCGTGCCGTTCGGAAGCGCCGCATGAACTTGCAAACACCGGAGCATTTTCGCTCTTAGTGCAATCCCACCTGTCCGGCTTCCCAGCCAAGCATCGCCTGTTTCCGCGTGATGCCCCAGTGATAGCCGGTCAGCGCGCCGCCTTTGCCGAGTGCGCGATGGCAGGGCACCACGAACGACACTGGATTGCGGCCGACGGCCGCACCGACCGCGCGCGATGCTTTCGGATTCTTGATCTTGTTGGCGATGTCGGAATAGCAGACCGCGCGGCCCATCGGAATCTTGAGCAGCGTTTCCCACACCCGCACTTCGAAATCGGTGCCGATCAGGACCACGCGCAGCGGCTGGTCCGCCCGCCACAGTCTGGTGTCGAAGATACGTTGCGCGAGATCCGCGGTGCCGTCGCGATCTTCCGACATAGGTTGCGTTCGGCCAGCGCCGCTTCATGTCGGCAAAGGATGTTTGCTCCTCGCCGGGATCGGCGAAGGCCAGGCCCGCGAGCCCGCGGCCGCTCGCGATCACGATCGCCGTGCCGAACGGAGACGGATGAAATCCGTAACGCAAGGTCATGCCGGCGCCGCCGCCCTTCCATTCGCCCGGCGACATCGCCTCATGGGTGACGAACAGGTCGTGCAGCCGGCCCGGGCCCGAGAGGCCGGAATCGAGGGCCGCATCGAGCACGCTGGCGGAATCGCGCAGCAGGCCCTTGGCGTGATCCAGCGTCAACGCCTGCATGAAAGCCTTTGGTGTCAGCCCGGCCCAGCGGCGGAACAGATGGTGCAGTTCGTCCGGCGTCACGGCGGCGGCGTCGGCCATCGCCTCGATGGTCGGCTGCGCACGCCAGTGCTCCGAGATGAAAGCGATGGCGCGGCGCACTGAATCATAGTCGCGCAGCGCGGCGTTCTGGGGGCCTGGCTTGGCCAGGCGCTGGTCATTTATGGCAAGTGTCATCATGGGATCTGATGTAGGACGCATGCGAGGTTCAAACCACCCGATTTCCGACAAGGGATTCCATCGCGTTTTCAAATCAAGCGTCTACAATGGATTGTAGACTGATGCCCCGTTTGGCGGTCTGTAGCGCGGCCAGTAAGGCTTTGGCAAAGCTTGCTTTTTCGTCGGGACCCAGAAAACTCCCGACCGAGACGCGGCGGCCCCTTGAGAGCAGATAAAGCCGTTCGATGCCGAATTCGGCGTCGCCCTTCTGGTCGAGTTGCACCCAGAGCGGATTGAGCACCCATTCCACGACATGGCCGCGGTGGCTGATCCGGCGCACGCGCAGTTCCGACGGCGTCACCGAAATTTCTTCGCTCGCGGCGGCGCGGCGGAAATTGATCCGGAACGCCCAGTAGATCACGAGCACGTCGAGACCGAAAAAGCCGAATACCGGCCACGCGCCCATCAGCAGAAACGCCACGCCGGTTGCAAAGCTGACAAGGCTGAGAAACGCCATCAGCACCAGAAAGCCAGTGCGGTTCAGCGAGCGATGCGGCGTCAGCCGCGCCGAGAAGAGCATCGGCTGATCGAGCGCCGGATCAAAGTCGTTGCCTGCGGTCATGGCCTGTCAGTATACCCGGATCATGGCCAAAATCATCCGCGCCAAGAGCGCCAAAAAACCTGCCGTTCGACCCACGCCCAAAAAACCGGCAAAAAAAGCCGCCGAGCCGCCGCCGAAGCGCGTGGCGAAAAAATCAGCGAAGCCAAAACCACCAGCGAAGCCAAAGCCATCAGAAGCCAAATCCTTGGACCCCTGCCGAGGTCCACGAGGCGTTCAGCCGTTTCCGGAAAGCCAATCCCGAGCCGAAGGGCGAGCTCGAACATTTAAATCCCTACACGCTGCTGGTGGCCGTGGTGCTGTCGGCGCAGGCGACCGACGCCGGCGTCAACCGCGCGACGCGCGCGCTGTTCGCGGTGGCCGACACGCCGGAAAAGATGCTCGCGCTCGGCGAAGACAAGGTGCGCGATTACATCAAGACCATCGGGCTCTATCGCAACAAGGCCAGGAACGTCATCGCGCTTTCGGAGAAGCTGATCGCCGAGTTCGGCGGCGAGGTGCCGCGCACCCGCGCCGAGATCGAGACGCTGCCCGGCGCCGGGCGCAAGACCGCCAACGTCGTGCTCAACATGGCCTATGGCGAACACACCATGGCGGTCGACACCCATGTGTTTCGCGTCGGCAATCGCACGGGGCTTGCGCCCGGCAACACGCCGCTCGAGGTCGAGCTTGGCCTGGAGAAAGTGATCCCGTCCGAGTTCATGCTGCATGCCCATCACTGGCTGATCCTGCATGGCCGCTATACCTGCCTGGCGCGCAAGCCGCGCTGCGAGGTGTGCCTGATCAACGATCTCTGCCGCTGGCCGGAAAAGACGGTTTAGATGTAGTTCGTGAGGCCACCGCGAGCACTTCCGATATGATTTTCAAACAGCCAACATGCGTTCGCGATCTCGCGGCACGACACGCCCGAGTTTTGCAGATTCATCCGCCCTGGAAATTGAGGGCGTGGGGAATGCCGGGTGCCCGATGCACCCGCAGCCCGCGTGCAATGGTAGTAAGCACGCGGTAGTCACCACAGGTTCACCGGAAATCACCCGGCATTCCCGCACGCGAATGGTTTTAACGGCTTATGCCTTGCTCTCCCCGGCGACGAATTCCTCTTGTCACCGTCATCGGCGGATTAATGGTTCTGCGAAACCCGGTTGGGCTCGCAACACCTCCGCCGATTTAGCACCAGCAACGGGTGCCAGGACCACACGGTTTTGCCGTCCGCATCAGCGCCGTTCGTCTGCGCGCTCCGTGGTCGCTCACGGGAGACCCGCCCCACGACTACGATTGCGCGCCGGCGCTGCCGCGTCCACCGCATCCCATCCCAACGTCCGTGACGATCGCGATACGCCCCTCGTTAGGGGATGAGACGGCGGGATGTGTAGTGCTGCGTCTACCCAGACGTAAAGAGGAATATTTTCATAGTGCGGGATTGACAGGCAAGCCGGCGATTTGCCCGTCAGGCAGATTCATCGGACATTTGTTCGCAACGCTCAAACGCATCGTTCGAGGCTTCAACTAGCGGCATCGCGTAGGGCGGATTAGCCGAAGGCGTAATCCGCCGTTACGGCGAACGTGCCCGATCATCGTCGCTCACCGAAATCTCCGCTCGTTTCGCTGTCGCCGGCCCAATCCTGCGGAAACAATCCTTCACGGACGTCGCGATGAAACGAGGAATACGGCCAATCGCGCACGCGCGTGACAAGTCCGTGCTTGAGTGGATTGATATAACAATACTCGATGTGCCGCGCATAATCGGCCTCGTCGCGGATCAGATGTTCCCAGAATTGGCGTTGCCAGATGCCGCGTTCGTTGCGTGCGACGCGAACGGCGCTAAGCTGCTCCCGCTTCGGCAGCGCTTTGGCGAACCGGCTCTTGATCAGTCGCCATCGCGTGGAGAAATCGCAATCGCCAGGCGGCAAATTCCAGACCGCATGCACATGATCGGGCAGCACGACGAATGCGTTGATCGTGAAGCAATAGCTTTTGCGCGTCGTGGCGACAGCCTCGCGCAAGGTCGCTATATGATCGACGAGCAGGGTTTTCCGTCGCTCCAGCAGGTTGACCGTAAAGAACCAGCACCCGCCCGGAACGAACGCGCGACGATAATTCGACATGAGGCGCAGCATAAGCCGTAGGGCGGATTGAGCCGAAGGCGTAATCCGCCGTTATGCCGAATGCTCACAATCATTTTGCGCTGTCGTCCTCACAGTCTTCCCCCAACAGGAATGACAATGCCTCGACATCAAGCACAGGAGAGCGCATTGACTGATGGGGGCCGGAGCGGCGGATTACGCCTTCGGCAAATCCGACCTACGAGCTCTGGACGATGAAGTGATGCGCCGGAAATGGGTATGGTTGTGTCTTGCAGGAGGATTACTGGTCATCCCTCTTGGGTTGGCGGTACAGGAGGTCGTTATTTTTTCGACAAGTAACGAAACGAGTGCACGGATCTTAGTCAATCAGGAGTTTCTAGATGAATGTGCTCGGCGTGGTCTGGATCCAACAGAATTTAAAGGCCCGCTGCGAATAAAGTCACCGGAGAGGACATACGGATATGTATGGACAAATCCGTCGAGCGGAGATCAGATCGCTACGATGGTCCGATATTTCCTGGCCGGCGTGAAATCCTGGCTCATTCGAGGTAAGGAACACGAAACATTTGCTCCGTACTGCGATGACAGAGCGTCCGTCTGCTAATGAGTGTTTTCTGAAGGCGGGTACGCATTACGGTGGTGTCGTCCGTGAAGATACCGGCCGGCGTATTACGGTGACGGTGCAGTCCAGCGCGTAGCCCGTAGGGCGGATTGAGCCGAAGGCGTAATCCGTTATTACGCCGAATGCCCCACAATCATTTGCGTCATCGTCATCGCGGTCTTTCCTGAAACAGGGATCGGCAATGCCTCGACGTCAATCGCGGGCAAGCGCAATGTAGGCTGATGCCGAGCCGGAGCGGCGGATTACGCCTTCCGCCTTTGCTCGAAGAGCTTCGGCGGACAAGTCGGCTAATCCGCCCCACGAGCATCTCCCCGTCATGCAGAATCGCGCGCGTGATCGTCGGCCCGCGCGCTTGTCCGCGGGCAAAGGCAGGCATAGGCTGCCCGCCAAGGTCCGCCATCCAAGGGCCATGAAAAAATACTGCGGGGAGGGATCCGTGCGATTGCATCTGGCGCTCGTTTCAGCTCTTGCCGTCGCTTGCACCGGCGCGACCGCAGTGCACGCGCAAGTCTCCGACGATGTCGTCAGGATCGGCGTTCTCAACGATCAGTCCGGTCTCTATGCCGATCTTGGCGGTCCGGGCTCGGTGGTTGCCGCACGGATGGCGGTCGAGGATGCCGGCGGTTCGGTGCTTGGCAAGCCCGTCGAGATCGTGTTCGCCGATCACCAGAACAAATCCGACGTCGGTGCGGCCGTCGCGCGCCAATGGTTCGATGTCGGCAAGGTCGACATGGCGATCGGTTTCGATCATTCCGCCGTGGCGCTCGCGGTCGAGCAGCTCGCAGCCGAACGCAACAAGATCGCCATTGCAGGCGCCGTCGGCAGCACCGCTTTCACCGGCAAATCGTGCACGGCGAACGAAGCATCGTGGATCTATGACAGCTATGCCCTGACGACGAGCCTGGCGAAAGCGACCGTCGCCGAAGGGCGCGACACCTGGTTCTTCATCACGGTCGATTATGCCTTTGGCCACTCGCTCGAGGCGGACGCTACGGCCGCCGTGAAGGCCGCCGGAGGCAAGGTGCTCGGCAGCGTGCGCCATCCGCTCAACACGTCCGATTTCAGTTCCTATCTGCTGCAGGCGCAGGCATCCGGCGCGAAGGTCATCGCCTTCGCCAATGGCGGCGGCGACATGGTCAACGCCGTCAAGCAGGCCAACGAGTTTGGCCTGACCAAAAATCAGACCACGGTCGCGCTGCTGATCTTCATTTCCGACGTTCACAGCATGGAGCTTCGGGCCGCGCAGGGGCTGAAATTCGTCACCGCCTTCTACTGGGATCGCAACGACGAGACCCGGGTCTGGTCAAAGCGCTTCTTCGAGCGGCATGGAAGAATGCCGACGATGCCCCAGGCCGCCGTTTATTCGGCGATACGCCATTATCTGACGGCGATCGCCGCTGCCGGCACCGACGAGGCAAAGGCGGTCATGGCCAAGATGCGCGCAATTCCCGTCAATGATTTTTACGTGACGAACGGCCGGCTGCGCGAAGACGGTCGCCTGGTGCACGACATGTATTTTGCGCAGGTGAAGACGCCGGCGGAATCCACCAAATCGTGGGACTATTACAAGATACTCGGGACGATACCGGGCGATCAGGCGTTCCGTTCGCTGGCGGATGGCGGCTGCCCGCTGGTGGCGCGTTGATGCTGCCCGTCTGCCGCAAACAGCGGCGGCGCGGCATTCCCTGATGTAGGACTTAAACGACAGAACAGCGCGTCGACACCTCTGCCGCTCACACGGTTGCGACATCGTATGGCTGCATTCAATTTATAGTGAATGTTGGCCGTTATTGGTGACTGGCTCTCATTGAAATATTCGCATCACCGTGCGGTTGATGTTGTGGGGTCACCATAGGCAGGGACAGAAATATGATCGATACGGCCGCGCTGGTTTCGCTGGCGACCTCGGTGCCCCCACATCAATTTCATCAGGCGCAAATTCTCAAAGCGGCGCGCGATGTGCTTGCGGAGCGCTATCCGGAGTTCGAAACGCTTTCGAGTCTGTTTGCGAATACCGGAATCCGCCATCGTTACGGCGTCAAACCCATGGAATGGTACATGGAGCGGCGCGGCTGGCCGGAGCGGACCTCGGCTTTCCTCGAAGGCGCGGAAGCGCTGTTCATCGATGTCGCGCGCAAGGCGTTGTCGCGTGCGGATTTGTCGGCCGGCGACATCGACACCGTCGTCACCGTGTGTTCGACGGGCATCGCGACGCCGACGCTGGAGGCGCGCGTCGCCGGCAAGCTCGGCTTTCGGGCCGATGTGTCGCGCGTTCCGGTGTTCGGTTTGGGATGCGCGGGCGGCGTGTCCGGCCTGTCGATTGCATCGAGGCTGGCCCAGGCGCGGCCCGGCACCAATGTGCTGCTGGTCGCGCTCGAACTCTGCACGCTTGCCGTCCGCCACGACGAATTGACCAAGGCCAATATCGTCGCCGCCAGCCTGTTCGGTGACGGCGCGGCGGCGGTCATTCTGCGCGCCGGCGACGGAGGCGCAACCAAGATCGAGGCGTGCGGCGAAAAACTGTGGCCCGACACGCTCGATATCATGGGCTGGAGCGTCGATCCCGAAGGCTTTGGCGTCATCTTTCAGCGGACGATTCCCGGCTTCATTAACGAAAACATGGGGCCGGCAGTCGCCGAGCTCCTTTCCCGGATGGCGCTTTCGGTGGACGATATCGGCCGCTTCATCTGCCATCCCGGCGGCACAAAGGTGATCATCGCCCTTGAGCACGCGCTATCGCTCGATCAGGGAACGCTCGATCACGAGCGCGAGGTCATCGCCAATTACGGCAACATGTCGGCGCCGACCGTTCTCTTCGTGCTCGAGCGTGCCATCGCGCGAGGGCTTCCAGCGCGGTCATTGCTGACATCGCTCGGGCCCGGCTTCACCGCAAGCTGCGTCGCGCTGCGGCACGCGGCGTGAGTTTCGCGTCGATCATTCTGGCGCTGGTGACGCTGCAGCGGTTGGGCGAACTCGTCCTGTCCCGCGCCAACACCAGAAAATTGCTGGCCCGTGGCGCGGTGGAGATCGGCGCAAATCACTATCCATTGGTCGTATCGGTTCATGCGGCCTGGCTGATCGCCCTGTGGATCTGGGGTCGCGAGCAGGACGTCAATCTCGCAGCGCTGGCCGCCTTCGTCGTGCTGCAGGGTTTGCGGCTGTGGATCCTGGCAACGCTGGGGCCGCGATGGACCACGCGCATCATCGTGTTGCCGGGCGAGCCGCTGGTCGTCGCGGGCCCCTACAAATATCTTGCCCATCCAAACTACGCCGTTGTCGCCGGAGAGATCGCGCTGCTTCCCCTTGCGTTGCATCTGCCGCTGCTGGCGCTGGTCTTTACGGTCCTGAATGCCGCGGTGCTCGTGATCAGAATCCGAACCGAAGCCCGCGCGCTTTCCGCGATCAGCGGAAGGTCCGCATCCACAGCTTCATGAACGGCCGGCGAGAGCTAGGCACCGGCACCCCGCCGGTACGGACCTGGGTGGGCTTCCTGTTGATGTGCCTTGGCATGTTCATGGCCATCCTCGACATCCAGGTGGTGGTGACGTCGCTGCCGACGATCCGGCGCGAACTCGGCATCTCTCCCGATGCGATGAGCTGGATTCAGACCGCCTATTTGATCGCCGAGGTCATCGCGATCCCGCTGACCGGACTGTTCACGCGCGTCCTGACCTTGCGGTGGCTGTTCGCCGTAGCCGTCACGCTATTCACCTTGGCCTCGGTCGGCTGCGCCTTCAGCGGCAGTTTTGCAATGTTGCTTGTTTTCCGTGTGGCGCAAGGATTTTCCGGCGGCGCGCTGATCCCTGCGGTGTTCTCCGCGGTATTCTTGCTGTTTCCGTCCCGGCTTCATACCATCGCGACCACGGTCGGCGGCGTGGTCGCGGTGTTGGCGCCGACGGTCGGTCCGATCGTCGGCGGCTGGATCACGGACAATTGGTCCTGGCCGTGGCTGTTTTTGATCAACGTCATCCCCGGGTTGATCGCGGCTGCGGTGACGCCATTTCTGCTCCCGCGCCAGCGTACTGATCCGGGTGAACTCGCCAAGCTGGATTTGTACGCGCTCGCGCTGCTGACGGCGGGGCTCGCCGGCCTCGAGATCGGATTGAAGGAAGCCCCAAACCGCGGCTGGTCGTCGCCAACCTGCATCGCTTTGCTGATCGGCAGCTTAGCCATCCTTGCGATGTTCGTTGGTCGCTCGTTGCGCGCCGAGCATCCGGTGGTCCGGCTCTCGACGCTGAAGCGTCGTTCCTTTGCGGCCGGCTGCGCGCTGAGTTTTTGCCTGGGTGTTGGCCTGTTCGGCTCGGTCTATCTGATGCCGGTGTTTCTCGCTTTCGTGCGACGGCACGACGCCTTCGAGATCGGCACCATCATGTTGGTGACGGGAGTTGCGCAGCTTGTCGCCGCACCGGTCGCGGCGATCCTGGAAAACCGTATCGGGGCGCGCTGGCTGACCGGCGCCGGCTTTGCCCTGTTTGCGCTGGGGCTCGGCTGGAGCGCCATGGCGCCGCGCACCGCCGATTTCGACGAGATGGTTTGGCCGCAGATCGTGCGCGGCGTCGCCATCATGTTCTGCCTGTTGCCGCCGACACGCATCGCGCTCGGCGAACTGCCTGAATCGGAAGTCGCCGACGCCAGCGGGTTGTTCAACCTGATGCGGAATCTCGGCGGCGCCATCGGCATCGCGCTGATCGATACCATCCTGTACGGCCGCAGCCCGATCTACGCCGAACAGTTTCGGTTGCGCCTGCTGTCGGGAGATATCAGCGCGGCAAAGGCGATCGGGCTCGATCCGGCGCTGCTCGCCAACCGGCCGCCGGGACCGCCCGACGATGCCGCCGTGGCGCTCGTCCGGCCGATGGTCGAAAAGGCCTCGCTGGCGCTCAGCGTCAACGAAGCCTGGGCGATGCTCGCCTGTGTCGCCATCCTGGCACTGCTGCTGGTGCCGTTTGCGCGCGATCGGTCGGATGCCAAGCCCAAGACCTTAACCACAAGACGCCTTAAACACGAGACACACTAAGCCCGGGGCACGCTGGTACGCCGCGACGGCTCGATCAGCTCCGGCCTCGAACCCGAAAGCCGCTTGTGCATGTGGACCATGAAGGCCATGCCGAACAGCGGCGTCGCCAGATTGACGATCGGGATCGACACGAAGGCGGCGATGATCAGTCCCGCGGTGAAGACGGTCGCGGCGTTGTCCTTGCGCATCGCCTTGGCTTCCGCCGGCGAGCGGAAACGCATCGCGGCGAGTTCGAAATATTCACGGCCGAGCAGCCACGCGGTGGCGAAGAAGAAGATGAAGAATCCTGCGCCCGCGAACAGCACGAAGGGCAGCGCGACCAAATAGACCAGGATCGTCAGCAACGCGGTCTTGATGCCCTCGGGGATCGCGACGCCCAGCGGCAGCGCGGCGCCGGGACGTTCCGCCGGATAATGCTCGCGCTCGACATGTTCGGCGACGTCGTCGACGAACACGCTGGCGACCAGCGATGTAATCGCCGGCATCAGGAAAATACCGCCGAGCACGACGCCAAGCCCGGCCGCGATCGAGACGATCCAGGCAAGGATATTGAGTGGCGTGTGAAAGCCCGGGCCGAGCATCGCTTCGGCCCAGCCTTCGCCATACTCGGCGAACCAGCTCAGCAGCCGCTGCAATCCGACGGCCAGCACCGTGATCAGCACCAGCGCCAGTCCGATCGAACGCCACAGAATGGAGCGCATCGGCGGCGACAGGATTTGCGAAAGCGCCTTGACGGCGGCGTCCAACATGGCGGCTCTACCTCTCTCCAAATTCTGTTGAGAAGTAGAGATGCAAGGTGGCATCGGCAAGGCCGCGAACGGCCGATCTATCCCTCTATCGGAGTGTGATTCTTCCGGAGAACCGGTCTCCGCCTAGCGCGCCCGGTCAGGCGTCGAGCGGTTTGGCCATCCGCCTCCATGCATTTGCGTTATGCAACAGTGAATGCACCGTTCGCCAGATTATGTTTTCCTGACGGGTCCCGAAGGCCTAATCTGGGCGGCGAAAGACTGAAGCGCAAGGCAGCGCAAAGGAAGCGTAAGGGAGAAAATGATGACCGGGACGGGACTGCCGCTTGACGGCGTAAGAGTCGTCGAGATGACCCACATGGTGATGGGTCCGAGCTGCGGCATGATCCTGGCGCAGCTGGGCGCCGAGGTCATCAAGGTGGAGCCGCCCGCCGGCGACAAGACCCGCTCTCTCGGCGGCATGGGAATTTCGTTCTTCCCGCTGTTCAACCGCGGCAAAAAGAGCGTCGTGCTCGATTTCGCCAAGGCGGAAGACCGCGAAACCATGCATCGGCTGCTCGAAAGCGCCGACGTGTTCCTGGAAAATTTCCGCGACGGTCAATTGGACAAGCAGGGGTTGGGCCCCGAAGAGCTGCGCCGCAAGTATCCGCATTTGATCGTCGCGGGCCACAAGGGGTTCCTGTCCGGCCCCTACGAGCATCGTCCGGCGCTCGACGAGGTGGTGCAGATGATGTCGGGGCTCGCCGCCATGACCGGGACGCGCGAGAAGCCGCAGCGGGTCGGCTCATCCGCCAACGACATTATGGGCGGCATGTTCGGCGCGATTTCGATCCTGGCCGCGCTCTACCAGAAGCGCGGCGGCCACAAGGACGGCGCCGATATTCGCGTCGGACTGTTCGAGAACTGCCTGTTCCTGGTCGCGCAGCACATGGTCGAGTACGAAATGACCGGCAGGAAGCCGCGCTCGATGCCGGAGCGCGAACACGCATGGCCGATCTACGATATTTTCGACACCGCGGGCGGCGAGCGAATCTTCATCGGCGTCGTCACCGAAGGGCACTGGTGGAGCTTCTGCAAGGAATTCGGCTTGAAGGAATTCGCCGATGATCCGACGCTGCGAAACACCACCGACCGGATTCTGGCGCGGGCGCGGATCATTCCGCGCGTGGCCGAGGTGATCAGGAACTGGAACATCGCTGACCTGTCGGCCAGGCTGGATGAGCTGAACATCTGCTTCTCGCCGATCAACCGCCCGGAGGATCTCCTGCACGACCCGCATGTGTTGCGGCCCGGCGGGCTGGTCCGGAATTTCAACGCCGATGGCGCGACGTTCCGGGTTCCCGCTTTGCCTGTCGAATGGAACGGCGGCAATATCGGCGAAGGATTGAAGGTGCCGGTGCTTGGCGCCGACACCGACGCCGTTCGTGCCGAACTCGACGATCAAAAGATTTCTTCAACCGACAACGCTGCATGAGGCTGCCATGACCCGCGTCCAGGACGTCTATCCCGACAACAAAGTGATTCTGCGCGAAGTGGGCTTGCGCGACGGGCTGCAGCTCGTGAAGACATTTCCATCCACATCTGCGAAACAGCGCTGGATCCGCGACGAATATGCCGCGGGCGTCAGGCATTTCGAGGTCGGCTCGTTCCTGCCCGCAAAAACCTTTCCGCAATTCGCCGATGTGCGCGACATCGTTGCGACCATTGCCGCGCTGCCGGATGCCTATGGCATTGCGCTGGCGCTGAACGAACGCGGCGTCAATGAGGCGCTGGCGTCGGGCGTCGCCGAAGTCGCCACCGTGGTCTCGGCCACCGAAGAGCACAGCCAGGCCAATGCCAATCGCTCGCGCGAATCCGCGATCGCCAATGTCAAACGCCTCTGCGAATTGCGCGACGCCAGCTCGCACCGGCCGGTAGTGAATGCCGCGATCTCGATGGCGCTGGGCTGTTCGATCGTGGGACCTGTCGATCCCAGGGAAGTGATCCGGATCGCGGAAAAGCTGTTCGAGGCCGGCGTCGACATGGTCGCCGTCGCCGACACCGTCGGTTATGCCGGGCCGAAGCAGGTCGGCGAACTGACCAAGGCGGTGGTCAAGATCGCCGGATCAAAGCCGGTCTGCGTTCACCTGCATGACACGCGCGGCATGGGTATTGCGAACGCCTCCGCCGCGCTCGATGCCGGCGCGCGCGTGCTCGACGGTTCGCTGGGCGGTCTCGGCGGCTGCCCGTTTGCGCCGGGCGCGACCGGCAATGTCGTGTTCGAGGACCTGGTGTTCCTGTGCGAGAGCAAGGGATTTCCGACCGGCATCGACATCGAAAAACTGGTCGCGGTGCGCGGAATCCTGAAATCGGAAATGCCGAACGAGACGCTTTACGGTGGGCTTGCCCGTGCCGGATTGCCGTGCGGGACGGCGGCCAAGGCGGCGTGATATAATTTAGCCGTGCTTGTGGGCGTGCTTGCGCGCCGCGGCTTCTTCCCTGGTGTGGTCGGTGGATTCTCATCACCATTTTTATTATTTTTCTTACTTTTTCATATACTTTTACTTAAAGCCGCTTGGCTGATATTTACACCGCTGCATCGCTGTTCGTCATTCACGCCACCGGCAGATGCGCAGATCGTCGCCGCGGTCGCACCCAGTCAGCTTCCCTCGGTCACCGTATATTTCGTCCGAGACAGCGTCGCGCAAGCGGATCAAGCCGCCGCCGCGTCCGGCGCGCCGTACTCCAGGCAGTTCCACCGTTCAATCTAGCTAACCTGTTGTCACTCCTGCGGCAAACGGTGTTACCTCCGGTTCTGCCACTTCCGGTTCGGCCAATCTTCAGCCTACTGCCGCCAGCTAAATTCGCTTTACCGGGCATGAATTCAACGCGCGCCCTGCGTCGCGGTCGGCGAGTTGCTCGAAATCGTGCCCGGGCTGATCGTACCCAGCATTCCGGCGAGGGCAAAGCCAACCAATATTTTCTGCGCGGCTTCAATCTCGACCACGGCACCGATCTCGCGATCACCGTCGACGGCATGCCGGTCAATATGCCCACGCATGGCCACGGTCAGGGTTACGCCGATATCAACTTCCTGATCCCGGAGTTGGTG
Organism: uncultured Alphaproteobacteria bacterium; assembly: GCA_963847015.1. Lineage (GTDB taxonomy): Bacteria > Pseudomonadota > Alphaproteobacteria > Rhizobiales > Xanthobacteraceae > Bradyrhizobium. The sequence continues at coordinate 332,119 of CAWJYI010000031.1, read as the reverse complement.
CAGTCGGTCATTGTCCGCAAAGGGCCTTACTTCGCCGATCGAAGGCGATTTCGCTTCCGCCGGCGCGGTCGCACATCGACTATTCGACAAGCTGCCGAGAACATCGCCGAGGTGACCCTTCGGCAGTTTCGGCTATCAGCGTGCGCTGCCGCCGGTTCGACCGCGGTCGGCGACGGCACGCTGCTCGCCGCCTTCGAGGCCGACAAATATAACGGACCGTGGGACGTGCCTGACGATGTCCGCAAGCTGAACGGCGTGCTGCGCTACAGCCAGGGCACCGCGACCGACGGGTTCACGCTGTCGGCGATGGCCTATTCCAACGGTTGGAATTCGACCGATCAGGTGGCGCAGCGCGCGATCGATCAGGGCCTGATCGGCCGGTTCGGTTCGCTCGACCCGACCGACGGCGGCATCTCGAGCCGTTTCTCGCTGTCGAGCAATTGGGCGCAGTCGAGCGAGTACGGCCAGAGCAAGGTCAGGCCTATGTGATCCGCTCGTCGCTCAACCTGTTCAACAATTTCACTTACTTCCTCGACGATCCCTTCAATGGCGATCAGTTCAGCCAGACCGACCGACGCACGGTCTATGGGCTTCGATGCCAGCCACGCCTTCGACATGCGCGTCGCCGGTATCGAGATCGCAAACTCGCTTCGGCTTGCAGACGCGCGTCGACGACATCCACGTCGGATTATTCAAGACGTTGCAGCGAGAGATACTCTCGACCGTGCGCGACGACAGCGTGAAAGAAGGCAATGTCGGCCTGTGGGCCGATACACGGCGCGATGGAACGACTGGTTGCGTACTACGGTCGGTATCCGCGAGGACTATTTCGCCGGCGCGTCGTCAGCGACACGCCGCAAAATTCCGGCAACGCGCAAGCGGCGATGACGAGCCCGAAGGCCGGAATTGTGCTCGGCCCCTGGTACAAGACCGAATTCTACGGCAATGCCGGTTACGGCCTGCACTCCAACGATATCAGGGCGCGACGATTACCGTCGATCCCATCGACAAGGTGACGCCGCCGATCGCGTGCCGCTGCTCGTGCGCTCGAAGGCGCTGAGATCGGCATTCACAATGCGATCGAAGGCCTCGCCAGTTCGCTCCCGTGTTCGTGCTGAATTTCGATTCCGAACTGCTGTTCGTCGGCGACGCCGGCACCACCGAGCCGAGCCGGCCCAGCCGTCGCGTCGGCGTCGAGTGGACCAACCAGTACAAGGTGCTGCCGTGGATGACGCTGGATTTCGATCTCGCCTATACCCACGCCCGCTTCACCAATTTCGATCCCGTCGGCTATTTCATCCCCGGCGCGCCGGCGTGGGTCGCAAGCGGCGGGTTGACGTTCGGTGGCGAGAGCGGCTGGTTCGGCGCGCTGCGCGTCGCGCTATTTCGGTCCACGTCCGCTGATCGAGGACGACAGCGTCCGCTCGCAGCAATCGCTGATCTTCAATGCGCGCGCCGGTTACAAATTCGACAATGGCATGCGGTTGCAGCTCGACGTGCTCAATCTCTTCAACGCGCAGACCAATCAGATCGAATATTATTATCTGTCACGATTGCCGGGCGAACCGATCGGTGGCGTCGCGGATCGCCATGTTCATCCTGCCGAACCGCTGGCGGTGCGGTTGACGCTGGCGGCGAGGTTTTGATTGTTGTTTCGCGTGATGGTACCTTACGCCGCTATCTCCGGCGTCTTCGAGCGCGGATGGGCGCGGCGCTCCGGCGCGCGGACCGGGACATATTCGACGGCGAGAAAATGCTCCGAGACGGTCACGCGCTCGACCATCGCGTGCTCGGCTACCATCGTTTCCGCGGCGAACGCGGTCATTTCCGCAAGCGGAAGCGGTGCCTCTTCGTTAATCTCTTCAGGAGCAAGCGGCGGCGAGACCGTTTCTGGAAACACACCGAATTCGCCCGCTACCTCCTGGAGCGGCTTCTGCTTGTCGGCCCAATGCAAGGCCGTGTAGTCGAAGCCGTGCACGATGGTGGGTTTGACGATTTCGAAATAGGGCGAGATGTCGAAATCGCGCGGCATGTATAGCGACAAATCGCGGATATGGAGGATTTCGCGCCGCGCCTTGCGGGAGGCGGCGCGGGTGATTTTGGGCAGGATCGGATAGCGCACGGCGTCGAACGCCTGCGCGATCAGGGCCGAGCAGATGATCTTTGTCGGATCGCCGGAGCCGAACGCGATCATGCGCCGCCGCCAGCGTTGCGGCACCGGTAGCGGGATCAGATAGCGCATGAGATCGACGATGTTCTTGGTGTCGTAGCCGAAGCCGATCCGGTTGATGGCATAACGGCATACCGTGGTGCGGTCCTCGTAGGACAAGCCGACCGGGCGGCAGACGCGGGTGTGATAGGGGAAATATTTCGACAGCGGCGCCGAAGTCACGCCTTCGCCGATATTGGCCTCGATCAGGACGTGCGGCTCGCCGTCGGGTTCCGTCGCACCGTCGACCGGGCCGACATAGAGCGCCGCATGCGACCATGTGGACTGGGTGAGGTATTTGATGATGCCGGAAATCCGGTTGTTGCCTTCGACCAGCAGCACGTCGCCCGGTTCGATCACACCGCGCAAATGCTCGGGATCGCTGGGCGTAAACGGCTCATAGCCCCGGACTTCCTTTTCCAGGTAGCCCGCAATCAGCTTGCCGACAGTGTCGAGCATTACGCCCATGAATTCCCCCCGCGGTTCTATGACCGCTTTGTGTTCCATTAGCATGGTCGCAAGCCATTTCAATTTGGTTCATGCGCGAAGCGGATCAATCATGATTGATTTACCATGAGTGTTGCTGCGTACCCTGAGATGCGGCACAGTTCGCTAGCTGTTCTCTTTCTTTCAAGCTCCCGGAAACCATGCCATGACAATGACCCGCCGCGATTTCCTGTCGGCGTCCGCGGCACTGGCGGTGACCCCGGTGCTCGGCGGGCGGGCGGGGGCCGCGCCGCTGCCGCGCGAGGCCGATATTGTGGTGATCGGCGCGGGCGCTGCCGGTATTGCTGCGGCGCGGCGGATTATGGCGGCGAACCGCAAGGTGATTGTGGTTGAGGCCGCGAGCCAGATCGGCGGCCGTTGCCAGACAGATACGACGACGTTCGAGGTGCCGTTCGATCGCGGCGCCCGCTGGATGCACAATCCCGAAACCAATCCGATGATCAAGCCCGCGCGTGCGGCGGGCCTCGAGATCACGACCGCGCCGTTGGGACAGAAAATCCGCATCGGCCGCCGCTACGCCCGTCCCGGCGAGACCGAAGAGTTTCTCGCAGCATTGGTGCGCGCCAACCGCGCCATCGACGACGCCTCGCGCCGGTCCGACGTTTCCTGCGCCTCGGTGCTGCCGAAAGATCTCGGCGGCTGGGCGGGTACGGCGGAATTCGTGCTCGGCGCCAATTTCGCCGGCAAGGATTTGAAGGAGCTCTCGGTCGTCGACAAGGCGCGCGCGCAGGATCGCAATAGCGCGATTGCCTGCCGTCAGGGGCTCGGCACGTTGATCGCAAAGCTTGGCGAGCAGGTGCCGTTGTCGCTGTCGACGCCGGCGAACCGCATTTCCTGGGGCAGCCGCGACGTCACGGTGGAAACGCCGTCCGGCAAGATCGCCGCGCGTGCGGCTGTCATCACGGTGTCGAGCAATGTGCTGGCGGCGGGCAACATCAAATTCGCGCCGGAGATTCCCAAACGCACGCTCGACGCTGCCTCCAGGTTGAGCCTCGGCAGCTATGACCGGATTGCGCTGCAGATGCCGGGCAATCCGCTTGGCCTCGTGCGTGACGACATCATCATCGAGCAGAGCAATTCGACGCGGACGGCGCTGATGTATGCCAATATGGGCGGCTCGTCGTTGTGTACGCTCGACGTCGCGGGCTCGTTCGGCCGCGATCTCTCCGCGCAAGGCGAAGCGGCCATGGTCGCGTTCGCGGTGGAATGGCTGACAAAATTATTCGGTAGCGATGCGGCGGCCGCGGTGAAGAAATCGAGCGCGACCCGCTGGAACGCCGCGCCGTTTGCGCTGGGTGCGATGTCGGCGGCGGGGCCGGGCGGCCAGGCGTCGCGGAAAGTCCTGACCGAGCCGATCGGCTGCATGTACCTTGCCGGCGAAGCCACCCACGAAACGCTGTGGGGCACGATCGACGGCGCGTGGGAGAGCGGCGAGCGCGCTGCCGAAGCGGCGTTGCGGCGGATCGGCGCCTTGAAGGACACCGAACCGGCGCCGGCTCCGGCCCGGGCGCCGAAGTCGCAGCGGCGCGCACCGCCATCCTCGATCCGCTGATGTCACGGCCCAAAGCGCTGATCTCCTGGTCGAGCGGCAAGGACTCTGCCTTTGCGCTGCACGAAGTCAGGCGTGCGGGCGAATTCGAGGTGGTCGGCGATGATCGCAAGCGGGCTGGAAGCCTATCTTGCGACAGTCGACATGAAGAAGCTGCCGGCGGAGTTCGCGGGCCGCAAGTTCGATGCGCGATTGCTCGCCGATTTACCCGAAGGCATCGATCCTTGCGGGGAGAACGGCGAGTTTCATACCTGCGTGGTGGCGGGGCCGATGTATACGCACCGGCTCGCGGTGAAAACCGGCGAGCGCGTCGAACGCGACGGTTATGGCTATTGCGATCTGGTGATGGAATAAATGCTGGTCGTTGAAATCAGACCTCCGCTATCGCAGCACGCCATCCAGCGCCGGCAGGCCGATGAGAACCGCTGCCGCGATCAGGGCATAGCAGATCGAACGAAACAGCGTTTCGCTGGCTTTGCCGAACAGCGACGCGCCGAACCATACGCCGATGCCGTAGATGGGCCCGACCACCAATGAGAACTTGATCGAGTCCGCCGTGATCAGTTCGGCAAAGGCATAGCTGACCAGGGAGAAGAAATCCGACGCGGCGAAGAACAGCACGATGTTGGCGCGTGCAATTACGGAAGCGATGGGACGGCCGAGCCAATAGCCAACGATGGGCGGGCCGCCGGTCTGCGCCAGCCCGCTGGTGAAACCCGCCAATCCTCCAATGCCGACGGAAATCGCGACGTGCTCCTTGCCGCGGTAGCGCCAGCCCGAGAGCAGCAGCAACAACAGCGCAAACACGAAAGCGGAAATGATCCAGCGCGTGGTCACGGGCTCGAACTGGCTGAGGCACCAGGTTCCGATGGGCACGCCGATCAGGGCGCCGAACACCATGATCGCGGTCGCCTTGCGGTCGGCCTTCTTCCACGCGTTTGGAATCAGCGGCGCGGCCGCGACGAAATCGATGATCAGCAGCAGCGCTGCGACCAGCCGTGGCGCCGCCATGCTGCTCGCCAGCGGCATAAAGATCAATGCGGAGCCGAAGCCGGAAAAGCCGCGCGCGGTTCCCGAGACGAAGGCGATCGCGCAGATCGCGATCGCGGCGTTGACGCTGACGTCTGTCGGAACGAGGCCCAAAGGACTCATGCTCTATCTCTTGGGCATGATGTCATCCGAAAACCGCTCACACTTTTCGGCATCATGCTCGCAAAGTGCCGCCAGTCTTTTTCGTCACTTCGGCCACGATCTTCGCCGCCACCGCGTCGATCTCCTGATCGGTCAGCGTCTTCTCGCGCGGCTGGATAGTGACGGCAATTGCGACCGACTTCTTGCCGTCGTCGATGCCCTTGCCCTCGTAGACGTCGAACACGGTGACACCTGTGACCAGCTTCTTGTCGACGCCCTGCGCCGCGCGCACGATATCGCCGGCCTTGACGTTGCGATCGACGATAAACGCAAAATCGCGCGACACCGGCTGGAATGCGGAGAGTTCGAGTACCGGCTTGGCGCGGGTCGGCTTCTGCTTGGCGTCGGGAATGCGGTCGAGAATCACTTCGAACGCGATCAGCGGGCCGTCGGCGCCGAGCGCCTCCAGCGTGCGCGGATGCAATTCGCCGAAATGACCGAGCACGTTTTGCGGTCCGATCTGGATGGTGCCGGAACGGCCGGGATGCAGCCAGCCGGCGCCACCGGACACGATCTGCAGCGCCTGCATCGGCGCGCCCGCGGCTGCGAGCACCGCGAATGCATCGGCCTTGGCGTCGAGCGCGTCCGTCATCGCCGAGCCGGACCAATGCCGCCCCATGCCCTTTGCGGACGCAAAGCCGTGGCGCACGCCTGCCGCCGCCACGAACTGGTTCTCCGGCTTGTCGCCCTTGAAGATCTGGCCGACCTCGAACAGCGCGACATCCGACGAGCCGCGATTTAAATTCGCCTGCGCCGCGGCGACGAGGCTTGGCAGCAGGCTTGGGCGCATGTCCGAGAGATCGGATGCGATCGGGTTGGCGAGCACGAGCTCGGCCTGTCCGCCGCCGAACAATTCGGCCGCGGGCTTTGAGATGAACGACCACGTCACGGCTTCCACCATGCCGCGGGCCGCAAGCGCCCGCTTGGCGCGGCGGGTGCGGAGCTGGATCGGCGTGAGGATCGGCTTGCGCGGCGCGTCGCCGCGATCGAACGGCGTCATCGGCACCTTGTCGACGCCGACGATGCGGACGATTTCCTCGACGATGTCGGCCTTGCCGTGGATGTCCGTGCGCCACGAGGGCACGGCGACCTTCACGACAGGTCCGCTGCCCGCCACCATGAAGCCGAGATGGCCGAGAATGCGCCGCATCTCGACCAGCGGCACCTCGATTGCGGCAAGGCGTTTGACTTCGGAGAGCGGGAAATCGATGACGCGGTCTTCGCCGAAGGGATTGCCGACGACGACGTTCTCCGACGGCGTACCGCCGCACATTTCCATCACGAGTTTGGTCGCAAGCTCCAGTCCCGGCACCATGAAGGCGGGATCGACGCCGCGCTCGAAACGATAGCGCGCATCCGAATTGATGCCGAGCTTGCGGCCGGATTGCGCGATGTTGATCTCGTTCCACAGCGCCGATTCGATCAGCACGTCGGTGGTGTTCTCATCGCAGCCGGAGGCTTCGCCGCCCATGATGCCGGCGAGCGATTCGACGCCGCGATCGTCGGCGATGACGCAGACGCCGCTGTCGAGCGTGTAGGTACGGCCGTCGAGCGCCAGCAAGGTCTCGCCGTCGCGCGCACGGCGCACGCTGAGATTTCCATGCACCTTGGCGGCGTCGAACACATGCAGCGGCCGGGCGCGGTCGTAGGTCATGAAGTTGGTGATATCGACCAGCGCATTGATCGGCCGCAGCCCGATCGAGGTCAGCCGCTTCTGCAGCCATTCCGGCGACGGGCCGTTCTTGACGCCGCGCACCAGCCGCAGCGCAAAGCCCGGGCATAGCGTGGCGTCCTCGACCGTCACTTTTACGGGGCAGGGGAACTCCCCCTTGATCTGCTTGATGCCGGGATCCCTGAATTTGCCCATGTCGGCGGCGGAGAGATCGCGCGCGATGCCATGCACGCCGGTGCAATCCTGACGGTTGGGCGTCAGGTTGATTTCGAGCAGGGGATCGCCGAGCCCGGCCCATTCGGCGTAGCCGGCGCCGATCGGCGCATCGGTCGGCAGTTCCATGATGCCGTCATGGTCCTCGGAGATCTGCAACTCGGCGGCCGAACACAACATGCCGCGGCTTTCGACGCCCCGGATGGTGCCGATGCCCAGCGTGATGTTCTTGCCGGGAATGTAGGTGCCGGGCGGCGAGAACACGCTGACAAGGCCCGCTCGCGCATTCGGCGCGCCGCACACCACCTGGACCGGTGCGCCGCCATCGCCGGTATCGACCATGCAGACGCGCAGCCGATCCGCATTCGGATGCTGCTCGGCCGAAATCACCCGCGCAATGGAAAACGGCGCCAGCGCCTTCGCCTTGTCCTCGATATGCTCGACCTCAAGCCCGATCATGGTGAGCTTGTCGGCGAGCTTTTCCAGCGGCTCGTCGGTCTCGAGATGTTCCTTCAGCCAGGAGAGCGTGAATTTCATGATGGTTGCTTCTCTTGTCCCCTCTCCCGCTTGCGGGGGAGGGCTAGGGTGGGGGCTCTCTCCGCAACGGCAGTGGCAATTGTTTCGAGAACGCCTGCGCGGTTTTTCATCACGTCGTGGTTGGTGAATCGAAGAACGAGGAATCCCTTCGCCTCGATTACGGTCGAGCGCGCGGCGTCTGCCTGTTCAGATCGATCGGAAAAATGATGTCCGCCATCAAGTTCCACGACTAGCTTCGCTGCGTGGCAGATAAAGTCGGCGACGTAGTTTTCGATCGGGACCTGACGGCGAAAACCTAGTACCATTCAGTCGATGGTCACGCAGCTCTGACCAAAGAATTCGCTCTGCATCGGTAGAATTCCTTCGCAGCGCACGCGCGTTGGAGCGCAGCTTGGAAGACACTTTCCAGGTTGGGCTTTTTGGTTCAGCCATTGACGCCTCCGATGCGGAGAGACCCCCACCCCAGCCCTCCCCCGCAAGCGGGAGAGGGAGTCTAACCGCTCGTGCCTCGCCAAATTCGCTCATGAGCCTTGTGCCGCAGGTGCAAAAACTTCAACCAGACGAAAACGCTCGCACATCAGCATCATGTCTTCGCTGAACTTGCCCAGCCGTCCGAAATAATTGCGGTGCGCCGAGCGCCAATAGGCGAGGCTGCGGTCGCCTTCGCCTTCTTCGTAGGCGAAGGCTGCATCGACTTCGTTGTAGCGACGGTAGGTCACTTCCGTCGTCTCGATCACGCAACGCGGCTCGCCGCTTCCGTCGAGCACGATCCAGCGTTCGCCCGGCGTCGATGTGTTCGGTTCGTCCTCGGTCGAGCAGGTCGCGGTTTTCACGCCCCGCATCACGAGGTCGAGCAACTCGTCGGCAAGCTCCGGGCCGTCGCCGAACGCGAACGAACGCAAGCCCTGATATTTTGCAGGGACAGCACTCACGTGCTCAATCCCCCCGCCAGCGTCGGGACGTCGAGCGGCTTGAAGCCGTAATGCGAGAGCCAGCGCACGTCGCTATCGAACAGCTGCCGGAGATCGGACATGCCGTATTTCAGCATCGCGATGCGGTCGATGCCCATGCCCCAGGCAAAGCCTTGATAGACGTCGGGATCGATGCCGCAGGCGCGCAGCACGTTCGGATGCACCATGCCGCAGCCGAGAATCTCCAGCCAGTCCTCGCCTTCGCCGAACCGGATCTCGCCCTTGTCGCGCCGGCACTGGATGTCGACCTCGAGCGAGGGCTCGGTGAACGGGAAGAACGACGGCCGGAACCGCATGTTGATGTGATCGACCTCGAAGAACGCCTTGCAGAACTCGTGCAAAATCCATTTGAGGTGGCCGAGATGCGACCCCTTGTCGATGACGAGGCCTTCGACCTGATGGAATTGCGGCGTATGGGTCGCATCCGAATCGATGCGATAGGTGCGGCCCGGACAGACCACGCGGATCGGCGGCTGCTGCGAAAGCATCGTGCGCACCTGCACCGGCGAGGTGTGGGTGCGCAACAGCATGCGCGAATTGTCTTCCTTCGGATTGAAGAAGAAGGTGTCGTGCATCTCCCGCGCCGGATGGCCTTCGGGGAAATTCAGTTTGGTGAAATTGTAGTCGTCGGTTTCGATATCCGGACCTTCGGCGATGGCAAAACCCATATCGGCGAAGATCGTCGTCAGCTCATCCATCACCTGGCTGAGCGGATGGATGCGGCCCGCTTCGGCCGGCGTCTCGCGCAGCGGCAGCGTGACGTCGATGGTCTCGGAAGCGAGGCGGGCGTCGAGGGCTGCCGATTTCAGGATATCGCGGCGCGCGGTCAGCGCCTGCGTGACCTTGTCCTTGGCGAGGTTGATCGCAGCGCCCTGCGTCTTGCGCTCATCCGGCGACATCTTGCCGAGCGTCGAGAGCAGCGCGGAAATCGAGCCCTTCTTGCCGAGCGAAGCGACACGCACCGCTTCAAGGGCTGCTTCGTCGCCGGCGGCGGCGATATCGGCGAGGATGGTCTGTTCGAGGGTTGCGAGGTCGGACACGGTCAAGATCTCTCTGCAAAAGGCCGCCGGTTGTCGCCGCTACCGGGCCGAAACGTCAAGCAAAAAGCCTGTAACAGGCCTGGTGCTTTTGAACCCGTCTCCCGCTTGCTCTACCAATGTGAGTTCGAGAAGGAGATCGCGATGCGTTTTGGACCCTGGACGGCCATTCTGGCTGTCGTTTTATCGTTGGCCGCGGCTTCCGCGCGGGCCGAAGACTGTCCGGCCAGGACGACCCAGATGGATGACATCATCGTGGCGTTGAACGAGGCTCCGAGCTGCGACCGCGCCATGAAAATATTCGAGGCCTGCGAGTTCGGCGCCAGCGGCGACGTCGGGCTTGGCGCCGTCGTCGAGAAGAAATGCGAGGCCGATTTCCTCAGGCAACTGAAGGCGCCGCAGAAGCGGGCCTATCAGGACCAGTTGGGCCGCTGCATTTACAAATACCGGAACCAGTCCGGCACTATGTATCGCTCGTTCTCAGCGTTCTGCCGAGCGGAAGTCTCGCAGCGTTATTCGCGGCGGGCGCTGAAGCAAGCGGGCCCATCTCGGGCCCGCTAATACCTCAAGCCTCCAAGCCTCTAAGCTTCAGGCCGCGAGCGCGGCCTTGGCCTTTTCGGCGATCGCCTGGAACGCCACCGGCTCGGCGATGGCGAGATCCGACAGCACCTTGCGGTCCACCGTGATGCCCGACTTGGCGAGGCCGTTGATAAAGACGCTGTAGGTCATGCCGAACGGACGTACCGCAGCGTTGATGCGCTGGATCCAGAGCGCGCGGAAAGTACGCTTCTTGCGCTTGCGGTCGCGGAAGGCATATTGCCCGGCCTTTTCAACGGCGGCCTTGGCGGCGCGAATGGTGTTCTTGCGGCGGCCGGAAAAACCCTTGGCGGCCTTGTAGACTTTCTTGTGCTTGGCGTGAGAGGTCACACCGCGTTTGACGCGAGACATGACTGTAATCCTTGATCAGAAATGAGGTGACGGGATCGCCGCACGAACGCGGCGCGGCTATGATCGATCGCGTGCGCGATCAGGCGTTCGGCAAGAAATATTTCTTGATGTTGTCGCCGTCGGTCTTGAACAGCACGCGGGTGCCGCGGAGCTGACGAATTTGCTTCTTCGTCCGCTTGATCATGCCGTGGCGCTTGCCGGCGTGGGCCGACATTACCTTGCCGGTGGCAGTCACCTTGAAGCGCTTTTTAGCGCCTGACTTGGTCTTCAGCTTGGGCATTTGGCTCTCCTGTGGCCGCAACACGAAAACGCCCGTGAAGGCGTCCGGCCGGCTAAAATGCTCGTTAGAGCGTTGAAAGTGCTCAGGTTTTTTCGAAAACGAAACAACCCGCACGGGCATCGACACGGCAGCCCTTGATCAGCCGGGCGATGAAGGTCGGGCTTATGGCAGAACGAGAGCCAATTGGCAACGATGAACCGCAGAACAGGGTGCCGTGACGTAATCGTTGAGGCGCCAATGCCTTGATCTCGGAGCAGGACGAAAATGTCCCATTTTCATCGATTGACTGCCCCTTTTGCTGCTTTTCCCCGCCTGCGCACCCTGCGGTGGCTCCCTTGTTCGCTGCGCTCGCCGCCGTTGCGGCGCCGGGTAGCGCCGACGCGGCGAGAAGGACTGGCCTCTATGACGGCACCTGGAACGTTGTCTTCGCCACTACGCGGGGCAATTGCAGTTCAGGCTATAGGGTTCCGTTCACGGTGCAAGGCAGCCGGGTTTCATCCGCAGGCGGCGGCAGGGTCTCGGGGTCCATCAGTCGCACCGGTGGCGTCGCGGTTGCCGTATCGGTCGGGGCCTCCCAGGCAAGCGGCGGCGGCCGGCTCGCCGGCAATAGGGGCGCCGGCTCGTGGCGCGGCATCATCACCGGCGACCGCTGCAGCGGTACCTGGCAGGCCACGCGGAACTGACTTCGATGTGCGTCCCGGCGAATGCCGGCCCCCATGCCCGCAGCCCCCATCCGCGCAGGATGGGAGCCGCCTGTTGCTGACAACTGACCTGGTGGTATCGGTCCCGGCTGCGCACGAGCGGCGACGCGGCTTAGCGCGGCGCCAGTACCATGACGACCTGTCGGCCTTCGAACCTGGCGTCCTGCTCGACCTTGGCGAACTCGGCGACGTCGGCCTTGACCTTGTCCAGCAGCTTGGTGCCGATTTCCTGATGCGCCATTTCGCGGCCGCGGTAGCGCAAGGTGATCTTGACCTTGTCGCCTTCCTCGAAGAACCGCTGCATCGCGCGCATCTTCACGTCGTAATCGTGATCGTCGATCATCGGCCGCAGCTTGATCTCCTTGATCTCGACGACCTTCTGCTTCTTGCGGGCTTCGGCGGCTTTTTTCTGCGCGGAATATTTGAACTTCCCGTAGTCCATGATCTTGCAAACGGGAGGATTGTTGTTCGGCGAAATCTCGACAAGATCCATGCCCGCTTCGAGGGCCATCTTGACGGCTACCACGGTCTCGACCGTTCCATGGTTGGTGCCGTTCTGATCGATCAGCTGGATCTGCGCGTTGCGGATTTCATCATTGGTGCGCGGCCCGTCTTTGGCTGCGGCGGGCGGGGCTCTGTTGGGACGGCGAATGGGTAACTCTCCAAAGTTGTGAAGGAAGGCCATATTTTGAAGCAATACGCGGCGGCGAGCAAGCGAACTCGCTACCAACGCGCGAAAACCGTCAAATGCGAGGCATTTTGGTCACGCCTTGCAAATATCGCGACAATATAGCGCCAAATATCCCTCAACGGCATGATCCGCAAGGACAGCCCTGCGTTGCCGTCCGTTGACCTGTACAGTGCGCTCATCGACAAAGCGACGGGCAAGAGTGATGAATCCATGACGGAAACGGCTGTAATCGAGCAGGAACCGGCCTTCATTTGGGTGGGCGAGGGTGACGGCCGCCGCCGAATCGCGGTGCGTGCCCGCACCGGCGGCTCGCCGGGGCTGATCTGGCTCGGCGGTTTCAACTCCGACATGAAGGGCACCAAGGCGCTGGCGCTGGATGCGTGGGCCGCCGAACATGGCCGCGGCTGCATCCGGTTCGATTATTCCGGCCATGGCGAATCCGGCGGCGCTTTTATCGACGGCACCATCGGCCGCTGGCTGGAAGAAAGCGTCGCGGTATTCCGGCAATTCTGCCGCGGCCCGCAGGTCGTGATCGGCTCCTCGATGGGCGGCTGGATGGCGCTGTTGCTGGCGCGCGAGATCGCAAAACGCGCCGCCGACCACGCGTCGCTGGCAGGGCTGGTGCTGATTGCGCCCGCGCCTGACTTTACCGAGCAATTGATGTGGAACGGCTTTTCGCCTGAAATCCGCGAGGAGATCCAGACCAAGGGCGTCTGGATGCGGCCGTCGCAATATGGCGACGGCGCACCCTATCCGATCACGCGCGCGCTGATCGAGGAGGGACGAAATCATCTGTTGCTGGGCGGCGCGATCGAGGTCGGATGCCCGGTGCGGATCCTGCAGGGTGCAAGGGATCCCGATGTGCCCTGGCAGCACGCCTTCGCGCTGGCGCATCGGCTGCCGGCCGAAGACGTGGTGCTGACCATGATCCAGGATGGCGATCACCGCCTGTCGCGGCCGCAGGACATCGCGCGTATCATCGCGGCCGTGGCGGAGATCGGGTAGACTTTCTGCAGGGAGAACCGCCATGAATACTGCCATGGACACATCCGCTTGCTCCGCGCCTTCTGCGATGCCGTCGAACAGCATAATGGCAAGGCGTTTGCGGAATTGTTCACGGAGGATGGCGTCTATCACGACGTATTCTATGGCGCGTTCGCAGGCCGGGCTCGGATCGCCGAGATGATCGACGACTGGTTCTATCGCACCGCGACCGATTTCCGCTGGGACATGCACGCGCCGGTCAGTGATGGCCACACGCTCTATGCGCGCTACACGTTCAGCTACCGTTCGACGCTGCCGGAGGCGAAGGGGGCGCGCGCGATGTTCGAGGGCGTCGCGATCATGAAGCTGCGCGACGGCGAGATCGCGGAGTACCACGAGGTCGCCAACACCGCGCCCGGCTTTGTCGACATGAATTTTGCGCCCGAGCGCATCGCGAAGATCGTTGCCAAGCAAGGCGCGGCGCTCAAGGCGCGGCCGGAGATGGCGCGGCATTTGGCAGAGTGATCGTTCCGCAACGCGGCTGTCATCGTCCGCGAAAGCGGACGATCCAGTACGCCGTGTCGCGATACTCCGGGTTCGTGCGCCCGGACATGACGGCATAAACCTACGGCGGCGGCACATTTGTCATCGGCTTGCGCTGCGCCAGCGCCGCAACGGTCGAGGTGCCGATCGGGCCTTTCTCGTCATAGAGCCAGCACTCGCCGATCGCGATGCCGTCACTGGCATGATGGTTCACCACGTCGAAGCCGATCCATCGCGTCACCGGCAGGCGATGAAGATACAGCGTGACGTCGCTGTTGATGTAGCCGAGCCCATGGTCGCCGGCATTGGCAAAGGGGCTCGCAAAATCAGCGCCTGTTGCGACATGGACGAAGGGTGACATCGGCGCGCCCTCGACCAGTTCGCGGACCTCGCTCATCCACAATCGCCGCGGGCCGAGCGAGCCCATCGCGCCGACAATTGGCCTTGTGGTCCATTTGCCGTTCATGCCGAGCCTGGGGTCGGTCGGCGCCGGGATCGTGTCGGGCAACGGCGCGTCCCAGTTCGACGGCGACCAGACATTGCCGGGCGCATTTTCCGTCCGACGCAACAACTGGCACGAGGCGCGCGCCATGCTGGTGCCGCCGGAAATGAACTCGGCTTCCACGACCTTGATCCGCATGCCGTCGCGGACAAGTCTGGTGGTGACTTCCACCGGTGTCAGGATGTTAGGCAGCCGAAACATGTCGACCGTCAGCCTTGCCGGTACGAATTCGTCGGAGCCGTGGCGCTCCTCGATGGCGTGGGCCAGCAGACCGATCACGACGCGGCCATGCATCGAGTTCGGGTCCCACGGACCGTTCGAGACCGGATTGGGGATGAAGGCGTCGCCGCGCTTGGCGAAGAAGGGCTGGTTTGTCATGGCCGGGGAACATGACGGAAACCGCGCGACGAAATCAAGAGCGTGCGGCGCAATTCATCCATTCCGCGCCAACGTCTGCGTCGGTCTCGCTGGCGGCGGCTCGCCTGGCCAGCGCCGTAAAGACATCAGGCGTCATGAGTTGCGATAGCGCCCACACCGCTGCACCGCGCACCAGCGGGCTTGCGTCGTCAAGCAATCGCTCGGCCTCGTGCGCCAGCGCCGCGTCGTTCGAGTTGCCGATCGCGATCAGCACATTGCGAATGAAGCGGTCGCGGCCGATGCGCTTGACCGGCGATTTCGCAAATAATGCGCGGAACGCGCCGTCGTCGAGCCGGACCAGTTCGGCCAGCAACGGCGCACGCAATTCCGCGCGCGCGGCCAATTTGGCCTCGCGGCCGGTTTGCGCAAACTTGTTCCACGGACAGATGGCGAGGCAATCGTCGCAGCCATAGATGCGGTTGCCGATCGCCTTGCGGAATTCGCGGGGTATCGGGCCCTTGTTTTCAATCGTGAGATAGGAAATGCAGCGCCGCGCATCGAGCTTGTAGGGCGCCGGAAATGCCGCGGTCGGACAAATATCCTGGCATGCGCTGCAGGAACCGCAATGATCGCCGTCCGCTTCGTCGCGCGGCAGGTCGGATGCGGTGAAGATCGCGCCGAGGAACAGCCATGAGCCGAATTCGCGCGACACCAGATTGGTATGCTTGCCCTGCCAGCCCAGCCCCGCCGCCTGGCTCAAGGGTTTTTCCATTACGGCAGCGGTATCGACGAACACCTTGACGTCGTCGCCCGAGGTCGCGACCAGCCATCGCGCCAGCGCCTTGAGGCGCTTCTTGATCAGATCGTGATAGTCGTCGCCTTGCGCGTAGGCCGAGATCGCGCCATGCGCGCGCTGCTTCAGGATCTCCAGCGGATTTTCATCGGGGCCGTAATTGACGCCGAGCATGATGATCGAGCGCACGCCGGGCCACAGCACCCGCGGATCGGTGCGGCGTTCGGGACTGGCGGCAAGCCAATCCATATCGCCATGGGCGCCCTGGTCGAGGAATTCGCGAAAGTGCTTCGCCGCGTCGGCGATCGCGTCCGGATCGGTCACGCCAACGCAATCGAATCCGAGCGCGGCGGCTTCGCTTGCGAGTGCAGCCTTGAGGTCGGTCGCGGAAAGTTTGGCGGTTTTAAGTTTGGCTGACTTGTTCAGAAGTCGAGGTCCACGTAGGTCCGCGACGCCGGCACGCCCGCCAGCCACTCGCTCAGCAGCGGACGGAATGACGGGCGGGATTTCACCCGCGCGTACCACGCCTTTGCCGCCTCGTCCTCGCTCCATGGCACATCGCCCAGATAATCGATCGCCGAAAGATGCGCCGCGGCGGCGAGGTCCGCGTAAGTGAGCCGGTCGCCGGCGAGGAAGTTCCGGGTCTGCGCCAGCCAGCCGACATAGGCCAGATGATACCGCACATTGGCTTTCGCCGCGCGGATCACTTCCGCCGCCGGCGCGCCGCCGCCATCGCCCTCGCTCATGAAGCGCTTGTAGATGCGCTCGGTCACCAGCGGATTGGAGGCTTCCTCGAAGAATTTTTCGTTGAACCACGCCATCAGCCGGCGCACCTCGATGCGCTCGCCCATCGAGACCGGCAGCAACCGCCGCTCCTTTGCATCCGCGCCATGAACCTCGTCGAGATATTCGGCGATGATTGCGGCGCCGGGTATCGCGGGCCGGTCCTCGGCCGTCAGGACCGGCGTGGTGCCGGCGGGATTGAGCGCAAGATAGGCTTCGCGCCGTTCCCAGGAGCGCTCTTCCACCAGCCGCAGATCGAGGCCGTATTCGCCGAGGATCAGGCGAATGAAGCGTGAATGCGGACAGAAGGGATGATGAAAAAGCGTGTACATGAAGTCCTTGGTAGTGTTGCAGCGCTTAAGAAAGCCTCAATCGCGCAAGATGGAGACAGGGTACTTGAGCAGCTACGCCGGGCAACCTGTGTCTGCCGTCTTTTTGCGATTGCAGCAACGGGACGAATAAGCGAGAAGTGCCCGGCTTTTCCAGTCGAAAATGGACCATATCATGATGTCGGATGCAGTGAGGGCGGTGATTCTCGGCATCGTCGAGGGCGTCACGGAATTCCTGCCGGTTTCCTCGACAGGCCATATGCTGCTGGCGCAACAATTCTTCGGTCTCGGCGAGGGCGCTTTCTGGCAGAGCTTTGTCGTGCTGATTCAGCTCGGCGCCATTCTCGCCATCGTCGTGCTTTATTTCGCCAAATTGTGGCGGGTCGCGCTCGGCATGTTCACCAATCCCGACGACCGGCGATTCGTCATCGGCGTGTTGGTGGCGTTTCTGCCCGCCGTCATCATCGGCCTGATCGCCGGGAAATATATCAAGGAACTCCTGTTCAATCCGTGGGTGGTGTGTTTTTCGCTGATCGTCGGCGGCGCGATCCTGCTGTGGGTCGATCAGCTCGATCTCAAAATCTATGAGGACGACGCCACGCGGTTTCCGCTGCTGATGTATCTGTGGATCGGCATCGCGCAGTGCCTTGCGATGATTCCCGGCGTGTCGCGTTCCGGCGCCAGTATCGTGGCGGCAATGCTGTTGGGCGCTGACAAGCGCTCGGCGGCGGAATTTTCGTTCTTCCTGGCGATCCCGACCATGATCGGCGCCTTCGCCTATGATTTCTACAAGAACCGGGGGGAGATGACGATCGATCACGTCGGCATCATCGCGATCGGATTCGTGGTGTCCTTTATCACCGCCATGATCGTGGTGAAGACATTCCTGAATTACGTCACGCGCCACGGCTTTACGTTTTTTGCGTGGTGGCGCGTCATCGTCGGCACGCTCGGCCTGATCGCGCTGGCGTTGGGGAAGTAGCGCTTACGCGCTCTTGCGCTGGAACTGGCCGGCGGCGCGGAAGCGCCAGAGATATTGCGGGGCGATCGCCTCCATCGAATCGGGCGCGATGCCAAGGCCCTCCAGCGTGAGATCAGCGGCTTTCGCCGCATCCGAAACCACATTGTCGGAGCGCAGCAGCGCCACCTGGTCCGGGGTCAGTTTCAGCGCGCCCGGCGCAAATTGCAGGAACAGCGCCTGCAGTTTCGCCAGCCCGAACGGCAGCGAAATCAGCATGCGCTTACGTTCGGTGATCGCCAAAATGATTTCCATGATCTCACGGAGCGTCAGCACTTCCGGCCCGCCGAGCTCGTAAGTCGCGCCCGGCCTGGTCTTGCCATCGACGGCATCGGCCACCGCGGTCGCGACGTCGCCCACATACACCGGCTGCATCCTGGTCACGCCGCCGCCGATCAGCGGCAGCGCCGGCGACAGGCGGGCCAGCGCCGCGAAGCGGTTGGTGAATTGATCCTCGGGCCCGAACACCACGGATGGACGAAGGATCGTGGCCGACGGCACCGCCGCCAGCACGGCCTTTTCGCCGGCCGCCTTGGAACGGGCATAGCCTGAGGGCGAATTCTCGTCGGCGCCGATCGCGGAGACGTGCACCATCCGCGCGCCGACGGCACTTGCCGCCCTGGCGACTGTTTCCGCGCCCTTGGCCTGCACGGCCTCAAAGGATTGCGCGCCGCCCTCGGCCAGGATGCCGACCAGATTGATCGCGACCTGCGAATCGCGCATCGCCGCCCCGACCGAGGCCGGATAGCGCAGATTGGCCTGCACGGCATGGATCTGGCCGACCCTGCCGAGCGGTTGCAGATGCCCGGCCAGTTCCGGCCGCCGCACCGCCACCCGGATGCGGTAACCGCGCTTGGCCAGCGCCCGGACCACATTCCGCCCCAGAAAGCCCGAGCCGCCAAAAACCGTGACGAGCGTTTCCTGGTTCGATGCCATGCGTCAATTCCTTGAGTCGGTTCCAGCCGGTCGAATTCGCGAGATACTGGGTGTATTTAGCGGATTCGCGATACGCCAACAGGCCGCCGCTGTACAGTATATTTGCGCACTGCCCCGGAAAAATGGGCTTGCGGTTTTCCGAAAGGGCGATGGGCCGAAAATTAACAGCGCCGATCGCAATTCGCCAATTTGACAAGCGTGCGACCGATCCTTACTAACCCGCCCGGGCCCAGGTGGCGGAATTGGTAGACGCGCTGGCTTCAGGTGCCAGTGGCTTAACGGCCGTGAAGGTTCGAGTCCTTTCCTGGGCACCATTTGCCCATGCCCAACATCGCTGAAATGCGGGTTTTTTGATCCGCTGACCGGTACACGAGACCGGGTCCCGCGTTCATGGCTTGCCGCATGGCGCACATCGCTCGTTGAGCCGATTCACCCAATCACATTTCCGGCCCCGGAACGCCCGCCGAAGTCACGGCCCGCGACGTCACACCGCCAAGCCGCTCGATGTTGCGACCATGCCACCGCGGCATCCTCCGGTGTCATCGCAGCGTCATACAGCACTCGATACCGCTCGCGGCCACCCGCAATCCGTGACGCCGGACAGCGTCAATCTTGGACTCCCTGGGAGGGATCATGGCTTCTTTCACCGTGGCAACCGGTTCTACCGTTACGTCCTCGAAAACCGTCGGGAATAACGATACCGGCACCATTCAGGCGGGCGGCATTTTGTCGGATACGACCGACATCACCTGGACCGGCGGGTCTACTGCTCCCGGCGTGGTTATCGACAATGCCGGCACCATCAGCGCCACCACGCGCGGCATCGACACCTCGGGTTCGTTCTCGACCGGTAGCTTCACATTCCTCAACGAGGCCGGCGCGAAGCTCATTTCGTCCGGCAATGATGCCTTCCGCATCAATACCAATATTTCAAACGGCACGATCACGGTCGACAATTCCGGCATCATCGTCTCCGGCGCGCTCGACGCCTCCAATACCACCATCGTCGCACACGCCAGCGGACAGGCGCTCGACTTCGGCGCCATTGTTTCCTCCACCGCGGTCATCAACATCACCAACCATACCGGAGCCTTGATCGGCGCCAGCGGCGACGACGCCATCCGGCCGGGCGCCGGCACCATCTCCATCACCAATGACGGGCTTATCGACGCCACCGCCTCGGCCAGCCGCGCCATCAATCTCAACACCTCCAGTCTCGCCAGCCTCACTTCTTTCACTCTGACCAACCAGGGACACGGCGTCATCCAATCCCAGGGCGATGCCGTTCGCATCACCGCGGCCACATTGACTCCCACCGCGACTTATAACGTCACGGTCGACAATGCCGGCACCATCCAATCGACGGGCGCGACGGGCTCCAACAACGGACAGGCGATCGATTTCGCCGATCTGGTATCGACCAGCGGCACCATCCATTTGACCAATCAGGCGACCGGCCTGATCCAGGCCGCCGATGCCGACGCGATCCGCGGCGGCGTCAATATGGTGATCGACAATTCCGGGCGCATCCTCGGCCACAGTTCGCCCGGCGACACCGGTAACGACGGCATCGACTTCCAGGGCAATCGCGGCGGTGTCGTCAACAATCATACCGGCGGCCTGATCGAGGGCGCCCGTCACGGCATCACCGGCGACCAGCCGGTAACCGTCACCAATGATTCGGGCGGCAGCATCGTCGGCGACGCCGGCTCCGGCATCAATTTGGACACCGCGAGCACCACGACCACGACCATCGTCAATCACGGCTTCATCATCGGTCATTCGGATGGCGTCGGCGATGGTGACGGCGTCGACGTCGACGGCCTGATCGCGCTGACGAATGACGGAACGATCACCGCGACCGGCCATACCGACGCCGAGCTTGCCGAAGCGGTCACCATCGGCGGCGGCTCGATCACCAATCTCGGCACGCTCACCAGCGGCGAGCGCGCCATTACGGTTGATGACAGCAATCACGGCAACGCCTTCGCCGCGACCACGATCTACAACGAAGGTCTGATCCACGGCGGCAACGGCGAAGCGATTTCC
Source organism: uncultured Alphaproteobacteria bacterium (assembly GCA_963847015.1). GTDB lineage: Bacteria > Pseudomonadota > Alphaproteobacteria > Rhizobiales > Xanthobacteraceae > Bradyrhizobium. The sequence goes on along the minus strand of CAWJYI010000031.1, from coordinate 311,319 downwards.
ATCACCGACATCTTCGCCGACACCATCACCAACAAGGGCACGATCGAGGGCAGCGTCGCCATGGGCGGCGGCGACGATACGCTCAACGATTATACGGGATCGACCTTCACCGCCGCGATCGACGGCGGCGACGGCACCGATACGTTCAACCTGCTGGGTAACGGCGCGGGAATGTTAGCGCATGCGGTGAATTTCGAGCTGCTCAACGTGCAAAGCGGAAACTGGACCGTCACGGACGGCGAAAGCTTCTCGTCCGGCACCAATGTTGCAGCCGGCGCGCAGCTCGCGATCGCCAATGGCGGCTCGCTCACCGGCGCCGTCACCGACAATGGCGTGTTCGCCGTTACGCATTCGGACGCATTCGTCTTCAACTCCGTGATCTCGGGAAGCGGAGCCTTCGACCAGGCCGGAAGCGGCAATACCGTTCTTGCCCAGTCGAACAGCTATACCGGCGGCACGACGCTCCATACCGGTTCGCTCGAACTGGCGGCGCTCCATGCGGCGGGCACCGGTGCGATCGTGTTCGAGAACGGCGCCCAGACATTGCGCATCGACCAGGCGGCGCTGGATCACGGTCACCTCGGCAACACGATCGAAGGTTTTGCAGCGGGCGACACCATCGATCTCGCCGGCATCGGCAAGGCGACGCACGCGGTTCTCTCCGCCGACAATTTGCTCACTATCACCGGCGGTACGTCCGGCGCGATCACACTGCAACTCGACTCCCATGCTTATGGGTCGGGCCTGAACTTCCAGCTGGCATCCGACGGCAACGGCGGCACCAAAATCACCGTCACATCGGATAATCTGATTGAAGGCACCAACGGCGACAATCTGCTCATTGCCAAGCTGCTCAGCCCGGTCGGCAGCTTCCTCGAAGGCAAGGGGGGTAACGACGTTCTGATCGGCGGCCTGCACTCCGACGTGCTCAGCGGCGGCGGCGGCGACGATTTCATGTATGCAGGCTCAGGCGCCGATCAGTTCCGCTTCAACGGTACCGACCAGACCGCCGGCCAGCACGCCACCGACACGGTGTTCGATCTCAATTTCGCCAAGGGCGACAGCCTCGTGTTCTACGACTATTCGGCAGGCACATTCGCCTCCAACGGAGCCCACCCCGCAACCGTGCTCGATACCGGCGAAGGTTTCGGCTCCGGCACTGTGGTGAATTCGATGGCGGCGCTCGCCGATCTGGTCAAGAGTTCGGCCGATATGTCTGCGCATCGCGGCTTCGGAAACGATCTGGTGCTGGATATCAGCCAGGCCAACGGCAGCCACGAGACCATCGTGCTCGATCAGCAGTGGCAAGCCTACGCCACGGCGACGAACGGCCATTTCCTGATCTGAGGTCTGTTCGCTTGAAACGCCGGCGGGGAGCGCGCTCCCCGCCGGCACAAAGTGCGTCATGCATGATGTGGTATCGCGCTAAGCGGCCGGTTCGGAATCGGAGCCGTCATGCGTGTGCCCGTCCGGGCCGCGGCGGAACACACCGTAATTGCTGGATTTCATCCCGCCGCCGTCGGTCGCAAGACCGGTCAGACCCAATTTCAGCAGCTCCCGCACGGCCGCCGCGCGTGTCGGCATCCGGTGCTTGAAGCGAAAATCGTCGAGTGCCGTCAGCTCTTCGGGCGAGAGCATGACCTGCAACCGTTCACCGCGAATGTCGCTCATCGGAAACACCCAAAGTTAGATCATTGAGTAATTTACTCAACGCGAGACCTTGGCGATGGTTCCGTAAAACGAGATTGATGTGCTCAATGAGTAAAATACTATAGTAAAATCAATAAGTTAGCTGTTGATTTCGGATTTCGTCCGGGCGCATGATTTCGGTCCTGGAGCACGCCCATGACAGAGAATATCAAGCTGCCACGCAAGCTTTCGGAAGAGCCGAAACCGCCCCCACCGCGGCGGCCGAGCCACGCCAGCGTCATCGAAAATCTCGACCGCTGGGCCAACAGTCCCGGCCTCCAGCCGCCGAAAATTTCCGACCGGGAAACCGCGTGAGCCAGCGGGCTTTGCCCTGATAGTTTTGCGTCGAGGGCGACTGCCGATGGCGCCGGAGCCGGCCGCATCATCGAATTCCCGAGAACGAAGCGTTTGTGATTTTTTTGGCTTCATCGTGTTTGTTCTCAAGCGCCACGTTGCGTGCGCCTCGCGCAAAAGTATCGAAAAAGGCCGTTTTCCCTGCCGCATGGGGCCGCCGACGGCTCGCCTCGCGAGGCTTTGGGCGCTAGTGTTTCCCGTCGAATCGACCTGAGACACGAGGCCTTCCTTCATGACCATCCGTCTGCATCGCGGCGATCTGCCCGATCTCTCCCGCTACAAGGATTCTGTGGCGATCGATACCGAGACCATGGGGCTCAACCCGCATCGCGACCGGCTCTGCGTGGTGCAGATGTCGAACGGCGACGGCACCGCCGACGTCATCCAGATCCCGAAGGATCACGCGCGACGCGCCGAACCTCAAAGCGTTGCTGGCCAACCCTGACATCACAAAGATCTTTCACTTCGCGCGCTTCGATCTCGCCGCGCTCTACAACGCCTTCGGCGTGATGCCGCAGCCGGTCTATTGCACCAAGATCGCCTCCCGGCTGACCCGCACCTACACCGACCGGCATGGCCTGAAGGATCTGGTGCGCGAGGTGCTCAACATCGACCTGTCGAAGCAGCAGCAATCCAGCGACTGGGGCTCGACAAGCCTGAGCGAGGCGCAACTGGCTTACGCTGCCTCGGACGTGCTGCATCTGCACGGCCTGCGCGATCGGCTCAACGCCATGCTGGCGCGCGAGGGCCGCACCGAACTGGCGCAGGCCTGTTTCGATTTCCTGCCGACCCGCGCCAAGCTCGACCTTGGCGGCTGGGAGGCCGAAGACATCTTTGCCCATTCGTAGATCGAGACCATTTGAAGCGCTAACGGGCGGCTTGAAGCGCTAACAGGCGTCTTGCCCGCCCCGTTTCGGACACACTGGTGAACCACCTCCGGGCTGCATAACCCGGAAATCCCGGGTACAATGGCGGATCAATTCGCGCCCGGAGCCGTGGTGAACTCGTTACAGAACCCAGCCTATGTCGCCGGAATGGAGGCGCGCTTTGCCGCGGCCGCCCGCCACAGCCGGTTGGTGCGGGCGCTGCGGATCGCGGTTCCGGCGGCGGTGGTCCTGGCGATGACGGGCATCGTCGCGGTGTCGGTCTTCAATCCATTCCGCATGCTGCTGCCGAAACTGCCCGTCGATATCGGAAACCTGGTCGTCTCCGGCACCAAGGTCACGATGGAATTGCCGCATCTGGCGGGTTTCTCGACCGACCAGCGGCCCTACGAGGTCTGGGCCAAGGCAGCGATCCAGGATCTGACCGATCCCGACCACGTCGAACTGAATACGCCGCGCGCCAAGGTGATGATGGAAGACAAGAGCACCGTGACGATGGATGCCCGCACCGGCTATTTCGACAGCAAGCAGCAATTGCTTGACCTGCGGAAGGATATCTTCCTGCAATCCTCCACGGGCTATGAAGCGAGACTTTCGCAGGCCTATATCGACATCAACAAGGGAACGGTGATCTCGGACGAACATGTCGACGTCAAATTGCTGAACGGAACGCTCACCGCCGACAGGCTCAGAATTCTCAACAGCGGCGAGGTGGTGCGGTTCGAAGGCAATGTCGTGATGAATTTGGATAATCTCGGGTCTCCCGAAGAAGCGCCTGCGCCGCCCGTTGCCCCATCTGCCCCCGGCAAGACGCGATCCGTCTCCGGCAAGTCCGCCAACGCGAAATGATTTTCATGACGAAGTTTTCGACACGCAGTTTGGCTCACGATGGCATTAGCGCTCGCATTGATCGCCTCCGCATTGATCGGCATGGGCGAAGCCAGTGCGCAAGGCTCGATGTCGGGCGTGCCGAATGCCATGCAGGGTTTTTCGCAGAATCGCGATCAGCCGATCCAGATCGAGGCTGCTTCGCTCGAAATGCGCGACAAGAAAAAGGAAGCGACATTCTCCGGCAATGTGAAGGTCGTGCAGGGCGACACCACCATGACGTCGAAGGCGCTGGTCGTGTTCTACGATTCAAGTTCCACTCCGGCGACCGCGCCACCGGCCAATTCGAAGGGAGCGAAATCCGCTCCGATGCAGTCCGCGACCCCCGGCCCTGGCGGCAGTTCGTCGATTCGCCGGCTGGAGGCGAAAGGCTCGGTGGTCGTCACGCAAAAGGAACAGGTCGTGACCGGGGAGACCGCCACTTTCGATACCAAGGCCAACCTCATCACCATGGCGGGCGGCGTGGTGTTGACCCAGTGCAAGAACGTGCTCCGCGGTGACCGCCTGCTGGTAGACATGACGACCGGCGTGTCGCGGGTGGAAGTCCGATAACGGCAAGGTACAGGCCCTGTTCGAGCAAGGGTCAGGACAGGGCTGCGGAACGGCGGCACCGGGAGCGAAACCGCCGGGGGTCCCCTCGCCGATTCCTGGAAAAAAATAGTATAATCAAGGCCTTAAACATTATTTAGGGCTCGGTGTGGTTGATGCGGTGGGTACGAGCCTGTATCTACTGGGCGGCGCGGCCGGGTGTTTTCGGCTGGGCAGGGAACGTCCGTTCATTCATGGTTCGCAGGCGAATCGCCTGAGGGACGCGTTGCGGAATAACGGTGCGGGATAACCGTCCGGGATAGAGGTGCAGGAAATCCCAGCAGGAAACCCTGCAGGAAACCCTGAAAGGCTTAAGCGAATCGGGATGGTGGACTTATTCGGCATGTTCCGTCGACGCCCTGCGAAACGCAGTCCGCCAGGATTTGCGCGCTCGCGTGAGGACATCACGGCGCTCGGCGATTCCCTCGGCGATTTGCTGACAAGCCCGGTGCGCGATGCGCCGCCGATGGCGCGCACAGCACCGCTGCCCGGGCTGGAACTGCCCCAGCCGCAACCGGAGCCGCCACGGGCGGAAACGCCACGCCCTCGCCCGCAACCGAGCAAACCCGCGGCCAAGACCCCCGCCAAGACCCCCAAGGCCCCGCGACCGGGACCAATGGCGCCACGGCACCCCGCCTGATCAAACGCCCGGGCTATCTGGCTGTGCATAGCGTGGAAAAGAGCTTTGGCACCCGCCAGGTCGTGCGCGGCGTCAGCATCTATGTCCGCCGCGGCGAGGCGGTGGGTTTGCTGGGGCCGAACGGCGCCGGCAAGACCACGGTTTTCTATATGATCACCGGCCTGATCAAGGCGGATCGCGGTGCCATCGAACTCGATGGCCATGACGTGACCAAGCTGCCGATGTATCAGCGCGCGCGGCTCGGCATCGGCTATTTGCCGCAGGAAGCCTCGATCTTTCGCGGCCTCACCGTGGAGCAGAATATCCGCGCGGTGCTCGAAGTCGTCGAGCCCTCGCGGAAGAAACGCGAAGCCGAACTCAATTCGCTGCTCGACGAATTCAACATCACGCGCTTGCGTAAATCGCCGTCGATCGCGCTGTCCGGCGGTGAGCGCCGCCGTGTCGAAATCGCGCGCGCGCTCGCGACGCGTCCCAACTACATGCTGCTCGACGAACCTTTTGCCGGCATCGATCCGATCGCCGTCGGCGACATTCAGGATCTGGTCCGTCACCTCACCAATCGCGGCATCGGCGTCCTGATCACCGACCACAATGTGCGCGAAACGCTCGGCCTGACCGATCGCGCCTATATCGTCTATGCCGGAGAAATCTTGACAGAGGGCAGTCCGGACGAGATCGTCAATGATCCGGATGTACGCCGTCTTTACCTTGGCGAGGAATTCCGCCTCTAGTCCAATTTTCGTAGACGTCAAGCCGTGTACATCGGCTTTGGACTAAGATAAGCAAGAATCGGACCAACTTTCAGTGGATCGGTTCTTGGCCTCATGGCGCTGTCGCAACGACTAGAATTCCGCCAGTCTCAATCGCTGGTTATGACGCCGCAGCTGATGCAGGCGATCAAGCTGCTGCAGCTGTCGAATCTCGACCTCTCGGCCTTCGTCGAGGAGGAGCTGGAGCGGAACCCGCTGCTGGAACGCGCCAACGACGGACCGGAAGCACCCGTCGCCGGCGAACCGGCCCCGGAGCGGGCCGAATTCTCCGATTCCGGCGATTCGGGCAGTTATGGCGACGAAACCGGCGGCGACCATGCCGACATGGCCGCCGGTTCCGCTGGCGACGGCTTTGAACCCGCCCAGGAAGAGTGGCTGAACCGCGATCTCGGCAGCCGCACCGAAATCGAGCAGACGCTCGACACCCCTCTCGACAACGTCTTTTCCGAAGAGCCCGCGGAAGCGGCTGCGCGCGTCGCGCAGGACGCCGCACCCACCGCCTATACCGAATGGGGCGGCGGCGCGTCGAATGACGACGATTACAATCTCGAAGCCTTTGTCGCCGCCGAGGTGACGCTCGGCAGCCATCTCGCCGAGCAATTGGCGGTCGCCTTCACCGCGCCGGCGCAGCGCATGATCGGACAGTACCTGATCGATCTGGTCGACGAGGCCGGCTACGTTCCCGCCGATCTGGGACAGGCCGCCGAGCGGCTCGGTGCATCGCAAAGGGATGTCGATGCGGTGCTCGCGGTATTGCAGAAATTCGATCCGCCCGGCGTTTGCGCGCGGAATTTGAGCGAGTGCCTCGCGATCCAGCTCCGCGAACTCAATCGCTATGACCCCGCGATGCAGGCGCTGGTCGAACATCTGGATCTGCTGGCCAAGCGCGATATCGCCAGTTTACGAAAACTGTGCGGCGTGGACGACGACGACATCACCGACATGATCGGCGAGATCCGCCGCCTCGATCCGAAACCCGGCCTGAAATTCGGCTCGGCACGCACCCAGACCATGGTGCCGGATGTTTATGTGCGCCCGGGCCCCGACGGGGGCTGGCACGTCGAACTCAACAGCGACACGTTGCCGCGCGTGCTGGTCAATCAGGTCTATTACACCGAGTTGTCGAAGACGATCCGCAAGGACGGCGACAAATCCTATTTCACCGATTGCCTGCAGAACGCGACCTGGCTGGTCCGCGCGCTCGATCAGCGCGCCCGCACCATTTTGAAGGTCGCGACCGAAATCGTGCGCCAGCAGGACGGCTTCTTCACCCATGGCGTGGCGCATTTGCGGCCGCTTAATCTCAAGGCGGTGGCCGACGCGATCCAGATGCACGAATCGACGGTGTCACGGGTTACCGCCAACAAATATATGGCGACCAATCGCGGCAGTTTTGAATTGAAGTATTTCTTCACCGCTTCGATCGCGTCGGCCGACGGCGGCGAAGCCCATTCGGCCGAGGCCGTCCGCCACCACATCAAGCAATTGATCGATGCGGAGGCGCCGTCGGCGATCCTTTCCGATGACACGATCGTGGAACGATTGCGCGAATCGGGCATTGATATCGCCCGCCGCACCGTCGCGAAGTATCGCGAAGCGATGCGAATTCCCTCCTCGGTGCAACGCCGCCGTGACAAGCAAAGCATGCTCGGTAATGCGCTTTCAGCCCCTGCCACTTCCTCCGACCGGTCCCGCGATACGGCGCCGGCCTGATTGCGTTCGCATCAAATCGCGATAGTCTCGGTTCCCCCAGATGGCCTGATCAAGGCACGATCAGGGCATGATCCGGAAAAGCGGCCGCCGATTTTCCGAAGGATCATGTTCCAACAACAAAACGAGAATGGGCGAGGCATCAAGCGAGGCATCAAATGACCCTTCGAATCTCCGGGAAAAGCATCAATGTTGGCGAAGCGCTTCGATCGCGCGTCAGCGAGCGCACCGATGAGGTCTTGCGAAAATATTTCGACGGCAATTATTCCGGCCACATCACGCTGAGCAAGGACGGCTTCGGCTTCCGCACCGACTGCGCGCTGCACCTGGATTCCGGCATCACGCTGGAAGCCGATTCGAACGCCACCGACGCCTATGCCAGCGCCGATCAGGCGCTGCTGATGATCGAAAAACGCCTGCGCCGCTACAAGAGCCGGTTGAAGGACCGCTCGGCCCGCAAGACCTATGCGGCCTCCGCTGCGATGGCGCAGATGACCGCGCCGGTGCTCGATGCGCCGAGCTATGTGATCGAAGCGCCGGGCGAAGGCGACGACGAAGTTACCGCCTATAGCCCGGTCATCATTGCCGAGGCCACCACGTCGCTGAAGCGGCTTTCGGTCAGCGAGGCGGTCATGGAGCTGGATCTGACGGGTGCGGCCTGCATCGTATTCCAGCACGGCTCCAGCGGCCGGGTGAACATCATTTACCGGCGTACCGACGGCAATGTGGGCTGGGTCGACCCCCCGGCCATTACCCCCTGACATATATGACGGGAAGCATTGACGCCAAAAGCCGCACCTGCTTATGGTCCGCCGCCCCAAGGGATCTCAAGAGGGATCTCAAGGGGATGCCAAGCGATCGGGTGCTGGAACTGGCCCGCTCGAGTTGGCACCGCTGACACGTTGGAGTAGCTGACACGTTGGAGCAAAGCCCCCGCAAATTTGGACCCGGGCCTAAGCCCGCCTCCTGTCTCATCTTCTTGACGCCTCTCCTCTTCTTGACGCCCTTGTTCTAGAACCTACTTCCCACCCTGACGGTTTAATTCACCTCGGAACGCCCCATGACGATTACCGATCTGGTCGCACCCGAGGCGATACTCCCGGCTCTCAAAGTCATCAGTAAGAAGCAGGCGTTGCAGGAACTGGCGGCGCGGGCTGCGACCCTGACCGGGCAGAACGAGCGTTCAGTGTTCGAAGTTCTGCTGCAGCGCGAGAAGCTCGGAACCACCGCCGTCGGCTATGGCGTCGCCATTCCGCACGGCAAGCTGCCCAAGCTTGAAAAGCTGTTCGGGTTCTTCGCCCGTCTCGATCGCCCGATCGATTTCGAGGCGATGGACGGCCAGCCGGTCGACCTGATCTTCCTGCTGCTGGCGCCGGAAGGCGCTGGCGCCGACCATCTGAAGGCGCTGGCGCGGATTGCACGGCTGTTGCGCGATCAGGACGTCGCCAAGAAGCTGCGCGCCTCGCGCGATGCCCAGGCGATCTATTCGGTGCTCGCTTTGCCGCCGGCGAGCGCTGCGTAATTCTTTTCGAATCAGCGATGGCTTGAGACGGCCGCCGGTGCGGGCAGCATGCGCATGAGATATCGGACCGTCTTGGCGTCGTCATGGATGCTGGCGGTGCCGACCTCGACAAATCCCAGCGCGGCATGGAAAGCGTCCGACGCCGGATTCGGCGGTTTCGAATTGACTTCGCAGACGATGCGATCGTGTCCCGGCGCTAACCGCATGCTCGAACAGATCGTCATAGAGCCGGCGCGCGCAGCCACGCCCGCGCGCCGATGATCCAACCACGATCCGGTCCACATAGACGAAGCGCGGATAATGAGCGCGGAACCAGAGGAAATTCGGGCTGTCGTAGTGCGCGTCCTGATCGAACGCCAGCAGGAGGGCGTCCAGATTTCCGATCCGGCGGGCAAGGAATGCCTGTCCGACGAGATGCGCCAGCCGCTCGGGCTCCAGCCACGACAATTCCTGCGCGTGGGTGTTGTTGAGGGCGAGCAGCGTTTTGGCCAGCGGCGCCGTCGGCGATGCATCCGCGCGCGTGATGGATTGAATCTCACTGTCGGTCATGTGATCAGCCTTGTGCACCGTAGAAGACCGGTTTTCTATAGTGATCTCGAGAAGTCGATAGCGGTTCGTGTGTATCGACTTCCGGCAGAAGACCGGGCTTGCATGCAGTCGGTCGGGACATAAAAACGGGCGCCTGTCTCCGGCAAAGCCGATGACAGACGCCCATGTTTCAAAAATCTGCGTTTCAAAAATTCCGATGTGGCCTACCGGCAGCCGCGAGCGGCTGCATCGGTATCGCCGGCAGGCGCCGCATTCTCAACGTCAGCAAGAGCCGCGTCAGTGACAGCGGCAAGGGCTGCGTCAGTGACAGCGGCAAGAGCCGCGTCAGTGAACGCTGACGGCCTGCAATTCGTTGCTCCATGCATTCGCGATCGCCGCTTCACGGCTGTCGGTCAGCATGATCGGAGTGCCGTCGGCGGCATGCAGCGCGAACAGCTTCAGTCCCGGCGCGATCTTCGGCGCTTGCGGGAAAAGCCCCGGCACGTCCTCGGAACGGACCTGTTTTACGTAGGCGATATGCCCCTCTCCAAGATGGGCCAGCGCCTCAACGGAAACCTTTTCCGGCTCAAACGTCACAGTTACATCACTCATGGTCTCGACTCCTTCTGGGTCTAAGCGGTCGAGTCCGCTACTCGTTCCATTATTCGTGTTCATTGATAGCAATTGTCTTAACGACCCTTTCAGGTTCTGGCCTCGCCAGGTCGACCGACAACAGCCCGTTTTTCAGATCCGCGCCCAGCACCAGCATCCCCTCCGCCAGCACGAAGGTGCGCTGGAAGTGGCGCGCGGCGATGCCGCGATGGATGTATTGCCGGGCCTTGTCGTCCTGTTGGCGGCCCCGGATCACGAGCTGGTTTTCCTCTGTGGTTACATCGAGTTGGTCACGGGTAAACCCGGCCACCGCCAGCGTGATGCGCAGCCGTTCGGGCTGCCCGTTGGCGCGGTCGCACCGCTCGATATTGTAGGGAGGATAACCGTCGGCGCCTTTGACGACGCGATCGAGCGCACGCTCAATTTCGTCGAACCCAAGCAGGAACGGACTGGATAACGAAGGAACACGAGACATCACAAAGTCCTCTCGAAGCGACTTTGAGGGGCCCTTGCGGCGCCCCATTCGACCGGCCGGCGGTCTTGCCCTCCGGTCAAGGAACAATATGGGGGTGATTTGGGGAGGGTTCAAGCACCTCTGGGAGCTATGCAAATCGGCAGCAATGGGCCGTTTTGCGAAGACTACCCTCCAATCCGCTTGCGGCCATCGGCGGTAAATAGATGCAGTTTGTCTGGCGCGGCGACCGCCCTGATCCGCTCGCCGATGGCGGGCCCGACCGAACCGGGAATCCGGACGATCACCTCGCCGGGCGGCAGTTCGCCGGGGGTGGCCGCCACGCCCTGCACCTCGTGCTCCCGGGTGCCGTAGATGAAGGTTTCGGCGCCGACACGCTCGATCGTCTCCACCGTGAGGCCGAGCGCGACGCTGCCGGGGATGCTTTCGTTCGAGATGACAAAGTCCTCGGGCCGGATCCCGAGAATGCCGGCTTCATTGGCGCGGCTGTCGCCGGCCAGTTGCGATTTGAGTTCATCCGAACGCAGCGGCATCAGGTTCATCGGGGGCGCGCCGATGAAGGAGGCGACGAAAGTGGTTGCGGGCTTCTGGTAGACTTCGAGCGGATTGCCGATCTGCTCGACCTGGCCGCCGTTCATCACCACCAGCATGTCGGCGAGCGTCATCGCCTCCAACTGGTCATGGGTGACGTAGATCGCGGTGGTGCTCAGCCGGCGCTGCAGCTTGCGGATTTCGACACGCATCGCGATGCGAAGTTTGGCGTCGAGATTCGACAGCGGTTCGTCGAACAGGAACACCTTTGGCTGCCGCACGATCGCGCGTCCCATCGCCACGCGCTGGCGCTGGCCGCCGGACAATTGCCGCGGCTTGCGCTCCAGCATGGCGCCGAGTTCGAGGATGCGCGCGGCTTCCTCGACGCGGGTCTTGATCCCGGTTTCGGCCATGCCGCGGTTGCGCAGGCCATAGGCCATGTTGTTGTAGACGCTCATATGCGGATAGAGCGCGTAATTCTGGAACACCATCGCGATGTCGCGCTCGGCCGGCTCGATCTGGTTGACGATGCGTCCGCCGATATCGATCTCGCCGCCGGTGATGGTCTCGAGTTCCGCGACCATGCGCAGCAGCGTGGACTTGCCGCAGCCGGAGGGGCCGACCAGCACGCAGAACTGGCCGTCACCGACGTTGAAGTCGATGCCCTTGATGGCCTCGAAGCCACCGGGATAGGTCTTGCGGACGTTGCGCAGCGTTACGTTAGCCATTTACGTTGCTCTGGGTCACCGGCGCCACTGCATCCTCACTTCTCCGTCTCGACCAGTCCGCGCACGAACAGGCGCTGCATGAACACGACGACTGCGACCGGCGGCAGCATCGCGAGAATGGCGGTGGCCATGGCGAGTTGCCATTCGGCGAGTTCATCCGTCGTCGTCAGCATCTTCTTGATGCCGGTAACGATGGTCTGCATCGAATCCTGCGTGGTGATCAGCAGCGGCCACAGATACTGGTTCCAGCCATAGATGAACTGGATCACGAACAGGGCCGCGATCGTCGTGACCGACAGCGGCAGCAGCGTATCCCAAAAAAAACGAAACGGACCGGCGCCGTCGATGCGCGATGCCTCGAGCAATTCCTCCGGGATCGTCATGAAGAACTGCCGGAACAACAGCGTGCCCGTGGCGGATGCGATCAGCGGCATGATCAGTCCGGCATAGGTGTCGAGCATATGCAGATCGGCGATCACCTTGTAGGTCGGATAGATCCGCACCTCGACCGGCAGCATCAGCGTGACGAAGATGATCCAGAACGCGGCTTTTCGGAACGGAAAGCGGAAATACACCACCGCGTAGGCGGACAGGATCGAGATGAAAATCTTGCCCAGCGCGATCCCGATCGCGGAGATGAACGAATTCATCAGCATGTGGCCGACCGGCTCGCGGCTGGTGCGCGATCCGCCGACGAAAATGGCGCGGTAGTAATTATCCAGCATGTGGCCGCCCGGCGAGAGCGGCATGCTGCCGCCGACCACGGTTGCGGCGTCATGGGTCGAGGCGATCAGCGCCAGATAGACCGGAAACGCGACGATGAAGATGCCGAGCGTCAGGATGGCGTAGGCGATGATATCGTTGAGCGGGCGGTGCTCGACCATCAGTATTGCACCTTGCGCTCGATATACTTGAACTGGATCGGCGGTCAGCGCGATCACGATGACCATCAGCACCACCGACTGCGCGGCCGAGCCGCCGAGATCGCCGCCGAGCCTGCCGTCGGCAAACACCTTGTAGACCATGGTGGTGGTGGCGCCGGCCGGGCCGCCGCCGGTTACGGCGTCGATGATGCCGAAGGTGTCGAAGAAGACGTAGACGACGTTGACGACCAGCAGGAAGAAGGTGGTCGGCGACAGCAGGGGAAAGGTGATGGTCCAGAACCGCCGCAGCGGACCGGCGCCGTCGATCGCGCCGGCCTCGAGCACGCTCTTCGGGATCGACTGCAGGCCCGCCAGGAAGAACAGGAAATTATAGGAGATCTGCTTCCACACCGCGGCCATCACCACCAGCATCATGGCGTGAGTGCCGTTCAACTGCGGATTCCAGTCGAAATTCATCCAGCGCAGCGGCCGCGCCAGCGTTCCCAATGAGGGGTGAAACATGAAGATCCACAACACGCCGGCGACCGCGGGCGCTACCGCATAGGGCCAGATCATCAATGTCTTGTAGGCGCCGGCGGCCTTCAGATTCTTGTCGGCCTGGGTCGCAAACAACAGCGCGATCGACAGCGACAATGCGGCGACCAGCGAAGAGAACACCATCGTCGTCAGCATCGCCTTGTAATATTCGGGCTGGGCGAACAGCGTCTGATAATTTTCCAGGCCGATGAACTCGGAATTCAATCCGAAGGCGTCCTCGCGCTGGAAGGATTGCCAGAGCGCCTGGCTCGCCGGCCAGTAGAAGAATACGAATGTGATGATGAGCTGCGGCACCAGCAGCAGGTATGGGAGCAGCTTGTTGTTGAAGACGACGGACTTTTCCATTCCGGACGCTGTGTGATGCGAGAGATGCTCCCTCTCCGGGCGGAGAGGGAGCCTTTGTCGGGCTTACCTGATTGAGCCTACTTGATCGAGCCTACTTGGCCGTCTTTTCGAACGTCCGCAACATCGCATTGCCGCGCTCGACCGCCTTGTCGAGTGCTTCCTTGGCGGTCTTCTGTCCGGCAAGGGCGGCTTCGAGTTCCTCGGCCCAGAGGTCGCGCATCTGCACCATGTTGCCGAAGCGCAGGCCGCGCGAATTCTCGGTCGGCTCCTTGTTGGTGAGTTCCTTCAGCGGCGTCTGCAGCGTCGGGTTCTTCTCGTAGAAGCCGTCCTTCACGGTCTTTTCGTAAGCCGCCTTGGTGATCGGCAGATAGCCGGATTCCTGGTGCAGCTTGGCCTGACGATTGGTGTCGGACAGGAAGGTGAAGAATTTGGCGATGCCCTTGTATTCTTCAGGCTTCTTGCCGCCCATCACCCACAGCGAGGCGCCGCCGATGATCGAGTTCTGCGGGGCGCCCGCAACGTCGGGATAATAGGGCATCGGCGCCGAGGTGAAGTCGAACTTCGCCGTGCTCTTGGCCGTGGCGTAATAACCCGACGAAGTCAGGAAGATCGCGCATTCGCCGGACGCGAAGCGGTTTTCGCTGGCACTGGCGCGGCCGGAATAGTCGTAGGTCTTGTCCTTTTGCAGGTCGATCAGGTTCTGCAGATGCTTCACATGCAGCGGCGAGTTGAATGTCAGGACCGTGTCGAATCCGTCGAGACCGTTCGCCTTGGTGCCGATCGGCACGTTATGCCAGGCGGAAAACTGTTCGATATGCGCCCACGACGCCCAGGCGTTGGAGAAGCCGCAGGTGGCGTGACCGGCAGCCTTCAGCTTCTTGGCGGCGTCGAACACTTCGGGCCAGGTTTTCGGGATCTCGGCGACGCCGGCCTTCTTCAGCTCGTCCTTGTTGATCCACATCACCATCGAGGAGGAGTTGAAGGGGAACGACAGCATCTCGCCCTTGGACGTCGAGTAGTAACCGGTGATCGCCGGCAGATACGCCTTGGGGTCGAACGGTTCGCCGGCATCCTTCATCAACTGATACACCGGCTTGATCGCGCCGGTGGCGCTCATCATGGTCGCGGTGCCGACTTCGAACACCTGAATGATATGCGGCGCGGTGCCGGCGCGGAATGCGGCGATGCCGGCATTCATGGTGTCGGGATAGCTGCCCTTGTAGGTCGGGACGACCTTGTAGTCGGATTGGCTGGCGTTGAAGTCCTCGGCAAGCTTGTTGACGATGTCGTTGTTGCCGCCGGTCATGGCGTGCCACCACTGGATTTCGGTCACAGCGTAAGCAGGCGTTGCGAGCGCGAGTGCAACCGTCACTGTCATCGCTGCGCCGAATTGTCGAAATACCATAAATTCCTCCGGGTTGGGTCCGTCATCTTCGTTTCGCGCGATAACAGCGCGGGATGACGTGCAAATGACCGTATAAGCGAAAGGATGGTATTGGGGAAGCGGAGCCTAGGGAAAGCCGGAAAATAGGCGGAGGCAATCGTCGCCCGGCGAGGCCCGCCCATAACCACGCGCTTGGTGTTGACGAAGGCGACTGCTGCGTGCCCGAAAACAAAGGCCGCGGCGTATGGGCCCCGGCTCAAGGCCGGGGCGACCGAGGTCAGCGCTTCCGCTCGGGCCCGCAGACCACGCCCTTTTCCACCAGGGCATCGATCTCGCTTTTGGAATAACCGAACTCGCCCAGCACCTCGGCCGAGTGCTGGCTGAATTTCGGCGGCGTGCGGCGCAGGCTCGGCTTGGTCCGATCGAGGCGGATCGGGGAGGCGACGCCCTTGTACCAATCCTTCGCGATGATATCGCCGCGATGGATGGTGTGCGGATTGGTCAGGGCCTGATCGATCTTCTGCACCGGACCTGCCGGCAGGCCTGCCGCGAGCAGACGATTGCAGAGCGGTTCGGCGTCGTGCTCGCTGAAGACAGCGGCAAGTTCGGCGCGCAGCGCATCGCGGTTGGCGATGCGGTCCTTGTTGCGGGCAAAGCGCGGATCGGTGCCGAGTTCGGGCTTGCCGATTTCCTTGGCGAGCTTCCTGAAAGTGCCGTCATTGCCGACGCCGATAAAAATATTGTCGGTGCGGGTCGGGAAGATCGCATAGGGCACGAGATTCGGATGCTCATTGCCGGTGAGGCCTGGCGGCTTGCCATGCATGAAATAGTTCGCGGTGTGCGGATGCATGATCGCAAGGCCGGTTTCGTACAGCGTGGTCTCGAGAAACTGGCCGAGACCGGACCTCTGCCGCTCCGATAGCGCCATCAGAATGCCGATGGCCGCGTAAAGCCCGGTGGTGATGTCGACCAGCGGCACGCCGATCCGCATCGGGCCGCTTTCCGGCGAGCCGGTCGCGGCGATCATGCCGGTCATGGCCTGGATGATCGCGTCATAGCCGGGATTGCCGCCGCGCGGCCCGTCGCCGCCGAAGCCCGAAATCCGGCAATGCACGAGCCTTGGAAATTTTGCGCGCAGCACGTCGTTGCCGATGCCCCATTTGTCGAGCGTGCCCGGCTTGAAATTCTCGATCAGGACGTCGGCGCCTTCGAGCATCTTCATCAGCACGGCGCGGCCGCCTTCAGAGGCGAGGTCTATTCCGATCGAACGCTTGTTGCGGTTGATGCCGACGAAATAGGCCGCATCCTCCTCGTGGAACGGAGGGCCCCAATCGCGGACCTCGTCGCCGGCGGGCGGTTCGACCTTGATGACATCGGCGCCATGGTCGGCGAGGATTTGCGTGCAATAGGGGCCGCCGAGCACGCGCGTGAGGTCGATCACGCGCAGGCCGGTCATCGCGCCGGGAGCCGCTTCAGAACTCATGGAAACAACCTTCGCTCAGGGAAACAGATGGGATTCCCTGAGCTAGCGGTCTTCTGGCGTGGCAGCAATGGCCTCTCGCGCACAGGCGCATGCGGGACGGCGTCGTACAGCAAAGGCCCCCGGTGGTCCCGGGGACCATTTTTAGAAGCTGTTAGACAACCGTCAGACGTACATCCACATTGCCGCGGGTGGCGTTGGAATAGGGACACACCTGATGGGCCTTTGCGACCAGCGCCTCGGCATCCGCGCGGGGAACGCCGGGCAGAGAAACCGCGAGGTCGATATCAAGGCCAAAGCCGCCGGCCGAGCGCGGCCCGATGCCGACGGTGGAGGTGACCGAGGCGTCCGCGGGCACCTTTGGGCCGCCTTGGGAAGCCACGAACTTCATTGCGCCGATGAAGCAGGCGGCATAGCCGGCCGCGAATAATTGCTCGGGATTGTTGCCGGCGCCGCCGCCGCCGCCGAGTTCCTTCGGGGTCGCGAGTTTGACGTCGAGCGCGCCGTCGAGAGTGGCGGCCGTACCATCCCGGCCACCGGTTGCCTTGGCGCTGGTTCTGTAGAGCACATTCACGGACATGTCGGTCTCCCTCAGGGTTTGCGATTTCGGTGTTTAATGTATTGTGCACAATTCAATTTTGTGCAATACAAATAATTGTGAGCCCGCAATTCAATTGGCTGCAATTGATCGCGGGCCTGCCCGGACCCAGAATGAACCATGGACGCTTTGAGTTGGCGAGGTTGTGATGGCCAGAAAACAGGCGGCGGACTTCCCCCTGCTGCTCGACAATCAGCTCTGCTTTGCGGTGTATTCCACCGGACATGCGTTCAACCGCGTCTACAAGCCGCTGCTGGACCGGCTCGGGCTGACCTATCCGCAATATCTGGTCATGCTGGTGCTGTGGGAGCGCGATGGTGTGCCGCTGAAGGACATCGGCGAGCGGCTGTTTTTGGACTCCGGCACGCTCACGCCGCTGCTCAAGCGGCTGGAGGCGGCGCAACTCATCAAGCGTACCCGCAGCAAGGAAGACGAGCGGCAGGTGCTGATCGCGCTGACCCCGCAAGGCGCCGCGCTTCGGGAAAAGGCGAGGGCCGTGCCGCAGGGGATCCTCGCCAGTTCGGCATGTTCGGTCGCGGAATTGTCGGCGATGAAAAACGACCTGATCGCATTGCGCGACAAATTGAACGCGGCGTTGGCGGAGTAGGCGTCAGAAACGCTTCTTTGCGAAGGCGCGGCCGGAACCGGACTTCAAGTATTTTTCGAATGCCATCGCTTGTGCGGCGTCACTGAACGCGACATAGGTTCTCATGCGCCAGGGTCCGTATTTAGAGGTATGCGGCACCTCGCCGGCGTTATGCTTGGCCAATCGGGCGCGCAGGTCGTCGGTGATTCCCACGTAAAAATGCTCGGAATCGAGACTTTCAAGGATGTAGACGTATTTCATGATGTCCCCGTGCCGCGCGCCGAGTCCTACGCTGCAGTCAGGGCTTGCCTAGCCGAGGAAGGTGCGGTTTCGCACAGTCCGCCGTCGCCCTTCGGGCTATGGCGGGACAGCCTTCGCTACGAGGGGGCTTGCCTAGCCGAAGCAGGCGCAGCCTGCGAAGGCTGGTGGAGCCAGGCGGGATCGAACCGCCGACCTCTTGCATGCCATGCAAGCGCTCTCCCAGCTGAGCTATGGCCCCTTAAAGCATCGCGCGCCGAAACCAGCGTGCGGGCAATGACCCTGAACCACAGTTCAGGGCCGATCTCAAGTCTCTTCGTCGCCGCCGACGTCGCCAATGATGTCGGTGACGTCCTCGTCGCCTTCTTCCTCGTCCGGGATGAAGGTCGAATCGTCATCGTCATCGTCTTCGATGGTTTCATCGATCTCGATGTCGTCTTCCGATTCGGGAACGACGGCCTTGACCTTGCCGGTGTTCTCCTCGGCGTCGGCCTCTTCCAGCGAGACCAACTCTTCGGCCTCGGCGGGTTCCGGCATATCGGCAGCGGCGGTGGCCGAAGCTGCGGCGGCGGCGCGTGCGGCATCGCCACGGGCAGCCCGCGGCGGCGCAACCGGCGCAATCGGCACGACCTCGCCGGTGTAGGGCGAGATCACCGGGTTCTTGTTCAAATCATAGAATTTCTTACCCGTCGTCGGGCAAATACGCTTGGTTCCGAGATCGGACTTGGCCACGTGTGCAATCCTGGGGATTTTTGAAAAACGGTGCTTCACTTGGCTAGTTGAGAGGCCGCTGTCAATAGCGCTTTACAGACATCTGACGGCCGCGTGACGCCGGGTGGCTCAGGGGTGGCCGAAGGGGTGCCCCATGTGATACTGCGCCCGCGCGCGAGAGGACACAATCTTGACCCATTCCGACCAACCGACCCCGCTGGAAGCCCGCTCAAGCGGCGCCCTGACCGGCAAAGTCCGCGTTCCCGGCGACAAGTCGATTTCGCACCGGGCCCTGATCCTGGGGGCGCTTTCGGTCGGCGAAACCAGGATTTCCGGCCTGCTTGAGGGCGAAGACGTGCTCAATACGGCCAAATCCATGCGGGCGCTGGGTGCCCAGGTCGAGCGAACCGGGCCGTTTGCGTGGTCGGTGCGGGGCGTCGGAGTGGCCGGCTTCGCGGAGCCCACGGCCCCGCTCGATTTCGGCAATTCCGGCACCGGCTGCCGGCTGGTGATGGGGGCGGTGGCCGGCTGCCCGATCACGGCGGTTTTCGATGGCGATGCCTCGCTGCGCTCCCGCCCGATGCGGCGGATCCTCGATCCCCTGGAATTGATGGGCGCCAGGACCGGCGCGGCCAAGGAGGGCGGCCGCCTGCCGCTGACGCTGCATGGCGCGCGCGATCCGGTGCCGATCCTCTACCGGACGCCGGTGGCCTCCGCCCAGATCAAATCGGCCGTGCTGCTGGCGGGGTTGGCTGCGCCCGGCGTCACCACCGTGATCGAGCAGGAGGCGAGCCGCGACCATACCGAACTGATGCTGAAACATTTCGGCGCACAGATCGTCTCGACCAGGGAAGGCAGCCACGGCCGCAAGATCGCGCTTACCGGCCAGCCCGAGTTGCATGGCGCTGAAATCGTGGTGCCCGCCGATCCGTCATCGGCCGCGTTCCCGATCGTGGCGGCGCTGATCGTCGAGGGCTCCGACATCACTTTCTCCGACGTCATGACCAATCCGCTGCGCACCGGGCTCTTTACGACGTTGCGCGAGATGGGCGCCTCGATCGAGGAGAGCGAAATGCGCGGCGATGCCGGCGAGCCGATGGCGCAGTTGCGCGTCCGTGCGTCGAAACTGCGCGGCGTCGAGGTGCCGCCGGAGCGCGCGCCTTCGATGATCGACGAATATCTGGTGCTGGCGGTGGCGGCGTCGTTTGCCGAAGGCACCACGATCATGCGCGGCTTGAAGGAATTGCGCGTCAAGGAATCCGACCGGTTGGAGGCGACCGCCGACATGCTGCGCGTCAACGGCGTCAAGGTCGAAGTAGCAGGCGACGATCTGATCGTCGAAGGCAGGGGCCACGTGCCCGGCGCCGGCCTCGTCGCCACCCACATGGATCATCGCATCGCGATGTCGGCGCTGGTGATGGGGCTCGCCGCCGACAAGCCGGTCAAGGTCGACGACACCGCCTTCATCGCCACCAGTTTCCCCGACTTCATTCCGATGATGCGCTCCCTGGGCGCGGAGTTTTCATGATTATCGCGATCGACGGACCGGCGGCATCCGGCAAGGGCACGCTCGGCAAACGGCTCGCCCATCATTACGGCTATCGCCACCTCGACACCGGCGTGATCTATCGCGCGGTGGCGAAAGCGCTGCTCGACGAGGGTTTCGACCTCACCGACGAGGCGCGCGCGGTGGCCGTCGCGATGGAGCTGGATCCGGAAAAATTCGGGCATCCCGAGCTGAAGACGCAGCGGATCGGCGACGCCGCTTCGGTGGTGTCGGCTATCCCGAAAGTACGGGAAGCGCTGGTCGGTTTTCAGCGCCAGTTCGCGGCCGATCCGCCGGGCGCCGTGCTCGACGGGCGCGACATCGGAACGGTGATCTGCCCGAACGCCGATGTGAAGATTTTTGTCGTTGCCGATCCGCATGTGCGGGCCCGTCGCCGGACGCTGGAAGCACGTGCGCGCGGCGAAGCCGCCGACGAGGCGCTGGTGCTGGCCGATATTCTCAAGCGCGACGAACGTGACCGGAATCGCGCAGCGGCCCCCCTGAAGGCGGCCGCTGACGCTCACATTCTCGATAATTCCAATCTCGACATCGAAGCCGGCGTTCGCGCCGCCATCGCGATCGTGGAGGCTGTCCGCGCCAGGCTTTGAGTGTGAAGTGGTGGCTGGATCAGTTTTTCGACCAATAGCGATCGAACGGCAATTCCTGCTCAGCCATGAACGTGACGGATTGTGCGGAAGCGGCCGACATGGTGCGCATGGAACCGCTAGCGCCGGGCAGCGCAGCAATGGCATTTCCGATGGTCAGGACGGCAACGGCCGTCAGCACGATCAGGCTCTTCATAATGGTACTCCCCCTGTTTTTGTAATGGCGTGATTGTGGGGGGAGGCGCTTAATGCCCGGTTCCCGGGCAGCCGCGGCTAACGGCCCTTTCAGCGCAACGCGGTCAACAAGCCGTTGAACGCCCGATTTGGCGCTTGCACCGTTCAGTCCCTGTCAGCCTTAAGGGCCCGTAAACCGGGCATTTCCAGCTTGCCGAAAATGGCCCAGGGGGCTATATCCCCAGCCATCCGGGCCGCCATCGATAAGATCAGGGCTGTCCGAGCGGGCCGGCAGCAGGTTTGAACCGCTGCCGTCATTGGAGGAAAGCCCGCTCCAGGTTCTTGAAGTCGATACGCTCGTTTCAGGCTCCGGATAAATCAACGTACCGAACGTGCAAGGCATGCTGCCGGCCCGCTTTTGCGTATTACGCAAACCGCGGTCGTCAGGGTTTGCGGAACCCTGACACTTCACGCGCGATACGCCCTTTAACCCGAATGGCCGGCGATACCCGCATCTGGAGAACAAATGGCTTCGACTGCTGCTTCTTATAATCCTACCCGCGACGATTTCGCTGCGATGCTGGACGAGTCCTTCGCCGGCGGCAATTTGCAGGAAAGCTCCGTCATCAAGGGCAAGGTAGTTGCAATTGAAAAAGACATGGCCGTCATCGATGTCGGCCTGAAGACCGAAGGCCGCGTGGCGCTGCGCGAATTCGCAGGACCCGGCCGTGAAAGCGATCTCAAGGTTGGCGACGAGGTCGAGGTGTTCCTCGACAGGATCGAAAATGCGCTCGGCGAAGCCGTGCTGTCGCGCGACAAGGCGCGCCGCGAGGAAAGCTGGGGCAAGCTGGAGAAGGCCTTCAACAACAACGAGAAGGTCCACGGCGTTATCTTCAACCAGGTCAAGGGTGGCTTCACCGTCGATCTCGACGGTGCGGTGGCCTTCCTGCCGCGCTCGCAGGTCGACATCCGGCCGATCCGCGACGTTGCGCCGCTGATGAACAACTCGCAGCCGTTCCAGATCCTCAAGATGGATCGCCGCCGCGGCAACATCGTGGTGTCGCGCCGCACGGTTCTGGAAGAGACGCGCGCCGAGCAGCGCCAGGAATTGGTGCAGAACCTCGAAGAAGGTCAGGTGATCGACGGCGTGGTCAAGAACATCACCGATTACGGTGCGTTCGTTGATCTCGGCGGCATCGACGGCCTGCTGCATGTCACCGATATCGCCTGGCGCCGGGTCAATCACCCGACCGAAGTGCTCACCATCGGCCAGACCGTGAAGGTCAAGATCATCAAGATCAACCACGAGACCCACCGCATCTCGCTCGGCATGAAGCAATTGCTGGACGATCCGTGGCAGGGCATCGAGGCCAAATACCCGCTGAACGCGCGCTTCACCGGCCGTGTCACCAATATCACCGACTACGGCGCGTTCGTCGAACTGGAGCCGGGCATCGAAGGCCTGATCCACGTCTCGGAAATGTCGTGGACCAAGAAGAACATGCACCCCGGCAAGATCGTTTCGACTTCGCAGGAAGTCGAAGTGCAGGTTCTCGAGGTCGATTCGGTCAAGCGCCGCATCTCGCTCGGCCTCAAGCAGACCATGCGCAACCCCTGGGAAGTTTTCGTCGAGAAGTTCCCGGTCGGCTCCACGGTCGAAGGCGAAGTCAAGAACAAGACCGAGTTCGGTCTGTTCCTCGGTCTCGAGGGCGATGTCGACGGCATGGTCCATCTGTCCGACCTCGACTGGAAGCTTCCGGGCGAGCAAGTGATCGACAACTTCAAGAAGGGCGACATGGTCAAGGCCGTGGTGCTCGACGTCGATGTCGAGAAGGAGCGCATCTCGCTTGGCGTCAAGCAGCTCGAAGGCGACCCCTTCGCGGAGCCGGGCGACGTCAAGAAGGGCGCGGTCGTGACCTGCGAAGTGCTGGAAGTGAAGGAAGCCGGTATCGAAGTGAAGATCTCGGGCACCGATTTCACCACCTTCATCAAGCGCTCCGAACTGGCCCGCGATCGCAACGATCAGCGTGCCGAACGTTTCGCCGTCGGCGAGAAGGTCGATGCCCGCGTGATCCAGTTCGACAAGAAGGCCCGCAAGGTGCAGGTCTCGATCAAGGCGCTGGAAGTTGCCGAAGAGAAAGAAGCCATCGCGCAGTACGGCTCCTCCGATTCGGGAGCGACCCTGGGCGATATTCTCGGCACCGCGCTCAAGAACCGCGACAAGTAAGCTCTTAAAGCTTGTCCCAAGCATCAGGCCCCGGTTTCGACCGGGGCCTTGGAGGTTGTTTTCTTCATATTGCATCGCAATTGATGTAACTGGGTAACGCGTTGGTCAGCTTGCGAATGCAAAACGCGCTCACCGTTTCAGGAGAATTTCGATGTCGCTCGATTCGGATGTGATCGTCGATCGCCGCAGGATCCGCCGCAAGCTGACCTTCTGGCGCGTAGCCGCCGCCGTCGTCGCGATCGCCGCGGTCGTTGCCGTAGGCCTGATCGCGACGCCGGCCGGACGCAGCGCGCTGACGACATCGGGCTCGATCGCGCGCGTCAATATCGATGGCCTGATTCGCAGCGATCAGGAGCGCGTCGAGGCGCTGGAGCGGCTGGAGAAATCACAGGCCGCGGCGGTGATCGTGCACATCAACTCGCCGGGCGGCACCACCGCCGGCTCCGAGCAGCTTTATGACGCGCTGGTGCGGTTGAAGGCCAAGAAGCCGCTGGTCGTGGTGGTCGAGGGGCTCGCGGCGTCGGGCGGCTACATCACGGCGATTGCGGCCGATCACATCATCGCCCGGCAGAGTTCGCTGGTCGGTTCGATCGGCGTGTTGTTTCAATTTCCGAATTTCACCGAGCTTTTGAAGACCGTGGGCGTCAAGGTCGAAGAGGTGAAATCCTCGCCGCTGAAGGCCGCGCCGAACGGTTTTGAGCCGACCAGCCCGGAAGCGCGCGCCGCGCTCGACGCATTGGTGAAGGATTCCTACGCCTGGTTCCGCGGTCTCGTAAAAGAGCGGCGCGGCATGGACGACGCATTGCTCGAAAAGGTCGCGGACGGACGGGTCTTCACCGGCCGCCAGGCGTTCGAACTGAAGCTGATCGATCAGCTCGGTGACGAGAAAACCGCGGTCGCGTGGCTGATTGCCGAGAAGAAAATCAAGAGCGAGCTGCCGGTGCGTGATTTCAAGCTCACATCCGCGGTTCGGCGACCTGACTTTCCTGCGTACGGCGGCTTCCATCACGCTGGATGCACTCGGTTTGGGCGGTATCGCGCGGCAGGTCGAGCAGGCGGGCGTCGATCAGTTCGGACTCGACGGTATGCTGGCGTTGTGGCGGCCCGCGGGGCCCAATTGAGCCGTGTGAGGGCCCGGTTTCCGCGGTCCTCCCGCACTGCGGGTATCGTCACAAACCCCGTCAGGTCCGCTTGTCACGTCATTTCGCGGCGTCCAAAATTGATTTAGCGTCTTGACAGTTCTAGGTATTTTCACGGAAATGGAAACCCGCACGATCCCGGATCCCAATTTCGATGATCAAATCCGAACTTGTTCAGCGCATCGCCGAGCACAACCCGCACCTCTACCAGCGGGATGTGGAGAACATTGTGAACGCGATCCTCGATGAAATCGTCGCGGCTTTGGCGCGCGGCGACCGTGTCGAGCTGCGTGGTTTCGGCGCTTTCTCGGTGAAGCATCGACCCGCCCGGGCCGGCCGCAACCCGCGCACCGGCGCGCATGTGCCGGTCGATCAGAAGAGCGTGCCGTTCTTCAAGACAGGCAAGGAAATGCGTGAGCGGCTGAATCGCGACGACGGTTCACCCGAAGCTGGCGCATAAGGCGCATAGCGTTTAAAGCGTGGCGTTTTCAAGCATGGCGTCCTCAAGCGAAGTGGACCCGCGTCGCACCGCAATCAAGTTTACGCAGATTGCGTAGACTTATCTGCAATCAAGTTTACGCAGATTGCGTAGGCTTAATCTGCGGTAGAAAGCGCGTCGAACAAAAGACTCGACGGGCTTTTGCGATCGGTAGCCGTGTACGGAACGTGCCAGGGGATTTTGGGGACTTTGGCCCGCCGATCTCCATCAGTATGAGAGATGGTCATGCGAAAATTTTTCACGGCGCTGGTCGTCATTCCCCTGGGGTTGATCTTTGTCGTCTTCGCGGTCGCCAACCGCCATCTGGTGACGGTGTCGTTCGATCCGTTCAATTCGGCCGATCCGGCGGTCGCGGTGAGGCTGCCGCTGTTCGTCGTGATCATCGCGGTCGCCATTCTGGGCGTGGCCGCGGGCGGCATGGCGACCTGGTTCCGGCAGCGCCGCTGGCGCCGCGCAGCGCGCGAGAGCGAGGCCGACGCCCGCCGGGCACGGGCGGAAATCGCCGATCTGCGCGCCGCGGCAGCGGTTTCCCGGGCTGACGTGCAGCGGCTTCCGGCGCCACTGCCGCGCGGTATTTACGGGACCGCCGGGCGAGACAAGCAGGGCGCGACGTTGTAGAACCCGCCCCGTCAGCCCATTTTAACCCGTCATCGCGGCTCGAATCCGCACCTGAGAGACCATGTCCCTGCTCGTCAAGATTTGCGGCCTGTCCACGCGCGAGACGCTCGACGTCGCGCTTGGGGATGGCGCGGATATGGTGGGTTTCGTGTTCTTTCCCCCTTCGCCGCGACATCTCGGCCTTGAAACTGCGCGCGAACTCGGCAGACAGGCCAAGGGCCGCGCCGCCAAGGTAGCGTTGACCGTCGATGCCGACGACGCGACGCTGGCCAATATCGTCGAAACCCTGCAGCCGGACCTGCTGCAATTGCACGGCCACGAAACCACCGCGCGGCTGCGCGACATCAAACAGAAATTCGGATTGCCGGTCATGAAGGCGCTTCCGGTCGAGACCGCCGCCGACCTCGCGCCGCTGGCCGGCTTTGCGGCGGTTGCCGATCGCATCCTGTTCGACGCCCGCGCGCCAAAGGAAGCCACCCGTCCCGGGGGGCTTGGCGCGGTGTTCGACTGGCACGTGCTGGAAAACCTCGATCTCAAACTGCCGTTCATGGTCTCGGGCGGGCTTCATGCCGGCAATGTCGCGGAGGCCGTCCGCGTCACGCGCGCCGGCGGCGTCGACGTGTCTTCGGGCGTGGAGCGCTCGCCCGGTCAAAAGGATCCCGAAATGATCCGCGCCTTTATCCGCGCCGCGCGCGCCACCGAAGAATTGATGGTCCGATGAATCCAGCCTCGCCAAAATCCTCGTCAAAGTCCTTGCCAAATTCCTTCCGCAGCGGTCCCGACGAGCGCGGGCATTTCGGCAATTTTGGCGGACGCTTCGTCGCCGAAACGTTGATGCCGCTGATCCTCGATCTGGAAAAGGCCTATGCCGACGCCAAAGCCGATCCGGCGTTCCAGCGCGAGATGAACGGCTATCTCAAGGATTATGTCGGCCGGCCGTCGCCGTTGTATTTCGCCGAGCGGCTCACCGAACATCTCGGCGGCGCGAAAATCTATTTCAAGCGCGAGGAGCTCAATCACACCGGTTCGCACAAGGTCAACAACGTGCTCGGCCAGATCATGGTCGCGCGGCGCATGGGCAAGAAGCGCATCATTGCCGAGACCGGCGCCGGCCAGCATGGTGTCGCGACTGCGACCCTGTGCGCCCGGTTCGGCCTCGACTGCGTCGTCTATATGGGCGCGGTCGACGTCGAACGGCAGCAGCCCAATGTCATCCGCATGGAGATGCTCGGCGCCAAGGTGGTCCCGGTGCAGTCCGGGTCGCGCACGCTGAAGGATGCAATGAACGAAGCGCTGCGCGACTGGGTGACCAATGTGCACAACACGTTTTACTGCATCGGCACCGTCGCAGGCCCGCATCCCTATCCGATGATGGTGCGTGACTTTCAGTCGATCATCGGCGACGAGACGCGAACGCAGATGCAGGAGGCCGAAGGGCGGCTACCGGATTCGCTGATCGCCTGCATCGGCGGCGGTTCCAACGCGATGGGGCTGTTCCATCCGTTCCTCGACGATCCCGGCGTGGAGATTTTCGGCGTCGAAGCGGCGGGCCACGGGCTGACGCAATTGCACGCGGCCTCGATCGCCGGCGGCAGGCCCGGCGTGCTGCATGGCAACCGCACCTATCTGCTGATGGACGACGACGGTCAGATCCAGGACGCGCATTCGATCTCGGCGGGGCTGGATTATCCCGGTATCGGGCCCGAGCATTCCTGGCTGCACGAGACCGGTCGCGTCACCTATCTTTCGGCGACCGATGACGAGGCGCTCGCGGCGTTCCAGTTGCTGTCGCGGCTGGAAGGCATCATCCCGGCGCTCGAGCCGGCGCATGCCATCGCCAAAGTGATGGAACTCGCACCGAAGCGGCCCAGGGATCACCTGATGGTGGTTAACCTCTCCGGCCGCGGCGACAAGGACGTGCCGCAGGTCGGCGATATCTTGAAGGGCAAGAAGAAGTGACCACCCGTATCGATGCACGCTTTGCCGAACTCGCCAAACAAGGCCGCTCGGCTTTCGTCACCTTCCTGATGGCCGGCGATCCCGATCCCAAAACCTCGCTCGACATCATCAAGGCGCTGCCGAAGGCGGGCGCCGACATCATCGAGATCGGCATGCCCTTCACCGATCCGATGGCGGACGGGCCGTCGATTCAGGCGGCGGGCTTGCGCGCGCTCAAGGCCGGCATGACGCTGAAGAAGACACTGGAAATGGTCCGCGGCTTCCGCAAGGAGGACGACATCACGCCGCTGGTGCTGATGGGCTATTACAACCCGATTTATATCTACGGCGTCGATAAGTTCCTGGTTGATGCGAAGAGCGCCGGGGTCGATGGGCTGATCATCGTCGACCTGCCGCCGGAAGAAGACGACCGAACTGTGCCTGCCGGCGATGAAAGCGGGGCTCAACTTCATCCGGCTGGCGACGCCGACGACCGACGACAAGCGCCTGCCGGCCGTACTCGCGAACACTTCGGGCTTTGTCTATTACGTTTCCATCACCGGTATCACCGGAAGCGCCAGCGCCGATTCCGGCGTGGTCGGCGATGCCGTCGCACGCATCAAGCGGCATACCAAGCTGCCGGTATGCGTCGGCTTCGGCATCCGGACGCCGGAGGCTGCGCGCGCGATCGCCGAAAACGCCAATGGCGCCGTGGTCGGGACCGCGCTGGTCGATGCCTTGCGTGGCAGCCTGGATGCCGAGGACCGCGCGACCGCCAACACCGTTGGCGCCGTCGCCGATCTGGTCGCCGCATTGGCGCAGGGCGTGCGGGGCGCCAAACAGGCCGCAGAATAAGCCACAATTGCGTGGAAACTGGCGTTCTCTTCGGCTTGCCGGATTCGGGCCTGGCCGCCATATATTCCAAGCGCCATATAGTCCAGCCGCCATAGTCCAGCTGATGCGTCTAACCGCATTTCGGAGCGAAACATGAACTGGCTCACCAACGTCGTTCGGCCGAAGATCCGCAACATCCTGCGCCGCGAGACGCCCGAGAATTTGTGGATCAAGTGCCCGGATTCCGGGCAGCTCGTGTTTTACAAGGACGTCGAGGCCAACCAGTTCGTGATCCCCGGCTCGAACTACCACATGCGCATGGGCGCGGTGGCGCGGCTGAAATCGATCTTCGACAACGAGACCTGGTACGACATCGCGCTGCCCGAGGTGAGCGCCGATCCGCTGAAATTTCGCGACGAGCGTAAATATGCCGACCGGATCAAGGATGCCCGCGCCAAGACCGGGCTGAACGACGCCATCAAGATAGGCTACGGCAAGCTCGAAGGCGCCGGCGTCGTCGTAGCCGTACAGGATTTCGATTTCATGGGTGGCTCGCTCGGCATGGCCGCGGGCGAAGCGATCGTGCGCGGGCTCGAGCTTGCGGTCGAAAAGAAATCGCCGTTCATCGTGTTCGCGGCCTCCGGCGGCGCGCGGATGCAGGAAGGCATTTTGTCGCTGATGCAGATGCCGCGTACCACCGTCGGCGTGCAGATGCTGCGCGAAGCCAAACAGCCCTACATCGTGGTGCTGACCAATCCGACCACCGGCGGTGTCACCGCGTCCTATGCGATGCTCGGCGACGTGCAGATTGCGGAGCCCGGCGCACTCATCGGTTTCGCCGGCGCGCGGGTGATCGAACAGACCATCCGCGAGAAACTGCCGGAAGGTTTCCAGCGCGCCGAATATCTGCGCGACCACGGCATGGTCGACATGGTGGTGCATCGCCACGAGATGCGGCCGACGCTGGCGCGGCTCTGCCGCCTGCTGACGAAATCGCCGGCGCTCGAGACCGTCTCGAAACCCGCGCCGGAGGTCACCTCGCCGGCCCAGATCGTCTCGACGCCGGACGCGATGCCGGCAGCACCCCACGCGTGAATCTGCCTGCCGCCAAACCGCAGCCGCTCGGTGAATTGATAGCGCGGCTGTCGTCGCTGCATCCCAGCCGCATCGATCTCAGCCTCGATCGGATGCACGGGTTGCTCGAGCGGCTTGGCCATCCCGAACGCAAGCTGCCGCCGGTGATCCATGTCGCCGGCACCAATGGCAAGGGCTCGACGATCGCCTATCTGCGCGCGATCTTTGAGGCCGCCGGCCTGCGCGTCCACGTCTATACCTCGCCCTATCTGGTGCGGATCAACGAGTGCTTTCGCCTCGGCCGCAGCGGCGGCGGCAGGCTTGTCGGCGATGACGAATTGCGCGCGACGCTGGAACATTGCGAACGGGCCAACAAAAACGAGCCGATCACGATTTTCGAAATCCAGACCGCGGCGGCATTTTGCCTGTTCGCGCAACACCCGGCCGATGTCGTCCTGCTGGAGGTGGGTCTCGGCGGACGGCTGGACGCCACCAATGTGATCGACGCGCCGCTCGCGACCGTGATCGCGCCGGTCAGCATGGATCATACCGAATTCCTCGGGAATTCGCTCACCGCGATCGCCGGCGAGAAGGCCGCCATTATCAAGCGCAACGCGGCGGTCATTTGCGCCGAGCAGGCGCCCGAAGCGATGGCGGTGATCGAAGCCCAGGCGAACCGCATGCGCGCGCCGCTGCATGCGGCAGGCCAGCAATGGCATGTCAGCGTCGAGCGCGGCCGGCTGGTCTATCAGGACGATCGGGGCTTGATGGATCTGGCGGCGCCAAGGCTGTTCGGGCGGCATCAGTTCGACAATGCCGGGCTTGCGATTGCGACCTTGCGCGCGCTCGATCGGTTCAGGATCGGGATGTCCGCATTCGAGGCCGGCATCGTCAACGCCGAGTGGCCGGCCCGGATGCAGCGTCTCGTCTCCGGCGCGTTGGTCAATCAGGGACCGCCGGGTTGCGAGATCTGGCTCGATGGCGGCCACAATGCCGAAGGCGGCCGCGTGGCAGCAGCCGCGCTCGGCGATCTCGAGGAGCGGGTGTCGCGTCCGCTCGTGGTGATTGCCGGCATGATGGCGAACAAGGATGCGGGCGCGTTCCTCGCCAATTTCGCCGGGCTGACGCGCCACATCATGGCCGTGCAAATCCCCGGTCGCGACAATGCCATGCCGCCCGACCGGCTGGCGGACGCCGCGCGCGCGCTCGGCATGCGCGTGGAAAATATGGCTGATGTCGAAGCAGCGCTTCGCGCGCTGTCGGGCCTTGCTTACGAAGTGCCGCCGCGCATCCTCATCACGGGCTCGCTCTATCTCGCAGGCCACGTGCTTGCCGCCAACGGCACACCGCCGGGCTGATTCGACCCAAAGAGCCAATCGGTTTCAAAAACAAAACGGCCGGCGATGAGCCGGCCGCTGGCAGAAATAATGCTAATTCGAAACCGATCAGACCGCAGCGGTGATCCACTGCTGCAGCTTCTGCTTCGGCGCGGCGCCGACCTGGCGGGAGGCCATTTCGCCGCCCTTGAAGATCATCAAGGTCGGGATCGACATCACGCCGTATTTCGAGGCCGTCTTCGGGCTCTCGTCGACGTTGAGCTTTACGATCTTGACCTTGTCGCCCATCGCGCCGGAAATCTCGTCGAGCGCGGGTGCGATCATGCGGCAGGGGCCGCACCATTCGGCCCAGAAATCGACGACCACCGGCCCGGTCGCCTGGAGCACTTCGGCTTCGAAATCGGCGTCAGAAACCTTGCCAACGGCCATGGGATACCTCGTTCGGTTGAGAGAGTGGCGCCCTTAAGAATTGGCGCCTCGGATCATGTGGCAAACCTATGAACGCGACCTTGCCGGGTCAAGCTCGGTCATCCCTTTGGACGGAGATGGCCAGTTGCGCGTCCAGCGCAGGAGTAGGAATCTCCATCAATTCAGGGGTTTCGGTCCAAAGCAGCGCTGCGCGGACCGGCCGCTGGGGATAAATCTTCTGCAAGACCGCCCGGTAGAGCGCGAGCTGGCGGACATAGCCGGCAGGCGCTGCCGCGGCCGTCGCCGGCGGGGCATGGTTGGTCTTGTAATCGACGATCAGGACCTCGGATGGCGTCACCACCAGCCGGTCGATTTGCCCCGAAACCAGCGCCGGCTGGCCACTCCGGACGATCCAGTCTGCCGACGATCGAGACCTCGGCGCGGCTGCCGGGCGCAAATACCGGCGCGAAACGCGCGTCCGCGATCAGGTCCAGCACGCTTTGCGCCAGCGCCTCGCGATCCCTGAGGGTCCAGCCGTCACCGTTGCGGGCGAGATAGCTCAGCGCCGCGTCGCGGCGGCGTTCGGAGGCGATTTCGGGCAGGGATTGCAGCAGCCGGTGCACCAGCGTGCCGCGCTGCAGGGCCCGCGCGCGAAGCTGGATCGATTCGCCGGTCCGGACGCGATGGCTGTTGTCATCGGCGGGATCTGCAGGATCTGAAGGCCGCAGCAAGCTGTCGGCGGGCCGTTCTGTCGGAGCGGATGCGAGCAACCACGCCGGCAAGGCGGTAGCTGTGGTTGCCGTTGGCGCTGCGGCGGGGCCCGCCGGTTCGGCGACATCCTCAGGCCCGCGAGTAGCGTTTCACCACGCCATTGGCGGTCTCGGTCTCCTGCAATTGCAAGCCGGAATTGGTGAGGCCTTTGACGATCAGATCGTACCAGGAGAATTTTCGTACCGAGTTCATGTTGCCGGGCATGCAGCCGCCGACGATCAGGCGATCGGCGGCGCGCGTCATCGCCACATAGAGCAGGCGGCGGTATTCGTCCTCGGTCTCTTCCAGCATCGCCGTGCGCGCGGCCGCGACTACGACCGGATCTTCCGCTTTCTTGCCGGCCCACACCACCACGCCGGGCGCGTGAGGCGCGGCGTTGCCCTGCGGCAGGTGGATGAGTTTCAGGCGCTGCGTATCTGCGGGCGAAGTCGTGGTGTCGACCAGAAATACAACAGGCGCTTCCAATCCCTTGGCGCCATGCACGGTCATGACGCGGACTTCGTCGCGTGAAATCTCCATGTCGCGTTTGACTTCGAGGTCCGCGGTGCGCAGCCACGCCATAAATCCCTGCAGCGAGGCGGGCGCCTTCCGCTCATAGCCCAGCGCCAGTTCGAGGAACTCATCGAGCGCGTCGTTGGCCTCATGCCCAAGCCGCCTCAGGATTCGCGCCCGGCCGCCGTCGCCGCCGAGCAGCCAGGCATAGAACGCGAAGGGGGTCTCCGTGACGAAGCGGCGTTCGCATTCTTCGAGGCGACTGTTGGACTTCCCCGAACCTGCCGCCGGTCACCGCGTGATGGCCCAGCGCGTGATGCTGCAGCGCGTGTCGCAGCGATCCCTTGCGCTCCCACGCCAGCGTGAACAGGTCGTCGTCGGTGAGGCCGAACAGCGGGCTTTTCAGCGCCACCGCCAGCGCCAGATCATCCAGCGGCAGCAGCAGCGCATCGGCGAGGTTCATCAAATCGATGATCGCGATGTGCTCGGTCAGCTTCAGCCGGTCGGCGCCGGCGACCGGAATGCTGGCGTGCTTCAGCGCCTGGATTACCGCATCGAAGGCGTTGCCGCGCCGCCGCACCAGCACCAGCATGTCGCCATAGCGCAGCGGACGGCGGCTGCCGGCGTGGCCGGTCATGGTGCCGCTTTCGACCAGGCGCTTGATCTCGGCCTGGATGCGCTTTGCCAGTTTTACTTCCGGGACTCGTCGCCGATACGCCGTCGAACGGCGCGCGCCAGCCTTCGATGTCCTGCTTGTCGTCGGGCTTCGCCAGTTCCCAGAGCTCGATCAGGCCCGGCCCCGCGTCGGCCAGCGAATGGTGGATCGGATAGCCGATCTCGGCGGCATGGATGCTGCGATAGATCACCTCGTCGCGAAACACATGATCGACGGATTGCAGGATCGCCGGACCCGACCGGAACGAATACGTGAAAGAGACCGGATCGAACTTGAGGCCGGCGTCGATGAATTTCTTTTCCAGCCCCCTGCGGCGGCTGTCGAATTCGCGCGGTGCCGCGCCCTGGAATGAGAAGATCGACTGTTTCTCGTCGCCGACCGCGAAGATCGTGCGCTCGACGCCCTCGCGCGCGCCCGCGCCGGAGGTGAATTCGGAGATGATATGATCGACGATCTCCCATTGCCGGGGAGAAGTATCCTGCGCCTCGTCGATCAGCACATGATCGACGCCGCGGTCGAGCTTGTAATGCACCCAGCCGGACGAAACGCGGTTCAGCATCGCCAGCGTCTTGTCGATCAGATCGTCATAGTCGAGCAGGCCGCGCTCCTGCTTCTCGCGGCGATAATTGGCGGCGGCCGCGGTCGCGATGTACAGCAATGCCTGCGTCCGGTCGCGCATGGTCACGGCGCGGCGCCGTTCGACCAAGGGGCCGAGGCGAACAATTTCTGCGTCGAACAAGCGCCCAATGATCGGATTCTCGGTGACAAAATTGTTCGTCACGACCTTTGCTCGCGGTGTGCCGGCATCGGCGAGAAATACCCCGAGATATTCTTCGACCTGTGCCGTCCCGATGAGCGGTAACGCGCTCACGCAGCCGATCCGCATGCTTCCGGTCGGCGGGCCCGCTGGTGTCAAGCACCAGCGCGACTTCTTCCCATCGCGACCGCGGCAGATGCGGGCCGTCGACGATTTCGCGCTCGACGTCCTCGACCGTATCGCCGTGCGCGACGCCAAGGGTCGCCGATATCTGCGCCGCTGCGGCATCGGCGCTGTCAGCGGCATCGGTCCAGGCCATGAAGTGGTCGCGGCTGAGGCACGCCTCGCGCACCACATCCTTGAAGGTGACGTCGGCGGCGCTGGCCATCGCGACATTGAGCGCACGGCCCGTCGCACTATCCGGATCGCGGGAGGCGTCGAGCAGCACCGCGAGATTGGCGCGCTCCATCATCTCGTTCTGGTCGCGGTCGTCGAGAACGGCGAAGCGCGCGGGAACGTTGGCCTCGAACGGGAACTGTTGCAGCAGCCGGGTACACAGCGCGTGAATGGTCTGCACCTTCAGCCCGCCCGGCGTTTCCAGCGCGCAGGCGAATAATTCGCGGGCGCGCATCCGCAAGTTCGGACCGGGGCGGGTCACGCCGGCTGCGAGGATCGCCGCATCGAGTGCAGCATCGTCGAGCGTGATCCAGTGGCCGAGCGTGGAAAAGACCCGTTCCGCCATGTTGGCGGCGGCGGCTTTCGTAAAGGTGATGCAGAGGATTTTTTCCGGCGGCACGCCATTGAGCAGCAGTCGGATCACGCGCTGCACCAGCACATGGGTCTTGCCGGAACCGGCATTGGCGGAAACGAATGCGGACGACGCAGGATCGGACGCGCGCGCTTGCGTGGCACGGACGGCATCGGGGATCGGACGGGGACCGGCTACCATTCTTCGATCCCCAGGCCGCCGGCCGCCGACCATTCCTTGATGCGAGCGAGATCGTCATATGGACCGTATCGGCTCGTCCACATTGGAAGGTTGAGCGATCGATAAGGCTCGTTCTCATTTTCGAAGGCGCGAATCAACGCTTCGAGCTTATGCCGCGCCTCCGTCGCTGCGACGTCGGGCGGCTGTGGCGTTATCGTTCTTGATCTTCAATTCCAGCGGCTTCTGTTCGCCCGGCGGATTGTTGCCGCTCAGTCTGACATAGCCGATCTGGCTGACCGAGCTGCCCGCCGGAATCCCTTCAAACCCACCCTCTCGCAAAATCGCCGTCTCCAGCGTGAGCTGCGGCGACAGTCCCATCCGCACCTGCTTGCCGGTCGGCGGCAGCCCGGTCTTGTAATCGAGGATCGCATAGGTGCCGTCAGGCCGCCGCTCGATCCGGTCGGCGCGCGCCGACAGATGGAATGTCCGCTCGTTGTCGAGAGCAATGGCGATCTCGCCGCGGATCTCGGCGTCGATCGCGGCGACATTGCTGCGCCGTGCGATTTCCCAATCGGCAAACCAGGCGGCGATGCGCAAAAACCGCGGCCACCACAGCGCGCGGGCTTCCGGCCGCTCCATCAAGGGCTCAAAATATTTCTCGCCGATCTCGCGCAAGGCGCGCGCGGGATTGGCGGGAAGGGAAGTGGCGTAGGTCTGCGTGAATTCGCCGAGCGCGTCGTGGATCGCCGAGCCGCGATCCGCAGCCGATAGCGGCATGTCGACCGGGTCGAGCGGCGCGAGTTTCAGGATATACCGCGCATAGATCGTATAGGGGTCGCGCAGCCAGTCCTCGATCGCGGTGACCGATAGTTTCAAGGGCCGTGTCGCGCGCGGCGGCTTTGGCGCCGGCTGCGAAATCGGCGTGACCTTCGCGGGCCGGTCGAGTTCATTGGCGAAACGCACATATTTTTCACCGGCGGCTTTCGCCACATCCCAGCGCTCCTCGCCCGCCACCGCTTCAAGCCGGTGCAGGAAGCGCGAGGCGACCGCGGGCGCGCCGCCGACTTTTGCCGCATGGCTGAGGATGACGTCATCCGCGCCGAGGAGTTGCGCGAAGTCGTGCGCGGAAAGGCCGATCCGCCGCTCCGGCAGGTCGAGGCCGAGTTCGTGCCGCATCGGACGGCTCAGCCACGGATCGATCCGCGGCGCCGGCGGCCAGACGCCTTCCACCAGCCCGCCGAGAATGACGCGGTCGGATTCCGTCAACCGCGCTTCGAGCTGGCCGTAGATGTGGAGCTGCGCGGTCGCGGATTCCGGCCGCCGCACCATGCGATCGGCAAAGGCGGTCTGGAATACTTCGGGGTAATCGCCAAGCTGAACCATCAAGCCGCTCGCGGGGATCTTGTCGCCATCCACCTTGCCGAGCAGATCGTCGAAGGCGGATGCCAGCCCCGATCCCTGCTGGCCGTCGAAGGCCGCGGCCGCGCCATGCGGGTCGCGCGACAGCTCCATCAGCACCTGGCGATGGCGTTGCGCGAGGTCGGCAAAGTCATGCGGTTTAGGACCTGGCGTCTTTGAGGCTGAAACGCTTTCGAGCGGCGCCATCGCCGCCTGCAATGTCGCGATCAGTTGCCGGGCCCGATCGAGTTGTTCGTCACTGAGCTTTGCCCTTGGCTCGGCGGGATGAAGCGAGGACGTCTCGCGGCGCCTGAGTTTGGCGAGTTCGGCGCGGAAACGCTCGAAATCGCGCGCAAGACCGCTGCTTCCCGCCTGCGGGCGGGTGCCGCGCAATAGCGCCAGTTCGAGCACCTCGATGGCGTCCGCGAATGCGCCCACCGCGCCGCCGAGCCGGCACAGCGGATGCTTCAGCAGCGCCAGCAAAGTCGGCGGCTCCAGCCCCTTTGCCGCGGCCTCGGCGACGAGGCGCGCAAAAATCCCGGCGGGCGTGTCCGTCAGTGCGTCGCCGCCGGAATCGTCGAATTCGAGATTCCAGCGCGCCAGCGATGCCATCACCCGCCGCGCCAGCGCGCGATCCGGCGTCACCAGGGCGGCCGATTTGTTCAGATGCCGCGCCTCGCGCATCGCCACCGCGATGGCCAACGCCTCCATCTCGGGATTGGCGGCTTCGATCAGCGCGAGATTTCTCATGCCGTTCGAAATCTTTTCGGCGATGGTGGGTTCGCTCAGCCGCCGATGCCATTGCGCGGTCGCATTGGAAGGCCGCATCGCTTCGGAGACCAGTACGTCGCGCCCATGCGGCGCCGGCTCGCCCAGCGTTTCGACGTCGCCGCGCTTGATGCCGAATCGATCCAGCAGCGCATGCATCGCGAATTGCGGATGGTTCGACGCCGGCGGCGTGGAGAACTTTCCCTGCGCGTCCCTGACGCCGCCGATCAACTGCCATGCGTCGTCGTCGAGATCGGTGTCGAGCCCCGGCAACACCACGGCGCCCTGCGGCAGCCGCGCGACGGCCTGGAGGAATTTCGCAGTGGCCGGCATCGAGCCGGTCGAACCGGCCGCGATCACCGGCCCGTCATGATGCGCCGTCAGGCGTTTGGCTTCCGCCTCGATCAGCAGATCGCGCCGCGCCGCCGGCTCGATCTTCTCGATCTCCTTCAGGTACGCGGGCCACATCTGCCGGGCAATGTGCAGGAAATCGAGAGAGTACTGCCAATATTTGTCGAGCTGATCCGGCACCAACCCATCCAGCGCATCCCAGCCGATGCCGCGGGTGACCATGTCGTCCATCAGCCGCGCCAGGTCACCGGCCAATGCCAGCGTTGACGCCGGGCCGCCGACCACAAGCGGCGCCAATACCGGACCCTTGGCCCAGGCGGCGACCAAGCGTGCCAGCGTCAGCCTGCGATCGAGTTCGCGGAGCTTTGGCGGAATATCCAGCGGAGCCGCGCCGCCGAATTGTTCGGACTCGTCCGAAAACGCCAATTCGTCTTCGTCGATATCGCCGAGGGCGACGATGCGCGGCAGGATCGCGGCGTCGGTCTTCAACTCGTCGAGAAAAATTTCCCGCGCCAGCCGGCCGGCGCGCCGGGTCGGCAGATAAAGCGTCGCACGCGCCAGGTTCAGCGGGTCTTTGCGCGCCTCGAATCCGTCGACCAGCCGGCCATCGACCAAGGCGGCGATGACGGAGCGGAGCAACGGCACGGAGACTGGGACGCTGAAAACACGCATGGGCTTCCTGATTCGGAGTCAGGCGCCAATATAGGGAGCTATTTCGGATTGGTCATGAGCGGTGCAAGGCGCAGCAAATTACTCACGCGGCAGACGGTCAGCGAACTACGCGACGCTTTCCAGAAACGCTTCTTCCGCGGCCTCGATCGCGTCGGGCGTTCCGACATGCATCCAGACGCCGTCGAGCCGCAGGCCGAACAGGCGCTCCTGCTCGTTGGCGCGGTCGAACATCTTCGTCAGCGAAAATTCGCCGGCAGGCGCATCGGCAAACAGCGACGGCGACATGATCGCGGCGCCGGCATAGACGAACGGCACCACTTGATGCTCTTTGCGTTTGCGCAGCGCGCCATCGGGCAGCATTCCGTAGTCGCCACGCCCGGCATAGCCGATGCTGCTCGTGGTCGGCGCCATCAGCAGCAGGATGTCCATGATTTGGGGATCGAACGTTTCGGCCAGCCGCGCCAGATTGGGCCGCACGCCGTCGATCCACATGGTGTCGGCATTGAGATGGAAGAACGGCTCATTGCCCAGCAAAGGCAGCGCCTTGACGACGGCGCCACCGGTGCCGAGCACCTGATCGCGCTCGTCGGAGATGATCACGCGGGGCCGGGCGCGGGTCGCGGTATGCTCGATGATCTGGTCGGGCAGATAATGCACATTGACCACGGCTTCGCTGACACCGGCGCCGGCGAGCTTGTCCAGCACATGATCGAGCAAGGTTTGGCCGGCCACGCGCACCAGCGGCTTCGGCATATGGTTGGTCAGGGGCCGCATTCGCACGCCGAGACCGGCGGCGAGGACCATGGCTTTGACGGGCGTAACGGACATTTTCGGGAATTTCTCGAATATCGATTGGGCTTACGGATCATACCACGGTGATTCGGCTGAACCAGCCAATCCGACGCCATAGTCATGGGATATGACGGTCGTGCGACGGCGGTAACGCCATAAACTCAAAACTCAGGCTTCGGCGGTTTGCGCGCCGCGTTTGGCGGCGGCGGCCTTTTTCTTCTTGTCACCGGGTTTCAGGAAATTGACGCCGATCTGATCGCCATTGACCCAGGCCAGCTCGCAGCGGCGGTAGGCGAGGCCAGTGGACGACAGCAGCAGGAAAAATTCCTTCAGATGCAAACCCTCCACGGAACCCTCGACCGTGAGCTTGGCGCCGGTCTCGGAGACGTCTTCCATCATGCAGTCGCGCCGCCAGGTGCCGTCGATGCCCATCATGTGGGCCGTAATGCCGCGTTCAAATGTGACGCGTTCACCTCTGCGCCGCTCTGATGTCCCCATGGACGGATTCCTGTTTCCAAGGCAGCCGCTTCCTACACATGGAGCAGCGCCTGCCCCAGATTAGAGGCGGGGTGGCTAACAAGTGGTAAATCAGGAATCCTGGAGCGGTGGCGGAACGTTGGCCGCGTACCATTCGCGAAAGGCCGATAATGCCGGGTGGGCCAATGAACGATTCAAATAGGCCCAGATCCGGGGCTGGTGGCGCAGATATTGCGGCTTGCCGTCGCGGCGGTTGAGCCGGGCAAAAGTGCCGAGCAGGCGGGTGTTTCGTTGCGCCGACATGATCGCGTACAGCTCGGCGAAGCTGGCGGCATCGAAGCCTGCGTCCATCGCGCGCCGCGCCTTGATGTAGCGGGTCAACAGCGTCAGTTCGAGCGCTTCGGGAACGTCGATCCGCGCATCCTGCAGCAGCGACACCAGATCGTAAGCGGCCGGCCCCAGCACGGTATCCTGGAAGTCGATGATTCCGACGCTCAATATTCCGCCCCGGTCGCCGAGCCAGATGATATTTGGGGAGTGAAAATCCCGGATCACCCAGGTCCGGTCAGCGGCGGCCGGCTTTTCCAGCAGATTTCGCCACATCGTGACGAATTCCTCGCGGAGTTCGCGGCTGGGCTCGGCGCCGCGGTCCGGCAGGTACCATTCGAGCATCAGTCCGATCTCGACGAGCCACGCATCGATGTCGAACACGGGAATGTCGTAGGTGAGTTGCGGCGCCAGCGGCAAGGTCTCGGGCAGCCTCTCGCGATGCAACGTCGCCAGCATATCGGTCGCGGCCTCATAACGCTCGGCGATCGGCTGCGGCGGATCGCTTTCGACGATACCGGCATGGCCAAAATCCTCGGTGATCAGAAAACCCTGATCGAGGTCGGCATGGCGGATCGCGGGCGCCGAGAAGCCGCGGTCGCGCAGGGCATTGGCGATGGCGACGAACGGCTTGACGTCCTCGGCGAGATGAACCGCGGCGCTGTAGGATTTTCCCTCATAGATGGCCGGCCCATCGGGGCGTCGCGGCGAATTCATCAGGATCGACGAGCCGCCGTCGTGGATCAGCCGCGCATAGGAGCGCGTCGAGGCATCGCCGGGCATGTGCTCGCGCTGCGTCTCCATCATGCCCGCGCCATCCAGAAATTGCCGCAGCGCGCTCAGCCTTGCGACCTGCGCCGCCGCTTTGCCGTAGCCGGTAATCTCGGCGGCGCGCGCGCTAGATCCGAACGCGGGACGATGGCTGAAGGCGATGTCGATGCGATCCTCGGGCATCGCCTCCGGGGCGCGCTCCGGCCATTCGATCAGCGCCAGCGTT
Organism: uncultured Alphaproteobacteria bacterium; assembly: GCA_963847015.1. Taxonomy (GTDB): domain Bacteria; phylum Pseudomonadota; class Alphaproteobacteria; order Rhizobiales; family Xanthobacteraceae; genus Bradyrhizobium. The sequence goes on along the minus strand of CAWJYI010000031.1, from coordinate 270,815 downwards.
CCCTCCGGCAAGGGTGACAGTCCGATCTCTTCCAGTTCGCTGGAATCCTCGATGCGGTAGAGGTCGGCATGGAGCAGCGGAAACGGCAGATCGTAGCTTTGCGCCAGCGTGAAGGTAGGGCTCGGCACCTCCAGCGTCTCGTCGCCGGCGAGGTAGCGGATCATCGCTCGCGCTGCTGCGGTCTTGCCGGCGCCGAGATCGCCCGACAGCGTGATCACGTCGCCGGGCCCGACAAGCAATGCGAGGTCGGCCATCAAATGCGCGGTTGCCGCCTCGTTCGCCAGCGCAACCGAGAATGTAACGGGCGCGGTCATTCGGCGGCGTTGCGGTGCGCGTTCTGGTCGATCGGAAAGTCGCAGGTGACCGTCGTACCCTTGCCGACGACGGAATCGACCCGCACCTTGCCGCCATGCAGTTCGACAAAGGAGCGCACCAGCGACAGGCCGAGGCCGGCGCCGCGGTGCCGCGAGCCGTGGGAATGGCTCTCGAACCAGTCGAACACCTTGTCTTTCACATCGGACGGAATGCCGGGGCCGGAATCGGTCACCGTGAAAATGACGCGATGCTCGGTACGCTCAGCGCGGATGGTGACGGCGGCGTCATGCGGCGAGAATCCGACAGCGTTGGCGAGCAGGTTATACAGCACCTGCACCACGCGGCGTTCGTCGCCGGTGAAGTCGCCGATATTGGGATCGATGTCGACCTTGAGTTCGATGCGGTCGGTCGCCAGCCGATCCTGAATGCCTTCGGCCGCGGCTTCGATCGCTTTTTCGATATTGACCGGGCCGAGCTCCAGCTTCATCGCGCCGGCATCGATGGTGGCGAGATCGAGAATGTTGTTGGTAAGCGCCAGTAGCGCGTTGGTCGATTTGGTGACGTAGTCGAGATACTCGGCCTGCTTTGCGGTCAGCGGACCGGTCGAGGGATCGCTCAGGAAATGCGCAAAGCCGATGATGGTGGTGAGCGGCGCGCGCAGTTCGTAGGACACGTGGTGGACGAAATCGACCTTCATCTGGTCGGCGGCCTCGAGCGCCTCGTTGCGCTCGCGCAGCGCCCGCTCGACATTCTCGGTATCGGTGATGTCCTGGAAGGTCAGCATGGTCGCGCCGTCGGGCAGCGGCATGGTCATGCAGTCCAGCACGCTGCCGTCCTTGCGCTCCAGCTTGAGCGCGACCTGCGCCCGGTTCTCGATCGCGGTGATCGCCTCGCGCAGCGTGCGCCACGTCACGGCGTCGTCGTAGAGCGACTTGCACCAGGTTTCGACGGTCTCGATGTGCGGTTGTTCCTTCAGCGATTCCGCCGAAAGCTTCCACGTCTTCGCGAAAGCCGGATTGAACAATTCCACCCGGCCGTTGCTGCCGAACACCGCGACGGCTTCATTGAGATTGTCGAGCGTTTCGTGCTGAACGCGGGTCAGCCTGTCGAACCGCCGTGCCATATCGAGGCTTTCGGTGACATTGTCGAACAGATAGGTCACGCCGCCTTCGAGGTTCGGCGTGGTGACGACGCTCAGCGCGCGGCCATCGGGCAGGAACCAGGTGTAGGTCTCGGACTCGACGGCGCGATAGGCCTCGTGCAGCTTCGCCTTCCAGGCCCGGAAGTCCGGCTGTTCCGGCAATTTGCGCGCGGCGCGCAGCCGGTCGAGCACGCTGGAATCGTCCGGGTTGCCGTCGAGGAAGGCCTGATCGAAGCCCCACAGCCGCCGATAGGATTCATTGTAGAAGGCGAGCCGCCGCTGGGCGTCGAACACGGCGACGCCCGACGACAATTGGTCGAGGGTGCGGCGATGCGCCTCCGCCATCCGCTCCAGCGCGGCGCGCAACGCGGTCGCCTCGCTGGCGTCGATCGCAATGCCGGCGCTGCCGCCGCTGAGTTTCAGCGCCTGCACGTCATAGATGCGCCGTTCGCCGCCGACCACGATCGGCAGCCGCGCAGAGAAGGTCGAATGGCCGCTCAGCACCCGGCTCATCTCGGTGCGCTGGTCGTTTTCGAGCAGTTCGAGGTTGCGGTGGATGGCGTCCGCGACGTTGGCGCCTTCGGTCGCCTTCACATAGGCGGTATTGGCATAGCGCAGATTGCCCTCCGCGCTCTTGGCCCAGATCGGCCAGGGTGCCGCGGCGGCGAAGTCGCGCAGCAGTTCGGTTTCCTCCTGCAGCGTCTTGTAGCGCAGGTTGGATTCGGCGAGTTCCCGGCGCAGGCCCCCGAGTTCGCGAATCCGCACAATGGCTTGGCCGCCGATGGCGCGGCCCATCGCCTCGATGGCGCGGCCGCTCGAGGTGGAGAGATTGAGCAGAAAGCCTTCGCCGGCCTCACGCAGCGCATCGACGGCATGGTCCATCTGCAAAGCCGGTTCCGGCGGCAGCCAGGTTCCAAAGGCGAGGATGCGCTGGGGCGAATTTTGCAATCCGTCTCTTTGCAAGGCGTCTCTTTGCAGGGCGTCTTGCTGGACCAAGAGCGCGGTGTCGCCGCTGATCTGCGGCCGGTTGTCGCCTGCGGCCCATGAAATCAGGATTTGGGGTTCCGCGAACAGCAGCGCCCGCAACCGGTCGGCCTGGGCCTGCAGATTGGCGATGTCGGAGCGCAACCGGACTTCGATTCGGGTCGCCCGGACGCGCGTGCGCATCAGCAGGATCGCGGCCACGACGGAAAAGCCAAGCAGCGAGAGCGCCGTCGTCAGGACCGCGAATTCCTGGTGATTGAGGTCGAACCAGGCCGAAATCACCTCCGTCAGCGACAGATCGCGGGCAAAGACGGGTTCTGACGCCACCGATATGGAAGCCACCGCTAAGACTGTGGCGACCGCGATCCGGCCGTTGCGCGCCAGTGAGGTGCGCAACAGCAGGGTTCGACGCATCGCCGCGACTACGCCCGACATTATTTGCCCCAAAAACGCATGACTGCAGGCCCGGCGCTGCCCACCGCGCATGATCCGCCAAAGTATAGGCGATTTGGCGACGAGATCATGCGCTGACTAAAATCGGGAGCGCGCCCGGACGCAAACCCGGTTCCCATTTTTGCTGGTCGCGCTCCGCACGAATCGGCTGAGAGTATCCCCTTCGGGAGTCGGCCGGTAAGAGTCCAGACCGTGAACGCGAATCCGTCTGTGAAAAAATGCTTGCGGTTCAATCAAACAATTTTGTGAAAATGAATCCGCTCCTTGATCGAACAGATCAGCGCCCGGTCGAGCCGAACCCGCCGCTGCCGCGGTCGGTCGTCGAAAGCGAGGTCACCGGGACAAGTTGGGCCTGTACCACGGGAGCGATCACCATTTGCGCGATGCGCTCGCCGCGCAGAATCGGGAACGGCGCCGCGCCATGGTTGATCAGCAGCACGTTGATCTCGCCGCGGTAATCCGCATCGACCGTGCCGGGTGAGTTCAGCACGGTGACGCCATGCTTGGCGGCAAGTCCGGAGCGTGGCCGCACCTGGGCCTCAAAGCCCGGCGGCAGCGCAATCGTCAGTCCGGTCGGCACCATCGCGTATTTTCCGGGCGCCAGGATCAAGGGCGTTTCCGCCGGCACCGCGGCCAAGAGATCGAGCCCGGCGGCATCGGCGGTTTGATAGGCCGGCAGCGCCAGTCCCTGGGCATGGGGCAATTGCCTTATGTCGACCCTGACTGTGGCGCTCACGATTTCTTCTCCGCTGTCTTTTCTGCCGTCTTGGCTATTCGCGCCACCAGTTCGGTCGCAACCTGTTCCTTGGTCATGACCGGCCAGGATTCCACTGTGACGTTATCCGCGCTGTTCCCGGCGCCGTCGCGGATCAGCAGATGAACGGTGTTGCGGTCGCCGCCCATCACGCCGGTTGCGGGCGACACGTCGTTGGCGACGATCCAGTCGCAGCCTTTTCGCGCGATTTTGGCTTTGGCGTTGTCGATCAGATGCTCGGTCTCGGCGGCAAAGCCGATCACCAGCGGCGGGCGCTTGTCCGTCAGCTTTGCGATCGTCGCGAGGATGTCGGGGTTTTCGACGAGTTGCAGCGGCGGCATGCCGGCGGCGGTCTTTTTCAGCTTCTGTTCGCCTTCATTGGCGACGCGCCAATCGGCGACCGCGGCGGCGAAGATCGCGATATCAGCCGGCAGTGCCGCTTCGACCCGATGCAGCATGTCGCGCGCCAACTCCACCCGTATCACCGAGACGCCTGCGGGATCGCTCAATTCGACCGGACCGGAGACGAGGGTGACGTCGGCGCCTGCGGCCTGCGCTGCGGCGGCAATGGCATAGCCTTGCTTGCCGGAAGAGCGGTTGGCGATGTAGCGCACGGGATCGATCGGCTCATGGGTCGGTCCCGCCGTGATCAGCACGCGCTTGCCGGCCAGCGGACGCGGTCGCGGCGGATGCAGGATGTCGGACGCGGCCGCGGCAATTTCCAGAGGTTCCGACATTCGCCCGACGCCGGCTTCACCGGCTTCAGCCATTTCGCCGGCATTGGGCCCGATCATGGTGACGCCGTCGCGGCGGAGCTGCAGCACGTTGCGGCGGGTCGCGGCGTTGTTCCACATCAGCGGGTTCATGGCCGGCGCCAGCAGGATCGGCCGGTTGGCTGCGAGCAGGATCGCGCTGGCGAGATCGTCGGCATGGCCCTGCGCCATCTTCGCCATCAAATCCGCGGTTGCCGGCGCCACCACGATCAGGTCGCATTCGCGCGCGAGACGGATGTGGCCGGCGTCGAACTCGCTCTCGGCATCGAACAGATCCGTATAGACGCGCTCATGCGACAGCGCGCTGGCCGCCAGCGGCGTGACGAATTGCTGCGCGGCTTTTGTCAGCACGCAGCGGACGTGGATGTGGCGATCCTTCAGCCGCCGGATCAGGTCCAGCGCCTTGTAGGCGGCGATGCCGCCGCCGATGATCAGGGTGACGCGGGCCTGGCCGGTTGCACTGGCTTGCGCGGGGAGCAGGCGACGCAGCCTCCGCGGGCTGCATCAAGGCGGCAGCCTCCACCGGACGGCCCTCCGTGTACTCGCGCAGGATCACCCGGACCTCCTCTTCGACCGAGCGTCCGTTTGTGGCGGAGCGCAGCCGCAGATAGGATTTGATGGCTTCGTCGAGTTTGCGGATGGTCAGGCTGGCCATGGCAGCGGTCCTGAGGCGGTTATGATAGCAATGCTATCACACAACGATTGCAATGCAATCACAAGATCACTGCGGACGGCGAACAGAATTCCGATAAAGGTGAGGGCGATGACCCAAAGCGCCAGGGTGCGCCAGCGGTTCTTGCGGACCTCCGCCCGGCCAAACGCCGCAATCGTCTCCGGCGACAGCGTGACGCCCTCGCGCACCATGGTTTCGAGATGCTCCAGCACCGTCACGGCGCGGCCGGCGATCGCGGGCAGGCTGGCCATGACGCGGCCGAGTTCACTCGCCGCCGGACATCGCCCCCTGAATGCGTCCGATCGGCCCAAGATTGCGCTCGATCCATTCGCGCACCACGGGATCGGCGACCTTCCAGATGTCGAGCTTGGGATCGAAACCGCGCGCCACGCCCTCGACCACCACCATGGTCTTCTGCAGCAGGATCAGTTCGGGCCGGGTCTGCATGTCGAACAGGCCGGTGACCTCGAGCAGCAAGGTCAACAATTTTGCCATCGAGATTTCTTCGGCGGTGCGGTTGTGGATGGGCTCGCCGATGGCGCGGATGGCTTGCGCGAAATTTTCCACCGAGTGATGGCCCGGCACATAGCCGGCTTCGAAATGCACTTCGGCCACGCGACGATAATCGCGCGTGATGAAGCCGAGGAGAATTTCCGCGAGGAAGCGCCGTTCCTTCAGCCCGAGCCGGCCCATGATGCCGAAATCCACGGCCACGAGGCGGCCGGCCTCGTCGAGGAACAAATTGCCGGGATGCATGTCGGCATGGAAGAAGCCGTCGCGCAGCGCGTGCCGCAGAAAACTCTGGATCACCTTGCGCCCGAGATCGGGCAGGTCGACATGCACCTGCGCCAGCCGCGCATGGTCGTTCAACGCGATGCCGTCGATCCACTCCATCGTCAGCACGTTATGGGTGGTGCGGTCCCAATCCACCGTCGGCACGCGAAAATCCGGGTCGCCGCGGGTGTTCTCCGCCATCTCCGACAACGCGGCTGCTTCCAGCCGCAGGTCCATCTCCATCGCGACCGAGCGCGACATCGTATTGATGACCTCGATCAGACGCAGCCGGCGGGCTTCGGCGGAATGCGCCTCGGCGTTGTGCGCGACAAAGAAGAAATCGGCGAGGTCGCGGCGGAAACGCGCGGCGACATTGAGGCCGGAGCACCTTGACCGCGACCGATTTGCGCACGCCGTCATGCTCGACCTCGCCGCGATGTACCTGCGCGATGGAAGCCGCGGCGACCGCCGGGCCCAGGCTCGCAAATGCCTGCGCCACAGGGCGTTCCAGCGACTGGGCGATAACGGCCTCGGCTTCGGCCTGCGAGAACGGCGGCAGCCGGTCCTGCAAGGCCTCGAGATCGCGCGCCATCGCGACGCCGACCACGTCGGGCCGGGTCGCCAGAAACTGTCCGAGCTTCAGATAGGCCGGCCCGAGCCGCGTCAGCGCGCGCGACAGGCGCGGACCTGATTTGGCGCCGGGCCGCTCGATCAACCGCGCCAGCCTGAGCGCGAGTTGGCCGGGCGGTGGCACCAGGCTCGGATCGACGACGCCGAACACGCCCTCGCGCGCGAACACGTAGCCGGCGCGGACAAGCCGCGCGATGTGGGTCGACGCAGAAATCACAAACGCCAACCCGAATGCAGCGCCACGATACCGCCGGAGAGGCTTTCCCACTTGACCCGCGAAAAGCCGGCCGAGCGGATCATCTCGGCAAAGGCGGGGGCCCGCGGAAATTTTCGGATCGATTCGACGAGGTATTGATAGGAGTCGGCGTCGCCGGTGATGGCGCGGCCGAGCGGCGGGATCACCTTGAACGAAAACAGGTCGTAGAGCCGGTCGAGGCCGGGGACATCGACGGTGGAGAATTCCAGGCACAGAAACCGGCTGCCGGGCCGCAGCACCCGGTAGGCTTCCCGGAGCGCGGCATCGATCCGCGGCACGTTGCGAATGCCGAACGCGATGGTGTAGGCGTCAAAGCTGCGGTCTGCGAACGCCAGCTCTTCCGCATTGCCCTCGACGAAGGAAACCTGCTGGTCGAGATGCCGTGACACGGCGCGATTGCGGCCGACGTCGAGCATATCCTTGTTGATGTCGCAGACCGTGGCGCGGAAGCCAGGACCTGCCGCCTTGGCGGCGCGGAACGCGATATCGCCGGTGCCGCCCGCGACATCGAGCAACGCAAACGGCGCGTCGCCCTTTGGCGGATTGAGCGCCGTGATCATGATCTCTTTCCAGACCCGGTGCAGGCCCGCCGACATCAGGTCGTTCATCAGGTCGTAGCGGGACGCCACGCTGTGAAACACATCGTTCACCAGCGTCTGCTTGTCGCCCAGGGGCACGTCCTTGAAACCAAAATGCGTGGTCTCGTTTGGCCGATCCATCACTCAATCTCCAGTACCGGACCATAGCGCGCCCGCCGCAATGGCGCTATCACGTCACCTTCATAAGGTGAATGCCTGCATGCCTGAATTGCCCGAAGTCGAGACCGTCCGCCGCGGCCTGCAACCCGCCATGGAGGGGTCGAAAATCCTCAAAGCGGAAGCCCGGCGCAAGGATTTGCGGTTTCCCTTTCAAAAAGACTTCATCTCGCGGCTCGAAGGCCAGACCGTGACCGGTCTCGGCCGCCGCGCCAAATATTTGATGGCAGACCTTACCTCGGGCGACGTGCTGCTGATGCATCTGGGGATGTCCGGCTCGTTTCGCGTCCTCGAAGGCGGCGGCAACAAGACGCCGGGGCAATTCCACTATCCGCGCAGCGAAGACCGCGCGCATGACCACGTCGTGTTCCACATGTCATCGGGCGCAGCGGTCGTCTTCAACGATCCACGCCGCTTCGGCTACATGAAGATCATCGCCCGCGGCGCGCTGGAAAACGAACCATTGCTGAAAGGCCTCGGCCCCGAACCGCTCGGCAATGAATTCGATGCGGCGATGCTGGCGCGCTCCTGCGCCAACAAGAAGACCAGCCTGAAGGCCGCACTGCTCGACCAGCGCGTGGTGGCGGGGCTTGGCAACATCTATGTCTGCGAGGCGCTCTACCGCGCGCATCTGTCGCCGCGCCGGCTCGCCGCGACGCTGGCGACCAAGAAAGCAGAGCCGACCGAACATGCCAAGCATCTGGTAGACGGCAATTCACGGCGTGCTCAATCAGGCGATCAAGGCCGGCGGCTCCTCGATCAGCGATCATCGCCAGACGTCGGGCGAACTCGGTTATTTCCAGCACTCGTTCCAGGTCTACGACCGCGAAGGCGAAAAATGCCAGACCGCGGGTTGCAGCGGCGTCGTCCGGCGCTTCGTCCAGAACGGCCGCTCGACGTTCTGGTGCCCGAAGTGCCAGAAATGATCGCGCCGGCGCGGCAGACGCCGCGACGCGCGCTCCCTCTGCTGAAGAAGCGCGCGCTCGCTGTTGTCGGCGCCGGCCCGATCGGGTGATCAGAAGGCGAACGCCGCCGCTTCTGCAGGTGTTTCGACGAAGGCCGCGGGAAGGGGTGCTTCCGGCAATTCTCCGACGAGAAGGTCTTCCTGGATCGCCATGCCGGCGTTCAGCCTGGCCTCGACCCATTGCCAGAGTCCGCGGATTTCCTCGGCCGATTTGCTGCCGGGTGCGTATTCGTTGACCGCCAGACCCGCGCTCAGCGCGTCCTGATGATCGTTGCGCATCACGATGAAGGGCCGGGCAACGACGCCGGCGAGATCGAGCGCGGCTTCGTCGGCGAGCGCGGCGGCGGCGTTGCCAAGACGTTGGCCGCGAATCGGTGTCTGGTTGAGGATGAAGGCGAACGGCTTGTTCCAGGCACGGACCACGCTGAGCGTCGATGCGCTGGCTTCGATGTCGGCAACGCTCGGGCGCGCGGGGATCAGGCACAAATCGGCATAGCGAATCGCCGAAACAGTCGCGGCGTTGACGCCGCCCGGTGTGTCGATGATCGTCAGCGTCACGCCGGGCGCCCGCGATTGCAATCGCGCCTCGACGTCGCCGGGCGCGTAGACCGGTTCGACGATCGGCTCGGCATAGGGGCGCCGGCCTTGCCAGCTCGAGAGGGTGCCTTGCGAGTCGGTCTCGATCAGGCGGACGGTGTGTCCGGCCTGCATGGCCGCAAGTGCGAGGCCAATGGCAAGCGTGCTCTTGCCGGAGCCACCTTTTTGGGTGGCTAATACAATCGTCTGCATTGGAGGTCCTTTGGATAGGTTTTCAGGGAGAACTGTGGTTACGCCACACCAGTCGCGTCGCATTCTGCGATGCCGAGCCGGGGTTCGCGGAGGCCGAAGCCCCTGGAAACCAAGGCCCGTGGAGGACTTGCCCAGTCCGATCCAAAGGTCTGTTAGGGATCGCGGTTGTCCGAATTGGTCACGTTGCAATCATGCCGGATTATAAAATTATGACCATTCCGGATGAATACGGACGTATTTCTGCTGTAATACGTCCATCGGCCCAGCAAACGAGAACAACAACAAGAACAAGAAAGGCGAGGAAAAACATGACGGGTCATTGGCGGGATCGAGCGGCCACATCGTTTCAATGTCAGAAACAGCCGGCGTCTTCCAGCCGCGGCATGGTGGTCAGCAATCACCCGCTGGCATCGAGCGCCGGCGCCGAAATGCTCGCCGCCGGCGGCAACGCCGTCGATGCGGCGATCGCGACACTGTTCACGCTGACCGTGGTCGAACCGATGATGGTCGGCATCATCGGCGGTGGCATGGCGCATATCCGGCTGGCCGACGGCAGCCATCGTTTCATCGATGGCCAGAGCGCCGTGCCATTGGCGGTTCGTCCCGACACCTACACGTCGAAGCCGGGCTCGGCGCATGACGTGTTCGATACCGTCGGAGACGAGAATCTCACCGGGGCGAAAGCGGTGGCTGTGCCGGGCTCGCTGAAGGCCTGGTGCGAGACGCTGCGGCGCTTCGGCACCATGAGTTCTTGCCGATGTCATGCAGCCCGCGATCAAGCACGCCTCGCGCGGCTACGCGGCGACGCCATATCTGCACGAATGCATCACCGACAGCGCCGAGGAGATGCTGAGGGACAAGGCGATCTCCGCGATCTATCTGCCCAAGGGAACGCCGCTGCAGGCCGGCGAGCGCGTGGTGCAGTCGGAATATGCGGAGACGCTGGCCTATATCTCGCAGCACGGGGAGGCGGCGCTGTATCAGGGACCGCTCGGCGATATCCTCGTCGACTACATGAAGAAGAATGGCGGCTTCGTCGCCCGCGAGGACCTCACCACCTACAAGACGGTCGAGCGTCAACCGATCCGGGCCGATTATCGCGGCTGGGAAATCCTGGGGCCGCCGCCGCCGGCCGCATCCGGCGTGCACATCGCGCAGATGCTCAACATTCTCGAAGGCTACGATCTCGCCAAATTGGGGTTCGGCACCGCCGAGACGATCCATTACCTTGCCGAAGTGCTTAAGATCGCCTTTGCCGATCGCGCGGCCGCCAGCGGCGATCCTGATTTCGTCAACGTGCCGGTCGAACGCTTGACCTCGAAAGCCTATGCCGACCAGCGCCGCGGTGCGATCAATTCAGCCCGCGCGCAGCAATGGGGCGCCGGTGTCGCCCAGCTCGAAGGCGCACACACCACGCATATGACGGCGGCGGATGCGGCCGGCAATGTGGTCGCGACCACGCAGACCATCAACAATCTGTTTGGCGCCAAGATCATGATTCCCGGCCTCGGCGCGGTGCCGAACAATTACATGAATCTCTACGACCCGCGGCCGGGCCATGCGCTGTCGCTGGCGCCCGGCAAGCGCGTCACCACCTCGATGTCGCCGATGATGGCGCTGCGCAACGGCAAGCTCGTCTATGCGCTCGGTCTGCCCGGCGGCAAGCGCATCTTCCCGAGCGCGCTGCAGGCGCTGATCAATCTGATCGACCACAAAATGAGTCTGCAGGAAGCGGTCGAGGCGCCGCGGGTGTGGACCGAAGGCAATGCGCTCGAGGTCGAGCTCGCCGTGCCGGACAGCGTTCGCGCCAAACTTGCCGCGATGGGTCACAAGGTGCTGGCGGTGCCGACGGTTGCCGGCGGCATGAACGCCATCCAGTTTCACGATGACGGCCGCATGTCGGGCGCGGCATGCTGGCGCGCGGACGGCACGCCGATCGGCATCGCGGGTGGCCTGGCGCGCGCAGGGGTAAGGTTCGGATTGGCGTAAGCTTCTCCCTCGTCAGAAACCTACTTCCTTACGCAGATCACGCGCACGACGGAGGCCTTGGCATCCGCAGCCTTGGCATCCGCCGATCCATTGGCCGCGTTGACGCCGTTGGCCTTGAGGAAATCGCGCACGGCATCGGCCGTCACCAGCACGGCCTGCGCCGCCGGCGTGGCATTGGGCGGCCCGGCCACCAGCACCGGCTTCAATAACGCGATGCCGGCAAACTTGCCGTCGCTGTCGAGCGCAGCCGCGCCGGAAAAGCCGAGCGCGGGCACAGGCGACAGCGCGGCGTCGCTGCCGCCGTCGAGTTGGGCGACCGAGGCTTTGACGCTGCTTACCGCCGCCGCACCGCCCTGGTTCTGCGGATCGGATATCCCGGTGAGATCGAGCGCCGTTTTCACAGCGCCATTGGCGAGATTGAGCGGCTTCAAGCCGTGCGCACCGTAGATGCGCAGTAGCGCGAGGTCATGATCCCTGTCCTCGCCGACGCGATCGGCATTGCCGAAACCCGCAATCGCGACCGCGAGGCAGCCGTCGGTGATCTGGCGGTCGGCAACGATCGCGCCGTCGTCGCTGACGACGACGCCGGTGCCATATTCCACGGTCTTGCGCGGCGGGGGACCAGCGGCCTGCGCGCCTGCCGGAAAGGCATTGAACGCACTCGACATCGCGATCACCACCGGCTCGACGGTGTTTTCGGTCGCCTGGTCGTAGAGGATGGTGAGGATGCGGACTTCGTCGCCTTTGAACGTGCCGCGCTGATAGAATTTCTTCAGGCCCTGCAGGCCCGACAGCACGAAGAAATCCGGCTTGACCACGGTATAGTCGATGGTGCGGCCGGGCTCTTTCTTTTCCCGCTCGGCGAGTTTCGCGGTCGTGGGACCAGCTTCCTTGCGCCGCGCCAACAGGATCTGGATTGTCCCGGTGGACGACGTCCATTTGGCGCCGCCGGCGTCGCTGGTTTGCTGCGGCGTCAGTTTGGTGGGGATGCCGAGCCGCACGCCGGTGCCGGGATCGGTGACGATCTTCCAGCCGACATTGTCCTGCCGCCGCTTCGCGGTGTCGGCGAGGACGCCGCGCTCCTGCGGATTGAGTACGCCGGTCGGCTTGCCGCCGCGCGACTTCTGGAATTCCTTGATCGCGGCGACCATGCGTTCGCTGACGTCGCCGGTGATCGCGCCGTTATACTGGCCGACCCAGGCGAGGTCGGATTGCAGCGCCAGGCGTTCGGCCTGCGCCATCGCGTTGGCCGTATCCTCCGGCTTTTGCAGCGCGGGGCGGATCGGTATCGTCGTCACCGTTTTCGGCTTGGCGCCGGCCGTGGAGGGCGGCGTCAGTTGCGCCTGCGCGGATGACCCCAAAACCACGAATACGACCGCAAAAATGGCGGCCCCGACCGTCCATGTTGCCGAAAGCGCCGATCTCATGACAAATCCCCGAGGGAATGGAGGGCGGGAATGCTTGAGGGAAGCGGAAGCCGATATTGGAGCGGTCATTGACGTCCAGCCAATTAAGCACATCTGCTTGGTCGGCAACAACCGCGCCCGGGTTCAGGGAATTGCGCCCGGGAAATTACGCCAAGGAATAGCCAGAAGATGCTGACCGCCGACGAACTCGAACGCTACGCCCGCCATATTGTGCTGCGCGATGTCGGCGGCCCCGGCCAGGCCGCCTTGAAGGAGTCGTCCGTGCTGGTAATCGGCGCGGGCGGTCTTGGCGCGCCGGTGCTGATGTATCTCGCGGCCGCCGGTGTCGGCACGCTCGGTGTGGTCGACGACGATATCGTCTCGCTCTCCAATTTGCAGCGCCAGATCATCCACGCGACGCCGGATATCGGGCGGCGCAAGGTCGATAGCGCCGCCGAACGGATTTGCGCGCTTAATCCGCATGTGAATTTCGAGGCCCATGCCGCGCGTCTCGATGCCGGCAATGTCATGTCGCTGATCGGCGGCTACGATCTCGTGCTCGACGGCTCCGACAATTTCGAAACCCGCTATCTGGTTTCCGATGCCTGCTTCCTCGCCGGGAAACCGCTGATCACGGCGGCGCTAGGCCAGTTCGACGGGTCGCTGACCACGATCCGCGCCCATGAGCGCGGCGCCGACGGCCAGTTCAATCCGACCTACCGCTGCCTGTTTCCCGAACCGCCGCCGCCGGGCACCGTGCCGGCCTGCGCCGAAGCCGGCGTCATGGGCGCGCTCGCCGGCATGCTGGGATCGATGATGGCGCTGGAAGCGATCCGCGAGATCGTCGGCTTCGGCGAGAGCCTGGTCGGACGCCTGGTGATGGTGGACGCCCGCGCGATGCGGTTCGAGACGCTGCGCTACGCGCGCGATCCGGCGAACCCGCTCAATGGCGATCGTCCGACGATTACGGATTTGAGCGCGTACGCCGCTTAGAGCGTTTCGCGAAGGTCGCGTCAAGAAAACGCGTCAAATCAGAGCTCTTCCGAACGCCGGCTTTCGCTCACATCATCCTCGGCCTAACGGCGTCACAGCATGCTGGGCAGCACGCGATCCGGCGGCTTGTGGTTGTCGAGGAAGGTTCGGATGTTGATGATCACCTTCTCGCCCATCTCGACGCGGCCTTCGATCGTGGCCGAGCCCATATGCGGCAGCAATGTCACCTTGCCGGCCTTGGCGAGCCGCACCAGCTTCGGATTGACCGCGGGCTCGTGCTCGTACACGTCGAGGCCGGCGCCGCCGATCTCGCCGGCTTCGATCAGCTTGACCAGCGTGTCTTCGTCCGTCACCTCGCCGCGCGCGGTGTTGACGATATAGGCGTCCTTGCGGATCAGTTTCAGCCGCCGCGCCGAGAGCAGATGAAACGTCGCCGGCGTGTGCGGGCAGTTCACCGAGATGATGTCCATCCGCGCCAGCATCTGGTCGAGGCTTTCCCAATAGGTCGCGCCGAGTTCTTCGGCGATCCGCGGCGCGACGGGGCGGCGGTTGTGATAGTGGATCTGCAGGCCGAAGGCGCGCGCCCGGCGCGCCACCGCCTGTCCGATGCGGCCCATGCCGATGATGCCGAGCCGTTTGCCGCCGATGCGATGGCCGAGCATCCAGGTCGGCGACCAGCCCGCCCAGTTCTTGCCTTCGGTGAGGATGGAAGCGCCCTCGATCAGGCGCCGCGGCACCGCAAGGATCAGCGCCATGGTCATGTCGGCGGTGTCTTCGGTCAAAACCTTGGGCGTATTGGTCACGGTGATGCCGCGCGCATGCGCCGCCGTCACGTCGATATTGTCGACGCCGTTGCCGAAATTGGCGATCATTTTGAGTTTGCAGTCGGGCTGCTTGAGGATTTCCTCGGTGACCAAATCGGTCACGGTCGGCACCAGCACGTCGGCGGTACGGACCGCCTCGGCGATCTGTTCCGGCGTCATCGGCGTGTCGTCGAGATTTAACCTCGCGTCGAACAGTTCGCGCATCCGGGTCTCGATCGAGTCCGGCAGCTTGCGGGTGACGACGACGAGAGGTTTTTTCTTAACCGACATGTCCTGCTCTCATGAGGCTATGGCTCGCCAATCCCAGTCAAAGGGCTCGCCGTTCAGACCTCATTAACCCGGTTGTTCGACACTGCGACGGCCGCGCGATCCCGGTTTCCTTGGGTTTCCTTGGGCTTCCTTGGGTTCCCCCGATACCTCGGGTTTCCAAGGGAAATTCGGGCGTTCTGGTTCTAAATCGTTCCGTCCTCTCTAGCAGAAGGCCGGGCCAAGACAAGAACCCCTCGGGAAATCACAATCCGAGGCGCGACCAAGGCGGGGCACAGGGGTTTGGGGTTTTCGGGCGTTAGCTGCGGTTTCAACTCGAAGAATTTGAGTTGAGAGTATCTCGGCAGGAGACGAGTTGATGGCGTTGAGGCGTTTCTGTTCGGTGGCGGTGCTGGCTGGGTGCTGGCTGGGCGCATCGGTCAGCACAGGATTTTCGGCCAAGGATTCAGCCACCCCCGCAAGTGGCCTTCCGGTGCCGCGTTACGTCAGCCTCAAATCCGATCATGTGAATGTCAGGGCCGGTCCGACCAAGGACAATGACGTCGCATGGGTCTACACCCGTTCCGGTCTGCCGGTCGAAATCACCGCCGAATTCGAAAACTGGCGCCGTGTGCGCGATTCCGAAGGCGCCGAAGGCTGGGTCTATCACTCCCTGCTGTCAGGCCGCCGCACCGCCGTCGTCACCATGAAGACCAAGGACGAACTCGCGCCGCTCTACGATCGCGCCGACCCGTCCAGCGCGGTTGCCGCCCGCCTGCAGGCCGGCGTCGTAACCCAGGTCAAGAAATGCGCGAACAATTGGTGCCGCGTCACCGGCAATGGTTTTGACGGCTGGATCGAGCAACAGCGGCTGTGGGGCGTTTACGCGGACGAGAAGGTGGAGTGAGTTAGGTACGTCACTACTCTCCGTCGTCCGCCTGCGAAGAGCACGGGACCCATACCGCGTGATGCCTAATGCAGGCGCGCTCGTAGACGGCTTCGTCAAACAACAAATATCTGTGGCTATGGGTCCCTGCCTTCGCAGGGACGACGGCGGAGAGGCTCAGCGCTTCTTGCGCAGCCGCACGACCATGTCGACGCGGGCGATCTCGTAGCCCTCGGGCACTTCCGGCATCCGCGAAAGCACCAGATTCGGATCGGGAATGTCGACCAGCTCGTGATTGTTCTCGAGATAGAAGTGGTGATGGGCCGTCACGTTGGTGTCGAAATAGGTCTTGGTGCCGTCGACACTGACCTGGCGCAGCAAGCCGGCATCGGTCAACTGATTGAGGGTGTTGTAGACGGTGGCCAGCGACACCGGAACCTTGGCCAGCGTGGCTTCCTCGTAGAGCATTTCCGCCGTCAGATGGCGCGCGCCCTTGCCGAACAGCAGCCATCCGAGCGCCATACGCTGGCGGGTCGGCCGCAAACCGGCGGCTTGCAGCATCTCGTTGACGTCATGCCAGGGACAGCCGGTCAACGCCGGCTGATGCCCGGCAGCGCGGGCGGCCGGATCGAATCGGCGTCGTCGTTCGAGGGTGAAACCTGATCGTTCATGTCCACTTCGGGCACCGCACTCGCTAACTCTGGCAATATTCTTACCCAATATAGGTAGGAAATATTCCAGATGCAAGTTTTTCGCAACTAGAACGGGCCCAAGGTTAAGACGGAACGCGTGCCCCGACGCGGCATTTTAGCCCTTTCCAGTGCTTTGCCGCCTGCGGAGGCCTATGTTACAGAGCGCGCGGACCACATATGCGATTCCGGCAGAGGCGATTGCCGATAGCGCCCTGGAGCATGATCCGCAAAAGGGTACCGGCCGTTTCCGAAACGGCCTGCTCCAATAATAGCAGGGGCGGGATGACGGTTCGAAGACAAGTCATCGCGCGCCAGGTGGTGACAATTTGCGGGAAAAACCTTTCCCCACAGGAAACGGGTCCGGTTAGCTCGAAAGCGCTTCATCGGGACATCCAAGAGAGGCGGAATACGATGCTGGATCGGCGCGGCGGTTACGAATACGAGGATTTGCTGGCATGCGGCCGAGGCGAATTGTTCGGTCCGGGCAACGCGCAATTACCGTTGCCGCCGATGCTGATGTTCGACCGCATTACCGAAATTTCCGAAACCGGCGGGGAATACGGCAAGGGGATCGTCCGGGCCGAACTCAACGTGAACTCAGATCTCTGGTTCTTCGGCTGCCATTTCAAGAATGATCCGGTCATGCCGGGCTGCCTCGGTCTCGATGCGATGTGGCAGATGGTTGGCTTCTATCTGGGCTGGAGCGGCGGTCTAGGGTCGCGGCCGGGCATTGGGTCTCGGCGAGCTGAAGTTCGCCGGTCAGGTGATGCCGAACGTCCGCAAGGTTGTGTACAACATCGATATCAAGCGCGTGATGCGCATGAAGCTCTGGCTCGGCATCGCCGACGGCTGGCTTTCGGCGGATGACGAGATTATCTATCGCGCAAAGGATCTGAGGGTGGGGCTCTTGAAGCAGAGCACAGACCCGGCTTGAAGTATCATACCTAAACCACACACGATAGAACATAACGGCAGGGCGAGGCGATCATGAGGCGGGTTGTCATCACGGGGATGGGCATCGTCTCGTCCATCGGAAATAACACCCAGGAAGTGCTTGCGAGCCTTCACGAGGCGAAGTCCGGAATTACCCGCGCGGAAAAATACGCCGAGATGGGCTTCCGCTCGCAGGTGCAGGGGGCGCCGACGCTCAATCCGGCCGATGTGATCGACCGGCGCGCGATGCGCTTCCTCGGCGAGGGCGCGGCGTGGAACCACATCGCGATGGAGCAGGCGATCCAGGATGCCGGGCTTTCGCCAACGGAGGTCTCCGACGTCCGCACCGGCATCATCATGGGCTCGGGCGGACCGTCCGCACGCACCATCGTCGAAGCCGCCGACACCACGCGCAGCAAGGGCCCCAAGCGCGTCGGACCGTTCGCGGTGCCGAAGGCGATGTCGTCGACCGCGTCCGCAACGCTTGCGACATGGTTCAAGATCAAGGGTGTGAACTATTCGATCTCGTCGGCCTGCGCGACGTCCAACCATTGCATCGGCAATGCCTATGAGACGATCCAGATCGGCAAGCAGGACGTCGTCTTCGCCGGCGGCTGCGAAGAACTCGACTGGTCGCTGTCGGTGCTGTTCGACGCCATGGGCGCGATGTCCTCGAAATACAACGATACGCCGGCGACCGCCTCGCGCCCCTACGATGTCAGCCGCGACGGCTTTGTGATCGCGGGCGGCGCCGGGGTGGTGGTGCTGGAAGAACTTGAGCACGCCAAGGCGCGCGGCGCGCGCATCTATGCCGAAGTGGTCGGCTATGGCGCGACGTCCGACGGTTACGACATGGTGGCGCCGTCAGGCGAAGGCGCCGAGCGCTGCATGCGCATGGCGCTTGCGACCGTGAAGACGCCGATCGACTACATCAACCCGCATGCGACCTCGACGCCGGCCGGCGATCCGCCGGAAATCGAGGCGATCCGAAAAGTGTTCGGGACCGGCGACAAATGCCCGCCGATCTCGGCGACCAAGGCATTGACCGGGCATTCGCTCGGCGCCACCGGCGTGCAGGAAGCGATCTATTCGCTGTTGATGATGAACAATGGTTTTGTGTGCGAGAGCGCCAACATCACCGAGCTCGATCCCGTGTTTGCCGACATGCCGATCGTGCGCAAGCGCATCGACAACGCCAAGCTCGGCACCGTGCTCTCGAATTCCTTCGGCTTCGGCGGCACCAACGCCACGCTGGTGTTCAAGCGGATGGATGCGTGATTTATTTGTCATGCCCCGCGAAGGCGGGGCATCCAGTACGCCGCGGCCTCTCGATTCAATCACTGACGCCTCTGGAATACTGGATCACCCGCTTTCGCGGGTGATGACGCGGGAACGATGGGAGCGACCGAGCGATGAACGACCTGATGAAGGGCAAACGCGGGCTGATCATGGGCGTCGCCAATGATCATTCGATCGCCTGGGGCATCGCCAAGGCGCTTCACGCGCAGGGCGCCGATCTCGCCTTCACCTACCAGGGCGAGGCGCTGGGCAAGCGCGTCAAGCCGCTGGCGCAATCGCTCGGTGTCGACACGGTATTGCCGTGCGACGTCGAAGACCTCAACAGCGTCGATTCCGTGTTCGCGGCGCTGAAGGCGAAATGGGGCCAGCTCGATTTTCTCGTCCACGCCATCGCATTTTCAGACAAGAACGAGCTGAAGGGGCGTTACGCCGATACTTCGCGCGAGAATTTTTCGCGCACCATGCTGATCTCCTGCTTCTCGTTCACCGAACTTGCAAAACGCGCGGCCGAACTGATGCCGGAAACCGGCGGCAGCATGATCACGCTGACTTTCGGCGGATCGATGCGCGTGATGCCGAATTACAACGTGATGGGCGTGGCGAAGGCGGCGCTGGAAGCTTCCGTGCGCTATCTCGCCTCCGATTTCGGCGCCCGCGCGATCCGCGTCAACGCGATATCGGCGGGGCCGGTGCGGACGCTGGCGGGCTCCGGCATCGGCGATGCGCGCGCGATGTTTGCATTCATGCAGAAGCACTCGCCGCTCGGCCGCGGCGTGACGCTGGATGAACTCGGCGGCTCCGCGCTTTACCTGCTGTCGGATTTGTCGGGCGGCGTCACCGGCGAGGTTCATTACGTCGATTCCGGCTACAACGTCATCTCGATGCCGCGGCCGGAAGAGTTGAAGGCCGACGGTCAACTATAAGTACGCGAGAAGCGTAATAAGGCTCACCCCGCCGCGATCTTCTCCGCGCGCCGGAACGCCGGCCGCGCCGCGCAGCGCGCGATATAGGCATCGAACGACGGCCGCGACGGCACCATCTTGAACAGCCGTACCGCGAAATTCAGCCCCGCGCCGATGGCGATATCGGCGGCCGAGAAATTGTCGCCGAGCAGCCACGGCCCCTTGGTCAGCGCGACGTCGAGCACGTCGAATACGCGCTGCGAATTGCCCCAGCCGGCCGCGACCGTATTCATCTCGATCTTGGTCGCGATCTGCACCATCGCGGGCTCGACGCAGCCCGGCGCGAAAAACAGCCAGTACAGATATTTTGCGCGCAGGGGATCGCCGAGCGGCGGCGCCAGCTTCGCCTCGGGATAACGCTCGGCGACATAGGCGCAGATCGCGGCGGCTTCCGCCAGCGTGGCGTCGCCGTCCTTCAATGCCGGCACTTTGCCCATCGGATTGATGGCGAGATATTCGAGCTTTCGCTGCGCGCCGGTCGAAATGTCGGTCAGCACGCGCTCATAGGGTTGTCCGGTCTCTTCCATCAGCCACAGTGAGGAAAACGAGCGCGAACGTGGCGACCAATAGAGCTGCATCATGACGAATTCCCGTTGTGGGTTGGTCCTGGTATGTGTGCGCAGATCAGCCGGTCGTGCAAGAGTTCTGCATTAAGAGCTCTGCATTATTGCCCAAGCAGAGCAGGCAGGGTCTTGTCGAGACTGGCGGCGAGCAATGCCCGGGTACCATCGCGCAATGTCGCGCTGCTGGCCGCCCCCGTCGCCGGCTCTGGAAACGCGGCGTTGTCGAGTTTGGTCAGCGGGTTCTCACCCGCAAGGCCGATCCCGCAAATGCCGCCCCGAGGTCAAAAGGCCTTTTGCGAATCTCGTAGGTTTGTCCGTCAAATACCGTCACATGGATGCTGGCAACCAATCGGGTGTGACTGATGAGGCTGCCGATGCCGCGATTGTACACGCCGACTCCGCGGAGGGTCTGGTTGGTGCCATCCAGTTGCGCGGAAATCTTGGTTACAGCAACATAGCGCGCGCAACCGGCGTTCGCCGTGATTTGCCGCACGATGGCGGTCAAATCGTTCTTGGAGTTGCGAAACAGCGCGGGAGCGGGATGGTCGTAAGGCGCAAATGCCTCCCTTGGGTAGGCTATTCGCCTGATACCAGTGCCGGAACCCGTCACGGCACGAACGCGCGCGACCACGAGATCGTCCAGACCCCAGGCATCGATCGGTACATCCGTATGCTCGTTGTTGAATACCGTCAAGCCGATTTTCCGAACCGCGAACTGGTCACCGATCACCGGAATGACGCCGATCTGGCAAGGTCCGCTCTCCGCCGGCGCGGTCGGCTTCGCGCTGGTTTTCGCAGCGGCCTTGGTTTTCGACGCGGGATTCTTGGCGGCTGGCTTGGGCGCAGGTGTGCTGGTCGGTGCCGAGGTTGCCGGCGCTTGCGCCGAAGCGGGTACTGCGAGACAGGAAAATACACAGGCTAGGGCGAAGAATCGAACCATTGAATTCCAGGGGGTGTAAGATTGACCGTCGAGGGAAGCTTCTAACTAGATCGAACCGGACACAGCCGCAAGACGAATAGGTTCCCGTATTCTACCGGGCGGCTTCCTCTCTCTTCCAGCGATAATATTTCATCACGTGGCCGGTCATCGGCTCGACCTGCTTCTTTCTCGAACACAAAGCCCTCGCGCTCGTACCAGCGCCACGCCTTTTCATTTTCGCGCACGCAGCGCAGCCAGATTTCATCGGGCAGATGCTGTCGCGTGAAGGCCAGCAGCATGCCGCCCAACGCTCTTGCCCTGATATTCGGGCGCGACGAACAACTGGTCGAGATAGCGATCCGGCAAGTGCAGCGCCAGCATCGCCGCGAGCTTTCCGTCATCGTCGGCGACATAGAGGCTCCAGCCCTTCTCGATCTCCATGCGGAACCCGCGCGCGCAATTTCGCCAGCAGGGAATCGCTGGCGTCTTCAAGCCCGGTCGATGCCCAGCTATCCATCCAGACGCGGGCGACTTCGTCATATTCGTCAGCGCGGGCGGGTCGGATAGTGGGTGGTGGCAACGTGGTGTCTCCAGGGAGCGCTCGGCTTGTCAGGCGTGGGATTTTTGCCGCGACGATTTCGCCTTGCGCTGTTCGCGCAACGCGTCGGCTGCGAGGCAAACCACTTCGGAGATCTGCTGGAGCTGTCCGGCGAGCGGGCTTGTCTTGCGCCAGACCATGCCGATGGTGCGCGACGGCTGCGGATTCCTGAAGCGCGCGACCGAGACCGGCGCCGAGCGTGTTTCCACCGCGACCGCCATTTCCGGAATCAGGGTGACGCCGATGCCGGCGCCGACCATCTGAACCAGCGTCGACAGCGAGCTTGCGTCCAGCACCTCCCGCGGCGGCGACGATTGCATGTTGCAGAACGACAGCGCCTGGTCGCGGAAACAATGCCCCTCTTCGAGCAGCAGCAGCCGCATTTCGCGCAGCGTCTCGTGGCTCGGCACCGGCGTTCCCTCGTCCTCGCCCGGCCGCACCAGCAGGAAATTTTCCGAAAAACACACGACCTCGGTCAGCGAAGGTTCGGATACCGGCAGGGCAACGATCGCCGTATCCAGCCGGCCTTCCGACGACTTCCTTGATCAGCTTCGGCGTCAGCGTCTCGCGGACGTGAATGTCGAGTTCGGGATGCATGCGCGCGAGGTTCTCGATCACCTTCGGCAGCAGATAGGGCGCAATCGTCGGGATCATGCCGATGCGCAGCCGGCCCGCGAGCCGGTCCCGCGAGGCGCGCGCGAAGTCGCCGAGTTCATCGACCGAGCGCAGGATCTCGCGGACACGCTGGACGATCTCTTCGCCGAACTTCGTCAGCGTGACCTGTCGTGCGCTTCGCTCCAGCAGCACGCCGCCGAGGGTTTCCTCCATTTCCTTGATCTGCATCGACAGCGCCGGCTGCGAGATCGAACATGCCTCCGCCGCGCGTCCGAAATGGCCGTGACGCGCCAGCGCATCGAAGTAGCGAAGCTGTCTGAGCGTCATCTGGATCATCAGATCATCTTATCGGTTCGATCATTAAAATCAACTTTACCTGATGGGAGGCGGTGCTTAGATTGCTTCCAATCCGAACAGGGACGACCATCAGGAGACGACCATGGATGACAAAACCAAATGCCCGTTCACGGGCGGCGCGCGGACACGGCGAACCGCGACTGGTGGCCGGACGCGCTGGACGTTTCGGTTCTCCACCGCAATTCCACTCTGTCCGATCCGATGGGCGAGGCGTTCGACTACGCCAAGGAGTTCAAGACTCTCGACCTCAACGCCGTGATCAAGGACCTGCACGCGTTGATGACGGAATCGCAGGAATGGTGGCCGGCCGATTTCGGTCACTATGGCGGTCTGATGATCCGCATGGCGTGGCACAGCGCGGGCACCTACCGCATCACGGATGGCCGCGGCGGCGCCGGCGCGGGTCAGCAGCGCTTCGCGCCGCTGAACAGCTGGCCTGACAACGCCAACCTCGACAAGGCGCGCCGGCTGCTGTGGCCGATCAAGCAGAAGTACGGCCGGAAAATCTCGTGGGCCGACCTGATGATTCTCGCAGGCAACGTCGCGCTCGAATCGATGGGCTTCAAGACCTTCGGCTTCGCCGGCGGCCGCGCCGACGTCTGGGAGCCCGAAGAGCTGTTCTGGGGTCCTGAGGGCACCTGGCTCGGCGACGAGCGCTACAGCGGCGAACGCCAGCTCGCCGAACCGCTCGGCGCCGTGCAGATGGGCCTCATCTACGTCAATCCGGAAGGGCCGAACGGCAATCCGGACCCGCTCGCGGCGGCCAAGGACATCCGCGAAACGTTCTTCCGCATGGCGATGAACGACGAAGAAACCGTCGCGCTGATTGCCGGCGGCCACTCCTTCGGCAAGACCCACGGCGCCGGCGATCCGTCGCTGGTGGGAGCGGACCCGGAAAGCGGTGCGCTGGAGGATCAGGGCCTCGGCTGGAAGAGCAAGCATGGCACCGGCATCGGCGCCGACACCATCACCGGCGGCCCGGAAGTCACCTGGACGCAGACGCCGACGAAGTGGAGCAATCTGTTCTTCAAGAACCTGTTCGAAAACGAATGGGAGCTGACCAAGAGCCCGGCCGGCGCGAAGCAGTGGAAGGCGAAAGGCGCGGAAGCCACGATCCCGGACGCCTACGACAAGTCGAAGAAGCATGTGCCGACCATGCTGACCACCGACCTGTCGCTGCGCTTCGACCCGGCCTACGAGAAGATCTCGCGGCGCTTCCTACGAGCATCCGGACCAGTTCGCGGACGCGTTCGCGCGGGCGTGGTTCAAGCTCACGCACCGCGACATGGGCCCGATCGCGCGCTACCTCGGCCCGCTGGTGCCGAAGGAAACGCTGATCTGGCAGGACCCGATCCCGGCGGTGGATCATCCGCTGATCGGCGAGCAGGACATCGCCGCGCTGAAGGCGAAGATTCTCGCGCTCAGGCCTGTCGGTGTCCCAGCTTGTCTCGACCGCATGGGCGTCGGCGTCGACGTTCCGCGGCTCCGACAAGCGCGGTGGCGCGAATGGCGCGCGCATTCGTCTCAGCCCGCAGAAGGACTGGGAGGTCAACCAGCCGGCCGAACTCAAGACGGTCCTGCAGAAGCTCGAAGCGATCCAGAAGGAGTTCGGCAAGAAGGTTTCGCTTGCCGACCTGATCGTTCTCGGCGGCTGTGCGGCGGTCGAAAAAGCCGCCAAGGACGCCGGCGTCGACGTGAAGGTGCCCTTCACGCCGGGGCGCATGGATGCGTCGCAGGATCAAACCGACGTCGAGTCCTTTGCCCCGCTCGAACCGCGTGCCGACGGCTTCCGCAACTATGTCAACGGCAAGAAGCATCAGTTCATGGCGCCTGAAGAGGCGTTGGTGGACCGGGCGCAATTGCTGCGGCTGACGGGGCCCGAGATGACGGCTCTCGTCGGCGGCCTGCGCGTCCTCGGCGCGAATGCCGGCGGACTCCAAGCACGGCGTGTTCACCAGCAAGCCGGGCACGCTGACGAACGACTTCTTCGTCAACCTGCTCGACATGAGCACGCAATGGCAGCCCGCCGGCTCCGACGGCGCGTATGAGGGCCGCGACCGCAAGACCAATGCGGTCAAGTGGACCGGCACCCGCGTCGACCTGATCTTCGGTTCGCACGCGCAGCTCCGCGCCTTCGCGGAGGTCTATGCGTGCGCGGACTCGAAGGAGAAGTTCGCCAAGGATTTCGTGGCGGCATGGACCAAGGTGATGAACCTCGATCGCTTCGACGTCGCCTGATCGCTGGCGGAAACGCTTTCGCGACGAAAAACAAAGGGCGGCCGAAAGGCCGCCCTTTTCAGCTTATCGACAGTCCAGATCGCTCACACGCCGAGCGTGCCGGCCTTCGCCGCCGGCATAGCGCTCGCGCGATCTTGGCCCAGTTCACCGTGTTCCACCACGCCTTGAGATAATCGGCGCGGCGGTTCTGGTAGTTCAGATAATAGGCGTGCTCCCAGACGTCGTTGCCCATCAGCGCCCGCTTGCCGTCCATGATCGGGTTGTCCTGGTTCGGGCGGGTCTCGATCGCGAGCTTGCCGTCCTTGGTGACGGTCACGAACACCCAGCCGAGCCGAACTGGCGTCCGCCCGCGGCGTTGAACTCGTTCTGGAATTTTTCCATGCCGCCGAGATCGCGGTCGATCGCGGCCAGCCCCAGCACCTCGCCTTCCGGCTTGCCGCCGTTCGGGCCCATGATTTCCCAGAACATGGTGTGGTTGGCGTGGCCGCCGAGATTGTTGCGGACGGTGAATTTGATGCCGTCGTCCAGCGCGTTCAGATTGCCGAGCACGTCCTCGATCTTCGCCGTTCCCAACTGCGGATTGGTCTTGGCGACGTTGTTGAGGTTGGCGACATAGGCGGCGTGGTGGCGGTCGTGATGGATTTCCATCGTCTTGGCGTCGATGTGCGGTTCGAACGCATTGGTCGGATAGGTCAGCGGCGGCAGCGTGAAGGGTGCCGGTTGCGGTGGCATGGCCCAGCCTGAGGCGTCTGCGGCGGCGGGAGCCGGCGCCGCGGCCTGCGCGAAGACGATGACGCGGGGCCGCTGCCACGGCAGCGATAGCCGGTTGCAGCAAACATCAGTTGGCGCCGGGACATGGATGACATCGATTTCTCCTTACCTGTGAATGAACTGGTATCGTATCGCTATGGCTGTACGGGTATCCGCCGTTGAGAGCGCTGCGGACAGCGCGACAAGTTACGGACGACCGGTCGGAATCGGGTTCGCCATCGCCTGTCCTCACGCCGTCGCGGCGGAATCGCACAGGGTGGCTCGATAGCCGCCATTGCTACCCTCGGCCAGATAACAAAAAAGGGCGGCCTTTCAGCCGCCCTTTGTTCACATTGCTTGCGATGTCTTACTCGCCGGCCGCTTCGCGCTGGCCGGGCTTCCGCCTTCTGCTTGGCCTCGAGGTCCTCGCCGGTGGTCCTGGTCGACCACCTTCATCGACAGCCGCGTCTTGCCGCGGTCGTCGAAGCCGAGCAGCTTGACCTTGACCTTGTCGCCTTCCTTGACGACGTCGGAGGTCTTCTGCACGCGCGCCGAAGCGAGCTGGCTGATGTGGACGAGGCCGTCCTTGGCGCCGAAGAAGTTCACGAACGCGCCGAACTCCATCACCTTGACCACGGTGCCTTCGTAGATCTGGCCGATCTCCGGATCGGAGGCGATCGACTTGATCCACTTGATCGCGGCCTTCATCGCCTCGCCGTCGTTGGAGGCGACCTTCACGGTGCCGTCGTCCTCGATGTTGACCTTGGCGCCGGTCTTCTCGACGATCTCGCGGATCACCTTGCCGCCGGTGCCGATCACTTCACGGATCTTGTCGGTGGCGATCTTGAAGGTCTCGATGCGCGGCGCGTATTCGCCGAGCTCGGCGCGGGCATTGGTCAGCGCCTTGGACATTTCGCCGAGGATGTGGATACGCCCATCCTTGGCCTGGCCGAGCGCGACCTTCATGATCTCCTCGGTGATGCCCTCGATCTTGATGTCCATCTGCAGCGAGGTGATGCCCTGGTCGGTGCCGGCCACCTTGAAGTCCATGTCGCCGAGATGATCCTCGTCGCCGAGGATGTCGGACAGAACCGCAAAGCGCGAACCTTCCAGGATCAGGCCCATCGCGATACCCGCGGTCGGCCGCTTCAACGGAACGCCCGCATCCATCAGCGCCAGCGAAGCGCCGCAGACCGACGCCATCGACGACGATCCGTTCGATTCGGTGATCTCGGAGACCACGCGCACCGTGTAGGGGAATTCGTGGTGCGGCGGCAGGACCGGGTGGATCGCGCGCCAGGCGAGCTTGCCGTGGCCGATCTCGCGGCGCTTGGTGCCGCCGAGGCGTCCGGTTTCACCGACCGAGTAGGGAGGGAAATTGTAGTGCAGCAGGAACGTCTCTTTGTAGGTTCCCGACAGCGCGTCGATATACTGCTCGTCCTCGCCGGTGCCGAGCGTGGTCACGACCATCGCCTGGGTTTCGCCGCGGGTGAACAGCGCCGAACCGTGGGCGCGGGGCAGCACGCCGACTTCGGCGATGATGTTGCGCACGGTCTTGGCGTCACGGCCGTCGATGCGCTTGCCGGTGTCCAGGATGTTCCAGCGAACGATCTTGGATTCCAGTTCCTTGAACACGGCGGCGATGCGCAGCTTGTCGTATTTCGGCTCCTGCCCTTCCGGGAAGTAGTGCGCCATCACCTTTTCTTTGGCCTTGCCGACCGCGGCATAGCGGTCCTGCTTGACCGGGATCGCGTAGGCCGAGCGCAGCTCCTGCTCGATCAGGCCGAGCATTTCCTTCTCAAGCGCGCTTTCGTCGACGATCTTGACTTCGCGCGGCTCTTTCGCGGCCTTCTCGGCGAGCTCGATGATCGCGTTGATGACCGGCTGGAAGTGCCGGTGACCGAACATCACGGCGCCGAGCATGATGTCTTCGTTGAGTTCCTTGGCTTCCGATTCCACCATCAGCACGGCGTCGGCGGTGCCGGCGACGACCAGATCAAGCTGGGTCTCGAGCATCTCGTCGAGCGTCGGGTTGAGCACATATTCGTCGTTGATGAAGCCGACGCGGGCAGCCCCGATCGGGCCCTTGAAGGGAGCGCCCGAAATCGTCAGCGCCGCCGAGGAGGCCACCAATGCGAGAATGTCGGGATCGTTCTCCATGTCGTGCGACAGCGTCGTCACGATCACCTGGGTTTCATTGCGCCAGCCGTCGACGAACAGCGGACGGATCGGGCGGTCGATCAGGCGGGAGACCAGCGTCTCCTTTTCGGTCGGCCGGCCCTCGCGCTTGAAGTAACCGCCGGGGATGCGGCCCGCGGCATAGGTCTTTTCCTGGTAGTCGACCGTCAGCGGCAGGAAGTCGACGCCTTCGCGCGGCGACTTTGCGGCGACGACGGTGGCGAGCACGACGGTCTCGCCATAGGTCGCCAGCACGGCGCCGTCGGCCTGACGGGCGATCTTTCCGGTTTCAAGCTTGAGGGGACGTCCACCCCAGTCGATTTCGACTGAATGAGTATTGAACATTGTGGTCTTCTTTCATGGGTTCACGAAAGAGCGGACGCTTGAAACACAAAAACCATGCGCAAGATTGCGAGACGCTGACGCGAGATCAGCATCCGGCGATCCTGCCATGGTTTTTATATTTCGGATGGCGTCCATCCTTTCGCAAGTCACGGGCACCTGCCCGTTCTGCCCAGCGGCCGGATTGCTGCTGGACGTCTTGTTTGAGCGTGGTCTTGCCGGAAAAACCGGTATCCGGTTTTCCGGATCACGCTCTTGCGCATGATTGTCTTTCTAGAATTCGCGAGAATTCGCGAAAATTGGAAAGTCCGGTTCTCGGAAAATCATGCGAAAACGCGCGCCAGAAGCGCGCGTGAACCGATCAACGACGAATATTGTGCTTTTCCAGCAGCGCCTTGTAACGCGCCTCGTCCTTCCTCTTGATGTAGTCGAGGAGCGAACGGCGTGTTGCGACCATTTTCAAGAGACCGCGGCGTGAATGGTTGTCTTTCACGTGGGACTTGAAATGTCCGGTGAGGTTGTTGATGCGTTCCGACAGGATCGCGACCTGAACCTCGGGCGAGCCGGTGTCGCCGGCCTTGTTGGCATTCGTCTTGATGACTTCCGCTTTGCGTTCGGCGGTAATCGACATCGTCAGATACTTCCATTGTTGCGAGCCGAACTGGCAGTCAGTCCGGTCAGGTTGAACACACGCTTGGGGATGAGTTCGCCATTGCCAATTTCGGCGAGGGCCAAAAGCCGGCCTGCCACCGTGACATAGACTGTGCCGCTACTATTGGGCGCATCCCGTCCGCGCAACAAAACGGCCTGGCCCCTGTGGAGCCTTGCCGCATCAGCCCGTGTGACGGCCAGTGCCGGGATGTCGTCCAGCGCGGTCTCAACGGGCAAAAGCGCGTCGGCGAGGCTGCCCTCGCCAGACGCGGCTCTATTACACAAAGCCTCCAACTGTTCCAGCGGAATCATGTCCGCCTCGCGGAATGGGCCAACCAAGGTCCGCCGCAGAGCGCAGATATGGCCAAAACAGCCCAGAATCCGGCCGATATCGCGGGCCAGCGCCCGGACATAGGTTCCCTTGCCGCACTCGGCCTCGAACACGGATTGTCCGCTATCTGTGTGTTCTACAAGGGTTAATTCGTGAATCTCGACCGGCCGCGGCTTCAATTCCACGGTTTCCCCGTCCCGCGCCAGGTCATAGGCGCGCTCGCCCTGGACCTTGATCGCGGAATATTGCGGCGGGATCTGCTCGATCAGGCCGGTAAAGCGCGGCAGCAGGTCCCGGATCGCCTCGGCCGAGGGCCGCAGCTCGCTGGCCCTGGTCACCCGGCCCTCGGTGTCGTCGGTATCCCGCTCCTCGCCCCAGGCCACCGTGAAGCGATAGCGCTTGCGGCCATCCATCACGAAGGGAACCGTCTTGGTGGCCTCGCCCAGCGCAATCGGCAGGCCGCCGGAGGCGAGCGGATCGAGGGTGCCGGCATGGCCGGCGCGCTTGGCGGAAAACAGCCGCTTCAGGACCGCGACCGCGTGCGTCGACGTCATGCCGATCGGCTTGTCGAGAATCACCCAGCCATGGACATCGCGCTTGTCGCGGCGCGGCTGGTTGTTCTGGCGCTGTTGCTTGTTGCGCGGGTCATTGTTGCCGCGGCGCAGTTCGTCGTCGCGCGAATCCGGAAAAATATTTTTTTCACTGGCAACGGAATCAGCATTTGGCTGTTCGATCACGCCATTGGCGGTGCTCACAATCATCACTCGTCGTCCGAATCGGGTGCAAGGTCTTTTTGCACCGCAGGTGTTCGCAGTAATTTCTCTATCCGTTCCGCTTCGTCGAATCGTTCGTCGACACGGAAGCGGAGGTCAGGTGCAAATTTCAGGTTAACGCGATGCGCGATCTCGCCGCGCAGGAATTTCTTGTTGCGCGCGAGTGCGGCGATCACAAGCTCGGTGTCACGTCCGCCGAGCGGCATGACGTAAATGGTTGCGAGCTTCAGGTCTGGCGACATTCGCACCTCGGGAACGGTGATGATGTGGCCTTCGAGATCGGGGTCGTGCACGCTACCCTGCGACAGAATATCGGCGACCGCATGGCGAACGGTCTCGCCGACGCGCAATTGACGCTGCGAGCCGCCGGGGGCGGAACTTTTGTTGTGATGGCGGGGCATTGTCGAAATCCCAATTGTCGTCATCACCCGCGAAAGCGGGTGATCCAGTATTCCGCGGCCAAATTTAATTGTACTGATTGCTGGATGCCCCGCCTTCGCGGGGCATGACGGTTTAGTTCAAGAAATTCCAAGTGCTCGCAAGATTTGCGCTCGTAAGATTTGGACTTACAGCGAACGCTGGATCGTCTCTACGCGATAACACTCGATAACGTCGCCGGCACGCATGTCGCCGTAATTCTCGAACGCCATGCCGCATTCCTGGCCGGATTGCACTTCCCTCACTTCATCCTTGAAGCGCTTCAGCGTCGAGAGCTTGCCCTCGTGGACGACGACGTTGTCGCGAATGAGGCGAACATTGGCGCCGCGTTCCACGGTGCCGTCGGTAACCCGGCAACCGGCGACCTTGCCGACCTTGGAAATGTTGAACACTTCCAGGATCTGGGCATTGCCGAGCATGGTTTCGCGCAGCGTCGGCGCGAGCAGGCCGGACATCGCCTTTTTGATGTCGTCGACGAGATCGTAGATGATGTTGTAATAGCGGATCTCGATGCCGTTGCGCTTGGCGGCGGCCGCGGCCTCCTTGTTGGCGCGGACACTGAAGCCGATGATCGCGGCATTGAAGCCTTCCGCCAGCGTCACATCGGACTCCGAGATGCCGCCAACACCCGCATGCAGGATGCGGGCGGCGACTTCGTCGGTGCCGAGCTTTTCCAGCGATCCCAAAATGGCTTCGAGCGAACCCTGCACGTCGGCCTTGACGATCAGCGGGAAATCCTTGCGGCCCGAAGTCTTGAGCTGCGACATCATCTGTTCGAGCGAGCCGCGCATGCCGGAGATGGAGGCTGCGGCGTTTTCGCGCTTCTGGTGGGCGCGATAGCTCGTGACCTGGCGGGCGCGGGCTTCGTTCTCGACCACGGCCATACGATCGCCGGCTTCCGGCGGGCCGTTGAAGCCGAGCACTTCGACCGGCATCGAGGGGCCGGCTTCGTTGATGGTCACGCCCTGGTCGTTGATCAGCGCGCGGACGCGGCCCATTTCGGCGCCGGCCACGATGATGTCGCCGACGCGCAGCGTTCCACGCTGCACCAGCACGGTTGCCACCGGGCCGCGGCCGCGGTCGAGCTTGGCTTCGATCACGGTGCCTTCGGCGGGACGGTCCGCATTGGTCTTGAGGTCGAGCAATTCGGCCTGCAGCGCGATCATCTCCAGCAGCTTGTCGAGATTGGTCTTGTTCTTGGCTGATACCTCGACGTCGACGACGTCGCCGCCGAACGACTCGACCTGAACCTCGTGCTGCAGCAATTCGGTGCGCACGCGCTCCGCCCTGGCGTCGGGCTTGTCGATCTTGTTGATGGCGATGATCATCGGAACCTTCGCCGCCTTGGCGTGGTTGATCGCCTCGATGGTCTGCGGCATGACGCCGTCATCGGCAGCGACCACCAGGATCACGATGTCAGTGACCTTGGCGCCGCGGGCGCGCATCGCGGTGAACGCGGCGTGGCCCGGCGTATCGATGAAGGTGATCTTCTTGCCGCTTTCGGGCGAGGTCACCTGATAGGCGCCGATATGCTGGGTGATGCCGCCGGCTTCGCCGGAGACCACATTGGCATGGCGAAGCGCGTCGAGCAGCGAGGTCTTGCCGTGATCGACGTGGCCCATCACGGTGACGACCGGCGAGCGCGGTTCGGTGTCGGAGGAGTCGTCGATCGCATCGAACAGGCCTTCTTCGACGTCGGACGCGGCCACGCGCTTGACGGTGTGACCCAGTTCCTCGGCGATCAGCTGCGCGGTATCGGCATCAATCACGTCGGTGATCTTGTGCATCGCGCCCTGCTTCATCAGCAGGCGGATGACGTCGACCGCGCGTTCCGACATGCGGTTGGCGAGTTCCTGGATGTTGATGGCTTCCGGGATCACCACTTCGCGGATCAGCTTCTCTTTCGGCTCGTTCGCGGCGTGCCCCTTGAGGCGCTGGGTGCGGCGGCGGAACGAGGCGATCGAACGCTCGCGCACGTCGTCGGCATTGAGTGCTGTGACCAGCGTCAGGCGGCCGCGTTCCTTTTGCGGGCCCGGCTTGTGGGTTGTCTTGGGCGGGACGACGGGGCGCATGGCGCCGCCGGGGCCGCGGCGGATCTGGCGCGGACCTTCATCTTCATCGGAACCGTCGGCGGCGACACCGGGCGCTCGCGCCGGCGGTACCGCGGCAGCAGGACGCCCGGTTGCGGGACGGGCCGCGGCAGGGCGAGCCGCCGGGGCTGCGGAAGTCGCAGCCTTGGCTTCGGTCTCGCCAAATCGCTTTTTGGCCTCGAGTTCGGCCTTGCGCTTGGCTTCCTCTTCCTGCCGGTGGCGCTCTTCCTCGGCCTTGCGGCGGGCTTCGGCGGCTTCGCGTTCGGCCTGTTCGATGCCTTCGCGGCTGGAGCGGCGCTTGGCTTCTTCTTCGGCCAGCCGGCGTTCTTCGATGTCACGGACCTTGGCGTCGGCGAGCGCGCTTGCGCGGGCGGATCGTTCATCCTCGGTCAGTGTCCGCAGCACCACGCCGGAACCGCCGCGCGGGGCGGCGGGCGTTGCCGCAGGGCGCGCGGGCGGTGCTTTCGCAGCCGGGGCTGGCTTGGCGACAACGGGCTCGGGCGCATGCGCTTCCCCAGCCGGTCCTTCGCCGCCGACGCGGCGCTTGCCGCGCTTTTCGACCACGACCTGCTTGGTCCGGCCGTGGCTGAAGCTCTGGCGGACGGTGCCCGTCTCGACGCGCGGCTTGAGCGTCAAGGTCTTGGTCGGAACACTCAAAGTCTTGTCGCCAGGCGATTTGGTATCAACCATTCAGCAGTCCTAATCTCGTTGCGTTGTGCGCTTTCGCACAGTCATTGGAGCAAGTCTTCGGAAGCGAGTCTCTGGAAGCATCTTGTTAGTCTGAATTTCTGGTCCGCAGCGGCGGTCTTGTCGTCATCGGCCATCCGGTATCGGACCAGGATCTGGCAGCGCGACAGGAACGTCTTGCTCGCCGGGCCCGCGAGCAGCGCAGCATGTATCACATTTGACCGGCCCAGTGCCAAATCCAATTCTGCGGACGTCAAAACGGAAACGATCGGCAATTCCTGCGAATCGCCACTATTTCCGTCCCTTTGGCGTACGATCGCGTCCAATTTGCGGATTCCGTCCGCCGCGCCGTCGGAAGCGTGGATCAGGGCTTTGGCCTCCCATTGCTGGAGGGCGCCCTCGACCTTGCTGAAACCGGCGACGACCTGGCCGGCCTTGGCGGCCATGGCCAGCGCCTCGGTGGCGCTCCGAACCAGCAAAGCCTCGGTATCGGCGGGGAGGGTCGAGGCGGCGCGGACCTCGCGCTTGAAACCCCTGCTGAATTGGTTACGGCGGACGGCTTCCGCAACGGTCCGGCGTGACGCCGAAACCCACAGGCCGCGGCCGGGAAGCTTGCGCTTCAAATCCGGGATCACCTCGCCCTGGGGCGAAACGACGAACCGGATCAGTTCGCCGATCGGGCGCACCTCGCGACTGACCGCGCACATCCGCATGGTCGCGGACCTGTCGGTCCGCGGTCCATTGTCGAGATCGGGGTCAGCGAGAGCGAGCATGCGCTGGGCATCTCCCTAAGCCGTCTGGTCTTCAGCGGCCTCGGCCGCCTCGGATTGCTTGGCGAGGTCGGCTTCGGTGATCCAGCCCGCGACGACGCGGGCCTGCATGATCATGGCTTCGGCATCTTCGCGCGAAATATCGTTGGCATCGAGAATGCCGGGATACTTGGTCGGTTCGCCGCCTTCCTTGCGCTCGGTCCAGCCGACCAGATCGTCGGTGGCGCAACCGGCCAGATCCTCGACGGTCTTGATGTCGTTCTCGCCGAATTTCACCAGCATCTTCGAGGTTACGCCGGGCACCGTCTTCAAAGCGTCATCCACACCGAGTTCCTTGCGCTTGTTTTCCAGCTCGGTCTCGAGCTGTTCCAGATATTCTTTTGCCCGGCTCTGCAGCTCGTTGGCGGTTTCTTCGTCGAAACCTTCGATACCGGCCAGTTCCTTGACGTCGACCAGTGCGAGTTCCTCGACCGAGGTAAAGCCTTCCGACGCCAGCAATTGGCCGACGACTTCGTCGACGTTCAGCGCTTCCATGAACACCCGCGTGGAGTTCTCGAAATCGGCCTGGCGGCGCTCGGATTCTTCCTGCTCGGTGAGGATGTCGATGTCCCAGCCGGTCAGCTGCGAGGCGAGGCGTACGTTCTGCCCGCGGCGGCCGATCGCCAGCGAGAGCTGGTTATTGGTGTCGGGAACGACGACCTCGATCCGCTCGCGATCTTCGTCGATCACGACCTTGGCGACTTCGGCGGGCGCCAGCGCGTTGACGACGAAGGTCGCGATATCCGGCGACCACGGAATGATGTCGATCTTCTCGCCCTGCAATTCATTGACCACGGCCTGCACGCGCGAACCGCGCATGCCGACGCAGGCGCCGACCGGATCGACCGAGGAATCCCGGGAAATCACGCCGATTTTCGCGCGCGAGCCGGGATCGCGGGCCACCGCCTTGATCTCGACGATGCCGTCATAGATTTCCGGCACTTCCTGCGCGAACAGTTTCGCCATGAATTGCGGATGGGTGCGGGACAGGAAGATCTGCGGTCCGCGGGTTTCACGGCGGACATCGAAAATATAGGCGCGGACGCGGTCGCCATTGCGGAAGACTTCGCGCGGCAACATCTCGTCGCGGCGCACGATGGCTTCGCCGCGGCCGAGATCGACGATCACGCTGCCATATTCGACGCGCTTGACGATGCCGTTGACGATGTCGCCGATGCGGTCCTTGAATTCCTGGTATTGCCGGTCGCGCTCGGCCTCGCGCACCTTCTGCACGATCACCTGCTTGGCGGATTGCGCGGCGATGCGGCCATATTCCAGCGGCGGCAGGGTGTCGGCGATGGTGTCGCCGACCTGGGCGCCGGGATTGGCGCGTTGCGCGTCGGCGAGCGAAATCTGGTTCGACGAGTTCTCGACCAGTTCGACCACCAGCATGTGGCGCGACAGCCGCAACTCGCCCTTCTTGGCGTCGATTTCGGCGTGAACGTCGGTCTCGCTGCCGTAGCGGGCGCGGGCCGCCTTGGCGATCGCGTCCTCCATCGCGGCGATGACGATTCCGCGGTCGATCGACTTTTCGCGGGCGACGGCGTCTGCGATCTGCAGCAGTTCGAGTTTGTTGGCGCTGACAGCTGCCATGGCTCAGTCTCCTTCGGTGGGATCGATTTCGCCGCCGGGCAATCCTTGCGCGGCGAGACGGTGTTTCTTGGTATTCTTGGGTAAGGGCTTCCTCGGTAGCGGCTTCTTCAGCGGTTTTGGCTTCGGCTTGTTGCTTTTGGCCGGATCGCTTTTCTTCGCGTGCGGCGGAGGCGGCGGTTCGAGCCCGAGATTTTGCTTCAGTTCGCGTTCCGCGGCCTTGCCGCGCCGCATCGATTCCGCGATCAGCTCGTCGGTCAGAACCAGCCGTGCATCGGCGATGTCTTCCATCACAAGCATGACGTCCGCATCTTCGTCGGCGTGTGTGTCATCCCGATGTAGTCGCACGGCGTCGCCCTCGACACCCCCAAGGGTGCCGCGAAAACGCTTGCGGCCCTGATGGGCGACCGCCATCTCGACCTTGACCAGATGGCCGGCATAGCGCTCGAAATCCGAGCGGCGCACCAGCGGGCGATCGATGCCGGGCGAAGATATCTCGAGCCGATAGGCCCGCTCGATCGGGTCGGCGACGTCGAGCACCGGCGACAGCGCCCGCGAGATCGCCTCGCAATCCTCGATCTGCATCGATCCGTCCGGCCGTTCCGCCATGATCTGGACCGTGCAGCCGGCCTCGCCGGATATCTTGATCCGCACCAGCCGGTAGCCCATGCCCTGCAGCACCGGACCTGCCACCGCCGACACGCGCGCGGCCATGCCCGGCTCGACGACGAGGCGCGGCTCGGCGAGCAGGTCAAAATCCACGGAAATAGCAGTTGGATCGGTCATATCCAGGGTCAAAAGCGTCTTACTTGCAAGGGTTTAAGCCGGGTCTAGCCGTGATCCGGCCGGTTCCCTGAACCGTGCCTTTGCCGCCCTTCTGGGCTGGGCTCGTTCAGGTAATAAAAAAGAGCGGGTCCCGGGGGGCCCACTCTCAATACGCGATCGTATGAGAACCATAAGTTGCCGTGGATATAGCGGTTTTTCGGCAATCCGGCAAGGGCCCCGCGTGGCTCGCGGTCGATTTTGCGTCGCTCGCGTGGAGCGGTAAAACCTAACCCTTCATTCATCAAGCCCGCCTAGATTGCCCGAAAAATCGGCCAATACGGTCCGGTTCGGACAGGTAATGATAATTGCGGCGTCACTGATCCCGGAACTTGACGACATTGTCAGTCGTGGCGACCCGAAACGCCGCGCCGATGCCGCGCGCCGGATCAGCGAGCTGTTCCTCCAGGGTGCGGCCAATTTCCGCTCCGATCACGTCGATCTGTTCGACGGTGTGCTGACCAGTCTGGTCCCGCATGCCGAGCTTGCCGCGCGCGCCGAACTCGCCGAGCGGCTGTCGCTGCTTGCCAACGCACCGCGCGGACTGGTCGGTCAACTCGCGCGCGAGGACGAGATTGTCATTGCCGGGCCGCTGCTGCGCCGATCGCCGGTCATCGACGAACAAATGCTGGTCGAAATCGCGGGTGCGAAGAGCCAGGCCCATCTGCTGGCGATGTCGGAACGCGCGGTGCTCTCGCCCGATCTCACCGACGTCATCGTGCGCCGCGGCGATCGCGACGTCGTCAGGCGCACCGCCGCCAACGCCGGCGCGGCCTTCTCTTCGGACGGCTATTCGACGCTGATCAAGCGCGCCGGCCAGGACGGCGTTTTGACGCTCAAGATCGGCCAGCGCGACGATCTCTCGGCCGAGCAGTTGAAGGACCTCCTCGCAGGATCCATCGATGTGATCCGTCGCCGCCTGTACGATATGGTCAGGCCGGCCAGGCAGATGGCGATCAAGCGAGCGATGAACGAAATCTCCGGCCTGATGGAACGGGTCGAATCCAGCCGCGACTTCGAACCGGCCCAGCGCGCGGTCCTCGCCTTGCATCGCGCCGGCGAACTCGACGAGAGCGCGCTGCTCGGCTTTGCCAAAGCCTTCAAATACGAGGAATTGGTTGCCGCGCTGTCGGCGATGACCGGCGTGAAAATCGCAACGCTGGATCGCCTGATCACCGGCGATCGCTACGATCCGATCCTGATCGCCGGCAAGGCGGTCAACCTCGAATGGGCGACGGTGCGCGCCCTGATCCTGCTTCGCCTCGGTCCGAACCGGGTGGCGTCGCAGTCCGACATCGAAAGCGCGCGTGTGAATTTTGCGCGGTTGATGCCTTCGACCGCCGAGCGCGTCGTCGGCTTCTGGAAGACGCGCCCGCCGGGCTAGCGCATGATCCGGAAAAGTGGACACCGGTTTTCCGAAAAGATCATGCGCAAGCAATAAGCCAAAGCGCGATGGTGATCATACCTAAAGTCATCGCGCTTTAGTCTAGCGCGAAGACGCGCTTCGCGCTTCTGCGCGGACATGACGAACTCCCTTAGAGTCGACGAAACCGCAAATACGCCGCCTTGCGGCCTTCGCGTTCGGCCTTGCGCCCGTAGCGCGTCATTGTGTAGCCGTCCCAGGGGTGTTGCCAGTCGGCGGCGCGCTCGGCGGTCCAGAGGAAATCCGGCGAACGCATCAGATGCGCCAGCGTCCAGGCGACGTAATCGTCGATGTCGCAGACGAAACGAAACTCGGCGTTGGTTTTAAGGATACGCGCCATCGCCGCAACCGTGGCGTCCTGCACGAATCGGCGCTTCCAGTGCCGCCGCTTCGGCCAGGGATCGGGGTGGATCAGGTCGATCCGCGCCATCGACCGCGGCGGGGCCCATGCCAGCAGCTCCGCCGCGTCACCCGCAAACAGCCGGATATTGCCGATATTGTGCGCCTCGATCTGCGTCAGGATCTTTGCCATGCCGTTGACATAGGGCTCGCAGCCGATGAACCCGAGATTGGGCAGCGCGCGCGCCTCGGCGATCAGATGTTCACCGCCGCCGAATCCGATTTCGAGCCTGACATCGTCGAGCGGCGTATCGAACAGGGCTGCGAGATCGGATGGCGCGGGGCTGCCGATATCGATCGCCAGATGCGGCAGCAAATTGTCGATCAGGTCGGCCTGATGGATGCGGAGCTTGTGGCCCTTGCGGCGGCCGAAGAACGAGCCATGAAACGAGCCTTGAAGCGAGCCTTGCGTGTGCGCGGCGCCGTCGTCCGGCGGCGCATCGCTATCGCCGATGTCGCGCGGTGAGACCGTCATCTCAGCGTCTGGTACAGCCGATACAGCAGCCGCGTCCTAGGCTCGATCGATGAAATGTACATCTGCTCGTAATGGGTATGCGCGCCCTTGCCGTCGACGCCGAGACCGTCGAGCGTAGCGGTATGCGGCGCGGTAAAGTTGCCGTCGGAGCCGCCGCCGGTCGTTGTGTCGACGAGGTCGAAGCCGATCTCGGCCGCCAGCGTCTTGGCGTGCTCGTAGAGCGCCGCGCCGGCATTGCCCTTTTCGTAAGGCGGGCGGTTCAATTCGCCGACCACTTTGACGCTGACGCCCTCGGTGCGTGATTTGAGATTGAGAATTTTCGGCACCAGCTCGTCGGCATCGGCAAGGCTCGGCACGCGCATGTCGATCTCGGCATAGGCCTCTTCCGCAATCACGTTCGGCTTGGTGCCGCCCCGGACGACGCCGACATTGACGGTGACGCCGCGCGTGAGGTCGTTCATCGCTTCGAGCGCCGCGATGACATTGCCGAGCTCGCGGATGGCGCTGCGGCCGTCCTCGGGCCGCGTGCCGGCGTGCGATGGCACGCCCTTGATGAAGACCTCGAAGCGCGCGACGCCCTTGCGCCCCGTCACGATTTTTCCGCCGTCGCGCGCGGGTTCGGTCACCAGCACATATTTTGCCTTGCGTCCCTCCGCCTCGATCAGCGCCCGCGACGTCGGGCTGCCGATTTCTTCATCGGAGACGTAGAGCTGGGTCACGCCGAGCGGGGATCGTGCTCCATCCGCGCAAATTTGCCGAAACGCCTGATAGGCGAGATAGGCGCCGCCCTTCATGTCGTAGATGCCGGGGCCGAACGCGCTGTCGCCGTCCACCTTGAACGGCAGACGCTCGATAAAGCCCATCGGATGAACGGTATCGAGATGGCTCAGCACCAGGATTCCCGGCGCCTCCTGTCCCCAGGATGAGCGCGCGACGAGATGATCGCCGCATCCGCGTTGTCCTGCGATCCGCTCGACGGTCGCAGCCAGGTCGCGATAGCCGTCGGCAACGAGGTCGGCGAGCTTGTTGACCTGTGCGGGCACATCGGTCGGGGTCTCGATCTCGACCCAGCGGCGGATGCCGTCGAGGATTTTGCCGGAATCAAGGGAATTGGAGGACATGGTTGCCACGGCGCCTTGCGGGTTCGATGATCGTTTGCGCACGCGCCAGCGCGCGGGCGGAACCACATATTCCAGATTTCGCTGTCGCTCAAACGGATAAGGCTGGGATCAGCGCTTGTCGGGGCCTTCGCGCGCGGCCACCTGCTCGACCAGTTCGACGATACTGCGGCGCAGTTTGGCATCGGTGATGCGCGTGAACGCGCGCGTCAGCGCCAGGCCCTCGGAGGTCGCGAGAAAATCCGAAACGTAAGCCGGCGAGGAGCCTTCGCTGAAGCCGTCGGCGTTGGCACCCCCGCTCGGGCCGCCATCGAACAGAAACGAGACCGGCACCTGCAATATTTCGGAGATCTGTTGCAGGCGGCTGGCGCCGACCCGGTTGGTTCCCTTTTCGTATTTCTGAACCTGCTGGAAGGTGAGGCCCAGCGCTTCGCCAAGTTTTTCCTGGCTCATCCCCAGCATGATCCTGCGCATACGAACGCGGCTGCCGACATATTTGTCAACAGGGTTGGGCGCTTTGGTGGACATCTCCAAGAACTCCTCGGGATTGCGCGCCGGTGGATGAGACAACGAAGCGGAGTATGCCTCAGGCGCCGGTACCGCCAAATCCTGCTCGGAGGATCTGGTAGAAATGAGGACAATTTGAGCAATGAACCGACTGGCTCTTGTCTTTTGGTCGCTGGCGGTAGAATGCGAAGCACACGGCCGATCTGTCAACTGGGCGGGTTCACGCCGGTCCGGTTTTCCCGGCAAACCGGCAGCAACCGGACATCAGGCGGTCGGCTTCGCAACGCGGCGCCTGATCACAAGCAGCAACGCGGCGGCGACGATGATTGCGGCCGGAATATCGCCGATGCGCGCGTAAACCGTCGGCGGCAGGGCGGCGGGCAGCCTGGCGTCCAGTACGCCTTCGAGGCCGAGCCCGAGCTGTGCGACGATCCGCCCCGACGGATCGATCACCGCGGAAATGCCCGTATTTGCTGCGCGAACGACGGGCAATCCTTCCTCGACGGCGCGCAGGCGCGCCTGTTGCAGATGCTGATGGGGCCCCGTCGAGATTCCAAACCAGCCGTCATTTGTCAGGTTGACGATCCAGCCGGGGCGATCGTCGCGCGCCGCAACATTACCGGGAAAAATCGCCTCGTAGCAGATCAGAGGTAGCGCGGACGGTGCACCCGGTATCGCCATGGCGCGGCGGCGCGTGCCCGCAATGAATCCGCCCTGCACCTTGGTCAGCTGCACGAAACCGAATTTCTCCATCAAATCCTGAAACGGCAAATATTCGCCGAACGGTACCAGATGCAGCTTGTCGTAGACCGACAGCACGCTGCCGTCGTGGTCGATGACATAAATGGAGTTGTAAGCTCGCGTGATGCGGACGCCGGGCGGCATATCGGGCGCGCGCACCGAGCCTGTGATCAGCACGGTGCCCTTGGGCAGCAAATCGGCGATCTGCGCCATCGCATCGGCTTCGCGGGTCAGGAAGAACGGGAACGCCGATTCCGGCCAGATCAGGATATGGGCATCGCTGACGCCGGTCGATTGCGGTCCGGAAGCACGGTCCGACAGCGTCAGATATTTTTGCATCACCTCCGCCTTGGCGGCGTAATTGAATTTGGTGTCCTGCTGCAAGTTCGGCTGCATGATGCGCAGCTTGACCGTGGTGACGACAGTCGGCTGCAACGTCAATCGAACCGCGCCGTAAATGCCCATGGCGGCGAGCACGAGCAGCGCCGCGACCGCCGCGATCCACGGTTTTCGTCCGCGCGACCTGCCGTCGATCAGCACGGCGGGGCTTGCGAAGATCGCGATGCCAATGAACGTCATGCCCCACAGCCCGATCAGCGACGCGGTTTGCGCCAGCGCCAGCGGTTCGGTCAGCGCGTAGCCGAATGCGTTCCACGGAAATCCCGAGAGCACATGGCCGCGCAGCCATTCAGCCACCGTGAGGCTGATCGCGAGCGCTAGCACGCGCGACGCATCGCGGGTCCAGAGCAACCGCGCCAGCGCAAAGCCGAGCGCGGTGAACAATGCGAGATAGGCCGGCAGGCCGAGCACCGCGAACGGCATCAGCCAGGCGAAGGTCGGTGCATCGACGAGAAAGGCGTAACCGATCCAGTAAAGTCCCGGCACGAAATAGCCGAGCCCGAACCAGAAGCCGGACATCGCCGCCGCGGGCACCCCGCGCCATCGACCGGCCGCCGAACCGTCGATCAGCCAGACCGCGACCGGAAAGGTCAGGAACAGCACCGGCCATGCATTGAACGGCGCCATCGCCAGCGCCGACAGCGCACCCGCAATCAGCGCAATGGCGGCGCGCTTCCATCCCCAGGCCAGGATGATCGAAAGGGCGGCGGCGCGAAGTCTGTTGGCTATCGTCACTGCGAACCGGCTCCATCGCCGGGGGATGACGGCGGCGCGTTGTCATTGGTGTGCGGAGCGTTGGCGTCGGAGGGCGCTTCGCGGCGGCGGCTTTCGCGCGGCGTACGCGCCGCGGGACGTTCCTTGCGGATAGCGATGCGCAGGCGCTTGACCCGCCTCGGATCGGCGTCCAGCACCTCGATCTCGAAATTGCCCGGACCCGAGATAACTTCGCCGCGCACCGGCAGCCGGCCGACATGCGATACCAGATAGCCACCCAGCGTCTCGACCTCTTCGCCGGCTTCTCCGGTGACGAAATCCTCGCCGATCACCGAACGCACATCGTCGAGGCTGGCGCGGGCATCTGCGATAAAGGAATTGTCCGCCTGCCGCACGATCGCCGGCGGTTCGTCGCTGTCGTGCTCGTCGTCGATTTCGCCTACGATCTGTTCGACAATGTCCTCGATCGACACCAGCCCGTCGGTTCCGCCATATTCGTCCACCACCAGCGCCAAATGGATGCGCGAGGCCTGCATCTGCGCCAGCAGGTCGATCGCGCGCATCGACGGCGGCACGTATAACAGCTTGCGGATGATGTTGGCGTCCGCAAGCGGCAGCGCGAGATCGACGGCGCGCAAATCGAGCCCGGCCGGATAGGGTTTTTTGCGCCGCGTCTTGCCGGGTTCGCCAACGCGCGCCCTTGCGGTCATGAATGCCAGCAGGTCGCGGATGTGAACGATGCCCTCGGGGTCGTCGAGGGTTTCGTTGTAGACCACGAGGCGCGAATGCGCTGCGCTTTCGAACAGGCTCATCAATTCGCCGAGGGGAATGTCGCGCTTGACCGCGACGATGTCGGCGCGATGGATCATCACGTCGGCGATGCGCCGCTCGTGCAGGCCCAGGATGTTGCGCAGCATGGTGCGCTCGATCGCGGAAAAGCCGACCTCGTCCGGCTGCGAGGCATCGAGCACGACCTGCAGATCGTCGCGAACCGATCCCGGTTTCCAGCCGAACAGCGTGCGGATCGCCCGCGTCAGCCAGTTCTCGGCCGAGGGCCGCAACACTTCGCCTTCCTGCACCACGGCCGGGAGATTGCGGGTGTTGCGCGGATTGTCGTGGGTCG
The DNA here is from genome assembly GCA_963847015.1 of uncultured Alphaproteobacteria bacterium. GTDB lineage: Bacteria > Pseudomonadota > Alphaproteobacteria > Rhizobiales > Xanthobacteraceae > Bradyrhizobium. The sequence goes on along the minus strand of CAWJYI010000031.1, from coordinate 227,674 downwards.
GATCGGAGTCCGGCATGTCAGTCCATCCGCTCCCGGTCCGCATAGGGATCGGGAATGCCAAGCTGCGCGAGAATCTCCTGTTCGAGACTTTCCATGGCTTCGGCGTCGTCGTCCTTTTCGTGATCGTAGCCGATCAGATGCAGGAAACCGTGGACCGCCAGATGGCTGAGATGATGATCGAACGGCTTTTGCTCATCGTCAGCTTCCTTGCGCGTCGTCTCGTAGGCGATGGCGATATCGCCGAGCATGCGCGGCGCGTCGTCAGGCGCGCCCGCGGCCGGCTGCAGCGCCGGAAACGACAGCACATTGGTTGGCTTGTCGATGCCGCGCCAATTGCTGTTCAGCGTGCGAATCCCGGCGTCGTCGGTCAGCATGACCGCAAGTTCGGCGTCGCCGACATCGGCGTCGGCAATCCCGGTCGCGGCCTCGATGGCGCGATGGATCACCGCTTCGGCATTGGGTTCGGTCTGCCAGCATTCGGCGACGACGAGAACCTCGGTCATGGGAAGAATGGAAGACGTCATTGTTTCAGAATTATTGTTTCAGAATTTCTGGGATGACCGGAAGTTGCCTGTCGCGCGCTTCCGGCGAAGCTATTCAGGTTCAAGATCTGCCGGTTGCCGGCTTTTGCGGCAATCCCTCATAGGCGGCGACGATCCGCGCTACCAGTTCGTGGCGGATCACGTCCTCGGCGGTGAATTTCACCTGCGCGATGCCCTCGACGCCATCGAGCAGTCTTGCGGCTTCCGCCAGCCCCGAGGTCTGGCCGTGCGGCAGGTCAACCTGGGAGGGATCGCCGGTGATGATCATGCGGCTGTTTTCGCCGAGCCGCGTCAAAAACATCTTCATCTGCATCGAGGTGGTGTTTTGCGCTTCGTCCAGGATGATGACGGCGTTGGTCAGCGTGCGGCCGCGCATGAAGGCCAGCGGCGCGATCTCGATTTCGCCGCCCTGCAGCGCGCGTTCGACCACCCGCGCATCCATCAAATCGTACAGCGCGTCGTAGATCGGCCTCAGGTAAGGATCGACCTTTTCGCGCAAATCGCCGGGCAGGAAGCCGAGCCGCTCGCCGGCTTCGACCGCGGGCCGCGACAGGATGATGCGATCGACTTCCTTGCGTTCGAATAATTGCGCGGCATGCGCCACCGCAAGCCAGGTCTTGCCGGTGCCGGCAGGGCCGACGCCGAACACCAGCTCGTGGCGTTTCAGCGCGCGGATGTAGGAATCCTGCGCCGCGGTGCGCGCCCGCACCGGGCGCTTGCGCAGATTGATGGTCTCGAACGAGGTCTTGGCCGTCTTGGCGTCGAATTCGAACAGCGAGCCCTGCGCGATCACGGCGCGGATCGCGCCTTCGACGTCGCCTTGCGCCAGATCGTGGCCCTGGGTGGCCTGCGCATAGAGCGCCTCCAGCACGCGCCGCGCGGCATCGCAGCCGTCGCGGGAGCCCGCGATGGTGATGTGATTGCCGCGCGAATCGACGACGACGCCGAGCCGGCGTTCGATCAGCGCCAGATTCTGGCCGTAAGGGCCGACCAGCGCGGAAGCGGCACGGTTGTCGTCGAAGTCGATGACGACCTGGGTTTCGGGCGGAATTTGCATGTCGCGGTCAAGTTTGCGGCTGGGAGCGAGTGAAGTTGAATCCGATGCGCTTTTTGGCAAGGGTTCAGGCTCCCGTCGTCGTTGGGGCAGGCATGGATGGGGCAGGCAAGGATGGGGCAGGCAAGGATGGAGCAGCAACGATGGCGCAGCTCGCCCGGGCGCGGCTGCGAGTTGGCCCAGCAGGCTGTAGCGTTCCAGGCTTTCGATCGTGACCGGCAGTACCTGACCGATGATGTCGGGCGAGGCAAACACATGCGCGGGCTGCAAATAAGCCGTGCGGCCGACGACCTGGCCGGGATTGCGGGCCGCGCGTTCGAACAGCACATCGACGGTGTTGCCAATCATGGCCTTGTTGAAGGCCGATTGCTGGCTGTCGATCAATTCCTGAAGCCGCACCAATCGCTCGTCCATCTCTGCCGCTGACACCGTCTCCCGCATGTCCGCCGCCGGCGTGCCGGGCCGCGGCGAATATTTGAACGAATAAGCGCCAGCGTATCCGATTTGCGTGACAAGCGCGAGAGTGGCGGCGAATTCTTCCCTGCTTTCGCCGGGGAAGCCGACGATAAAATCCGATGAAAACGCAATATCTTGGCGTGCGGTACGAAATCGGTCGATGACGCGGCGGTAATCATCGGCGGTATGCTTGCGGTTCATGGCCGCGAGAATCCGGTCGGAACCGGATTGCACGGGCAGGTGGACGAACGGCATCAGCGCGCGCAGGTCGCGATGGGCCTCGATCAGCGAATCATCGACGTCGCGGGGATGGCTGGTCGAATAGCGCAGGCGCACGATGCCTTCGATTTCGGCAAGACGGTGCAACAGCCGGCCGAGCGGCCAGGTTCGTCCGTCCGGACCTTCGCCGTGATAGGCGTTGACGTTCTGCCCGATCAACGTGATCTCGCGCACGCCATTGTCGGCGAGCCGCATCACGTCGTCGATGATCTTGGCGACCGGGCGCGACACTTCCGCGCCGCGCGTATAGGGCACCACGCAGAAGGTGCAGAATTTGTCGCAGCCTTCCTGCACGGTGACGAACGAAGAGATGCCGCGGGCGCGGATCGCAGCCGGCTTCGGCGGGGCTAAAAATCCGAACTTGTCCTCGACCGGGAACTCCGTCTCCAGTGCCCGGCCATGGCTGTTCGCGCGCGCCAAAAGTTGCGGCAGATGATGATAGCTCTGCGGACCGACCACGACATCGACGGTCGGCGCGCGACGGATGATCTCCTCGCCCTCGGCCTGGGCAACGCAGCCGGCGACCGCGATCTGCATCTCGCGGCCGTTTTGCGCGGCGTCATCCTTGATGACGCGCAGCCGTCCGAGCTCGGAATAGACTTTTTCGGAAGCCTTTTCGCGAATATGGCAGGTGTTGAGGATCACCAGATCGGCGTCATCGGCGCTCGATGTCTCGACAAAGCCCTCCGGGGCCAGCGTGTCCACCATGCGTTGCGCATCGTAGACGTTCATCTGGCAGCCATATGACTTGATATGCAGCTTGCGCGGCGGCTTCATGGAACCTGAATGATGGGTTGGAATGGCGCCAATGCGGCGTCAGGGGTCAATTATAGCCTAAAGGGATGAAAATCCAGCGTTAGACCCTGACATTAGACCCCGTCATTCCGGGGCGTGCGAAGCACGAACCCGGAATCTCAAGATTCTCCGATGTGCAATTGCACATCGGAGTTCGATGCTGGCGCATCGCCCCGGAATGACGGGGTCTAATTTGCTACAATCCGCTCGATAAACCAGGCAACTGCCGCATATCGTCAAACGTGACGGCAGCGCCGGCGGCACGCAGCAATTCGGCATGACCGGCGCCGCAATGGCTGCCGCCGTGAAAGCCCAATACCGTCATCCCGGCGGCGCGGCGCGCCGGTGACGCCGGGAACGCTGTCCTCGATCACGATGCATTGGGAAGGCTGGGCCTTCATCTGCGCGGCGGCGAACAGAAACAGATCGGGTGCGGGCTTGCCGCGCTTGACCTGGGTCGCGGAGAAAATGTGCGGCGCAAGCTGGTCATAGAGGCCGGCGCAGGTCAGGCCATGACGGATTTTCTCAGGCGTGCCGCTCGACGCCACGCATCTGGGCGCGCTAATCGCGGCAATCGCCTCGCCGACATGGGGGATAGCTCCCAACTCGCTGGCGTAGCGTTGCAGCGCGGCCTGCTTCATCTGGGCTTCGAAGTCCTCCGGGAAGGCTGCGGCCGAGTTCGGTCTCCACGGTCAAGCGCGCTTCGCGATCGGATACGCCGAGGAAGCGCTGGAGCACCTGGTCCGGCGTGATCGGATAGCCGTGACGCGTCAGCGTCTCCGCATGGGCGCGGCAGGATATGACCTCGCTGTCGACCAGCACGCCGTCGCAATCGAAAATGATGAGAGATGGGACCACGAACGCTATTTGTCTTCGTCCAGCGGGACGCAATACAATTCCAGCCGGTGATCGACCAGTTTGTAGCCGAGCTTGCGGGCGATCTCGGCCTGCAATTTCTCGATCTCCTCGGAGGTGAATTCGATCACCTTGCCGTCGCGCAGATTGATCAAATGATCGTGGTGGCTGTCGGGCATCTGCTCGTAGCGCGCGCGGCCCTCGCGGAAATCGTGCCGCTCGATGATGCCGGCGTCCTCGAACAGTTTGACGGTACGGTACACCGTCGAAATCGAGATCTTGTCGTCGACCGCGACACAGCGCCGGTACAGTTCCTCGACGTCGGGATGATCCACCGAATCCGCCAGCACGCGCGCGATCACGCGGCGCTGCTCGGTCATGCGCATGCCGGTGGCAGCGCAGCGGGCCTCGATGCCGGTATTTTTGTGCGCGGACGAGGGTTTCAGTGCGGTCATGGTCTTGCCTTTGAAGGGGCCTGGGCCTTTGAGGGCAAAGCTGGCGTGTTCTGCCATCGCGCGCATATTACGACAAGTCGCGCCGCATCAGAAGCGCATTCAATTGCTCCCCGCCCGCTTGCTGGTAATAGCGTTCTCGGCGGCCGACGACGCCGAATCCGGCCCATTCGTACAGCCTTCGGGCCGGTTGGTTATTTTCTTCGACTTCCAGGAATATGGTGCGCACGCCGCGGCCGGCGAGATGGCCGAGATGGGTCAGCAACAGATTGCGCGACAGGCCGCGGCCGCGCTGGCCCGCGTCGATGGCGATCGACAATATTTCCGCTTCGTCCGCGGCCATGCGCGACACCGCAAAACCGATCACCTTGCGCCCGAGCCTGAGCCGATGCACCAGCGTATTGCGCTCGCTCATCATGGCTTCGAATTCGCCTTCGCCCCAGCCGCGGTGAAACGATGCGCCATGCAATTGCGCCAGGCGCGCCGCGTCGCGCAGGCTCGCCGGTTCGACAATTGCGGTGCCGCCGCCCCACCATTCGGACAACCAGGATTCAACAAGCCTTGCCATCATGACGCGGATGGCTGCGCGGTATCGGCGAGCGGGTCCTTGGAAAGTGGATTCTTGGAAAGCGGGTCCTTGGGCGGCTTGGCGTCGGGCGCGCGCAGATAATAGGGGCGGGCCGGCGAACTCTCCGGACTGACTGCGGCCCCCAGCCATGCCACCCAGGCGATATCGGGCGCCGGCTGCTGGTCGATCCGGAACGGCGGCGGTGCATCGGGTGGCCAGCGATCGGCCAAAATCTGCGCCGCATTGCCGACGAGATGCGGCGTGCCGAAGCGCGAGGCGACGAGTGCTTCCGAGATGGAGCGCCACCTGCGGCTTGATCAGCGGGCTGCCGTCGCCGGTCACCATTTGAAAATAGACATGATCGTGCCGCGCATCGATCGCGGCCATGATCGGATGCTCGCCGTCCTCGGCAACGGCAGGAGCGGCATAGGCGGTCAGCGTGGTCAGGCCGACGACCGGCTTGCCGGCGGCGAGTGCGATGCCGCGCGCGGCGGAGAGGCCGACGCGCAATCCGGTGAAGCTGCCGGGGCCGGTCGTCGCCGCGACCCGATCGAGGGCGGTGAATGCGATGCCGGATGCTTTCATCACGCGCGCGATCAACGGCATCAAGGCTTCGGCGTGGCCGCGCTTCATGGCCTGCGATTCCTGCGCGAGGATCTGGTTTGCGCCGGTGTCGAGTACGGCAGCGGCGCAGGCGTCGAGCGCCGTATCGATGGCAAGGATCAGCATGGCGAAGGTATAGCAACCCGCAATCGTCCCGTCATGCCTTACGGGTTCCGCAGGATGCGCAAACGCTTCGCGCGCTTCGCCTGTGCTACGACGCCGGTTATATCGGCCGGACTTCGACCACGTCGGGCACGAAATGCCTGAGCAGGTTCTGGATGCCATGCTGCAGCGTCGCCGTCGATGACGGGCAACCCGCGCAGGATCCCTTCATGTTGAGATAGACGATACCGTCCTTGAAGCCGCGGAAGGTGATGTCGCCGCCGTCATTGGCGACCGCGGGACGCACCCGCGTCTCGATCAGGTCCTTGATGGTCTCGACCGTCTCGGCGTCGGCCTCGTCAAAGAATTCGTCTTCCTCGTCGAGCGCCTCGTCATTTCCGGCGCTGCCGTCGGCGAGCAGCGGCGCGCCGGACATATAATGCTCCATGATGGCGCCGAGGATCGCGGGCTTCAGATGCTGCCAGTCGCTGTCGTCCTTGGTCACCGTGACGAAATCGGAGCCGTAAAACACCGAGGTGACGCCGGGCACGCCGAACAGCCGTTCGGCGAGCGGCGAACGGGCTGCTGCTTCGCGATTGGCGAATTCCATCGTGCCGGTATCGAGCACCGTGCGGCCCGGAATGAATTTGAGGGTGGCGGGATTGGGCGTGGCTTCGGTCTGAATGAACATTGGTTTTCTCCGGCGTCGCCGGTTCAAGGCCGGCGCGTGGGGTTCCCTTAGCAGATGGCGACGGCCAACGCACGATCAAGGGCGCAGAGCTGCTGTTCCCGCTGTATTGGCTGGGTTTTTTCTTACGAAAGGGCGTCGATATCGGCGTCGCTGAGGTCGCCGGGAACCACGGTGACGGGGATCGGGAACGACCCTGCCACCTGGGCAATCAGGGTAATGAGCGGGCCGGGCCCCTCGGCGCCCGGATTGGCCGCCAGCACCAGCATCGAGATATCGACGTCCTTGTCGATGACGTCGAGGATCTGCTCGGTCGGATCGCCCTCCCGAATCACCCGTTCCGGCGTGATCGCGGCGATGCCGTTGGCGCGGCCGGAGGCGCGGTCGAGCGCTTCATTGGCGGCCTCTTCCGCCTCGGCGCGCATGATGTCGGCGACCCCCAGCCATTGCTGGTTCTGGTCCTCGATTTCGATCACGCGCAGCATCACCACGCCGCCGCCGACGCGGATCGCCCAACGGCTGGCGTAGTAGACCGCGCGGTCCCATTCCGCGGTGTCGTCAACGATAACCAGACATTTTGGCTTGTGACCCGTCTCGTAGCTTCGTCGCTGGGTGGTCATGCATGTCCCGGTGCTGCGCCAAACCGACGCATGCTGCCACGGCGCAGCCGTCTTCGACAAGCGGCGTCGCGCTTCTTCCCCGGCTGGTAATCGTCAGCTTTTGCGGATGAAGCCGACGATGTCTTTGGCCGCGTTCATGGTTTCCTGTGCGATCGCCTGCGCGCGCTCGGCGCCGTCGATCAGGATGGAATCGACATGGCCGGGGTCGGCGACCAGCCGCTTCATCTCGGAGGCGATCGGCGAGAGTTTTTCGACGCAAAGTTCCACCAGCGCATTCTTGAAGCTGGAGAACTGTCCGCCGCCGAATTCGCTCAACACTTCGGCCTTGCTGCGGCCGGCCAGCGCCGCGTAGATGCCGACGAGGTTGTCGGCCTCGGGCCGGGCCTCAAGTCCCTTTTCTTCCGACGGCAACGGTTCCGGATCGGTCTTCGCCTTGCGGATTTTTTGCGCGATGGTGTCGGCGTCGTCGGTCAAATTGATCCGCGAATTGTCCGACGAATCCGACTTCGACATCTTCTTGGTGCCGTCGCGCAGGCTCATCACCCGCGTGGCGGGGCCGGTGATCAGCGGCTCGGGCTGCGGGAAAAACAATCCGTCATTGAAGCCGTGGCTGCGGATCGAGTCGGCGAAGTCGTTGTTGAATTTCTGCGCGATGTCGCGCGACAATTCGAGATGCTGCTTCTGGTCTTCGCCCACAGGCACATGCGTCGCGCGATAGACCAGAATGTCGGCCGCCATCAGCACCGGATAATCATACAGCCCGATCGAGGCGTTCTCGCGATCCTTGCCGGCCTTGTCCTTGAACTGCGTCATGCGGTTGAGCCAGCCGAGCCGCGCCACGCAATTGAAGATCCAGGCGAGTTCCGCATGGCCGGAAACCTGGCTCTGGTTGAACACGATATGCTTCTTCGGATCGATGCCGCTGGCGATGAAGGCCGCGGTGACCTCGCGGGTGTTGCGCGCGAGTTCGGCCGGGCCGCCCCACACGTCGACGGCTACCGTGATCGCGTGCATGTCGACCACGCAATAGATGCAATTATGCGTCTCCTGCAATTTGACGAAATTGACGATCGCGCCGAGGTAATTGCCGAGATGCAGATTGCCCGTCGGCTGGACGCCTGAAAAAACCCGTTCAACCATGGCCATAACAAAGTTCCCGAAAATTGCCGCTTTGGCGCCGTCGTTTGCCACGCAAGCTCTAAACACGCAAGTCTTGGCACTCAAGTCAGGCGGCGGGATTTTGCCTGATGGCGTTAACCGTCTCGCGCCAGCCGGTGACGCCGAAAAGCGCGAGAAACAGGCCGTAAATCGCAATCGCGGCGGCGATCAGCATCAGCAGGAGCGCGGCTTGCGCGAGGCCATGCGCGGCCGCCACGAACGGCAGGACGAACGCCGCCGCAAGCCAGAGCAGCGCGCCCATTGCCAGCGCCGCCGCCGAGAATGCGTGGCAGCCGCCGGCGCGCCGCGGCATCGATCGAAAAGCCGAAATTGACCGCGCCATGACGGATCAATGTGGTCGCGCTGCTCCATGCGCCGAGCGCGATGGCGGCGGCAATACCGCCGGCGCCGAAGACATGACCGAGCACCAGGCCCAGCACCAGCGCGACCGCAAATCCCTTGAACACAGCCCACAGCGGCGTCAGCGTGTCCTCGCGCGCAAAAAACGCCGGCGACAGCGCCTTCACCAGCACCTGGGCGGGCAGCGCGAGCGCCAGCCACATCAGCGCGTGCGCGGTCGCTTGGCTATCGGCTGATGTAAAGGCGCCATGCTCGAACAACAGCCGCACGATCGGCTCGCTGAGCACGATCAATCCGAGCGTCGCCGGCAACGCCAGCCCGGCCGCCAATTCAAGCCCGCGCGATTCGGCATAAGCGATCGCGTCGTGATCGCCGCCGCGCAACGCGTGCGTCATTTGCGGGATCAGCACCGTGCCCATGGCGGCGCCGACGATGCCGAGCGGCAGTTCGACCAGGCGGTTGGCGAAATAGAGCCACGATACCGCCGACGGCGATGACGAGGCGATGATCGCGCCGGCCACCACAAGCAATTGCGGCCCGCTGCTGGCGATCATGCCGGGGATTGCCTTGGCGAAGAAGCCGCGCATCTCCTTGTCGAACGAAATCCGTAAAGGGCTCGCGATGCCGCCGCCGCGGCGCAGCGCCAGCATGGATAATTGCAGCAGGCCGGCGATGCCGACGGTGGCGGCGATGATCTGCGCGGCATGCACGGCGTCCGCCTGCGATGCGATCAGCACGGCCATGACCGCGATCAGCGCCAGGTTAAACAGCAGCGGCGAGAACGCCGCCAGTGCAAACCGCCCTTGCGCATTCAACAGCGCCATCATGACGGTCACCGGACCGGCAAAGGCGAGGTAGGGCAGCATCAGGCGGGCATTATTCACCGCAAGCTGCAGCGTTTCGCTTCCCGCAAACCCCGGCGCCAATGCCGTGATGACCAGCGGCATCAACAGCCCCAGCAAGGCCGCCGCCACGATCAGCGCCGCCGTGACGGTGCCGAGCACGCGGCCGGCGAAGCTGGCTGCCGCCGCCGCGCCATCGGTTTCGCGCACGCGCAGCCATGCCGGCACCAGCGCCGCGTTCAGCGCGCCTTCCGTCAACAGCCGCCGCGCGACATTGACGAGCTGAAACGCGGCCAGGAACGCATCCGCGACCGGCCCCGCGCCGAGCAGCGCCGCGATCGCGGAATCGCGCACGAATCCGAGCAGCCGCGAGGCCAGCGTTCCCGAGGAGACCGTGAGGAAGGAGCGGATCATCCGTACTCGTATAGCAGCCGCATCAGCTTGCTGGCGCTAGCCCGGTCGTGATAGGCCGCAGCCTCTTGCGAATTGCCGTAAACAGGGCAGGTAAATGGCTGACGCAAAATACGACGTTCTCGGGATCGGCAATGCGATTTTCGACGTGCTGGTGCAGACCGACGAGGGCTTTCTCGCCCGCCACGGCATGACCAAGGGCGGCATGGCGCTGATCGACGAGGCGCGCGCGGCCGCGATCTACGCCGACATGGGGCCTGCGACCGAAATGTCCGGCGGCTCGGCGGCCAACACCATTGTCGGCATCGCCAATCTCGGCGCCCGCGCGGCCTATGTCGGCAAAATCAGGGATGACCAGATCGGCCGGCTTTACAGCCATGACATCCGCGCCGCCGGGGTCGCATTCGAGACGGCGGCAGCAGTCGGCGGCCCCGCCACCGGCTGCTCCTACATCCTGGTGACGCCGGACGGCGAGCGCACCATGAACACCTATCTCGGCGCGGCGCAGGATTTGACGCCGTCCGACATCGACCCCGCAGAGATCGCGGCCTCCGCGTTTCTCTATCTCGAAGGCTATCTCTGGGATCCCCAGAGCGCCAAGGAAGCCTTCGTCAAGGCGGCGACCATCGCGCATGGCGCCAACCGCCAGGTCGCGCTGACGCTGTCGGACTCCTTCTGCGTCGATCGCTACCGCGACGAATTTCTCGATTTGATGCGCAAGGGCACGGTCGATCTCGTCTTCGCCAACGAATCCGAATTGCATTCGCTGTACCAGACCTCGGATTTCGTCACTGCGATACAGCAATTGAGCGGGGATTGCAGGCTCGGAGTCGTCACCCGCAGCGAAAAGGGTTGCGTGGTGGCATCAAGGGGCGGCGTTGTTGCCGTGCCGGCGTTTCCGATTGACAAGCTCGTGGACACGACAGGCGCCGGCGATCTGTTCGCCGCCGGGTTTTTGTTCGGGCTGGTGCGCAACGCGGGGTATGAGAATGCCGGACGGCTGGGCGCGCTGGCGGCGGCGGAGGTGATCCAGCACATCGGGGCACGGCCGCAGGTGTCGCTGAAGGAATTGGCGAAGCAGAATGGGTTGCCGGTGTAGCTAAAAGGTTAGTCGCTGTCAGCGCGTCACGTCTCACCTGTGGGTGTTTCTGGACATCGGTGTTGCCTATAGTTGCATCTCACCACAGTTGTCGTCAAATGCTGTGGCGGGGGTAGCTAGATGTATTTGGCGACATAGTCGATTAGCAACTTTCGGCGCTTGCAAAGCGTCAAGCTGGAATTATCAGCCCGGGCTCAACGTCATTGTGGGCCCCAACAACATTGGAAAGACCGCAGTGGTTGATGCCCTGCGGGCACTCCTTGCCGGCGTTGATGTATCCCTATCCCAGATTTACGCGTGATGATCTGCATCTGCCTAAAGGCGGTGCGGCATCCGGCGACATTATCTTTGAGTATGTCTTCAGGGAGCTGAGCCCGGAGGACGAGGCGGACTTCCTCCATGCATTGCGACCTGGAGCAGGCGGTGAGTTGGAAGCTGTGCTTGGAGTAAGCTACGGCGACCTTGACAAGGCCGGGCGCCTGCGCCCGCGGAAATGGTGCGGAGACTATCAAGACGTCGGCATGACCTCGACGATGCTCGAGAACCTGCGAAGCGTGTACCTTCAGCCGCTACGCGATGCAGAGCAAGGCCTGCGGCCAAGTCGCAACAGCCAACTCTCAAGGCTTTTGCACCTACTTTCTGATGATAAGGGAAAGGAGGAAATCGCCGCTGAGCTGATAAAACTAGACGCGGCAATAAAAAAATTGAAACCAATCGTGGATACGCAAAACGCGATTGCGGGTCGGCACAAGACAATGTTGGGTGACCAACTGGCGCAGGCTTTAAATGTGGAGCTGACCGGCAATGACTTTCCAAAACTGGCCGCTAGGCTTTCGCTCTTGGTTGATGCCTTTGAAATTGAGCGCAACGGCCTTGGTTACAACAATCTCATTTTCATGGCTGTGGTTCTCAGCGAACTTGCGAAGAACGCGGACGCCGCGTTCCGAAGCCTAATTGTTGAGGAGCCTGAGGCCCACTTGCACCCGCAGCTCCAGGCCGTATTGCTGCGATATTTGTCGAGCGTCGAAAGTGCGGCCGGTGAGAAACCTGTGCAAGTCTTTGTGACCAGCCATTCGCCAAACTTCGCAAGCATCGCGGACCTCGGATTCTTATTGTTTGCCTCGTAGACGTTGGTGCGCGGGTTGAGGCATTTCATCCGAGGTCCGTGCAGTTTGCCAAAGGCAAGCGTGAAAAGCTCAAGCGTTACCTAGACGTAACCCGTGCGGAATTGTTCTTCGCGCGCAGGGTCATTTTTGTGGAAGGTGCGGCAGAACTGCTAATGGTCAATCTTCTTGCTCAGCGCGAAAAGCTTTATCTCAGGAACCACGGGGTAAGCCTCATCAGCGTTGAGGGTTTGAATTTTGATTCATTCATGCCGTTGTTCGGAACTGACGCCATCAAGGTTCCGGTCTCGATCATCACGGATGCCGACCCGAAAAAGATAGTTGGCACCGACGGGAAGGAAGATGCGCATTATCCGGCCGCTAGCGAAGCCATAGTCGTCTCGGCAAACACGGCGTCCATGAAGACGCTTGAAGACGAATTTGTAAAAGTTTTTTACGGACAGAAGACATTCGAGTACGACTTCGCGCTCGTCGACAAAAACCGTGTCGCGATGTTAGCCGCCTTGAAGGAGATACACCCGACGATTGGCAAGAATTTGGAGGACGTCGTTAGCGCGGAAGTCGATGATCGCACGAAGGCGACGGCGCTGTTTAAAGGAATGTTCGAGCGCACTGAAAACAATGTCCAGAAGGGCAAGTTTGCGCAAGCGCTCGCAGCTAAGATCATCGATGAGAACCTCGAAATATCTGTGCCCGATTATATCCTCGCGGCCATCAAACACGCATGCCAGAAATGACGGAGCTCTCCGAGCAACAAAAAACTATTGTCGGGCTGCCACTGCAGCCCCTTTCTGTGACTGCCTGTGCCGGCAGCGGAAAGACTAAGACTGCCGTTCATCGGTTAACAGAAATGCGGCACCTGCTCGATGATAACCACGGGATCGTCGCGCTTCTCTCGTTCTCGAACGTTGCTGTTGAGACCTTCAGGAAGGACTACTTTTCTTTGATGCGAGGCCGCCCCATTGGGCGCCGTTCATTTGCGGTCGAAATCGATACGGTAGACGGGTTCATCACGACGAACATATTGCGCCCACATGCCCACCGGGTGATGGAATGCGATCGTACACCCTTTCTTGTTGATGGGCGCGAGCCCTTTTTGAAGCACTTCACCGTCTACGACGGGCAAAGACCAAATCCTACGGCGGACCTCCGCATTAGCGTGACCGGCGGCGCGTTCAAATTCGAAATTGGGAAAAACGCGCTGAAAGAAATCGCTGCAGGCGACGCTGAAAGAGCGCTTGCAAAGCTCGGCAAGGTCGGCGCGTACACACACGCTTCGGCGCGCTATTGGGTCTTGAGAACGTTAAAGAAAGACGCGTTTGTCCTACGGGCACTAGTACGGCGCTACCCGCACATCTTGGTAGACGAGGCACAGGATATCGGTCCGGAACACGAGGCCATTCTCGAACTGATGGTAAGCGCGGGCTCGCAGCTATCACTCATTGGGGACTCCAATCAGGGTATTTATGAGTTCGCCGGTGCGAACGGCGTATTCTTAGCCGGATACAGCCAGCGACCGGGGGTGACCCCGAAGCAACTGAATATAAATTACAGATCCGTTCCGGCCATATTGTATGTCGCCAATAAGCTCTCTGGCCGAGACGATAAGCCGAACCGGACGGTACCTGCCGAGTCTAAACGGTGCCTTCTTCATTCCCTTCAAGAAGACAGATAAGGACGAGGCTCTGGCATCGTTTAGGAGCATGCTGGCGTCGGCCGACGTAAGTGAGAAAGACGGGGTGGTGCTTTGTCGGTCGTCCGATTGGGCCGACGCGTGGAGCGGCGGTGGAGGGCCAAGGACAAGGAGTTGTCAGGAGTTTCGCAGACGCGACGATAAGCCGGGACAAACTGAAACTCATGGAAGGCGCCTATGAAAATGCCTGCGCCGGGATAGTAGGGTTACTGGCCGACGAGCATAGAGACCTGATTTCGCTACTCTCACGAAATGGGACACGGCCAGAATGTTTGAAATTGCGACGAGCGATATGGTCGTTTGTAAGGGACCCAGAGACCGGCCTCCCCCCCGGAACGCTGTTGGCGGACACCGAATGGCACCCGCTTTTGATTGGGCGCACCAAGGCATTTGTCGCCAAGCTGTCGTCGGACTTCGGGTTGAGGGTTGGCGATAATTTGGGACGGAAGCTTGCGAGGAAAGCGCTTGAGAACAAACCGCTTATTCAGTTACGCGATCTTGCGCAAACGGATTTGCCGCGATTCCGCGTATCGACGGTCCACAGGGTGAAAGGCGGAGAGTCTGGAGGCCGTAATGTACGTGGCCAGCAGAGAGCATGTAAAAGCCTTGCTCAATGGAACGGCGACCGAGGTGGGACGCATTGGTTATGTTGCTGTCACTCGGGCGAGAAATTTGTTCGTGCTGGCAATTCCCGACAATTGTCTCGGCGAGTTTGAGGATGAACTTGTGGCAATGGGGTTTCAGAAACCCGGCGTCTGAGCCTGGGCGTGGCGGGGAAACTTATATTTCGCAGAACGCCAATGCGAACAATAACCGACTGGCTTTCGTACACTTGGGCCTTGGCGGCGGAACCGATCGTTGATGCGGGATTTCGGCCCGCGCGTGATGGCTAATTTGTTGAACCAAATCAATCTGATGCTAGCAGTCCAGTCCTGTCCGCAAAAATATTCCCCTTCTCGCCTGACCCAAATCACCCTCATAACTCCGCCATCCCGTCCCCCAGAGGGGCGTTCGCGATCGTCACTAACGCGGGATGGGATGCGGTGGACGCGGATGCGCCTTTGACGAATGGCGGTGAAGCGGACGGCGAAGTCGTGTGGTCCTGACGCCCCGACGCTGGCGTCAAGTTCTTGGGAAGCAAGCTTCTCAGGGGCGATGGTGGCAACAAAGCCCGGTCACCAAGGAGAGCGCGAAGGAAACCGTTAAAACCATTGCGCAGGGAATGCCGGGTGATTCCGGTGAGCCTGTGGTGACTAACTCGCGTGTTTTTTTCTACACGCGAGGCTGCGGGTGCATCGGGCATCCGGCATTCCCCGCGCCCTCTGATTTCATTGGGGCGAAAGTTATATGCAGAACTCGGGCGGATTGCGCCGCGGGAATGCGAAGGTGTGTTTGCGCACGATGTACGCGCCATCGCCCTACGCTGTCATCGTCCGCCAACGGGTCGGCCGTCATGTCCGCCCGATGCGGTCCGGCGGACGACCAGTATTCCAGAGACATCAGTGATTGAATCGAGAAGCCCCGGCGTACTGGATCCCCCGCATGCGCGACGGCTCGCCGAATGGGGGTGGGACGGACAGCGCGCTAGTCGAGTCGCTCACGCCGCCCTTTGGCCGCTGCCGGCATCGAGCCCGGCATAAACGCCGCTCTCGAATCCCGCAAACGCCTCCAAACATTTTTTGTCCACGAACGGCAACAGCTGCATCAGGATCACGCCGGTGACGTTGCGGGCCGGGTCGATCCAGAAATAGGTGTTGGCAAGGCCCGCCCAGGCGAGGCTGCCGGGGCTGCGGCCTTCCGCTGTCTTGGCGGTGTTGATCATGAAGCTCAGGCCCCATTTCTTGGCGATGTCCGGATAGACATCGACATCGTTGGTCGCCCATCCGATCGCCGACGTCATCTTGCCCATGGTGAGATCGCCGATGTGGTTTTGCCCCATCATGGCCACCGTCTCGGGCTTCAGCACCTGGTTGCCATTGCCTTTGCCCTTGTTGAGGATCATCTGGGTGAACTTGATGTAGTCGGCCGCGGTGCCGTAAAGGCCGCCGCCGCCCATGTGGAATTCCGGACTCTGTTCCAGCTCGAACGGGATCGCTGCCAGCGTGCCGTCCTCAGCCCGCGCGTGCATGCCGACCAGCCGCTTGCGTTGAGGCTCGCCGATCCGAAAGCCGGTGTCGCTCATGCCGAGCGGCGTGAAGATGTGGCCGTGCAAATACGCATCGAGCCGCTTGCCGCTCACGGCTTCCACCGCCTTGCCGACGAAATCGATATTGATGCCGTATTCCCAGCGCGTGCCGGGATCCGTCATCAGCGGCGTCTTGAGCGCGGCGTTCTGGCAGGTGGTGATTCCGGGCAGGCCGGTCTTTTCCATATATTGCACGATGTCGCCGTTCCACAAATCATACGCAAAACCGGCGGTGTGGGTCATGAGATGGCGCAGCGTGATCGGCTTGTTCGCGGGCCGCAGTTTCGGCTCGCCCTTGGCGTCGAAACCTTCGAGCACTTGCGGGCTGGCGAGATCGGGCAGCACCTTGCCGATCGGCTCATCCAGCGAGAGCTTGCCTTGCTCGACGAGCTGCATGGCGGCCGCCGCGGTGATGGCCTTGGTCATGGAAGCGATCCAGAACACGCTGTCGGCGGTCATGGGTTCATCTCTTGGACAGGTCGCGTTTGCCGAACGCGCCCTGATAGATCACCTCATTGCCGGTCGCCGCCATCGCGACCACGCCGGGAATTTCCTTGGCCTCGCTTTTCTGACGCAGAACCTGATCGATCTGGGCTTTGCTTTGCATGGGTCACCTCCCGTTTATTTTTTATGGAGCGTGCGATCTTCCTCCCGGCGGCGTGATCCCGCAAGCACCGGCGCAGCCTGGCCGGCGATGTCGCGATCTCGTGATGGGCCAAGGAGAACAAGGGAGGGAAGGGAGCGGGCCGGCGTTAAGGTTAAGGTCGATACGGCACAAAACCGCAACACGTCACAATCCGCGGTGGATGACGCGCCCGCGTCGGTAACCGCATGCAGCAACCACGATAAATTGATTCAGGCTCGATTCCGGTCAATGATTTCTTGCAGTAAGACGTTCAGATTCCAGCCAAATTCCAGATTAAAGATTTTGCCGGGATGATTTGACGAAAATGATTTTGGTTTTCAAAATTGCGAAGGGGACGCGATGGTTTCGACGACGATTTCAACTTGGAGTGAATGGAAGCGATATCCCCGCCCCGGGCGTGGGGAGAACATCGAAGCCCCGATCAGCCCCGGCATCTACGAAGTCCGCATTGCCTCGACCGGCGCGCTGCATTCCTTCGACGCCGTCGACAACGTCGCCGAGGCGCTGGCGCTTTTGAATGTCGGTTCCAGAGCTTGGGGTTCAAAGTCCTGGTTCGGCCGGCGCGATCCCGCCACATTGCCGGACCTCGAATACCGCACCTGCGCGACCTCCTCCAAAGCCGCCGCAAAGGCTGCCGCCGAACGCATGATCGGCCGCCGCGAAACCTATATGGGCAGCACGGCCTGAGCCCTGCTTGAAGCAGCCGCGCATTTGCGCCGGTGCATCAGCTGATGTTTCGGCCTATATACGGGTCCAATACCCCAAAAAAATTCAGAGGAGAAACGCCATGAACCCGCCCGTTGCCGCCCGTGCTTCGCACCCCGCCACGCCCTCGCTGCGCGACCGCCTGAAAGACCCCTCGCTGCTGCGCGAGCAGTGCTACATCGACGGCGCGTGGACCGGCACGCCATCCAGGCCCGTGACCAATCCGGTCAACGGCGTGGAACTGGCGAAAATCCCGGTCATGAGCACGGCGGAAACCACGCAAGCGGTGGAAGCCGCCGAGCGCGCGTTCCCGGCCTGGGCCAAATTCACCGCCAAGCAGCGCTCCAATATTTTGCGCAAATGGTTCGACCTGATCATCGCCAACCGCGAAGACCTCGCGCTGATACTGACCTCGGAGCAGGGCAAGCCGCTCGCGGAAGCGCTCGGCGAAGTCGATATCGGCGGCGCCTATGTCGAGTTTTTTGCCGAAGAGGCGCGGCGCGTCTATGGCGAAACCATTCCGACCCAGCGGCCCGACGCGCGGTTGCTCGCGATCAAGCAGCCGATCGGCGTCTGCGGCGCGATCACGCCGTGGAACTTCCCCTGTTCGATGATCACCCGAAAAGTGTCGCCGGCGCTCGCCGCGGGCTGCACCGTCGTGCTCAAGCCCGCCAATGAAACGCCGCTGACCGCGCTGGCGCTGGTCGCGCTGGCCGAGAAAGCCGGCGTGCCCAAGGGCGTGTTCAACATCCTCACCGGCAATTCCTCGGCGATCGGCAAGGTGTTGTGCGAACATCCGGCGGTGCGCTTCGTCGGCTTCACCGGATCGACCGAAGTCGGCAAGATTCTCTATCAGCAGGCCGCCGTCGGCGTGAAGAAGCTCGGCCTCGAGCTCGGCGGCAACGCGCCGTTCGTGGTGTTCGATGACGCCGATATCGACGCCGCCGTCGAAGGCGCGATCGTCTCGAAATACCGCAACATGGGCCAGACCTGCGTCTGCGCCAACCGCATCTATGCGCAGGACAAGATCTACGATCAGTTCGTCGAAAAACTCTCGAAGAAAGTTTCGGCGATGAAGATCGGCGACGGCACCGAACAAGGCGTGGTGCAGGGCCCGCTGATCAACATGGATGCGATCGACAAGGTCGAAAAACATATCGCCGACGCGGTCAAGGGCGGCGCGAAGATCGTCACCGGCGGCAAGCGCCATGCGCTCGGCGGCAGCTTCTTCGAGCCGACGGTGCTGGCCAATGTCGCGCCCGATGCGCTGGTTGCGCATGAGGAAACCTTTGGGCCGCTGGCGCCGGTGTTCCGCTTCAAGGACGAGGCCGACGTGATCGCGATGTGCAACAACTCGCCGTTCGGTCTGGCGTCATACTTCTATTCGCGCGATCTCGGCCGGGTCTGGCGGGTCGCCGAAGCGCTGGAGTCCGGCATGGTCGGCGTCAACACCGGGCTGATTACGACCGAAGTTGCGCCCTTCGGCGGCGTCAAGGAATCGGGCCTCGGCCGCGAAGGCTCGCATCACGGCATGGAAGAATATGTCGAGATCAAATACGTGATGATGGCGGGGGTGTAAGCCGCGCCATCATGCGAGACTCGCCATGAATTGAGCCAGCCGCGGCGCCCATTTATGGGCGTCGAGGCCGGACGCCGAATGGCCGTAGTCGCTGTCGAGCAGGAAATAATCGGCATCGACGCCGGCGGATTTCAGTCCCTGCATCACGCCGGGCGCGAGTTCCGGCGGAAACAGTTTGTCGGTTCGGGACAGGACGTAGAGCACTTTCGACTTGATGCGGCCAAGCTGCGCCGTCACGTCAAAGCCGCGCAGCGCCTTCGCCAGGATGATCAGCGAATTGGCGTCGAAGCCTTGAGCCCATCGCGTGGCCTCGGCACGTACCGCCGCTTCGATCTGTTCGGGATCGGACATGGTGTCGCGCAGCCGGGTCTCGATGCCATAGGTCTTGAGCGTGGCCATGCGGATCTGGATCATGCTCTCCAGCACGCCGCCGACATCGTAATAGTCGCCGCCGTTCCAGTTCGGATCCTTCGACAGCGTTGCAAGCAGCCGCGCCACATTTCCCTCGGACCGTTCGCGCGGCACGACCGGGGAGGTGACGATCGCCGCGATCCCGCGCATCGCGTCGGGATAGTCGACCGCCCACTGAAACGCCTGGAATCCGCCATAGGACGGACCGACGATCGCAACCAGTTTCTCGATGCCGAGATGATCCAGCAGCAGCCGCTGCGTGCCGACGATATCGCTGACCGTGATATCCGGAAACCGCGGCCCATAACGATTGCCGGTCCCGGGATCGACGCTCTCCGCATTGGTCGATCCGTAGGACGAGCCCAGCATGTTCGGGCAAATGGCGAAGTAACGGTTGGTATCGACGGCCTTGCCGGGGCCGACGAGTTCGTTCCAGCTCCCTTCGCCGGTCGAGCCGCCGGGATCGATCATCTGCGGACCGCTGGTGTTGCCGTGCGTAATCAATACGGCGTTGTCGCGCGTTCGGCGCGAGCCGGCCCAGCGTACGGTAGGAGATCGTCACCTCGGGCATGACGATCCCGCTTCGCAGGCGAAAATCGCTGGTGGAAAAGGTCTTCAAAGCGGCAGCGGGAATTGTTGTCGTCATGTTCTTGAACCCTCTGGACGAGGCATCACAGCGACCGCGGCAATGCGGACGGTTGATCGAGACGATGGTCACGGGACCATCGCGTTCGACAAGCACGGAGCAGGTCCCGGTCATATCAGGCGTCCTCCATTGGTGGATCAAACCTTCAACTCGTGCCCCGTCACCCGCCGGTAGGCTTCGAGATAGCGCTTGCTGGTCGCGTCCACCACAGCGGCGGGCAGCGGTGGCGGCGGGGCGTCGCCGTTCCAGCGGCCGGCGCGGCGCTCGCTGTCGAGATAATCGCGCAGCGGCTGCTTGTCGAAACTCGGTTGCGGCTGGCCGGGCTTGTAAACATCGACGGCCCAGAACCGCGAGCTATCCGGCGTCATGACCTCGTCGATCAGGATGATACGGCCGTCCTTGTCACGGCCGAATTCGAATTTGGTGTCGGCGATGATGATGCCCTGGCTGCGGCTGGTCTTTTCGCCGAATGTGTAGACCGCGCGGGCCATGCTCTCCAGCGTCTGCGCGACGTCGTCGCCAAGAATCTCGCGCACGCGCGCGATCGTGATGTTCTCGTCGTGACCGGTCTCGGCCTTGGTCGCCGGGCTGAAGATCGCGGGCTCGAGCTTTTCGCTTTCGACGAGGCCGGGCTTGAGTTTCTCGCCGGCCAGCGTGCCCGATGCGGCATATTCCTTCCAGGCCGATCCCGAGATGTAACCGCGGATCACGCATTCGACCGGGAATACCGTGGTGCGCCGGCACAGCATCGCGCGGCCCACAATGTCGGCGCGATGTTCCTTCAGCGCGGGCACCTGCGCGATGATCTCGTCGGCGTCGGCGCTGATCATGTGATGCGGCACCACGCTTTCGAGCTGCCTGAACCACCAGGCGCTGATCTGGGTCAGCACCGCGCCCTTCATCGGGATGGTCTCGGCCATCACGACGTCGAACGCGCTGATGCGGTCGGTGGTGAGCAGCAGCACGCGGTCGTCACCGACGGCATAGATATCGCGGACCTTGCCGCGCCCGATCCGTGGCAAAGGCAGGTCGCTGGCGAGCATCGCGTTCATTCGGTCATGCTTTCAAGGAATGGGCGCGCGGGTGAGCGCGCCGTGGAAAGTGGATTGCCGAGGGATAGCTCACTCCGGCAGCGGAATGAACTCGTGCTCCTGCGGAACCTGGGCAAAACGGCCGGTTTTCCAGTCCTGTTTGGCCTGCTCGATCCGCTCCTTGCTGGAGGAAACGAAATTCCACCAGATATGGCGCGGGCCCTCCAGCGCGTCGCCGCCGAGGAACATCATCCGCGTCGGTTTGACCGCCTTCACCGTGATGCGGTCGCCCGGACGGAAGATCAGCAGGCGTGGCGATTCATAGCGCTCGTTCGCAATCTCGACTTCGCCATCGACCAGATAAATCGCGCGCTCCTCATGATCGGGATCGAGCGGCACGGCGGTGCCGGCTTCCGCCGTCACTTCGGTGTAGAACCAGGGCGACACCATCGTGACCGGCGATTTCACGCCAAAGCCGCTGCCTGCGATGATCCGCGCGGTGAAGCCGCGCTCCTTCACGGTCGGCAGGCTTTCGGCGGCGTAATGCTGGAATGTTGGGGCGATTTCCTCGGAGCCTGCCGGCAGCGCGATCCAGCTTTGCAGGCCGAGCATCTTCTGCCCGTCGCGGCGCTGCACGTCGGGCGTGCGTTCGGAATGGGCGATGCCGCGACCGGCGGTCATCAGGTTCATCGCGCCGGGCTGGATTTCCTGGATGTTGCCCTCGCTGTCGCGGTGCATGATGCTGCCGTCGAACAGATAGGTGACGGTGGCAAGCCCGATATGCGGATGCGGGCGAACGTCCATGCCCTTGCCGGACACGAACTGCACCGGGCCGAAATGATCGAAGAAGATGAAGGGACCGACCATCTGCCGTTTGCCATGCGGCAGCGCGCGCCGCACCGCGAATCCATCGCCGAGGTCGCGGGTGCGCGGCACGATGATGAGGTCGAGCGCGTCGCAGGATTTGGGATCGCCGAGCACGGGATCGTTGGAGGGTTGCCAGCTCATGGGAACTCCCTGGGTTTGCGTTGATCCTAACAACAATGGCAGGGTTGCGTCCAAGCACATATTTAGGATGAAGAAACCCGATGATCGCTCCGCTCAAGCCAGGCGTTACGTTGCCCAACGGTCCGGTGATCGAGACCGAGCGCTTGCTGCTGCGGCAATGGCGCGGTGAGGACATGGCGCCATATACCGCGATGCTGTCCGATCCCGGCACCGCGCGGTTCATCACCGTCGATGGCCAACCGGTTGTCGACGAGATGATCGGCTGGCGGCACGCCGTCGTGATGGCCGGCCACTGGGTGCTGCATGGCGCCGGCATGTTCGTGGTCGAGGAGAAATCATCCGGCAAGTTCGCCGGCCGCGTCGGGCCGTGGAAGCCGCCGGGCTGGCCCGGCTTCGAAGTCGGCTGGGGCATCGCCAAGGAATTTCGCGGCAAGGGTTTTGCTGTCGAAGCGGCGCGGGCGTCGATCGACTGGGCTTTTGCGACTTACGACATCGATCGGATCGTTCACTGTATCGACCGCGAGAACATCGCTTCGCAGAACGTGGCGCGGCGGCTTGGCGCCAGCCAGGACCGCGAAATCGAATTGTTCGGCCATGCCGCTGACCTCTGGGTGACGAACCGCGATAGTTGGACGGGATCGCAAAATTGAACTGGCCGGTGATCGTCGTTCGCGATGTCGTCGCGGCTACCAGCGGCAAGGGAAAGCTCGCGGGCGCGCAATAATGTGAATTGAATTGTCTGATAGTGCCGGCAACTTATGCATGTCGCGCGCCGATCGAAGCGGCGGCGCGATCCCCGCATCCACCCATAATTTTCAGCCGGAGAAAATCATGCCGAAAGCCTATTGGATCGTGCACGTCTCGGTCCACGATGCGGAGCGCTATCCCGAATATCTGACCGCAGCGATACCGGTGTTCGAGAAATATGGCGCGAACTTCGTCGTGCGCGGCGGCGCGTATGAGGTGATGGAAGGCAATGAACGCGAGCGCAATTTCGTCATCGAATTCAGGGATCGCGCGACCGCGATGGCTTGCTATCGGTGCCCGGAATATCAGGCCGCCGTCAAAATCCGGCAGAAATATTCCGACGCCGACCTCATCATTATCGACGGGCCGGCGTCGTAAAAGCGTTTTCGAGCGAAAGCCTGCCGGACTTGATCCGATGGCTTACTGCCGGCCGAGCTGCGTGGCTTGTCTCGACGCGATCGAACCGTTCGAGCGACAGGATGGCATCCGCCAGCTGATCCGCGCGGCCGTTCAGCACCGGGCGGGCGAGCGTCAAAAACTTCTGCTGCATCGCCTGCGCGTCCGGGAACGAGTTCGGCTCGCCGGAGGGGTCGGCATAGAGCCGTTCATGCACGCCGTCGTCGGTGGTGATGGAGACCCGCGCGCCGAACGGATGGGTGCGGCCGACCTCGAGGCGGTCGTCCTGCACCACGTCGAATTTGTCGGCGAGCGCATCGACGGCGGCGTCGCCGAGCCGGTCGTAATCGTCCCAGCCGAAACGGCCTTGATCGAGTGCGACCGCGCCGGTGAAGAACATCGAGAATTGCCCGCCGACGACCGAGGTCGGATGGCGCTTGGTGGCGGCGTCGCCGGTCAACGTGATGCCGTTGCGGTGCAGGCCGATCTCGACGCGCTTGATCTGGTCCGGCGTCAGATTGTGCTCACGCCGCATCGCGATCAGCGCATCGAGCGCGGCATGGGTATAGCGGCAGCTCGGATAGGGCTTTACGCCGATCTTCAGCGTCTCATAGGTCTTGCCGAGGCCGGCGGTGGCCTTGTCGGGATGCGCGTTGTCGCTGTAGCCGACCAGCAGCCCGTGCTTGCCCTCGACCGCTTCGGTCGAGCCGACGAAATCGTTGCGCGCCAGCGTTGCGGCGATCACGCCGTTCATCGCGGCGGCGCCGACCTGATAGCGCTTGTTCCAGGCGCCGTTGACCAGGAATTGCAGCGAGCCCGCAGCCTGGCTGCCGGAGACGCCGAAGGCCGCGATGATCTGATCCTTCGACAGTCCGAACAGTTTTCCGGCCGCCGCGGCCGCACCATAGGTTCCCGCGGTCGCGGTCGGGTGGAAGCCGCGCGCATAATGCGAGGTGGGATCGAGCGCGTTGCCGAGCCGGCAGCAGACTTCATAGCCCGCCACGATCGCGGTGAGCACGTCGCGGCCGGACGCGCCGACCATCTCACCGACCGCGAATGCCGCCGGCACGACGGGCGCGCTCGGATGCAGCGAGGAATCCGCATGCGTATCGTCGAAATCGAGGGAATGGCCGAGCGCGCCGTTGAGCAAGGCTGCGACCGCGGGGGTCCAGGTCTTGCTGTCGCCGAACACGGTGGAGTGGCCCTTGCCGTCCAGCGCCAGCGCTTCCAGCATCTTGAGCAGCGAGGGGGTGGATTCCGCATCGCGCCGCGCCCGGATCGCACTGCCGAGGAAATCGAGCGTCAGCACCTTGGCGCGCTCCAACACCTCCGGCGGGATATCGGTAAATTTCAGGTCGGCGACATAGGAGGCGAGCGTTGCGGTTTCGTTGGCCATCGTGTTTCCTCGTTTTGCGGCGCAGGGTAGGCGGGCTGAATTCACCTTTCAAGCCGCCTTCCGGCCGCGGGCATCAGCTATGCTCCAAGTGGCTAAAACCCACGTCGCTTAACATGGGGACGGTCGGCACACTCCGGAATGCGGCGCATGATGGCCTTCTCAAAACGCGTGTTCGGAACGCTCTCGGCCCGGAAGACGCAATTGGCGCTCGCGGTCAGGATCGCGGTCGCCGCTGTCGCCGCCTATACGATCGCGGTTGCGCTGCATCTGATGCTGCCATTGTGGGCGGTGCTGACATCATTGATCGTCACCCAGATGAGTGTCGGCCGGTCGCTGAAGGCGACCCGCGACTATATGCTCGGCACGGTCGGCGGCGCGATCTATGGCGGCGCCATCGCGGTGCTGATCCCGCATTCCGGCGAAGGCGGTTTGCTGGCGCTGCTGGTGCTGGCGATCACGCCGCTCGCCTTCATCGCCGCCATCAATCCCAGCCTGAACTCCGCCACGGTGACGGCCGTGATCGTGCTGCTGGTCCCGACCATGAACCACGCCAATCCGCTGGATTCCGCGATCGATCGCGTCATCGAAGTCACCGTGGGCGCGCTCACGGGGCTTGCGGTGTCGTTTTTGGTACTGCCGTCGCGGGCGATCAGCCAGATCCGCGTCAATGCGGCGCGGCTTCTGGAACTGCTCGCCGCCGCGTTCGCCGAGTTGCTGGCAGGCCTGACGCGCGGCCTCGACAATGATGCCCTGCACCGTATCCAGGATGGCATCGGCGCGGCCTTGACCGGCTTGAACGCGACCGGCGCGGAGGCCGAGCGCGAGCGCGCGGCGCGCCTGTCGACGGGTCCCGATACCGGTCCGTTGCTGCGCACCATCCTGCGGCTGCGCCATGACGTCGTGATGATCGGCCGCGCAAGCGTGGTGCCGTTGCCGGCGAATGTACAGGCGCGGCTGGCGCGGCCGTTGTCGGAGGTCAGCCGCGCGATCGTCGGCTATATGCAGGTCGGTGGCCGCTTCCTTGCGCGACGGCAGCGGTTCGGTGGACATCCACCCCGTCGATGTGGCCTTGCAGGCCTATGCGGCCGAAGTCGCTTCGTTGCGAACCGAGGGATTGATACGCGGTTTGCCCGTCGATGCGGCAGAGCGATTTTTCGCGCTCGGATTTTCGCTGGAGCAGATGCGGCAGAATTTGAACGATCTCGACCGTTGTCATGCGGACTGGTGCGAGGCCGCGGCCGCGAAGCCGGCCGATGCGAAGGGTTAAAGCGTTTTCGAGCGAAGTGGATTCCGGTTCGCGTCAAGAACGCGTCAATAGAATCAGCTCGTTCCGATTCTATCGGAACGGAAGCTCTGGTGTGCTCACGCGGAGCGACGGGTCATGCCCTTGCTTTCCATCCGCCAGATCAGGAGATCGATGCGGTCCTGGCCGAAGAACGGCTCGTTTTCGAATGCAAAGGTCGGCACGCCCCAATGGCCCGGCCGCGGCGTGGTCCTGCTCATTGGCGGCGATGATGCGCTCGTAACGGTCGGGGTCGGCGATCACGGCTGCGTCCATCGCGGCGAGATCGAATCCGGCGGCTGCCGCGGCGCGAGCGAGATGATCGCCCTCGTTCCAGCCCTTGATGCTGCCGTCCCACAATACCGGGCTGATGGCGTTGGTGAAGGCCAGCGAGCGGCCTTCGAGTTGTGCGGCGGCGCCGAGCCGCGTCAGGCGATGGATGTAGGGCTGGTGCTCGGCGACCTCGAGCGTCGTCATATCCTGCACGATCGGGTCGCGGCTGTGGAAAGCGGAAGGGAATGTTCTCGTGCTTGGCGATGCGGCTGCTATCCAGCGCGACATAACGTGCGAACTGCGGATTGGTCCGCTTGAAGAATCCGGGCACCCGCACCGCCAGTGGATAGACCGGACGCAGATTGACCGTCACATCATAGTCGGCGACCATTTTCATGGTCCTCGGCAGCGCCAGATAGCTGTAAGGACTGCGGAATGAAAAGAACAGATCGACCGATAATGTCATGGGAAGCCCCCGTCAGCTCCTTGCTCGAGCAGCAAAGCACGGTCGCAATAACGCGTCCATGGAAGCTATGCGAGTGTGTTCGGTTCAGGCGGCAACCTGACGCAACATGGCAGGCACGATCAGCCGATGAAATGGCAGGATGATTGCCAGATACACCGGCGCCGCTGCCGTGACCTGCCCTACGCCAGCGGGCGCGATCTCGCGGACAGTGACGGAACGCGAGCTTGCTCGCCAGCAGGCGGAATTGCAGCAGCAGCAGGGCGGCATAGGCGGCAGTCCCGACCGATAGCCCGATCCAGACGCCGACCGCGCCCAGTGGTGTCCAGAAGCCGAGCCAGCAGGCGCAGGGGAATCCGATCATCCAGTAGCTGAGGATGGCGAACAGCAGCGGCAGGCGCGTATCGTTCATGCCGCGGAGCGATCCGGCGGCGATGGTCTGGATACCGTCGGCGACAAAGAAGGTCGCTCCGATCAGCAACAGCGTTGCGGAAAGTGCAGCGGTGGGATCGGTGGTTTCACCAAGAAATATTTTCGCGATGCCGAACCGGCTGATGATCACGGCCAACGTCAAAGTGGCGGTCAGGGCGATGCCGAGCAGCATGGCCACGAAGCCCGCGCGGCGGACCGCGCTCGCGTCATTGCGGCCGATGGCGTGTCCAACCCGCACGGTCGCGGCCATGCCGATGCCGAACGGGACCATGAACAGGATGGCGGCGACCTGCAGCGCGATCTGATGCGCCGCCAGCGCCGTCATGCTGATCAGGCCCATCAACAGACCGGCCGCGCCGAACAGGCCATATTCGAGCAGGAACGCGATCGAGATCGGCGCGCCGATGACGATTAGTTGGCGCATCAATTCCCAGTCGATGCGCCAGATGTGTCCGAGCACGTGATATTTCCGGAACGGCCGGCGCCGCGCGGCGAACCAGAGGCCGGCCAGAAAAGTGCCGAAATTGACGATCGAGGTCGCAAGCCCGGCGCCGAACAGCCCCAGCCGCGGCAGGCCCCACCCGCCATACAGCAACAGATAGACCAGCAGCGCATTGGCCGGGATCGCGGCCAGCGTGATCCACAGGATCGGCTCCGGCCGGTTGACCGCGCTCATGAAGCCGCGGATCGCCAGAAACCACAACCCGGGCAGGATGCTCCAGGTCAATCCAAGCAGATATTGCTGCGCGAGCTCGGCGGCGACTGGCGCCTGACCAAGCGCGAGCAGGATCTGCTCGCCGCGGAACGACAGCGCCATCATCGGCAGCGAGATGAACAATACAGCCCACAGCCCGACGCGGAGCGAACGCCGGACCTGATGCGCCTTGCGCGCGCCAAAGGCCTGCGCAGCCAGGGGCGCTACGGCAGAGATCAACCCCATGCCGACGGTGAAGCAGACGAAGAAGACGGTGTGCGCCAGCGACGCCGCAGCCACGGCCTCGCTGCCGAGGCGCCCGATGAGGGCGATGTCGGTCGTCATCATCGCGATCTGACCAAGCTGCGTCAGCGCGATCGGGACAGCAAGTTTCAGCGTCTCCGCGAGTTCAACGGCGAGAAGACGGCCACGTGCGGTCGCAGCTTTGGGCGGCGCGATCGGGCCCAAGTCAATTTTTTCGTCAATTTTTTCGTCAATTTTTTCGAGCGAGGTCATTGAGCCCGGCTAGCATCGTTGAGCGCCGAAAAAGTGGCGGTGGGCTTGCGGCCTATCGGCCGTCCCGTGCGGGCACGCGGGTGATTTTGGCGCCCAACGCGTTGAGGCGTTCGTCGATGCGCTCGTAGCCGCGCTCGATCTGGTCGGCGTTGTTGATGGTCGAGGTGCCTTCGGCGGCCACTGCCGCCAGCAGCATGGCCATGCCGGCGCGAATGTCGGGCGAGGTCATCGGCGCACCGCGCAGCCGGCTCGGGCCCGCCACGATCGCCCGATGCGGGTCGCACAGCACGATGCGGGCGCCCATCGAGATCAGCTTGTCGACAAAGAACATCCGCGACTCGAACATCTTCTCGAACATCAGGATCACGCCGTCGCATTGGGTCGCGGTGACGATCGCGATCGACATCAAATCGGCCGGGAAGGCCGGCCATGGCTGATCCTCGAGTTTAGGCACATGGCCGCCGAAATCGTCGTGGATCTTCATGGCCTGGCCGGACGGCACCACGAGATCGTCGCCTTCGATCCCGCAGACGATGCCGAGCCGCTCAAAGCCCATCCGGATCGAGCGCAGATGTTCGACGCCGGCCCGGGCGATCCGGAGCGGCGACCGCGTCACCGCGGCAAGCCCGATCAGCGAGCCGACCTCGATATGGTCGGGCTGGATCGCGTAACGCGCGCCGCCGAGCGTCGCCGGCCCGTGCACGATAATGGTGTTGGTGCCGATGCCCTCGATCTTTGCGCCAAGCGCGACCAGGAAATGCGCGAGGTCCTGCACATGCGGCTCGGAGGCGGCATTGCGCAGATAGGTGGTGCCGTGGGCGCCGACGGCGGCGACCAGCGCGTTTTCGGTGGCGGTGACGCTGGGCTCGTCGAGGAAGACGTCGGCGCCTTTCAGGCGCGCGGCGCGGAATTCCAGCCGGTGGGTCGCGGTGACGGTGGCGCCCAGCTGCTCGAAGGCCAGGAAATGGGTGTCGAGCCGGCGGCGGCCGATCACGTCGCCGCCGGGCGGCGGCAGCGCCACCTCGCCGCAGCGGGCCAATAGCGGGCCCGCCAGCAGGATCGAGGCGCGGATCCGCGCGCATAATTCCGGATCGAGATCGGCGGCGCGGATGTCTTTGGCGTGGATGGCGAGCGTGTTGCGTTCCTGCCATTCGGCCGCGGCGCCGACCGAGCGGATCAGTTCGACCAGGGTTTCGGTATCGCGAATGCGCGGAACGTTTTCCAGCGTGACCGGGTGCTCGGTGAGCAAGGCGGCCGCAATGATCGGCAGCGCGGCGTTCTTGTTGCCGGAAGGTTCGATGGTGCCCGCGAGCCGGTGGCCGCCTTCAACGATGTACTGAATGGGCGGCACGGGGCTTTCCTTTGACCTGTTTTCCCGACGCAACTTCGCAAAAATTCCATAACGGAATCAATGCAAGATAATGGCTACCAGATAATCCAGGCCCGGGTAACGCAATTTCTCTGGCTCGGTGGGGGTGTTTTGACGCGTAACCCTCGCTCGTCAGAATATCTGCGTGCGAGGGGTCGCAACGCGCGAAATCGGTTGGTCGAGGATCAGAGCGAGGGCCGCGTAACCTTGACGGGGGAAAGCGGCGGGGCCGCCGGACGGCCGGAAATTGACATTTAGTCCCTGTGGCCGGGCTTTATTGCCAGCCGGGGACGCCGCGCATATCGGGCAAGTGATGCGCAATTCCCTTGTGGCAATCGATGCAGGTCTTTTCACCCGGGAACAGGAAGCGCTGGTGCGCGTCGGAAGCGCGCGGCGACTGCTTGGTGATGTCCATCGATGCCGCGCTGTGGCAGTTGCGGCATTCCAGCGAGTTGTTGGCCTTGAACCGCGCCCATTCGTGTATCGCCAGCTCCAGGCGATGATCGACGAATTTGTCGCGGGTATCGATGACGCCGAACAGATGTGCCCAGACTTCCTTGGAGGCTTGCATCTTGCGCGCGATCTTGTCGGTCCAGTTGTGCGGGACGTGGCAATCAGGGCAGGTCGCGCGCACGCCGGAGCGGTTGGAGAAATGAATGGTGGTCTTCAGTTCCGAGAACACGTTGTCGCGCATCTCGTGGCAGCTGGTGCAGAATTTCTCGGTGTTGGTCAATTCCAGCGCGGTGTTGAAGGCGCCCCAGAACACCACGCCGGCGACGAAGCCGGCGAGCACCAGCACGCCGAGCCCGAACACCGAGCTCGGCCGGCGCATGACATTCCACAGTTCGACGGCGAAGGCCCAAATCCGCGCCAGCAATGAAGGGCGAGATGCGGCCGGGCCGGTCGCGCTCATCGGCGTCCTCCCGGTGTCGCGCGGCTCAGCAAGGTATCGATATCGACAAAATCATTGCTGACGGGCGGCGCCGAGACGCTCTGCGGAACATGGCATTCGGTGCAGAAGAAGCGGCGCGGCGATACCGAGGCGAGGAACTGGCCGTCGCGGTCCATGAAATGGGTGATGCTGACCATCGGGGCCTGCGATTTGCCGGTGCGGGCGCGCGCGTGGCATGACAGGCATTTGTTGCCGTTGATATCGATCTGGTATCCGTCGATGCTGTGCGGAATCACCGGCGGTTGTTCCGGATAGTTGCGCGGCTCTTTTTCCGCCGTATTGCGCGTCGGCGTCATCGGCGCGGCGGGCCCTTCCTCGTTGAGAGGCGTTGCGCCGCGCAGGCCGGAACTCACGGTTTGCGCGACCAGTGATGTCGATGCGGTGGCGCAGACAATGGCGAGCGCCAGAAGCCAGGGTTTTGCGATCATGTGCTTTGCACCCGCTCGATGCGCACGGCGCATTTCTTGTAATCGGTCTGCAGCGAGATCGGATCGGTGGCGTCCAGCGTCACCTTGTTGATGAGCTGCGCCTCGTCGAACCACGGCACGAACACGAGCCCGCGCGGCGTCTTGTTGCGGCCGCGGGTTTCGAGCCGGGTGCGGATGTAGCCGCGGCGGGATTGCACTTTCACCTCGTCGCCGCGCCGGAGTTTCAACTCGGCCGCGTCGTCGGGATGCATGAAGCACACGGCCTCCGGAAAGGCCTTGTAGAGTTCGGGCACGCGGCGCGTCATGGTGCCGGAATGCCAGTGCTCCAGCACGCGGCCGGTCGAGAGCCAGAACGGGTATTCGTTGTCCGGCGATTCCGCCGGTGGCTCATAGGGCAGGGCGAAGATGCGCGCCTTGCCGTCGGGGAATCCATAGAATTGAACGCCTGCGCCCTGTTTCACATAGGGATCGAGACCTTCGCGGAAACGCCAGAGGGTTTCCTGCCCGTTGACGACCGGCCAGCGCAGCCCGCGCACCTCATGATAGGTGTCGAACGGTGCGAGGTCATGGCCATGGCCGCGGCCGAAAGTGGCGTATTCCTCGAACATGCCCTTTTGGACGTAGAAGCCGAACGCCGTGGACTTGTCGTTGGCGTAGCTTGCCTGGATATCGCTGGTCGGAAACTTGTCGACCTGGCCGTTCTTGTAGAGCACGTCGAACAGCGTCTTGCCGCGATATTCCGGCTTCTTGGCGAGCAGTTCTTCCGGCCACACTTCCTCGATCTTGAAACGCCTGGAAAATTCCATCAATTGCCAGAGATCGGATCGCGATTCGCCCGGCGCCGACACCAATTGGTGCCAGACATGGGTGCGGCGTTCGGCGTTGCCGTATGCGCCTTCCTTCTCCACCCACATCGCGGTCGGAAGGATCAGGTCGGCGGCGAGCGCGGTCACCGACGGATAGGCATCGGACACCACGATGAAGTTCTCGGGGTTGCGATAGCCGAGCCAGGTTTCCTCATTGGCATTGGCGGCGGCCTGCAAATTATTGTTGACCTGCACCCAATAGGCGTTGAGCAGGCCGTCCTTCAGCATCCGGTTTTGCAACACGGCGTGATAGCCCGGCTTGTCGGGAATGGTGCCTTCGGGAAGCATCCAGATCTGCTCGGCCTTGTCACGGTGCGCCTTGTTGGTCACCACCATGTCGGCGGGCAGCCGGTGTGAAAACGTGCCGACTTCGCGCGCCGTGCCGCAGGCCGATGGCTGACCGGTGAGCGAAAACGGGCTGTTGCCCGGCTCGGAGATCTTTCCGGTCAACAGATGGATGTTGTAGACGAGGTTGTTGCACCAGACGCCACGGGTATGCTGGTTAAAACCCATGGTCCAGAAACTCGTGACCTTGACCTTGGGGTCGGCATAGAGTTCGGCGAGCGCCTCGAGCCGGTTCATCGGCACACCCGACATCTCCGAGGCTTTCCGCAACGTGTAATCGGCCAGGAACTTGACGTATTCGTCATAGCTCATGTCGGTGGCGTCGCCGGCCTTGGTGCGCCCGCTCGCCTTCTGCTCCAGCGGATGTTCGGGGCGCAGGCCATAGCCGATGTCGGTCTGGCCGCGCTTGAACAACGTATGCTTGTCGACGAAGTCCTTGTTGACCCGGTTGGTCTTGACGATGTGGTTGGCGATGGCGTTGAGGATGTAGAGATCGGTCTGCGGCTTGAACACCATGCCGATATCGGCGAGGTCGAACGAGCGGTGTTCGAAGGTCGAAAGCACGGCGACACGAACATGCGGGGCCGAGAGCCGGCGATCGGCGACCCGGGTCCACAGGATCGGGTGCATCTCGGCCATGTTCGAGCCCCACAGCACGAACGCGTCCGCCGCCTCGATGTCGTCGTAACAGCCCATCGGTTCGTCGATGCCGAAGGTGCGCATGAAGCCGACGGCGGCCGAGGCCATGCAATGGCGTGCGTTGGGATCGAGATTGTTGGAGCGGAACCCCGCCTTCATCAGCTTCAGCGCGGCGTAGCCTTCCCAGATCGTCCATTGCCCGGACCCGAGCATGCCGACCCCGCTCGGACCGCGCTTCTTCAATGCGGCCTTGAATTTCTCGGCCATGATGTCGAAGGCTTCATCCCAGCTGACCGGCGTGAACTCGCCGTTCTTGTCGTATTTGCCGTTCGACTTGCGCAGCATCGGCCGGGTGAGGCGGTCGTGGCCGTACATGATCTTGGACAGGAAATAGCCCTTCACGCAATTGAGACCGCGATTGACTTCCGACTTGATGTCGCCATGGGTTGCGACCACGCGGTTGTCCTTGGTCGCGACCATCACGCTGCAGCCGGTGCCGCAGAACCGGCAGGGCGCCTTGTCCCAGTTCAGTTCGCTGGCGGCCCGCTCGGTGACGAGGTTGGCCGCGATGGCCGTCGACGGCATTCCGCCGGCGAGTGCCGCCATCGCGGCAGCTTCCAGCTTCAGAACCTGGCGGCGGTCGAGCTTGGGGGCGGTCATGGCAGTTCCTTCCGGCAGCGTCTTGTGTGAGCATGGTCTGGTCCGAAAACCGGTTTCCACTTTTCGGGACCATGCCCGTGTCAGCTTGCGTCGATGGCGTGGAAGACGAGCGATGCGGAATAGACGTCGGGCAGCAGCGCGATGGTGTTGAGCGTCGTTCCCAGTGCGCCTGCGTCCGGGGCATCGACCACGACCACGAGCTTGCCGAGGGGATCGCGGCCGTAAACCTCGCATCCATCCAGTCAGGACAATGGAGGCTTCCACGGCGACGAGCCGCTCGGGCCGGGCCTGCACCAGAATGCTTGCAATTTCGCCGCCGGGCGGCGTGACCACGTGATCCGCCTTGACCAGGCGGCCGGTTATGAGGGCGCGGCGATCGATTTTTGGGTGAGCTCTGGCCACGAAGCTGATCCCTGAAAGGTTGTGACTAGTGTTTGGGAGGGCCGGGTGGGCCGGCCGCGATCTGATAGATCCACACGGCAAATCCGTAGCTGCCCACGGCCGCAACCGCCAAAGCGGGCATCAGCACCGCGGTCAGAAAGAGAAACGCGAAGATTTCCATGCGCCTGCGGCGCGGCCGTCCACTCTGTCTCGTCGGCGACGGACATGTTTCCTCTCGTTAGAATTTTGTTGCGAAATTTTGCTGATTGACGGCATCGGGGCCGGCGCCCGTAGTCAGGATAGGGGGCGGACCGATGGATGCTTTGATCTAGATCAACTCGGCCAGCGAGCGCGGTAACGGCGGTCCGCGAGACTTTATGTCGCTGCAGAGCGTCTCGCCCTTTGCGCGAAGCCCGGACATTCAGCCGTGCCCAGGCGGTGGCTCGCAAACCAGCCGGAACCCGAGATTGATTGGTGGCAGGCCGCCGGCACGCGCGTCGCGGATGAGCCGGTGACGCAGGAGTAACGTCGCCTGCGACCGACGAAATCGATAACATCGCGACAATCGAGTGACATTGCGACAAGGTGGCGGGCGATAATATCCAGGCGGCGGCAAGATTTGCGCGGGATGCTCTACGTAATTTGCGGCAGGATCGCGCGCCCGCAATCAGGGTTACGCGCAAACAGGTCTTGCCGCAACAGGTCTTGCTCAGTGCCTCACACGTCGACGTTGGCGCTGAGCGAGTTGTCCTGGATGAATTCGCGGCGTGGCTCGACCACGTCGCCCATCAGCTTGGTGAAGATGTCGTCGGCCTCGTCGACCTCCTTGATCTTCACCTGCAGCAGCGAGCGTTCGTTGGCATCGAGCGTGGTTTCCCAGAGCTGGCTCGGGTTCATCTCGCCGAGACCTTTGTAGCGCTGCAGCGCGACGCCCTTGCGGCCGGCGTCGGTCACCGCCTCGAACAGGCTGACGGGGCCGTGAATTGCAGTCTCGGTATCCTTGCGGCGCAGCACGCCGGGCTTCGGATAGGCCTCCTGCAGCCTCAAAGCGTAATCGTCGAGCTTGCGCGCGTCGGCCGAGCCGAGCAGCGCGTCGTCGATGATGGCGACATCCTTGACGCCGCGCACGGTGCGCGCGAACAGGAAACCCTCGCCCTCGGTAAATTGCCCGGTCCAGCCGCGCTCGACCTCGTCGGCCAGCTCATCGAGCCGGACCGCAATATAGCTCGCGGCGGCGTTGGCGATGGCGACATCGCCGGTGATCTTCGGGTTGAGCACGCCGGCGATCGCAGCCTGCTCGATCACCTTGCGGTTATAGCGGCTGTGCAGATTGTGCAGCGTGCCGCGAATGATGCGGGCATCCTCGACCAGCGCCAGCAGGTCGCGGCCGCCGCGCTCTTCGCCCGACGCCAGCTTGAAGACGCAATCGTCCAGCCCGGTCGAGATCAGGTAATCTTCCAGCGCGCGCTCGTCCTTCAAATATTGCTCGGACTTGCCGCGCGTCACCTTGTAGAGCGGCGGCTGCGCGATATAGAGGTGGCCGCGATCGATCAACTCGCGCATCTGACGATAGAAGAAGGTCAGGAGCAGCGTGCGGATATGGGCGCCGTCGACGTCGGCGTCCGTCATCACGATGATCTTGTGGTAGCGCAGCTTGTCGACCGAGAAATCGTCGCTGATGCCGGTGCCGAGCGCCGTGATCAGCGTGCCGATCTGCTCGCTGGACAGCATCTTGTCGGTGCGGACGCGCTCGACATTGAGGATCTTGCCGCGCAGCGGCAGCACCGCCTGGAATTCGCGGTTGCGGCCCTGCTTGGCGCTGCCGCCTGCCGAATTGCCCTCGACGATGAACAGTTCGGATTTGGCGGGGTCTTTCTCCTGGCAGTCGGCGAGCTTGCCGGGCAGCGAGGAAACGCTGAGCGGATTTTTCCGCGTCAGTTCGCGCGCCTTGCGGGCGGCTTCGCGGGCAGCGGCGGCCTGGATCACCTTGCCGACGATGACTTTGGCTTCGGTCGGATGTTCCTCGAACCACGCCGCGAGCGCCTCGTTGAGGACGTTCTCGACCACCGGGCGGACTTCCGAGGACACCAGCTTGTCCTTGGTCTGTGACGAGAATTTCGGGTCCGGCACCTTCACCGAGAGCACCGCGGTGAGGCCCTCGCGGCAATCGTCGCCGGTGAGCGCGATCTTTTCCTTTTTCGCATTGGCCTCGGCATAGCCGTTGACCTGGCGCGTCAGCGCGCCGCGGAAGCCCGCGAGA
Source organism: uncultured Alphaproteobacteria bacterium (assembly GCA_963847015.1). GTDB lineage: Bacteria > Pseudomonadota > Alphaproteobacteria > Rhizobiales > Xanthobacteraceae > Bradyrhizobium. The sequence continues at coordinate 191,663 of CAWJYI010000031.1, read as the reverse complement.
TGGGTGCCGCCGTCCCGCTGCGGGATGTTGTTGGTGAAGCACAGCACGTTCTCATGGTAGCTGTCGTTCCACCACAATGCCGCTTCGACGCCGATGCCGTTCATTTCGGAACGGACCATGATGGGCGCGGGCACCATCGCCTTCTTGTTGCGGTCGAGATATTTGACGAACTCCTCGACGCCGCCGTCGTAGCGCATCTGCTCACGCTTCTCGACCGCATGGCGCATGTCCGAGAGCACGATGTTGACGCCCGAATTGAGGAACGCGAGCTCGCGCAGGCGATGCTCGAGCGTTGCGAAATCATATTCGACATTGGTGAAGGTTTCGGTGGAGGCGAGGAATGTCACCTCCGTGCCGCGTTTGCCGTTGGCTTCGCCGACGACCTTGAGCGGCGCCACCGCATCGCCATGGGCGAATTCGATGAAATGCTCCTTGCCGTCGCGCCAGACCCGCAATTGCAGCTTGCTCGACAGCGCGTTGACGACGGAGACGCCGACGCCGTGCAGGCCGCCGGAAACCTTGTAGGAGTTCTGGTCGAACTTTCCGCCCGCGTGCAGCTGGGTCATGATGACTTCGGCCGCGGAGATGCCTTCGCCCTTGTGGATGTCGACGGGAATGCCGCGGCCGTCGTCACGCACCGTCACCGAGCCATCGGCATTGAGCACGACTTCGACCGCGGTGGCGTGCCCCGCCAGCGCTTCGTCGATGGCGTTGTCGACGACTTCATAGACCATGTGGTGCAGGCCGGAACCGTCATCGGTGTCGCCGATATACATGCCCGGCCGCTTGCGCACGGCGTCGAGCCCCTTCAACACCCGGATCGATTCCGCGCCGTATTCGACGGGAATGGGAAGCTCAGGATCGGCAGGTGTCTGCCGGGCAGGTTCTGTCATGTGAGGCCTTCGAGGACGTCCCGAATCAGCTGCGCAATATGAGGCGCTGATTGATCTATTTGTGCCATGAAAGAGGCATTGCGCCTAGCGCAAAGTCTTCATCCACAAGCTATTGAATAAATGGTGTTTTTTGGGCCTCTTTCAAGGTTCCGAAAGGCCGATTTTGCGGCGCTCAAAAAGCCCGATTCGGAGGCCTGTTCCGGCGTGCAGAGGCTGGTTTTTTGAGGCTGCGGCGGAGCCAATGGCAACCGCCGCGGGCAGGCCTGCAATGGCGGCGCGTTGAACTCTCAGGCGTGCACATCAGGATGCTGCCCAAAGCCGCGTCGGACCCATCCGGCAGCGTCAGGCCCGGCGGGTGACCTGGCCGGATTCCACGTCGAAGATCTCGCCGGCTGGGCCGATATCGACAAAGGCCGCGGGATCGGCGCCGGTCATCCAGACCTGAGCGCCAAGTTTCGCCAGCTCATCGAACAGCGCCTTGCGCCTGTTGGGGTCGAGATGCGCCACCACCTCGTCGAGCAGCAGCAGCGGCACGATGCCGGTCATCTCGGCGACCAGCGTGGCGTGGGCCAGCACCAGCCCGATCAGCAATGCCTTTTGTTCGCCGGTGGAAGCGTCGCGGGCCGGCATGTTTTTTGGCGCGTAGATCACCTGCAGGTCGGTGAGGTGTGGACCGTCCAGCGTGCGTCCTGCCGCAGCGTCGCGGGCGCGGCTGGCGCGCAAGATCTCGCGGTAGCGGTCTTCCACGGCCGTGGCAGGCTCGTTGACCAGCGCATTTTCCATCCAGCCGTCGAGCATGATCTGCGCCGAGGGGAAGGCGGAGGCCGCGCCGCGCTCGCGCAGCATCGCGGCGAGTTTTGTCACGGTCTGGCCGCGCGTGGCCGCAACCGCGACCGCGAGCTCGGCGGTTTCGCGTTCGATCGCGTCGCACCAATGGTCGTCGTAATTGCGCACTTCGAGCAGCCGGTTGCGCGAACGCAACGAGCGTTCCAGCGCCGAGACGCGGCTGGAATGTTCGCTGTCGATCGCCAGCACCAGCCGGTCGAAGAAGCGCCGCCGCTCCGAGGCTGCGCCAAGGAACAATCCGTCCATCGCCGGCGTCAGCCACACCATGCGCAAATGATCGCCGAACGCGGTCGCCGAACTTACCGGCTCGCGATCGATGCGGCAGCGCCGGCTTGACGAGGCGGCTTCCGCGCCCGGTGCGTCGATGCCGGTCCCCAGCGTGGCAAGCCCCAATGCGCCCTCGACCTCGGCGGACACGGCCCAGGAACCGTTGCCCTGATTGTCGGCGACATCCTCCAGCGTCGCGCGCCGCAAGCCGCGTCCCGGCGAGAGAAACGATATCGCCTCGAGGCAATTGGTCTTGCCGGCGCCATTCGGTCCCACCAGCACCACGACATCGCCGCGCGCCTGCACGCTCGCGGCCCGATAATTGCGGAAATGCGTCAGCGTGAGGCGATGGATGCGGGAGGGGGTCATGCGGCAGAAGTTCGGTCTCTCTTTCCCTCTCCCCTTGTGGGAGAGGGTGGCGCCTCACGAAGTGAGGCGACGGGTGAGGGGTATCTCACGGCTCGGCGAGCCTAGCCAGAATGTCCTCCAAAACGCTGGAGGGTTGTTGCAACTCGTCATTGTTCCAGTAACGCGCGATTCGAAACCCTTCTGCGATCAGGACGCCGTCTCTGGCTGCATCTCGCTGCGACCAGTGTGCTGACTGCCGTCGATTTCAACATCAAGCGCTTTTCGAAGCAGACGAAATCGAGAATGAAGTCTTGAAAGGGTGCTTGGCGGCGAAACTTGAAGCAGCGCAGATGCCGTACGGCTTGCGAAGCAATCGCCACATCGCCGCTTCGCGCGTTCGGTAGGTTCGTGGCGCATCCTCCTTGTCGAATTGGCGGATACGCTTGGCGGTCGGTCGATGGCTTGGCGCTTGCGGCACGAACCCCTCACCCGTCGCCTCACTTCGTGAGGCGCCACCCTCTCCCACAAGGGGAGAGGTCAAGCTCCGGCGTTGCCGGTCGTTCGTCACACCCGCATCGGCATCAGCACGTAGAGCGCGCCTTTGTTGTCCTTGTCCTGCACCAGCGTCGGCGAACCGGGGTCGGCGAGCCGCAGCACCGCGACTTCGCCTTCGATCTGGGCGGCGATGTCGAGCAGATAGCGCGAGTTGAAGCCGATATCGAGCGCGTCGGAGGCGTATTCGACCTCCAGCTCCTCGGTGGCGCTGCCGGAATCCGGGTTGGTCACCGACAACACCAGCTTGCCGGCGGACAGTGCGAGCTTTACCGCGCGGCCGCGCTCGCTCGAAATCGTCGAGACGCGGTCGACCGCCGCCTCAAAGTCCTTCTTGTCGACGATCAGTTCCTTGTCGTTGTTCTGCGGAATGACGCGACCGTAATCCGGGAAGGTGCCGTCGATCAGTTTCGAGGTCAGCACTACGTTGCCGATGGTGAAGCGGATCTTGCCTTGCGACAATTCGATCGAGACTTCGGCCTCATTGTCCTCGATCAGCCGCTGCACCTCGCCGACGGTTTTGCGCGGGACGATCACGCCGGGCATGCCGGTGGCGCCGTTCGGCAGCGCCAGATCGATCTGTGCCAGGCGGTGTCCGTCGGTGGCGACCCCGCGCAGGGTGGCGGCCTTGGCGTTGCCGGCCGAATGCAGATAGATGCCGTTGAGATAATAGCGGGTCTCTTCGGTCGAGATCGCAAATTGCGTGCGATCGATCAGGCGCTTGATGTCGGCGGCGGCCAGCGTGAACGAATGCGTCATGTCGCCGGCGGCGAGATCGGGAAAATCGCTCTCGGGCAGGGTCTGCAGCGTGAAGCGCGAGCGGCCGGCGCGGATCGCCAGCACCGAGCGATCGCCGTCGGCTTCCAGCACGATCTGCGAGCCGTCCGGCAGCTTGCGGACGATGTCGTAGAACATATGCGCCGGCACCGTGGTCGAGCCGCCGGTTCCGGTTTCCGCCGCCAGGGTTTCGGTCACCTCGAGGTCGAGGTCGGTCGCCTTCAGCGACAATGTTGCGTTCTCGGCGCGGATCAGCACGTTGCCGAGGATCGGGATGGTATTGCGGCGCTCGACCACGCGATGCACATGGCCCAGCGATTTCAAGAGTTGCGCGCGTTCGACGGTGACCTTCATTGCAATACCCGCCTGATCCCTGGAGCGTGATGACGTTTCTTCGAGCCGTCATCCCGCTCTATTGTTGGTGGAGCATGGTCCTTTCCGAAAACCGGTACCCACTTTTCGGGACCATGCTCTGAGATGGAAAAGCCGGGCGGCCCTGAAGGCGCGCCGCGGCATTTGAAACCCGAAAAGCCGGATCAAAAGCGGATTTGACCAAACCCCCGGGGGGACCGCAAGGTGGCGCGGATAGGCCCCAAGTGCAAGGGAGCGCAGCGCCGTTCCCCACGTTTTGCGCGAAGGAAAACCTTCTCCCCGCCCCCCAAAAGGGGGCGGAGAAGAGAATTCATTCCTGCAATTGGCGCTTCAGCGATTCGACCTCTTCGGACAGCGCCGTATCCCTGGCGACCAGGGCCTCGATCTTGCGCACGGCGTGCAGCACCGTGGTGTGGTCGCGTCCGCCGAACCGGCGGCCGATCTCGGGCAGCGAGCGCAGCGTCAGCGTCTTGGCGAGGTACATCGCGACCTGGCGCGGGCGCACCACGTTCGCCGTCCGCCGCGACGACAGCAGGTCGGAGCGGCTCACATTGTACTGCCGGGCCACCACCCGCTGGATGTCCTCGATCTTGATCCGCTTGGGTTCCTGCGGACGGATCAGGTCGCGCACCTCGCGCTCGGCCATTTCCAGCGTCACCGGCTGGGCATTGAGCTTGGAATGCGCGAGCAGGCGGTTGATGGCGCCTTCGAGGTCGCGGCCATTATGGGTGATCGTGCGCGCCAGATAATCCAGCACCGCTTCCGGCACGTCGAAGCTCGCATGATGGGCACGGGCTGCCGCGACGCGCGATTTGAGGATGCCGAGCCGCAATTCTTCACCGAGCGAACCCATCTCCACGACGAGGCCGCCGGCGAGCCGCGAACGCACGCGGTCGTCGAGGCTTTCGAGATCGGACGGCGGCCGGTCGGCGGCGATCACCACCTGGCGGCCGGCGTCGATCAGCGCGTTCAGGGTGTGACAGAATTCGGCCTGCGTCGACTTACCCTGCAGGAATTGCAGATCGTCGATCACGAGCACGTCGATGCCGCGCAGCGCTTCCTTGAAGGCCAGCGCCGTCTGCGTCTTCAGCGCGGCGACGAAGCCGTACATGAATTTCTCGGCGGTGAGATAGAGCACCTTGCGCTCGCTCCCGGAATTGCCGGCCCAGGTCACCGCCTGCAGCAGATGGGTTTTGCCAAGCCCGACGCCGGCGTGAATGTAGAGCGGGTTGAACATCACGGCATCGCCGCGGCGGCCCTCGGCGACCTGACGCGCGGCCGCATGGGCCAGCGTGTTGGAGCGGCCGATCACGAAACTGGCGAAGGTCAGCCGCGGGTCGAGCGGCGAGCCGCCGAGCGCATCATGGCTTGCGGAGACCGGCGCGGTCGCGACCGAGCGCAGTTCGGGGACGGGGCGGCCATCGGCGCGCTCGATGCGGCGGGCTTCGACCGGCACAGTCGCTTCCTTGGCGGGCGCGGCGCATCGCATCGCCGTGCGCACGGTCAATTCGATCCGGTGCACTTCGGGCATCTCGGCCTGGCAGCACGACAGCACGCGCTCGGCGTAATGCGCCTGGATCCAGCTTTTAAGGAAGGTCGTCGGGACCGACAGCCGAACGCTTTCCTGCTGCACGTTTTCGAGGTCCATCCGTGCGAACCAGCTTGAATAAACGTCGTCGCCGACGCTCGAGCGCAATCGGCCTTTTACCCGCGACCAGCGATCCTGTTCCGTGTTTGTCATTGTCGGAGAACTTTTCTGAAAGAGTAAAATTGCTATGCGAAATCGCCGTGCAGGGTTTCTTGCCAAGGACTTTTGCCAAGTGTTCCTGCCAAAGGTTCCTGCGAAGGCGTGACCTCAAGCAATGCTTTCCGCTCCGGACATAGACCAGCCGTTCGGCGAAGCGCCGTTGGTCAGATCATGGGCTGGAGAAAAAAGCTGTCCGCGAGGTCAGCGCGTACTCGACGGTCTTTCCGGAGTTCGCGTGGGAGGGCTGGAAATAATACTCAGGGAGTCCGATACGATCTCGGAGTCCGATATGGTCTCGTTCGAAATACGAATGTCGAATGTCGCGATGATGATCCCGTAAAACATACTACCTCCCCCTCTCGCCGCGGAAACGCGGCGAGTTATCAGCTTACAAGTGTTTTCAAAGTCAGTCTGCCGCTACCAAACATCGTGATGTCCAGCGCCGAGCCGCCGCGTAGTTCAGTCTGCCGTCTTCAACACGTTCACGAACCACGCGTCCCCGATTGCCCTTGGCCGTCTGCAGTTCCGCATCTCTTTTGTTCTCTCTGGTTCGAAGCACCCGCTTGGAGAGCACCACGTCCGAGAAATTTAGACACAGAACAGCCGTCCTCATATTGCTATGAGTTACCAACTTAGCACCGCTTGGAAAGCGTCGCTAACGCGCACACCGCCGCCGATTTGCACGTCCACCCCTGGGTCTCAAACCGCGCTGGTCTGGAGAGCCGTGAATGTCGCGAACGATCTAAGAGATACACCAAGCGTAATTTCTGACAATCCGTTGATTCGAGGCAGACGTGCGAGTCTTCGCTAGTGTTGCAACGATGCAATCGTGAAGCTCGAAAGCAAGTTTTTGGATTCGTGCACAGAATTGCGCGCGCGCGGCATCATGACAAATCGTGCAGCCCCCGCAAAAAATTTTCATAAAATTTTTACGTACGCTCATGGGCGGACCGGTTTTCGAACCACCCGCACTCGCTATGGGGATAAGTGATTATCGAAACGAAGTTTTTCGCGATTGTTTTTTCGGGTAACTCCCGAGCGGTATTTTCGAGCCGCGGGCACGGGCCGTGTCCAATCCGCGGATCGATCCGCGCAACACTGCAAATGCGCTTCACGTGAGCGCATAGCATTGCCGGCGCAACAAACTGCGCCTCGTAAAAATACGGGCGCAAAGAAATATGACACGCAGTCTGCTGTTCAGCAATGAGACAATTTGGTTACACAAAAGAAAAGCCCGGCGGAGCCGGGCTTTTTGACGAATATCTTTTTCAGTCAATTCATTCTTCAGTCGCGGATCATACCGCCAGATAACCCGCTCAGCCAACTTGACGAGTTACTTGACGAGTTACTCGACGATTTTACTTGGCGAGCTTGGCGATCTGGTGCGTCAGGCGCGATACCTTCCGGCTCGCATTGTTCTTGTGAATGATGTTGCGTTGTGCGGCTTGCATCAGTTCCGGTTCCGCGTGCGCCATCGCCTTCAGGGCCGCATCGCGGTCGCCCTTCTTGATCGCTTCCTCGACGGTGCGAACGGCGCCGCGCATCTGGGTGCGGCGTGACTTGTTGATGATGGTGCGGCGGGCAATCTTGCGGGTCGCCTTCTTGGCGGAAGTGGTATTGGCCATGTTCTCTCAACTGTCCTTCGGCGGTGTTCGCTCGGATGTGGTCGGGCTTGAGCGCGCCGGCCGTTCAAATTGCGTGATAGACGTTTTGTGTTTTCCAGGGTGTATTTAAGCGTTTTTTAAGGGTGTTCTTTTTCAGGCTGTTCTTTGGGATGCCATGGTCGGAAGCCAAAATACCCCGCAAGCGGCGCTGCTCAAAGAACAGCGGCGGCGGGATTGCGCCCGCCGCCATTGAGGGTCTTATAGAGGGCGCGTCCTGCACCGTCAACGCTTTCCAGCCTGCCCGAATGTCGGGGAAAGGGGCCGGAAATGGCGCATAAGGTGCTGATGAGGTTGAATTTCTCCGGACGCCCCGGTATTGGGCTGACGGCCTTTGAGGCACGACAGATACAAGGTGACGCATGATCCGCGGTTTCTTCCGGCTTATCGGCCTGCTGCTCCTGGCCGGCGGGTTCATCTTCATGGTCTATGACGGCGCACGTTTCGTGGCCGACCAGACCCTGCGTTTCACCCGGTTCGGCCAGTTCTGGAACGACATTCACCAGTCCAGCCAGCAGGCTTTCCGGACCTGGGTCGAGGGCGCCTCGCCCTGGCTCTGGAACAGCGTCGTCAAAGTGCTGCTGGACCAGCCGGTTTTCGCCGTGCTGGGCGTGGCAGGCATTCTGCTGATGATTTTGTTCCGGCCGCGCAAGCCGCTGATCGGCTATGCGAGGGACTAGACCAACTGCCGGGTTGCGACCGGTCTGGCGTAACGGGGCTGCCGCAATCGGCGTAAAGACCTATATAGAAGTCCAACCGGACGACGGCGTTTCCGCCTCGGCCGATGCTGCCTGGAGGTAATCCATGTTGTTCATGCGCAAGACCACCGCGTTGCCGAGCGCAGCCGAAGCGTTGCCGGGCCGAGCCACGCCGATACCGACCGCCACCACCCATTTCGTGAACGGCCGCAAGCTGCAGCCGCCTTATCCCGCAGGTCTCGAGCAGGCGGTGTTCGGGCTCGGCTGTTTCTGGGGCGCGGAGCGCAAGTTCTGGGAGCTTGGCGATGGCATCTACTCTACTTCCGTGGGCTATGCCGGCGGCCACACCGCCAACCCGACCTATGAAGAGGTTTGCTCGGGCCGCACCGGTCACACCGAAGTGGTGCAGGTCGTGTTCGATCCGAAGAAGATCTCCTACGAGAAGCTCCTGAAGACGTTCTGGGAAAATCACAACCCGACGCAAGGTATGCGCCAGGGCAATGATGTCGGCACCCAGTATCGTTCGGCGATCTACACGTTCGGCGACGCGCAACGCAAAGCCGCGGATGCGTCGAAAGCGATGTACCAGAAGGCGCTGGCGGCCAAAGGCCTTGGCGCCATCACTACCGAGATCGCGCCGTCCGGCGAGTATTATTTTGCCGAGGATTATCATCAGCAATATCTCGCCAAGAATCCGGCCGGCTATTGCGGACTGGGCGGCACCGGTGTGTCGTGCCCGATCGGCGCCGGCGTGACCGCCTGATCGTTCTGCGCGGCGGGAAAGCCGGTCGCGAGGCTTTCCCGCGTTTCTTTCCCGTTTTGTCTTTTCTATTGCGGCTTTTCTATTTCGGCTTTTCTGTTTCGTCCGTAAAAAACCCTTTGTTAACCATAAGCGGTGCAAGACTAGGCTATCTCGCTTTGAGGGATGGCTCCGGTGCCGGTTGCGCGCGCGTTTCTGATATCGATCACGACGATCATGACCGCGCTCGCGCTGTCGGGCTGCATGCGCACGACCGGACCGGTCGCGGTCGCGCCGCAGGGCGATCTTGATTCAATGGCCTATGGCCCGACCTATGCGCCGGCCCCCGCTGCGGTCGTCGATTCCAGTGGCGGCGGTGCGATCACGGCCCTTCGCTCCGCCTTTGCCGCGGCCCCTCGTGGATCGTACGCTCTTGCGCCGGCACAAGTCGCCTATGTCGAGCCTGCGCCGGTCCGCTACGACGCGTCCTATCATCTCGATGCCGGCGACAAGCTCCGCGTCGTGGTCTACGGCCAGGAAGGTCTCACCAATACCTACGCGATCGATGCCGCCGGCTCGATCACCGTGCCGCTGATCGGCTCGGTGCCGGCCCGCGGACGCACGCCGGCGGGATTGGCCGCGGAAATATCCGGCAAGCTGCGCGGCGGCTTTATTCGTGATCCCTCGGTCGCGGTCGAAATCGAAGCTTACCGGCCTTTCTTCATCCTCGGCGAAGTCGCAGCCCCCGGGCAATATCCCTATGTGCCGAACATGACGGTCGAGAGTGCGGTCGCGATTGCCGGCGGCTTCTCGCCGCGCGCCCGGCGTGACCGCGTGACCGTGACCCACACGGATGCTGCCGGGACGGAACGCTATGTGGTCCCGCCCGGCACCCCCGTCAGTCCGGGCGACACCGTGCTCGTCGGCGAGCGCTGGTTCTGAGTTTTCTCACCGTCATTCCGGGATGCTCCGAAGGACCAAACCTCAGATGTGCAATTGCACATCGTAGTTCGCGCTGACGCCCCGGAATGACGCGTCGTCACTTCAAATGCTTGCCGAAAAACGCGAGACTGCGAGGCCAGGCGATATCCGCGCTGGCCTTGTCGTAGCTTGCCCGCTCGTCGCAGTGAAAGCCGTGCTGCGCGCCGGGATAGACGTAGACTTCGACATCCGGCCGCTTGGTCCTGATGGTCTCGACATCGGTCAGCGGAATGCCCGCATCCTTTTCGCCGAAATGCAATTGCGTCGGCACTTGCGGCTTGTCGTCGGCGAAGCGAACCACCGCGCCGCCGTAATAGCCGACGGCGGCCGAGAGGCCCGACAGTTTGGTCGCAGCCGCATAAGCGATGCTGCCGCCGAGGCAGAAGCCGATGATGCCGACGGGGCCGACGCCCTTGACCGCGTCGATGGCGGCCTGGGTGTCGCGCAGCATCGCCGCCCAATCGGGATTGGCGACGAATTTGCGCGCATTGGCCACCTCATCGGGCGAATAGCCGGACTGGAAGTCCGGCGTGATACGATCGAAGATTGACGGCGCGATGGCGACATAGCCGGCGCTCGCCAGCCGGTCGCAGACCGAGCGGATGTGGTGATTGACGCCGAAAATTTCCTGGATCACGACGATGGCCGCCTTTGGTAGCCTTGGGTGTATCAGCGGGGTCGGCGCGATAGCCGCCCAGTTTGAAACCGTCCGAAGCCGTCAGCTTGATATCTTGTCCCACGAGTTATCCATTTTGGTTGAAGGTTGCATTTTGGTTGAAGGTTGCAGTTTAGTTGAGGATTGCACGAAGTTTTGTTGAGAGCGCGAAAGCGGCGGGTTACTGCCACATCCAGTTGTGACCCCAGTCGCCTTTCCAGCCGGCCAACTTGCCCTTGCGGAATAGCAGATAGAGCCGGTCTTTCTTATAAAACAATCCGCTGCCGCCGATATCGCGGAACGTCAGGTAGATTTCGTTGCCGGGACGGCCGCTGACATAATTGAGCGGGGTGCCGAGCGCACGCGCGGCGGCTTCCGTATCCATCCCGAAAGCCAGCGGCGTGTTGTTCGACAAGGTCGCGGTGAAGGGAGGGGCGTAGGGGCCGCCAATCGGCGGCAGATGCTGGGCAAGGGCGGGCACCGAGGTGCCTGCCAAGGTACCCGTCAAGGTACCCGCGAAGGCACAAGCAATGACCAGCGATGCCGCGGTGGCAAGCGTTCTGGCGGCAAGTATTTTCATGCGGCGCCCTTCTGCGCTGCCTTTGTACCGAGGCCATCAAGGAACGGCAGCACCGCCTCGATAAAGGCCTGTGGCTGGTCGATGTTGACGGCGTGGCCCGCGGCCGGGACCACCACTTTCTGCGCGCCGGGAATCTTGGCCGCCATGTAGTCGGAGGCGGCCAGGAACGGCGTGTCGTCGGCGCCGACCACGACCAGCGAAGGCACCTTGATGTCGGGCAGCGATTTCGATCACGCGGGCATCGCGTTGCGTCAGCATGCCGCGCGCGGCGCGGGCGAGACCCGACGCATCGCGATGGGTCACGCTGGAGCGTTCGCGGCTGGCGGATTTGAGAACCTCGAGGCCTTCGCGCTCAAAACGGTCGCCGGTGTCATGGGCGCGCTTGTTCCAGACTTCGCGGGCGTCGTCCTTCTTGAAACCCGGTCCGGTGTCGATGATCAGAAGCGCGCGCACGCGGTCCGGGTGCGTACGATAGAACGCCAGCGACATATATCCGCCGAGCGAGAGCCCGCCGACGATCGCCTTGTCGGCGCCGACTTCGTCGAGCAGCGCGGCCATGTCGCCGACCGTCAGTGCTTCGCTATAGGCTGCGCCATCGCCGGGATAATCCGACTGGCCGTGGCCGCGCATGTCCCACAACACGAGCTTATGACGCTTTGAGAGCGCCTCGATCTGGCCCTGCCACATTGCCGACGTCGACGAATAGCCGTGGGTCAGCAGGAGCGGCGGGCCGCTGCCGTGAATCTCGTAGTAGATGTTGACCCCGTCACGATTGATCTTTGGCATTGCGACTTCCCAGGGATATTTGCCGTTCTGTTCCGGCCGACTGCATCCTAGCGCGATCCCTTCGCGGTTGGGAAATGCGGAAACGGAAGGGGATGTCTGCCGCGGCGCGCGCGATTGACAAGTCAGTGACAAGGCTTTGCCGCAGCGCACAATTCAAAACTTCAAAATTATATTCTCTTCGAGCAATTCCAAATTGAATTGCCTCTCACCGGGATCGGTATCATTCTGCGCGCCAACTGGCATCGACCCGGTGGGTGCCGGCCAATACCCAAAAGTGAGTTGCCGCCGTAAGCGGCTTCATGCACCGGCAGGGGAAGCGCAAATGCCTAATCTGAATATCAACGGACGGAATATGTCCGTCGAAGCGGCCAATGATACGCCGCTGCTCTGGGTCATCCGCGAACAATTGCAGATGACCGGCACGAAATTCGGTTGCGGCGCCGGCCTGTGTGGCGCCTGCACGGTTCACGTCAACGGCGAGGCCGTTCGATCCTGCCAGACCTCGGTCAGCGACGCCGTCGGCAAGAAGATCACCACCATCGAAGGCCTCAGCGCCAAGGGCGACCATCCCCTGCAGAAGGCCTGGATCGTCGAGCAGGTTCCGCAATGCGGCTATTGCCAGTCCGGCCAGATCATGCAGGCGGCGGCGCTGCTCTCCAAGAATTCCAATCCGACCAAGGATGAAGTGGTCGCGCATATGGACGGCAATCTCTGCCGCTGCATGACCTATTCGCGCATCCAGAAGGCAATCATGCGCGCCGCGTCCGAAATGCGTACCGCCTCCAACGCCGGCACCGAGCGGAGGGCAACATGAATACGCACGTGAAAATCGCCACCGAAAACGTCAATAACGAACCCGCCGACCTCAGCCGCCGCTCGTTCCTCGTCGGCACCGCCGCCGCAGGGCTGGCGCTCGGCTACTCCGCCGTTCCCGGCATGCTCGGCGCCGACCAGGCATTCGCCGCCGCCGGCAATTTCGACCCCAGCGTCTGGTATTCGATCGCGCCCGACGGCATCGTCACGGTGACCTGCGGCAAGGCCGACATGGGTCAGCACATTGCCTCCACCATGGCCCAGATCGTCGCCGAAGAGCTCGGCTCGAACTGGAAGGATATGCGGGTTCAGCTCGCTTCCAACGATCCGAAGTTCAACGACCCCGTACTCGGCGCGCAGATCACCGGCGGCAGCTGGAGCACGATGATGAACTTCGATGCGATGAGCCGCGCGGGTGCCGCGGGGCGTATCGCATTGACGGATGCGGCCGCAGCCTCGATGGGCGTTCCCGCCAGCGAGCTGGTGGTCCGCGATTCCACGATCTCGCATCCGAAGTCGAAGAAGTCGATGAGCTTTGCCGAAATCGTCAAGAGCGGCAAGGCGACCAAAACCTTCACGCCGGACGAACTCAAGGCGATCAAGCTCAAGAGCCCCGAACAGTACACCCTGATCGGCGTCTCGGTGCCGCAGCTCGATATCCCCTCGAAGACCAACGGCACGGCCAAATACGGCATCGACGTCATGCTGCCGGGCATGGTCTACGGCAAGGTCGTGACCCCGCCGGTGCGCTACGGCGCCACGGTGAAAGCGGTCGACGATGCTGCGGCGAAGAAGGTGCCGGGCTTCATCAAGGCCGTCACGCTCGACGACAAGACCGGAAGCACGACCGGTTGGGTGGTGGCGGTCGCCAACACCTACGCCAACGCCCGCAAGGCCGCCGACGCGCTCAAGATCAGCTATGACGGCGGTCCGAACGCAAAATTGTCGAGCGAGTTGCTGCTGTCAGAAGCCAAGCGGCTGCAGGCGCTCGACGATTCCGGGCAGTTCTTCGTCAAGGACGGCGATACGGCGGCGGCCTTCGGGACGGCGGCGAAGGTGATGGAGGCGGAATACACCACCAGCATCAACATTCACGCGCCGCTCGAGCCGATGAATGCCACTGCCGAACTGAAGGGCGATATCTGGCACATCTATTCCGGCAACCAGTTCGCGACGCGCTCCGGTGCGATCGCAGCCGGTGCCGCCGAGGTCGATCCCAAATTCGTCGTGATGCATCAGATGTGGCTGGGCGGCGGCTTCGGCCGGCGTCTCGACGCCGACATGATGGTCCCTGCGGTGCAGGCGGCCAAGGCGGTCGGCAAACCGGTCAAGGTCATCTATTCGCGCGAAAACGACATGACCATGGACTATTCGCGCCCGCTGACGTTCCAGAAGGTCAAGGCGGGCCTCGACGCCGACGGCAAGCTGATCGCACTCAATCACGACGTGGTCAGTGCCTGGCCGACCAAGCGGTGGGGAATTCCTGATTTCCTCTCACCCTCGGTCGACAAGAAAGGCCCGCTCGATGCCTTCACCGTGAACGGTGCGGACTTCTTCTACTCCGTGCCCAATCACAACGTCCGCGCCATTCTCAACGAGATGGCGCACAACGCCACCCCGTCGGGACAGTTGCGGTCGGTTGCGCCGGGCTGGACCTTCTGGGCGGTCGAAAGCATGATCGACGAACTCGCCCACGCCGCCGGCAAGGATCCCGCGGAATACCGGATCGCGCTGCTCGACGGCAAAGGCAAGAACGACGGTGGTGCGCAGCGCCTGCGCAACACCTTGCTCGCCGCGATGGGGCTGGCCGGCTACGGCACCAAGCAACTGCCGAAAGGTGAGGGCATGGGGGTAGCCTGCGTCTCGTCGCAGGAACGGGCGACCGCAAGCTGGACCGCGTGCGTGGCCCATGTTGCGGTGGCGCCGTCCGGCGAGGTCAAGGTCAAGAAGCTGACGGTTGCCACCGACGTCGGCACGCAAGTGCATCCCGACAACATCCGGGCCCAGGTCGAGGGTGCGGCGCTGTGGGGACTTTCGCTCGCGATGTATGAGAAGGCGACGCTGAAGGATGGCGGTATCGAGCAAACCAATTTCGATACCTACACCCCGTTGCGGATGAGTCAGATGCCGGAAGTGGCCGTCAACGTCATCGCCAATGGCGAGAAAGCCACCGGCGTCGGCGAGCCGGCGGTGACCGTTATCGCGCCCGCGCTCGGCAATGCGATCTTCAACGCCTGCGGCGCACGCGTCCGCTCGTTGCCGATCACGGCGGAAGCGGTGAAGGCGAACATGAAGGCGTAAGACACGCGTCAGACAGGACAAGGATCCGCCGGAGAATTTCTCCGGCGGATTTTTCGTCATGCCCCGCGAAAGCGGCCATCCAATTCGCCGTGGCCGTGCCGTGGATCATCCGCTTTCGCCGATGGCAAACCACCGGACACGGCCGGGCGCCGATCGCTAAACCCGATCACTAAAATTGTAGCGATCAGATTTGAGCGCCATTGACGATACCTTTTAAGCCGCAAGGAACTCCTTGTCCGGTACCCTGGATTGTGTCGGTCATCACCGCAAGGTTCTGGGGATCCATGACAGTTTCAACCAATAAGACTCCGACGAAACGCCGGTTGCTGTTGGCATCGGATCGGATCGACAAAAGCGGTGAACTCGCCACCATTCTGCAAACGGTCGGCGAAGTCGACACCATCGCGACTTCGGCTATTCCGGATGCTCCCGCGCGCGATCTCTCGGGGATCGTGGTCGATATCAATCTGCGTTCTTCCGAAAGCGTGCAGCTCGTTCGCAACAAGCTGCGGGGTGAGGCTTACCGCGAGATGCCGCGGCTGTTCGTGCTGGCGGACGCGCTTCATCACGGGTCGATGCAGGCCTGGGCGCTGGGCGCCACCGATACGATTTCGAGGCCGTTCGATGCGCAGGGCATCCTGCAGCGCATCCGCGCCGCATTTCCGGACAATGATGGATTTGACGCGACCGCGCGCGGCAAGGCCCTGAACAGGGGCGTCGAGGCGGCGCATGGCGTGATGGTCAAGATATTCGAAAAACTTCCGGCCGGCGTGCCGCTGAATTTCAGCGACGTCGTGGAAGCCGAAAACAAGATTCTCAGGGCCATCAAGCATTCGTCGCTGCGCGAATGGCTGACGACGGTCGGTTGCCATCACACCGATACCTATCGGCATTGCCTGTTTGTCACCGGATTTGCCGTCGCCTTCGCGCAGCATCTCGGCATGCGCGAGGACGACCAGCGCCGTCTTGCCCGTGCCGCCCTGTTGCACGATGTCGGCAAGGCCTTCGTCCCGGTGGCGATCCTCGACAAGCCCACGGCGCTGACGCCGGTGGAAATGGAGGAGATGCGCCAGCATCCGCGCCGCGGCTATGACGCGCTCTCCGCCCAGGGTGGCTTCCCGCCGGAAATGCTCGACGTGGTGCTGCACCACCATGAATTCCTTGACGGTACCGGCTATCCCAACGGCCTCAGCGGCAATCAGATCAGCGACATCGTGCGCGTGACCACGATCGTGGATATCTACGCCGCGCTGGTCGAGAAGCGCGCCTACCGGCTGCAATTCACTCACGCCAAGGCGTATCTCATGATGGAAGAGATGGGCGAGAAAATCGACCAGCATCTGCTGCAGGCGTTCCGCCCGGTAGCATTCGGGCATTGAGCGGCATTTCGACGGCTTCCGTCTTCGCTCTTGAACTACGCCGGATAGGTCGTCGCTGCGTTCCAGGATCATTGGCCGGTTTCGCGCGCCAAATTCGCAAACGGCGCCGCCGCATACACCACCTCGCCGCCGACCATGGTTAGCACCGACTTGATTCTTCCGACTTCCTTCACCGGCGCGGTCAGATAGTCCGCGGACAGCACCGCGAGGTCGGCGAATTTGCCGGCCTCCAGCGTGCCGCGCTTGTCGTCGTCGTTGGCCATGAAGGCCGAATTTCGGGTGTACATCTCGAGCGCC
Organism: uncultured Alphaproteobacteria bacterium; assembly: GCA_963847015.1. Lineage (GTDB taxonomy): Bacteria > Pseudomonadota > Alphaproteobacteria > Rhizobiales > Xanthobacteraceae > Bradyrhizobium. The sequence continues at coordinate 174,971 of CAWJYI010000031.1, read as the reverse complement.
TGATGACGGCTCGGGGCCTCCGTCTCGCCGCGCGTCTGGACCCCGCCGATCGTGGTGCCGTCAAGATACCATTGCAGCGAGACGAACGGATTGTAGGATGACACCCGGTGCGCGTCGGTGCCGCCGGCAACCGTCAATCCCAGTTTCATGGCGGTTACGATCCGCGGCATCACCCTGGCCTGTTCGGCGCCGACCTCCTTCTGGAGCCGCTCGCCGCCGAAATAGAGCCCATCCTGCACGCCCCAGATCAGGCCTAGCGATTTCATCCGCTTCAGATTGTCTTCGGAGGCATTGTAGAGGTGCAGCACCGTCCAACGCAGGTTGCGCACGGGGTAATCCTTGTTGATGTCCTCGATCACGTCGAGCAAATCGTGCGCGGTGCGGTCCGGATTCCAGTGCAGCTGGATGGTGTAGCCCTTTGAGGCAGCCCAGCGCAGCAGCTCGGCGAGCTTGGCTTTGCCGTCGGGCGTGATGTCGCCATCGGTCCAGTCGGCCCAGATCAGGATTTCGCCGGGCCCGTTGAAGTGCAGCATCGGGTCGCCAAAACCCGGCGGCAGCAATTGCGTCAGGTTCTGCAGATCCGAGAGTTCGCTGCCCGGCTTCGGCGCGCATAGATGATAGGCGACACGCACCGTGAGCTGCTTGTCGCGCCATAGCTTGAACACGGCCTGATAGTTTGCCGGATACATGCTGACCCCGCCGCCATCGACGATGCCGGTAATGCCGAGGCTATTCATCTCGCGGAAGAATTTCCTCGAGCCTTCGACCTGCTGCTCCATGGTCGGTTTCGGCAGCCGGTCAAAAATCTTGCCGAGCGCATTGCCGTTGGCGTTGATCACGCCGGTTGGCTTGTCGCCGTCGCGCTCGAGCTTGCCGCCCGGCGTGACATCCGCGTCGTCCCGGATGTTGAGCGCTTCCATGGCCTTTGGCGTCAGCAGCAGCCAGTCGTAGAGATGCTGGATGTAGACGGGATTGTCGGGCGCCAGCGCCGTCACCTCGCTTGGCGTTGGCCGGCGTTTTTCAGCGAATTGTTCCTCGGTCCAGCCGCCGGCGACGGCAATCCAGGAGCCGGGCTTTTGAGCCTTCGCCGCTTGGCGAATTTTTTCCAATGCTTCCTTCAGGGTCGGCACGCCGATCCAGTTCACCTCGGTGCCGAAAGTCAGCGCGGCGCGGATGCCGTGGATGTGGCCGTCGGTCAGACCGGGAATCACGGTGCGGCCGCCGAGATCGATCAGTTTCGCCTTGTCGCCCGCGAGCCTCTTCATCGCAGCCGAACTACCGGTTGCGACGATCCGCCCGTGCCCGATTGCCAACGCCTGCTGGACCGAAAAATCCTTGTCGACGGTCAGGATCTTGCCGTTGAAGAGGATGGTGTCGGCGGTTTGCGCCGAGGCGGCATTGGTGGCGAGGGACAAGGCGAGGGCGAAAGCGAAGGTTCGCGCCAATCGGATGGATATTGAGCCAGGCGTCCGCATATGATCGTTTCCTTGGTTTCGTTTTCCCCGCAGCCGTCATCGCGAGAAGCGTTAGCGACGACCGTCCGTCGCATCTCAAGAGCGAAGGCGGAAGCGATCCATACGTTCCCCGTTCCGGATCGATTGCTTCGCGGAGCCTGCCAATGGACGCGCATTCGCGCCACCCGTTGGCTCCTCGCAACGGCGGGAGAGCTACCCGTTCCCTTCATACGACGAAATCTCGATCAAGCTGCCGTCGGGATCCCTGCAATAGACCGAACGCAGGGCGCCGCGGGCGCCCTGTTTGGCGACCGGGCCTTCCTCGATCGCGACGCCATTGGCCTTGAGATGCGCGACCACCTGGTCCGGCGTGCTCGCGGTCAGGAAACACAAATCGTCGCTGCCGGCGGTTTCGTGGTCGGCCGTGAACCACTCGACCTTGTCGGCGTTGCGCGGGCGGACATTGATCTTCTGGTGGCCGAACACCAGCGACGTCCGCGGCGTCTTGCCTGGGCCCGGATCGAACACCCTGACTTCCATGCCGAGGATCTTGCGATACCACTCGGTGGAACGCGCCACGTCGGAGACATTGATCACGAGATGATCGAGCGCATTCACCTTGACAGACATGCCTTATCCTTTCGTCGCGGCCGGGAGCGCTTGTGTCGCACTGGCCGCATGGGAGTTTGTTTGTTACAACGCGGGCCGCCATTAATTCAATGGGAACGCAACTCAATAGGAACGCGGGGCTTTTCGAACCCGGGACTTCAGGGAGAAGGTTGATGATTTCACGCCGCACCGCGATCTGTCTCACGGCACTCGGCCTTTCGGCGGTCGCTTCGATCGGCAGCGCCTCGGCGCTGGATTATCCGACGCGGCCGGTGCGCTGGGTTGTCGGATATCCCCCCGGCGGCGCCACCGACATCATCGCGCGGCTGATCGGACAGCGGCTCTCGGAGAAGTTCGGCCAGCAATTCGTGATCGAAAACAAGCCCGGCGCCGGCAACAATATCGCCACCGAATCCGTCGTCAATGCCGAGCCGGATGGCTACACGGTGCTGCTGATCAATCCCGCGAACTTCATCAACGCGACGCTCTACGCCAATTTGAAGTTCAATTTCGTCCGCGATATCGCGCCGGTCGCGTCCTTCAACCGTGTGCCGAACGTGATGACGGTCAACAAGGACGTGGCGGCGAAAACCGTCGCCGAGTTCATCGCCTATGCGAAGGCCAATCCGGGCAAGGTGAACATGGCGTCGTCCGGCAACGGCACATCCGTGCATCTGTCCGGCGAACTGTTCATGTCGATGGCCGATATCAAGATGCAGCACGTGCCCTATCGCGGCGCCGCGCCGGCGATCACCGATATGCTCGGCGGCCAGGTGCAGGTGATCTTCGACAACATGCCCTCGATCATTCAGCACATCCGTTCCGGCGCCTTGCGCGCGCTGGCCGTGACCACGGCGGAGCGGTCCTCGCAATTGCCCGACGTGCCGACCGTGGCCGAGACGGTGAAAGGTTACGAGGCGAGCGCGCTGTTCGGCATGGGGGCGCCCAAGAACACGCCGAAGGAGATCATTGCCAAGCTCAATACGGAGATCAACGCGGTCCTGGCCGAGCCGGACATGAAGAAGCGCCTGATCGAGCTCGGCGGCGAGCCGCTGATCCAGACGCCGGAAAAATTCGGCGCCGATATCGCCGCCGAAACCGAAAAATGGAAGAAGGTGATCGAGGGCGCCAACATTGCGAAGGTGGAGTGACCGGCGTTGCCGGAACATTCCTGAGGCCGCGGTGTTTTTGTAGAAGTGGCGACGCGGCCTTTTGGCTTCGAAGGAGAGCGGTCATGCGCAATGCGATGTTAGCGATATTGGCCTTGTCGGCGGCGGCGGCTGCAACGGCGGCCGGCACTTCGCCGGCTGCGGCATATGATTATCCCTATTGCGTCCAGGGCAGGGGCGTCGGCTATCCCGGCGACTGCTCCTACGCTACCTATGGCCAGTGCATGGCGTCGGCATCCGGGCGCGGTGTGTATTGCGGCGTCAATCCGCGCGTGGCGTTCGGACTGCAGCAGCGGCGTGGCCGGTACTACCGGGAATATTGATCCAGCCGAATGACTAGGCATTAGTCGTAAGACAGCGCCGCGACACGTCCAGTTTGTCCGCCCATAAAGCGCAAACCTATGGTTGAGTATAGCGATAGATTTGTGCCGGACCGCACCTTTGCCGCCGCTCGCTAGCGATCCCACCCGACATCTCGCTGCGCGCGCAGAGCTTGGCGGGAGCGAAACCTTGCCTGAGCGAACTCGCGCAGCCCTTTGCGATGTCGCTACCCGCGATCCATAAGCATCTCGACTCGCTGTCGGACGCCGGCCTGATTCCCGCGCGAGAAGACCGGCCGCACTGTCGCCTGCCGGTCGACCGCCATTGCCATGGAGCAGGCGATGGCTGGCTCAACAGCGCGCCAGCGCTTCTGTCCGAAAGCCTCGATCGCCTTGCCGCTTTTGTGGGGAAGCATTCATTGTCACCCAGTCAAGACCGTTGCGGCCGATGCGGCTCACAAGAACCTCAATGCTCGACGAAGCAGCGCTCGCAAGCCACAGCGGAGCCTCAGAGATCGATGCTAACCGCGATGTTGCGGCCCCTCAACTCGGCAAAGGTAGCTGTGCGCGCGTACAGCTTCGCAAATGCTTCGTCCTTTGCCACCGCCTCCTGTACCTTTCCGTACACTTCCCAACTGGAATAGCGCGTAGAGACAAGAAATTCCCCGGCCCACATACCAGTGTGAAACCGGGAAAGCCGAAGAAATTCGGCACCGTGCTTTTCGAAGATCGCCTTCGCCTGCTTGGCGGTCTTGATCATTTCCTCAGGTTTGTCGCTTTTGAAGCGCGTAAATTGTACAATAGCCATGACCTAATCCCTCCCTTGAGCCCCATGGTGGGTCTAGGAGTGGCCGCAAGAAGTTCACAGGAATTCCCTATGAGGTCCGAGTGGGGTCATCAACGGACCCAACGGTCCCGAGATTTGACTTCCGCTCTTCCCCTGAAACGCGGACTGCAAATCGGACGTTGCGCCATGTCCGCTTCGTGCCAACAGGCGACAGTCGTCGCCGATGTCCTATGTCGATGGATTTATCGTCGCCGTCCCGAAGAAGAAGCTTGCAGCCTACCGCCGCATGGCGACCAAGGCGGGGAAGGTCTGGCGCGAACACGGCGCGCTGGATTATCGCGAATGGGTGGCCGACGACGTCAAGGTCGGCAAGCTCACCTCGTTTCCGCGCAGCGTCAAGCTCAAGCCAAGCGAGACGGTGATCTTCTCCTGGATCACGTATAAATCCCGCGCGCACCGCGACAGAACCAATGCCAAGGTGATGGCCGATGCGCGGCTCAAGTCGATGATGGATCCGAAATCGATGCCGTTCGACACCAAGCGGATGATCTATGGCGGGTTCAAGAGTCTGGTGAAGGCCTAGGGCGGCTCGCCGCTGTTCATCGGTTGCCGCGGCGCGGAATTGATGACGCTCATGTGATGGTTGTTGTGCGCGGCCATCGGCTCAAGGCTGCGGATAAGTGGCCGCGTCCGCTGGACGGCGGCCACGACGAAATACTACTGAAGCCGTTGATCGCGCTGAAGAAAAACAACCATAGCGATCCGAGGCGTTGGTGTGAGTATACAAGTTGCTATTCTGAAGATATTGGCCAGTCATGGCAGCGGTCGAGCCACGCTTCATTCACTGAAAAGAGATATCATCATCCTCTCCGCCAGCGGTCCGGACTGGGCCGCGCGGATCAAGCGTCTTGCGGGACGGGTCCAGTCCATGGACATTTTTGGCTCCGGCTACGTGGTTCGCGATCATGCGGGATGGGAAATCACCGCCGCAGGCCGGAAATTTCTTTCCGCGCTCGAAGCGGTGACCCAGGATAACCAGCCGGTCGAAGCCGAACTGTCTGTAGCGCACGATGTCGAAGCGACCGAGCCGCGTCGCGGGACGCTCATCGTGGTCGGTCACCGGTTCAAGAACCGGATACGTCAGCAGAACGACCGGCTTACCGAAACCAAAATCCACGACGCGTTCGGATAAAACCGATTTGCGCGAAGAGAACGCGTCAACGCAAAAATAGCAGCCGGCTGCGAATCCGTGCGGAACAAGCTTGCAATTGATCGCTCAGTTCAGCAGCAGAGCCATCCCCGGATCGCCCTTTTCCATGGCGCGGCGATAGGCCGGGCGCGCACTGACGCGCGCGAGATAGCCGATGATGTTCGGGCAGCGCGCGAGATCATAGGGCAGGAAATAGCGCATGGTGGTGAGCGAGAAGCCCATCATGATGTCGGCCGAGGTGAACTCGCTGCCTGCCAGATATTCCGCCTCACGCGTGCGCGCATCGACGAGATCAAAGGCGCGGTCGACCCGCGCTTTGGTGGCGAGGAGCACCGGATTGTCGTCCGGCGGCTTCAGGCGGTTCAGGATCATGTTGCGTCCCATGTTCGCCTGCAGGGTGCCGTTGGCGAAGTGGAACCAGTAGAGAAAGGGCGCGAAATCGGGATGGCTTGCCTTTGGCGTCAGCCGGCCATCGCCGTATTTGGCGATGATGTAGTCCACCACCGCGCCGGATTCCGCCAGCACCAGATCGCCGTCGGTGATGACCGGCGCCGCCCCGATCGGATGCAACGCCTTGTAATCGGCCGGCGCAAGCATCGTGACGGGATCGCGCGCATATCGCTTCAGTTCGTAGGGGATTGCCAGCTCTTCGCACAGCCAGACAATTCGCTCGGATTGCGATTTACCGAGATGATGGACGGTGAGCATTTGGAAAACCTTGCCTTCTTGCTTTGCCTGTCGGCGGCCGGCTTGCGCAGGCTTCCGGTTGTATTGGTTCGATTAGTTCGATTTGGCCTGCGCTTCAAGCTGCCGGCTGTAGCGCGACATGGCATAGCAAAAGACGAAGTAGATCAATCCCACGAACAAATAGACTTCGACGCTGAAGGATTGCCAGGCGGGATCGATGATGGAGGTCTTGGCCGTCGTCAGCAGGTCGAAGATGCCGATGATCAGAACCAGGCTGGTGTCCTTGAAGAAGGCGATGAACGTATTCACCAGCGGCGGGATCACGTGGCGAATCGCCTGCGGCAGGATGATCAGGCCGTTTTTCTTCCAGTACGAGAGCCCGAGCGCGTCGGCGGCGTCATGCTGTCCCCTGGGGACGGCCTGCAAGCCGCCGCGGATGACTTCCGCAAGATAGGCGCCGGCGTACAGAATGAACGCGATCTGGGCCCGCAGCAGCTTATCGACGTTGACGCCATCGGGCATGAACAGCGGAAACATCACGCTCGCCATGAACAGCAGGCTGATCAGCGGCACGCCGCGGATCAGTTCGACGTAGAGCACGCAGATCGACCGGATTGCCGGAAGCCTGGAACGGCGGCCAAGGGCGATGAGGATTCCGAGCGGAAAGCCAAAGGCGAGCCCGAACGTCGCCAGGATCAGCGTCACCGGCAGGCCGCCCCAGCGATCCTGGGAGACGTAGGAGAGCCCGAAGATGCCGCCCCACATCAGCAGGCCGATCAGGACCAGCGCGGCGGCCCATACCAGCACCAGTTCCCTGCGCCACCAGGTGCGCCGGCTCGACAGATAGAACAGGCCAATGAAGATCAGCGTCGCGAGCGCCGGCCGCCACTGCTGATCGAACGGATAGGTGCCGAACAGGATGAAGCGATATTTTTCAGGGATGACGGCCCAGCAGGCGCCCAGTCCGCGAATCGCCCGGCAAGGACCGGTCTGGTCGGTCGGAAGTATCCAGATCGCATTCCAGTAGCCCCACTGCGCGAGGCTCACAAACGCCTTTGCCAGCAGGAAGATCAGAGCCACGGAAATGACGGCGGAGGGGATCGATGCGAACAGATTCGCGCGCAACCAGCCGATGACGCGACCGCCCGCGGTCCCGCGATATCGCGACTGGAACGGCAGCGGATTTTGGGGAGCATCCGTCACTGACGTCATGGGATCAGCGCTCCACCAGCGCGATGCGCGCGTTATACCAGTTCATGAACAGGCTGATGCCGAGGCTGATGGTCAGGAACACCAGCATGATGACCGCAATCGCTTCGATCGCCTGTCCGGTCTGGTTCAGCGTCGTGTTCGCAATCGACACGATGTCCTGATAGCCGACCGCGACCGCCAGCGAGGAATTCTTGGTCAGGTTCAGATACTGGCTGGTCATCGGCGGAATGATGACGCGCAGCGCCTGCGGCAGCACGATGCGCTGAAGCACGAAGCTTCGCCGCAGGCCGAGCGCTTGCGCGGCGTCCCATTGGCCCCGGGGTACGGCCTGGATGCCGCTGCGCACGATCTCGGCGATAAAGGCCGAAGTGTAGGTGACGAGTGCGACCAGCAGCGCGAAATATTCCGGCGCCAGCGTCAACCCGCCGACAAAATTGAAGCCGCGCAGTTCCGGCATCGTGATGGTCCAGGACGCGCCCAGACCGAGCGACACCAATGCCGGGAATCCGATCGCCAGGATCAACGCGTAAGGCCACAGGCGGCGCGACCGGCCGTCCGCCATCTGCCGTGCGATGAGGCGCCGCCGCACCAGATACAACGCGACCAGTCCGGCCGCGGCCGCAGCAATCACCCAGAGATTTGCTTCCTCGATCGGTATCGACGGCAGGACCAGGCCTCGATTTGAGAGAAAGACGCCCTCGATCGGCTTCCATGCGACGCGCGCCGCCGGAAGTCCCTGCATCAGCACGTACCAGAACAACAACTGCAGCAGCAGCGGAACGTCGCGCAGGACTTCCACGTAAATCGCAGCGAGCCGGGACAGCAGCCAGTTCGACGACAGTTTTGCGATGCCGATCAGCGTGCCCAGCACGGTCGCCAGCACAATGCCGATCGCGGCGACGCGGAGCGTGTTGACCACGCCGACGATGAACGCGCGCAGATAGGTGTTTTTCGGGCTGTAGGCGAGCCAGGTGTCGGCAATCGGCATCCCGGCCTCGCGGCCGAGAAAGGCGAACCCGGTCGAGATCCGGCGTACCGACAGATTGTGCAGGGCGTTCGACCATAGCCAGGCGACCGCGGCGATCGCGATCCCCACCACCAGGATCTGCCAGAGCAGCCCTGTGATTTGCTGGCGGTTCAACGAAAAGGACAGCCTTTTGCGGCGCGGGAATTCGGGCGTGGATGTCGTCACAGCACAAGGATCCTCTTGTCAGCAGCGATCTTCGGCCAGGCGTTGGGCGCGCGTTTCATATGCTGCATCAAAACCTATTTCATGCAACATATGTTTCATGGCCCAGCCGCAGTCGAAGTCTTCGCCCCTGAACGAACTGTGCACCGCCTTGCCGTCGCTGCCAATGCGACTGCAGGAGGTCGGCCGCTTCGTGGCCGCCAACGACTATGACGCGACGACGCGCTCGATGCGCGAACTGGCGTCCGCCGCCGGCGCCGATCCGAAGCGGCGGCTCGAGGCGACCGAACTTCGCCTCGCTGCGATGTCGCAATATGTTGCCGGAGTGGAGAAAGGTTGACCATCATGGGCGCCGCCAAGAGCCGCGTGTTGCATCGAAGTCTGCGTGAAACGCCGCCCAAGGCCGTTGGCGGTGAGGGAATATGGCTGATCGCCGAGGATGGCCGCCGCATTCTCGATGCCTCCGGCGGCGCCGCCGTTTCCTGTCTCGGTCACCAACATCCGCGCGTGCTCGATGCGATATCCCGGCAGGCCGCGAAGCTCGCTTATGCCCACACGGGTTTTTTCTCGTCGGAACCGGCAGAGGCGCTGGCCGACCGTCTCGTCGGCGATGAGCCCGGGGGTCTCGCTTACGCCTACTTCGTCAGCGGCGGCTCGGAAGCGATCGAGGCCAGCATCAAACTCGCGCGGCAATATTTCCTCGAGACCGGCCAGCCGCAGCGACAGCATTTCATCGCGCGCCGCCAGAGCTATCACGGCAATACTTTGGGGGCGCTGGCCGCCGGCGGAAACGCCTGGCGTCGCGAACCCTATGCGCCGCTGCTGTCGGCGGCTTTCAGCCATGTAACGCCTGCCTTCGCCTATCATGAAAAGCGCGACGGCGAATCGGAAGCGGATTTCGTGGCGCGGCTGGCGGCGGAGCTGGAAGCGGAATTCCAGCGCCTCGGCCCCGACCATGTGGCCGCGTTCATCGCCGAGCCGGTTGTGGGCGCTACCGCCGGATGCGTGCCGCCGCCGGAGGGATATTTCCGGGCCGTTCGCGACATCTGCAACCGGCATGGTGCGCTCCTGATCCTCGATGAGGTGATGTGCGGCATGGGCCGCACCGGCACCTTGCATGCGTGGGAGCAGGAAGGCATCGCGCCCGACATCCAGGCCGTGGCCAAGGGATTGGGCGGCGGTTACCAGCCGATCGGCGCCATGCTCGCAAGCGGGCGCATCATCGATGCGATCCGGCAAGGCTCGGGCGCTTTCCAGCACGGACATACCTACCTCGCGCACCCGCTCGCCTGCGCCGCGGCGCTCGAAGTGCAGCGGATCATCAGTGAAGAGCATCTGCTCGACCGGGTGAAAGAGCTAGGCGGCCACCTCGAACGGCGGCTGACCGAGCGTTTTGGCAATCACCGGCACGTCGGCGATATCAGGGGACGTGGGCTGTTCCAGGCCATCGAGCTGGTTGCGGATCGCGGCACGCGCGCGCCGTTCGATCCGGCGCTCAAGGTCAACCAGCGGATCAAGGCCGCCGCATTCGAACGCGGCCTGGCCTGTTATCCGTCCGGTGGAACCGTGGATGGCGAGCGCGGCGACCATGTCCTGCTTGCGCCACCTTATATCGCGACACCGGACGATATCGACGAGATCGTCGATCGATTGGGTCACGCCGTCGACAGTGCATTGAAAAGTATCGGTCACTAGGAGGAAGATCGGAATGAAGAGAATAGTCGATCAGGCTGGCACAGGTTTGCTCGTCACGTGGTTTTCGGGCGCGCAGGCGGCAACGCTCGACACGGTCAAGCAACGCGGCACGCTGGTGTGCGGCGTCAGCGCAGGTTTTGCCGGGTTCTCCACGCCGGACTCGCAAGGCAATTACAAAGGGCTCGACGTCGACTATTGCCGCGCATTGGCGGTGGGTGTGCTCGGCGACGCCACCAAGGTGCGGTACGTCGCGCTGACGGCGCAAAACCGTTTCACCGCCCTGCAATCGGGCGAGATCGACGTGCTCTATCGCAATTCCACGGAGACTTTTCTGCGCGGCACGACGCTCGGCCTGCGGCAAGGGCCGGTCAATTTTTATGACGGCCAGGGTTTTGTCGTGCGGGCTGACAGCGGCGTGAAGGACCTCAAGGCGCTGAGCGGCGCCACTGTTTGTGTCGCGCAGGGCACGACCCATGAGGTGACGCTCGGCGATTACGGCCGCGCCAACGGAATCGAATGGAAGCCGCTGGTGTTCGATCGCACCGACACGATGTTGCAGACCTTCTTCGGCGGGCGTTGCGATGCCATGACCCAGGACGCCTCGGCGCTGGCTGGGTCTGTCACAACCGCGGCGCCGAACCCCGCCGACTATACCGTGCTGCCGCAGACGATCAGCAAGGAGCCGCTCGGGCCGTTTACCCGCAACGGCGACGAGGTGTGGAGCGACATCATTACCTGGCTGCACTATGGCCTTGTCGAAGCGGAAGAACTCGGCGTCACCGCCGGCAATGCCGACGAAATGGCCAAGTCCAGCAACGTGCCGGCGGTCCAGCGCCTGCTCGGCACATCCGGGGAGCTTGGGTCGCGCCTCGGTCTCGACAACAAATGGATGCTGCAGTCCATCAAGGTGGTCGGCAATTACGGCGAGATCTTCGAGCGCAATGTCGGCAAGGCGAGCCCGTTGAAACTCGATCGCGGCCTGAACGCGAACTGGACCAAGGGCGGCCTGATGTACGCCATCCCGTTCAAGTGAACTGACCCAAGTAACTGACCAAGTGAACTGACCCTGCAAGTAAATTGGCTCTGCGGCGCAGCGGGTTGACACCTGTTGCGCCGTGGCCAAACTAAGCAAATGCGCATCACTCTCGTACACGCCCTGAAACATTCGATCGTGCCGATCGAGGCTTCCTTTGCGAAATTGTGGCCCGAGGCCCGCCTGATGAATTTGATGGACGACAGCCTGTCGGCCGATCTGGCGCGTGACGGTAGGCTTTCCGACGCCATGACCGAGCGTTTCCTGAAGTTGGGGCGCTACGCCGCCGGCACCGGCTCTGACGCCATCCTCTTCACTTGTTCCGCCTTCGGCCCCTGTATCGAGGCGGTCGCCCGTGCGCACGCGCCCATGCCGGTGCTCAAGCCCAATGAGGCGATGATCGAGCAGGCCGTCGCAAAGGGACGCAGGATCGGCCTGTTGTCGACGTTCCCGCCGACACTGGCGTCGATGCCGCGGGAGTTTCCTGCTTCCATCGAGATCGTGCCGAAACTGGCGGAAGGCGCCATGGCCGCGCTCGACCGTGGCGATCGCGCGGAGCACGATCGCCTGGTCGTGGAAGCGTCAAAGGACCTGCGCGATTGCGATCTGATCGCGCTCGCCCAATACAGCATGGCGCCCGCGGCGGCGCAGGTCACGCAAGCCTCAGGGCGGCCGGTCGTCACCACGCCCGATAGCGCGGTGCTGAAGCTGAAGGAATTGCTTGCCTAAACTTCTGAAGCGTTAGGGGAGCGCGGATGGCAGTGCGGCTCAGTCGGCGTGATACGCTGTTGCGGACGGCAGCCATGGCGGCTGCAGGCGTCATCCCCGGCGCACCCTTTCCCGGTGTAGCTGCTCCGCTCCGCGCGTCATCCCGCAACGGCGAGATCGACGCCGTTTTGCAGGCGCGGGTCGATGCGGCGGAAGTGCCAGGTGTCGTCGCAATGGCCGCGACGGAACATTCCGTGGTCTACCAGGGTGCGTTCGGCGTGCGAAGCATGAGTGCGCCCGCAAGAATGTCGATCGATACCGTCTTCCGTATTGCCTCGATGGTCAAGCTGCTGACCTCCGTCGCAGCGATGCAACTCGTCGAACAAGGCAGGATCGAACTGGATGAACCGGCGGAACGAATTGATCCGACGCTCGGATCGCCGCAAGTTCTCGATGGCTTTGATGCGCAAGGAACCCCGCAACTGCGCCCGGCGAAAAAGCCCATCACGCTGCGCCATCTGCTGACGCATACATCCGGACTTAGCTATCAGCTTTGGGATGCAAACGTTGTTCGCTATGGCAAGCTCGCCCGCAACAATCCGGCGCTGCCGCGTTCGCCGCTGATGTTCGATCCGGGCGCCAGATGGGCCTATGGCGGCAGTCTCGACCGGGTCGGAAAACTGGTGGAAATCGTCAGCGGAAAAACGCTGGATCGTTATTTCCGCGATCACATCCTCGGTCCACTCGGCATGAACGACACGGCCTTCTCGATCACGCAGATGCAGCGCGCTCGCGAGGCGAGCCTGCATTTCCGCGAAACGAATGGAACGCTTGTTCCGCAGCCTTTGGAAAAACAAACCGTGCGGAAAGTGTTTTCAGGTGGCGGAGGCATCTATTCCACGGCGGCGGACTATCTGACCTTGCTTCAGGCGCTGTTGAATGGCGGAACGCTTGCCGGAAAAAGCATCCTTCGGCCCGAGACTGTCGCGCTGATGTCCGCCAACCAGATCGGCAATCTCGAAGCCGGAATACTCACGACGACAAATCCGGCATTATCGAATGACGTCGATTTCTTTCCTGGAGTCCGGCTGCGATGGGGGCTCGGACATATGATCAACATGGACCCCGTCCCGGAAGGTCGGAAGGAAGGCAGCCTGACATGGGCCGGCCTCTACAATACGTATTATTGGATCGACCCGGCGTCGCGGATCGCGGGCGTGATCATGATGCAGATTTTGCCGTTTGCCGACCGCGGCGCGCTTAACGTCTATCGCCTGTTCGAGCGCGGTGTTTACCGCGCCTACAAGCCAGCCTGACGAAATGGAATTTGTCGGGGGAGTGCCGCACCCGGCCGGCGCGAAGCGCGATTGAAGGCCTTTAGCCCTCTTTCTTCTTGTTCTTCTTGGCCGGCTTTTTCGCAGGGAGCTGCTCCGCCGCATACTTGATCGCTCGCGCGTAGCTGTCGGCGGTATTGTCGGCGGAGTTTTGCAGCCGCTTTGCCGCGGCTGTGCCATGCAGCATCGTGCTCTTGGCGAGCAGCCGGAGCCGGTCCCTGGCTTCCTTGTCCTTTGCCTTGGCGGCGCGGGCCAAATATTGGTCCCGCCGCTTCTTGGCGGCAGCCATCAGGCTCTTGTTCTGCGCTTTGGCGATTTGCCGGATTACGACGTCTAGATCGGCTTCAGCCATTCCGGGTCTCATCGCCTTACTGTGCCACCCCCGGGGGATTGGGGCGGATAAATCCTGGCGCACCCGACACGCGCCCTTTGTCCTACATAGAGAAAAATTCCTCAGTAATGTCAATGGGTCTTGGTTCGTCTCATCCCACGTGCAGGACGTTTGTAAGTACGTATTGCTCGTGTGCGATGATATAGAGGGCCGGACCCCTGGACCGCCCTTGAACAAGAGCACAGTGCAACACGAATCTACAAAGTACCGACCCGATATAGACGGTTTGCGCGCTCTTGCGGTGATGGCCGTCGTCCTGTTTCACGCATTTCCTGACGTGATCCCGGGCGGCTTTATAGGCGTCGACGTGTTTTTCGTCATATCCGGGTATTTGATCACTCAAATTATTCTGAGCGACTTGGAGCACAACGCATTCAGCGCGGCGACGTTTTACGCGCGCCGTATACGGCGGATTTTCCCGGCTCTCATTGTCGTTCTGGTCTTCTCGCTGGTTGCCGGCTGGTATCTGCTTTTGCCGACAGAGCTAATATCGCTATGCAAAAACATTGTTGCCGGCGCTCTGTTCTCGTCCAACCTGATGTTGCTTTCAGAGGTTGGCTATTTTGATTTAGCGGCGCGCTCGAAACCGCTTTTGCATCTTTGGTCTCTTGGGATCGAGGAACAATTCTATCTCGTTTGGCCGTGGCTGCTCTGCATCGTGCCGAGGCGGCATCTTATAGCTGCCATCGTTGTGGCGCTCCTGGCTTCATTCGCCCTCAATATCGAGATGATGGGCGATCATCCCTCAAGCGCCTTCTATCTGCCGTTCCCGCGCGCCTGGGAATTGATGGCCGGTGCGCTGCTTACCCAAGTTCCGACACTTGCCCGACGGAGCAAGGAAGCGCTGGGCGTGTGCGGTCTTGCGCTGATTGTCGCGTCGCTCTTTCTGTTCAATGCAAGCACTCCATTTCCGGGCTGGGCGGCCCTGGCCCCCGTGGTCGGCACGGCGGCCCTGATTTTGTCAGAGGGGAGCTTCGCCAGTCGCCTGGACATTCGAACATCGAACAGCAGTCTATGTGGGACTTATCAGCTATCCGCTTTACCTCTGGCATTGGCCGCTGTTGGTTTTTGCTGAGCTATACAGGCTCAAGCCGCCGACTGACATTCAGCGCGGGCTTTTGATCGGCGCGACGTTCGTTTTGGCATGGCTCACTTACAAGTTTTTAGAACTGCCAATCAGGAAAGCAGGTTTCGTCTTTGTGCGACCGCTAGGCGCCGTGATGGCCGGGCTCGCAATTATTGCGGTCGCGCCATCGCTTGGGTTTGTCCCGAAACTTCCGGATGCAATCGCGCAGTTGATAACGGTCACGCCCCCGGCCGCTTCGGCGACGCGCATTCACGAGTGCATGTTACTGGAGACGGACGCGAGTGATTTTTCCGCAGATTGCGCGGACAAGACCCGACCCCTGATAGCGATATGGGGCGACTCGACAGCAGCGGCGCTAGTGCCGGGGTTTCGGAAGCTTCAAGAGACAGAAGCGTTCGGGCTGGCCCAATACACTGTAAGCTTCGTGTCGAGCCGGTCATAGACCGCCAAAGTCCCACGAGACATTGCGCAGAACGAAACCGAAAGATCGTCGACCTGATTGGCAAAGCCGCGCCTGACGTCGTGTTGCTGCACGCCGGGTGGGGATTGAATGACACCGCGGACGAGTTACGGCCGACCATAGACGCGCTGCGCGCTCGTGGCATCGCCCGCATCGTCATCGTGGGGCCGGTTCCCGTCTGGCGCGGCGGCCTTCCCAATGCTGTGGCTAATCACTACTGGAGGACACAAAGCGTTTTGCCGGAACGAACCCCGCTTTATTTTGATCGGGGGTCAGGTGACGAGAACCTGCGCAAGGTCGCAGCAACGCTGGGCGTCGATTATATTTCAGCGCGCAACGCGTTCTGCAATGGGGACGGCTGCATATCTCGCGTCGGCACTTCTTTGGTGGCAAGCGATGCCGTTCATTTGACGGAAACCGGATCGATCTTGCTGGCGCGGTCGATCCTTGGACAATTGCGGATGCGCCAAAGCGCCCTGTCGGAAACTCCCGGAAAATCAGAATCATTGAGTCCGATAATGTCTCGCCTGCTTACCCAACGGGGGTCCAGGGAAGGCCAAACCTAGCAAAGCCCTTGTTTTGGTGGCGCACCCGACACGATTCGAACGTGTGACCTTTGCCTTCGGAGGGCAACGCTCTATCCAGCTGAGCTACGGGTGCGTAGGGGTCCATTTAGCCGATTGGCCTGGTGTCGGCAACGGCCTTGCCGGGGGCCGGCAAGACTAAGGTGGCAGGACGCCGGCGGCGGTGCCGGGCCAAAAATCTGATCCGTTCGGGCCGATTGGTGCTAGTCTTACGTCATTGATCTTCTCGGCCATCGATGGGGACGTCCGATGTATAAGAAGGTTCTTCTCGCCTATGACGGGTCAATCGAGGGACGGCGCGCGTTGCGGGAGGGCGCAAAGCTCGCCCAACTCTGCCGCGCCGAGGTCTTTCTGCTGGCGGTCGTCGAGGTCTCCTCGATCATGACGCCTGAGGCCGGCCTCACGATTCCGATCGAGCTCCAGACCGAAGATTACAAGGCCATCCTGGCCGAAGGCTCGGATCGCCTGAAGGCGCTTGGCTTTGCGCCGACCTCGCGATTGGAGGTCGGGGATGCCGGACAAAAAATCGTGGAAGTCGCCGAAGAGATCGGCGCGCATCTCGTTGTCGTCGGTCATCGGGCGCAGGGGCCGCTGGCGCGGTGGTTCGGTTCCGTCGGCAGCTATCTCGTCAAGCGGCTTCGCTGCAGCGTGCTGGTCGGCCAAACCGAAATCAGCGATGACGAATTCGAGCGGCTGAAGCCGCCGGCCGAAAAGGCGGCCTCAGGTTAGGGCGCTTTCGAGCGAAGTGCGGCGTCGTTACGCGGGAACTATGATCTTGCCGATCGGCCACAGTGCGATTCCGGCAAGCTTCAGGTGTGCCCAGGCAAAGGGAATTCCGATGATGGTCACGGCCAGCAAGACCGCCGTGATGACATGCCCCAGAGCCAGCCACCATCCCGCCAGCACCAGCCAGATAATATTGCCGATCACGCCGAGCGGGCCGGTGCCGATATCGGACTGTCCGGTGTAGTCCTCGCGAGACACGGCTCTCGAGCCAAATGGAAACAGGGTGTAGGCCGCGATATTGAACGCCGCCCGCGCCCAGGGCAGGCCGATGATCGTGATCGCCATGACGACGGCGGCAACCAGCCAGCCAAACGCCATCCACGCGCCGCCGAGCACGATCCAGAGAATATTCAGAAGCAGCGAGACCGGAGACATGGCTCTCTATTTCTATCCCGTCACAGCCGCGATTGAAATGAAAAATCACGCCGATGCGGCGATGTGAACCCGATTGCCGCGGGCCACGCAGACGGTAAACTGTTCCCACGACTCAAACGGCAAACGCCCACGCGGAGTAATGTTCATGCGCCCGCTCGAATTCGGCTGGTATCTGCCCACGCATGGCGACACCACGGCCTATGGCCTGATGGAGGCACAGATCCCCGGCTCGCCGGAATTGTGCGACCGCGTGGTGCAGGCGGCGGAAAAGGCCGGCTTTGAATATCTGCTGATCCCGGTCGGTTCGACCTGCTGGGAGGCGTGGATATCCGGCGCGTTCATGGCGGCGCGCTCGTCGAGCATCAAGCCGCTGATCGCCGCACGGCCCGGTTATATCAATCCGGTGCTGCTGGCGAAGATGATCTCGACATTCGACCAGATGTCGGGTGGGCGCATCTGCATCAATCTGATCGCCGGCCAGAACGAGAGCGAAGTCGAAGGCGAGGGCGTGCGCTACGCCAAGGAAGAGCGCTACGCGCTGATGGAAGAGGAAGTCTCGATCCTGAAAGCGTTATGGACCACACGCGGACCGGTGACCTTCGAAGGCAAGTTCCACACGCTGTCGGGCGCGCATATCAGGCCGCGGCCGCTGCAGCAGCCATTTCCAAAATTCTATCTCGGCGGCGGCTCGCGGCAGGCCTGGGAATTGTCGGCAAAGCATTCCGACGTGCATCTGTTCTGGGGCGATCTGCCGGAGCGGATCGCGGCGAATATCGCCGAGATCAGGCAGATGGCGCGCCCGTATGGCCGCGAAAACGACGTCGGCTTTGGCATGCGGCTGCAGGTGATCTGCCGCGAGAATGAAGCGGAGGCGTGGGAAGCGGCCGACCAACTGGTGCGGCATGCGACCGAGCGGCAGAAGCAGGAGATGAAGACGCTCTACAACAAGTCGGAGGCGAACCAGCGCGTGCAGCAGCTCGCCCGCGAGCATGGCGATCTATTGCTGCCGCATCTGTGGACCGGTATCACGAAAGTCCGGCCGGGCGCCGGCATCGCCGTCGTCGGCAATCCCGCGCAGTGTGCCGACACGCTGCAGCAATTCATCGATGCCGGCTGCCATTCGTTCTGCCTGTCCGGCTATCTGCACGACGAGGAGGCCGAGCGTTTCGGCCGGCTGGTCCGCCCGATCCTTGCGGAAAATAATCGCGGCCGGTGGGCGGCGTAGGGCCGCGCGAACCGACTTTGCGTATCAGGCCTGCGCCCGCGCCGTTTCGCTGCGAATACCGAGCAGTCGCCGCACGTCCGCGGCAGGCTTCGGCGCGCTGAACAGATAACCCTGCATCTGGGTGCAGCCCAGTCGGCGCAGGATTTCCCGTTGCGATTCGGTTTCGACACCTTCCGCCGTGGTGGTCATGTTGCGCGAAGCGGCGATGTTCACCACCGCCTGCACGATCGCCTCCGAGCCGTCGACCTCGATATCGCTGACGAAGCAGCGGTCGATCTTGATCTTGTCGAACGGGAATCGTTTCAGATAGCTCAGTGACGAGAAGCCGGTACCGAAATCGTCGAGTGCGATCCGCACGCCGATGGCGCGGAGTTGATGCAGGATCGCGAGCGCGGTCTCGTCGTCATGGATCAGCACCGCCTCGGTGATTTCGATCTCCAGCCGGTGGGGCGGCAGGCCGGAGGCGGCGAGGGCGTTCGTGATCCGCAACGCCAGCGTCTGCGATTTCAACTGAATCGGCGAGACGTTGACGGCGAGCCGAATGTGGGGCGGCCACGCGGCGGCCTCGGCGCAGGCGGTTAGCAGCACCCAGTCGCCGAGTTCATTGATCAGGCCGGTGTCTTCCGCCAGCGGAATGAATTCCGCAGGCGAGACCATGCCGCGCTCGGGATGGCGCCAGCGCAGCAGCGCCTCGCAGCCGGCGACCTCGTTGCTGCCCAGATCGAGCAACGGCTGGTAATGGATTTCGAAAGCGCCGTCGAGCATCGCCTGGCGCAGGTCCTGCTCCATGGTGAGCCGGGCCTTGGCGCGGGCATCCATCGCCGGCTCGAAGAAGCGGTGGGTGCGGCGGCCTTCGGCCTTGGCGCCGTACATCGCCAGATCGGCGCTCTTGATCAGTTGATCGAGGTCGATGCCGTCCTGCGGCGCCAGCGCGATGCCGATGCTGGCGTCGGTCGAGAGTTGGTGCCCGAGGCATTGATAAGGTTGCCGGATCGCGTCGTGAATGCGCGTCACGAACTCCACGACATCGGCACGGTCGCCGACCGCGGTCTGGATCACGGCGAATTCGTCGCCGCCAAGCCGGGCAATCAGATCGGTAGGTTTGGTGCTGCCCTTGATCCGGGCCGCGACGGCCTTCAGCAGTTCATCGCCGACATGATGCCCGAGCGAATCGTTGATGCTCTTGAATTCGTCGATATCGATGTAGAGCAAAGCGAATTTCTCGCCGCCGGCCGCCTTCTGAAGCTCGCGCTCGATCCGTTCGCGGAACAGCACCCGGTTCGGCAGATCGGTCAGCGCGTCGTAATGGGCGAGGTGGGCGATCTTCTCATTGGCGCGCCGATGCTCGGTCACGTCCTCGACGACATTGATGATGTAGTTGGCCTCGCCCGCAGGATCTCGAATCCCGATGCGTTTGGAGGTGATATAGCGCTCGCCCATCGCCTGGCTCACCCAGGGGCGCTCGTCCAGGAACAAATCGCCGTCGGCGGATTGCAGCGTTCTGTCGTCATCAGCCGTGATCGCTTCGGCGGCGGCTTGCGGATATACATCGAAGGCCGTCTTTCCGACGATCAAGTCACGTGAAATGCCGAATTGGCTCTCCGCCACGCGGTTCACCAGGAGATAGCGGCGGTCCTGCGCATCCTTCACGGTAATCTGCGAGGGGATGTGATCGATGATCTGACTGAGGAACGTGTAGTTCCGGTCGCGTTCCTGTTCGAGTTTGCGGCGTTCCGTGATGTCTTCTACCGTGGCAACCCAGCCGTTGTGCGCCAGCGGCTTGCTGACGGCCAGAAACGAACGGCCATCCGCGCACTGCATGGTGTTGGAGGCGATCTGGCCTCGCGCGATGCTTCGCATGACGGCCGAGCAAAATTCATCCACATCGTCGTCGAAGGAGCCGGTGTCCTTGCGATGCTGCATCAGATCGCGGAAATGACTGCCCGGTTTCACGACATCGGCCGACAAATGAAACATGTCGATGTAGCGGCGGTTGACGGTGACGACGCGCGCGGAGGCGTCGTACAGGACCAGCCCCTGGATCATGTTGTTCAAGGCGGAATCGAGCCGGCTCCGTTCCGATTCCAACCGCTGCTGCGCTTCCCGGTTTTGCCGGTTTATCTGCCGGATGATCAGGAACAGGATCAGCGCGATTACCGATGCGGACGATGCGGCGGCGACGACCAGGAATCTGGCTTGCTCGCGCCAGTCGGCGAGCGCCGCGGAGACGGTGTTGGTCGCGACAACGATGATCGGGAAGCGGCTCAACCGGGCCGCGGATCCGAGCCGGTCCATGTTGTCGACCAGGCTTTGTAGGCGCAGTGTCTGCTGGCCGCCCTGGCTCACGATAAGCTGCAGCAGCGGCCCTGATTTGAACTTCTGGCCGATCATCTGATCGACGTGCGGATAACGCGCCAGCAGTGTTCCGTCGGTGTGAAACATGGAAATGGCGGCGCCCGTCCCCATGGCGACGGAAGCAAAAAACTTTTGGTAATCGGCGGGGTTGATGCGCCGCGTCATCACGCCGAGGAAAACGCCGTTCTTCCCCTTCAATCGATGGGAAATGACGGTGTTCAGCTGGTTGTCCAGAAGGCTTTGGACCGCTTCGGTTAGAGTCTCTTCCGAGAGCGGGTCGGATTTGAAGGTCTTGAAGTAGGCCTGCTCGGAAATGTTGATGGCCGGCAACGGCAACGGTCTTGACCAGTTGATGATGTCCCCGTTGGAATCGAAGATGGAAATGTCGCCCAAATAGGACAGCACGCCGGCTTTGGACCTCAGGATTTCGTGAGATTCGAAGCTTGCAATCCGTTCCCTGAACACCTCGGCTGAAGCGATGCCCGAAATTTGCAAGCGCGAGATCACGTCGGCGGCGATGGTGTCGGAGTTGTCGAACTGCTGCTCGAAGTGGCGGGTAAGCAGCAAGACCGTATTTTCCAGCTCACGCTCGTTATTGGTCAGCGCGCGTTCGCGGAATTCGCCGGCCATGATGATGGTGCCGACGAAAATCGCCGCAACCAGCAGGCAGCCGCACAGGGTCAGCCACAACACCGGGCCGCGGATCGTGGTGGCGATGCGCCGTTCGATGGCCGCAGCGCGGGACATGATGTCCTGCATATCGTGAAACAGATCGCGCATTCCCGCGCATTCCCCTCAACTCCGGGGTGCATGCATACGATGCGCATATGTCATAAGCGGTTAGGAAATCCGGTTACCCAAGGCTTAACTTCGGACGCTAAGGCGCTAACCTGCCCGAGGCCTCAACCTTCCCAAGCTAAACCGGGCCACTATGGGCGGCGTTTTCGGAATGGCACGCGCAAAGCCCCGGCCTCCCCGGCCGAAGCCGTATCCTGTTGCTTCCGCCATGGCCAAAGCTAAGCTGATCCTTCAAGACTAAGCTTGGCGTGTCCTTTGGAATAACAACGCGGCAACAAGTCCGCATTTCGCAGGGAGAAAAACCAATGAAGAACCTGTTCAGCGCCGGCATTCTGGCGGTCTTGATCGCGATCCCGTCCGCTGGCCGCGCCGAAGACATCACCCGTTTTGCGCCGCTGAAGGCCGAGGAGATGACGCCGCCGCAAAAGGCCTGGGCCGACGCGATCGCGGTCCCGCCGCGCAATGCGAAGTTCGGCAATCCGCCCTATCGCGCCTATATCCGCAATCCCGACCTGGCGCCCCGCCTGTCGGCGTTGTCGGACTATCTGCGCTGGAATACCTCGTTGCCGCCGCGCCTGAGCGAATTGGCGATCCTGATCACCGCACGGCAATGGACCGCGCAATATGAGTGGTTCGCCCATTATCCGCTTGCGCTCAAGGGCGGGCTCGACGCCAAGGTCGCGGACGCGATCGCGGCCGGCAAGCGCCCCGACAACATGAAGGACGACGAGGCCGCGCTGTACGATCTGGCGATGGGGCTCTATCGCGACAGGAAGGTCTCGGATCCCGTCTACAAGGCGGCGCTGGAAAAGTTCGGCGAGCGCGGAATCATGGATATTATCGGCATCATCGGCTATTACGACCTCGTCTCGATGACGCTGATCACCATGCAGGCGGAAGCGCCGAACGACAGCGTGCCGCCGCTGCCGGCGTTGCCGAAGTAGGTTCTTCCGAAGCAGGTTCTTGCGGAACGACGCCTGCCACGCTTGCACAAACCACGCCCGGCGGTCGCGCCGTCACATGGTGTCGCACGGCAGTACCCACCCGTCAGCGCCGATAGCCGCCGGCGCGCGAATAGGGAGTGCGGGTTTCCTGGGCCGGGCGGCTGGCATGACTGGTGCGGGCTTCGCTGGCAAACGGGGTGGCCGGCTTGAGTTCTTCCAGAAAGATCGGCCGCGAGAAGTAATAGCCCTGCGCATAGCGGATCTTGGTCGCGGCTTGCAGATAGGCCAGTTCCTCGAAGGTTTCGATGCCTTCGGCAATCACGGTCATACCAAGCGCTTCGCTCAGCGATTCGATCGCCCGCAAAATGCCCTGGCTGCGCGGGCGCATATGGATGTCGGTGATGAAGGAGCGGTCGATCTTGATCTCGTCGGCGGTAATATCGGCCAGCGCCGACAGCGACGAATAGCCGATGCCGAAATCGTCGATCGAGATGCCGACGCCGAGCTTGCGGAAGATCGGCAGGATCTCATCCTGGAAATGCGTCTTGGTGACGAAAGCGTCTTCGGTCACCTCGATCAGGAAGCGCTGGGGAAAGCCGGTCTGCTCGAGCGCCTGGGCGAACGGCCGCATGAATTCGGGATTGCCGGCCTGCTTCGCCGCGACGTTGATGCTGATCGTGGTGTCGGGGCCGAACGTCTCGTTGATCAGGTCGATCGATTTGACGATTTCCGCCAGCACCAGATGTGTCAGTTCGTCGATCAGGCCCAGTTCGACCGCAAGATTGATGAAAGTGCCGGGGGCCTGGATCACGCCCTCGTCGTCGCGCAGCCGGACCAGCGCCTCGATGCCCTTGACGTCCTTGGTCCTGATATCGACCTTGGGCTGGAAGGCGCAGCAGAAGCGCTTTTCCAGGATCGCCAGCCGCAGCGACTGCTCGACCTTCATCCGCGCCAGGGCCTCGCGCTCCATGCTGGAGTTGAAAAACGCAGCCGCGCCCTTGCTGCTGTTTTTGACGCGGTACATCGCGATATCGGCGTTCTGGCGCAGCGCGTCGTAACTCTTGCCATGCTCGGGATAAAGGCTGACCCCGATCGAGGTGGAGGCGAATATCTCCGACTGGTCGATGAAGAACGGCGCCTTCAGCCGCTGCAATATGAAATGGATGTATTCCGCGACTTCGCTCTCGCTCTGGATCGGATTGAGCATCAGCAGGAATTCATCGCCGCTGATCCGCGACAAGATGTCGGAGTTCGCGCAGGTCGAGCCCGAGCCGTTTGGCCATCTCCACCAGCAGCGCGTCGCCGATCGAGTGTCCGTAATAGTCGTTGATATGCTTGAAATTGTCGACGTCGAGAAAAGCCAGCGCGAAATGGCTCTGCGCTCCGTCGCACTGCAGAACCTTGTTGACGCGATGTTCGATCACGCGCCGCGTCGGCAAGCCGGTCAGTTCGTCGTAATAGGCCGAGCGAAACAGTTGATCCTCGAACGCTTTCTGTTCGGTGATATCTGCGGAGCTTGAGATGAGCAAATTGCGCTCGGCGATCCGGACCGGCCGGCGCGAGGTGAGAAACACCTGTTTGGCCGAACCGCCGCTAACGGCCTCTTCCGAAACCGTAGCGCGGCCGGTGCGCAGCAATTCAATGCATGTCTCGCGCCGATCGCCCGTTTGCGACGCCACGGGTGCTGCCGGGGTCATCTGGAGCAGGGCTGCGGCGGCATCGTTCACCAGCAGAAATTCGCCGCGCTCGTCCTGAACCGTGACGCCGGTCGGAAGCAGCCGGAGAATATCTCTCAGGATGTGTAATTCGGAATCGGGATTGCTTTCGTTACCGGCCTGCGTCGCGGTTGACTGGAAGTCGTGTTTGCTGGGACTATGCATGGCGGTCGAGTTTGGCAGAGTCCCTTGTAGTTTTGGTTAAGTGGAACTGAGAAACATAGCGACAGAATTGCGGAGAAACGGTTTCAACCGGTGTCGCGTCAATCGTCATTAACAGAGTGTCAATTTGAGCCCGGATCGCTCGCAGCCGGAATTGCGTTTCATGGGGCTTTGAGCCGCAACCGCAAACGCATTCAACTCGCCGGTATGCGGCACTGCATCGCGCAGTGAACGCCGGTCCTCAGAAAGCTGATCTCGGTCTTGCCATCGAACGGCCGCAGCGCCGATTGCAGCAGCTTGGTGCCAAAGCCCGGCTCCCCGATCTTTTCGACCGCAGGCCCTTCGGTTTCATCCCAGCTGATATTGAGGCGGTCGTCCGACACCGACCATGACACCTGCAACAGACCACGGGCCGAAGAGAACGCGCCGTATTTCCCGGCATTGGTGGCCAATTCGTGGAAGATCAACGCCAGGCTGACGGCCAGTTTCGCCGGAAGAAACAACGGATCGCCGTTCAGGTTGAACCGGACATGGCCATATGGGCCGAGTTCGGAGCGCAACAGATCCTTGATATCGCAGCCGCTGCCATCGACCCGCGCGATCAGATCGTCGGTCGCCGACAGCGCGCGAATTCGGTGATCGATGCTGTCCCAGACTTGCGGCTGATCCTGCAAAACCTGGTGCAGGACAGCGTGGATCGTCGACGTCTTGTTCTTCAGCCGGTGCTGCAACTCGTCCACGAGGAGTTTGCGGTATTCTTCCTCCTGGATCAGGCGCTTGGAGATTTGCCGCTGCTGCGCGACGATGGTCCGGTAGTGCTCGACCCCCCATATCGTGAGACCGGCAACAGCCCAGAAAATCAGCAGGAGCGCCATTCTGGCGGAATTGGCCACGTTGTCACTGAAATTGACGCCAACGCCGAGCGCGCCTCCCGCAATCGCCGTCGCAATCCCGGCCCGGAAGCCGCCGAAGGCGGTGGCAAAGAACACCGCCGGAAAATATGGCGTGAAGAACACGTCGGGACGGATCTGGGCCAATCCCCACCGCGCGATGGTTGCCAAAGCCAGACAGCAGACGGCAAAGCCAGTGCTGAACAGCGGGGAGGGCTGGGAGATTCCCTGCCAGCCGCGCCTGAATTCGTCGATCAATTTCGTCATCGGTTTTGTCACTTCACGTGATCAGCGAATCCAAAATAAGGCCAAGAGTGTTTTCGAGAGTGTTTTCGAGAGCGTTTTTGAGCGAAGTAGACGCCGGGTTGCATGAATAAAACTGGTGAAAAACGGAAAGATAGAGCCTCAGTTCTGATTGAATCAGGACCGAGGCTCTCGGCATAGGGCAAATCCGGGATTTTGGGACTGCGGGTGGCGACAAACCGGCTTACAGGGAACAAGCTCGCTTGCGTTGTTCCTGCCGGCCGGGAATATTGGCGCCAACAAAAACGGGAGGAATGGATGAACCGTCTCATGCGCGCCATGCGCACCTTGGGTGTCTGGTGTTTGGGCGCCGTTGCGCTTTTTGCTTTTGCATCAACCGGAAGCACCTTGGCGGACCCGCTTCTGCCGGTTGCGGCAGCTCCCGAAGACGTCGGGCTGTCATCCGCTCAGCTCGCCCGCATTGAAGCGACAACCCGGAAATACGTCGAATCCGGCCTGGTCCCGGGCGCGGTCATGCTGGTGGCGCGGCGCGGCAAGATCGCCTGGACCAGGACCATGGGTTTCCGCGACCGTGCGGCCAAGGACCCGATGCGCGCCGATTCGATTTTCCGCATCTATTCCATGACCAAGCCGATGGTCTCGGTGGCGGCGATGATGCTGGTCGAGGAAGGCCGGATGCAGGTCAGCGATCCCGTCTCGAAATACATTCCGGAAATGGGACGAATGAAGGTCGGCGTCGAGACCACCGAGGACGGCAAGACGACGCTGCAATTGAGCGACCCCGCGCGCGAGATGACGATACAGGATTTGATGCGGCACACTTCCGGCCTGATCTATGGTACGCGCGGCAAATCGCTGGTCAATGCGGCCTATATCGAGGCGAAGATCGGCAGCCGCGACGTCAGCAATGAAGAGTTCGTCGCAAAGGTGGCGAAACTGCCGCTGCGCTTCTCGCCCGGCGACCGCTGGGAGTATGGCGTGTCGACCGACGTGCTCGGCCGCGTCGTCGAAATTGTCTCGGGCAAGACGCTCGGCGAATTCCTCAACGAGCGCATTTTTACGCCGCTCGGCATGACCGACACCGCCTTCCATGTGTCCGCGGACAAGCTGAATCGTGCGGCCCAGCCCTGGCAGATGCCGGAAGCGCCGCCGATGACGCCGCGCTTCGACGTCGCGGAAAAGCCCCGCTTCGAATCCGGCGGCGGCGGCCTCACCAGCACCATCGATGACTATCTTCGCTTTGCGATCATGGTCGCCGATGGCGGCGAATTCGCCGGCAAGCGGCTGCTCGGCAGCAAGACGGTCGAGTTCATGACGGCGGATCACACCGGCGCGCGGCCCGGCCGGCCGCCGGGGTTGGGCTTTGGCCTTGGCTTCGAGGTCCGCACCAGTGTCGGGGATTCAGGGTTGCCGGGCTCGCTCGGCGAATATGGCTGGGCCGGCAATGCCGGCACGCTGTTCTGGATCGATCCCAAGGAACAGTTGATCGCGATCTATATGGTCCAGGTCGACGATGGCGTCCGCGTCATGCTGCGCAACCAGTTCCGGACCATGGTCCAATCTGCCATTATCAATTGAGACAACCAAACGCCAAAAGAGGAATAATCAAATGGGACGGTTGGACGGCAAGGTCGCGGTGATCACCGGCGCGACAAGCGGCATCGGGTTGCACACCGCCGAGATTTTCGTCGCCGAAGGCGCGAAAATCGTCATCGCCGGGCGCCGCGCGCCGGAAGGCGAGGCGTTGGCCAAAAAACTCGGCGCCGACTGCATCTTTCGCCAGACCGATGTCACGGTCGAAGCGCAGATGAAGGCCCTGATCGCGCTATCGGTCGAGAAATTCGGCAAGATCGATTGCCTGTTCAACAATGCCGGCGGCCCGGCGCAGACCGGTGGCATCGAGGGCCTCGAGGTCGATCGTTTCGATGCGGCGATGGCAACGTTGGTCCGCAGCGTGATGCTCGGCATGAAGCATGCCGCGCCCTATATGCGTAAGCAGGGCTCTGGCAGCATCATCAACAATGGCAGTATCGCGGGCCGCCTGGCCGGCTTTTCGTCGTCGATGGTCTATGGCGCGGCGAAGGCCGCCGTCATCCATCTCACCAAATGCGCGGCGATGGAACTCGGCGAGTCCAACATTCGCGTGAATTCGATCTCGCCGGGTGCGATCGCGACCGGCATTTTCGGCAAGGCGCTGGGCCTGTCGGTGGAAGCCGCAGAGAAAACACCGGCCGTGATGCGCGAGGTCTACAAATCGGCACAGCCGATCCCGCGCGCGGGTATTCCTGAGGATATCGCGCATGCCGCGGTATTTCTTGCCAGCGACGAATCCTCGTTCATCAACGGCCACGATCTCGTGGTCGATGGGGCGATCACCGGCGGACGCAACTGGACCCAGCAGCAGCAGGGTTATGTCGCGCTGCGCAAGGCGTTCGATCAGGGCGCGTGAGGAGGGGGCGATGTCAGCAACGTTCCGGTTGTCGTCGGGGACCGAAAGGAGGCCATTCTACATGGCTGCCATCGCCGGTCTTGCCTGCGCATTCCTGATCGGAAAGGCATTGCCGTCGGCGATGGATGCGGTCTCGGCGGTCATCGAGCCGTTATGTGCGAGCAGCGATCCCGCCGGTTCGACGCTCGATGTCGTCGAGCCGATCGGCTCCTATGCGCTGCCGAATGTTCCGGGCAAGCGCGTTACGATCGTGCGCGTGTTTTACGGTCCGGGTGGATTTACCCGTGCGCACCGGCACGCCGGCTCCGTCACCGCCACCATCACCAAAGGCGAAATCCGCTCGCAACTCGCGGGCGGTCCGGTCGAGACGTTCAAGGTCGGCCAGTCGTTCTTCGAGCCGCCCGGCGCGGTGCATCTGGTCTCGGCCAATGCCAGCAACACCGAGCCCGCGGAATTGATGGCGGTGTTCGTCGCGGATGAGGGCGCGCAGCTGACGACGTTCGTGGAGTAGCGCTCGATCCCCTGCAAGCGGACCTCACACCCGCTTCAACACCACGCGCAGGCCGTCGCGCGGCTTCGGAATCGGCCACATCTGCCAGTCCGGTCTGTAGCCGGGCTCCAGCGAGACGCTGAGATTTTGCAGGAAATGCCGCGCGAAGCATTTTGCCTGCATATAGGCGAAGTGCAGCCCGAGGCACATATGCGCGCCGCCGCCATACGGTACCCAGGCGAAGCGATGCCGGCTGCGCTGCGCCTCGTCGGTGAAGCGCATCGGGTCGAACTTCTCGGGCTCGGGCCAGATATCGGGCATGTGGTGGGTGAACAGCGGATTGACGCCGATCATGGTGCCCGCCGGAATCGCATAGCCCTTGAAGTTGAAATCCCTGACCGCGCGGCGCGGCATTGACGGCACCGGCGGCTTGAGCCGCAGCGCCTCCTTGAACGCCATTTCGGACAAATGCATCGCTTCGAGATTGTCGAAGGTCGTCGGTTGATCGGGCGCGATGCCCAATGCGCCGACCTCATCGCGGAGTCTGGTCTGCCATTCCGGATGGGCCGCGAGTTCGCCGATAAAGGAGGTCAGCGACGAGGTCAGCGTGTCATGCGCCGCCATCATCAGGAAACTCATGTGATCGACGATGTCCTGCGTCGATAGCAGCGCGCCGTCTTCATGCGTGGCGCGGCATAGCTGCGAGAACAGGTCGTCGCCGCCCTTTTCGCGGCGGATCGGAATTTGTTCCGAGAAATATGCGACGATGCGCTTGCGGCCTCTGACGCCGCGCGCCATCGGCGTGCCGGGCAGCGGCTTGCGGATCACGGCCACCGATGCCGCCACCATGTCGACGAAAGCGCGCGTGATCTCGTCGACTTCGGGGCCGATTTCGGCGCCCAGAAACGAGGTTGCCGCAAGGTCGAGCGTGAGCTGCTTCATCGCGGGGTAGAACAATATCGGCCCCGGCTGCGCCTTCCATTGCGCAACCCGCGCGGCGATGCCGGTATCGAGCGCGGCAAGATAGGATTTCATCGGACCGGATTTGAACGCGACCGACAGAGCGCGCCGGTGCAAGCGATGCTCCTCGAAATCGAGCAGCATGAGCCCGCGTGGAAACAGCAGGCCGAGAATCCGGCCCCAGCCCAGCGTCGAGGAGAACTGCTTGGCCTGGTCGAACAGCACCAGCTCGTTGGCGTCGGGTCCGAGCAACACGAGGCTGGTCTCGCCGAACAAATGGCTGCGATAGACGAGGCCATATTTGGCGGCTTGCCGCTCGATCTGCCCCTTGGGGTCGGCGAGCACCGAGAGCGTCTGGCCGATCAGCGGCCAACCTTCGTCGCCCGGAATATGCGTCAGCGAATTGCGCTTCGGCGGCGTGAACGCGTAGACGGGGGGAGCCACACTCTGCATCGACATGGTCATTGCTCCGGTTCGGGCAGGGCCAGACTACGCCCAAATATGCGTCCGGTCCCCGGCATAACCAAGACCGGTAAACAACTCTTTGTTTCCCTGCCACAAAAGCTGAAGCTTCTTGCGCGGACGTCCGGATTTTCCCAAGACCGTTTGCAGGCGAGGAGATCGAGCAAAGCGGCGCGGACGATGTCCGCGCCGCCTGTAAGCGTTACGCCTTGCGCTTCGCCGCTTCCTTCTGCAAATCCGGCGCGTTGATGGTCGGGATCGCCACGCGGCCGGGACCGGTGAGCGGCAACGCGGCCGCGGCCTTTTCGTTTTCCATGATCTTGGCCATCACGGCCTGGCCCGCGCGCTCGAACACCGCGCGGTTCTCGACCAGGAACTTCTGCGACTGGCGCAGGCCTTTGACGTAACCGTTGATTTCCGGGATCACGTAACGCGCCACCATGTCCCAGCTGCGGCGGGTATTTTCCGGATTGGCCCAGTCGTGCACGAAGCCGACAATGGTGCCGACGCCACCCGAGACCTGGATCAGGCTCTTGATGGTCTTGATCAGATCATCCGGCGTGCCGATCGTGGAGGCGGCATTCTCGCCGCCTGCGGTCTTCTCGACGGCATCCTCAGGCGAGGTGAACGGCTCGAGACCCGGCCGCTGCAGCGTGCCGACATTATATTCATTGTGCCAGTGCATCAGCCCGGCGCCGGCCTCGCGCCGCGCCTGTTCGCGGGTCTCGGCGATATGCCAGCTCAACAGCACGCGCCAATCGGACCGGCTCACGGTGGTGCCGGCCTTCCTGGCGGCATCCTCGGCAAAGCCCCATTGCGTCGGCAGCGCCATCAGACCCTGCGTCGACATCGAACCGAGCGAAATGATGCCGATGCCATATTTTCCGGCCAGCGTCATGCCCGACGGTGAAATCTGCGACGCCACCACGAACGGCATCTCTTCCTGCAGCGGCAGCAACTGCAGCGCGGCGTCGTTCATGGTGAACCAGTCGCTCTTGGCGGTGACGCGCTCGCCCTTGAACAGGCGGCGGATGATCGCAATCGCTTCGTCCTGACGATCGCGCTGCGTCATCGGATCGATGCCGAGCGTATGCGCGTCGGAGGCCAGCGCGCCCGGACCGGAGCCGAAGATCGCGCGGCCGCCGGTCATATGGTCGAGCTGCACCATGCGCTGTGCGACGTTGAAGGGATGGTGATAGGGCAGCGAGATCACGCCGGTGCCGAGCTTGATGCGCTTGGTGCGTTCGCCGGCGGCGGCCAGAAACATTTCCGGCGAAGCGATCATCTCCCAGCCCGAAGAATGGTGCTCGCCGCACCAGAATTCGTCGAAGCCGAGCGCGTCGATCTGTTCGACGAAATCGAGGTCGCGGCGGAATTGCAGCATCGGATGCTCGCCGATCGGATGGTGCGGGGCTAGAAAAGCTCCGAATTTCAGGCGTGCCATGGGGGTTTCTCTCCGGATTTATTGTTCTTGAGAAGCGCTCAAGGCCAAACTACGGGGTGGTAGGGGGCAAGGCAATCCTCGGGCGATGCATGGTTGTCGCGCAGAGTTGGGTGTCATACCGTCGCCCGGAATTATCGGCGTTTTGTACCGCTACGGTCCGATCGCCGGAAAACGACGATGAGCTACGATGAAACTGGCAAAACCCCGCATCGACATCGGCTTCGCGACCAACAACGCGCCGGCGGCCCTTGCTTTCTGGCAAAACGAGATCGGCCTGCCGTTCGACCACACGCAGCCGATCCGCCGCGGCTACAAGCAGCACCGCCACGATCTCTGCGGCTCGATCCTGAAGATCAACCAGGTCTATGAACCGCTGCCCGACAATCCGCCATCGGGTTATCGCGAGTTGCTGATTGCCCGCGACGGCGTCAGTGCGCCAAGGCCGATGGTCGATCCCGAAGGCAACCGCGTGGCGCTGGTGCCGAAGGGATCGTTCGGTATCGAACGCATCGGCATTCGTCTCGGCGTTCGCGACGTCGAGGCGCATCGCCGCTTTTACACCGAAGCGCTTGGATTGCAGCAGGGCGAACCCGCCGGCGCGAATGGCGCGATGACTTTTCTCGCGGGCGACACGGTGCTGATCGTCGAGGGCGCGCCCGATGCGCCGCATGACGCGGCCTTCGAGGGAAAGGGCTGGCGCTACATCACGTTTCAGGTGTTCGAGGTCGACCGCGAGCACGCTTACGTGCTGGCTCATGGCGGCCGCGAAGCGCGTGCGCCGGTGACGCTGGGGACCACGGCGCGCATCTCGATGGTACGTGATCCCGACGGCAACTGGATCGAGCTGTCGCAGCGTGCTTCGCTGACGGGCTCGCTCGAGCCTGCACCGGCGTAGCCTTTGCCATCCACGTATTACTACGGAATTCCGATGCATGAAGATTTAACGAAACCCGGTTAGCTCTCACATCAGCATTCCAGAACAGAACGCGAAGGTCCCGGTCCTTCTGTGGCGGTCGAGCCGGGGTCTTCTCAAACTCTCTCGTTTTTCCGATGTCGTGGCCGGAGGCAGCATGCCTTCCGGCGTCACGGCTGTATGGCCGGCGTTCTCACTCTCGAGACAATTTTTGAGCGCCAATTGGGCGGAACGAATGTGGGATCGAGTTTCACTCCCGGGTTGAATTTAAAAAGAACAGGCCTCTAGGATCCCGGTATCAGACCGTCGGCCACTCGGTGGCGACGCTGGTCGCAGCTTCAACCCTGTTCGCGTTTTCGATTGTCGTCTGCGCCGTATTTCTGACGTGGATGCGGCGCGCGACGGCCGAATGACAAGTCAAGATCGACGTGATGAAATTCTGTTGTGGGGAATGACAGTGCACGGCCTTTTTATTTTGCACTGCAGCAACTATTTGTTTGGGGTGACGTTGTAGGAACGATCACCTTAGGAGCTGCAATTGTCCCTCGCCAAGAATGTCGAATTCCTGCGCCATCTACCGAAGCTGAACGGCTTCAATGGTTTGGGAATCTATGGCCGAAACTTTTCGCCGGTTCCCCGCAGTCCGCTGGTTGAAATCACGGGATTCGGTTCGAATCCCGGTGCCTTGAAGATGTTCGCGTTCGTACCCGAACACCTTCAGCGCGCGCCGGCGCTTGTCGTTGTCTTGCACGGCTGCGGCCAGACCGCGGCCGGCTACGATTTCGGAACCGGCTGGTCGACATTGGCGAAGCGTTACGGCTTTGCGCTGCTGATGCCCGAGCAGCAGGCGTCGAACAACGCCAACACCTGTTTCAACTGGTTCAATCCGGAAGACACCGGCCGCGGCCGCGGCGAAGCCTGCTCGATCCGGCAGATGATCGCGCGGATGGTCGGCGATCACAAAATCGATACGCAGCGCATCTACGTGACCGGACTTTCCGCGGGCGGGGCGATGACATCGGTCATGCTCGCGACCTATCCGGATGTTTTTGCTGCCGGCGCCGTGATCGCAGGCTTGCCGTTCGGCGTTGCCACCAATGTACGGGAAGCGCTGAACGGAATGATGCAATCGCCGTCGCGACCGGCCAACGAATTGGGCGATCTGGTGCGCAAGGCGACGCGCAATCTCTATAAAGGATCCTGGCCGAAAGTTTCGGTGTGGCATGGCAGCGCCGATCGCACGGTCAATCCGGCCAATGCCAATGAGATCGTCAAGCAGTGGCTCGATGTCCACCAACTGCCGCTCACACCGATGTCGGCGGGCGACGTCGACGGTTATCCGCGCGAGGTCTGGTGGAACGACGACGGCGAGACCGTCGTCGAATCCTACACCATCACCGACATGGCCCACGGTACGCCGCTCGGAATATCCGGCAATGACGAGCGCTATGGCGCGGAAGGCGCGTTCCTGATCGAAGCGGGAATTTCGTCGTCCTATCACATCGCGAATTTTTTCGGCCTGACCGAACGCGTCAGTCAGCCCAATGAAATCGCCGGGAAAACCGTTACGAAGGAAACTGTTACGAAGGAAGCTGCGACGAAGCCGGTTGCAGCGGCGGCGCCAAGGCAGGCGGCGAAGCCAATCCCGGTGGCGGCTGCGGCATCCGCAGCCTTGCCGATCCCTTGCCCGATCTTGCGGCCACGCTCTGGCCGCGCGCTACGCCGGTTCGTCAGGCCAAGCCGGCGCACGCCCAGCCGCGTCGCGGCATCGACATTGGCGGCGTCATCACCCGCGCGCTGACGGCGGCGGGACTGATGAAATAAAGCATGACCCGATCCAGCCTGATCGGCCCGTGGTCTGGCGCCGCGGCGTTCAGGCCATAGTGGTTTCCGCGATCCATTCGATCGGCGTGACTGCGACATCGCCACCGGCGGCGACCTGCCGGGTCTTCTCGGTGTAATGCTTGAAGAAATCGCGCTGCTGCAGCGTCTTTACAGCTTGGTCGTCGGCGGCCGAGGCGAGATGAAAATAGCTGGAATCGTCGCGGTTCTTCAGACAGCGGTAAATGATCCTGCCCTTCAGTTCGGGATCGGCGTCGAGCGCGGCAATGAAGCGGCCGATTTCCCGGTGCCAGTCTTCGGCGGTGCCGTTGGCGAACTGATATTTGATCATGAAATGCTTCATCGATGCCTCCTTGAAGGTCCCTGGAGTTGTTGCATCGGATAATCTGGTGCGCTTAGCTACATAAGCGCAAGTATGGACAAAAATGATAGTGTAGCTCTATCCGGCGTAAACGATGCAACGGAGGTCGAGATGGCAAAGGCGAAGACGGCGCTGGCCTGCGGCTGCCCGGTCGCGGCGTTTCAGAAAATGATCAGCGGCAAATACAAGCTCCGCATCGTCTGGGATCTGAAGGACGGGCCGCTGCGCTACGGTGAAATCAGGACGGGCCTGTTGCGCGGTTCGGACGGCAGTTCCGAGATCGCGCCGCGCGTGCTGAGCCGCGAATTGAAGGCGCTTACCGAAAGCGGGCTGATCGATCGCAGGGATTACGGCGTCGTGCCGCCCAAGGTCGAATACCGCCTGACCCGCAAGGGCAAGAGCTTTGTGCCGGTCATCGCCGCCATCAAGGACTGGGGCACGCGCCACCTCGCAGAAGCGCGCGCGGCCGAAATGGTCGCGGCCGAATAGAAGGCGGCGTTACATCTCGCCGGTGAGGAACGGATTGGTCATCCGCTCCTGGCCGATGCTGGAGCCCGCGCCGTGGCCGCAGATGAAGCCGACATCGTCGCCGAGCGGCAGCAGTTTTTCCTTGATCGAGTTGATCAGCGTGGCGTGGCTGCCGCCGGGCAAATCCGTGCGCCCGACCGAGCCGTTGAACAAGACGTCGCCGACATGGGCGAAGCGCAATTCCTTGTTGAAGAACACCACGCTGCCCGGGGAATGGCCGGGGCAATGCAGGATATCGAAGGTCAAATCGCCGATCGAGACCTGATCGCCTTCGTCGAGCCAGCGGTCGGGTCCGAAATTGCGCACGTCCGACATGCCGAACCGCGCCCCGCTCGAGACGACGTTGTCGAGCAGATATTTGTCGGCGATGTGCGGGCCCTCGATCTTCACCTGCAGCGCGTCGCGCAATTCGGCGGCGCCGCCGACATGATCGATATGGCCATGGGTCAGCCAGATCTTTTCGACGGTGATGCCGGTCTGCTTGATCGCGGCCTGAATCTTGGCCACGTCGCCACCGGGGTCGATCACGACAGCTTTCTTGCTGGGTTCGTGCCAGATGATGGTGCAATTCTGCTCGAACAGCGTCACCGGAACGATGATCGCGCCGGCCTTCGCCTTGGTCTCTGTTTCCTGGGTCATGGCTGCAGATTGCCGATTTTTGCCGCCACGCCAAGGGAAAGATTCGCGAAAGATTCGCGCATCCGGCAGGGGTCGGCATTGCCAATTGTCATACCGGCGTTCCAATGTTGGCCGGTCTGAACCGGCGGGCAGTTTCGGCGTTGCCTCCCGCAACCGTATTTTAAGGGCGATTTCCCGGGATGAATCAGGGTGACAAGGATTGGTGGCGGCACGGCGTTTTCTATCAGGTCTATCCGCGCTCGTTTCAGGATACCGACGGCGACGGGGTAGGCGACATCAGGGGGATCATCGAACGCCTGCCGTATTTGAAGTCGCTGGGCATTGACGCGGTCTGGCTATCGCCGATCTTTCCCTCGCCCATGGCCGATTTCGGGTATGACGTTGCCGATTACACCGGCATCGATCCGCTGTTCGGCGGCATGGACGATTTCGATGCGCTGGTGCGTGCGGCGCATGAACGCGATCTCAAGATCATTCTCGATCTCGTGCCGAACCACACCTCCGATCAACATCCCTGGTTCATCGAAAGCCGCAGTTCGCGCGATAATCCCAAACGCGACTGGTACATCTGGCGCGATGGAATGCCGGAGGGCGGGCCACCGAACAACTGGCTTTCGGAATTCGGCGGCAGCGCCTGGGCCTATGACGACGCAACCGGGCAGTATTACTACCATGCGTTCCTCGCCCAGCAGCCGGATTTGAACTGGCGCAATCCGGCGGTGCGTGAGGCGATCTACGAGGTGATGCGGTTCTGGCTCCGCAAGGGGGTCGACGGCTTCAGGGTCGATGTGATCTGGCATCTGATCAAGGACGCCGATTTTCGTGACAACCCGCCCAATCCGCATTACGTCGAGGGCCGGCCGCCGCATGAAAAGATCCTGACGCAGTATTCGACCGATCAGCCGGAGGTGCATGAGGCCGTCGCCGAGATGCGGCGCGTGATCGACGAATTCGACGCTCGCGTTCTGATCGGAGAAATCTACCTGCCGCTACATCGTCTCGTCGCCTATTATGGCAACGACCTTGCCGGCGCCCAGATGCCGTTCAACTTCGCGCTGCTGTCGACGCTGTGGAGTGCGCGTTCGATCGAGAAGATCATTGGCGATTACGAGAGCGCCTTGCCGGCGGGCGCATGGCCTAACTGGGTGCTGGGCAATCACGATCGTCCGCGGGTTGCAAGCCGGGTCGGAAAGGACCAGGCGCGGGTGGCCGCGATGCTGCTACTGACCCTGCGGGGCACGCCGACGCTCTATTACGGCGACGAAATCGGCATGCACCAGGTCGCGATCGCACCGGATCAGGTGCGCGATCCCTTTGAGAAGAACGTTCCGGGGATTGGGGTCGGTCGCGACGGTTGCCGCACGCCCATGCAATGGGACGCGACCGCTTTCGCGGGATTTTCGACGGCCAGGCCCTGGTTGCCGCTGGCCGACGATCATGCCCACGAAAACGTGGTCAATCTCGATGCCGACGCCGGCTCCATCCTCAGTCTCTACAAGGCGCTGATTGCGCTCCGAAAGAAGTGGCCGCAACTCGTAACCGGCGCCTATCAGCCGGTCGCGGCGCAAGGAGACATCCTGCTCTATCGGCGCGAAAGCGAGGGCGGTGTGATCGTCGTTGCGCTGAATCTCGGCGCCGAACCGGTTTCGGTCGCCTCCAGTTCGATCGGCTTCGACCGTGAAATCCTGCTGTCGACGTTTCTCGATCGCGAGGGCGAGAAAATACAGGGCACCCTCGATCTGCGCGGCAATGAGGGTGTAATCCTCGGTTGGTCTGCTCAGGCGGGGTGACTGGTTTTCCCCGTCGCATCGGTATCGATATCGCTCCGCTTCAGCAGATAGTCGAGACCGCCGACGCGGTACCAGCGGTAACCGTAGCCTTCGAGCAACAGCGTGTGCCTGCCGCGCTCGTCGGCGCGGCTGTGATCCTCCGTCAGAAGATTGACCAGGAGCCTGCCGGCTTCCCCGGAAACCCCGGTCGCGAATGAGACCTCGCGCGGCTTCTCATCGAGATTGTGCACGAACAGTACGGAGTTGTTGCGCCAGTCATAACGGATCACCAGCACCGCCGGATCGCGGGTCGCGATCACCGTGAAGTCGCCCCAGCCGATCTCGGGCACCTCCTTGCGCATCCGCACGATCCGCTCGGTCCAGTTCAGCATCGAGTTGGGGTCGCGACGTTGCTTGGCGACATTGACGTGCTCATACCCGTAAGGGCCCTTGTCGATGACGGGCAGGATCGGCCGGTCGCTTTCGGTAAAGCCGGCATGGGGTTCGGTCGACCACTGCATCGGCGTGCGGGCGCAATTGCGCTCGGGCAGATCGAGGTTGTCGCCCATCGCGATTTCGTCGCCATAACGGATCACCGGTGTCCCGGGCAATGTGCACATCAGGCTGTAGGCAAGCTCCAGTCGCCGCCGGTCGCCGCCCAACATTGGTGCCAGACGGCGGCGGATGCCGCGGCCGTAGAGCTGCATGCTCTTGTCGGGACCGAACGCTTTGAACACCGCATCTCGCTGCACCTTGCTCAGACGGCCGAGATCAAGTTCGTCGTGGTTGCGCAGAAACATACCCCATTGCGCGGTGGCGGGCCGCGGCTTGGTCGCTACCAGGGATTTCGCCAGCGGCCGGCAATCGGCCGACGCCAGCGCGTAGAACAGGTGCTGGTTGACGTGGAAATTGAACATCATGTGTGTGCGGTCGCCATCGCGGCCGAAATATTCCATGTCGGTTTCCGGCAGCACGTTGGCTTCGCCAAGGATGATGGCGTCACCCTGACGCCATTGCAGGAATTCACGAAGCGAGCGCAGCATGTTGTATTGTTCGACCGGCTTGCGAACCTTGGGCCCCTTGGTCGCGATCACGAAAGGCACTGCGTCCATGCGGAAGCCGGAGACGCCGAGTTGAATCCAGAATCCCATGATCTTGAGGATTTCGGACAGCACATAAGGATTTGACGTGTTGAGGTCGGGCTGGAAATCATAGAAGCGGTGAAAATACCAGGCGCCTGCTTCCTTATCGCGTGTCCAGGTCGATTTCTGCACACCGGGAAAAACCATGCCGGTATTGGCGTTGGCGGGCCGCTTGTCGGACCAGACATACCAGTCGCGATACGGTAAATCCTTCGACTTGCGCGCCTCGCGAAACCAGGGGTGCTGATCGGAGGTGTGGTTGACCACGAGATCAATGATGACGCGGATGCCCCGCTGCCGGCAGCCATGGGTAAATTCGACGAAGTCGCCGAGCGTGCCATAGCGCGGATCGACGCCGTAGTAGTCGGAGATGTCGTAGCCGTCGTCACGCATGGGGGAGGGCTGAAACGGCATCAGCCAGATCGTGGTGATGCCTAATCCGTGCAAATAGTCCAGCCGCCGCAACAGACCTTTGAAATCGCCGACGCCGTCGCCGTTGGCGTCCATGTAGGTGCCGACCGAAAGGCAATAGATGACGCCATTCTTGTACCAGAGGTCGTCGATCATGCGGAGGCAGTCCTTATCGGTCCGCCTCGCGTTATCTCAGCGGCGACACGATAAGCGGTGAGGGGGTGGCCGGGTTCCCATCCATCGTCTCCCGGCCTCGAAACGGGCCCACTTCATCATGGGCGGACCGGCAATGAATGATTTCGAGCCGGTCGCCAATGGGCGGCTTTCCCAAAATCGGATAAACTCGGACGATGGAATCGCCCGTACGCCAGATCAACCTCGTGCCCGCGCCGGACCGGCGTCAGTCGGAGACGGCGCTGGCGATCGCGCGCGGCACCGCGAGAATGCTGCGGGCGCGGGGCTTTTCCTGCATCAGCGAACTGTCGCTGCCGTCGGGCCGGCGCGCCGATCTGGTGGCGCTGAACGACAAAAACGAGATCTGGATCGTCGAGATCAAATCATCGGTGGAGGATCTGCGCGCCGACCAGAAATGGCAGGACTACCGGATGCATTGCGACCGGCTGTTCTTTGCCTTTACGCAGGATCTCCCTTGCGAAATTTTTCCCGCCGACACCGGCCTGATCATCGCCGACGCCTATGGCGCGCATTTGCATTGCGAGGCGCCGGAGCATCGCCTGCCGGCGCCGACCCGCAAGTTGATGACGGTACGGTTCGCGATGGCTGCCGCGCAGCGGATCAATCGCCTGGTCGACCCGCAGGGACATGCGGAGTTTTAGGGAGTATTCGACCCTCATCCTGAGGAGCGCGAACGGGCGTCTCGAAGGATGAGGCCTCAGCCGGGCCTGCATGGTTCGAGACGCCGCTTCCGCGGCTCCTCACCATGAGGGGAGAGGATTACCGCGGCGCGCGTTTCGCCAAAATGCGCTGAAGGGTGCGGCGGTGCATGTTCAGCCGCCGTGCGGTTTCCGAGACGTTGCGGTTGCACATCTCGTAGATGCGCTGGATATGCTCCCAGCGCACGCGATCCGCCGACATCGGATTCGCCGGCAGTTCGGATTTTTCGCCGCCGCTGGCGAGCAGGGCCGCGACGACATCATCGGCGTCCGCGGGCTTCGAGAGATAATCCACCGCGCCCATCTTCACAGCCGTCACGGCCGTGGCGATGTTGCCGTAACCGGTCAGCACGATCGCGCGCGCTTCGGGGCGCTTGCGTTTCAGCGCGGAAACCACGTCGAGCCCGTTGCCGTCCCCGAGCCGCAAATCCACTACGGCAAATGCCGGCGCGGCGCGGCCGATCTGGGCGAGACCATCGGACACGGTATCGCATGACGTGACCGAGAAGCCGCGGGTTTCCATCGCGCGTGAGAGGCGTTCCAGAAACGGCTTGTCGTCCTCGACGATGAGAAGCGAGCGGTCGGTGTGATCGTTCAGTTCAGCGATGACGTTCAAGGTCGGATATCCCTATGTCGGATATTCAACATATGGCTCCGCAAGATGGCGCTGCCAAGACCACCTAAAGTCGGCCAGCCCCTGACATCCATAATGCCAAGACCAGGACCGGCGGTTTCAGGATACTGCATCGGCGGCGGTGTCGTCTTTGGCTTCGAAGCGTTCGCGCGGCCAGACGATTTGCACCACGGCGCCGTGATCGGGAAAAATGCGGTTGCTGAAAGATACCTTCGCGCCGGTTCGCTCGAGCAATGTCCGGGCGATGAATACGCCAAGTCCAAGGCCGGTTCGCTCGATTTGAGCCTCATCTGCGCTTCGCCGCCGCGATAAATAGGGTTCGCCGATGCGTTTGAGCATGTCAGGGGCAATGCCCGGACCGTCATCGGAAATGACCATCTCGACGCTATCGGCGTTCCACCACGCGTTCACCTCGACCATTGTCCGGGCGAAATCGACGGCATTTTCCAGGATGTTGCCGATGCCATAGAGGATCGCGGGGTTGCGGGCGACGACCGGTTCGCGCGTGGCTGCGACAGCAAGCCGCACCTTGATGGCGACGCCGAAATCGCGATGCGGCGCCACGACTTCCTCGATCAGCGACGACAGCGGCATGCGGTCGAACGGAGCTCCCGACGAGGAGAGCTGGGTGATCTTGGCCAGAATGTCGCGGCAGCGCTGCGTCTGCTCGCGCAGGGTTTTGAGATCGGAGGCCAGATGGCTGTTGTCCGGCACGGCCTTTTCAAGTTCGCGCGCAATCAGAAAAATTGTCGACAGCGGCGTGCCGAGTTCATGCGCGGCGGCCGCCGCAAGGCCGTCGATCTGGGTCAGATGCTGCTCGCGCGTCAACACCAGTTCGGTCGCGGCCAGCGCGTCGGAAAGCTTGCGCGATTCTTCGGTGACCTGGAACGCATAGAGACTGGTAACGCCGATCGCGAGCAGGATCGAGAGCCAGACGCCGAACAGATAGATCGGCGGCAGTACCAGCGGATCGTCGCATGTCCCATGGCAACGGCAGATGGAAGAACACCAGCGCCGAGGCGCAGGCGACGGCGAGCACCCCGAGTGCGATCGTCAGCCGGATCGGCAGCGCGGTGGCCGAAATCAAAACCGGACCGAGGAACAGGAACGAAAACGGGTTCTGCAGGCCGCCGGTGAAGAACAGTAAGGCGGCGAGTTCGATAATGTTGAGTGCCAGCAAGGCCGCCGCATAGACCGGTTCCAGCCGCTGCATCGGGTTGAACCTGATCTGCAGCGCGAGATTGGTCAGCGCCGAGAGGCCGACAACCGCCACGCAGGGCATGATGGGGACGTCGAATTCCAGCCCTTGCGCCACGATGAAGATCGCGGCGAGCTGCCCGAGCGCGGCCAGCCAGCGCAGCCGCAGAATCGTATCCAGACGGACATAGCGGCGCGAATGGCGGAAATCGGAGCTTGCAACGTCGGTCATGGCGTGACTTTAGAGCGTTTTCGAGCGAAGTGGATACCGGTTCGCGTCAAGAAAACGCGTCAAAACAAGAATCTGGAGCTTCGGTTCTGATTCGAATCAGAACCGAAGCTCCAGCTGCGCGGCGGCGCGATCACAAATTCGCGCGAGGGGCGCACTGAGCCGATCGAAGTCTTGTCCCGTATCTTGCGTTGGCGGTCGCAATGGCCCAATGAACGGGCC
This sequence comes from uncultured Alphaproteobacteria bacterium, assembly GCA_963847015.1. GTDB lineage: Bacteria > Pseudomonadota > Alphaproteobacteria > Rhizobiales > Xanthobacteraceae > Bradyrhizobium. The sequence continues at coordinate 132,943 of CAWJYI010000031.1, read as the reverse complement.
GAAATGGACAATAGCGACGCAGTGCCAAATCCCTTGTTCGCGGCGGATCCTGCAGGGCTCGCCGCGATCGACGTCGTACATCTTATCAAGACCTACAAGACCACCCGCGCGGTGGACGACGTCTCGTTCCGCATTGCGCGCGGCAGCATCACCGGCCTGTTGGGCGGCAACGGCGCCGGCAAGACCACGACGATTGCGATGATCATGGGGCTGGTGCTGCCGACGTCGGGCCGCATCCAGGTGTTGGGACATCCGATGCCGGAGCAAAGCGCCGCCGTGCTCGGCCGGATGAATTTCGAAAGCCCCTATGTCGACATGCCGATGCGGCTCACGGTGCGGCAGAACCTCACCATTTTCGGCCGCCTCTACGCCGTCGAGAATCTGGCCGAACGCATCGCGCAGCTCGCCGCCGATCTCGATCTCGGCGATTTCCTCGACCGCGCCAATGGCAAACTCTCCGCCGGGCAGAAGACCCGCGTGGCACTGGCCAAGGCGCTGATCAACCAGCCCGCGCTGTTGCTGCTCGACGAGCCGACGGCCTCGCTCGATCCCGATACCGCCGATTGGGTGCGGCAGCATTTACAGAACTACCGCAAGACCCATGACGCGACCATTCTGCTGGCCTCGCACAACATGCTGGAAGTGGAGCGGCTGTGCGACCGCGTCATCATCATGAAGCGCGGCCGGATCGAGGATGACGACAGTCCGGACCAGATCATGGTGCGTTACAACCGCGCGACGCTGGAGGAGGTGTTTCTGGACGTCGCACGTGGGCGGGTGCGGGAGGGGGCGCCGTGAGCGAGATCGCCGCCACCGGCTGGATTTCGCCGCATCGCATCAACGCGATGGTGTTGCGCTATTGGTATCTCCTGATGTCGTCCTGGCCGCGGCTGCTGGAACTGATCTACTGGCCGGCGCTGCAGATCATCACCTGGGGGTTCCTGCAAAACTACATCTCGCAGACCTCGGGGTTTTTCGCCCAGGCCGGCGGCACGCTGATCGGCGCCGTCATCCTGTGGGACATCCTGTTTCGTGGTCAGCTCGGTTTTTCGATCTCGTTCCTCGAGGAAATGTGGGCGCGCAATCTCGGCAACCTGATGATGAGCCCGCTCAAGCCGATCGAGTTCCTGATCTCGTTGATGGTGATGAGCCTGATCCGGCTCGCGATCGGCGTGATTCCGATGACGCTGCTGGCGCTGTTCTTTTTCAAGTTCAATTTCTTCAGTCTCGGGCTGCCGCTGATCGCGTTCTTCTGCAATTTGATCTTCACCAGCTGGTCGATCGGGATTTTTGTCTCAGGCTTGGTGCTGCGCAATGGGCTCGGCGCCGAGAGCATCGTCTGGACGCTGATGTTCGGCCTGATGCCGCTCGCCTGCATCTATTATCCGGTGAGCGTGCTGCCGCACTGGCTGCAATATCTCGCCTGGACGCTGCCGCCGACCTATGTGTTCGAGGGGATGCGGTCGCTGTTGATCGACCATTTGTTTCGGACCGATCTGATGGTCGTTGCGCTCGCTATCAACGCCGTGTTGCTCATTGCCTCGTTTGCGATCTTCCTTGCCCTGTTGCGCAGCGCCAAACGCCACGGATCTCTGCTCGGGGGTGGCGAATAAGTCACTACTTTCCGTGGATTTCCGGGCTTTTTCGGCTTTCGGCCACATAGTTATACCGATCGGTGCATTGACGCATTATTACGCATTCGGCACTATGCTGCGGCGCAAAACAGGGGTCAGAAATCAAATGCCGATTGGGGAATTTGGCGGAGCACCGCCACTGGTGGCCGAAGGCAGTCCGGCGCTCACGACGCCGATGTATTGGATGTACGAAATGGGCCACGCGTCGCTCAATCCGGCACGCGCCGTGACCGACGCCACGAAAATCCTGTTTCAAAACCCGCTCAATCCGTGGTCGCACACCCAGTTCGGCAAATCGATCGCCGCGGCCTGCGAATTGTTCGAACGGACCACGCGGCGTTACGGCAAGCCCGAATGGGGTCTCGACAGCACCGAAGTAAACGGCGTTCGCACGCCGGTCGAAGTTCGTTCGATCTGGGAAAAGCCGTTCTGCCGTTTGCTGTACTTCGATCGCAAGTTGACGCGGCCGCTGCGCAGCCCGCAGCCCCGGGTGCTGATCGTGGCGCCGATGTCCGGCCATTACGCGACGCTGCTGCGCGGTACGGTCGAAGCCTTCCTGCCGACCCATGAGGTCTACATCACCGACTGGTCCGACGCGCGGATGGTGCCGCTCTCGGAAGGGCGCTTCGATCTCGAAGATTACGTCGACTATGTCATCGAGATGCTGCACGTGCTCGGCGGCAACATGCACGTCATCGCGGTGTGCCAGCCCTCGGTGCCCGTGGTGGCCGCGGTCTCCGTCATGGAAGCCAATCGCGATCCCTATGTTCCGCTGTCGATGACGCTGATGGGCGGCCCGATCGACACCCGCCGCAACCCGACCGCGGTCAACAATCTCGCGGGGGAGCGTGGAATCGAGTGGTTCCGCAATAACGTCATCACCAAGGTGCCGTTTCCGCATCCCGGCGTCATGCGCGACGTCTATCCGGGCTTCCTGCAGTTGAGCGGCTTCATCACCATGAATCTCGACCGCCATACGGACGCCCACAAGGCGCTGTTCAGCAATCTGGTGAAGGGCGACGGCGACCTGGTCGACAAGCACCGCGAATTCTACGACGAATATCTCGCGGTTATGGATCTGACCGCCGAGTATTATCTGCAAACCGTCGATGTCGTATTCGTCAAGCACGCGCTGCCGAAGGGCGAGATGACCCATCGCGGCAAACCGGTTGATCCGTCGAAGATCCGCCGCGTGGCGCTGATGACGGTCGAAGGCGAGAAGGACGACATCTCCGGCCTCGGCCAAACCGAAGCAACACACGCGCTCTGCACCGCGATTCCCGATCATCGCCGCGTGCATTACGTGCAAAAGGGCGTTGGACATTACGGCGTGTTCAACGGTTCGCGTTTCCGCTCGGAGATCGTGCCACGCATCTCCGATTTCATGATGTCGGCGGCGACGACGAAGCTCGCATTGGTCGCGGCAGCCGAATAGCGTCGATTTTGGCCTCGATTCGGCGCGAGAGATAAGTCACTGAATTGGTTAAAAGAACCGGGATTCGCACCCTCTTGAAAGCAATGAGTGTGGCCTCATCTCTTGAGGCCCCGCTCTGGGCCGGTTCCCCCTCAAAATTTTTGGTTCCAGCCCCTGCCGGTAGAGGCGGAACTCCCGCCAGCCCCTGTATATTGGGCAAATGATTTGTTTTTGCGCCGGGCGATTTCAGTGGCGGCGGATATGGCAGAATCCGGGCGAACTCCTGCTCCCCGGACTCTCAGACATGGCTACTCGCGCGCTCCTCTATCGGCGGCCCGCCGAACCCGCGACTCTTTTGGTCAGGCACGGCTCGCAATTCTTTGCAATCCGGCTCCGACGGCACCGCCGCGCGCGGCGCTATACCTTGCGAATTCATCCGACCGATCGCGAAGCGATCCTGACCATGCCGCCGCGCGGCACGCTCGCGGAAGCCAAGGAGTTTGCGCACCTTCACGGCGGCTGGATCGCCGCACGCCTTGGTCGATTGCCGAAAGCCGCGCCGTTTCATTCCGGCACAGTAGTGCCATTGCGCGGTGTTCCGCACCGGATCGTCCACCGCGCCGGCGAGCGCGGCACGGTGTGGACGGAAACCCGCGACAGCGGCGAGAAGATTCTCTGCGTCGCCGGCGGCGTCGAACACATGGACCGGCGGGTGCATGACTACCTCAAGCGCGAAGCGCGCAAGGATTTGCACAAGGCGTCGCTGGCTTACGCAGGTGAACTTGGCGTTCGGGTCAAGCGGGTGTCGATCCGCGATCAATCGAGCCGCTGGGGCTCGTGCACCTCGGCCGGATCATTGTCGTTTTCCTGGCGGCTGATCCTCGCGCCACCCTATGTGCTGGACTACCTCGCCGCCCACGAAGTCGCCCATCTCGTCGAAATGAACCACTCGGCGCGGTTCTGGCGGGTCGTCGGCAAGGTCTGCGGCCATGTCGAGCGCGCCAAGGCCTGGCTCGACACGCACGGCAACGATTTGCATCGCTACGGCATTCAGGATTAGCGTGTTCCACACCTGAGCGTCATCACCGCGGTGTGATGCGCAAACAATAAGCTAAAGCGCGATGGCGATCGTATTTAAGTCGTCGCGCTTTAGCGGTTTCCGCCGAATACCCGATCCATCAGCCAGCCATCTAATCCCGCCGCGGCTTCCGGGCGCGCCGATGGATTGGCTGGCGCGGAGGCTCGCGCGGGCGCCGGCCGATACGAGCCGCTTGAAGGGATCGGTGCGAGCGGGACCGGGACTGGCGCGGGCTGCGCCGGCGCAGCGCTGACTTGCGACGCCGTCTGAAACAGGTTCAAGAACGGGCCGCTTGCTTGCGACTTCGGCAGGCTCGCCACCGTCACGCCCTGATGGGCCGCGCGCATGAAACGGCTCCAGACCTCGACCGGCAAGCCGCCGCCGGTGGCCTTCCTGGTCGGCGAATTGTCGTCATTGCCGAGCCACACGCCGGTGACGAGGTTCGCGGTGTAGCCGATGAACCAGGCGTCGCGGAAATCCTGGCTGGTGCCGGTCTTGCCGGCGGCGACCCAACCCGGAATTTCCGCCTTGCGCGCGGTGCCCGAGATCAGCGTCTCCTGCATCATGGTGTTCATGGCGGCGACATGGCGCGGCTCGATGACCTGGCCCTGCGGATCATTGGGCCGCAAGTACAGCACCTTGCCCTCATTGGTGCGGATTTTCGTCACCACATGCGGGGAAACACCGAGCCCGCCATTGGCGAACGGGGCATAGGCGCCGACCAGTTCGATGACGGAGACTTCCGAAGTGCCGAGCGCGATCGAGGCGTTGGCGTCGAGTTTTGACGAAATGCCGAGCCGGTGCGCGGTCCGCACCACGTTTTTCGCTCCGACTTCGAGGCCGAGCCGCACCGCGACCGTATTGAGCGACATCGCCAGCGCCTGCGTCAGCGTCACCGCGCCGAAATATTCGTGGGTGTAGTTCTCCGGTTTCCAGCCCTTGACGTCGAGCGGTGCATCTTGCCGGATCGTCTCCGGCGTGAGGCCGGCTTCGATCGCGGTCAGATAGACGAACGGCTTGAAGGCCGAGCCGGGCTGACGCCTGGCGGTCACCGCGCGGTTATACTGGCTTTCGGCATAATTGCGGCCGCCGACCATGGCGCGCACGGCCCCGTCGGGCGTCATCGCCACCAGCGCGCCCTGGCTCACATTGAATTTCACGCTCTTCGCGGCGAGTTCGTCGATGATGGAGGCTTCGGCCACGCTCTGCAGTTTTGGATCGATCGTGGTTTCGACCACGATACTCTGGTCGATCTGGCCGACGAGATCGTCGAGCACTTCGCCGATCCAATCCGCGACATAATTGACGGTGCCGGCGCCCGCCGGCTTCACGTTGTAGGAGGGATGGCCGATCGAGGCCTGCGCCTGCGCATCCGTGATGAATTTGGCGTCCGCCATGGCTGACAGCACGATCTGGGCGCGCTGCTCGGCGCCTTCGGGATTGCGGTTCGGCGCCAGCCGCGACGGCGATTTCACCAGCCCTGCCAGCATCGCCGCTTCCGCGATCGTGACGTTTTTGGCGGATTTGCCGAAATATTTCTGCGCGGCGGCTTCGACGCCATAGGCGCCGGAGCCGAAATAGACCCGGTTGAGATAGAGCTCGAGAATTTCCGATTTTGAATGCTTGCGCTCCAGCCAAAACGCGAGTTCCACCTCCTGGAGCTTGCGCTGCATCGTGCGTTCCTGGGTCAGGAACAGGTTTTTCGCCAATTGCTGGGTCAGCGTCGAGCCGCCTTGCGAGACGCCGCGATGCAGGACGTTGGCGACGGCGGCGCGCGCAATGCCGATCGGATCGACACCGTAATGCGAATAGAAGCGGCGGTCCTCGATGGCGATGAATGCCTTCGGCAGATAAGGCGGCAAATCCTTCAGCGCGACATTGGTGCCGGCCATTTCACCGCGCGAGGCCAGCACGCTGCCGTCAATGCCCGTGATCTGGATAGTCGGCGGGCGCTTTGGAATTTCCAGCGACTGGATCGCCGGCAGATGCGCGCCGACCCAGACCACCACGCCGACAATGGCGATCGCGGCCCACAGGCCGAGCACCGCGCCCCAATAGAACAGGCGTCCAATCCTGAACCGGCCGCGCGATTTCGACCGCCGTTTGCTGCCGCTTCGCGGGGCGCGCGGCTTCCGCTCGCGCGGCGGCGGCTCGTCATCGTCGTCTTCAGTCTTGCGTTTGGGGGGTGATTTCCGGGGCTTGTCGTCGTCGATCGTGACGCGGTCCTGCGGCGACAGGCGCAATTCGCTCAGCGCGGCGGCGAGCCCGAATTGCGGCTCCTTGCGGCCGCCGCTCTTTTTCCGTCCCCACGCCATACGCAAACGCCGCTCACACCGGTCCCGCTGCAAGTTAGCGTTCCCAGTTTAAGGGCCGGTTACCGAGAGGTTAACGCGGGATTAGGAGGTGCGGCGAGCGCGTGGTAGGATTTGAGGGCACGTCAACAAGGGAACGCCGCATGGGCCACATCGATCCGACCAAGGAAGTCTTCGCGCAATTCAGGGCCAATGACCGGCCGGGTCCGATTCACATGCTCAATCTGGTGCGGTTGCGGCAACAGGCGGCCTATCCCGATGGCCGCAAGGCGACGGGCGCGGAGGCCTATGCGGCCTATGGCAGGGAAAGCGGGCCGGTCTTTGAAAGGCTGGGCGGCCGGATCGTCTGGCAGGGCAAATTTGAATTGATGCTGATCGGACCTTCCGAAGAGCGTTGGGATCATTGCTTCATCGCCGAATACCCTGATGTTGCGGCTTTCGCCGAGATGATCCGCGATCCCGATCTATCGGGAAGCGGTGAAACACCGCCAGGCGGCGGTCGAGGATTCGCGCCTGATCCGGCACGCCGTGCTTCCGGTCGGAAAGACCTTTGGTGAGATTCCGGAATAGCCAGGCCCAAAAGAAATCGGCGGCCCCGGGAGGCCGCCGATCGTGCGTATTGAAGTTGATGCTAGCCCGCCGGGCCGGCGTCTTCGAGGATCGGGCCGAACAGTTCCCAGCGTTCGCCGTTGAACTTCATCATCTGCAACTGCTTGTTGACGCGGTAGTCGTCGGGCGTGGTGTTGGCCAGGATGCCCGGCAGCGACATGTCGAGCACGACGTTCTTCAGGCTGGTCGCCTGCTTCATGACGTTTTCGCGGGTTAGATTGTCGCCGCACTGCTTGAAGCACGTGGATCATCAATTGCGAGGTCAGGTAGCCATAGGAGTTGAAGCTCGAATCCTTGTCGCCGTCAGGGTAGTATTTCGCCATGAACTCGAAATACTTCTTCATGCCGGCGTCGTCCTTCCAGGTCGGATCGAGCGGATCCTTGGCGTAGCCAACGCTGATCACGCCCTTGGAGGCTTCCAGTCCCGCCGGCTTCATGACAGCGCCGACCGAGGTGGCGTTGATGTCCACGATCTGCACCGGATGCCAGTCGAGTTCGGCGATCTTCTTGATCGCCTGTGCGGCCTGCTTCGGCGTGGTGGCGCTGAAAAACAGGTCGGCACCGGCGGACTTGATCTTGAGGATCTGCGAATCGATGGTCGGATCGGAGACCTCGTAGGAGGCTTCGGCCACGACCATGCTGGCCGCCTTGTCACCCAGACCGGCCTTGATGCCGTTCAGATAGTCCTTACCGAGGTCGTCGTTCTGATAGAGGATCCCGACCTTGGCATTCGGATAAGTCTTGATGATGTACTGGCCGTAGATGCGGCCCTCGACGAAGTAGTTGGGGTTGAAGCCCATCGTCCACGGAAAATTCTTCGGGTCGGTGAACTTCGACGCGCCGGTGGCGGCGAACAGCTGCGGCACCTTCTTCGAATTCAGGTACTTCTGGACGGCGGCGTTCGATGGGGTGCCGAGGAGCTGGAAGGTGAGCAGCACTTCGTCGCTCTCGACCAGCTTGCGCACCTGCTCGACCGCCTTGGGCGGTGAGTAGGCGTCGTCATACTGGATCAAATTGATCTTGCGGCCGTTCACGCCGCCCTGATCGTTGATCATCTTCATATAGGCGGCCTGGGTTTTGCCGATGGTGGCATAGGCGGAGGCCGGGCCGCTGAACGGATTGGTCTGGCCGAGCTTGATCTCGGTATCGGTCGCGCCGGTATCGTATTTTTTCTGCGCGTAGGCCGACGACGCCGACAGCGCAACCGCGAGCGCCGTGCCGGTGACCAAATGCAAAATACCCTTCCTCATAGTGCTGCTTCCTCATGTCTGTGATTGAGCCGATGATCTTGTCCGGGCCTCTGTCAGCCCAGGCGGACGCCATCGCTGCCGCAATGTGGCGGAATGGATGCTGCATTGCAAGGCGTAGGCAAAAGCAAGGCATAGCCAAAAAGGTTAACGATTTCAGGCCAGCCAGAGCAGAATCAGCCCCCAGCCGGCAGCGGAATTCGGGTGGACGCTAAAGCGCAATGACTTTAGGTACAATTGCCATCGCGCTTTAGCTTATTGTTTGCGCATGATCTTTTCGGAAAACCGGTGTCCACTTTTCCGGATCATGCGCTGGCACGCGGGCGGTGAAAAGTGCGGCGGTCCGCCGGTTGTTTGCAGGAAATGATGACATCCATGAGCGCAAGGCCGCCTGAAATCTTTGGCTTCGATCGGCTGGAAACTCCGATCGGCACGGCATTGCTTGTCACCGACAGCGACGGCGTTCTGCGTGCGCTGGATTGGGCGGATTACGAGCCGCGTATGAGAGAGTTGATACGCTTGCAATATGGCGCGGTGACGCTGAGAGATGCACGCGCTCCGAAAGATCTCAAAACAGCATTGACGAAATACTTCAAAGGCGACCTCGATCGCCTCGACGCGATCACGTGGCGTGTCGCGGGCACGCCGTTCCAGCACAAGGTCTGGAGCGCGCTTGCCGCAGATTCCGGCGGGGACAACGATGAGCTACGGCGCCCTGGCGGCGAAACTCGAAGTGCCCAGTGCCGTTCGCGCGGTCGGTCACGCCAATGGTTCAAATCCGATCAGCGTGGTGTTGCCCTGTCACCGGCTGATCGGCGCCAACGGTTCGTTGGTCAAATATGGCGGTGGGCTCGAGCGGAAGCGATGGCTGCTCAGGCACGAGGGAGTGGAGATATAGTCCGGCGCGTCGCGTCGTGAGAATGCGGGGACAATTTCCGCCATCATCGTCCGCCACCGGGTCGGCCGATTGGCCGCCCGGTGACAGGCTCCGGCGGACGATCCAGTATTCCAGAGACAGCGGTAAGAGAGTCGACAGTCCGCGGCGTACTGGATCGCCCGGTCCCGGCTACGCCAAGGCTTCGCCGAGGCTTACTCTCGTTGGCCCGCCGAAACTTTAGCGAAGGCGGCAAGCCGGGCGACGACGGCGGTGGTGTTTGAGAAATGAAACGTTAAGCCGCCACGCTCTCTTCGCTGGCGAGCAGATGGAGCAGCGCGCTCTTGATCGCAGCCTGCCGCGTCGGCGCGGTGATTTGCGCGCCGAGCAAGTCGGTGACGTAGAACACGTCGCGGGCGCGTTCGCCGAAAGTCGCGACATGGGCCGACGCGATGTTGAGGTTGAGTTTGGAGATCGCCGTGGTGAGCTGGTACAGCAGGCCGGGGCGGTCGAGGCCGGAAACCTCGATCACGGTGTAGCGGTCCGACCACTGATTGTTGATGATGACTTCCGGTTCGACCACGAACGGCCGAGCCTTGCCGCGGCTTGCGGCTTTCCGCGCCACCACTTCGGGCAGGCGCAATCTGCCCTCGAGCACTTGCTCGATCATCTCGCCGATCCGGGTGGCGCGCCGTCCCTCGTCCTCGTCGCGGTCGTATTCGCGGGAAATCGCGATGGTGTCGAGCGCGCGGCCGTCGGTGGTGGTGTAGATCTGCGCGTCGACGATGTTGGCGCCCGCGGACGCGCAGGCGCCGGCGATGATCGACAGCAGCCAGGGATGGTCGGTCGCAAGAATCGTCAATTCGGTGACGCCGCGCGCTTCGTCGAAGCCGACATTGATCGCGAGCTTGTGGCCGGCCTGTTCGCTGCCCCTGAGGAAGCGCGCATGGCGGATCTTGCGCGGCAGTTCGACCTTGAGCCAGTAGGCCGGGTAATGCCGCGAGATATAGGCGTTGAGCTCCGGTTCCGGCCATTCGGTGAAGGCGGCGCGGAATTCCGACTGCGCCACCGCGATGCGCTGCGCGCGGTTCACTTCCGAGAAGCCGCCGGTCAACACCGGTTCGGTTTCGTAATACAGCGTGCGCAGCAATTGCGCCTTCCAGCCGTTCCAGACGCCGGGGCCGACACCCCGGATATCGGCGGTGGTCAGGATCGTCAAAAGCTTCATCTGCTCGACCGATTGCACGACGGCGGCGAAATTCTCGATGGTCTTGCGATCCGACAGGTCGCGCGATTGCGCCACCGTGGACATCGTCAGATGCTGCTCGATCAGCCACGCCACCAATTCGGTGTCGGCGGCGTTGAAGCCGAGCCGCGGGCACAGCCGCCGCGCCACCTTGGCGCCGGCGATCGAGTGATCCTCGGGCCGGCCCTTGGCGATGTCGTGCAACAGCGTCGTGATGTAGATCACCGCACGATGCTCGGGACGAATCTTGCGGAACAGGTCGCTTGCGACCGTGAACTCGTCGTTGCCGCCGCGCTCGATCTCCTGCAGAAATCCGACGCAGCGGATCAGATGCTCGTCCACCGTATAATGGTGGTACATGTTGAACTGCATCATCGACACGATCTTGCCGAAGGCGCGGATGAAGTGGCCGAGCACGCCGGTCTCGTTCATGCGCCGCAGCACGGTCTCTGCATCGTTCGATGTCAGGATATCCATGAACAGCTGGTTGGCTTCCGGATTTTCCCTGAGCTGCGTATTGATCAGCTTCAATGAGCGCGTCACCGTGCGCATCGCGTCGGGGTGGAAGGCGAGGTTGTTCTTCTGCGCGAGGCGGAAGATCCGGATCAAATTGACCGGATCGTGCTTGAAGACATCGGGCGCGGCGAGATTGATGCGGTTGTTGTCGACGATGAAATCGTCGCTGTCGGGCACCCGCCGCCGCTGCGCGCTCGGCCGGAAGCGCGCCACCACCCGGCTCAACACCGGCGCGGGCTTGGCCTGTTCATCTTCCAGCTTCGCGCACAGGATCGCGGTGAGATCGCCGACGTCTTTGGCGACCAGGAAGTAGTGCTTCATGAAGCGTTCGACATCCTGCATGCCGGGATGCGAGGTATAGCCGAGCCTGACCGCGATCTCGCGCTGCATGTCGAACGACAGCCGTTCTTCGGCGCGTCCGGAAACGAAATGCAGATTGCAGCGCACCGACCACAGGAAATCGGCGCAGCGGCGGAAGGTGCGGTATTCCTGCGCGTCGAACACGCCGCGTTCTACCAGCTCGTCGGTCTCGCGCACGCGGTAGACATATTTCGCGATCCAGAACAGCGTGTGCAGGTCGCGCAGCCCGCCCTTGCCGTCCTTGACGTTGGGTTCGACCAGATAACGCGATTGCCCGGCGCGCCGGTGCCGCTCCTCGCGCTCGGCGAGTTTGGCGGTGACGAATTCGGAAGCGGTGCCTTGCACCACTTCCTTGTCGAACCGTTCGACCAGTTCGTTGTAGAGCGGCTGGTCGCCGGTCAGGAATTGCGTCTCGAGCACCGCGGTGCGGATCGTCATGTCGCCGCGTGCCTGCCGGATCGATTCGTCGACCGAACGGGTGGCGTGGCCGACCTTCAATCCCATGTCCCACAGGCAATACAGGATGGCTTCCGCGACCTGCTCGCCCCAGGCGGTCTGCTTGTAGGGCAGGATGAACAGCAGATCGATGTCGGATTCCGGCGCCATCAGCCCGCGGCCATAGCCGCCGGTGGCGACGACCGCCATGCGCTCGGCGCCCGAGGGGACGTGCGAGCGATAGAGATGCCGGGTGGCGGCGGCGTAGAGGATGCGGATGATTTCGTCCTGGACGAAGCACAGCCGCTCGGCGCAACGGCGGCCGTGACGGTCCTTCAGCAGCACGGCCTGGGCCGTCGTGCGCGCCGCGAGCATTTCGGCCTTGAGCAATTGCGCCAGCGCCGGAGCGAAACACATCCTCGCGGCCGGCATGTTTTTCGGCGAGGGCATCGACCGCGGCGGTGATCCGCGCGGTATCGAAACGATCATCCGCCTCGGAGCGGGCCTCTGTCACGACGCTGTCCATGATCTCCCCGATAACGGACGGCGCTGACGCTGTCACGGACGATTGTAAGGCAACAGTCGTTCTATGCTGAATTCCGGTCGGTTTGGGCAAAGCTGTTCTCGCAGGATCCATTTTGGCGGCAGGTATTTTCTCGTTGACGTTGCAGCCTAACTTATTGAAATACATGGCAGTTTCTGGGGCAAACAGGAGGGGTGACGATGTCCAGGATTTCACGGCGAGCGATGGCAGCGGTCATTGCGATCTCGGCATTGCTACCCGGCACCGCCTTTGCGGCCGAGGCGCTCAAGGAAATTCATATCGACTGGGCGACCTACAATCCGGTGTCGATGATCCTCAAGCAAAAGGGCTTGCTGGAGAAGGAATTCGCCAAGGACGGCATTAGCGTCGTCTGGGTGCAGTCGGCCGGCTCCAACAAGGCGCTCGAGTTCCTCAACGCCGGCTCGATCGATTTCGGATCGACCGCGGGCTCGGCGGCGCTGGTCGCCAGGATCAACGGCAACCCGATCAAGTCGATCTACGTCTATTCGCGTCCCGAATGGACCGCGCTGGTGACATCGAAGGATTCCAAGATCGCATCGGTGGCCGACCTCAAGGGCAAGCGCGTCGCGGTGACCCGCGGCACCGACCCGCACATCTTCCTGGTGCGAGCATTGCTCGGCGCGGGCCTCTCCGAAAAGGACATCTCGCCGGTGCTGCTGCAGCACGCCGACGGCAAAACCGCCCTGGTCCGCGGCGACGTCGATGCCTGGGCCGGCCTCGATCCGATGATGGCGCAGGCCGAAATCGAGGAGGGCGCCAAGCTGTTCTACCGCAAGGCCGACGCCAACACCTGGGGCATCCTCAATGTGCGCGAACAGTTTCTGAAGGATTATCCGGACGTGGTTCGTCGCGTGCTCGCTACTTACGAAGAGGCGCGCAAATATTCGCTGGCCAATTACGATGATCTGAAGAAGACCTTCATCGGCATCACCAAGCTGCCGGACGCGGTCGTCGACAAGCAGCTCAAGGAGCGCACCGAACTGACCCATAGCCGGATCGGCGCACCGCAGCGCGAATCCATCCTCGCCGCCGGCCTCGCGCTGCAGCAGGCCGGCGTCATCGACGCCAAAGTCGACGTGAAAGCGACGCTGGATAGCTTGATCGACGATCAGGTCCCGCTGCCGACGAATTGAGGAACGAGTATCGCGTCGTCCCGGGAAAGCCAACGGGTCGCGCGAATGCGCGCCCGATGACAGGCTCCGCGCGACCCGGGACCCATACGCCGCGGCGGTGCCGTTTTGCTCGGTGGCTGACACCTTCATTCACGACTGGGGCCGCGGCGTATGGGTCCCTGCTTTCAGGCCGGGACGACGAGTTGAGGATGTTGCGACTCCCCCTTCCGCTCACCTTGCAATCCCCGACCAGACGCGTTCTTGCTATGGCCATGACCATCGATCGCCAACGTCTGGAACAGTCCGACGCGATCGCGCGCCCCGCGCCTTCGGCGTTGCGCCGCTATGCGCGGCCGGCGCTCGGGCTGTTGCTGCCGGTCGGCCTCGCACTGGGCTGGGAGATCGTGGTCTGGCAGGGCTGGTCCAACGGCCGGCTGGTGCCGCCTCCGACGAAAATCTTTGCAACCATCATGGAACTGGCGAGGAGCGGGGAGCTCACGCGCCATATCGGCGCGACGCTGACCCGCGTGGCCGCGGGTTTTGGCCTTGGCGTTGCCGCCGGAACCATTCTCGGCGCCGTCTCCGGCTATTGGGACCTGGCGCGGCGGCTGCTCGATCCGACGGTGCAGGCGTTGCGCGCGATCCCGTCGCTGGCCTGGGTGCCGCTGTTCATCCTGTGGCTCGGCATTTTCGAGACCTCGAAGATCGTACTGATCGCGGTCGGCGTATTTTTCCCGGTCTATCTCGGCGTGATGGGTGCAATCCTCTCCGTCGACCGCAAGATCGTCGAGGTCGGCCGCACGTTTCGTCTCAGTGGACCGGCGATGATCCGGCGCATCCTGCTGCCCGCGGTATTGCCGGCCTATGTCGTGGCGCTGCGCGTCGGCCTCGGGCTGGGCTGGATGTTCGTGGTCGCAGCCGAGCTGATCGGCGCATCCGAAGGGCTCGGCTATCTCCTGCTCGACGGCCAGCAGCTCGGCAAGCCGGCACAGATCGTCGCGGCGATCGTGATCTTCGCCATCATCGGCAAGACCACCGACTGGCTGATCGAGATCGCCACCGCACCGTTGGCTGCGCTGGCAGGACGCGTTCGGCCGCCAGGGCGGAGCAGGCTGATGCTCACACTCGACCGGGTCGGCAAAACCTATCCCAACGGCGTTCACGCGCTGGAGCGTTTTTCCGCCGACATCAGGCTGGGCGAAATCGTCGCCATCATCGGCGGCTCCGGCTGCGGAAAATCGACGCTGCTGCGCGCCATCGCCGGCCTCGACCGCGCGACGTCAGGCACGGTGACGCTCGACGACACCGCGATATCGGCACCGCATGCGAAAATCGGCATCATCTTTCAGGAGCCGCGGCTGCTGCCCTGGCTGAGCGTCGCCGACAATATCGGCTTCGGCCTGTCGGAGCTGCCTTCGGATGTCAGGCGCGAGAAGATAGCGCGTGCGCTGGCCCGGGTCGGGCTCACCGACAAGGCCGATGCCTGGCCGCGCGAATTATCGGGCGGGCAGGCGCAGCGGGTGGCGATCGCGCGGGCGCTGGTGCCGCAGCCGGAAGTGCTGCTGTTGGACGAGCCGTTTTCCGCGCTCGATGCCTTCACACGCCGCGACCTGCAGGACCATCTGCTCGACCTCTGGAATGACGCGCGGCCGACCCTGATTCTGGTGACCCATGACGTCGACGAGGCCGTGGTGCTGGCGGATCGCGTGCTTGTGATGCGGCCGCGGCCGGGCCGGCTGTTCGAGGAGATCAAGGTCAATCTGGCGCGGCCGCGCGACCGAAATTCGCAATTGTTCGACAATTTCAAGCGCCGCGTGCTGACCGCGCTGGACCGCTCGCTCGACCGCAATGTGCCCGATGCCGATGCCAAATCGACGGCCGGTGAAGCGATGTGGTGGTGACAGCGGCGAGATTTCGCACTACATCCGGCGGGGAAAAGATAATCCGGGAGAAGAAAATGGACGCCGCCGAACTCCGCGCAATGCAGGCCCCGATCAAGGAGCGTTACAAATCGGATCCTTCGGCCGCGGTCATCACGCTGAAAGCCAAAGGGTCGATCGACAATGAAGGCCTCACCTGCAAGGTCGAGACCGGCCGCGCGCTGGCGGTTGCCGGCCTGCACCCGGCCACCGGCGGCTCCGGGCTCGAATTGTGCTCCGGCGATATGCTGCTGGAAGCGCTGGTCGCCTGCGCCGGCGTTACGCTGAAATCGGTAGCGACCGCCGTCGACGTGCCGCTGAAAAGCGGCAAGGTGATCGCCGAGGGCGATCTCGATTTCCGCGGCACGCTCGGCGTCGACAAGGAAGCCCCGGTCGGTTTCGCCGAAATCCGCCTGCGCTTCGACGTCGAGACCGACGCGCCGCAGGACAAGCTCGATTTGCTGCTGAAACTCACCGAGCGCTATTGCGTGGTCTATCAGACCATCAGGAACGGCCCGAAAGTTTCGGTATCGATGAAAAGGGTGTGAGGCCCATTCATGGTCGTCCCGGCGAACGCCGGGACCCATACGCCGCGGCCCTCGTTTCAAACGTTGTTCGACGACTTTCGCCTAACACGAACAGTCGCGGTTATGGGTCCCGGCTCGCGCTTCGCTTGGCCGGACGACGGATAGAAAATGTCCCCCGAAATCGCCTTCCTCCTGACGCTCGCGCTTCGCATGGCGATCACGGCTGCGTTCGTGGTGTCGGCATCCGTCATCACCGAGCGGTCGGGCCCGGTGATCGGCGCGCTGGTTGCGACGCTGCCGATTTCGGCGGGTCCGTCTTATGTGTTTCTCTCGCTCGACCATGATGCGGCGTTCATCGCCGAGGGCGCGCTGGCGAGCCTGCCGATCAACGCCGCGACCATCTTCCTGGGGTTGGTCTACGTCGTGCTGGCGCAACGCCATGGTGCGCTGGTCAGTTGTGGCGCCGCGGTGGCGGTCTGGATCGCGCTGGCCTCGATCATCCGCTCGGTGCCTTGGTCGCTCGCCGGCGGGCTGATCGTGAATGCCATCGCCTTTGCCATTTGCGTGCCGCTGCTCGCCCGCTACCGCCACGTCAAGATGCCGCCGATCCGGCGCCGCTGGTACGACATTCCGCTGCGGGCATCATTGGTCGCGACGCTGGTGGCAACGGTGGTCACCTTGTCAGGCTGGGTCGGCCCCAAGGTGAGCGGAATCATCGCGCTGTTTCCGGTGGTGTTCACCAGCATGATGCTGATCCTGCACCCGCGTATCGGCGGCCCGCCAACCGCGGCCGTGCTCGCCAACAGCGCCTGGGGATTGATCGGGCTCGGCATCGCCATCGCCGTGCTGCATGTCGCGGCATTGCAGTTCGGCTCGGCGATCGGATTGAGCCTCGCACTCGCGACCTGCGTGGGTTGGAATCTCAGCCTGTGGTGGATCGGGCGACGGAAGGCGGCGGGATGACGGCTTCACTTACTGCTTCGGCAATTTCGCCTTCAGCGCATACAGCGCTTCCAGCGCCTCGCGCGGCGACATCTCGTCGGGATGCAAACCCTTCAATGCTTCCATCAGCATTTCCGCCTCGCTTGGCGGCGCCGGTTCGGCGGCGGCGCGGGAGGGCACGGCAAACAACGGGAGGTCATCGGCCAAAGCTCGCGCGGTCTGGCCGCGATCCTGCGCCTCCAGTTTCGCCAGCACCGATTTGGCGCGCGCGATCACGGATGGCGGGAGGCCTGCAAGTTTCGCGACCTGGATGCCGTAGGAGCGGTCGGCCGAACCCGGCAGCACCTCGTGCAGGAACACGACGTCACCCTGCCACTCCTTGACCCGCACCGTGGCGTTGAACATCCGCGGCAGCTTTGCCGAGAGCGCGGTCAGTTCATGGTAATGCGTCGCGAACAACGCACGGCAACGATTGCTCTCATGCAGATGCTCGATCGCGGCCCAGGCGATCGACAATCCGTCGAAGGTCGCGGTGCCGCGGCCGATTTCATCGAGGATGACCAGCGAACGTTCGCTGGCCTGGTTGAGAATGACGGCGGTCTCCACCATCTCGACCATGAAGGTCGAGCGGCCGCGCGCGAGATCGTCGGCCGCGCCGACGCGCGAGAACAGCCGGTCGACGACGCCGATCCGGGCGCGTGACGCCGGCACGTAAGAGCCGATCTGCGCCATCAGCGCGATCAGCGCGTTCTGTCGCAGGAAGGTCGATTTGCCCGCCATGTTCGGACCGGTGATCAGCCAGATCTGGCCGGATTTTTGTCCCGGCCCCGGCGACAGGTCGCAGGCGTTGGCAATGAACGGCTGGCCGTCGCGCTTCAAGGCTTGTTCGACCACCGGATGGCGGCCGCCCTCGACGGCGAAGCCCAATGAAATATCGACCTCGGGCCGCACGTAATTGTCATCGACGGCGAGCTTTGCCAGCGCGGTCGCGACATCGAGCAGCGCGAAGGCGTGCGCGGCAGCGCGCAGATCGTCGCTGGCCGCGAGCGCCATGGCGCAGAGCCGCTCGAAGATTTCCAGTTCCAGCCCGAGCGCACGGTCACCGGCATTGGCGATCTTGGCTTCGATCTCGCCGAGTTCCGACGTGGTGAAACGAACCTGGCCGGCCAGCGTCTGGCGATGGATGAAGGTCGCGTTCAGCGGCGGCGCCATCAATTTGTCGCCGTGCTGGGCGGTGACCTCGACGAAATAGCCGAGCACGTTGTTGTGCCGGATCTTGAGGCCCTTGATGGAGGTCGTGTCGGCGTAGCGCGCCTGCATCGCGGCGACGACGAGCCGCGAGGCGTCGCGCAGGCTGCGGGTCTCGTCGAGCGCCGCCTCATAGCCTTCGCGCACGAAGCCGCCGTCGCGCTTGATCAGCGGCAGTTGTTCGGCCAATGCGCGTTCGAATTCGCGGGCCAGATCGCGTGAGGGGCGGCGCAGCGCCTCCATCACGGAAGCGATCTCCGCCGGCGGCGCGTCAAGTTGCGCAAGCCGCGCCAAGGCCTGGTCGGCCGCCAAAATGCCGTCGCGCAGGCCTGCGAGATCGCGCGGGCCGCCGCGTCCGACCGATAGCCGCGCCAATGCGCGCGACATGTCGGGCGCGGCGCGCAGCGTGGTGCGGATATCGTCGCGCGCGGCGCTGTCGGCCACGAACGCAGAGATCGCGTCCAGCCGCCGCGCAATCGCGACATCGTCGGTCAGCGGCGCGGCGAGCCTTTGCGCCAGCAAGCGTGATCCGGCGGCAGTGACCGTGCAGTCGATGGCATCGAGCAGCGATCCGCGCCGTTCGCCGGCCAGCGTCCGCGTCAATTCGAGGTTGGCGCGGGTGGCGGGGTCGATCGCCATCGTGGTCCCGGCGGCTTCGCGCGATGGCGGCGACAGCGGCGGGCGCTTGCCGACCTGCGTGCGGTCGATATAGGTGACGGCAGCCGCTGCGGCGGTGGCTTCAAGCCGCGACATGGCGCTGAGGCCGTCCATGGTGGCGACCGCGAAATAATCGCACAGCCGCCGTTCCGCGGTGGCGCCGTCGAAGACGTCGCGGGTCAGCGGCGTCACCGCGGGCAATTCGCGCAGCAGCGGCCCCAGATCAGGATCGCCATAGAGCGCATCGGTGACGATGACTTCGTTTGGATTGATCCGCGCCAGCGTCGCCGCGAGTTCGGCGGTCGAGCATTCCGTGACCATGAATTCGGAGGTCGAAATATCGATCCAGGCGAGTCCGATGCGGTCGCCGCCGCTCGAGGCACGGGCGCGCGCGATCGCCAGCAGGTAATTATTGGTGCGGGCATCCAGCAGCGTGTCTTCGGTCAGCGTGCCCGGTGTCACCAGCCGCACTACGCCGCGAGCCACCACGCTCTTGTTGCCGCGTGCGCGTGCGGCGGCCGGGTCTTCGGTCTGCTCGCACACCGCAACGCGATGGCCGGCATTGATCAGGCGATGCAGATAATCCTCGGAGCGTTCCACCGGCACGCCGCACATCGGGATATCCAGCCCCTGATGCTTGCCGCGCTTGGTGAGCACGATGCCGAGCGTTTTGGAGGCGATTTCGGCGTCCTCGAAGAACAGCTCGTAGAAATCGCCCATCCGGTAGAACAGCAGCGGCCCGGGATATGCGGCCTTGATTTCGAGGTATTGTTCCATCATCGGCGTGACGCGCGAGGGCGCCTCCACAGCCGGGGCGGCCGATGTTGGCTCAGGGGGCAGGGGAACGGATTGCTGGATCGTCATTGCGGGCCGCAAACTACAAAATTTCGACGGCCGGTCCTATCGGTTTGCCGCTCTTGTCAGGGTTTTCCACGCCCCACGCCCGCTATTTCGCGGTGCCAGCGGTAGGAGCATGACGGACCCTCCGCCAAAGCACTTGAGGGTCAACCCGCTTGGGGGTCAATTGACCTGCCGCAGCAGCGCTCCTAAAACTCGCCATCATGAGCGGGCCAACGCCCCATGCGCGGCATTCAGGGAGAGATTCAATGGGTGATGTATTCATTTGCGATGCCGTGCGGACCCCGATCGGCCGTTTTGGCGGCTCGCTCGCCAAGGTGCGCGCCGACGACCTGGCTGCCGTCCCGATCAAGGCCTTGATGGCGAAGCATCCCACTCTCGACTGGAGCGCCGTCGACGAAGTGTTTTTCGGTTGCGCCAACCAGGCCGGCGAGGACAACCGCAACGTCGCGCGGATGGCGCTGCTGCTGGCGGGCATACCGGACTCGGTTCCCGGCCAGACCCTCAATCGCCTCTGTGCGTCCGGCCTCGATGCGGTCGGTGCGGCCGGCCGTGCGATCCGCGCCGGCGAGATCGATTTCGCCATTGCCGGCGGCGTCGAATTGATGACGCGGGCGCCGTTCGTGATGGGCAAGGCTCCGGAAGCGTTTGCCCGCTCGGCCGAGATTTACGACACCACGATCGGCTGGCGCTTCATCAACCCGCTGATGAAGGCGCAATATGGCGTCGATGCGATGCCCGAGACCGGCGAGAATGTCGCCGAGGAATTCCAGGTGTCGCGCGCCGACCAGGACGCGTTCGCGATCCGCTCGCAGCAGCGCGCCGGTGCGGCCATCGCGTCGGGCTATTTCGCCGAAGAAATCACTCCGGTTTCGGTGCCCGGCGGCAAGGCCGGCCCGATCACCGTCGACAAGGACGAGCATCCGCGTCCCGAGACCACGCTGGAAGGCCTCACCAAGCTGAAGCCGATCGTGCGCAATCCCGGCACCGTGACGGCGGGCAATGCGTCCGGCGTCAATGACGGCGCGGCTGCGATGATCCTGGCCTCCGAGGCCGCCGTGAAGAAGCACGGGCTGACGCCGCGGGCGCGCATCCTCGGTCTCGCTTCGGCCGCGGTGCCGCCGCGCATCATGGGCATCGGCCCGGTTCCGGCGACGAAGAAGCTGATGGAACGGCTCGGCCTGAAGATCAGCGATTTCGATTTGATCGAGCTCAACGAAGCCTTCGCGTCGCAGGGTATCGCCTGTTTGCGTCAGCTCGGCGTCAAGGACGATGCCGATTTCGTCAATCCGCATGGCGGCGCGATCGCGCTCGGCCATCCGCTCGGCATGAGCGGCGCGCGGCTGGCGCTGACGGCGGTGCACGGCATGGAGAAGCGCGGCGGCAAGCTCGCGCTGGCCACCATGTGCGTCGGTGTCGGCCAGGGCGTTGCTGTCGCGATCGAGAAGCTGAACTGAGGGTCTGTTCTGCAGTCCGTCATTCCGGGATGCGTCGCGACAGGACCAGATCCGATCTCGTCGGGATGCACAATGGCATTGCACTCGCAGTTCGCTGCTTCGCATCGTGCCCCGGAATGACGGTCTTGATGAGGATGGCAAGATGACCTTGATCTACCCCACCAGCAGTCTCGCCGCGCACCCGCCGCGGCTGTCGCCGGCCTATCGCAGCACGGTAAAACGCTCGCCGTCAAAGCCGCTGATCCCGATGCGGCATACGCTGTCGGAACTGACCGGTCCGGTCTACGGCCACGAGGCGGTGCGCGAGAACGACAACGACCTCACCCTTCAGGGCAAAAGCGAGCCGCTCGGCGAGCGCATCATCGTGCACGGCCATGTGCTCGATGAAGACGGTCGCGGTGTGCCCAATACGCTGGTCGAGCTGTGGCAGGCCAATGCCTGCGGCCGCTATATCCATGTGGTCGATCAGCATCCCGCGCCGCTCGATCCGAATTTCACCGGCGCCGGACGCACGCAATCGGACGGCGAGGGTTACTACAAATTCGTCACCGTGAAGCCCGGCGCATACCCCTGGGGCAATCACCACAATGCCTGGCGTCCGGCCCATATCCATTTTTCGGTGTTCGGCCATTCCTTCATCTCGCGGCTGGTGACGCAGATGTATTTCCCCGGCGATCCCCTGTTCGAATTCGATCCGATCTTCAATTCGGTCACGGACGAGAAGGCGCGGATGCGGATGGTTTCGTCCTTCGACATGGAGAATACCCAGCCGGAATGGGCGCTGTGCTACCGCTTTGACATCGTGCTGCGCGGGCGCAATGCCACGCCGATGGAGACCAAATAGTGCAAAAGACCAAGCCAAGGGGCGTCACGCCATCGCAGACCGTCGGTCCGTTCTTCGCCTATGGGCTGACGTCGAACGGCAAATACGACTGGAATGATGCCTTCACCAACAACCTCGTGACGGCGGACACGTCGGGCGAACGCATCCGCGTCCAGGGCAGGGTGTTCGACGGCGACGGCCAGCCGGTGCCGGACTGCATGCTGGAGATCTGGCAGGCCGATGCCCAGGGCCGTTTCTCGGATCCCCAGGACAAGCGCGCTCTGCCGAACTCATCGTTCAAGGGATTCGGGCGCTGCGGCACCGACGCCAATGGCGGTTACGCCTTCGACACCATCAAGCCGGGGCAGTCGCCGGACCCCGACGGCAAGCCGCAGGCGCCGCATATTTTGCTCGCGATCTTCGCGCGCGGCATGCTCTTGCATAATTACACGCGGATCTATTTCGACGGCGAAGCCGCCAACGCCGCCGATCCGGTGCTGGCGCTGGTGCCGGCCGATCGCCGGGCGACGCTGATGGCGACACGCCAGCCCGGCAGCGGCAACGCGGTCTATTGTCTGGATATCCGCCTGCAGGGCGACAACGAGACGGTGTTCTTCGACGTCTGAAGGACATCGTCTGAATGACCTGTCTGAAGGACATCGCGAGGCGTCTTCGCGCAATGCGGATCGGCCGGCATGATGTCCCGGCCGCCTGCGTGGCCCATCATTTCGGAGAGCGCCGTTGCTCCATTCTGGATTGTCCGACGTCGCGCCGCGCTATGACGTCGTTGTCATCGGCGCCGGAGCGGCCGGCATGTCGGCCGCGCTTTTCGCGGCCATTCGCGGCGCCAAAACGCTGCTTGTGGAGAAGACCGGCTTCGTCGGCGGCACGTCGGCGCTGTCGGCGGGATCGCTCTGGATACCGAACACGCGCCATGCTTCCGAGGTCGGAGCTTCCGATAGCGCTGCTGATGTCGAGAGATATCTGCAGCAGATCGTCGGAAACCGCGCGGACGCCGGCTTGCGTGCAAGCTTTCTGAAGGCCGGCGCTGAGGCGGTCGAAGTCCTGGAGGGGAATTCCGAGGTCAAGTTGCGCGCCTATGCGCGTCATCCGGATTATCGCTCGGAATTGGACGGCGCGGCTGTGGCGGGACGCGCGCTGGAGCCGCTGCCGTTCGACGGGCGATTGCTCGGCGACGCGTTCAGGCTGGTTCGTCCGCCGCTTCCGGAGTTCACGCTGCTTGGCGGCATGATGGTCGACAGGACCGATATCGGCCATCTGCTGTCGTCAACCAAATCCGTCAAATCGTTGCTGCATTCCACCAAACTCCTGGCGCGACATGCGCGCGACAGATTGGGTCACGGCCGAGGCACCCGGCTTGTGATGGGTAACGCGCTGGTCGGCCGGCTGCTCTATTCATTGATCCGTCGCGATGTGGATATTCTCACCGGCGTCTCGCTTGCGAAAATTGTCCGGCTTGCCGACGGGCGCGTGACCGGCGCGGTTCTGGCGTCGGACGGCGTCTCGCGCGAGGTCGGCATCGATAGTGGACTGATTTTGGCAGGTGGCGGATTCAGCCGCCACGCCGAGCGGCGCGCTGCGACGCTTCGAACCGAAGAGGCATGGTCCTCCGTCGCATCGGGCGCGACCGGGGATGCGCAGGACAAGGCGATCGAGATCGGCGCGCGCATCAGCGATGGGGACCTCAGCCCCGCATTCTGGGCGCCCGCGTCGATCCGGCGTCGCCGGGATGGGTCGCAAGCCGTGTTTCCGCACTTCGTGCTCGACCGCGGCAAGCCGGGGACGATGGTTGTCGACAGCAACGGGCGACGTTTCGTCAACGAGGCGATTTCCTATCATCAGTTTGCGCTGGAGATGTTTGCGCAGGGCAAGTCGGCCATCCCGGCGTTTCTGATCGCGGATGCGGCTGCGGTCCGTAAATACGGTCTCGGCATGGTGCGCCCCGGCGGTTGGGGCACGAAGTCCGCGCTTGCCGACGGATACCTCACCGCGGCAGACACGATCGAGCAATTGGCGCAGCGATTGAACATCGATCCCGATCAATTGCGCGCAACGGTCGACAAGATGAATGGCTTTGCGAAAACCGGTCGCGATCTCGAATTCGGCAGGGGAAGCACGGTCTATCAAAACCACAATGGCGATGCGTCCGCCGGCGGCGCCAATCCGAACCTCGGCCCGATCGCGACCGCTCCCTTTTATGCGCTCCGGCTTTATCCTTCCGACATCGGCACCTCGGCGGGGCTTGTCACGGATGACACCGCCCGCGTGCTGGATTCCGGCAACCGGCCGATTGCCGGGCTGTATGCCTGCGGAAACGACATGCAGTCGATGATGGGAGGAACCTATCCGGGACCGGGTATCACGCTCGGGCCGGCCGTCGTGTTTGCCTATCTCGCGGCGTCGTGACGCAACCCGATTGTCCTGACTCAGATTAGCGCAGCGTCCCGATCGACAGCGCGTGCGCAACGCAACTGTTGATGTGCTCGGTCAGGATCGACTTTGCACCCCCGACGTCGCGTTTCAGCGCACATTCCAGCAGCGCCTGATGCTGCGCGACCGTGGCGCTGCCCCGGTACTGCAAGGCGTAGCGGAAGTATTTGTCGAAAACGACCGCATGGGTCTGCATCAGTTCGCGCGAGCCGCAGCTCGAAATCAGGGCCTGATGAAATTCGCCGTCATAGCGTTTGCGAAGTTCGGGGTCGTCGCCCTCGGACAGGATCGCGCGCTCGGTGGCCGCAAGCTTGTGATGGGCTGAAACCACGCGGCCTTCCCATTCCATGTCGCCGGCGCGGAACGACTCCGCCATCGCGTGATGTTCGAGCAGAATCCGCAGTTGGGCGAGCTCGCGAAGATTCTGGATCGATACCGGCGCGACCTCGAAGCCGCGCTGGCCTTCGGCCACCACAAACCCTTCCGAGGCCAACCGGTTCAGGATCTCGCGCAGCGTACTGACGCTGACGCCGTAATCCTCCTTCATCGACTCGAGCTTGAGGCGTCCGGACGGCGTCAGGACGCCGAAGATGATGTCGGAGCGAATGCGTTGATACCCGCTGTCGCCGGCCGACATGGGGGACTGGGGCTGTTCCAGAATCGACAACGTCTTGATCCCGCTCTTCTGTTCGTGATGGCAGCGCCGCTGGCGACTTGGTGCCGACAAGCATAGCCGCGAACGCCGGCTTTACTGCAAGCCACCAATCATCATGCAAACTACAATATATCATATATTTTTATAAATCTCATTTGACAACGGTTTCGTTGTATGTTTTCACCAAAAAAGCCGGTGCCATCGACAAAATGGCGGCAAAAGCCGCCGCTTGGCGCCCATTCGTACAGGGAGGAATAGATGAGGCTGTTTACAGTTCTGTCCGTGGCCGTCTTTTGGGCGGTGCGCTTTTCGCCAGTGCCGCGTCGGCTCAAGAGGTCCAGGAGCGGACGATCCGGTGGGGCCACCTCAACAACACCGACCATCCCGTCAGCTTCGGCGTCCAGAAATTCGCGGAAATCCTGCTGGCCAAGAGCGGCGGCAAGATGAAGGTTCGCGAGTTTGCGGCATCCCAGCTCGGTAACGAATTGCAGCAGCAGTCGGCGCTGCGCGGCGGCACGCAGGAAATGCTGTCGGCTTCCACCACTTCGCTGGCAACGGTGATTCCGGAATTCGGCCTGCTCGATTTCCCGTTCATCGCCAGCACCACCGACCAGGCCGACGCGCTGGTGCTGGGCGCCTACGGCAAGGCGATGATCGACGCGCTGCCGCCGCGCGGGCTGATCGGGCTTGGCTATTGGGGGCTCGGGTTTCGCAACGTGACCAACAGCACGCGCCCGATCGCCAAGCTTGAAGATTTCAGCGGTCTCAAACTCCGCGTGATCCCGAACCCGGTGTATCTGGAATCCTTCAGCGCCTTTAAGGCCAATCCGATTCCGATGGCGTTCGGCGAACTCTATTCCGCGCTGGAGACGCGCACCGTCGACGGCCAGGAAAATCCCTACACCGTCATTCTCTCCAACAAATTCTACGAAGTTCAGAAATACGTTTCGGCCACCAACCACACGTTTACGCAGAACATCATCCTGGTCAGCAAGATATTCTGGGACAAGCTCTCGCCGGCCGAGCAGCGCATGATGCGCGAAGCCTATGACGAGAGCCGCGGCTATCAGAAAGAGCAGACGCGGCTGCAGACCGAAAAGGCGCTCGCCGAGCTGCAAAGCAAGGGCATGCAATACAACGCCGTCGCGCCAGCCGAGCTGGAGCGCATGCGCAAGGCAGCCCAGCCCGTGGTCGACAAGATATCCGCAGGCCTTCGCCCGGAGACGGTCAAGCTCTTCAACGAAGAACTCGATCGCATCCGCAAGTGACGCGCGGCCGACACTGACGAGACAGCGCCGGCCCGGGTCGGCGCTGTCCTCTTTCCTTCACAGTCCAGGCGACGTCCATGGAACGAATGCTCGATCTGTATTGCGGTTTCCTCAAGGGCGTCATCGCGCTGTGCCTCGCGGTCATGGTGGTGCTGGTGTTCGGCAACGTCGTGCTTCGCTACGGCTTCAACTCCGGCATCACGATTTCGGAAGAATTGTCGCGCTGGCTGCTGGTGTGGCTCACCTTTCTCGGCGCCATCGTCGCCGTGCGGGAGCATGCGCATCTGGGTGTCGATACCCTGGTTCGGAAGCTGTCGCCCGCGGGCAAGCGGATTTGTTTCATCATCAATTATTGCCTGATGCTGCTGGCCGATTGGCTGCTGCTGGCGGGAAGCTGGCGCCAGACCATCATCAACTGGGACGACCGCGCGCCCGCGACCGGCCTGTCCCTCGGCATCTTCTATTTCGTCGGCGTGGTCTTCGGCGTGTCGGCGGGCGTTATGCTGCTTTACGACCTGTTCCGGGTCGTCTCGGGGCAGGCGAGCGAAGCCGACATGGTGGCGGTCAAGGAATCGGAGGAGCACTGATGTCCGGTCACCTTGCGACCACGATTGATCGGCGGTCATTTTGTTCAGAGCGGCAGGGACGTAAGGCATGACCATCGCGGTCTTCACCCTCTCGCTGCTCGGCGCGATGGCTTTGGGCATGCCGATCGCGTTCGCGCTGATCATCTGCGGCGTTGCGTTGATGAGCACGATCGGGATGTTCGATTCCCAGATCGTGGCCCAGAACGTCATCAATGGCGCCGACAGTTTTCCGCTGATGGCGATCCCGTTCTTCATGCTGGCGGGCGAACTGATGAACAAGGGTGGCTTGGCGAAGCGCATCGTCAATGTCGCCCTCGTCGCGGTCGGTCATTTTCGTGGCGGATTGGGCTACGTCACCATCCTCGCATCCTGCATTCTGGCGTCGCTCTCGGGCTCTGCCGCGGCAGACGCTGCCGCGCTTGCGTCGCTTCTGGTGCCGATGATGGTGGCCGCCGGTCACAACAAGGCTTATGCGGCGGGTCTTGTGGCCGCCGGCGGAATCATTGCCCCCGTGATCCCGCCCAGTATCGGTTTCGTCATCTTCGGCGTCGCCGCCGGCGTCTCGATCTCAAAATTGTTCCTGGCGGGAATCGTGCCCGGTCTCATGCTGGGCGTCGGGCTGTGCTTCTCCTGGTGGTGGGTCGTGCGCAAGGAAAACCTGACGCCGCCGCCGCGAGCGTCATTTTCCGAGATGGCCAAGGCCGTGGTCGATGGCTTTTGGGCGCTGATGCTGCCGGCCATCATCGTCGTCGGCCTGCGCTTCGGAATCTTTACGCCGACCGAAGCGGCGGTGGTCGTCGCCGTCTATTCGCTGTTCGTCGCCACCTGCATCTACCGCGAATTGAAATTCTCGCAACTGTACGAGGTTTTCGTCTCGGCGGCCGTGACGACCAGTATCGTGATGTTCCTGGTTGCCGCCGCGCTGGTGTCGTCGTGGCTGATCACGGTATCGGAGATTTCCACCCAGATCGTGGACCTGCTGAAACCCTTCATGGGTAACAACACCCTTCTGATGTTCGCGATCATGATCATCGTGGTGATCGTCGGCACCGCGCTCGACATGACGCCGACGATCCTCATTCTGACGCCGATCCTGATGCCCATCATCAAGACCGCCGGCATCGATCCGGTCTATTTCGGCGTGCTGTTCATCATCAACAATGCCATCGGCCTGATCACGCCACCCGTGGGGGTGGTGCTGAACGTCGTTTGCGGGGTTTCGAAGATCAGTATGGAAGATGTTATCAAGGGCGTCTGGCCGTTTATGATCGCGCAGCTTGTCGTCCTGTTCCTGATGGTGATTTTCCCGGGACTGGTGACGATACCTGCAAAATGGTTCGCCGGCTAAGCCGCGTCGCGTCGATACAAAAGGGGGAGCTACGATGCCCATCAAAATCATGATCCTGAACGGGCCCAACCTGAACTTCCTGGGTATTCGCGAGCCTCATATCTATGGCTCCACGACACTCAAGGAAATCGAGGCAAGCTGCCGAGGAACTGGCAAACTATCTCGGGGTGTCGATTTCGTTCCACCAGTCCAATCTGGAAGGCGAACTCGTCAATCTGATCCAGTCCGCGCATGGCAGTGCGGATGCGATCATCATGAACCCCGCGGCCTATTCGTTTACGTCGATCGCACTGATCGACGCGCTGAAGATATTCGAAGGGCCGAAGATCGAGGTTCACATCTCCAATATTCACGCCAGAGACGAATTGCACCGGCATTCGATTACGTCGAGCGCGTCGACGTCAGTGATCTGCGGCCTTGGCCCTTACGGCTATATCGCCGCCATTCTGGCGGTGGTGCAAAAACTCGGGAAGCTGCCGGATGCGGTTCCGGCTCCATTGCATGGCCTCCGGGCAAGCGTCAAAGCGTAGATTGTTGCCGAAGTAGATTGTTAAAGGGGAGATCGGAATGCGCGGCGCGGGATTCCTTGCCATCTGGAGCGACGTCGAGCCAAAAAGCCTGACCGACTATCGGCACTGGCTGACGCGCGAGCACACCACCGAACGCGTGACGACGAAGGGATTTCTTGGGGTTCGCGTATTTCGCGCCGATCGAGCCGATACCAATCGCTTCTTTATCCTCTACGAACTGGAAGCGCCCGAGGTGCTGGATGGGCCGGCCTATCTCGCGCGCCTCAATGCACCAACGCCATGGTCGCAGCGCATCATGCCCCAGCTCGGCAATTTCATTCGCGGCGGCGGCGTCATGACGGCGCGGGCCGGCCGCGGCGAGGGATCGACAATTGTCGCGCTGCGCATCGAACATTTGCCTGGAGAACCCCAACGCCTGGCGGCCGATATCGCCGCGCTCGACGGGATCGCTGCGGTACAGATCGGCACGACCGATCATGCCCGCACCTCGGTGCCGACGGTCGAAAAGGGCATGCGACAGAACGAGGGGTTTTTCGCTGGCTTACTCATCATCGAAGCGCTTGACCAGACATCGCTTCGAAATGCGCTGCGCGGAGCGGCCGAAATGGCCCCCGATATCTTTGGCGGCGCTGCCGATGCCGGAAGTCTATCAGGGCATGTTCGCGCTCGATGCCCGCATTGCCGATTTCGACTAATGCCGACTTTTTCGCTTGCCGCATTGACCGTACTCGAACTGGCGCCGCCCGCCTTGGTCGAGGTCGCCGCCGCCTGCGGCTATGACCACGTTGGAATCCGGCTGTTACCGGCGGTGCCGGGCGGGCTTGCCTATCCGTTGATGAACGACGAAGCGAGCCTGAAGGAGACGCTCGCGAGACTGGATGCGACCGGCGTCACCGTCGCGGATCTGGAAGTGGTCGCGTTCAGGCCGGAAACCGAAATCGCCGCATTCTCCGCATTTTTCGAGACCGGCGCGCGGCTCGGCGCCAGGCACATTCTGGTCGCAGCCTACGATCCGGATCTGGATCGTTTTTCGGATCGCTTCGCGGGATTTTGCGAGGCCGCGGCCCGATACGGCTTGACGGCCGATCTCGAATTCATGCCCTGGACCTTCGTCCCTGACCTGGCGACGGCCAGCAGGATCGTCGCGCAGAGCGGACAGGCCAATGCCGGCGTCCTGGTGGACGCACTGCACTTCGACAGATCGCAAAGTGCGATCGGCGATATCGCCGCAATTCCCATACATCGGCTTCACTACTGGCAAATATGCGACGGCCCGGCCGAGCGCCCGGCAACGATGGATGAAATGATTCATGCAGCCCGCTACGAGCGGCTGTTTCCCGGGGAGGGCGGCATCGACCTCGTTTCGCTGGCGCGTGCCATGCCGGAAAATATTGCGATCAGCGTTGAAGTCCCGACCGCCGAGCTTGCCAAGACGATGGATGCGCAGGCGCGCGCCCGCCGCGCGCTCGCAGCCGCCAGGAAAATCATCGCGGCGGCATACACCTGATGGCATGGACGCGAAGGCGCGATCGTGATTGTGCCGGACGATAGACAAGCTATCCTTCGATCATCTTCGAGTGACACTCTTTGATTCTGCCGGATGTAGCGATCATGCCTGAACGACAGGCCCCGACCCCCAACAGATTTCTGACCGGGCTGATCGGCGCACCGATCGCGCAGTCGGCATCGCCGGCGATGCACGAGCGGGCGGCGGACGATCTGGGTGTCCGTTGCCACTACCAACTGATCGAGGTCGCCGGTGCGGATTCTGCCGGGCTGCGCGCGCTGCTCGATGGCGTCAGGCGGTTTGGTTTTGCCGGAGTGAACGTCACCTTTCCCTACAAGGAAGCCGTGGTTCCCTTGCTCGACGAATTGTCGCCGGGGGCGCGCGCGATCGGCGCGGTCAACACGGTCGTCGTGCGCGACGGACGATTGATCGGATACAACACCGACACGTCTGGCTTTGAGCGCGCGATCGCCAATCTGGTGAACACCTCCAATCGTGGTCCTGTCGCGCTGGTCGGTGCGGGTGGCGTCGGCAAGGCGATTGCTTACGCGCTCGCGGTGTTGGGCGTCGCCGAACTCAGCGTCTTCGATACCGATCACGCCAAGGCCGCGCAGCTTGCGGCGCAGTTGCGAGGCCGCCAGCAAATACGAGTGGCGCAAAGTGTCGAGGATGCGTTGCGGCAAGCCGTGGGCGTGGTCAATGCAACGCCGGTCGGCATGCTGCCGGATCGCGGCATGGCCGTACCCGACGCGTTATTGCATCGCGGGCTGTGGGTGGCGGATGCGGTCTATACGCCGCTCTGGACGCCGCTTCTGCTCGCGGCAAAGGCCAAGGGCGCCGAAATCATGACCGGACGTGACCTTGCGATTTATCAGGCCGCCGACGCGTTCGAATTGTTTACGGGGTTGAAGCCGTCGATCGCCGGGATGGGAGATGCATTCGACGCCGAGATGGCGAGACGCTACTCCGCCGCACCGGCAGTTCGTCCGGTCATAAGTGGGGCGTCGTAGAACGACGTCGCCGGTCTACTCGATCACCGCATGTTCCGGCGCGGCCGACTGTTTGCGCAGGGCCGCCTTGGTCGAGCCGATCATGATCGCCAGCGGGATTGCGCACAGCGTGAAAACCATCACCATCTGGTAATCGTGCGAGAACGCGATGATCTGGGCCTGCAGGCTGACCATCAGGTCGGCCAAGGCGCGGCCCCTGTCGGTGGTCAGGTCGATCAAGCCGCGGACGTCGGGCATCTGTATCGCATGGTTGAACGGATTGATGTGCTGCGAGATCACGGCGTAGGTGCGGCGCGATCCTTCCGTCAGTTGCGCGATCACGATGGAGATGCCGATCGAGCTGGCGACGTTGCGCATCAGGGTGAGCATCGAGGTGCCGTCGGTGCGCAGATGGTTGGGTAGCGTCAGGAACGCCACCGTGCTGAGCGGCACGAATACCAGCCCGAAGCCGAATCCCTGCAGGATGCTGATCGCAACGATTTCGGTCACGCCGGTCTGATCGGTCCACGCGGTCATGTAGAACAGCGAAAAGGCGGTCATGCTGAGGCCGGAGATGATCAGCGTGCGCGCCTCGATAAACCGCATCATGCGGCCGACCAGCATCATGGCGACGAAGGTGCCGCAGCCGCGGCTCGCCAGCAGAAGCCCCGCGGTGATGATGGGATAGCCGATCACGTTCTGCAGGAATGGCGAGGACAGCGCCATGGTCGAGAACAACACCAGGCCCATGACGGCCATGAACACGCAGCCGCCGACGAAGTTCTTGTCCTTGAACAGCGCGAACTGGATGAACGGCTTTGCCGTCGTCAGCGAATGCGCGAAGAAATAGTAGAATCCGACGGCGGATATGATCAGTTCGGCAATGATCTCGCTGGATTCCATCCAGCCGAGCTGTTCGCCGCGGTCGAGCGCGATTTGCAGGGAGCCGATGCCGATCGCAAGCGCGGTGAAGCCGAACCAGTCGAAGCGCAGGTCGAGATCCTTTTTGGTCTCGTCCATGAAGATCATGAGGCCGAGCACGGTAAAGATACCGAACGGCAGGTTGACGAAGAACACCCAGTGCCAGGAATAGGTTTCGGTCAGCCAGGCGCCCAGTGAAGGCCCCATGATCGGGCCCATCATCACGCCCATGCCCCAGATCGACATGGCCTTGGCGCGTTCCTGCAGCGTATAGGAGTCGAGCATCACCGCCTGCGACAGCGGCACCAGCGCCGCGCCGAACACGCCCTGCAGCAGGCGGAACAGCACCATCTGGTTGATGTCCTGCGCCAGGCCGCACAGCACCGAAGCGATGGTGAAGCCGCCGGAGCAGATGATGAAGATGCGCTTGCGGCCGAAGCGGTTGGCGATCCAGCCTACCGGCGCGGTCATGATCGCGGCGGCGACGATGTAGGACGTCAGCACCCAGTTGATCTGGTCCTGCGATGCCGACAGCGTGCCCTGCATATAGGGCAGCGCGACATTGGCGATGGTGGTGTCCAGCGCCTGCATGATGGTCGCCGTCATGGCGCAGATCGTCACCATGTTCCGGCGCAGGCCGGGAACCGCGGATGGTGACGGGCCAGGCGTCGGCATGATCAGGCTAGTCCCGGTCCTGGTTCGCCACCGCCGGCGAGAAGCCGAGCAGGGCCGCAAGCGAACGGCGATGGTTGGTGTCGATCGTGGCGTAGACGCTCATGCCCGCCTTCAGCTTGCGGACGAATTGGTCGTTCTGGTCGAAATAGATCCGCACCGGAACGCGCTGCACCACCTTGACGAAATTGCCCGTCGCATTCTGCGGCGGCAGGATCGCGAATTGCGCGCCGGTGCCGGGCGAGAGCGAGCCGACCGTGCCTTTGAACACGTGGTTGGGGAAGGCGTCGACGTCGAGCGTGACGGACTGACCGACCGCGACATAGGTAAAATCGGATTCCTTCGGATTGGCGTCGACCCACGGGTTCGAGACGTCGATGATGCTGAACACCGGGGAGCCTGCCATTACGAAGCGGCCGAGCTGGATCTGGTCGACTTGCGTCGCTACGCCCGGCATCGGCGCGCGCATCACGGTGTGATCGAGATTGCGCTCCGCCTGGTCGAGCGCCGCCTTGGCCAGGGCATAGGGCGGGAATTCCTCGATCGGCAGTGCGGGGTTGCCGAGCAATTGCGCGGTAGCGGTCGCGATCTTCTGCCGCAGCAATTCCATCTGGGCGCTGGCGGTGACGAGGGCGGTGGCGGAATTGTCGAGGTCGAGTTGCGAGCCGAAATTGTTTTTCACCAGCGAGCTCTTGCGATCGACGTCACGCCGCTTCAAATCGACGCCCTGCTGCGCGAGGTCGTTCATCTGGCTGTAGATTTTGAGGTCGGCGATCAGATTGTCGTAGGTGACCTTGGCTTGCGCCAGCGTCGCCTTGGCCTGCTGCTACGGCAAGCCGGAACGGTACCGGATCGATTTCGAACAGCACGTCGCCTTCTTTGACCTGCTGGCCTTCCTTTACGACGACCTTCTCGATCTTGCCGGAGATGTCGGGCGTGATCAGAACCTTCTGCGCGCCGACATAGGCGTCGTCGGTAGTCACGTAGCGGCCGCCATTGAGATAGAAGGTGACGCCTGCGATCAGCGCGACCAGCGGCAGCACGACCAGCAGCAGGATGCGGCGGTAACGCCGCATCCCGGCCATCAGCCGGCGGCGCGGTTCCGCGGCAAGTTTCGGCCGCGGCGCAGGCGCAGCCGGATTGCCCTTCTGTTCGGGCGGAAATTTGAGAACGGGATCAGCCATAACGCTGTTCTTTCCTGGGAGGTTCGCCGGCCGGATTCTGGATCGCGTTGCGAACGTTTTCCTTGATCGATTCGAGTTGGGCGAGCAGGCGGTGGGCGTCGGCGGGATTGATGCCCTCCAGCGCGGTCGCGGTGATGTCGGAGCGCAGCCCGCTGAGCTTTCCCAGCAGCGGACGGGCGGCCTTGCGGAGATAAAGGCGGTTGACGCGGCGGTCGGTCTCGTCGCCACGGCGCTCGATCCAGCCATTGTCGCAGAGCTTGTCGATCAATCGCGTCAGCGTGATCGGCTGCATTTCCATTTGCTCGGCGAGTTCCGTCTGTTTCAGGCCCTCGGTCCGCTCCACCTTGGCCAAAACCGCCCATTGCGCGCGGGTAATCCCGTAGCGCGCCGCCTGCTTGTCGGCATAGGCGCGCACCAGCCGCTGCACTTCGCCCAGCGTAAACAGGAAGTTCATATCCACGGAACCGCGCATGACCGGTCTTGCCTCCATAAGCTTTGGATATAATAAGCTAGCTTATCAATTCCGCACCGGCGAGTTATTAATTACCTGCCCCGCTCCCAGAACATGGCTGGGCAGGTTCGACCCGGCCGGGCTTTGGGTTTGGGTGCCAAAATGCTACAAAACGCCGTGATGACCTTGGCAAAACCCACGTTCCCCGCGCCCGATCACGATCACGGCCGCTGCACCGCGGAAGCGTTGGCGCATGCCGAACAAGTCTGCGCGAAGCGGACGCAGAAATTCACTCCGATCCGGCGTCAGGTGCTGCAGGCGTTGTTATCGAGTCATCGTCCGCTGGGGGCCTATGAGGTGATCGACGAACTCGCCAAATCGATGCCGCGGCCGGCGCCGATCACGGTTTACCGCGCGCTCGATTTTCTGATGGAGAACGGCCTTGTTCACCGCATCGAAAGCCGCAACGCATTTCTCGCCTGCGCCCATGACCATGACGAGACCTCGATGGTGGCGTTCCTGATCTGCGATCATTGCGGCTCGGTCGGCGAAATTCCCGCAGCCCCCGTCGCGCAAAGCCTCAACGCCGCGGCGCGCGCCTCGGGGTTTGCGCCAAAACTCTCCGTCGTCGAAATCGCCGGCACGTGCGCGCATTGCCAGAAATAAGAAGCAACACGGCGCCAAGCCGGCCACGAGGATAGATGTCGTCCAATCGAGTGATCTCTTCCGCCGGGCGTGCGCTCACCCCGGGCGCCGTCGCATTGATGCTGATGCTGTGCCTGAGCTGGGGTTTTAACCAGGTCGCGGTGAAGCTGGTGCTGCCGGACGTGCCGCCGATGCTGCAGGCACTGGTTCGCTCCGTCGGCGCGTTGCCGGTCCTGCTCGTGATCGGCTGGTTTCGCGGCGTGAAATTCTTCGAGCGGGACGGCACGCTGTGGCCCGGCCTCAGCGCCGGCGTCATCTTCGGCATCGAATTCGTGCTGATCTATCGCGGCCTGCTGCTGACGTCGGCGTCGCGTGCCGCGGTGTTTCTGTACACGGCGCCGTTCTTCGTCGCGCTCGGCTCCTACATCTTTCTCGGCGAACGGCTGCGCGCGTTGCAATGGGGCGGGCTGGGCTTGAGCTTCGCCGGTGTCGCGCTCGCGATCGGCGTCCCACAGGCCAATGTCGACGCGAAGGTCCTGACGGGCGACCTGCTGATCGTCGCCGGCGGCGCGCTGTGGGCGGCCACGACGCTGATCGTCAAGGCCACCGCGCTGATCCGGACGCCCGCCGAAAAGGGCCTTGGCTATCAGGTGGCGTTGTCGATACCGATCCTGGCCTTCGCGGCATGGATATCGGGCGAAACCATCAGCCATGTTCCCACGCCGCTGTCGCTGTCGCTCCTGGCCTATCAGGCGTTCTGGGTGGTGGGCCTGACGTTCATGCTGTGGTTCGGGCTGGTGAAAACCTATTCGGCCAGCAAATTGTCGGCCTTCACCTTCATTACGCCGTTGTTCGGCGTGGTGGCCGCGTACTTCATCATGCACGACACGCTGACGATAGCCTTCGGCGTCGCGGCGCTGCTGGTCATCGCCGGGCTTTATCTCGTCAACCGGCCCGAAGCGGCCCGCGCGCAAATCGCGCCGGATCCGAATGTGTGATTTTGGGATTAGAGCGTTTTCGAGCGAAAGCCTGCCCCGGACTTGATCCGGGGTGGATACCGGTTCGCATAGCAATCGCGCAGATTGCGTAGACTTATCTGCGGTAGAAAACGCGTCAAAACAAAATTAACCCGTCTCGATCGGCAACGATTCATCCTTCGCCCACTCGCCCATCGAGCCGTCATAGAGCGTGAGGTTGTCGTAGCCGAGCTGGTCGAGCAGGAACAAATCGATGGTGGCCGAAATGCCGCCGCCGCAATAGGCGACGACGCGCTTGTCTTTCGTAATGCCTTGCGCGGCGAATTTTGCTTCGGCTTCCGCGAGCGGGACGAAGGCTTTGGTGTTCGGATCAAACAATGTCGCCGCCGAAACATTGCAACTGCCGGGCACGCGTCCCGGCCGGCCATAACGGCTCGGCTCCAGGCCCTTGTGGAATTGAGGGCCGAGCGCGTTGACCACCACGGTGTTGCGATCGTCCTTGGCGGCGAGAACATCGTGCTTGTCGGCGAAAAAGCCCGGCTTCGGTTTCGCCTTGAACGTCGCCGGCCTGTATCCTTTCGCGGGCCCCGTTTCGATGGCGCGGCCCTCGGTCTTCCATTTGTCGAGACCGCCATCGAGCACCGATGCTGCAAAGCCCAGCGATTTGAGCATCCACCAAAATCGCGTCGCCCACATCGCGGTGCCGATCGAGTACAGCACCACCTGGCTGTCGGCGGAGACGCCATGACGGCCGAACGCGGCCTCGAGTTGCGCGACGGCAGGCATCATGAAGCGAAGCTCCGTACTCGAATCGGAGAATTCGCCCTGCAGATCGAGAAAATCCGCGCCCGGAATATGCCCGGCCTCAAAGCTGTGCCGTCCGGGCACCGCGATATAGGGAACGCCGCTGCCTTCAGGCGCGGGCTCGAGGTAAGTCGTGCAATCGAACAGCCGAAGGCCGGGGCGATCGAGGATATCGGCAAGTTCCGCCGTGGTGATGAGCCCGTGACGCCCTGACATGCCTGACCTCCCCTGTTTTGGCCGATGCTACGGCGCGCGACCCCTGATGAAAAGGCGGCCGCCCTGAAGGCTACCGGCCCTTTCAATCCGGCTGTACCTGTCCAATATAGCGGTGAGCGACGGCGCGGCCCTGCCGCCTTGCCTTCGGCCGGAATGGCCCCGGTAAGCCATTGAATAGACTTAGTAAAAATTCCGGTTCGGGCGAAGCCGTCACGGCAATCATCGCCCCCTTGGTGAACGTCATCAAAACCTGATATTCGAGACCCCATGAACAAGCCCGAACAACTGCCGCAAGACGACGTCGCCGGTCCCCGCGCCCGGCATAAAACCACCCAGGTCATGGTCGGCAACGTCGCCGTCGGCGGGGGTGCGCCGATTGTCGTGCAGTCGATGACCAATACCGACACCGCCGACGTCGAAGGTACGATCGCGCAGGTCGCGGCGCTCTCGCGGGCCGGTTCGGAACTGGTGCGCATCACGGTGGACCGCGAAGAGGCCGCCGCTGCCGTGCCGCATATTCGCGACGGCCTGCGCAAGCGCGGCATCACCACGCCGCTGATCGGCGACTTCCATTATATCGGCCACAAGCTGCTCGCCGATTATCCGGCCTGCGCCGAGGCGCTCGACAAATACCGCATCAATCCCGGCAATGTCGGCTTCAAGAACAAGCGCGACACCCAATTCGCCGACATCATCGAGATCGCGAACAAGAACGACAAGCCGGTCCGTATCGGCGCCAATTGGGGTTCGCTCGATCAGGAATTGCTCACCAAGCTGATGGACGAAAACGCGCTGCTCCCGGCGCCGAAGGATGTCCGCGCGGTGACCCGCGAGGCGATGGTGCAGTCGGCATTGCTGTCGGCCGCGCGGGCGCAAGAGCTTGGCATGCCGAAAAACCGCATGATCCTGTCGGCCAAGGTTTCCGCCGTGCAGGACCTGATCGCGGTCTATCAGACGCTGGCGTCGCGTTCGGATTACGCCATCCATCTCGGCCTCACCGAAGCCGGCATGGGATCGAAGGGCATCGTGGCTTCGTCGGCCGCGCTCGGCATCCTGCTGCAGGACGGCATCGGCGACACCGTCCGCATTTCGCTGACACCGGAGCCCGGCGGCGATCGCACGCTGGAAGTCCAGGTCGCGCAGGAACTGCTGCAGACCATGGGTTTCCGCACCTTCGTGCCGCTGGTTGCGGCATGCCCGGGCTGCGGCCGTACCACCTCGACCACGTTCCAGGAACTGGCGCGCTCGATCCAGGATTTCATCCGCGAGGAAATGCCGGGCTGGAAGACGCAGTATCCCGGCGTCGAGGCGCTCAACGTCGCCGTGATGGGCTGCATCGTCAACGGCCCCGGCGAATCCAAGCACGCCAATATCGGCATCTCCTTGCCCGGCACCGGCGAAGCCCCGGCAGCACCCGTGTTCGTCGACGGCAAGAAGTTCCGCACCCTGCGCGGCCCCGGTATTGCGGCCGACTTCAAGGCGCTGGTGATCGACTATATCGACCAGCGCTACGGCAGCGGCGCCAAGGCGCCGGAGGGCACGGTTACGGCGGCGGAGTAAGCTCTCTCCGTCGTCCCCGCGAAGGCGGGGACCCATAGCCGCCGATGCTGCTTGTTGAAAGAAGGCGTCTACCCTTGCGCCCCCTCGATGGGCCGCAGCGTATGGGGCCCGGCTCGCGCGGAGCCTGTCATCGGGCGCGCATTCGCGCGACGCGGTGGCTTGGCCGGGACGACAAACGGATCGATTGCTCTTCACTCCATCCGGGCTACGATGTCCGGAAACAAACAAGCCATCGGAGAAACGTCCATGAGCTCGCTATCCAGCAAGCAGGGACCGCGTTACCGGCACATCGCCGGCGAACCGAACCCTACGAGACCATCGGCGTCGAGAAACTCACCCCGATTATCGGCGCCGAGATTTCGGGCGTCGATCTCGGCAAGCTCGTCTCGGACGATGCGCGCTCGAACCGGACCATGGACGAAATCCATCGCGCGCTTGCCGAAAACCTCGTGATCTTCTTCCGCGACCAGCACATTACGCCGCAACAGCATCTCGCCTTCGGCCGCAAGTTCGGCGACCTGCATATCCATCCGGCCGCGCCCCATGAGGGCGACGATCCGGCGCTGATGAAGATCTATGCCGACAAGGATTCACCACGCGCCAATGGCGAGGGCTGGCATACCGACGTGTCCTGCGATCTCGAACCGCCGATGGGTTCGATCCTCTACATCAGGCAATGCCCGCCGCGCGGCGGCGACACGCTGTTTGCCAACATGTATGCGGCCTATGAGGCGCTATCGGAGCGGATGAAGACCTATCTCGACGGTCTCACCGCGCTGCACGACGGCGAGCAGACCTATCGCGGGCTCTACGCCAATTACGGCGTCGCCGACCGGCCGGACTATCCGCGCGCCGAGCATCCGGTGGTGCGCACCCATCCCGTGACTGGCAAAAAGGCGCTCTATGTCAACCGCGGCTTCACGCGCTTCCTGATCGGCGTTCCCCGCGACGAGAGCGACGCGATGCTGGCCTATCTCTACCAGCATGCGGAAAATCCGCTGTTCCAGTGCCGCTTCCGCTGGACCGAGAACGCCATCGCCTTCTGGGACAATCGCTGCGCCCAGCACCGCGCGATGTGGGACTACTGGCCCCACACCCGCGCCGGCACGCGCGTGACGGTGAAGGGCGAGCGGCCGGTGTGATTGCGTCGGAATGGGCCGGTCTAACCGCCGCGCGGACAGCGAAAATTGCTGAACCAGATCAATGTGATTTGCCCAGTCCAGTCCCGACTCGAAAAAGATTTCGCTTCGCGCTTACCCCAAATCAAACCTATATCGATCGCTGTCCCGTCCCACAGAGGGGCGTTTCGCGATCGTCACGGACGTTGGGAGCGGGATGCGGTGGACGCGGACGTGCTGACGACGAACGGCACTGAAGCGGACGGCGAAGTCGTGTGGTCCTGACGCCCCGATGCTGGCGTCAAGTCGGCGAGAAGTTTCTCGCCGGCGACGGTGACAACAAAGCCCGGTCGCCGAGGAGAGCCCGAAGGAAACCGTTAAAACCATTGCGCAGGGAAGGCCGGACTGCTTCCGCTGAACCTGTATGCTCGTGTGCGTTTTTTATTTGAATTTTGCGCACGAGACCGCGGGTGCAGCGCGCACCCGGTCTTCCCTGCGCCCTCTGATCGGAGGGCAAGGAATTTCCAGGCAAAACTCGGGCGCGATGCGCGGCGAGATCGCGAAATTGCGTTCTGGAAGTGACCTCGCGTCCTCGGCTAAACCTGCGTTGACGCCTCGCCCGGCCTGCGCCAAGCTTGGCCAAAAGCAAAACCAATTCCGGAGGACGCCCATGCTCCGCGCAGAAGACAACAAATTCCTGACCGAAAGCGGCGCGGGAACGGGCATGGGCGAATTGCTGCGCCGGTTCTGGATGCCGGTGCTGTTGTCGGCGGAATTGCCGGAGGCCGACGGAACGCCGAAGAAGATCGTCGTGATGGGCGAGGAATTGCTCGCCTTCCGCGATACGCGCGGCGTGGTCGGTGTCATCGACCAATATTGCCCGCATCGCGGCGCCAATCTCTGGCTCGGGCGCAACGAGGAATGCGGCATCCGCTGCGTCTATCATGGCTGGAAGTTCGATACCGACGGCCGCTGCGTCGACATGCCGACGTCCTACCCCGATCTCAACGCCAAGGACCTGATCCGCATCAAATCCTACCCGGTGCGCGAATGGGGCGACATGATCTGGGCCTATATGGGCCCGGCGGAGCAAGTCCCCGAATTGCCCGCACTGGAAATGGCGCTGGTGCCGGCCTCGCATCGCTACGTCACCAAGAAATGGCAGGACTGCAACTGGGTGCAGGCGATGGAAGGCTCGATCGACACCGCGCATTTCACCTTCGCGCATCTCTCCTTTGAAAAGGAAGAGAACGAGATCCTCGACATCAAGAAGCATTTTGTGAATCCGCTTGTACGGGTCGCGACCGATCACATGCGATGGATCGCCGAAGACCCGCGCCCGGTGATCAAGATCAATCCGCACGAAGCGGGCCTCACGGTCGCAGGCGGGCGGCTCACCGGAGGCGACAACATCTACTGGCGCATCGCCCAGTTCCTGATGCCGGTGCATGCCTATGCGCCGAGTTCGATGCCGGGCGAGAATAT
The DNA here is from genome assembly GCA_963847015.1 of uncultured Alphaproteobacteria bacterium. Classification (GTDB taxonomy): domain Bacteria; phylum Pseudomonadota; class Alphaproteobacteria; order Rhizobiales; family Xanthobacteraceae; genus Bradyrhizobium. The sequence goes on along the minus strand of CAWJYI010000031.1, from coordinate 91,742 downwards.
TTTCGGGCAGAGTTTTATTCCGGTGACCGATACCGCTTGCTGGATCTACACCTATGCGTGGAATCCGGAGCGGCCGCTGACGCAGGCCGAGCGCGACGGCTACGATCGCGGCAACGGCGTGATGTCGGAGGTCGACGAGAATTACATGCCGCTGCGCAACAGGGCGAACGATTATTTGATCGATCGCAAGCTGCAGAAGACCAGGAGCTACACCGGCATCAAGGGCGTCTCCGAACAGGATGCCGCCGTGCAGGACAGCCAGGGCCCGATTGCCGATCGTACCCGCGAGCATCTCGGCCCGACCGATCTCGGCATTCTCCATTTCCGCAAACTGGTGATGGAGGCGGCGCGCGCGCTACAACAGGGCGAGCCGCCGTCGCATCTGGCCCATCAGGATCGCTACACCGTGCGCTCCGGCGCCTGCGTGACCAGCAAGGCAAAGGATCTGACGGCGGTCATGATCGAGCGCTTTGGCGATGCGGCGGGTTATGTCGGCCGATCGGGACGGGACGCTGCGGCGGAGTAGGAGAAATATCGTCACAACGGAATTTTCCGGTATTCCCGGTTGCTCAGGCTTGCTTCCTCCAGATCGAGATCGCGCTCGATCCGCCGCCGGGTTTCGTCGGTGATCTTGCCGTCGCGCAGCAAGGCGTGGATGAATTTTCGCTCCGTCGAAATCAGCTCCCGCGTCAGTTCGGTGCCGGTCGCCGAGACGTCGTGTTTGTCGGGATCGAGCGAGTCCGGCAACTGGTTGGCGCGGATCTCGTGCCGGGCGCGCAATAGCTTCACGACTTCGTCGGAGAGTTCGCGGTCGTCGGTAATGGCATCGAGCGACTTCAGCGCCGCATCCAGCGCCTCGCGCCGTGCCGCGATCTCGGACTCATGCTCCGCGAAGTGTTCGTCGCGGCCGGCCTGGTTCACCCCGAGCCATCGCACCACCGCCGGCAATCCAAGCCCCAATCCGACAAGCGTGATGAAGATGACGGCAAAGGAGACGAACAGGATCTGGTCGCGATAGGGGAAGGCCTCGCCGTTCGGCAGCGCGAACGGCAGCGCCAGCGCCGCGGCCAGCGAAACCGCGCCGCGAACCCCGGTAAAGGCGATCACGAACGTCGTTTGCCACGACGGCATCGGATCGCGTGCGCGCAGGCTCTTGCTCATGAGCCGCGGCAAATAGGTCGCCGGATAGACCCAGGCAAAACGCGCGATGACGATCATGGCCGTGACCAGCGCGATTGCGAACAGGATTTCCTCGACCGGAAACGCCTTCGACTTCTCGAACAGCAACCGCATCTGGAATCCCGTGAGCAGGAACAGAAAGCCCTCGATCAGGTAGATCACGAGGTCCCAGAAGAAGATGCCCTGCAGGCGCGTCGCGGACGAGATCAACAATGGTCCGTTCCAGCTTATGTAGAGCCCGCAGGCGACGGTTGCGATCACGCCGGAGCCGCCGAAATGTTCGGGAATCCAGTAGGCGACATAGGGCGTGATCAGCGACAGCGTGATCTCGACCTGCGGATCCCGCGCGCGGTGACGCATCCGTAGACTGAGCCAGCCGATGGCGGCGCCGAACAGCACCTCGGCGACGACGACGGTGGCGAACAGGCCGGCTGCTTTCGGCAGCGAAAACATGCCGGTCGAAATCGCCGCCACCGCGAAGCGGTAGAGAATAAGCGCAGTGGCGTCATTGGCGAGGCCCTCGCCCTCGAGTATGACGAGAATCCGGCGCGGCAGGCCGAGCTTGCGGGCAATCGCCAGCGGTGCGACCACGTCCGGCGGTGCGACGATCGCACCGAGCAGGAAACCGACGTTCCACGGTATCCCGATCAGATAATGCGTCGCGGCGGCCACCGCGCAGGCGGTAAAAATCACGCAGCCGACCGACAGCAGGACGATCGGGCGCAGGTGGAATTTGAATTCGCGCCAACTCATCGCGACGCTCGCCGAATAGATCAGCGGCGGCAATACCAGCAGCAGCACCACTTCGGGCGGCAGTTCCAGCGACGGCATGCCCGGCACGAAGGCCAGCACGATGCCGGCGAGCAGCAGCAGGATGGCGGGCGCCACGTTGATCCGCCGCGCCAGCAGCACAGTCCCTGCCAGCACCGCGAGCAGAATCAAGAAGATTTGAAATTCGGCTTCCATGATGCCCCCAATTCGCAGGGAAATCCCCGCGAGGTCAATGCGGCCGCCATGCGCAAGCGATGGGGGATCGGCCGGTTCCAAACCGCCTTGACTAGTTTATGACCGGGTTGCCCTGAAGCCGGCCCCCGCGTCTGGCAATACAGCGGACCGGGGAAACCGGGAGCATCGACGTATCGCGTAGTCCCCCGGGGTTAGTCGCGCAGATCGTAACGGTACGATTTCGAAACGATCTTCCAGCCGTCGGCGAGTTTCATCGCCACCAGATAGTCGGTGAAGTAACGCGGCGGCAATTGGCAGCGCACCTTGATGAAGGCGGTGGATTCATCGGAGCGGTCGATCGTGACGATGAAATCCTCGCGCGGCTTGCCTTCAGCCTTGCCCGACGGCCGCTTGCGAACGCGGTCGAGCCAGTCCGGAACGGTCAGCACCTGCAGTTCGCCTTTCTCCAGCCAGCGCAAATCGGCGGTGGGATGAAAGACCGCGCCGATCTTGTCGGCGTCACCTTCGTACAGGCCGTCGAAATAATGCTGGACGACGGCTTCGACGGTTGATCGATCGTAGCTCACGGTTGTTCCTCCCGCTGATGGAAATTCGTTCGAATTGAATTAAGCCACGAACCGGCGAATTGCGCCATGGGTCGCTTCGTCATAGTCGCAAGCCGCAATCCGTCGGGCCAGCGGCCTGGTTAGATCGCACTCGCGGCGATATTCACCATCAATGCGACCAGCGCCGTATTGAACACGAACGAGATAATGCCGTGTACGGTCGCGGTGCGGCGGATGATCTTGTCGGTGATGCCGACATCGGAAACCTGCGCGGTCATGCCGATCACGAACGAGAAATAGACGAAATCCCAATAATCGGCCTCGTCATGCGCGTCGCCGCTGGGAAACTGCAGGCCGCCCGGCTTGCCGCCGCGATAATATTCATGCGCGTAGTGCAGCGAAAACGCCGTATGCACCGCCGCCCATGACAAGGCGATCGTCACCGTTGCGAGAATAAGCCCTGGGGTGCTGCGATTGGACGCGCCGAGTTCGAACACGATGGCGGCGATGCTGGCGAAGGCGCCAAGCGCCGTCACCAGCAGGATCAGGAAACGGCCGTCGTCCTGCAGCACCGCGTTACGCCGGACATGGGCCACGCCACTGCGCAGCACCATGGTGAAAACCAGCACCAGGTAGAACGCGGCGAAAATATCCCAACCGACCAGAAGCCGCGTTACCAGCCGCAGCGAGCCGGGTAACAGGAAGAACGCGACAATTCCGATCGCGATCGCGATGAAGGTGCGCGGCCGCGCATAGACCACGCGGACCGGCTTCGGCATTTTCCTGAATCGAAGAAGATGTTCCTCGACATCCTTGCCGGACATGCGATCTCCTGGAGGGCGATGACGTTGCTTCGAGTAGTCGTTTCCCGGATCGTGCTCTGCTCTTCTCTGGTTATCGTTCTAGTTCTTGCGCTCCGCGACGAACCGCGATGCCGCCCGCAACACGTCGCCCTTGGCGCCAAAAATCGACAGGGCAGAATCGGCGCGCGCCAGCAGGTCGCGCAGGCGCTGCTTGGCGCCGTCGATCCCGAGCTGGGTGACGAAAGTGGTCTTGCCGAGTGCGGCGTCCTGGCCGGTCTGCTTGCCAAGGGCCGCGGCGTCGCCTTCGACGTCGAGCAAATCGTCGGCGATCTGGAACGCTTCGCCGAGTGCGCGGCCGTAATCGTCGAGCGCCTGATATTCCTTCTCGGTGGACTGGCCGAGGATCGCGCCGGCGATGCAGCCATAGCGCAACAACGCGCCGGTCTTCATCTGCTGCAGCCGCGCGACATCGACCGGCTCGCGGTCGCCGAACCGCCCTTCGCCGGCGAGGTCGAGCATCTGGCCGCCGACCATGCCGCCGATGCCGGAGGCGCGCGCCAGCGCACGCGTCAGCAGCAGGCGCACCGTGGCATCCCTGTGAATCTCGTCGCGGGTAATGATGTCGAACGCCAAGGTCAGCAGCCCGTCGCCGGCCAGGATCGCGGTGGCGTCGTCGGTCTTCTTGTGCAGCGTGGGCCGGCCGCGGCGCAAATCGCTGTTGTCCATCGCCGGCAGGTCGTCATGAATCAGCGAGTAGCAATGGATGCATTCGAGCGCGGCGCCAGCCAGCAGCGCGGCCTCGCGGGGGACGCCGAATACCGCCGAACTCTCGACCACCAGAAAGGGACGCAGGCGCTTGCCGCCGCCGAGGCTCGAATAGCGCATGGCGTCCATCAGCCGCTTCGGCCGCGCGATCTCGTCGGGCAACAACGCATCGGCCAACAGCTTCGCCAGCAGGGCTTCGGTATCCTCCGCGGTCTGGTCCAGTCGTTTGGAAAAATCGAAAGTCACGGTCGTCATTTAAGAACAGCTCCAGATCAATTTGGCCGGACAATCGTTGATGGAACGCCCTTCGTCAATTCCGGCGCCGGGGTCGAAACGCCTTAAAAGGGCTGGAAAATCCGCGAAATATCATGGAGATGTCACCTGGTTGCGGGCTTATTGATCGGCCCCTCGCCGGGCAGGCTGAACCGGAAGCACCAGATTTGCGCATTGTCCGATTTTCGTTGCTGATTCTGCTGATAGCGCTCCTGCTGCCCTATCTGGTGACGCCGTTCTATCGCACCGGCCATCCGGTCTCGACGCTGATGGCCTGGCGCTGGCTCAAGGGTGCGCCCGTGTCGCGGCAATGGATCGGTTTCAACGCGATTGCGCCCTCGCTGCCGCGTTCGGTGGTGGGCTCTGAGGACGCCAAATTCTGCGGGCATCACGGGGTCGATTGGGGCGCGTTGCGCGATGCGATCGACGACGCGGAGGATGGCGAGGTCGCGCGTGGCGGCTCGACCATCACCCAGCAGGTGGCGAAAAACCTGTTCCTGTGGCCCGGCCGCAGCGTCGTTCGCAAGGCGTTGGAGCTGCCGCTGGCGATGTGGATCGATTTCGTGCTGCCGAAGCAGCGGATCCTGGAAATCTACCTCAACATCGCCGAACTCGGGCCTTCCGGGCAGTTCGGCGCCGAAGCGGGGGCGGCTTACGCCTTCGGTCACTCGGCCGCGACGCTGTCGCCGCGCGAGTCCGCCCTGCTGGCGGCGATCCTCCCCAATCCGGTCAGGCGGAGCGCCCGCAATCCCGGTCCCGGGGTGCGCCGTCTGGCGGGGACCTATATGGCTCGCGCGAACGCGGTACAGCGCTGCTGGAGCGAAAATCGAGCATTTTGAGCCAATTTTCGGTCCATTTAACCGCATCCGGCGCTAGCTTTACGCCATCCCATCATCTATAAGCGCGGCCTTATCGGCATCGCAGCCCGCGCTTGAAGCGCAGGGCGGTCCGCAACCGGACGGTGCCTCCGACAACACCCCTAGAGGACCGTTATGGCCGTTCCCAGAAGAAAAACATCGCCCTCGCGGCGTGGCATGCGCCGCTCAGCGGACGCGTTGAAGAAGCCGACCTATGCCGAGGACAAGGATTCCGGCGAATTGCGCCGTCCGCACCACCTCGACCTGAAGACCGGCATGTACAAGGGCCGGCAGGTTCTGAAGGCCAAGAAGGAATCGTGATCGGCATCGGGCAAGGCGCCTCCACGGTACCTCCACGGTATCTTGGCGCCTGCCTGATTTCGGCCAACGAATGCGGTAAGACGGTTCCGGTGGTGAGGCAAATGCTTCGCTCCTCCGGGACGTTCCGGTTTTCCTGAGAAGGCCTCGCCGATGTCCATGGTCGGTTTTCCGCTGCTTCTGATTCCGCTCGCGATCTACAACATCATCGTCTTCCTGATGCCCGGCGTTTCCTTCACCGATCCGCTGGTGAAGGTGATGTTAATGTCGGGGGAGCAATGGCCGGTGGCGCTGAGCGACATACTGCTCGCGCTCGGCATCCTGTTGCTGCTGTCCGAAGTCATCAAAGGCGCGCGTCCCGGCGCCAAATATCTCACCGACCACCTGCTTTCGCTGATCGTGTTCGGTGCGGCGGCGGCTGAATTCGTGCTGTGGCCGAAGTTCGGCACCTCGACCTATTTCCTGCTGGCGCTGCTTTCGCTGACGGATTTCCTGTCCGGCCTTGCCTTGCGCACGCGGCGCGGCGCGGTGGCGGCGCCGGTCCCCGCAGTTTCCAAAAAGAGTGCGAGAAAAGCCGAGGCCGCGGCCGCAGAACCGCAATTCGACGCTGCGCCTGCGCCCGCGCCGCCCATGCCCGCACCGCCCGCGTCAGCGCCGCCGGCGGCGTCGGTCGCCGAATCCGTTTTGCTGGATCATCCTGAGCCGGCGCCCACGCGACCCGAGGCGACTTCGCCGGAAATCCAGTCCCCGGGACTGCAGCCCGGCGGCGGCTCGCCGCCGCAGCCGGATACCCCACCTCGGAAAATCTAGGCTGGGAAAATCCAGGCGAGAAAAATCCAGGCCGGAAAAATCTAGATGGTTTGCCGCGTCCGGAATCCGACGCCATAGCGTCGGCCCTGGCTCGCGCCATAAGCCGTTTGCGCGTCCGCCAACGAGGCCCGCCGCAGGCTGCGGGTCTGCGGCGCCTGTGCCGCGGTCGCGATCAGCTGGGTGACGAAGCCCGGGTCGGGCCGCGCCATCGAACGTTTTGGCGACCAGTGCACGGACTGGGTCACCGGCACCAGTTCGACAGACATCAGTTCTATACAGCCCGGCTCGTCGCCCGTGAGGACGTCGCCTTCCAGTACCTCGTCTGATCGATCGATATCCAGCATCGCACACCGTAACTGACTGAACTGTCACGTTTTGGGACGTTACGCCCCACTGCGATCTGATCCTCGCAAGGCCTATGCCGGTCGGCGCCAATTCGTTCCCAACAGGCTTGTGACCGCTGTGAAACATGGTTTCCAGATTATTAATAAATTTTGCACCGGGCATTTGGCGGCCAACCGGAAGCCGGTTGCGACGGAAAAATGCTCTCCCTTAACGAGTTGCGCGTATTCTGATCGGGAGAAGCCGGTATCCACTTTTGCGGAATAGGCGCTGGTCTGATTCGAAAGAGCCACTATCCTCTGCCAGAATCATCCGCGATGTCCCGAATCGAGGCGACCTTGATGCCTTCCGTCCCGCAAGCCTCCGCCATCCTCGCCTCGCTCGGGCAGGCGGCTTTCGTCTGGGACGTGACGGCGGACACCATCGCCTGGAGTGACAACGCAGCTTCCGTCTTCGCCGACATTCCCCTGAAGTCGCTGGCCAGCGCCACCGAGTTCGCCAAATTGATCGAGCCGTCGCGCTCGATCCGCACGGACGCGCTCGGCCAATCGGCGCCGGCACGCGCCGGCGAAGGCGTGGCGTACCGGATCGAATATGGCGTGCGGATATCCACCTCGGCGCCGGTGATCTGGATCGAGGAAACCGGCTGCTGGTTTGCCGGCGCCGACGGCAAGCCGGTGCGCGCGCAAGGCATCGTCCGCGTCGACAATGAGCGCCACGCCCGCGACGAACAATTGCTGCTGCTGGCGCGTCACGATCCCCTGACCGGCGAACTCAACCGCACCCATCTGGTCGCATCGCTGGCTGAAGCGATCGAGGAGGCCGCGCGCTTCCGTTCGTCCTGCGCTTTCATGGTGATCGGCATCGACCATCTGGCGCGTGTCAACGACGCCTTCGGCTTCGACGTGGCCGACGCCGTGATTGCCGAGGTCGGAAAACGTATTCGCGCCAGGTTGCGCGGCGGCGACGTGCTGGGGCGATTCTCCGGCAACAAATTCGGGCTGATCCTGCGTAATTGTACCGTCGACGATACCAACGTCGCCGCCGAGCGCTTCCTCGCCGGCATTCGCGACGAGGTGGTGCCGACGAAATCCGGACCGGTGTCGGTGACGGCGTCGATCGGCGCGATCAGCGTGCCGCGCTACGCCCGCAATGCCGACGAGGCGGTCAACCGCGCCCAGGAGACGCTGGATGCTGCAAAGCGCCGCCGCTCGGGATCGTTCTCGCTGTGGCGTCCGAATGTCGAGCGCGACGCCCAGCGCCGCGTCAATATCCGCGTCACCGACGAGATCGTGACCGCGCTGAACGAGCGGCGGATCGTGACCGCCTTCGAGCCTGTGGTAGAGGCGCGTTCGCGGCAGGCGGCGTTCTACGAGTGCCTGGTGCGGATGGAGCAGGACGACGGCCGGGCGCTGCTGGCGCCGGATATCGTGCCTGTCGCAGAGCGGTTGGGCCTGATCCGGTTGGTCGATCACCGCGTGCTCGAACTGGCGGTGGCTGAACTCGCGGCCTCGCCGAACGTGCAGCTCAGCCTCAACATCTCGCCCGACACCACGATGGACCCGGACTGGTGGACCGGAATCGAATCGCTGATGCGGGCGCATCCCGGGGTCGGCGAGCGGCTGATCGTCGAGATCACCGAAACGGTGGCGATCCAGGATATCGATGACGTCCGCGGGTTCGTCACGCGGCTCAAGAATTTCGGCAGCAGGATCGCGATCGACGATTTCGGCGCCGGCTACACGTCGTTCCGGAACTTGCGCAAGCTCGGCGTCGACATCGTCAAGATCGACGGCGCCTTCGTGCAGAACATCGCGCGTTCGGCCGACGACCGCGCTTTCGTGCAGACGCTGATAGATCTGGCGCGCCGGCTGCAAATCAAGACGGTGGCAGAATGGGTGCAGGACGAAGAATCCGCCGTCATGCTGCGCGAATGGGGTTGCGACTATATCCAGGGCCGCCTGATCGGCCTCGCTTCACCGCAGCGGCCATGGGCCGGGCCGGCCGAGACGGTGCTGCCGGCGGCGGGTTAAAAATTCTTGCGTCGTCCCCGCGAAAGCGGGGACCCATACGCCGCGGCTTATCGATAAGGCGCTGAGGTAGACACCATCCGCAAACAATTGGGGACTGTGGGACCCCTGCTTTCGCCGGGGCGACGAGGGAGAGAGTTCAACACGAAGAGGAAAGCTACTCTTCCTTCTTCTCTTCCTTCTTCGGCTCCTTCGACATGCGCTCCAGCCGCTCCTGCATGTCTTTCATCTGACGGCGGAGATCGTCGATATTGTCTTCGTCGGGCTTCGGCTCCGGGACCTTTTCGGATTCGGTCGCGGTCGCGCCGCCGCGCGGCGGCACGAACGGCTTGAACATCGAGAAGGTCTGCTGAAACAATTCCATGTTGCGGCGGACATGCTCTTCAAGGGGAGCAAAGGGGGTGCCGCTGAAAGTGTTGGTGAGCTGCTTGCGGAATTTTTCCTGCTCGCGCGTCAGCGTATCGATCGACTGCTCGAGATATTTCGGCACCACCATCTGCATGCTGTCGCCGTAGAAGCGGATCAGTTGTCGAAGAAACGTGGTCGGCAGCAGATTCTGCCCCGCCTTGTTTTCCTGTTCGAAGATGATCTGCGCCAGCACCGAGCGGGTGATGTCGTCACCGGTCTTGGCGTCATAGACGAGAAAATCCTCGCCGTCCTTCACCATCGCTGCGAGATCCTCGAGCGTCACATAGGTGCTGGTGCCGGTATTATAGAGCCGCCGGTTGGCGTATTTCTTGATCGTGGTGGGTTGTTCTGACTTTGCCATGGGCTCACACATCGACACCGAGAGCGGGGAACCCGACGGCATCGCCGGCGGGCGGACGAGCAACGCAACGCAGCAAAGTAAGCATTTTCAATGCGGTTCGGCTACCGTTTTGTGCGGCACGGTTAATTCCAAGGCATGGAGACTGCTATGGAAACCTACAGGCGGATCATTTTGAATGCGCCGCGGCACGATTTTGCCCTCTGGCAGATTGACACGTGATGCCTAGGTTAACAGGATAGCGCCAAGAGACAGGCCCGCCATCCGGCCGCCCGCCGTCTAAAAAACCTCAAGCCCAAGAATTTCAAAGGAGAAGCCCATGTCAGACGATGTCGTCATCGTCAGCGCCGCCCGCACCCCCGTTGGCAGTTTCAATGGTGCGTTCGCCACCATGCCGGCCCATGATCTCGGCGCCGTCGCCATCAAGGCCGCACTGGAGCGGGCGGGCATCGAGCCCGGCCGCGTCTCCGAAGTCATCATGGGTCAGATCCTGACCGCGGCGCAGGGTCAGAACCCGGCCCGCCAGGCCTCGATCGCGGCCGGCATTCCGGTGGAAAGCCCGGCCTGGGGCGTCAACCAGCTCTGCGGCTCCGGCCTGCGCACGGTCGCGCTCGGCTATCAGGCCCTGCTCAACGGCGATTCCGAAATCGTCGTCGCCGGCGGCCAGGAATCCATGAGCATGGCCCCCCACGCGCAATATCTGCGCGGCGGCGTCAAGATGGGCGGGCTCGAACTCGTCGACACCATGATCAAGGACGGCCTGTGGGACGCCTTCAACGGCTATCACATGGGCAACACCGCCGAGAACGTCGCGCGGCAGTACCAGATCACCCGTTCGCAGCAGGACGAATTTGCTGTCCACTCGCAGAACAAGGCCGAGGCCGCGCAGAAGGCCGGCAAGTTCAAGGACGAGATCATCGCCAGTCACCATCAAGACCCGCAAGGGCGACATCATCGTCAGTGACGACGAATATCCGCGTCATGGCGCCACCATCGATGCGATGGCCAAGCTGAAGCCGGCGTTCGAGAAGGATGGCACCGTCACCGCCGGCAGTGCGTCCGGCATCAATGACGGCGCCGCCGCGGTGGTGCTGATGACCGCGAGGCAGGCCGCCAAGGAAGGCAAGAAGGTGCTCGGCCGCATCGTGTCGTGGGGCCAGGCCGGCGTCGATCCCAAGATCATGGGCACCGGACCGATCCCGGCTTCCCGCGCCGCGCTGAAGAAGGCCGGCTGGAGCATCGGCGACCTCGATCTGATCGAGGCCAACGAGGCGTTCGCGGCGCAGGCCTGCGCCGTTAACAAGGATCTCGGCTGGGATACCGGCAAGGTCAACGTCAATGGCGGCGCGATCGCGATCGGTCACCCCGTCGGCGCGTCCGGTGCGCGCGTGCTCGTGACGCTGCTGCACGAGATGCAGAAGCGCGACGCCAAGAAGGGCCTTGCCACGCTGTGCATCGGCGGCGGCATGGGCATCGCGATGTGCATCGCGCGCGACTGAACTAAACCAAGCAGCAGGATGCGTTGAATGATGAAAACTTCATCTGTCAGCCACAAATCAACTGGATAAAAATGAAATGCCCGGTCTCGCGCCGGGCATTTTCATCTCCGCTGCGTTTTTCGCCTGAAGAAACGCATCGAACTTGAGAGGCTTCGTCAAAAAACCGGACAATTCCGGCTTGTAAAAGACTACCAAGGAGGAGACCGACATGGCACGTGTTGCATTGGTGACGGGCGGTACGAGAGGCATCGGCGCGGCGATCAGCAAAGCGCTGAAGGATGCCGGCTACAAGGTTGCGGCGAGCTATGCCGGCAATGATGCGGCCGCCGAGAAGTTCAAGGCGGACACCGGCATTCCCGTCTACAAATGGGACGTCAGCGCGTTCGACGCCTGCGCCGAAGGCGTCAAGAAGGTCGAGGCCGACCTCGGCCCGGTCGACGTTCTCGTCAACAATGCCGGCATCACCAAGGATGGCGCCTTCCACAAGATGACGCTCGATCAGTGGAATGCCGTGATCAACACCAATCTCGGCTCGCTGTTCAACATGACGCGTCAGGTGATCGAGGGCATGCGCGCCCGCAAATTCGGCCGCGTCATCTCGATCTCCTCGATCAACGGCCAGAAGGGCCAGTTCGGCCAGGTCAATTACTCCGCCGCCAAGGCCGGCGACATCGGCTTCACCAAGGCGCTCGCGCTGGAGAACGCCAAGGGCGGCATCACGGTGAATGCAATCTGCCCCGGCTACATCAACACCGAAATGGTGCAGGCGGTGCCGAAGGAAGTGCTGGAAAAGAGCATCCTGCCGCTGATCCCGGTCAATCGCCTCGGCGAGCCCGAGGAGATCGCCCGCGCGGTGGTATTCCTCGCCGCCGACGAGGCCGGCGGCATTACCGGCTCGACCATGACGATCAATGGCGGCCAGTACATGGTGTGATTTGACGGCGGCATTCCGGGACCCGCGCTTGCGCGGGGACCCGGAACCTCGAGATTCTCCGATGGGCAATGGCACATCGTGGTTCGCTGGGTTCCCTCGCGCCTTCGGATGTGCAATTGCACATCCGAATGACGAAACTAATGACTCCCCGCACCGCCACCCTGATCGGGCTGACCGCAATCCTGATGTGGTCGCTGCTGTCGGTTTTGACGGTTGCGACCGGGAAAATTCCGGCGTTTCAGCTCGCCGCCATGACATTCGCGATTGGCGCCGCGGTGGCGTTCGCGAGCTGGATCTGGCGGCCGGCGGCGTTCAAGGCCTTGCGGCAGCCCTTGACCGCGTGGGCGGTCGGCATCGGCGGGCTGTTCGGCTATCACGCGCTGTATTTCCTGGCGCTGCGCTTCGCGCCTCCCGCCGAAGCCGGGCTGTTGAATTATCTCTGGCCGCTGCTGATCGTGCTGTTCTCGTCGTTGCTGCCCGGCGAACGGCTGGCGCCGCATCACATCATCGGCGCGCTGCTCGGGCTTGCCGGCACCGTGTTGCTGTTCACCGGCAATAGCGGCGGCGGTTTTGCGCCCGGCCAGATCCCGGGACTGGCCGCAGCCTTTGTCGCGGCCTTTGTCTGGGCGGCCTATTCGGTGATGTCGCGCAAGCTCAAGGCGGTGCCGACCGACGCGGTGGCGGGCTTCTGCCTCGCGACCGCGGTGCTCGCAGCTCTGGTCCATGGCGTGGTCGAGACCACGATCTGGCCGGAGACCGGCCACGCAGTGGCTCGCCATCGTCGCGCTCGGCATCGGCCCGGTCGGTGCGGCCTTCTTCGCCTGGGACATCGGCATGAAGCGCGGCGACATCCGCGTGCTCGGTGCCGCGTCCTACGCGACGCCGCTGCTCTCGACCTCGTTTCTCATCCTCGCGGGCTTTGCCAAGCCCAGCGCGGCGATCGCCATTGCCGCGATTTTGATCGCTGGCGGCGGCCTGATCGCGGCCAAGGATATGGTTTGGAAACGCTGAGCGCATCGCGGGACGAGCTGGCGCATTTTCCAGGAAAAGTGGACACCGGTTTTGCGTCAAGAAAATCATGCACAAACAATAAGCTAAAGCGCGCTGGTGAGCGCACCTAAAGTCATCGCGCTTTAGGCCGGCATCCAATCCTTCGGCGCCAATTCGAACCTGGCAAAGTCAAAGCCGGGCGCAACGGTGCATCCGACCAGCGTCCAGTCGCCGCTGCTTTCTGCCGCCTGCCACGCGTGTGGCGGCACGATCGCCTGCGGCACTTCGCCGGCCGCGAGATCGGGGCCGAGCCGGACGCTGCGTCGTCCGCTATCGTCGGCAATCCCGAGCGTCAGCGCGTGACCGGCGTAATAATGCCAGACCTCGACGGCATCGATGCGATGCCAGTGCGAGCGCTCGCCGCGCGCCAGCAGGAAATAGATCGCGGTGGAGAGCGCGCGTCCGTTGGCGTCGATGCGCCAATCGCGAAACGTCTCGCGATAATGCCCGCCCTCGGGGTGCGGCTTCAATTCAAGCCGCGCGATGAGGTCGGCAGCCTGAGCGCGGCAGCGCCATCAGGACTTGTTCTTGCGTTCGCGCAACTCGCCGAACACGTCGGCGGCGCTGGCGCCCTTCATGTGCAGCCTGGCGGCCACCGACGGTTCGTCGGCGCGCAGGAACACATTGGCCTTTTTCTCTTCGCCGAGCAGTGTCGGAACGGTCGGCTTGTTCTCCGCGCGCAGCCGCGTCACTTGCTCGGCGCGCGCCTTCAGCGCGGGGTTGTCCTGCTCGACGGTCAGCGCGAATTTGACGTTGGAGGCGGTATATTCGTGGCCGCAATAGAGTTTGAAATCGTCCGGCAGCGCGCGCAGTTTCAGCAGCGAATCCCACATCATGGGGTAGGTGCCCTCGAACACCCGGCCGCAGCCGATCGAGAACAGCGTGTCGGCGGCGAACACCGCCTTTTCGCCGTCGAACACGTAGGAGATGTGGTCGAGCGTATGGCCGGGGGTTTCCAGCACCCGCGCCAGCAGGCCTCCCACCTTGATGACGTCGCCATTGGCCGCGCGCAGATCGACATTGGCGATCCCGGTCGATTTGTCGTGCGGGGCGACGACGCGGCAATTGTATTTCTGCTTCAGTTCGGCGACGCCGCCGACATGGTCATGATGATGATGGGTGATGAGAATATCCGTCAGCGTCCAGCCTTCGCGGTCCAGCGCCTTGACGATCGGGCCGGCTTCCGGCGCGTCGATCGAGGCGGTTGCCTTGGTCGCGGGGTCGTGGATCAGATAGCCGAAATTGTCGCTAAGGCAGGTGAACAGGCGAATTTCCGCAGCCATGGTGTCTCCGAACAGAAAGGGATTAACGCTAACACGCCTCATATAGGTGTGAAATATGGCGTTAACGCCCGTGCGGCAATGCAAATTTCTGCGCACCGCGCGCAATGGCGGCGTGTTAGATTGGGTTTATGACCATCGACGTCATCGACCTCCGCGATTTCTATTCGCAGCGCCTCGGTATCGTGGCGCGGCAATTGATCAATCGCGGCATCCGGGAACGGTGGCCGGACGCGGAAGGCCAGCGCGTGCTCGGGCTCGGCTATCCGACGCCCTATCTCGGCCTGTTCCGCGAAGACTCGGAGCGCTGCATCGCCTTCATGCCGGCAGCGCAGGGTGTGCTGAAATGGCCGACGGCGCGGCCGGCGCTGGCGACCCTGATCGATGAGTTTTCCATGCCGCTGCCGGATGCCGCGGTCGACCGCATCCTGCTGGTTCACGCGCTGGAAATGTCCGACGATCCGGAGCGGTTGCTGCGTGAGGTGTGGCGGGTGCTGGCGCCGTCCGGCCGCCTGATCGCTGTGATCCCGAACCGCCGGGGCGTGTGGACCCGCACCGACAACACGCCGTTCGGCCACGGCCGGCCCTATTCGCGCGCGCAGATCACGCAATTGCTGCGGCAGACCTGGTTCACGCCGACCGCATGGGGCGAGGCGCTGTTCCTGCCGCCGGTCGGAAAAGGCTGGTTCCTGCGCTCGGCAATGGCGTGGGAACGCCTCGGCGCGGCGCTGTCGCTACCGTTTGCCGGCGTGCATATCGTGGAAGCGACCAAGCAGGTCTATCGCGCCATCCCCGCACACCGCGAACGCACGCGGCTCATTCCGTCGCTGGAGCCGGTGCTGGTGCCGTCGTCAACGGCAAGGGGATAACGGCAAGGGAGGAGCTAAAATCTTCGCCGGCGTCCCGGCGTCGTGCGTATTGCGCATCAGACCGGGACGACGACCATAGCGGTCGCTACTTACTCACTCATTCCCCGGATTGAAATCTTCGCTCGGTGCGGCCGGTGCTGCCGCGCTGTCGGGACGCGGGCCGTGCGGCCGGCGGCGCCGGCGCGGGAAGCGTTCGCCGCCGCCACTGCCTTCGAAATTGCCGGGGGTGCCGTTCACCTGCGGCTGCGGTCCGGTGATGAAGGACGGCAGGCGATCGACGCCGGCGTCGGCGACAACCGGTTGCGGCTGGGGCTGCGGTTGATATTGCGGCTGCGGGCGGTGCTCGCGCTCACGGTGTTCGCGCGGCTGATGTTCTCGCGGCTGCTGGTCGCGCTGGTAGGGCTGCCCTTCGCGCTGGAAGTCGCGTTGATTGTGGTCGCGCTGATTGTTTTCGCGCGGCACGAACGGCTGCGGCTGCGCCGGGGCGAAGCCGGGCTCCTGACCGAAATGCGAGAAGCTCTCGCCCTCGTCGTCGCCTTCATCGGTGGACGGCATCTCGTTGTCGGTGCGCGGTTGCGGCTGGTTCTGCCGGAACTGCTCCTGGGCGGCGGCGATCAGGCGGAAATAATGTTCGGCGTGCTGGTAGTAGTTCTCGGCCGCGACCGGATCGCCGGAAGAGCGCGCGTCGCGCGCCAGCTGGACGTATTTTTCCGCCACATGCGAAGCGGTGCCGCGAATCTTGATGTCGGGTCCGTTCGATTCGAACACCCGGGTCATCGGATTTTGACCGCGCCGGTTATTGTTGTTGTTGTTATTATTGTTGTTGTTATTCCGGTTACGCATCCGCTTGTTGTTCTGACCGTTTCTCATGTCTCGCCTTTAATTCCAGCCCTGAAGTTATGCAGTTACCGTCGTCGCTTCATCCGATCCGGCGCGCGCCAAAGCACACCGAATCACGATGCCATTCATCACGATGCCGTTCAAACTCGTATCGATTTCGCCAACCATCGCGTTCAACAAAGACGCGTTCCCCAACCGCCGGCGTTTACCGCCAGCCGGACCAACTCATTCAGCCTGGCAAAACAAGCCAAGTTCCTATCGCGTGCGTTTTTCGTTGCGTAAGCTTTTAAGCGCAATATCAGGCTTTCGTTCGCTTTGCGGTCGAGAGCAGCACAGCTCTGGCTATTGCGCTCAATGGACCTGCGTTTTGGAACCTTTACTCGGGCCGGCTCTCGCTTCGAGAGCTCTGGTCTCCACCCGTACACCTCGGGGGGACCGATGTCGTGGGCGGAACGTAGTCGCTCCCGGGGAATATTCCAAGCGGTTTTTTTGCGTTCCAATGGGACTTTATCGGGGCATTTTCCGGCCCGCGACGGCCCTTGGAATGCCCGCCAGATCGGCTTTGGGGGCGCTTGCGGGCGCCAGGCCCTCCGCCGTCATCAGGCCCTCGATCTGGCCGCTCTGCCCCTGTCCAGCCTCCACAACGAGGGCCGCGCCCGGCGCCAGAAGACGGGCTGCCTGCGGAATCAGCGCCCGGTAGGCGTCGAGCCCGTCGGCGCCGCCGTCGAGCGCTGCAAGCGGGTCGTGATGGCGGACCTCAATCGCCAGCGCTGCGATATCGGCCGAACGGATATAGGGCGGATTCGACACGATCACGTCGAAAGGGCCGGAAAGGCCGGTGGCGTAATCGCATGCGATGAAGGTCGCGCGACCGGAAAGCCCCGCGCGCGCCGCATTGGCGGCAGCGGTCTGCAATGCATCTGCCGAGATGTCGGTGCCGAACCCGTGCGCCGCCGGCAGCTCGGACAACAGCGCCAGCAGGATCGCGCCCGAGCCGGTTCCGAGATCGGCGATGCGCATTGGACGATTGAGTTCGCCGTCCGGCGCGCAGCATCTCCAGCGCCAGTTCGACCAATGTTTCGGTATCGGGCCGCGGCACCAGCGTTGCCGGCGAGAGTTTCAGCGGCAGTCCCCAGAATTCCCGCTCGCCGAGAATCCGCGCCACCGGTTCGCCGCGAGACGGCGACGCGCGAAAGTCTTCGAGACGATTCGCCTCATCCGGTGTCAGTATCTGCTTGCGCTGCGGTGATCAGGCCGGTCAGATCGAGCCCAAGTGCCGCACCAACGAGCATCCGTGCATCGAGTTCGGCCGAATTCGACCGCGTGGGATTTGAAGCGCGCGGCAAGTGCGCGCCGCGCCGTTTCGACAGTTTGCCCGGCGAAGGAATCCGTCATGCGACGTTCTCGCGCAAACCCATCCACCCGTCGTCCCTGCGAAAACAGGGATCCATACGCCGGGGCCGATCGAGATGGACGGTTTGAGTTGACACTTCCCGTAACAACGGGCGCCTGTGCTTATGGGTCCCTGCTTTCGCAGGGACGACACCGAAATTGTTGTAGCCGGCGAGCAATCGTCTCGACGACAACTCACTCACGCCGCTGCGCCCTGGGCGGCAAGCTGCGCGGCCTGGTGTTCGGTCGTCAGCGCATCGATCAGTTCGCCCAGCGCTTCGCCGGAAATCACCTGCGGCAGCTTGTAGAGCGTCAGATTGATGCGGTGGTCGGTGACGCGGCCTTGCGGGAAGTTATAGGTGCGGATGCGCTCGCTTCGGTCGCCGGAGCCGACTTTTTCGCGGCGGTCGGCGGAGCGCGCCGCATCGACGCGCTGGCGTTCGGCGTCATAGATGCGCGAGCGCAGGATGTTCATCGCCGATGCGCGATTCTTGTGCTGCGAGCGGCTGTCCTGCATCATCACCACGATGCCGGTCGGAATGTGGGTGATGCGGATCGCGGATTCGGTCTTGTTGACGTGCTGGCCGCCCGCGCCCTGCGCGCGCATGGTTTCGATCCGCAAATCGTCGTTCTTGATGTCGACGTCGACATCCTCGACTTCGGGCAGCACGGCAACCGTTGCGGCTGAGGTGTGAATGCGTCCCTGCGTCTCCGTATCGGGCACGCGCTGCACCCGATGCACGCCGGATTCGAATTTCAGCTTTGCAAACGCGCCGCGGCCCTGCACCTCGGCGACGATTTCCTTGTAGCCGCCCATGGTGCCCTCGCTGGCGGAGATCACTTCGACCTTCCAGCCCTGCAAGGCGGCAAAGCGCTCATACATCCGGAATAGATCGCCGGCGAACAAAGAGGCCTCGTCGCCGCCGGTGCCGGCGCGGATTTCCAGCACCACGTTGCGGTCGTCCATGGCGTCCTTGGGCAACAGCGCCACGCGGATCTTCTGCTCGAGTTCGGCCACGCGCGCCTGCAGCGTTTCGAGCTCGGCCTCCGCCATGCTGCGCATTTCCGCATCCGTTGCGGAATCCGCCAGCAAGGTCTCGGTATCCGTTATCTCGGCACGCGTCGCGCGATAGGCTTTGACGGCGTCGATCAGCGGATTGAGCTCGGCCAGCTCGCGCGTGATCTGGACGTATTTTTCCGAATTGACCTGACCCAGCAGCTCCGCTTCGAGCGAGGCGTGATGGGCGAGCAGGATATCGAGTTTGGCTTCGGGTAACATGGGATGTTCTCAATGGCGGCAAGGAGGAGCGTGGCGTTGTCGGGACAGAGCCTCGCTACAACGACAGCCCCTCGGCTTCCGCGAATTCCGTCAGCTTTTTCCGGATCGAGACGCTGCCGGCCGGCGCGTCGAGCAATGGCATCATGACAGCCTCGGCCTTTTTGGCGTCGAGGTCGAGGACCAGCGCCTTGACCGGACCGTGCGCGGTGGCCGACAGCGACAGCGAGCGGTAACCGAGCGCGATCAGCGCCAGCGCGCCGAGCGGCTTTGACGCCATCTCGCCGCACAGCGAAGCGGCCTTGTTGGCGGCTTGCGCTTTTCGCACGATCTCGCGCAACGCCCGCAGAATCGGCGCCGACATGGTGTCGAACCGTTCGGAAACTTTTGCGTTGCCGCGGTCGACCGCGAACATGAACTGGAACAGATCGTTCGATCCGACCGAGACGAAATCGACCTTCTTCAGCAATTCGTCGAACTGATAGAGCAGCGCCGGCACCTCCACCATGGTGCCGACGTCGATGCGCTCCGGCAGCGCGTGGCCGTGCTGGCGCAGATATGTCAGCTCGCGCTCGACGATGCCCTTGGCCTGGTCGAATTCGGCCACTTCGGAAATCATCGGAAACATGATCTTCAGCGCGCGGCCGCCGCCGGCCCGCAGCAGCGCGCGAATTTGGCCGCGCAGCAATCCGGGCCGATCCAGTCCGAGCCTGATCGCGCGCCAGCCGAGCGCGGGATTTTCCTCGATCACGGTCTCCATATAGGGCAGCGCCTTGTCGCCGCCGATGTCGAGGGTGCGGAACGTGACCGGCTTGTTGCCCGCGGCATCCAGCACCGTGCGATAGAGCGCGAGCTGGTCGCTGGAGCGCGGCAGGCTCTGGCCGACCATGAATTGCAGTTCGGTGCGGAACAGCCCGATGCCGGCGCTGCCGGTGTCGTCGATATGCGGCAGGTCGATCGCAAGGCCCGCATTGATCATCAGTTCGACCGGCTGGCCGTCCTTGGTGACGCAGGGCATGTCACGCAACGCCGCATATTGCGCCTGGCGCCGGGCGCGAAACCGCACCCGCTCGGCATAGGCCGATTCGATCTCGGCGGAGGGGCGGACGTAGATCGAGCCCGACGTGCCGTCGACGATGATGGCGTCGCCGGGATCGGCAATACCGGGCGCGTTCGGCACTTCGCCGACGGCGGGAATGCCGAGCGCGCGCGCCACGATCGAGACGTGGGAATTGGCGGTGCCTTCCTCCAGCACCAGCCCGCGCAGCCGTTTCCGGTCGTAGTCGAGCAGGGCGGCCGGGCCCATCGCGCGCGCGATCAGGATGGCGTTTTCGGGCAGTTGTTCGCGCGAGGGCGCATGATCCTGGCCGACCAATTGCCGCATCAGGCGATGGCCGAGATCTTCGAGGTCGTGCAGGCGATCGCGCAAATAGGGATCGGTCGAGCGCAGCATGCGCGCGCGGGTGTCGGACTGCACGCGTTCGACGGCGGCTTCCGCGGTGAGGCCGGTGGCGACCGCCTCATGCAGCTTGTGCGACCAGCCGTGGTCGTTGGCGAACATCCGGTAGGCTTCCAGCACTTCGCGATGTTCGCCGCCTTCGGCAACGTCGCCGCGCTCCAGCATGCGGTCGAGATCGGCGCGCAGCTTGGTCAGCGCCGCATCCAGCCGCTTGATTTCCTTCGGCAGGTCTTCGGCGATGTAATTGGTGATGACGACGCGCGGCTCGTGCAGCACGACATGGCCGAGCGCGATGCCGTCGGACAGGATCGCGCCGGTCTTGTGCAGGGAATGCCGCGCCGCGGGTTCGGCGCCCGGCTGCGCCAGCGCCGCCAGTTCGCCGGAGGCGATCATCTCCGCCAGCACCATGGCGGTGGTCTGCAGCGCCTCGACCTCTTCCTCGACATAGGTGCGCTTGGCGCGGTTCTGCACGACCAGCACGCCGAGCGTGTTGCCGGCGCGCAGGATCGGCACGCCGAGGAACGAATGATAGATTTCTTCGCCGGTCTCCGGGCGGAACGAGAACGCCGGATGGCTTTGCGCGTCGGACAGATTGAGCGGGGTCGCCTCGCTGGCGACCAGGCCGACCAGGCCTTCATGCGCGCTCATGACCGTTCTGTGCACGGCGTCGCGGTTCAGACCTTCGGTGGCGTAGAGTTCGAGCGTGTTATCGACGCGCAGCACATAGGTCGAGCAGACCTCGGCCACCATGTTGGCCGCGATCAGCACCACGATCTTGTCCAGCCGCTCCTGGGCGGAGACCTGCTCCGCCATGGTTTCGCGGAGCCGTCTCAACAAGACGCGGGGGCCTCCCGACGCGCTCCGCATATGCTGATACCCTCCCCCGTAAAGCCAGCACGCCGGGTGGCCGGTAGCTGGCGTGAAACTCACCAAAAACAACAATTTTATTCATTCGGCGCCGCCGCAAGCCCAGATACCGGCCGAATCGGGATCGCCAAAACTGTGGCACAGTTTGCGGCAGCTCTCCTATCAGGCCGTATAGCCAATCGAGGCTAGTTTTGCCAAGCAAAACGCCTGCCAATAGCAATAACGTCTATGTCAGCCTGATGCTGCGGCCGCTAAGAGAAAATCATTCTAGTGCATGATCCGGAAAAGTGGACACCGGTTTTCCGAAATGATCATACGCAAACAAAAAGCCAAAGCGCGATGGCGATTCGAGCTAAAGTCATCGCTCTCTAGGTTTGGTCGAGCCCGTAGAGCGTGTGCAGCGTTCGCACCGCGAGTTCGGTGTAGGCGGCGTCGATCAGCACCGAAAATTTGATCTCGGAGGTGGTGATGGCGCGGATGTTGATGTTGCGCGCGGCCAGCGCCGTGAATGCTTTCGCGGCGACGCCGGCATGGCTGCGCATGCCGCTGCCGATCACGGACACCTTGGCCACGTCGGTGGCGCTGTCGAGCCGCGCGTAGCCGATCTTGGCCTTGGACGCGGTGATGGTGTCGCGGGCGCGGTTATAGTCGGACGCCGGAACGGTAAAGGTAAGATCGGTGGTCTTGCCGTCTTCGGAGACGTTCTGCACGATCATATCGACGTTGATATTGGCGTCGGCGAGCGGCCCGAAGATGGCCGCGGCGACGCCGGGCTTGTCTTCGATCTGGCGCACGGAGATCTGGGCTTCGTCCTTGGAGAAGGCGATGCCGGTGACGACGTGGCTTTCCATGATTTCCTCCTCGCTGCAGATCAGCGTGCCCGGCGGCTGGTTGGCGTGCGGGTCGATATCTTCGGGCTTGTCGAAGCTGGAACGGACGAATATCGGCATGTTGTGCACCATGCCGAGTTCCACCGAGCGCACCTGCAGCACCTTGGCGCCCTGCGACGCCAGTTCCAGCATGTCCTCGAAGGCGATCCGCTCGAGCCGCCGCGCTTTGGGAACCACGCGCGGGTCGGTCGTGTAGACGCCGTCGACGTCGGTGTAGATATCGCAACGGTCGGCGTGGATGGCAGCCGCAATCGCCACCGCGGAGGTGTCGGAACCGCCGCGGCCCAGCGTGGTGATACGGTTGGTCTGCGGATTGATGCCCTGGAAGCCGGCGATGACGGCGACTTCCTTGCGGTCCTTGAAGCGGTTGACGATCTCGGTGCCGTCGATCTCGAGAATCCGCGCCGAGGCATGGGCATCGGAGGTCCGGATCGGAATCTGCCAGCCCTGCCAGGAGCGGGCCTGAATGCCTATCCCCTGCAGCGCGATCGCGAGCAGCCCGGACGTGACCTGCTCGCCGGACGCCACCACGGCGTCATATTCGCGCGCGTCATGCATCGGCGAGGCGTCGCTCGCCCACGCCACCAGCTCGTTGGTCTTGCCGGACATGGCCGACACCACCACGGCCACGTCATGCCCGGCATCGACCTCGCGTTTGACGTGACGCGCGACGTTGCGGATTCGATCGATATTGGCGACGGAGGTACCGCCGAATTTCATCACGAGGCGGCCCATGACGACGCGTGCATTCCCTGTGAGGATAAGTAAGGTGACCCGCACGGAAATTGGAGCGCCCGGGCCGAAAGCGGCGTATACATAGCGGCGCGGTCCGGGGCAAGCAACCGGGTTCGTTTTCACCCGAAAATGGCGTAAAATGCTGTGACAGCGGGTTAATTCAGGACGGGCGTATGGGACGTTATATCGACGAAATCCTGCAACCCGGCGAGAAGGTGCTGTATTCGACCAATGCGCACTGGATGTTCTTTTTGCCGGCGATCGCGGCCTGGATCGTGGCGCTGGTTTTGCTGATTTTCTCCCATTTGGTCACCGCCGACATGCTGATGCTGGTTTTCCTCTCGCTGGCGGCCGTGGTCGCGCTGGCGGCACTGTACTGGACGTTTACCGCCTGGTTTCATCGCTGGACCACCGAGACCGACGTCACCAACCTGCGCGTCGTCCACAAGACCGGTTTCATCAAGCGGCGCACCTTCGAGATGAGCCTCGACAAGGTCGAGAGCGTCGACGTCAACCAGAGCATTCTCGGCCGCATCTTGAACTACGGTGACGTTACCGTTCGCGGGGTCGGCGAAGGCGGCGAGATAATCAAGACCATCGCCTCGCCGTTAGAATTCCGCAATTCCATCACCGCGCGATAAGGGCGGCGCGTCATCCATGGCCATGCAATCCAGTTTTTCAGGCGCCGCGGGCAGCACGGTCGATCCTGCCGAAGTCGCCAAATTCTCCAAACTGTCGGACGAGTGGTGGGATCCCAAGGGCAAGATGGCCCCGCTGCACAAGATCAATCCGCTGCGGCTGAGCTATATCCGCGACGCCGCCTGCCGCAAGTTCGAGCGCAATGCCAAAAGCCTGAATTGCCTTGCAGGCTTGCGCATCCTCGATATCGGCTGCGGCGCCGGGCTGTTGTGCGAGCCGTTCACCAGGCTGGGCGCGCAGGTGATCGGGATCGACCCGTCCGCCACCAACATCGCCGCGGCCAAGCTCCACGCCGACAAGGGGCATCTGTCGATCGACTATCGCTGCACCACCGCTGAACAGATGGACGTGCGCGAGCGCTTCGACATCGTGCTGGCGATGGAAGTGATCGAGCACGTCACCGATGTCGGCGCGTTCCTCAAGCGTTGCGCGGCGATGCTCAAGCCGGGCGGGATGATGGTGGTCTCGACGCTGAATCGTAACTGGAAGAGCTTTGCACTCGCGATCGTCGGCGCGGAATATGTGCTGCGCTGGCTGCCGCGCGGCACCCATCAATGGGACAAATTCGTCACCCCCGACGAACTCGCCCGGCATCTCGCCAACAACAAGCTCACCATCACCGAACAGGCCGGCGTGGTCTACAGCCCGCTCGCCGACAAATGGAGCATCTCGTCCGACATGGACGTGAACTACATGGTGGTGGCGGAGGGGGTGTAGATAATCGAAGCCTCGTCGTCCCTGCTTTCGCAGCGGACGACGATGGAAATGATGTAATCGCGATGGATCCGCGACTAATCGCAATCCTGTCATGCGCCGATCCGGTTGACCGCGTCGGCGCCGCCCGGCACGGTGCGGCACCTTTCCCGCCGGTACCCCCATGTTCAGCATCGCCACGCTCTGGATTCCCTTCACCATCACCGCTGCGCTCGGCCAGGTCGCGCGCAATGCGATGCAGCGGTCGCTGACGGGGCCGCTCGGCACCTGGGGCGCGACCAATATCCGCTTCCTGTTCGGCTTTCCGTTCTCGGTGATTTTCTTTGCCGTGGTGATTGCCGTGAGCGGAGACCACATACCCGTGCCGACGGCGGCGTTCTGGCCGTGGCTGCTGCTCGGCGCGCTCAGCCAGATCGTCGCGACCGGTCTGATGCTGCTCGCGATGAACGACCGCTCCTTCGTGGTGACGACGGCGTATTTGAAGACCGAGGCGATCCAGACCGCGATTTTCGGCTTCATCTTTCTCGGCGATCATCTCACCTGGCTCAAGGTGATCGCGATCCTGATTGCCACCATTGGTGTGGTCATTACGGCGTTGCGGCCGGGCGGCGAAAAGAGCTTTGCGGAATTGAAGCCGACCATCATCGGGCTGGTCGCCGCCGCCGCCTTCGCACTGTCGGCGATCGGCTTTCGCGGCGCCATCATCACGGTATCAGGCGTCTCCTTCGTGACGGCTGCGTCCTACACGCTGGTGTTCGGCCTGTTCGTGCAGACGCTGGTGCTGACGATCTATCTCTTGTTTCGCGCGCCAGACGTGCTCAGGAAAATCCTGGGGTTATGGAAGCCTTCGATGTTCGCAGGCTTCATGGGGGCATTCGCGTCGCAATTCTGGTTTTTGGCGTTCGCGCTGACGGCCGCCGCCAATGTCCGCACGCTGGCGCTGGTCGAGGTGCTGTTCGCGCAGGGCGTGGCGTATTACTCGTTCAAGCAGCCGCTCTCGGCGCGTGAATTGGGAGGAATCGTGCTGATCGTGATCGGCGTCGCGCTGCTGGTCGCGGCTTAAGTCTGAGGTTTTATTCACGCGCGCCGTTAGCGCTTCACCGCAATCAATACCGCGCCCGCGGCGATCAACGCGATGCCGAGCCAGCCGTTCCACGACGGGCGTTCGCCGAGAAACACCACACCGAACAGCGCCACCATCACCACGCTCAATTTGTCGATCGGCGCCACCAGCGTGGCCGGGCCGAGTTTCAGTGCGCGGAAATAGCAGATCCAGGATGCGCCGGTGCCGAGGCCGGATAGCACGAGGAAGATCCAGCTTCTGGTCGAGATCGGGCCGGTCTGGTTGAATTGACCGGTCGCAAACAGGATCAGCGCGAGGCTGACCAGCACGACGACGGTGCGGATCATGGTCGCGAGATCGGAATTGATATCCTCGACGCCGATCTTGGCAAAGATCGCCGTCAGCGCCGCGAATGCGGCCGAGAGCAGGGCCCAGATCAGCCAGGAGGGATATGTTTCCGGGCTCATCGGCCCCTCGATCAGTTCCGGTCGTCCGGCAGTACCGGCAGCGGCGAGACCTCGACGCCTTCCTCGATCAAAGCGCGGGCCTCGTCGGGCGAGGCCTCGCCATAGATCGGGCGATGCTCGATATCGCCGTAATGCATCTTGCGCGCTTCGTTGGGAAATTTCTCGCCGACATTGTCGGCGTTCTTGACGATGTGATCGCGCAATTCCTTCAGCTTGGCGCGCAGCTCGCGCTCCTGCGCCATCAAGAGCGGCGTCGACTCTTGTGTTGTCCCTTGTGCCGATCCTTGCCCCGATCCTGGCGCGGCTTCCGTCGCAGGCGCATCCGCGGTCTCCGCCGGCACCGGGGCCTTGTCGCGGCCTTTCTTGCTGACGATCTGCGGGGCCATGATGGCGCGCTCGACCTTGGTTGAGCCGCAAGCGGGGCAGCTCACCAGCTTGCGCTTTTCCTGGGATTCATAGGCCGACGAGCTTTGAAACCAGCTTTCGAAGGCGTGGCCCCGCTCGCAGCGTAGGCTGTAGCGGATCATGCCGATCCCCGAACCAGGTGCAGATGTTCCGGGCCGGCCTTGGGGTCGGCGATGCCGAAGCGCCGGCCATGCTGCAGCGACGGCACGGTTTTCCGCGCGGTCTCGACCTTCGAGGGATCGATCTCGGCCAGGAACACGCCGGGCTCGACGCCGCCTTCGGCGAGGATCTCGCCCCAGGGCGCGACGATCAGCGAGTGCCCGAACGTCTCGCGCTTGTTCTCATGCATCCCGGCCTGGGCTGCGGCGAACACGAAACAGCCGTTCTCGATGGCGCGGGCGCGCAGCAGCGTGTGCCAATGCGCTTCGCCGGTCTTTCTGGTGAAGGCCGACGGCACGGTGAGGAACGATGCGCCGCTTTCGGCCAGCGCGCGATACAGCGCCGGAAAGCGGACGTCGTAGCAGATCGTCAGCCCGATCCGGCCCCACGGCAGGTCCGATATCACGGCGGTTTCGCCCGGCTGGTAATTGGCCGATTCGCGATAGCTTTCGCCGCCGGGCAGATCGATATCGAACATATGGATCTTGTCGTAGCAGGCCAGCACATTGCCGTCGGGTCCGATCAGGAACGAGCGGTTGACCGCGCGCTCCGGCGAGAAGCGCAGCGCCAGCGAGCCGATATGGAGATGGATTTTCAGTTCCGCCGCCAGCGCGCGATAGGCTTTCAGCGACTTGTCGTCCTCTTCGCTTGCCAGATGCTCGAACAGCGCCTTGCGGTTCAGCTGCATCATGTTGCTCACCTCGGGGGTGAGCACATAATCCGCGCCTTGCGCGGCAGCCTCGCGGATCAGTTTTGTTCCCTGCTCCAGGCTCGGCTCGGGCAACAGTCCGGTGCGCATCTGCACCATGGCGGCGGTGAAAATATTGTCAGCGCTCATGAAGAGGCCTTTTCTCCCGCCAGCAAGGCGTCGAGCCTGCCCTCGCGGTCGAGGGAGTAAAGCTCGTCGCAGCCGCCAACATGGGTTGCGCCGATGAAGATCTGCGGAAACGTCGAGCCGGCGCCGGCACGATCGTACATCTGTTCGCGATAGGCAGGGTCGCTTGCCACGTTCAATTCGGTGAATGCGGCCTTCTTGCGCGTCAGCAGCGATTTGGCGGCGGTACAATAACCGCAGCCCGGACGGGTATAGATTTCAACGGCATCAGTCATGGCGCGCCTTAGTTTACAAGGTCCCTGGTTGCAAGTCCTTGATTTACAAGTCGCTTGAATTATATGGGAGCGCGGTGGCTGTCCACAACCCGCGCGAATACCAGCACGTCGACCTGGGCGGCCTTGGCGCGCAACAGGGCACGCGCGCAGGCATCCACCGTGGCGCCCGAGGTCAGGACGTCGTCGATCAGGACCACGCGGCGGCCCTGGATGTCGGCTGAACGGTCGCCGGCGACCTTGAACGCACCCTGGACGTTGCTGGCGCGCTGTGGCCGGGATAGCCCGATCTGCTGCTCGGTCGCTCGCACCCGCCGGAGCGCTTCGGACGCCAGCTTCACGCCGCTTTGGCGGGAAATCACCCGCGCCAGCGCGCCGGACTGGTTGTAGCGGCGGCTCCAGCCACGCCGCCAGTGCAGGGGAACCGGGACCAGCACGTCGGCCTCGCCTAGCAATTCCTGGCCTGCGCGGGCCATCCAGCGGCCCATCGCGGGCGCGAGGTCCGTGCGGTCCTGGTATTTGAGGGCATGAACCAGCGTGCGCGCGACGTCGTCATAGCGCACCGCGGCGCGGGCGCGCTGGTAGGCCGGCGGATTGGCGATCGCTTCCATCGACAGCAATTCAGGCCCGGGATCGTAGACAAAGGGAATGCCGAGCCGCGGGCAGAACGGCGGCGCGATAAACGACAGTTTTGCCCAGCATTCGGCGCAGACGCCTTCGCCCTCGACCGGCTCGCGGCAGGAAACGCACAGCGTCGGCAGCGCGATGTCGAGCGCAAGCCGCGGAATATGCGCGAACGCGCCGCGGCACGCGTCGAGCGCGCCGCGCAGATGGCTGGCGATCGAGCGTGGTGGTGATGCCTCAGCGTCCATTGGGGGCGTCCATCGGGCAAGGCTATCGCCGCGGCGGGCGATGCTCAAGCACAGGATTGCCAGAGACGGGGCGGCCAGCGTACCAACCGGCATGGCTTCGAACCCGACCGCCGCACCCGTTCTGTTCGACCGCGCGCTGCTGCGCGCGCGGCAGGATCGCGCCCGGCGCGGTGAGCCCGCGACATTCCTGCTCGATCGCGTCGCGGAGGACATGGAAGAGCGGCTGGCAGGCAGTGACGCGGGATTTTTCCGACGTCGCGGACATCTGGACGCCCGAGCGAGTTGCTGCAAAAGTCGATCGGCCGATCGCTTCAAGTCCATCACCCGCATCGCCGCGGATGAAACGGAAACGCTGCCATTGCAGCCGGAATCGCTCGATCTCGCCGTCTCCGCGCTTGCCTTCCAGTTCGTCAACGATCTTCCGGGCGTGCTGGCGCAGATCCGCCGCGCACTGCGGCCGGACGGGTTGTTGCTGGCGGCGATGCTCGGCGGCGATACGCTCACCGAACTCAGGCAGGCTTTTGCCGAGGCGGAAGCCGAGTGCGAAGGCGGGGTGTCGCCGCGGGTCGCGCCGTTTGCCGATCTGCGCGACGTCGGCGCGTTGTTGCAGCGTGCGGGCTTTGCGCTGCCGGTGACCGACGTTGATGGCGTCGTGGTGCGCTACGACAACGCATTCGCGCTGATGGCCGATCTCAGGCGCATGGGCGCAACCAACATCATGGTCGAGCGGCGGCGGACGCCGACCCGCATCGCCACCATGTTGCGGATGTCGGAAATCTACGCCAGCCGCTTTGCCGATCCGGATGGGCGCATCCGCGCGACTTTCGATGTGATCTGGCTGTCCGGCTGGGCGCCGCATGAAAGCCAGCCGAAACCGCTGCGGCCGGGTTCGGCGAAGCGAGCCTGGAAGCGGCGGTGAAGAAAACTGCGCCCAAGGGCAAGACGGCTGAGGGCGTTACGCCCACCTCACATCAACAAATCGATCAAATGCGGGATCAGCGGAATGTCCGCCGCCGGCATCGGGTAGTCGCGCAGCTTGTTGGCGCGGACCCAGGCGAGTTGCTGGCCCTCGCGCGCGGTCACGGTGCCTTCCCAGCGCCGGCAGATATAGAGCGGCATCAGGAGATGAAAACTCTCATAGGCGTGGCTGGCAAAGGTCAGCGGCGCCAGGCATGGCTCGCTGACGGTGATGCCGATCTCTTCGTGCAGTTCCCGGATCAGCGTCTGCTCGGGCCGCTCGCCGGGCTCGACCTTGCCGCCGGGGAATTCCCATAGTCCGGCGAGCGTCTTGCCCTCGGGCCGCTGCGCGATCAGCACGCGCTTGTCGGCATCGACCAGCGCGCAGGCGACAACAAGGGTGAGCTTGATGTCAGCCATGCGCGGATACTGCGGGCTGGGCGTCGTTCACGACCGGTAATCGCCGTTGATCGCGACATATTCCTTGGTGAGGTCGCAGGTCAGCACGCGGTCGCGGCCCTTGCCGAGCCCAAGCGCGATCTTGATCTGGATCTTCGGGCTCTTCATCGCCTCGGAGACTTCCGCCTCGTTGTAGGACGGATCGCGCGCACCGCTCTTGGCGACGCGGATGCCGTTGAACGAGATCGAAATCTTGTCGCGATTGGCGGGCTCGCCGGCCTTGCCGATCGCCATCACCACGCGGCCCCAATTGGCGTCCTCGCCGGCGATCGCGGTCTTCACCAGCGGCGAGTTCGCCACCGACATCGCGATCTTGCGGGCCGAGGTCTTGGTGGTCGCGCCGTCGACGATGATCTCGACCAGGTGCCGCGCGCCTTCGCCGTCGCGGGCCACCTGTTCGGCAAGATTGCCGAGCACCTCGTGGAACGCTTTTGCAAATGCCTTCAGCCGGGGGTCGCTCGCCCGCGTGATCTTTGGCGCGCCGTTGGCCGCAGCCGCGCCGGTGGCGAACGCGAGCAGGGTATCCGACGTCGACGTGTCGCTGTCGACGGTGATGGCGTTGAACGTGTCTTCGACGCCGCTCTTGAGCAGCGATTGCAGCACGGCTGACGACAGCGGCGCGTCGGTGAATACGAAGGAGAGCATGGTCGCCATGTCGGGCGCGATCATGCCGGCGCCCTTGGCCATGCCGTTGATGGTGACCTTGGTCTTGCCGAGTTTCACCGTCGCGGTCGCGACCTTCGGAAAGGTGTCGGTGGTCATGATCGCCCTGGCCGCGCTCGTCCAATCGTCAGGGGCGGCGCTTCCGGCGAGCGTTGCCAGCACGCCGTCGAATTTGGTGGCGTCCAGCGGTTCGCCGATCACGCCGGTGGACGCGAGAAACACCTCATTGGCGCTGCAGCCGACCGCCTTGGCGGCGATCGAGGCCGTCAGAGCGGTGGATTGCCTGCCGGTCTTGCCGGTGAAGGCATTGGCATTGCCGGAATTCACGACGAGGGCGCGAGCCGACCGCTCTTGGAAGATCCGCCTTTGCCGAGTTTGGCGCGGCACCATTCCACCGGCGCGGACGCGCATTTTGACTTGGTGAAGACGCCAGCGACACTGGTGCCCTTGTCCATGACCGCCAGCAATACGTCGGTGCGCCCCTTGTAGCGGATGCCCGCGGCAGCGGTCGCAAGCTTCACGCCAGCGATTGCGGGCATCTCGGGAGTATCGGTCGGGGCGAGGGGGGAGATGGCGGTGGACATTTGGGGCGCCTTATCGACAAGAAAAATGAGCCGTCATGGCCGAATTATTCCGGCCATCCACGTCTCCACCATGTGTCAATGGAGGCCTTAAGACGCGGATGCCCGGGCCATGATCTGGCCCGGGCATGACGTCTAATTACTGAACTCTGGAGACGAAGTCGATTTACTTCTTCGCCGGCGCCATCTTGGAATCGGCGGGCTTGGCCGGGTCCTTGGCGGCTGTCCGGTCTTGACGTCGTTCTTGGCCGCCTCGGCCGGCTTGTCCATGCGCTCGACCTTGGCGGCCTCACGCAGTTTCGCGACGTAATCGGCCTGCGCCTTGCGCGTCACATAGGTCTCGATCTGGCTCTTGACCTGCTCGAAGTCGGGCGCCTTGCGGCTGCGCTTTTCCTCGACCTTGATGATGTGCCAGCCGAATTGCGACTTCACGGGATCGGAAATCTTGCCGGGCTCGAGCGCAAACGCGACCGTGGAGAATTCCGGCACCATCTGCTCCTTGGTGAAGAAGCCGAGATCGCCGCCATCGGAAGCGCCGGGGTCCTTGGACTTCTTCTTGGCGAGTTCGGCGAAATCGCCGCCCTTGTCGAGCTCGGCCTTGATCGCCTTGGCCTCGTCCTCGCTCTCGACCAGAATGTGACGGGCGTGAACTTCCTGTTCGCCGGTGATTTGCTTGGAGGCCTCCTCGTAGACCTTCTTCATGGCCTCGTCGGTGGTCGCGGCCTTGCCTTCGCTGGCCAGCAGGCTGTCCATCAGAAGCCGGTTGCGGGTGAAGGCGAGCCGCTTCTTGAAATCCTCGGAATTCTCGACCTTCTTGTCCTCGGCCGCCTTGGAGACGATCCGCATGTCGATCAGGAAGGCCAGCACGTTGTCCTTCTTGGTCGCCGGGTCCATCTGCGCGAGGCTGGCGCCGAGTTCCTCTTCGGCGAGTGCGACGTCACTCTGGCGGATCTCCATGCCGTTGACCTTGGCGAGAACAGGATTGTCCTCGGCGCGGACCGGAAGGCCGGCGGCCAGAACCGCGGCCAGACAGCCTGTCACGGCCAAGGAGGCCTTCAAGGTGGCCAGGCCGAAGCGCAGGCCGGTTTTCGTTTCCGGGAACGGGGAGGTCATGCAAAATCCTTGTCTTGAAGATGGGAACGCCTGAGGCGGCGGGACACTCGCCCAATCATCAAGCCTTGGCAACGCGAAAAGTCTGTCAAAATGATGAATTTCTTGACATCTGGGCAGCGTTGACAAGCCTCTGGCCCAGCCATATCTCTGCCGGATCGTATCGACGGCGATAGCGCTTATTTTACTGCGCTTTTTGCCGTCGAACCTTGGAATGCTTAATTCCCACTCATTAGGCGGATGGGCCCCATATCGGGGGTGTTTGCCGCGATGCGTCACGGTGAGTTGATAGGCAACTTGGTGGACCACGTCACGGCTGCAACGCAAGTAACGGCAAAGGCAGGAATTTCGCATGATCGGCGCGCTCGCCCGCAAGTTTTTCGGCTCCGCCAACGACCGGCGGGTGAAGGGATATCAGTCCCGCGTCAACGCCATCAATGCGTTGGAGCCCGAGCTCGCCGCGCTGTCGGACGAGGCGCTGAAAGCCCGCACCGCTGAGTTCCGCGCGCAGCTTGCCGCCGGCAAGACGCTCGACGACATCCTGGTTCCCGCCTTCGCCACCGTGCGCGAGGCGGCCAAGCGTACGCTCGGCCAGCGGCATTTCGACGTTCAGCTGATCGGCGGCATGGTGCTGCATGAGGGCGACATCGCCGAGATGAAGACCGGCGAAGGCAAGACGCTGGTCGCGACCCTTGCGGTCTATCTCAACGCGCTGGCCGGCAAGGGCGTCCACGTCGTCACCGTCAACGACTACCTCGCCCGCCGCGACTCCGAATGGATGGGCCAGATCTACAATTTCCTCGGCCTCACCGTCGGCGTGATCGTCCACGGCCTCGACGATGCCGAGCGCAAGGAAGCCTATTCGCGCGACATCACCTACGGCACCAACAACGAATACGGTTTCGACTATCTGCGCGACAACATGAAGTACCGCCTGGAGGACATGGTCCAGCGCAGCCACTTCTACGCCATCGTCGACGAAGTCAACTCGATCCTGATCGACGAGGCGCGCACGCCCCTGATCATCTCCGGCCCGCTCGACGACCGTTCGGAATTCTACAACACCATCGACACCTTCTTCCCCAAGCTCGACAAGACCGATTACGACGTCGACGAGAAGCAGCGCACGGTGACGCTGACCGAAGCCGGCATGGAGAAGATCGAGACGCTGCTGCGCGATGCCGGCCAGCTCAAGGGCGATTCGCTCTACGACGTCGAGAACGTCTCCGTCGTCCACCACATCAACCAGGCGCTGCGCGCGCATACGCTGTTCACGCGCGACAAGGACTACATCGTGCGCGATGACGAAGTCGTCATCATCGACGAGTTCACCGGCCGCATGATGCAGGGCCGGCGTTATTCCGAGGGCCTGCACCAGGCGCTGGAAGCCAAGGAGCACGTTCAGGTCCAGCCGGAAAACCAGACGCTGGCCTCGATCACCTTCCAGAATTATTTCCGGATGTACCAAAAGCTCGCCGGCATGACCGGCACGGCGTTGACCGAAGCCGACGAACTCTTCGACATCTACAAGCTCGAGGTCGTGGAAATCCCGACCAACGTGCCTGTCGCGCGTCTCGACGAGGACGACGAGGTCTACCGCACCCAGAACGAGAAATACGCCGCGATCCTGGCCGAGATCGAGCGCGCCAATGCGCGGTTGCAGCCGGTGCTGGTCGGCACCGCGTCGATCGAAAAATCCGAAGTGCTGGCCGAGTACCTCAAGAAGAACGGCTACAAGCAGATCGATTTCGGCGCGGAATCCAGCATGGAGAAGCTGTATGCCGCCGCGCGCGCGGGCAAGCCTGCAAAACTGTTTGCGGTGCTGAACGCGCGCTTCCACGAACAGGAAGCCTATATCGTCGCGGAAGCCGGCGTGCCCGGCGCGATCACGATCGCGACCAACATGGCCGGCCGCGGTACCGACATCAAGCTCGGCGGCTCGCTGGATATGCGGATCCAGCAGGAGACCGCCGACATCACCGACGAGGCCGAGAAGGCCGCCAAGATCGAGCGCATCAAGGCCGACATCGAGCGTTTCCGCGAGATCGTGCTGAAGGCGGAAGACGTTGTCGAAGTCGAGCCCGCCAAGGGATCGAAGCCGGCCAAGACCGTGTCAAAACCGGGCGGGCTCTACATCATCGGCTCCGAACGCCATGAATCGCGGCGCATCGACAACCAGCTGCGCGGCCGTTCCGGCCGTCAGGGCGATCCCGGACGTTCGAAATTCTTCCTGTCGCTGGAAGACGATCTGATGCGGATCTTCGGCTCCGACCGGCTCGATTCCATGCTGACGCGGCTCGGCCTCAAGGAGGGCGAGGCCATCATCCATCCCTGGATCAACAAGGCGCTGGAGAAGGCGCAGCAGAAGGTCGAGGCCCGCAACTTCGACATCCGCAAGAACCTGCTCAAATTCGACAACGTCCAGAACGACCAGCGCAAGGTGATCTTCGACCAGCGCATCGATCTGATGAAGGACGAAAGCGTTGCCGAGACGGTCGCCGACATGCGTCACGCCTTCGTCGAGGATGTCGTCACCAAACACGTGCCCGAGCATGCCTATGCGGAGCAGTGGGACACAGCCGGGCTGAAGGAAGAATTGAAGCGCGTGCTCGACGTCGACCTGCCGGTCGACCAATGGGCCAAGGAAGAGGGCATCGCCGACGAGGAGTTGCTCTCGCGCATCGAGAGGCATGTCGACGAGCACATGGCAGCCAAGGTCGCGCAATGGGGTCCCGACGTGATGCGTTACGTCGAGAAGACCATTCTGTTGCAGACGCTGGACCATCTCTGGCGCGAGCACCTGATCATGCTCGACCATCTGCGCCAGGTGATCGGCTTGCGCGGCTATGGCCAGCGCGATCCCCTGCAGGAATACAAGTCGGAAGCTTTCAGCCTGTTCGAGGCGATGATCGCGCATCTGCGCGAGGCGGTGACGGCGCAATTGATGCGCGTCGAAATCGTGCCGCCGGAGGAGCAGCAGCCGGTGCTGCCGCCGATGGAAGTGCACAAGCTCGACCCGAATACCGGCGAAGACGAAATGGCGTTCGCCAATGCCTCGCTGGTGCCGGCTGCCGCGGTCGCCGATCGCGACCCCAACAATCCAGCAAGCTGGGGCAAGGTCGGCCGCAACGAGGATTGCCCCTGCGGCTCCGGCAAGCGCTACAAGCACTGCCACGGCCGCTATGCTTAGCTACTAATTTCAGGGCGTTTACTACGCCCGCGTCTCGCAGCATCAAGCAATACATCGGGCGTTCGCTGAAAACCACGGACGACAAACCGCGCGGGTTGGACTTTGTCCTGGAGTATGAGGTCGGTGATGCCGCGACCGGCCGCCGAATCCTGTCTCCACCTGTGTCCGGTGACACCGTGAACAAAAACGACGCACCTGGTATCCCAGCCAACAATCAATAAGGCAGGAGCGCAGACATCGATCAGCCGTCAGTTCAGCTTGAAAAGATTTTGTCCCAGCCGCTCCTTGAGGATGTCCAGTAGGGACATTCTAATGACTGGGGCTGCAGCCTGGATGCCGCGACTCGGTGTGGGCTCATTGTTCGCAAGTGGCGTTGCCCGATAGGACACGACCTTTTTCAGAGTTTCACGCTTAGCTGCGTTCGGCTTTTTCGGAACCCCGTCGCCTGCGTTCGAAGTTGTTGGCCCGGGACGACGGTTCGTCTCAACGGTCTCGGCCTCTGGCCACCGTTCAGCGAACTCCAGCGCACTCGGTGGAGGTGCGATCGTCGGCAAACGGGTATCGATAACTACTCGCTCAGGTAACTGCTCGACGGAACTGATCCTGATGACCGACTTATTTATGCCCGCACGAATAGGCTCCGCGGTCGGTTGCGGAAGATACCAACCCAATCCCAAAAGCAACAGGACGAGAGCGCTGCCGACGAAACCAAAATATTTCATCAGGGGCATAGGTCGCCTCCTCTTCGGAACGACCACTAGGCTCGAATTGTTGGAAGAGTGCTAACAGCGGATTAAAACTGAAAACGTGGTTATCGGCGCTGCTGCTGCAACGCGGGATTACTGCCACTTCACCAAGATTCGTAACTTCGGCGCTCCGTCGCCGCCTTTCCCAAAAAACTCGATGCGTTAATCGAACGGGCCGTCACGTGGTGTTATCTCTGTGATTGAGCTGCCATATATGACGTTGCTATGGTGAGCAGGTGCACGGCCGCAGTGCCTAGCTGCTGCATCTCCTCATCAACCGTATAGACGGTGGAAGCACGGCGGTATGCGACCGCTACCGTTGCGTAAGCATCAGTGATCAATGCCGCTAATTGATCGGTGTCATCGATTGCTTGGCGCTCGCGCAATTTAACGACCTTAAGCGCGGCTTCCGCGGCGGCTTTAGCGAGTTGTGTATCTTCCAGGTTTGGATCAGTAACACCAGGCTGACATGCTGCAGCTGCGCCAGCGATCACTTCATAGTACTGTTGCTTTCGCGAGCCATCCGCGGACAGATAATTTTTCAATAGACGTCGGACCCGTGCCTCAAGGTGTTTGCGATCCTCCCGGATCTTCTTTTGCCGCCTATCAGGTTTGAACCAACTGAACACCCCTGTCTCCGTTTGCAGGGTTTAGAGGAACCTCGCTCGCGGAGGAGTACGCGGTCGCGCCTACAAAGTTCCGCGGCAATTTCGATCGGTTATCGAAACTTCCGGTTTTTCGCTCTCTTTGGTGCCTTTTTCGGCCCGACCTTTTTTCTGATGGCAGCCAGTTGGCCGACTTCCGCAGAACTTGAACGTCGCAGGTGAGAATTATCCCGATATGATTTGTGGCTTGAGCATGGGCTCGCACTCCGACCCTCGCTCGTTGAGCCAGCGGCCAGATCGCCTGGCTCATCCTGCGATGATAATGTTTCCGAAATCAGGATTTACTTCGCCGCCCCAAACGGCTGTCGAACGAGTTCGACTGCACGATCGGCGCTGACCCGGCCACCAGCGCATCCTTGGCGGCGGGCGCAGGCGCGGCCGCCTGAGCCGGGGTGTCGGAGACCGAGGGTTTAGCGGCGGAGGCTGGCGGCCTGTTATTCAGCCGTCAACGCGGCGGTCTGTTTGGTATCCGTCTTCGACGTGGCCTCAGAGCGCCGCCGTCGGTCCGTTTGGCCTCGATCACCTTCGGCTTCGCGGCGGCGGCGTTCTGCTTCGGGAACAATTGGTCGTTGCAACCATTGTCTCGCTGGAACCTCAAAGGAGTTCAGTATGTATAAAGCTATTATCTCGCTTGCGGCCGGTGCTTCTGCACTGTTCGCCACTGCTGCGTCAGCGGCACCGCTCTCAAATGGCATCGCGGTTATGCCAGACAACGGCATCGAAAACGTCCGCATGGTCTGTAACGAATACGGGCGCTGTTGGCGGGAACGTGGTCAGCGCCGCGTTATCGTTGAGGATTCGTACAACTACGCGCCGCGCGAACGCTACATCGAACGGCGCGGATACTACGACGGTGGATACTACAACAATGGTCCAAGCGTCGGAATCGGCGTTGGTCCGGGCGGCGTAGGAATTGGCTTTGGAGCCGGCCCGCGCTGGTAAGCCCGCGACCAGACAGGCGAGTTTGCCGTGCAAGGAAGAAGGGCGCCAATTGAGGTGCCTTTCTTCTGTTCGCTTGCAAGTCGGGATGTTTGAAGAGGCGCGGCGTTAGCTGCCTATGATGCTTTCAACCTTGATCGCAACGGCCAGGCGTTCAATCGAATTAACGCACTCGATGCAGATATGAATCCGCGGCCAAATCAAGCGACAATCTGGCGTACCTTGTTGGGCTGGAGCCGGGTGCCTGCGGGGTGATGTCCGCAATGGAAGAGGCCACATCGGCCGATGCTGGCTAGTCTGCATTATGCGGCATGCCTGCCTTAAGCGGCGGTCTGGCGCACTTGCGGGGCGCTTGCTCCCCGTAGTCGTTCCACAAACCAAAATGCCCAGATTGCAGCAAAGGAAAGGATAAAAAATCCTCCGCACGCGAGGATGGTTGATGCAAAACTTGTCGTCACGACGTCCTCCAACAGCTGCGAGTTTTTGGCTTATCTGTTTCTGTCACCCTCTAGCGGCTTGCCGGTGGAGACGGCTCAAGTCTTTCGATAACTCGTTGGCGCGAGCCAAGCCTCAGTCACGGCAGTTCCGATGATGTGATGCTCACTCGTGTTGCATTGAGAGCAGCCATACGTCCGCAAATCTTGACCCGTGTTGCTTGGCTCGATTGCAGTGAGCCTCATTGGAGAACCGCAATCCCGGCAAAATGGCCCTCGGTTTTGTTTCTCGAGCATTCGCTACCCCTATGTTGGGCGGGAGGCGGCCTTTTACGATTCGAGGCTTAAGCTGGCGCTCGCAACCCGGAAGACATCCATTTCACCGAATGGGTCTCGGTGACGACCTTATCGGTGTGATTGCAATTGACGCCCTGAAACACGCGCCTCTCGAATCCGAGACCCGACGGCTGGATGTATGCCAGGACCATTGGGCCCGAACATTTGGGACAGGGATGGGGCTGAATTGCTATGCGGCTTGGATCAAACAAGACTGCTAGCGATGGCATGGGCTTCGCCTTGGATCAGGCGGGAGCGCTACAGAACTCTCAGTCACCGGTAGGTGCCGACAAGGGGCGGTGATAGATCCAGTATGAAACCTTCGAACTTCTCCGGCTGTGCAATTTTGCTCACTTTCGAAAAATTAATGAGTCAGTCACAGCCAAAAAGGACGGTCGAAACAGGCTCGCGCCCATAAGTGAATGCTGTCCTAATTTGGATACTCGCTCTGGCAGATTAGGACACCTAAAACGCACAACGCCGCCAAGCTGAATAATGCTTGGTGGCGTTGCGGGACATCCGGATAGAGCAATGCTCCGGTATCCGTCTGTAACGGACAAAGCGTGCCAGATGTAGGAAATCGTCTGGGGGGATCAAAATGACGGGTCATCCGTTATCCTCCCAACTAGGGAGACGTGCCATGGTCGACCAAGAGCAACTGAAGCCGAACGATTTTCCAGTGCATACCGAGAAAAAGAAAATCGTCAAAACCGACGGCAACGACATCGCTGAAGCTAAGACAACGGAAATCGCCGAAGACATTGCGGGCCGATTAAATTCAGAAGAGGCCCAACGTGAAGAGGATCGCTGGGCTTAAGCGAAACGTTCTACATTAGCGGTGAGAAGGTCCTAGCTGCGACCAGCTCTACCTCTCCCAACCGACAGCTGCCGAGTCCTGGAACGGCGCCACGTCGGGCGCCCTCGGCTTAGAGGTCTCTATTGATTTCGGGCTTGTCGTACAAGACCGCGGTAAGCAATGAACTATTGACCTCTATCTTTCCGTTGTAGCTGATGAAGCCAAGCTTGCGGAACTTGTTCATGAAGAAGCTGACGCGGGATCGGGTGGTCCCGATCATATCAGCCAATGTTTCCTGGCTGATATTGGGACTGATCGGTTGGGGGTTTCCCTCCTTGCCGAAATTCGCCAACAGAAGCAGCAACCGGGCCAACCGTTTTTCACTGGAGTTGAAGAGTTGGTCGATGAGATCTTCTTCAATCCGGCTGTTCCGGGTCAACAAATAGGCCATGAACAATTCGGAAAATTTTGGCTGGTTGTGAAGCGTCGCCAGCATGGCTGCCTTCGTTATCGCTGTAAGCAGGCACTCTTCCATCGCGGTCGTCGTCGCGATGCGCAGCGAATGGCCATTCATGCAGCCCTCGCCAAAGAACTGGCCCGGTCCAAGAATCCCGACCACTGCCTCCTTGCCTTGTTCGGATATGACGACAACCTTGACCCGTCCCTTTTGAATATAAAAGACGGTGTCTGCCGCATCGCCCTGGGCGAAGACGACCTGATCCTTGCGAAATTCAAGGATGGTCTTGCCCTCGCCCACGATGGCAAGAAACGTCTTGGGATCAAATGGAGCCTGATAGGTCTTGTTTGGCATGTCCGGTTTGGTACCCCGCGTTTAGGACGCCTACCTTAGCCATGAAGCCGACGCGTCCGAAATAAGAGTGCCGCGAAGAAGCCTCTAACGGTGCGAGAGCCGCGCTACTGGAAAACGTTTAGTCGTTTTGCATTCCGAACACTCGAAGATGCAGATTTCATCGCTGATGCAAGCTAGCCGCATAGACTTGCTACACTTGGTGCATGGAAGAATTTCGATCGTCGCGCGACTATATATTGGATTGAGTCGGATAGATAACATCATGCTTCCCCTGCGTTGGCGGGAGCGTTACCGATTTCTCTGTCGCCGATAGCTGCCAATTCGAACGGCGATGTGGCTTTCTTGCGCAATGCACAATGCGCCGCTGGTCAATATTGACCACTATAGGAAATAAAGTGCACAAAAAGGCCCCAGTGTCGGGGAACACTGGGGCCATCCATCTAGGATGCCTTGGCGGCAAGGCAATCCACGCAGCGTCAAGGCCCCCAACAAATATTTGTTCCGCCGGGTGGGACGTGACGGTCTGAACACCTTCCAGCGGCGGGTTTGTCGACCTCCCAGGTCGTAGACTTTGTCGAAGATTTCACCGATCACATGAAAAGACGACGTGAAGTCAGGACCGCCTACGCCGAAGAAAAGCGTTGCTGTTTCGTCCGACCTTGGCGTTTCGAAATTGCCCCCACCGAGCCATTGAAACGAATATTCAGGCCGCTCGTTTATAGCTTCTCGACGCTGAGTTCCTGACTTCCATGCTCACCGTACGCGGCCTCCGCACAAACTTCGCCTTGCATGATACAAAAGGCGGCGCGGTGACTGACCCGCCCCGTCAGGCCTTCCATTGGCGCTCGCAGCTGCCCAATAAGCCAACTGTTCATTTTCGTTGAAACTACAAACACCGCCATGGATACGCATGAGCTTGCGCTGATTGTCATGATCCGAAGGCGGATGATCCAGCACGCCGCGCTGCTTCCGTAAATCCAGACATCGGGGAATACTGGATGCCCCGCCTTCGCGGGGCATGACGGCTTTGAATTGTGCGAACGTGAGGTGGTGTTACTTCGTCGCCCCAAAACGGCTGTCGAACGAGTTCGACTGCACGATCGGCGCTGACCCGGCCACCAGCGCATCCTTGGCGGCGGGCGCAGGCGCGGCCGCCTGAGCCGGGGTGTCGGAGACCGAGGGTTTTAGCGGCGGACGGCTGGCGGCCTGTTTGGTGTCAGCCTTCGGCGCGGCGGTCTGTTTGGTGTCAGTCTTCGGCGCGGCGGCCTCAGGACGCGCGCTGGCGGCTCGGTCCGTTTGGCCTCGATCACTTTCGGCTTCGCAGGCGGCGGCGTTGTGCTCGCGGTGGCGTCGGAGCTGCCACCGAGGCCAACCTTGCGCGCGAGGTTGGAGAAGAATCCATCGGATTGTGCGTTCGGCGCCGCATTGGCGACCCGTGTCGGTGCTGCAGTCGGTCCGGCGGTCGGCGCTGGCGCGGCGGCGATCTTCGGTTCTTCCGGCGCACCGAGCAGGAGATTGTCCGAGGGCGCACGCGGCGGATTGACGTGAGAGGGAATGGTGCCGGGCGCGCGTGCCAACGCCAGCAGCGACAGGCCCTGACCGTCGCCGCCTTCGGAGAGACCGGTGTTGCCGTCGGGCACCCGTGCAGCAAATATCTTGTTCATGCCGCCGTCGATGCCGGTATTGGTCCGTGCGACCGGCGTTCCCTTGGCGATCAGCTTTGCGGTTTCTGCCGCATCTTCCTGCTGCTTCGCGCGCACGGCGTCGGTGATTTCATCCGATACCGCGTAGGCCGGGCATTTGGCCGAGGCATCGAAGACCGGATCGCGGGTGGCGTTCGGCGCCTTGATGGCATCGAACACGTATTTCTTTTCGCAGAAATCGACCTTCGGCTCCTGCCGCGTCACCTCGAAATGATCCCAGCCTTCCTTGATCATCTTCCAGAACGGCATGTTCGGGTTGTTGCGATGCTTCGCCATGTTGATCGGCGTCATCTTGAACGGATAGGCCTGCAGCTGGAACGATTTCTGGCCGCCGAAGAAGGATTCGCGGCCCAGCGAATAGATTTCGGCGATCTGCTCGTCGGTCATCGCGTAGCAGCCGCGCGAGGAGCAATCGCCATGCACCATCAGTTGCGAGCCGGTGCGGCCCAGTGCGCGATCGAACGCGTTGGGATAGCCGGTATTGAAGGAGAGATAGTAGGCCGACTGCGGATTCATCTGCGCCGGCGAGATGTTGTAGAAACCTTCCGGCGCCTGGCGGTCGCCTTCGCGCACCTTCGGGCCGAGATCGCCGGACCAGCGGCAGATCGGATAGGTTTTCAGCAGCGCGAAGCGGCCGGAGCGATCCTGCTTCCAGACCTCAAGTTCGGCTTCCTGCTTGAACAGCCGGACCAGGATCGGCGAATTCAGGTCCATGTCCTTTGCGACCATGTCCTGGATCAGTTTTGGCGGGACCGGCTGGTTAGCCTTGGCGTTGGCGGCGAGTGAAATTTCGTCGCTGTTGCAGCCAGCCAGCAGCACACCGGCTGCAAGGGCAGCCGAAGTGAAGAGCGCGCGAACCAGCGTGCGATAGATCAAAGGCTAAGCTCCACACCCATCGGGCAATTTTCGCACCCCAACTACAGCGTCATGCCCTGAAGCCGATGTTTAAAATATTAGCCTTTGGTCCGTTTTGTCGCAACCCGAACCGGCTGGCCGGCCAGATCCTACGACGGGCATGGTCAACAGGAACTAAAGACCGGGGACCGGGCCTAATTGCGGCCGAATGGTGGGGTTGGAGAAAAATCAGTCGATTTTGATCGATTTAGCCGAGTTTCCGGCCGATATCGAGGAATTTTTGCCGCCGCTGCTTGCGGACCGCATCCGAATCGAGGTTGCGCAGGTCGTTGAAGGCCTGCTCGATGGCGTCGCCGGTGGAG
The DNA here is from genome assembly GCA_963847015.1 of uncultured Alphaproteobacteria bacterium. GTDB lineage: Bacteria > Pseudomonadota > Alphaproteobacteria > Rhizobiales > Xanthobacteraceae > Bradyrhizobium. The sequence goes on along the minus strand of CAWJYI010000031.1, from coordinate 48,904 downwards.
GCGATCATGGCGGCGGCGTCGCGATGGGCGCCGCCCGGGGGCTCTTTCAGGATCTGGTCGATGACGCCGAATCGCAGCATGTCCTGCGCCGTGATCTTCATGCTGGTTGCGGCTTCCTGCGCCTTGGTTCCGTCCCGCCACAGGATCGAGGACGCGGCCTCCGGCGAGATCACGCTGTAGATGGCATGTTCGAACATCAGCACGCGGTTGGCGGTGGTGATCGCAATCGCGCCGCCCGACATGCCTTCCCCGGTGATGATCGCGACATTGGGCACCCCTAACGACAAGCAGGCGTCGGTCGAGCGCGCAATCGCTTCCGCCTGTCCGCGTTCCTCGGCGCCGATGCCGGGGTAGGCGCCGGCCAAATCGACGATCGACAGCACGGGAATACCGAATCGATCCGCCATTTCCATCAGCCGAACGGCTTTTCGATAGCCCTCGGGGCGCGCCATGCCGAAATTATGCTTGATGCGGCTCTCGGTGGTGGCGCCCTTTTCCTGGCCGACCACGCAGATGCTTTCGCCGCGGAAGCGGCCGAAGCCGCCCATCAGCGCCTCGTCCTCGCCGTACTTGCGGTCGCCCGCCATCGGCGTGAATTCGGTCAGCAGCGTGGTGACGAAATCGGTGAAATGCGGGCGCTGCGGATGGCGCGCCACCAGCGTCTTCTGCCACGGCGTGAGGTTGGCGTAGAGGTCGTTCAGCGCCTGCGACGCCTTGTCTTCGATGCGCGAAATCTCATCGCCGATGTCGCTGCCGGTTGCCGCCAGCGCGCGCAATTCGTCGACCTTGGCCTCGAGTTCGGCGACGGGTTTTTCGAAGTCGAGATAGCTGCGCATCTGATCCGGCATCAAAACAATATAGGGAGGAACATGCTTGCGGGCGAAGCGGTTTCGGTTCGGGCAGAGAAGGCTTGATTATTCAATAATTTAGCACTCGGTCCGATGCAAGCTGCGCGGATGGTTGCGCGCAGAAGACGGCTGTTTCAGCGCAGATGCAGCCGAAGTCAAGGTGGTAGCCGATCCGCCCTAACGCTTGCTTACTTCTCCGCCAGCGGGTGCAGGTCGCGCACCAGGCTCTTCAAGCGCTCCTCGACCACATGGGTATAGATCTGCGTGGTGGAGATATCGGTGTGGCCGAGCAGCGTCTGCACGATGCGCAAATCGGCGCCATTGTGCAGCAGATGGCTGGCAAAGGCGTGGCGCAGCACGTGCGGTGACACCAGCCGCGGCGCCAGACCTGACGCTGCGGCCAGTTCCTTCAGGTCGCGCGCAAAGTGCTGCCGCGTCAGATGTCCGCTCTCGCCGAACGATGGAAACAGCCATTTCGAGGGCGCGGCGTTTTTCTTGTTCTCCGGTTTGAGCGCCTCCAGCGCGGCGAGGTAATCCGCCATTGCCCGGCGCGATGCTTCGTTCAGCGGCACCAGCCGTTCCTTGTTGCCCTTGCCGCGAACCACGATCATGCGGGCGTCGCGGCGCGAGGCCGACAAGGGCAGCGCCACCAGTTCGGAAACGCGCAGGCCGGTGGCGTAGAGCACTTCCAGCAGGCAATGGAGCCGCATCGCGCGCAGCCGCTGCAGCGGCGAGGCGTCCTGCGCCTGCGTAAGTTCCATGGCCCGCGTCAGCATGCGGTCGACGTCTGCGATCGACAGCACCTTCGGCAGACCGCGGCCGCGCTTCGGGCCCGAAAGAATTGCCGCCGGGTCGTCGCTGCGAATCCGCTCGTTCAGCAGAAAGCGAAACAGATGCCGCATCGCCGACAGCCGCCGCGCCACGCTGGAGGATTTGAAGCCGCGCGTATCGAGGTCGGCGAGATAATCCCGCAGCCTCTCGGTCTCGGCGCCGGCAAAGCTCTGCCCGGCACGGCCGAGAAATTCGGAAAAATCCGTCAGGTCGCGGCGATAGGCATCGAGCGTATTCTCGCCCGCGCCCTGTTCCGCCGCGAGCATGTCGAGGAACAGGTTGATCAGACTGGAATCGGAGGTCCTGGAACGCATCCCGAGACCATAGCGCCTATTTCTTGAGGAACTTATCCGGCGGGATGGTGACGGTCATTTCCCGAGGCTTGGGATTGACGAAATTCGCCAGCGCGAAAATCACGCCATAGCCGATCCCGGCAATGATGCCGACAACCGTCAGAAAGCGGAACAGGCTGGGCATCGGGGCGCCTCAGGCAGCGAATTAACCATTGAAATCATCGGGATCGGGCGAGCCCAACTACCTACATGTTCCCACCTCCGTTGCAAGAGTCTCTGGCAACGGCGTCGTTCCGGGTAGTATAGGTGGCGCTTGGATGCGGAAAAATCCGCAAAACGGGATCCAGAGTTTTTTGCCAGAGTTTTTATGATGCCCGAGACCGCCGCCCCGGCGCCAGCCAGTACCCCCCAGGACGCCGAAATCACCGCGGCGCTGGGCAAGCGTTCGATCGTGCTGGTGGGGATGATGGGCGCCGGTAAATCCACCATCGGCCGCCGGCTGGCGGTGCGGCTGCGGCTGCCGTTCCTCGACGCCGATACCGAAATCGAGGCGGCTCACGCGGGGATGACCATTCCGGAGATTTTCGCAGCCCACGGCGAGCCGTATTTCAGGGACGGCGAGGCGCGGGTGATCGCGCGGCTGCTCGACAATGGCCCGGCGGTGATCGCCACCGGCGGCGGCGCCTTCATGCGCGAGGAAACCCGCAACCGGATTCGCGACAAGGCGGTCTCGATCTGGCTCAAGGCGGATGCCGATGTCATCATGCGGCGCGTCAAGCGCCGCGCCGACCGCCCGCTGCTGCAGACCGAGGATCCGGCTGCGACCGTCAGCCGCCTGCTCGAAGCGCGCGAGCCGGTCTATCAGAGCGCCGATCTGACGATCTGGTCGCGCGACGTGCCGCACGATCGCATCGTCGAAGAATGTATCGACGCCTTGCGCACGCGGCTGTGTACCCAAGAGACAACGCAAGAAACAACGGACCGGATGAGCGTCACGCCATGACTTCGTTACCGAAATGACTGCGCCACTGAAACATTCCGATCCGATCACGGTCGATGTCGCACTCGGCGACCGCGCCTATGACATCATCATCGGCCGCGACGTGCTGCAATCGCTGGGGACACGTGTCGCCGCATTGCGGCCGGGCGTGCGGACGGCGATCGTCACGGACCGCAACGTCGCCAGGCACTGGCTGGAGAAAACGCAGAGTTCGTTGGCCGCAGCCGGCATTGGCGCTTCGCACGTCATCGTCGAGGAAGGCGAGGGGTCGAAAACCTATTTCGGTTTGGAAAAGGTCAGCGAAGCGCTGATCGCGGCGAAGATCGAGCGCAACGATCTGGTGATCGCCCTCGGCGGCGGCGTGGTCGGCGATCTCGCCGGCTTTGCGGCGGCGATCCTGCGCCGCGGCGTCGATTTCGTCCAGGTGCCGACCTCGCTGCTGGCGCAGGTGGATTCTTCCGTCGGCGGCAAGACCGGTATCAACTCGCCGCAGGGCAAGAACCTGCTCGGCGCGTTTCATCAGCCGGTGCTGGTGATCGCCGATACGTCGGTGCTGGATACGCTGTCGCCGCGCCAGTTCCGCGCCGGCTATGCTGAAGTGGCCAAATATGGCGTGCTCGGCGACGAAGCGTTTTTTTCGTGGCTCGAAGCCAACCACTCCGACATCTTTTCCGGCGGTGCGGCGCGCGAGCATGCGATTGCGACTTCTTGCCGCGCCAAGGCCGCGATCGTGTCGCGCGACGAGCGCGAGACCGGGGAGCGCGCGCTGCTCAATCTCGGTCACACCTTCGGCCACGCGCTGGAAGCGGCGACCGGGCTTTTCGGACCGCCTGTTCCATGGCGAAGGCGTTTCCGTCGGCATGGTGCTGGCGGCGGAATTTTCCGCCCAACTCGGCATGATCTCCGAATCCGACGCCACCCGTGTCGAACGCCACCTTGCTTCGGCAGGCTTGCCGACCCATTTGCAGGATATCGCCGGCTTCACCCAGGAAGGCCTTGCCGATGCCGATGCGTTGATGACGCTGATGGCGCAGGACAAGAAGGTCAAGCGCGGCAAGCTTACGTTTATTTTGCTTGAGGCGGTCGGGCGCGCGGTGATCGCAAACGACGTCGAGCCTGCTCTGGTGCGCGATTTTCTGCAGGCCAAGCTGGCGGGGAACTGAGCTTGCCGAGAACTGAACCTATCAAGGCTTGAATCCCTCGAGCCTTGAACACTGTCCGGATGACATAACTTGGACTGGATCACCTTCTCCATCGTTGTCGCCTGTCTTCTGGTCTCCGCATTCTTCGCGGCGAGTGAGACCGCGCTGACCGGCGCGTCGCGCGCCAGCATGCTGCGGCTGTCGAAGCAGGGCAATCGCGACGCCGACGTGGTTTCCAGCCTGATCGGCATGCGCGAGCGGCTGATCGGCGCGCTGCTGCTCGGCAACAATTTCGCGAATATCGGCGCTTCGGCGCTGGCGACCGGCATTTTCACCGCCTGGTTCGGCGAAGTCGGCGTGCTCTACGCCACCGGTGTGATGACGGCGCTGGTCGTGATCTTTGCCGAGGTGCTGCCGAAGACGATTGCCATCAACGCGCCGGACCGGGTGTCGCTGCTGGTCGCGCGCCCGATGCGGCTGATGCTGTACCTGCTGGGGCCGCTGCTCGCCGTCGTCGAGGCGATCGTCCGGGTGCTGATGAGGATGGTCGGCGTCAAGATCGGTCACAACCAGCCGCTGCTGTCGCCGACCGAGCGCCTGCGCGGCGCAGTCGACCTGCTGCACCATGAAGGCAAGGTCGAAAAGCAGGACCGCGACATGTTGGGCGGCCTCCTGGACCTGCGCGAGTTGCAGGTTTCCGACGTGATGGTCCATCGCACCGAAATGGTGATGATCAACGCCGATCTGCCGCCGGAGGAGTTGGTGCGCGAGGTGCTGGCCACCGAATATACCCGCATTCCCCTGTGGCGCGAGAAACCGGAAAACATCATCGGCGTGCTGCATGCCAAGGATCTGTTGCGCGCGATCCGGGCTTCCGAAGGCGACACCGCCAAGATCGACGTCTCGACCATTGCGCTGCCGCCCTGGTTCGTGCCGGAAATGCGTCCGGTCTCCGAACAGCTCAAGGCGTTTCGCCGCCGCAAGACCCACTTCGCGCTGGTCGTCGACGAATACGGCGAAGTCGAAGGTATGGTGACGCTGGAAGATATTCTGGAAGAGATCGTCGGCGACATTTCCGACGAGCACGACGTGGTCGTGGCCGGCGTCCGAGCCCAGCCCGACGGCTCCGTCGTAGTCGATGGCTCGGTGCCGATCCGCGATCTCAACCGGGCGATGGACTGGCATCTGCCCGACGAAGAGGCAACCACGGTCGCAGGCCTCGTCATTCACGAGGCGCGTTCGATCCCCGAACGCGGCCAGAGTTTCACCTTCCACGGCTTCCGTTTCCGTGTGCTGCGCCGCGAGCGCAACCGCATCACGGCGCTGCGGATCGTGCCGGTGCCGCGCGAGGCCGAAGCCGAGGAGCAAAAGCCGAAGCGGGCAGGCACGGCGTTCTAGGATTTAAGTGCCTTTGTCTCGCAATCCGCGGCGCATGATGACGGAGCCTCGGGTCGCGATCGGCTATTCGATATCGATGGTGACGCCGCTGAGTTTCCACGCGCCTTCGGATTGTATGAAGCCGAGCTCGTATTTCACCCGCTTGGGCGTCGTTTCGAAATGGCCCTTCAGCTTCAACACGCCCTTGTCGTCGACTTTGGCTTCCTCGTCGGAAATCATCCGCTCCGCGACCACGGCGTCGAACACCGCGTGCTTGTCGATCAGGTTCTGGAAGACGGCTTTCAGCTTCTCCGGCGGAAATTGATCCCGGAACGGCTTTGACAGTTTCGCGTGGAATACCGTGAAGTTTTCGGTCGCGACCGCATCGTTGAGCGTCAGCAACGTGCTTTTGACCAGCACCTCCTGCACCGAGGGCCCGGGCATGTCGAGCGCCGACGCCTCGAGCGAGCACGCCGCAACCAGGGCCATCACGGCCGCAGCCAATCCTGAGTGTGCCCAACGACGCATCGGACGACCCCATCCATCGGCGACGGCATCAGGGTCGGCCCGACCCGTGATCTCAGGGAATCCGGTCCATCGCGCGGATGATTGTCTCACGAAGCGGAAGGCGCTGCCATCATTTCTGCCGGTCCCGGTGTGGATCAGCCGTGCTGGACCGTCTGTGCAAGATAGCCGATCGCTTCCGCCAGCAATTTTTCCGGCGTATCCGCCGAGGTGTCGAGCGTCAGTCTTGCATCGGTCCAGGCTTCATAGCCGGCGCGCCGTTGCTCGACCCTTGCCCAGGTGATTTCGGCCATCCCGTCGATATTGCGCACCCGCGCCTCGATGCGGCGGCGATGCGTCGCCTCATCGGCGCAGATGCATTCAATGATCTTCAAATCTGCACGATATTTTGCTGCGAGCCTTCGGCACGCCGCGCGCGGCGCCTCGACCGGGTTGACCGCATCGATGATGACGGAATGCCCGAGCCGCAGATGCTCCCCGGCCAAAGCTTGCGCGACCTCATAGGCCGCGATGCCGGTTTGATCCCGCGACAGGCCGCCGCGCCACATCGCCGCCTCGATCGGATCGACCGACAATATCGGCAGCGCCAAATGGCGCGAAAGGCCCTCCGCCAGCGTGCTCTTTCCGGAACCGGGCAGTCCCGCCAAAACAATAAGCCGCAGCGATGTCATCGGAAGCTCATATTTCCGGCAGGGTGAGAGATCACCGGCCCGCGGTTTCTGCCGGCGTCTGCGCCTTGATCGCCAATGCGTGCACGGAACCCTTCAGTTCCGCGTCCAGTGTGGTATTGACCATGCGATGGCGCTCGATCCGGCTCTTCCCTTCGAAGGCTGGCGACACAATATAAACCCTGAAATGCGTCTCGCCGCCCGGCCTGTGGCCGGCATGGCCTTCATGCAGATGCGATTCGTCCGCGACATCGAGGCTTTCCGGCAGGAAAGCTTCGCGCAACTTGTTTATGATATCGTCTTTGGTGCTCATGATGGCGGCAGATACGTCTGTGACCGCCTTGCGTCAATGGCACAACGGGGAAAGAAGGTTTCGCAATGTCAAGACTTGAAGCCTCGGGCATTGCGTAGTCAAAGTCAGCTATGCCGATTGATTCATCCAAATTCTTCGATTCCATTCGCATCAAGCCCAACAAGCTGAGCGCGAAGCAGCAGGCGCAGGCGCGCGAAGAAGCCGCCATGTGCGAATGGGCGGGGTGCCCGAACAAGGGCCCGCACCGCGCGCCCAAGGGCCGCGAGAACTCGCGGGAGTATTTTCACTTCTGCCTCAATCACGTCCGCGAATACAACCAGTCCTATAATTTCTTCCAGGGCATGAATGCGGATGCCGTCGCGCGCTACCAGAAGGACGCGCTGACCGGCCATCGCCCGACCTGGAAGATGGGCGCCAATGGCGGCAAGAAGGGCAAGGCGGGCGCAGAAGCCGAGCTGGAAGGTGCGGCCGATCCGTTCAGCATGTTCTCCGAGCTCAACGGCCGTGGCCGCTGGCGGCCGGGTCCGGGCGGCGCGGCTGGCGAGGCCAAGCCTGAAACGCGGAAAGTCATGAACGCCGAGCGCAAGGCGCTGCAGGTGATGGGGCTTGGGCCCGACGCGACGCTGGAAACCGTCAAGGCGAAGTACAAGGCGCTGGTGAAGCAGCACCATCCCGACGCCAATGGCGGCGACCGCTCCACCGAGGATCGCCTGATCGAGATCATCAAGGCGTATAATTATCTCAAGACCGTGGTGCGCGGCGCGAGCTGATATTTTCCAAATCTCGTGTTCCAAGTGCCGTCTTCCAAGTGCCGTGTTCCACGTGTCGTCTTCCAAGCGTCGTCCCGGCCTTACTCGATCACCTCGTCGGCGCGGCCGAGCAGTGAAAGTGGGGTGTTGAGCCCGAGTTGCTTGGCGCTCCTGAGATTGAAAAGCAGTTCAACCTTGGTGGACAATTGTACCGGCAGGTCGCCCGGCTTTTCGCCCTTGAGGATTCGACCGGCATAAAGACCTGCTTGGCGATACGAATTGATGATGCTGCCGCCATAGCTCATGACGCCGCCGGCCGCGACGAACTCGCGATATTGATAAATGGCGGGCATCGCCGAACGGAGCGATAGGGCGCCGAGTCGCCCGGCCCGGCTGGTGAAGAACGGATCGGTCCCGATCACCAGGCCGCCGATCTTCATTTCAGCCAGGCTCGCAAACACGCGATCGATCTCTTCATCAGAGTGCGCGTGGAAAACCTTCAGCTCAAGCCCCAGCGAACCGGCGGCAGGCTGAACTGCCGTCGCGACCGATTGGGCCACCGGATTGGTCGGATTGAGAAGAATCCCGACGATCTTCTCCCCCGGAATTAGTTCATGCACCAGCTCGAGACGTTTTGGCGCGGTCTCGACGTTGACGTGGGCGGCGCCTGTGAGATTGCCGCCGGGCCGGCTGAGGCTGCCGACGAGGCCTGTTTGCACGGGGTCGCCGCCGATCGCGAACACGACCGGTATCGTTTGCGTCGCCGACTTTATCGCGATGGCAGCGGGAGTGGTCGCAGCCAGGATCAGGCTGACCTGACGCCGGACCAGATCGGCCGCCAGCGCGGGCAGGCGGTCATATTGTTCGTCAGCCCAGAGATATTCGATTTTGACGTTCTGCCCATCGACGTAACCGGCTTCGCCAAGGTTTTTCTTGAACGTCGCAATCATTGGTCCGTAATCGCGGGATGATGCACTGCTGAGCACGCCGATCACCGGCATAGTTTGCGCGCGCACCGCGAATGGCCGCGTAACGGAAGACCCCGCCACCGTGCCGCCGACCAGCGTGAGGAATGCGCGCCGTCGCATCATCGGGAGTTTTCACCTCGCCTGAATGACGAGCAGTCAGTCCTTCAAATGCAAAAATAGCATGGAACCCAGCCCAGCGGAGGCGGAAATGTCCGGCGGCGCATAGTTTGCGGGCCGGATCGGCGCCGCCGTTCCGTCAGGAGTCAGCCCGGCATCGGGCCGATATACGCCGAACTCGGCCGTATCAGCCTGCCGCCGCGCTGCTGCTCGCGGGCATGCGCGGTCCATCCGGCGGCGCGCGCAACCGCGAAGATCGGCGTAAACGCCTGCCGCGGGATTTTCAGCGCGTCGAGCAGGATCGCGGTGAAGAACTCCACATTGGTGTCGAGCGGCCGGTCCGGATTCTTCCGCCGCAGCGCGCCGCGGATATAGGCTTCGACCTCGCCCGCGAACGGCAGATCGGTGCCATCGACCGCGAGCCGCTCGATCGCGGCCTTGAGCACGTCGGCGCGGGGGTCGCGCACGCGATAGACGCGGTGCCCAAAACCCATCAGCCGCTCGCCGCGCGCCAGCGCGCTGTCGACCCACGGCTGGATGCGTTCGCTGGAGCCGATGGCGTCCAGCATTTCCAGCACCGGCTCCGGCGCGCCGCCATGCAGCGGGCCCGTCAGCGCGCAGTATCCGGCGGTGACCGACGCGAACAGATCGGCCTGCGTCGAGGCCACGACGCGTGTCGTGAAGGTCGATGCATTCATGCCGTGATCGCACACGGTGACGAAGTAGGCGTCGAGCGCCGCCACCTCGCGCGGATCCGGCTTGCGGCCGAGCATCATCGACAGCGTGTCGGCGGCGTGGCTCGATGTGGCATCGGGCGCGACGGGATCGTTGCCCTTGGCACGCTGCACCAGCGCGCCCGCGATCACCGGAAACGCGCCGACGATGGTGGCCTCGTGCGCCAGGCCCGCTTCCGCGCGCAGACCTGCGATCGCCGCGCGAAAACCGTCGACGATCGAGAGGCCGCCGGTGCTGCCGAGCAGCTCCGGCAGCCGGACGAACGCCCGTTCGCGGCCGGCCCCGAGTGCGGCGCGTACCGCGGCTTCGCCGATCGGCTGGCCGGTCCCGCCGCTCCATAACCGGGCGGTCACGCCCTCAAAGCCGGTCTTGCGGGCGAGATCGCCGACCCGCTCGCCGGCGATGATCAGTTCGCCGCGTTCGCCATCGACATGGCTGAGCACGGTCTCGGCGGCGGGAACGCCGTCCAGGCCGATCGGGGTCTTTGAAAGCTGAATGTTCATTTTGGGTCTCCTTTTTTCGCCCTCAAAGGTCGGCCCACTCGACAGATTGATCAATCTTGATTATGTAAATCAATATGAAAAAATTCGACGGTCTTTACCTCTCGGCCCGCGAGGCCTCCGCCGAACTCGCGATCTCGCAGGCGACGCTCTACGCCTATGTCAGCCGCGGGCTCATTCGATCCGAGCCGTCGCAGGATTCGCGCAGCCATCGCTACCGGGCCGAGGATGTCCGCACGCTGAAGGAACGGCGCACGCCGGCGCCCGAGCCGCGCGGCATGCGCAGTTTCGATGCCGATTTGCCGGTGATGGATTCGGCGGTCGCGACCATCACCGAGGACGGCCCGATCTATCGCGGCGTCAACTGCGTCGATCTCGCCGAGCGCGATACGCTCGAACATGCCGCGACGCTGCTGTGGGATATCACCGGCGTCGATCCCTTTGCGCCGGATAATTGCCCTTCGATCTCAGGTGAGATGCGCGCGGTCGCCGACGCGGCACGCGGGGCGAACGCGATCGATCGCACCATCGCGGTGCTGGCGCTGGCCGCCAGCGCCGACCCGCGGGCCTTTACCCGCGCCGACGAAGGCCGCGCGATGGTCGGTGGCCGCATCATGCGCCTGTTGGTGGCGACGATGCTGAACGCGGCGACATCGCCAAAACCGCTTCATTTGCAGATCGCGCGGGCCTGGGCGCCGGACAACAAGCACGCCGCCGATCTGATCCGCCGCGCGCTGGTGCTGCTGGCCGATCACGAGCTCAACGCCTCGACATTCACCGTGCGCTGCGCGGCGTCGACCGGATTGGATCTCTACGATGCGGTCATTGCAGGCCTGGTCGCGTTGAAGGGCCCGAAGCACGGCGGCGCCAGCGTGCTGGCGGCGCGCCTGCTCAAGACGCTGGCCGAAGGCGAGGTCGCCCCCGTCATCCGCGAGCGCGTTGCGCTCGGCGAGCGGTTCGCGGGCTTCGGTCACGGCGTCTACAAGCGCGGCGATCCGCGCGCGCGCGCCCTGCTGGAGGCGTTGGCGCGCTCCGGTGCTGCGAAAAAACTCACCCACGAAATTCCCGAGCGCATCGCGGAAGCCACCGGCGAATTCGTCAATATCGATTACGCGCTCGCGGTACTCGTGCATACGCTGGGCCGCGCGCCCGGCAACGAACTGGTCCTGTTTGCCATGGCGCGCACCGTCGGCTGGATCGCGCATGCCTGCGAACAATTGCGCCACGGCGGGCTGATCCGGCCCCGCGCGCGCTATGTCGGTCCAGCGCCGGGACGCGGCATCGGCCTCGGCCAGCTCTAGATTCCTGATTTGACGCGTTTTCTGGACGCGAACCGGAATCCACTTCGCTTGAAAACGCTCTAGTCGATCAGATTTACTTATCTGATATCCGCACAATTACGATTAGACCTGATCGAAAGCGCCCCTTAGCTTGCGGCCGGAACCACCGAGGGCGCGACGCAGGAAGGTCGGCAAGACCGGGTCTGCTCGGTGCGCTTGTGGCGTTCGATCGCGGCGACAAAGCCGATCAAGACAAGGAATTATGGATCATGACCGTCTCCCAGCGAGCTCCGTTGTCCAACAGCGCCAACGTCGTGGATGAGCTGTTCACGGAGGCGAGGATCGAGGCGCTCAACAGCAAGCTGATCGAGCGCGGCATTTCCGCCGATCGGGTGATTGCCATTCTGCCGGTAGAAGCCAGGATCGTGGCCAATCCGACGCCGCCGCAGTTCCGGGTGCTGTACCGGACGGTGTGACCAGTCTCACCCGATCGCCTCCGCGTCGCCTGACAACGCAGGCGCGTTGAGCCCGAGCTTGCTCTTTAGTCTTTCCCTCTCAGCGCGATTTCTTGGCGGGCTTGATTGGCGCCTCGATCACGCCGCCGCCGCGACGGCGGCGCAGCGCCCAGATAGCAAGCGCCACGATCAGCGCGCCGCCGAGCACGGTCAGTATCCAGATGTGCTTGCCGAGCCCGTGATGATGCGGCAGGCCGGCATATTGATGCAGAGCGGACACCGCCAGCACGCCCGGCAGCACATGCGCCGCGGCCCACAAAAAAATCGCCGGGATGTTTACGGCGTAGAATCGGGCTGGCGGCATGTCCAGCGCGCCCGCGGTAATCGGCACGAAGGCGCGGATTGGCGGCACGAAGCGCGCGAAGAACACGGCGAGCGCGCCCCAGCGATTAAAGAAGGCTTCACTCTGCGCCACCACGCCCGGATAATTCGCCAGCGGCCATGTCCCGAGGATTTCGCGCTGGCTGCGATGTCCGATCCAGAATGCGGTCCCGTCGCCGAGCAGGGCTCCGGCGATCGCCGCTGCCAGCACGCCCTCAAGCTTCAACTCGCCGCCGGGCACCAGCGCGCTCAGCGCCAGGATTACGGTCGAGCCCGGGATGACCGAACCGGCCACGGGTACGGCCTCCAGCAGTGCGGCCAAAAATAGCGTGAGATAAGCGAGCCCCGCATGTGCCGAGACAAATGCAATCAGTGGATCTAGGAATGACGTCACAAACTTCCTGTTTCGGTCGGCGGTCCGGCGCGGAGCCTTATGTGGGTTTGGACCCGGCAACTCGCCATGGGGGGTGGGGGTGGCGAGCCTTGGGGTGGGAGCCTTTGGGGGTGGAAAGTGCCTCCTCCGGGCCTCGGCTTTCATTCAGCGGGCCGGCCAGTCGGGCAAAAGTGCGGCGTGATTCGCAGGGCTGCCCTCCAAAAATCTGATACGGCCCTTATCTTGATGATAAAGCAACGGAACTTTGATTGCGCCGCGGGCTTCTGCCGGCCGTTGCTCTCTGCTAGGTTCGTCCTAGCACCCATCCGCAGCCATTCAACAGATCTGGTTTCGGGAACGCCCGGGACCTCGGAGGATTGATGACGACCGCCGCCATGACCAAAGTTCAAGAGCCCGTCGGTTTGCCTGATATGAAGGTGTCGGTCCGGCAGGTCTTCGGCATCGACAGTGACCTTGAAGTGCCTGCCTATTCCGAAGTCGATCCGCACGTGCCGGAGGTCGATTCCGACTACCGCTTCGATCGCGCCACCACGCTCGCGATCCTCGCCGGTTTTGCCAAGAACCGCCGCGTGATGGTCACCGGATATCACGGCACCGGCAAGTCGACCCATATCGAGCAGGTCGCAGCGAGGCTGAACTGGCCCTGCGTGCGCGTCAATCTCGACAGCCACATCAGCCGTATCGATCTGGTCGGCAAGGACTCCATCGTCGTCAAGGACGGCAAGCAGGTCACGGAATTCCGCGACGGCATTCTGCCCTGGGCGCTGCAGCACAATATCGCGCTGGTGTTCGACGAGTACGACGCCGGCCGCCCTGACGTGATGTTCGTGATCCAGCGCGTGCTGGAAGTCTCCGGCCGCCTGACGCTGCTCGACCAGAACAAGGTGATCAAGCCGCATCCGTCGTTCCGCCTGTTCTCGACCGCCAACACGGTCGGTCTCGGCGATACTTCGGGCCTCTATCACGGCACCCAGCAGATCAACCAGGGCCAGATGGACCGCTGGTCGATCGTCACCACGCTGAACTATCTGGCGCATGACGAGGAAGTCGAGATCGTGCTGGCGAAAGCGCATCACTATCGGACCACCGAAGGCCGCGACATCGTCAACAAGATGGTGCGGCTTGCCGATCTCACCCGTAACGCATTCGCCAATGGCGATCTGTCGACGGTGATGAGCCCGCGCACGGTGATCACCTGGGCCGAGAACGCCGATATCTTCTCCGACATCGGCTTCGCGTTCCGCGTCACCTTCCTCAACAAATGCGACGAGCTGGAACGGCCGCTGGTGGCTGAATTCTATCAGCGCTGCTTCAATCAGGAACTCGCGGAGATGTTCGGTCAACGTCGCGCTTTCGTAGTCGATGTCGTCCCCGCCTAGTGCGCAATTGCGCACAGGAGCGGGGACCCATACGCCGCGGCTTCTCGGTAGAATGATGGTGTTAGAGATCAGAAAATAACGACCGCTGGTGGTTATGGGTCCCTGCTTTCGCAGGGACGACGGCGGTGAGGTGGCAATGACAACGTCGAACTCCAAATTCCGCACCGGATCCAAGGAAGCGCCGACCGAGCCGTTCAAGCGCGCGGTGACGTCCTGCCTGCGCGCGATCGCGAAAAAGCCGGAGCTGGAAGTGACGTTCGCCGCCGAGCGTCCCGGCCTTGCGCCCGGCAAGGCGCGGCTGCCGGAGCCGGCGCGCAAGATGACGAAGCGTGACGCGGCGATCGTGCGCGGCCACGCCGACTCGATCGCGCTGAAACTCGCCTGTCACGATCCGAAAGTGCACCGCAAGCTGATGCCGGGAAATCCGCAGGCGCGCGGCGTGTTCGAGGCGGTGGAGCAGGCCCGCGTCGAAGCGATCGGCTCGCGCCGCATGGCGGGTGTCGCGAAAAACCTCACCGCGATGCTCGATGACCATTTTCATCGCGGCAAGTTCGACGAGATCACCGATCGTGCCGATGCGCCGTTGTCCGACGCGCTGGCCATGCTGGTGCGCGAGCGCCTGACCGGCCTCGCGCCGCCCGCGGCCGCGAAAAAAATGGTCGATCTCTGGCGCCCGGTGCTGGAAGACAAGATCGGCGCGCGGCTCGACAAGCTCAGTCGTGTGACCGAGGACCAGGCGAAATTCGGCGACCTCGTGCATGATCTGTTGTCGGCACTCGATCTCGGCGACGACCGCAATGCGGAAGCCGACGACGACGAGAACCAGGACGAAAATCAGGACGGCGAAAACGATCAGTCCGGCGCCGAAGGTTCGCCCGATTCCGACGCCGCGCAGGAAATGAGCGCCGACCAGGCGCAGGCGTCCACCGACGAAATGTCCGAAAGCGCGATGGAAAGCGCGCAGGCCTCCACCAGCGATACCTTTGATGACGGCGAACTCGGCGACGACGAGACGCCGGGCGAGGCGACGCGGCCGAATACGCGCGGCGCCAACGAACCGCGCGGGCCGGAATATCATGCCTTCGCACCGAAATTCGACGAGGTGATCGCGGCCGAGGATCTCTGCGACCACGACGAACTGGAACGGCTGCGCAGCTATCTCGACAAGCAACTCGCGCATCTGCAGGGCATCGTGGCGCGGCTCGCCAACCGGCTGCAGCGCCGGTTGATGGCGCAGCAGAACCGCGCCTGGGAGTTCGACCTCGAAGAGGGCATTCTGGATCCGGCGCGGCTGTCGCGCGTGGTAACCGATCCCTATCACCCGCTGTCCTTCATGCATGAGAAGGAGGCGACTTTCCGCGATACCGTCGTGACGCTGCTGCTGGACAATTCCGGTTCGATGCGCGGCCGCCCGATCACGGTGGCGGCAACATGCGCGGATATTCTGGCGCGCACGCTGGAGCGTTGCGGCGTCAAGGTCGAGATTCTCGGCTTCACGACGCGCGCCTGGAAAGGCGGGCAGTCCCGCGAAGCGTGGCTCGCCGCCGGCAAGCCGACCAATCCCGGCCGCCTCAACGACCTCCGCCACATCATCTACAAATCCGCCGATGCGCCGTGGCGCCGTGCGCGGAAGAATCTCGGGTTGATGATGCGCGAAGGGCTGTTGAAGGAAAATATCGACGGCGAGGCGCTGGATTGGGCGCACAAGCGCCTGCTCGGCCGATCCGAGCAGCGCAAGATCCTGATGATGATTTCCGACGGTGCGCCGGTCGACGACTCCACGCTGTCGGTCAATCCCGGCAATTACCTCGAGCGGCATCTGCGCCATATCATCGAGGAGATCGAGACCCGTTCGCCGGTCGAACTGATCGCGATCGGCATCGGTCACGATGTCACGCGCTACTATCGCCGTGCGGTCACCATCGTCGATGCCGAGGAATTGGGCGGCGCCATCACCGAAAAGCTCGCCGAATTGTTCAGCGAGACCCACGGCGCCGCGCCCGCCCCGAGCCGCCGGCCGCGCCGATTGCACTCGTGAGAGTATGCGCGCTTCTGTCAGCCGCCGCCGCTTCCTGAACTATACGGCGGCGGGGTTTTCGATGGCGGCGACGTCCCCCATCGCGCGGGCGCAGACCGCCGTTCAGCCGCCGCCGAAACCAATCAAGCCCGACGAATATTCGGTCACGGCGCCGGTCTCGATCGAGGTCAACGCAAGGCCGTTGCCCTCGTTCGACACAAGCGACCGCTCGCATGTCCGGTTCGGTTCGCTGGAATATCGCAGTGGGCTGATCCTTACCTCGAACTTCCGCGGCTTTGGTGGCCTGTCGGGCTTGCGGCTCGATGCCAGGGGCGAACGCTTCATCGCGATCAGCGACAAGGGAAGCTGGTTCACCGGCCGCATCGTCTACAAGGGCCGCGAGATGACCGGCCTCGACGATGTCGAGGCGTCGCCGATCCTCGGGCCCGACGGCAAGGCGATCACGGCGCGCGGCTGGTTCGATACGGAGTTGCTCGCGCTTGACGGCTCCTACGTTTACGTCGGCCTGGAGCGCGTCAATCAGGTGCTGCGGTTCGATTTCGCCAGGGGTTTTACGCGTTCGCTCGGCGAAGTGGTGCCGCTGCCGCCGGCGGCACGCAAGCTGCCCTACAACAAGGGGCTGGAAGCGCTGGTGATGGTGCCGAAAGGCTTTGCGCTGGCGGGGACGCTGATCGCGATCTCCGAACGCGGGCTCGATGCGGGCGGAAACATCATCGGGTTTCTGATCGGCGGCAAGACGGCCGGCCAGTTCGGCGTCCGCCGCACCGACGATTTCGACGTCAGCGACGCGGTGCTGCTGCCCTCGGGCGATCTGCTGTTGCTGGAGCGAAAATTCTCCTGGCTCGGCGGCGTCGGCATCCGGATCCGGCGTGTCCCGATCGCCTCCGTCGGCCCCGGCGCCGTGATCGATGGCCCCGCTATCTTCAATGCCGATCTCGGCAACGAGATCGACAACATGGAAGGCATCGACGCCCATGTCACGCCGGAAGGCGATACCGTCCTGACCCTGGTCTCCGACGACAATTTCTCGATGATCCAGCGCAATCTGCTGCTGCAGTTCACGCTGGTAGGATAGCGCTCGCCCAGCATCCGCTATCGGGTCGATGTCCGCATCGATTCGGTGACGGCGAAAACTGGTAAGAGGATTAGCCGCGGCGACGGAACGGTTCTTGCAACGCTCCGGCTGGTGAAACCGGAGTGTTTGATGAACAAGTCCATTCGAATGATTTGCGTATTGGCGGGGATTTTCGCCGGCACGGCCGCCCGCGCGGAAGTCTGGCCGGCGCGGCTGATCAAGGCGACCATTCCGTTCGGCGCCGGCAGCGCGGCCGACGTCGTCCCCCGCCTGGTGTTCGATCGCCTCGCCATCGAACTCGGCCAACCCATCGTGATCGAAAACCGCGCCGGCGCCGGCGGCACGGTCGGCACCGGCATGGTCGCGAAGGCCGATCCGGACGGCTACAGCATCCTGGCCAATTCGAACGCGCTGACGATTACGCCCGCGATCTTCGCCAATCTGCCCTACGACGTCAGCAAGGACCTCGCCGCGGCGTTCATGATCGGCTCCACCGCCAATGTGATGATCGTGCCGAACGCGCGGCCCTGGAAGACGATCCAGGATTTCATCGCCGACGCCAAAGCGAAGCCCGGCTCGATTTCGTTCGGCTCGGTCGGCATCGGCAGCGCCGTGCATATCTCCTCCGAAAAATTCCGCCTCGCTGCCGGCTTCGAGGCCACGCACGTTCCCTATCGCGGCGGTTCCGAGGTGATATCGGACATCCTCGGCGGCCGGATCGATTTCTACTTCTGCCCGCTTGCGACCGCCTTGCCGCTGATCCGCGAAGGCCAGGTGCGCGCGCTGGTGGTCTCGACGGCCAAACGCGTTGCCGATCTGCCCGACGTGCCGACGCCGGTCGATATCGGCTTGAAGGACGCCGACAGCGCGATCTGGTTCGGCGTGCTGGTGCCGTCGAAGACGCCGCGCGACATCGTCGAGAAATTGCACGCGGCCGGCGACAAGGTGCTGAACGACCCGGCGACGCTGGCGAATCTGAAAAAGCTCGGCATCGAGCCGATGCCGCTGCGGCCGGCCGAGATGGACGATCTCGTCAAGCGCGAGACCGCCGCCAATATCGAGCTGGTCAAGGCCGCGGGGATCAAACAGTAAGGGGAGGGTTGCGGGCGCGGCGGTTGAGGCGGAGGAAGCCGCCCGCTACATAAGAGGGGAGCCCTTTTCCCTCTCGCCCCGGAAATCCCCTGATGAGCGCCTTGTTCTCCCCGATCCAGCTGCGCGGCCTGAAACTGCCCAATCGCATCATGGTGGCGCCGATGTGCCAATATTCGTCGGTCGATGGCGATGCCAATGACTGGCACTTTACGCATATCAACTCGCTGGCGCTGTCGGGGGCCGGGATCTTCTGCATCGAGGCGACCGCGGTGGAGGCGAGCGGCCGCATCACGCCGGGCTGCCTCGGCCTTTACAACGACGCCAACGAAGCGGCGCTGAAGCCGATCCTGGCGTCGGTGCGCAAGCGTTCCAAGACCGCCGTGATGATGCAGCTCGCCCATGCCGGCCGCAAGGCGTCGAGCCACACGCCATGGGACGGCGGCCAGTTGATCCCGGTATCCGAAGGCGGCTGGCGGCCCGAAGGCCCGTCGGCGATACCGCACAAGGAAGGCGAGACGCCGCCGCTGGCGTTCGACGCGGCGGGGCTTGCGCGCGTGCGCGATGCGTTCGTTCTCGCCGCCAAGCGCGCCGAACGGCTCGGCATCGACGCCATCGAGGTCCACTCCGCCCACGGCTATTTGCTGCATCAGTTCCTGTCGCCGATCTCCAACCAGCGCACCGACCAGTATGGCGGCTCGCTTGAGAACCGGATGCGCTTTCCGCTCGAAATATTCGACGCGGTGCGCGCGGCGTTTCCGAGCGACAAGCCGGTCGGCTTGCGGGTTTCCTCGAGCGACTGGATCGAGGGCGGCTGGGATATCGCGCAGACCATCGAATACGCCAGGGAACTGAAAAAGCGCGGCGTCGACTGGATCGACGCGTCGTCCGGCGGCGTATCGCCGTTGCAGAAAATTCCGCTCGGCCCCGGCTATCAGGTACCGTTCGCGCAGGCGATCAAGGAAGCGACCGGCCTCACCACCATCGCGGTCGGACTGATCACTGAAGCGAGGCAAGCCGAAGAGATCGTAGCTTCCGGCAAAGCCGACATGGTCGCGCTCGCCCGCGCCATGCTCTACGACCCGCGCTGGGGCTGGCACGCCGCCGCCGAACTCGGCGGCAGCGTCGAGGCCCCGCCGCAATATTGGCGCTCGCAACCCTCGACCCAGAAAGCCCTGTTCGGCGCCACCACGTTCGGCACGCGGTAATTTCTTCTTCCCTTCTCCGCTTGCGAGAGAAGGGAAGCAAGCGTCTCCCGGTCCGCCCTTCAGCCCGGCTGTTTTGTCATATCTCGGCCACACGCCGCGGGTGCTATGCTCTCGTGCGCGCGGCAGAGCGTGTCATCGCGTGTGAAGAAAGGCGTCAAACAAGAGAAAGCAAATAAGCAAACAAACAGCGAGAGGAAACCCCATGGAGATCGGATATTTCTCGATGCCGTCCCATCCGCCGGAGTGCGGATTGAAAGAGGGGCACGACTGGGACCTGCAGACGCTCCGATGGCTCGATGAGCTCGGCTACCAGGAAGCCTGGATCGGCGAACATCATACCGCGCCATGGGAGCCGCATCCCGCGCCCGATCTCCTGCTCGCGCAGGCATTTTTGCAGACCAAGAATATCCGTCTCGGCCCCGGCGGCTTCCTGCTGCCCTATCACCATCCGGCGGAACTCGCCAACCGCGTCGCGATGCTCGATCACCTCTCCGGCGGCCGGCTGAATTTCGGCGTCGCGGCCTCGGGCCTGCCGAGCGACTGGGCGATGTTCAACGTCGACGGCATGTCCGGCCAGAACCGCGACATGACGCGCGAGGCGCTGGAAATCATCATGAAGATGTGGACCCAGGACGGCCCGTGGACCCACGCCGGCAAATTCTGGACCGTCAACAAGCCCGACACCATGTTCGACTTCCTCAAGCCCCATCTCAAGCCGCTGCAGGCGCCGCATCCGCCGATCGGGGTCGCCGGTCTCTCCAAGGGCTCCGACACGCTGAAACTCGCGGGCGAACGCGGCTACATTCCGATGAGCCTCAACCTCAATCCCGCTTACGTCGGCAGCCACTGGGAGTCCGTGGAGATCGGCGCCGCCAGGACCGGGCGCAAGCCGAAGCGCAGCGATTGGCGGCTGGTGCGCGAAGTCTTCATCGCCGATACCGACGAGGAAGCGTGGAAGCTGTCGGTCGGCGACATGATGGGCCGGATGATGGGCGAATATTTCCTGCCGCTCCTCGGTCATTTCGGCTTCAAGGACTACCTCAAGGCCTCGCCCGACGTGCCGGACTCCGACGTCAACGTCGACTATTGCGCCCGGCACAACTGGATCGTCGGCTCGCCCGCCACCGTGACCGAGAAGATCGAGAAGATCTTCCACGAGGTCGGCGGCTTCGGCACGCTGCTGGTGTTCGGCTTCGACTACAAGCACAAGCCCGAAGCCTGGCACAACTCGCTGCGGCTGTTGAAGCACGAAGTGATGCCGCGGCTGAAACATCTCGACGCGGATTTGAACAAGGCGGCGTGAGTTGATGCCGTCATTCCGGGTGATGCGTAGCATCATCCCGGAACGAGATTCCGGATGCTTCGTCCTTCGGCCTCCCGGAATGACGCGGCAGAATGGTCTCCCCCTCAATTCATCTTCGCGGGCGCGGCCGTCGAGCGCACCTGCCAGAACCGCAGCAGCCGCTGCGCGTTCTCGATCGTCAGTTTCGCGTAGTGTCCCCTGGCCATCGCCAGTTCGTGGCGGCCGATCGAGCCCGCGGCAAAGCGGCTGTCGAGTACGGCGCTCACGGTGTCCCATTCCAGACCGGCCGCCTTGCAGGGAACCAGCAGGCCGTCGTCGCGCAGGCTCTGCATCAGCGGGCGAATGACGTCGATGGTCGATTCCGACAATTCGGCAAGCGCCGCGACGGTTTCCTCGTATTTCCGCTGCCGGGCAAACCCCGCCAGCACCGCTTCGGTGAGCTGTCCGCTCTTGCTCAGCAAGGCTATGTGGCGCCGCGCCTGGGCAAAATCGCGGGCTCCGGACATCTGGCGGTCCGCGCCGGCGGATGCGGCCGCGATCGCGCTTCGGATTTCCTCGAACAGATGCGGCGGCGCGCGCGACAACAGCCGCGAGCGGACGGCCTCCGTGGCATCGCGCAGCAATTGCTGCCGCAACTCCCTGGGCAGATCGACGCGAACGCCGGTTTCGACGGCGAGGTCCGGATCGGCTTCGGCCTGCGCCAGCACCACGGCAAATCCGGCCGCGGAGAGCCGTGCGCCGGGATTGTTGACCAGCCGGCGGCTGACGGACGGATAATGCCGCGCCAGCAGCGCGTCGGTCACGACTTCCTTCAGCCACCAGCGGCCGGAGATCGCCAGCAGATGCTGCTCGCCTTTGGTTTGCGCGAGTTCGACCAGATCTTCATTGCTGAGCCGCGCCGATTCCGTCAGCACCGGGCGCGCGACGCTGATCTCGTCATGGCCGGCCAGACGCCGGATCACGGTACGCGGCGCCTGCTTGACGGACGCGAGCTGGCTGCTCATTTCGGCGAGCGCAATGCGCGCGCTGACATCGGCCAGCGCACGAATCTCGATGGTCTTGATCAGCCGTTCGAGCACGTCGCCGAACAGCTCGATCTGCTCTTCATTGAAGCCCTCGGCGGACGCGAGGAACAGGTCCGTCACGCGCCTGAAGGTATCGAGATGCTTTTCGGCGGAGCCGGCATGGATAGCCGCTTCGACTTCGTCGGCGATAGATCGATCTAGCATCGCTCGTCCTGAGCGTTTTGAAGCCAATTCTGGCAAGATGAGGAACTTTAGGAAGGAGTGGTGAACGATCGGTAAATTTTCGGGGTGGGCTCGGGGTCGGAACGGGTGGCCCCACCACCAGTCGTCATACCCGCACCGAGTCGGCGCGAAGCGCCGTCCGATGCACAGGCTCCGGCGGGGTATCCAGTACGCCGCGGCTTCTCGATCAATCGCCGGCGTCTCTGGAATACTGGATCGCCCGGTCAAGTCGGGCGATGACAGTGAGTATGGCGCGCTCATCCGCATCAAACACACCTCCGCATTCCCGCCGCGCGCTGCGCCCGAGTTTTTGCCATCTCCATTCGCCCCGAAAATCAGAAGGGCGCAGGGAACGCCGGGTGTCCAAAGCACCCGCAGCCCGCGTGCAAGGGTAGTAAGCACGCGGTAGTCACCACAGGCACCCCGGAAGCATCCGGCGTTCCCTGCGCAATGGTTTTAACGGCTTATTCCGTGCTCTTCCCGGCGACGAATTCGTTTTGTCACCGTCGTCGGCGGATTGAAGGTTTGTCGGACCCGGTAGGGCCGATGCACCTCCGCCAACTTGACACCAGCAACGGGTGCCAGAACCACACGGCTTTGCCGTCCGCAGTCAGCGCCGTTCGTCTGCGCGCGATGTTCGCTCACGGGAGATCCCGCCCTGCGTTCATCCTGCGCGCCCGGCGCTGCCGCGGCCACCGCATCCCGCGCCCAACGTCCGTGACGATCGCGAAACGCCCCTTCTAAGAGGGGACGGGATGGCGCGAGCTTGTAGAGATGATTTGCCCGACGGGGTTAGCGGAATATTTTTCGCAGGAGGGCTGGACAGGAAATGAAGTGATTTGCCCGTCAGGCAGACGGAGATCGCATCAGGTGGATTTCCATCGCGTTCCGCTCTCCCTGTGGAGAGGCCGAGCGCTCTACGGAATGCGACGTGAGAGGCCGCGAGCGTATGGGTCACCCGGTCAGCCGGGCGACGACGAGGAATATGCACCCCTCACACACCTTCATGCGATGCCGGCTCGGGCGGCGTAGGCATCGGCACGGTCTCGAAGCGCGCCGGCAAATTGACCGGGCGATAACCCGCCAGCATGTCCATCCGCTTCACCACGGATTCGTGGATCGATGCGCCTTCCGGAATCAAGCGCGGCTCGCCATCCGGAATGTAGAAGCCGAAATGCACCTTGCGCGCCGGCCATTCCCGGTATTTGGCGCTCTTCGGCAGGAATTCGAGAATCCACCACGCGCCCGTCAATGAATTGTGCAGATCGCCGCAGACATCGGGCGCGACGTAGGAGAACGGGCTGCCCTTGCGCTGCACGCCCCAGGCGAGCTGATTGACGGTGCGCGGGTTGACGGCGAGCCCGCATTGCCACGGCCTCATCGATCATCCAGAGCAGCGGATATTTCGACAGCCCGCTTTCAATCTCGGGATAGCCGCCGCCGATATCGGCATGCACGCCGGCGAACCAGACCTGCTTGATGTCCTGCGGCTCGGAATGGGCGTCGTTGAAGCGGTTATGCGCGAAGGTTTGCGGATCGTCCCACTTCTTGAGGCGAAACATGCAGCGGCGTTCGTCGATCGAGATCGCCTGGCGGAAAATCTGCACGCTCGGATTTTGCAGCGTGAAGGCGAGCTCTTCCAGGCTCGGCCAGTACAGCCGGTCGGGCCGCGGCACGATGACGCTCGCCACCGTATCCCAGACGCCGACGAATTTGATGGTCGGCCATCGCGACGAGGTGATGCGCGCGAACTGCGCCGCGTTGTCGAACGGCGAGGCGGCCAGCGGCCCGTCCTCGTCGCCGGCATCGGTGGCGTGCAGATTGCCGTGAAATTGCGGCGCGACGTCGCTGGAAAACTGCTTGTAGGCGATCAGGCCGCTGCCTGCGAGATTGACCTGCTGCGGCGCGATCAGCCCCACCTTGTGGATCAGCCCCGCCAGCACGCGCACGGTATAGGCGCCGCGGGAAAAGCCGAACAGATAGATCTGGTCGCCGTCCTGATAGTTCTCGACCAGGAAGGCGTAGGCCGCGAGCACATTGTCATCGAGCCCATAGCCGGTGGCGAGCCCCAGAATGGCGTTGAAATTCTGCCTCAGCCGGTGCCACGGATCCGGCCGCTCCAGCGTGCCGACGCCGGGATCGTAAAACACAAGCTGCCGCGGCTGCGTCTTCTCCGTCTTGCGCAGGCAGCGATAGAGCTTCAGCACGTTCGAGATGTTTTGGCTGATCTCGTTGCCGGTGCCGTCGCAGAGGATGACGATGTTTCTCATGGGGGACTCGCGGGAGAATTGGTGGCGCTACCTTGGCGAGTATAGCGGATTTCGGGGAATTTTCGATGACGCCGCGAGCGGCTGCCGCACTTGTTCACGGCATTCCGGTGCGTAGAGGCTCCAGCCCTTGTCAGGCGGCCTCGGTGACCGCGCGAATCTTCAGGTGCACGCCGGTTTCTTCCTGCAACACGCCGATGACGCCGAGCAGGTTTTCGGCGGTGGGATTGCCATCCGGCCCGAACATGCGCATCAGGCTTTTCGGCGAACGCCCGAGCACCTCACCCAGCCGATCGAATCCAACCGTCGCGTTGATATAGGCCCGCAGCGCCGCGCGCCCCTGATCGGTCTCGCCCTGCAGCAGCGCCTGCACCGCCTCCTGGAACAGCGCCCTGCGGAAGGCGGGCTCGCGCTCCGCCCGCGCCCGCACCGTGTCTCGAAAATTCCGGGTCAATGGCATGGCGTTATCCTCCGCTGCGCTTGCGTTTCCTGTAATCGCGCCAGCGGCGGAGCGCGGCTTCGATGTCGTTCTGCTGCCTTCGCTTGGTCCCGCCGCCGAGCAGAATGACCAGCACCTTGCCATCCCAGCCGAAATACACGCGATAGCCGGGACCGCGATTGATCTTCAATTCCGCAGCGCCTTCACCGATCGGCTTGACGTTCGAAACATTCCCCTCGGCGAGCCGCTCGATCGCGACCGTCACACCAGCCGCCGCCTGCACGTCGAGATCGTCGAACCACCGCCGGAAGGGACTGCTCCCTTCCGAGATATACTCCTCAATCCGGATCATTTGGTATCATATATGTTACTAAGTCGCAAGTATCTCAGGCCTGGAGTAGTGTTGAATTCCCTCAGCCGTTGCCGCGACTGAAGTGTGACGACGTCACTGGAAGACGCATCAATGCGCGGATGATACTCCCTTGAAGTTAAGTCGGGGGAAGTGGTCCATTGTCCAAAGAGCGGCAATGATACTACGCTCCTCGGCGTCGATGATCACGGTCTTGGTTCTATCTTCTAACTCATCGATCTTTCCCAAGATTTGTTTGCGCGCCGAGATCGTAAACGGCCCTAGTCCCTTCTGGCCGCTTCTTTTTGTCGACCACCGATTTGAGGGATCATTACGAAATTCGGATAGCCAATTGCGGAAGGCAAGAAATGGCCTCAGTTCCAGATGCCCAGCACGAATGAGCTCAGCCGCAGATTTGTCCTTTCGAACAACAGTGCATGTCCAGCAGCCGAATTTACCTGACGCGCAAGGCGGAGCAACGGGAGACTTTATAATCGGGCACTCGCCTGACGCGCCACGATACAGTTGCTCTAGGACGCCTCTGTCGAGTGATCTGGGCGATGAAAGGCCAAAGATAGCATCCCAAACTTCGGGTACGCCCATTTCTACTATCGGCAAAAATAGATCGTAATCTCCCTTTCCCTCCCGTTGTTTTTGCCAATAGAGGTCATTGCTCAGTGCGAGCGAGCGATCTCGCTGTCTGCTCTCATCTTTACGCAGACCCAGTACGACTACAGTATTTTGTGGGTCGTGCCGGGCAATGAATTCAGAAACAGGCTTGATCCGCAAACCGGTCGTGCACCATCGGAAGGCATTTGTCGGCGGTGGATAGCCTCGACCGATAATTCTCACGAAGAACCGGTCTTGTATCGGAGCTTTGAGGAGCTTCGTTTTGAAGGGATGCCCAGTTCGTAGGAATTCGTCATCGACCGTTCGGAGAAATTTCTTGACGTAACTATCGAGTACGGGATTTTCGACGCCGGTATCGCAATAGATTATTGTTACCTTAGAAATCTTTGTCGCGGCTCTCCTATAGGAGGCCAAGAATATTTTTAATGCAGCTGAAGAATCTTTGCCGCCTGAAAACGCGATTATCCAATGAGCGCAGCTCCTCGCCTTGATTGCTTCGGTCGTTATTTCGATTGCGCGAAGTATCGGGTCAACTATCAAGATTGTTCAACCGCTTCTCGACGTCTGACTTGAATTTAAATTCGATAACCTCGAGTTGTTCTGCGCCAATAGCGATTTGCTTGGATGTGCAAGCAAGAGAGCCGATAAACGATACCGCGGCAATAAGAAGAAAAATCATGCCTGCAAGGAAGGCGCCCTCGACACGCAGCCAGTACAGCAAAATGGAGCGAGAAGAAAGAGGACGGCAAGGATCGTCGAATTTGCCCACGAAGTCCAAATAGCGCCATTCGCGAATGCCAGCTTGGATTTGTGCTTCAGGCTTTCATCTTGATCGACGAGATTGAAGAACAGGGGGCGAAGCTTTTTCCAAGTGTATTTGTCTTTTAGATCCGGGTATCCGGTGATCTGAACCAAACCAGCACGAAGCCGCTCAGTCACACGTTTATGATGAGGAGCGTTTGTCCATTCACGCAGCGGAGTGATGTAGTAAAGCACCGCGGGTACGACTACGGTTGGAAGATATTGTGATTTCTCAAAATCGGGGAGAGCGGTTGTCCACCAACCCGTTAGAAATCCGAGAAGCTTCGCGAAGACCAACATAACGCGGCGGGGAGAACAAACCGGGCCAGCTTCAAAAGCTCAATGGACATCAATAACCCCCAGCCGTGACCCTATTGTCGCGGATGCGCGTATAACAACCTTATATTGAGTTGCCGAATTTGGACTACCACAAACAAAAACGGCCGGGTCTTTCGACCCAGCCGTTCAAAACTCTCAACCGCTAAAACTTAAAGTCCGGCTTCCGCCAGCCTCAGCTCGCCTGCGCCACCGGCGCGGCGGCGGCCTTCTTCTTTTCGATCGCGCGCTTCAGGTCGCGCGCGCGGGGCGAGAGGATTTCGGCCTTGGCCTTGAGCAGATATGCGTCGAGGCCGCCATTGTGGTCGACGCTCTTGAGCGCATTGGTCGAGACGCGCAGGCGCACGTTGCGGCTGAGCGTGTCCGAGATGAAGGTGACGTTGACCAGGTTCGGCAGGAAGCGCCGCTTGGTCTTGATGTTCGAGTGGCTCACCTTGTGACCCACTTGCGGGCCCTTGGCCGTCAGTTCGCAGCGCCGAGACATCTTGAAAATCCTCTCACATCCCCGCTTCATGGCAAGCGCATCGCGCGGCCTGCGCGGGGGTCCAAAATCGCGTCCATTTCCAGGAACCGCGGACGTATAGGGGCAGAGCGGCGGACCGTCAAGGTTTTGAGGGCAGAAAATACCCTCCAAGCGCCTGGAAACCTTTGGTTTGACGCGTTTTCCCGACGCGACCCGGAAAGCCGGTTCGCTTGAAAACGCTATGGTTTCCAGGGCGTTCCAATACCCCTGAGGGCACCATATAAACGGCGCAATCGCCGCCGAAATCGTCACTTCCGCGCGAGCAGGGCCATCCAGCGGCCAAAGGCCGGCCCGCAGTCTTATTTTACGCGTGTTCTGATCGGAAAAGTAAGGGTCCGCCCCGATAGGGCGGGAGGGCATGCGGAACACGCGTTGTGTGCCCTGTTTTTCTGTTTAAATAAATAAAAGCTCGCGCCGACAGCAGGACCGTCAAGTAGTGACTACCCATCGCGCCATTGGACGCCATTTTGGCGCCGCCACGGTCTTGTCTGGGCTGCGCGCACGCGTGGGTCTGGGCTGACCCTGTGCGCCAGCGCATTCTTGGCTTTCTCGGCCCCATTTCTGGCCCCATCGGCCCATGCGCAGGGCCGGCTCGACGCCCATTATGAAGCCTCGCTCGCGGGCATCCCCGTCGGCAAGGGCGCCTGGACCATCGAAATCGGCGACGACACGTTCGTGGCCTCCGCCCAGGGCGGCACCTCGGGGCTGCTGAAGGCGTTTTCCGGCGGCACCGGCTCCGGCGCCTCGCAGGGCCGCGTCGTCAACGGCGCGCTGGTCGCCAACGCCTATACCGCCATCACCACGACGGCGAAAAAATCCGAAACCATCCGCCTCGTGCTCGCCAATGGCGGGGTGAAGGATTTTTCGATCGAGCCCGAACCGCCTGTCGATCCCGACCGCATCGTCGTCACCGACGCGCAACGCAAGAACGTGCTCGATCCCATGACCGGCGCGATGCTGCGCGTGCCCGGAAATGCCGATCCGCTCTCGCCCGATGCCTGCCGCACGGGTGCTGGCATCTTCGACGGCCGGCTGCGCTACGATTTGAAACTCGATTTCAAGCGCATGGAAATGGTCAAGGCCGAGCGCGGCTATCACGGGCCGGCGGTGGTCTGCGCGGTCTATTTCACGCCGGTCGCGGGCTATATCCCCGATCGCCCCGTCATCAAATATCTCGCCGCCCAGCGCAATATCGAGATCGCCTTCGTGCCGATCGCCGGCACCCGCATCCTGGTTCCGTTCCGCATGACGATCCCGACCCCGTTCGGCCCCGCGATGCTGGAGGCGACCTCGTTCATCACCACAGCCGCGCCGCCGCGGGTGGCGAAGACGCAGTAAAAGGAGGACGCTTCTTCCCCTTCTTCGGGGACCCGGATGTCTCGGGAGAATCGGAAGGATGCTCGGGCATCGCGCGAATTCCCGGGCAGAGAGGAATTTCGAATCCTGTTGACTCTTGCTCACTTCTGATTCGACTCCGGACACGTCCGAACTTTAAGGAATTCGTCGAAAAACAGTCGCTTGTGGAGCTGCCAAAAACCCGATCTAGTGCCGCCTCGATTAGCCCACGCGAGATGTTGCGGTGAACGAAGCCGGTCTCGGAAGGAGTCAGCGATTCGGACGCTATTCGTTCCAGACTCGTTCCAGAACTTAAGCCGCGACGGGCAAGCGTCGCATAATGAGACACTCGAGATAACGCGCGCCAGATAGCGCGTGACGTCAGAAACACCTGCAAAATATGGCTTTCTCTCCTACTTCGTTCGGCAATGAACGGGCCCCCGGCGCCGGCGTTACCGCCGTGCTCGGGCCGACCAACACCGGCAAGACCCATCTGGCGATCGAGCGGATGCTGGCGCATTCCTCCGGGATCATCGGCCTGCCGCTGCGGCTGCTGGCGCGCGAGGTCTACAACAAGTGCGTCGATCGCGCGGGCGTGAATTCCGTCGCGCTGATTACCGGCGAGGAGAAGATCAAGCCGAAAAATCCGCGCTTCTGGGTTTCCACCGTGGAAGCAATGCCGCGGGATATCGACGTGTCGTTTCTCGCCGTCGATGAAATCCAGATCGCCGCCGATCTGGAGCGCGGGCATGTCTTCACCGATCGCATCCTGCACCGGCGCGGCCGTGACGAGACGCTGCTGCTGGGCGCCGCCACCATGCGCCCGATCATCGAGCGGCTGCTGCCGGGCGCGTCCATCGTCACGCGGCCGCGGCTGTCGCAGCTCGAATTCGCCGGCGACCGCAAGATCACCCGCCAGCCGCGTCGAACTGCAATCGTCGCGTTCTCGGCCGATGAAGTCTATGCGATCGCGGAATTGATCAAGCGCCAGCATGGCGGCGCCGCCGTGGTGCTGGGCTCGCTGTCGCCGCGCACGCAGAAATGCGCAAGTCGCGATGTTCCAGAACGGCGACGTCGATTATCTCGTCGCCACCGATGCCGTCGGCATGGGGCTCAATCTCGACGTCGATCACGTGGCGTTCGCCTCCGACCGCAAATATGACGGCTACCAGTTCCGCCGCCTCAACCCGTCGGAGTTTGCGCAGATCGCCGGCCGCGCCGGCCGCGCCACGCGCAACGGCACCTTCGGCACCACCGGGCGTTGCGCGCCGTTCGAGCCGGAACTGGTCAACGCGCTGCAGAACCACACCTTCGACAGCGTGAAAATGCTGCAATGGCGAAATTCGAAACTGGATTTTTCTTCGCTCGGCAGCCTGCAGGTATCGCTCGCGCTGTCGCCGGGCCATGAGGCGCTGACCCGCGCGCCGATCGCCGAGGATTTGCGCGTGCTCGACCATGCGGCGCGCGACGCCGAGGTGCGCGACATGGCCCATGGCGCGGCCGCCGTGGAACGGCTGTGGGACGCCTGCCAGATTCCGGATTACCGCAAGATCGCGCCGGCCGCCCATGCCGAACTCGTGACCACGCTTTATTCGTATTTAATGAAAAATGGTCGGATTCCGGACACATGGTTTGCCGCCCAGGTCGACCAGGCCGACCGCGTCACCGGCGATATCGACACCTTGTCGGGCCGGATCGCGCAGATCCGCACCTGGACCTTCGTCGCCAACCGGCCGGACTGGCTGTCGGACCCCGATCACTGGCAGGGGATCGCGCGCGAGGTCGAAAATAAATTGTCCGATGCGCTGCATGAACGGCTAACGGAGCGTTTCGTTGATCGCCGGACCAGTGTATTGATGCGCCGCCTGCGGGAGAACAGTGTTTTGAATACGGAAATCGGCAAGACCGGCGAAGTGATCGTAGAGGGCCATGTGATCGGCCGCCTCGACGGATTCACCTTTGCACCAGATGCGGCGGAAGCCGGCTCCGACGCCAAGGCGCTGCAAGCCACCGCGCAAAAAGCGCTCGCCGGCGAGATCGACGCGCGCGCCGAAAAGCTTGCGGCAGCGCCCGACGATCAGTTCGTGCTGACTTCGGACGGCACCATCCGCTGGACCGGCGATGCGGTCGCGAAACTCGTCGCCGCCGAAGACGCGCTGCATCCGCGGCTGCGCATCATTTCCGACGATCGCCTCAACGGCGCGCCGCGCGAGGCGGTGCAGACGCGGCTCGATCTGTGGCTGAAGACGCATATCGAAAAGCTGCTGGGCCCGATGTTCGGGCTTGCCAAGGCCGAAGACATCACCGGCATCGCCCGCGGCATCGCGTTCCAGCTGATCGAAGCGCTGGGCGTGCTGGAGCGCGCGAAGATTTCCGCCGAGATGAAGGATCTCGACCAGGCCTCGCGCGCGGCGCTGCGCAAATACGGCGTGCGGTTCGGCGCCTATCACATCTATTTCCCGGGACTGCTGAAGCCCGCGGCGCGCTCGCTGGCGTCGCTGCTGTGGGCCGAGAAGCAGGACAATGTCGATATGTCGGCGCTGTCAGGCGCGCAGCATCTGGCATCGAGCGGGCGGACTTCTTTCCCGGTCGACAAGGCGCTGCCGCGCGATGCCTATCGCGTGCTCGGCTATCGCCAGGCCGGCGAGCGCGCGGTGCGCGTCGATATTCTGGAACGCCTCGCCGATCTGATCCGCCCCGCTTTGGCCTGGCGCGAGAATTCGCCCGGCGAAAAGCCCGCGGGCGCGTTCGATGGCCGCAGCTTTGTGGTGACGCAGGCGATGACGTCGCTGACGGGATCGGCCGGCGAGGACTTTGCCTCGATCCTGCGCGCGCTCGGCTATCGCATGGAGCGCCGTCCGCCATTGCCGCCGAAACCGGCGGCGGTGGTTGAGGCTGTGGCAGAGGTGGTTGCGACAGAGGCCGCTGCGGCGGATGCCGCTGCGGAGACACCGGCTGAAGCGACACCGGCTGAAGCGACACCGGCTGAAGCGACACGGAAGATGCCGTTGCGGCATCGGTCGAAACAGGCGCGGAAGAAGTGGCGTCGATGCCCGTCTCGGGCGACCCCGCGCCGTCGGCCGCCCTGCTGCCCGAGGTGACGCTGTTGCCGGCCGCCGTTGAAACCGTGCCCGAGGCTGTCGAAGCCGCACCCGAGCCCGCGCCGGTCGAAGCACCCGTGGTCGAAGCACCTGTAGTCGAGGCAAGTGGCGGTAGCCGAGGCAAGCGTGGCGGAAGCGCGCCACGGCGCCGGAAGCCGTCCGAAGCCGCAACGTCCGAATCCAGCACGCCGCAAACAACCACTGCTGAAGTCACAGAGACTGCTGCCGCCGGCGAGACTGCTGCCGCCAGCGAGGCTGTGCCGGCTGAAGCCGCTGCCGCGGAAGCAAATGCCGACGCGCCCGCAACGCCTGAACTGGTGGAAGTCTGGCGGCCCGGCGGCCGTTCGGACGAACGCCGCCCGCAGCATGACCGCAATCGCCATCGTCATCACGGCCGCGACGCGCGTCCGCAAGGCAGCGCGCAGCCCGCGGCCGCCGCCGGCGAAGGCGGCGAGGGCGCCCCGCGCGAGCAGCGGCATCGCCGCGGCCGCCGTCACAACGAGTTTCGCAAAGCACGCGAGGGCGCACCGGCCGATGCCGCCGCTGCACCGGCAGCCGAAGGCGCGCCGGCCCAGGAAGCGGGTCAGGAAAACCGTCAAGAAAATCGCACCGATCGGCGTCCGCCGCGCGAGCGCTTCGAGGGCAAGGGCCGCGACAACGACAACCGCCGCGAAAAATCCGGCGGCGATCGCAACAAGGGTGATCGCGACAAGGGCGATCGCGACCGACAGCCGCGACAAGGGCCGCGATTTCGGCGGGCGCGACAAGGGCGGCCGCGACAAGCGCGACAGCGGGCCGTCGCATCGGCAATGGGCCACCAGCGCGGCCCCGCGCGATCGCGATCGTCCCGTCGATCCGAATTCGCCATTCGCAAAACTCGCGGCGCTGAAGGAACAGCTCGCCGGCCGCAAGGAATAATCCCTCAAGGCAAATCCATTTGGAGCGCCAGCGTCTCGATAAATGGCTGTGGCATGCGCGGGTGGTGAAGGCCCGCACCAGCGCTGCCGCGCTGGTCGAAGCCGGTCACGTCCGCATCAACGGCATGCGCGAAAAATCGCCGGGCCATGCGGTGAAGGTCGGCGACGTGCTCACCGTCGGCCTCGACAACAGCGTGCGCATCCTCAAAGTGGTCGGATTTTCGGAACGGCGGGGAGACGCGACCGCGGCGCGCGTGCTGTACGACGATTTGCAGAACGGCCGGGAATAACTATCTGTGTCGGGCCGGGTTGCGGCGGATACGAACCTGCTCGAAAACGCGTCAGGGGATCGCTCTGCTTCACTTGCGGCTGCGGTGTTCCTGCGCTACGCAAACCCCGGAAAATGGATCGTTTCGGAGCCCTGGATGACTTACGTCGTCACTGAAGCCTGCATCAAATGCAAATATACCGACTGCGTTGAAGTCTGCCCCGTGGACTGCTTCTACGAGGGCGAGAACATGCTGGTCATCCATCCCGACGAATGCATCGACTGCGGCGTCTGCGAACCCGAATGTCCCGCCGACGCCATCAAGCCGGACACGGAGCCCGGGCTGGAGAAGTGGCTCGAGGTCAATACCGAATACGCCAAGAGCTGGCCCAACATCACCCAGAAGAAGGACCAGCCGCCCGACGCGAAAGATTTCGAGGGCATGGAAGGCAAGTTCGAGAAATATTTTTCTAGGGAACCCGGAACCGGCGACTGATTCGGCCGTGCGGCGGAACCCGGTTCGAACCCGGAAGAGCTTCAAGACAGCCTTAAGACAACCTCAAGACAGCCTGCCGATTTAACCTTGTTGACGGACTCAGGACCGAAAGGTCCCCGAATGGGCCGGAACAGGGCGTAAATCATTGATTTTTGCGGAAAATGTGCTATATTGGGCACATTACAAGCCGGACCCGGCCATGCGTACCTTTGGTCCCCGGTGGGTTCCCGTAAAAACATCGAACAGGGGCGTGGCAGTTCCGCGCGCAGGCTGTGTCACAGAAAACGCGTAAAAAGAGTGCTTCAAAGACCACGAAAAAAGCCGCGACGGCCAGCCGTAGCGCAACCAAAGGCCGTGCCAAGGCGTCGATGAAAAAAGATGCCAAGAAGGCGTCGGCCACAAAGTCCTCGAAAAACAAAAGAAGCGCAATGCCAGACAAGACTGCCAAAACTGCCGCGAAAGCGACGGGTTCGAAGACCACTGCTTCGAAGGTCGCTCCCAAGACTCCTCTTAAAGCCGCTGCCCCCAAGGCTACCGTCCCCGCTAAAGCGCCCGTTGCCGCGAAGGCCGCGGTTGCGCCGAAGGCTGCCGCCCCGCGGGTCGAAGAACCGAAGAAGGTCGTGACGCAGCGTCAGGGCTTCAAGGCCAATGAATTCGTGGTTTATCCCGCTCACGGTGTCGGCCAGATCCTGGCGATCGAGGAGCAGGAGATCGCCGGCGCGAGGCTTGAGCTGTTCGTGATCAATTTCATGAAAGACAAGATGACGCTGCGGGTGCCGACCGCCAAGGTCGCCAATGTCGGCATGCGCAAGCTGTCGGAGCCGGCGCTGGTCAAGAAGGCGCTTGAGACGCTCAAGGGCCGCGCGCGCGTCAAGCGCACGATGTGGTCGCGCCGGGCGCAGGAATACGAAGCGAAGATCAATTCGGGCGATATCGTTGCGATCGCCGAAGTGGTGCGCGACCTCTACCGCTCGGAATCGCAGCCCGAACAGTCCTACAGCGAACGCCAGCTCTACGAAGCCGCGCTCGATCGCCTGTCGCGCGAAATCGCCGTCGTCCAGCATTCGACGGAGACCGAAGCGGTCAAGGAAATCGAAAGCCAGCTCGCCAAGAGCCCGCGCCGTGGCGCCAAGACGGAAGCCGAAGGCAGCGCCGAAGCCGATGAGGCCGATACCGAAGCCGACGGTGACGATGCCGCCGTTGCGGACGAAGCCGCGTAAGCTGCGCTTACAGGACCTTCGAAGCAATCAAAGCCCGGTCGCAAGACCGGGCTTTTTGTTTGGCCGATCGTGATTTGGTCGATCGTGATTTAGCGAAATCCATCGACACGTCGACGAAATCCGTCAACCTAGTCCGGCGAATGCGCAGGGGACCGTAACCACGAATGTTTGTTGTTGGCTTCGCTGTAGCTTCAGCGTCGCTCAAGCAGTAGCTCGGAACCGACACCAATTGTTAGAGTGATCGTCTGATCGGCGGCCCACATATTGGAAATCGCCGTCAACAGGAAGCCCAATCCAAGGGCGCATGCGCGAACCAAAGTGGTCATCTTCAATCCTCGGACGATCTAGTTCGAACAAAGTAAGTTCGCTAGTTCGTTGGTAACATCAAATCCATCGACGGAAAGTGAAGCGGTTCGCAGCCGGCATTATTTTGATACTCGATGTTTCCTATCGCTCTATTTTGCACGAGATCGCATGCTTGCTGTCGTTAGAGGAGACATCTTTCGCAGCATCGCCAGCAGGGTGGCAAAGCTTATGCCTGGCTATGAAATCACTAATTGCCTTCTCTGCACCCCCGTCCGTTCCGTTTGCCGAGACTTTTGGGAGCGCCGGCAAGGTATTCGACGAATTTTTCGATCACGCTCTTCAAGTCGCCTCAAATTGCTTTTGTGTTATTGATCGTCTTGATGTCCTCGTCGGCCTTCTTCGTCAGTTCATTATATTCAGCCACCGGCAGCTTGTCGGCGCT
This sequence comes from uncultured Alphaproteobacteria bacterium, assembly GCA_963847015.1. Classification (GTDB taxonomy): domain Bacteria; phylum Pseudomonadota; class Alphaproteobacteria; order Rhizobiales; family Xanthobacteraceae; genus Bradyrhizobium. The sequence goes on along the minus strand of CAWJYI010000031.1, from coordinate 13,559 downwards.
GGCCAGCTTGGCATTGATCTGCTTGAGATCAGCTTCGGCGTCGTCGATTTTCTTCTGATAATCGCTCAGCGACTTCAGTCGAATGTCCAGAGGTTTTGGCGTCGCGCCGGAGGTGTTGCCGCCGCTCGTTTGCTTCGACTGAGAAGAGCTATCTGCCGTTTTCGGCTGGGACGAGGTGCTGGCTGTCGGTGATGGATTGCACGCCACGTCGAACGTCTTGGAGCGGATCAGGTCAACTTCGTGTCTGCCGCACTCCTTGCCACCGTTTTCCGCCTTCCAGGAAAAGGTCCCTGCTTCGCCGGAACGGTGATGGTGGCCGAGCCCCTTGCTCCGACGGTAGCCTTTCCCACTGTGTTGCCGCCCACCATGATTGAGACATCGGCGGAAATCGCACTGGTGTTTTTCATGGTGATTGACCAGGTGGGGTCAGCCGCGGCGCCGCCAGTTCCGACCGCCGTTGCAACAGCGAGTGCTCCGGCGAACGTTGCGGCCGCCATGGCCCGCTCGTTTCGATATAGGTTGAACATCGTCTCTTTCCTTTCAAAGGAGGGTATTTGGCTACTTCGTCGCGAGGAGCAACGATCGGGTCCATTTCGAGCGAAAAATCGATATTTGACGCGCGACATCCTCCCATCGGAGGATGCGACGAGCGCCGGGGATGCAAAACGTCGGAAAGTTCTTGCCAGGGCGTCGTTCACACGTGACCCGTAGCGGACCAACACATTAGACCCGTGATTTTGGCATCGCTGCAGTGATGGTAGGGTGGTCTTGTTCTCGCTGGCGCGCCAAAAGGTGACAGTCGATGAAGTGTCTTCGGATATATGCAACCCCGGACGGAGAATCACACTTCGGTGATCAGAGCTGCGTAAGCGCGCTGCGAACGGAGCCAGCGTCGTAGGCCCGCAGCGCGGCGACTTTCCTCGCTACCGTGGCCCGCTGTTGGGAACACTCGCTCCGCAGCACCGGACCGTCACCGGTCACAGGTGCGCAACAAAGTGGTAGGCTCCTCCTTTCGAGCGAGGTGATTAGTCTGGCCGGGAGGGCGCTGTGACCGAGCAGCGGTTCAAAGGCGACTAGCGGCGATTTTGGCCGCTGACGTGGTCGGCTACTCCGCACTGATGCAGCGTGCTGAGGAAGCTACGTATGCCGAGTTCGAGCGGCTCAAGCGGGAACTGATTGAGCCCAGCCTTTCTCGCCACGAAGGGCGACTTATCAAGACCACGGGTGACGGCGCACTCGCCGAGTTCGCCAGTCCTTTAGCCGCCATGAGATGTGCGGTTGAGATACAGGACCATCTTGCCTCGGGAAGTAGTCCCTAAAGTTGCGCGTTGGCCTTAACCTTGGTGACGTTATCGTTGGGCAGGACGGTGAGCTCTACGGCGACGGGATCAACATTGCTGTCCGGCTGGAGGGGATCGCCGATCCGGGCGCCATCCTAATTTCCGAGAAAGTGTACAGCGAGGTCGAGGGCAAGTTGGACGTTGGCTTTGAGGACCGCGGCGAGCAGCGGCTCAAGAATATCTCCAAGCCGGTCCGCGCCTACGCTGTACGCGCGGGAATTCATAGCGGGCTGACTGAGAGACAGGGTGCGTCCCCTCCAATTCCTGACAAGCCATCGATCGCTGTCTTACCGTTTCAGAATATGAGCGGCGATCCCGATCAGGAGTATTTTGCGGATGGCATGGTGGACGAAATCACTACCGCCTTGTCGCGCTTCAGATCTCTATTCGTGGTCGCGCGCAATTCCAGTTTTATTTACAAGGGCAAAGCAGTCGATATCAAGCAGGTCGGACGCGAACTCGGCGTCCGCTACGTGCTCGAGGGCAGTGTGCGTAAGGCGGCCGGAAAAGTTCGCATCATCGGCCAATTGATTGATGCCGCGACAGGGGTGCACCTTTGGGCTGATCGATTTGAGGGTGACCTGAGCGATATCTTCACTCTACAGGACCGGATGACCGAGAGCGTTGTCTCTGCCATTGAACCAAAAGTGTTTCAGACGGAAATCGATTTGGCCGCGCGTCGGCCGAACAGTCTCAGCGCCTACGACCTTTGCCTTCGAGCAATGCCGCACCTCTATTCATTTACCCGAGGCGGATCGGCTGAGGCCCTTCGGCTCGTTTCTCGTGCATTGGAGATCGACCCTCGGTATGGCTTTGCTGTAACCCTTGCGGGGAGCTGCCACATCCAAAATGTAACTCAGGGATGGGCGGCTGATCCGAAGTCGGAATTTGCAGAAGGATTGCGGCTTCTCCAGCTAGTACTCAGTATCGACGGAAACGACCACTTAGCCTTGAGCATGCTTGGCTACGCTGCGGCCTGGTCCGGTGATTTCGACACAGCAAGGGAGATGGTGGACCGTGCGATCGCCTCTAATCCGAATGCAGCCTTCGCATGGCGCACGCGAGGTTGGACTTACCAAGTAGCGGGGAACCCCGAAGAGGCGATCCGGAGCTTTGAGCGCGCCGTTCTGCTAAGCCCGTTTGACCCATTGCTATTCGTAACGTTCGCAGAAATGGGGGTTGCACTCATCGACCTTGGCCGTTTCGATGAGGCGGTTGTCGTGGCCAAAAAGGCTCTCAGCCAGAAGCTGACTTTTGTGCCGTCCTATTACTGCCTCACGACGGCCTTGGCTCATTTGGGACGCGAAGCCGAAGCGAGGGACGCGGCGGCCCGTCTGCTCGAACTCAAACCCGATTTTCGCATTTCCGAATGGGTAGCCCGGAGGAGCGGCCCATGGACCCACCAAATGTTTATCGACGGTCTCCGCAAAGCTGGGATTCCAGAGTGACGCGCCGGGCCGTCTCGCGGTGGCAGCAATGATGGAGTAAGCGGCGACTGTGGCTTCCGCTATCGGCACAACCCGGACATGCCCCGGTGGTCCGACGACGTCTGCTGTTGGGGGGCGGTCTCAACCGATCGACGCAACACTTTATCTTAGAGGGAAAAGATGGAGTGTAGGATGGAACGGAGATTTCATAGAGGTTTTACCGCGGCAGAAAAGACGGAATTATGGGACCGTTGGAAGCGCGGGGAGTCGCTGAAGGCGATCGGGCGAGCTTTTGGTAAGCCGTCATCGTCGATCTATTTTCTGGTTGCCCCGCATGGAGGGTTTCGTCCTGCGGAGCGGCGTCGCTCCAGGTTGGCATTGACGCTTGCGGAACGCGAGGTGATTTCCAGAGGCGTTACCGCACGTCGATCGGCCCGGTCTATCGCCAAACTGCTTGGCCGCTCGCCCTCGACGGTGAGCCGTGAAATGAGCCGCAATGGCGGCTGTGATCGCTACCGGGCGACAGTTGCGGACGAGAATGCCTGGGCACGATCGCGTCGTCCAAAATGTTGTAAATTGGCGATCAATTCGCGGCTTCGGCAGGCCGTGGCAGGGAAGCTCAGATTGGATTGGTCACCCGAGCAGATAGCCGGTTGGCTGAAGAGAACGCATCCTGAAGACGAGTATAATCAGGTGTCACACGAGACCATCTATCGCAGCCTGTTTGTCCAAGCGCGCGGCGTGCTCAAGAAAGAGCTGCTTCGCCATCTTCGATCGAAGCGCTCGATGCGTCGCTCCAGACCGGTTGATCCGAATGGCGATAGACGGGGACATATGAAGGATGCCGTCTCAATCCGTCAGCGACCGGCTGCGGTTGAAGATAGAGCGGTGCCTGGCCATTGGGAGGGCGATCTGCTGTCCGGGCCGAACAACACCTACATCGCGACCTTAGTCGAGCGTCAAACGCGTTACGTGATGTTGGCCAAGGTGGCAGGCAAGGACACCCGGACGGTAATCAACGCGCTCATCAAGCAGACGAAGAAGCTACCAAAAGAGCTGTATAAGTCCCTGACCTGGGACCGGGGCAAGGAACTGACGGATCATCGGCGCTTTACTATGGCGACCAACATCGATGTCTATTTTTGCGACCCGCAAAGCCCGTGGCAACGCGGGTCGAACGAGAATACCAATGGCCTGCTGAGACAGTACTTTCCAAAGGGCACCGACTTGTCGGTGCATTCGCAAGTCCATCTGAACAAAGTGGCTCGTCAGCTAAACGAACGACCACGTGAGACCTTGCAATTTGAAACGCCAGCAGAGAGATTTAATGCCTGTGTTGCGTCGACCGGTTGAGCCGGCAGGGGTAGAACGGACATGCCGTTCAAGCGGGCCGACTTCCGAGTTTGACCCATCAGCGACATTGGCTGAGTACCGCGCGGCGATATTTGATGCCGATGGCCCTATTAAAGGACCCGTCTGAGCCGCTAAGATGCCGTCTCCGGTGCGTGGGGTTGGACATGCGGCGACGAGAGTTTATTGGTCTCGTAAGTGGCGCGGCAGCATGGCCACTCATGGCGCGAGCGCAGCAGCCGGCGATGCCGCTGATCGGATTTCTCGGCGTCGCTTCACCGACCCTATGGGCGCACTTTCTGCGGGCATTTCACCGGGGGCTGGGAGAGACCGGGTATGTCGAGGGCCGCAATGTGGCGATCGAATACCGCTGGGCGCTGGGTGCAAACGATCGATTGCCTGCTTTGGCGGCCGAGCTAGTTCGCCGTCAGGTCGCTGTATTAGCCGCGCCGGCTAGTACGCCCGCGGCGCTGGCAGCAAAGGCGGCGACGACGACAATTCCCATCGTCTTCCAGGTTGGCGCTGACCCGGTTGCGGCTGGACTTGTCGGCAGTCTCGCCCGACCGGGCGGCAACGCCACTGGCGTGACCAACTTGAACACTGAACTCGGGCCGAAGAGGTTGGAGTTACTGCGCCAGCTGGTTCCCGCCGCGAGCACCATCGCATTCCTCGTCAACCCGACGAGCCCTTTTATCGCAGAGACCATGTCGAGAGAAATGCAGTCGGCCGCCCGCGCCCTCGGCCTGCAGCTCCATATCGTGCAGGCCAGCACCGAGCACGACTTCGCTACGGTATTCGAAACTTTGGCCCAGCTGCAGGCTGGTGCGCTTGTGATTGCGCCTGATGCGCTCTTCATCAGCAAAAGCGAACAGCTTGGTGCATTGACGGTACGTCATGCAGTGCCTGCGATCACCCAGTTTCGCGAATTCGCCGCGGGCGGCGGCCTTATGAGCTACGGCGGTAGCTTTACGGAAGCAGCCCGTCTCGTCGGCATCTATACCGGCCGGATTCTCAAGGGTGAGAAGCCGGCCGACCTGCCGGTCGTTCAGACCACAAAGGTGGAGTTGATCATTAATCTCAAGACCGCCAAGGCACTGGGACTGACCGTGCCGACTGCTCTTCTCACGCGCGCCGACGAAGTGATCGAGTGAGTGGGGCGCGATGTCGCCTGAACGGACCTGTTGGAGCGGCCTGACGATGTTCCGTATCTGAGGGCAGAACGGACTTCCCATTTAGGTGGGGCCACTTCCGTTTTGACCCAACGCGGCAGTCGGCCAGCTTATTCGATGACCTCATTGGCGAGCTGCTGGAGCTGCGCTGGCATCTCGAGGCCGATTGCCTTAGCACTTTTGAGATTGATCACGAGATCGAACCTCTCTGGACGCTGTATCGGTAACTCACTTGGCTTGGCACCGTGAAGAACCTTGCCGACATATTCCCCGCATCTTCGAAGCATCTCGCTCAGGTTCGGTCCATAAGCTATGAGGCCGCCGTTTTTTGGAAATTCGCCGAACAAGGAAATGAGGGGAATCCGTTCGGCCAGCGCAAGCTCCCCGATTAGCTTCGAAGACGCGAACACGAGAGGGGATGACAACAGGATACCGGCTTCGACGTGCCGCGCTCTGGCCGCCTCGATAGCGCCATGTAAGTCATTGGGACCCGCACCTCCAGAATTTCAGTCTCAACCCCGGCCGCCCGCGCCGCCGTCGCAGTCGCTACGAATTGCGGCGCGTTGAGGTCGGGGACGCCAAAGATTGCTATGCGAGATAGCCGGGGAACGATTTCCTTGAGCAGCATCAGCTGCTTGCCGCTCAACTCCGGGATATCTAGAAAAATTCCTGTGATATTGCCGCCTGGGCGTGCAAGGCTCGTGACATATCCCTTCGCAACGGGATCGCTCTCCAAATCTATTCCAACGACAGGAATGCTGGTCGTGGCTTTGCTGACAGCGGCAACCGCCGCCGGCGCTGCCGCGAAAATGGCGTTCACATTACGGCGAACCAGATCGGCGGCAGCTTGAGACAATGACTCCGGGTTGACCCGGTACTCGGTCGCGAAGTTTTTGCCTTCCACGTAGCCCAATTCAGCCATACCCCGCCGGAAGGCCGCATTCAGATGCGCGACATCTGGCACCTCGGACAGATAGCCGATCACCGGCATCGCCGGTTGCTGCGCGCGCGCCGCGAGCGGCCATGCTGTCGCGCCGGCAATCAATGATATGAACTCACGCTTTCGCATGCTGCCCCCAAGGATCAGGACAAGGCTTTTTACGGGCACAATCTAGCACTTTAGGCAGCGTCAGGGCGACGCTCGTGAACCAGCAACAGTGCAATAAGGGGCATGTCGGCTTCTGGGCACAAAACGGACCTGACAGACTTGGCTGATGATGTCCGGTATGGAGGGCAAAGCCGACCTCCCGGTTGCGCGCCCGGACTTCTCAACTTGACCCGAAGCGGCCGCTCGCGAAGGCATTGTTCTGTCCGCTCAAACTGCCGGTGTGGTAAGGTGGCGTTTGGGAGGGCGGCATGAAGCGGCGCGCGTTTTTTGGGGTACTGGTCGGTGTGGCAGCTGGGCCGCTCGCGGCGCGAGCGCAGCAGCCAGCAACAATGCCGACCATTGGCTTCATGGGCGCTGGAACACAGTTAGGTTGGAGTCGATGGACTGCCGCCTTTGTCCAGCGAATGGCAGAACTCGGTTGGGTTGAAGGGAGAACGGTTGTCATCGACTATCGGTGGGCTGAGGGAAACGGGGGCCGCTATGCGGAGATCGCGGCCGAGTTCGCTCAACTGAAAGTGAGCGCGATCGTCACTGTCGGTGGCGAAGCAGCCAAACAAGCCACGTCGAGCATCCCAATTATCGCAGCGCTTTCCGGCGACCCGGTTGCTCAAGGCCTGGCCGCGAGCATGGCGCGACCTGGCGGTAACTTTACGGGAATGTCGCTCCAATCGACCGATCTTGCCGGCAAGCGGCTTGAACTCTTGCGCGAGGTCGTTCCGGGCATCCGCCGGCTGGCGATCCTGGAGTACGTCGGCTTTAGCGGCGCGGTACTGGAGATTCGTGAATTGCAAACTGCGGCTACGACGTTTGGCGTCGAAACGATCAAGCTGCCGATACGGACCGCCGACGATATCGTGCCAGTATTTGATTCGCTCGCCAAGCGCGCAGAAGCGCTTTATGTCCCGTCCAACCCCCTCGCGAATGCCAACCGCATTCGTATCAATGAGCTGGCGCTTGCCGAGCGGCTTCCAACCATGCACGGCTTCCGGGAGTATGTAGAAGCCGGCGGCCTGATGTCTTATGGGCCGAATACGCCGGAGCTGTTTCGTCGAGCGGCCGAATATGTGGACAAAATATTACGCGGAGCAAAACCCGGCGATCTTCCTATCGAGCAGCCGACCAAGTTCGAATTTGTGATCAATCTCAAAGCCGCCAAATCGATCGGTCTTGCGGTATCCCCGACGCTGCTTTCCCGTGCCGACGAGGTGATCGAGTGAATTGTCCATGTCCGTTCCTGGCACGAAACGGACCTAAGCCGACAGCCTGACGATGTCCGCTCGCCGGGACGATGCAGACATCCCGCCGCAAGGCCGCGACTTTACACCGCCTGGACCCAAGCGGACATCGGCCCCGTCACCGGATGATGCTACGCGCGTGCCATTTCTCGCTCGCTGGCAGGCCGCAAAGTGCTGGGCTTGAGTAGAATTGAGCCCCAGAGCGTTTTCAAGCGAAGTGGATTCCGGTTCGCGTGAAGAAAACGCGTCGAATAGAAAATCTAGAGCTCCGTTCCAATTCTATCGGAACGGAAAAGGCTCTAGGGGGGCAGCGGTTTCGTCACGAACTTCTCGCGACCGGGTGGCAACGTTACTGGCTTTGTCACCAGCGAGGGTTCGCTGGGAAGCAAATGGGTGGAGCTACTCAAGGAAGTCGTACCACGCGCTGCGCGCTTCAAACGACGGCGAAGCAGGGCGTCCGCGCGAGACGGCGGCCAGTTCGGGAAGTGAACAATGGCCGGCACGCCAAAGCTAGCACTTGATTTCCTGCGGCGACCGGCGACAATGACGTCGCGCCAGCATCAGGTACCAAGGCTTTCCATAAGACGGGGAAAACCCGCTCGGCGACGGCAATACCACTGCTGCGCGGGAGGGTACCGGTATGCGGTATGGTTCATGCGCGGCCTGCAGTAACTGCCCTGCGAAGAATTCACCCTGTTTCACGCCGAAGTCGCCACCGACGTCGGATGAGTTGCGAACACCAACAAATGATCGTTGAGACAACGTGTTGCGCACGCGAGAACGTGCGCAAGCGTTGAACCACGGAGGCGCGACAGTCTGAAAGCACTCCAGGCCGGCGTCAGATCGGCCGAAGGGCATCACCAGAGGAGGAATGCATGACGACAGTAACTCGACGAAAGGTTCTCAAGAGCGGTGCCGCGGTCGTAGGCGGCATGGCCGGCATCCTGGCCACAGGCCGCGCCCCGGCTTTTGCCCAGGGCACGACGGTACACTGGCTGCGCTGGAACGACTTCGTGCCGGCTTCCGATCAGTTGCTGCGCAAGGAGCTGCTGCCTGCCGCCGAGAAAGCGCTGGGACTCAAGATTAATTTCGAGACCGTGAATGGCAACGACCTGCAGCCGCGTATCACCTCGGCGATTCAGTCGGGCTCGGGTCCCGATATCATCATGCTCTTCAACAACCACCCGCAGATCTACTCGGAGAGCGTCGTCGACCTGTCCGAGATCGCAAGCAGCGTGGGCAAGGCCGAAGACGGCTACTACGATCTGTGCAAATCGAACACGGTCGACGGCCAGAAGTTTATCGCCCTGCCATGGACGATCGTCGGCGCCATGATCGCCTACCGAAAATCGTGGTTCGACGAGGTCGGCTCCCCGGCCTTCCCCGACACGTGGGAGAAGTATCGCGAGGTTGGCAAGAAGCTCAAAGCGATGGGCCGGCCGATCGGTCAGACGCTCGGCCACACCTTCGGCGACGCGCCGACGTTCAGCTACCCCTATATGTGGTCGTGGGGCGGCACCGAGATCGAGAAGGACGGCAAGACCGTCAACCTCAACAAGAAAGAGGTCATCGACTCGGTCAAGTTCATGACGGCCTTCTGGAAAGAAGCCCATGACGAGGGCGGCCTGGCCTGGGACGACACCAACAATAACCGCGCCTTCTTGTCGCAAACGATCTGCGCCACACTCAACGGCGCTTCGATCTACATCGAGTCACTGCGCAACCCCGACAAGTACATCACCGAGAAAGGCGCGCAGCTGAAAACCGACATCCAGCACGCGCCGTTACCCAAGGGCCCGGCCGGGCAATTCGCCATGCACACCTTCTTCTCGCACGTCATTCCGAACTACTCGAAGAATCAAGCCGGCGCGAAGGAGTTTCTGAAGTGGATCCACACAAAGGCGAACTACGAGCCGTGGTTCGTCTCCCAGAAGGGTTTTGCGACGCCTCCGACCCACGCGTGGGAGAAGCACAAATTGTGGGACGAGGACAAGGTCATGGCTCCCTTCAAGGTCGCCGGCCTGCTCGGCCAGACGCCCGGCTATCCTCTGCCCTCATCGGGCAAGAAGCCCGCCGAAGTGCTCACCAAATACATCATTACCGACATGTACGCCAAAGCAGTCCAGGGCATGCCGGCGGAGGATGCCGTGAAGTGGGCGCAAGGCGAACTCACGAAGGTCTATGCCTGAAAGTCTGACTCTCGCCGGTCCGTGCGGCAGCAAGGTGGCTGCCGCATGCCGGGCGCATCGAGGTGAAGCGAAATGGCGATCGCCGAGACCCAAGTCTACATGCCACAGGCGCCGCGGCCCAGGCTCCGGCTGCTCGAGGACGAGCGTTGGCTCGCATTCGTGCTGCTGGTGCCGACCCTGGTGCTGCTCGGTATGTTCATCGCCTATCCGTTCGTTCGCGGTATCCTGCTGTCGGTGACCAGCTCGCGCGTGGGTGTGCCCGGCGAGTTCGTCGGCCTCGCCAACTTCTACAAGATATTCAACGACGGAATCTTTCGCACCTCGGTCTACAACACCTTCGTCTATACGGGCGTGACCACCGTCTTCAAGCTGGCGCTCGGGTTGTGGCTGGCGATGCTGCTCAACCGTAATTTCCGCGGCAAGGCTTTCACCCGTGCTTTCATCCTGCTGCCCTTCATCATCCCGACTGTGCTCTCGACTTTCGCCTGGAAGTGGATGTTCGACCCGACATTTAGCGTTCTCAATTGGCTGCTCTACCATCTCGGCTTGATCACCGGCCGGATCAATTGGCTGGGCGATCCAGACCTCGCCATGATCTCGATCATCATCGTCAACATCTGGCGCGGGGTGCCGTTCTTCGCCATCAGCCTGCTCGCCGGCCTGCAGACCATCAGTCCTGAACTCAGCGAGGCTGCCGCGATCGACGGCGCCAAGCCATGGCAGCGGTTCTGGCACATCACCTGGCCGCTGCTGCTGCCCGTGACCATGGTCGTGGTGTTGTTCTCGGTGATTCAGACGTTCGCCGACTTCCAGATCGTCTATGTGATGACAGGTGGCGGACCAGCCAACGCGACGCATCTGTTCGCCACCTACGCCTATCAGATCGGGATTGGCACTGGCCTTTTGAGCGAGGGCGCAGCCATCGCGCTCACCATGTTTCCGATCCTGTTTCTGGTCGTCATCCTCCAGCTTCTCTACATCCGCCGCGTGGAGGTCCGCTGAGCCATGATCGAAGGCGCAAGGTGGCGAAAGTGGGTGTTCTTCTACGTCCCGATGGCGCTGTTTCTGCTTTTCCTGCTGTTCCCGTTCTACTGGATGGTGATCACTTCGGTCCGGCCGGATGGCGAACTCTACCGACCCTGGAATTCGATCAACTACAATCCGTTCTGGACCTGGAATCCAACATGGGACCACGTCAGATATTTGCTCGAGGAGACGCTGTTTGCATCGTGGCTGTGGAACACGACGTTCATCGCACTCGTGTCAACCGCTATCTCGCTCGTGTGTGGCGTGTTCGCCGGCTATGCCCTGTCGCGGCTGAACTTTCCCTTTGCCGGCAGCCTCGGCACCGGCATCTTCATCACCTATCTGGTGCCCCAGACGCTGCTGTTCATTCCGCTGGCCGAGATGATCCGCAACTATCGGCTGGGTGATACGCCCTGGGCACTGATTCTGACCTATCCGACCTTTCTTATTCCGTTCTGCACCTGGCTCATGATGGGCTACTTCAAGGCTGTGCCCAAGGAGCTCGAGGAATGCGCGCGCATTGACGGCGCCTCGCGCTGGCAGGCCATGCTCTACATCGTCATCCCGGTGGCGGTCCCGGGCATTCTCTCGGCCGGCATCTTCGCTTTCACGCTGTCGTGGAACGAATTCGTCTATGCACTTGTCTTCCTGTCTTCGCCCGCGCAGAAGACCGTGCCGGTCGGGGTCACATCGGAGCTGATCCGTGGCGATGTATTTTTCTGGGGACCGCTGATGGCTGGCGCCCTGCTCGGATCGATCCCGGTTGCCATCGCTTATTCATTTTTCGTCGAGCACTACGTCGCAGGATTGACCGGATCGGTGAAGGGCTGACAGCACCCCTCGGTCATCGGGATCTGAAAGAGCGCATGCAGAATGCGCCCAAGCCGTTGGGAGGCGAGTGGGAGCGAATGGGACAGGTCGTCCTCAAGGGGATCAACAAGTTCTACGACAGCGTGCACGCTGTCAAAGACGTCAATCTGCAGATTCGCGACAAGGAGTTCGTGGTGTTCGTCGGACCGTCCGGCTGCGGCAAGACGACGACGCTCAGGATGATCGCCGGGCTTGAAGCGATCAGCTCCGGCGATATCTCAATCGACGGCAACGTGATCAATGAACTGGCGCCCATGGACCGCGACATCGCCATGGTGTTCCAGAACTACGCGCTCTACCCGCACATGAGCGTGTACGACAACATGGCGTTCGGCCTGAAGATGCGCAAATTCGAAAAGCCGGAGATCGACCAGCGCGTACGCGATGCGGCCGACATCCTCGGCATCGGCGACTTGCTAAAGCGCAAGCCGCGCCAGCTCTCCGGTGGCCAGCGCCAGCGCGTGGCGTTGGGCCGTGCCATCGTGCGCCACCCGCGCGTGTTCCTGTTCGACGAGCCGCTGTCAAACCTCGATGCCAAGCTGCGGGTGCAGATGCGCGTTGAGCTCAAGAAACTGCATCTGCGTCTCGGCACCACCGCCATTTACGTTACCCACGATCAGGTCGAGGCCATGACGCTGGGCGACCGGGTCGTCGTCATGAAGGACGGCCTGGTGCAGCAGGTGGGAGAGCCGCTCGAGCTGTACAATCAGCCCGCCAACAAGTTCGTCGCCGGCTTCATCGGCTCCCCGGCCATGAATTTCGCCGCCGTTACGGTGACCGAGGCGAATGGATCGCTGATCGCCGAGAACTCCGGCTTGCGCCTCAAGCTGCCGGACGAGACTGCGCAGCGCCTGCGCGGCCATATCGGCCACGAGGTCACGCTCGGCGTGCGCCCGGAGGACCTCACGGTGGCCGGTACAGCCGATCTCGACCACCCATGCTTCGATGCCGTGATCGAGGTGGTCGAGCAACTCGGCTCGGAAATCCTGCTCGATATGAAGGTCGGCGAGGGTGTCATGGTGGCGAGCGTTGAGCCGACCGTGCGGGTGAAGGTGCGCGACAAGCTGCGCTTTGCCATGCGCCCTTCCAGGCTTCATGTTTTCGACGCGAAGACCGAGGCGGCAATCTAACGGAGGCACAATCGGAATATCGCTCCCTCAGGCCAGGCAGCACGGAATTGTGCTATCGATCAGTCGAACATGGAAATGCGCAACAATCCCATCATCGTGCAAAAATACGGCGGCACCTGTCTTGAAACACCGGAAAAAATCCGCGCGGTCGCGAGCAGCCTCGCTGACCTGCACAGGCGTGGTCATCGGGTCGTAGCGATCGTTTCGGCGATGGGCAAGACCACCGACGAACTTGTCAAAATGGCCTATCAGGTAAGCCCGCATCCCAATCGCCGTGAACTCGATATGTTGCTAACCACCGGTGAGCGCATCAGCATGTCTCTCATGAGCATGGCGCTGTCCGATTTCGGTGTGCCGGCGATTAGTTTTACCGGCAGTCAAGCCGGAGTGATGACCGACGAATCCCACTCTTCCGCGCGCATTTTGGATGTGCGGCCCATTCGCGTGCGCGAAGAACTCGACCGCGGACGTATCGTGGTTTTGGCCGGCTTTCAGGGCGTGAATCCGGTGACCAAGGAAATCACCACGCTGGGCCGAGGTGGCAGCGACACCACGGCGGTCGCCATGGCAGCGGCGCTAAAAGCCGAGTGCTGTGAGATCATCAAAGAGGTCGACGGAGTTTGCTCCGCCGATCCGCGCATCGTGGCGAATTCAAAACCCTTGCGTCAGCTGGATTTTGCATCGCTATCCGAAATGTGTTTTTGGGGCGCCAAGG